>NZ_CABVMM010000001.1 GCF_902499555.1 Mesonia oceanica
GTTCAGTGTGGAGTACCTCGAGCCCGGGGTGCCCACGGCAAGTGGGGCAATCGGCGTGCCCAGGCCTACGACCTTCAAGAACCATTTTACAATGAAAAGATGATAATAACTCAATAACTAATAACCGATGAAAAACAACTATTTTAAAATTGCATTACTGCTGTTTTGTATGGCTAGCTTGAATAGTTTTGCACAAAACACTTTACTCACAGAACTTACAGGAAACCCTGTGGTTACAGATGGATGGGTAGCCGAAACCAATACTCCAGGTGAAACCATAGAGGACCTCGTCGAAGGAGATGAAATTGTATTAACTCAAGCTCAAAACAGTGATCGTGCAGCTATCTATTATGAAGAACCTTATAGTTTAACTGAATGTGCTAATAAATGGAGGGTAGAATTTGATTTTAGGATGTATGACAGTGCTGGCGAACCTGCAGATGGTATAGCTTTTTGGTATATAGATGAACAGCCTGCACCCGGCGGAGAAGGTGGTGAAACTTTAAATATCCCTGACGATGCAAATGGACTAAAAGTTGCTTTTGATACTTATGATAATGATAATAACATAGGAGGAACAGATAACCCCGAAATTCAGGTAGGCTTTGGACCGGAATTTTCAGAGGCAGATCCTTTTAATTACCTTTTAAGATCTGAAGTGGTAGAAAGCCTGAGAAGTCCCGATTACCAGCATGCTACCATTATTTGGGACGATGGAAATGTAGAGGTTATCGTTGAAGGAACTACTTATATTAATGGTGTACCTCCCACTCAACCGGGAGCTGCTGATTTTGATACAGGATATTTTGGCTTTTCTGCCTCTACAGGAGGATTAAATGATAGACATAGCATTAAAAATGTTCAGGTATTTGTAAATGATGTGATTTTAGATTCTAATGATGAAACTATTGCACAATGTGATAATGATGGAGACGGTTTTGAAATTTTTGACTTAACTAGTGTTGAAGATAACATAACAACAAACCCTGAGCTATTTTTTATCTATTACAATACCTTAGAAGATGCAGAAGAAGGAAATAATTCAAATATAGATTTTGATATTATAGATTCTTATCCTAATTCAACCGCTTTTACAGACGAAACTATTTATGTAAGAGTAATAAATGTCTTTAATTGTTATGAAATAGCCGAAATTCAATTATTCTTACAAGATGTAAGTTTACTACAAGAAAGTATTGATATTTTAGGTGATTGCGATGATGACCAAGATCAACTAGTAAGTTTTAATTTAACTGATTATTCAACTTCATTTATAACTACGCCTACAGATTATAATATCACATTTTATACTGATTTAACAGGAGCACAGGATGAAGAACCATCAGCTTTAATTAATAATGCTACCGATTATTCTGTTACCGCAGGTTCAACAGAAATTGTTTTTATTAGAGTTGAAGATCCTACCACCGAATGTTTCGCTATAGGTGAAATAAACCTAGAGACGTCTGAAAGTCCACAAATTGTTAATTTACCAGATTTAAATGAATGCTTTAGTCCGGGAGAAACGTTAGTGTTTGATTTAACAGTGAACAATAGTGCGATTTTAGGATCTCAAGAAGCTAACAATTTTACAATTTCGTACTACCTCACGGAAACAGCCGCCACAAATGATGGTCCATCTATTACCTTCCCAAATCTCTTTACTTTAAACTCTACTGGATGTCAAACACTATATGCTAGAATCGAAAGTAATACAAATGAGTCTTGTTTTAGTGTAGGAAGCTTTGAAGTGTGTGGAAATTCAGTAGCTATAGGGAATTCTTCTAATTTGAACGCTTGTAACAATTCTATTGATTTAACTAGTAATGAAGCTGATTTATTAGATGGCGAAGACCCTAACGACTATAATATAACCTACTATAGCTCTCAAGAAAATGCTGATGACAGTACCAATGAGCTTACCGACGTTACTAATTTTAATGGTTGTCAAACGATTTATGTTAGGGTTGAAAGTGCTAACAATACTAGCTGTTATCAAACCACTACTTTTGAGGCTTGTGTAAAAGAGGTCAATGCAGGAACCGCTAATAATTTAACTGCTTGTACAGCTAATGATGATCTGACTAGTTTTGATTTAACCTTAACTGAAAATAGTATTCTTAATGGTGAGAATTATAGCCTTAGTTTTTATGAAAGTCAAACTGATGCTGAAAATTTTCAAAACGAAATTTCTACTCCCAATAACTATCAAGCTTTAAATGTTACACAAACTATTTATGTTAGGGTAGAAAACACGCCAAATAGTAACTGTTATGAAATTGTGAGTTTTGATATAGAGAACATTTCAGGAGTTTTTTCAAGTACTGAATTAAGCTTAGAAGTTTGTGAAAATGAATTTGACCAAATTGATTTAACTTCAACAGAAGCTGATTTAAATCTAACTCCAGAAGAAAGTATACAAGCTTATTATACCGATTTAAGCGATGCACAAAATCTTGAAAATGAAATTCCAAATCCATCTGCATATGCTGGAGCTAGTGAAAATGATGAATTCTTTGTAAGAATTGAAAATTCTATTGAAGATGTATGTTATACCATTGTTCAAATAAATTTAGCCCCTAAAATTTGTGATTTAATAATTCCTGATGGGTTTTCTCCTAATGCTGATGGAATGAATGACAAATTTAATATCTCAGGACTTTATGAAAACTATAATTTTAACCTTAAAATTTATTCTCTTTACGGAAGAGTAGTTTATGAGGGAAATAATAATAAACTCCCTTGGGACGGAAGTACTGGAGGAGACCTCTTACCTGTAGGAACATACTTTTATGTGTTGGATATTTCTGCTCCAGACAGAGAAGTACGTAAAGGTTGGGTTTATTTAAATTATTAAGAATTTTTCAGCAATAATAAAAAAGGGAAATAAATCAATTTATTTCCCTTTTACTTTTATAAAACTTCTTCAATTCTATTTAAAATTTCTGTCGGGGAAATACTTTGCATCACTTCTTCATAACCTTCTACATGCTTGTTTCCATAAATAGAAGTTGGTAATAAAGGATATTTTTCTAAGTCAGGTAAAAGCTGATTTTCTTTTGGTTGCTGGAAAGGAGCAAAACCAGCAAAGGGATGTGTAGCTCCCCAAACTGTTATTACGGGAATACCAAACATCGCGGCTAAATGTCCGTTTCCGCTATCCATAGACAACATTACATCCAAATTAGAAACGGTTTGCAGTTCTTCTTTAAAAGTTAATTTTCCAACCATGCTAATTACATTTTTATAGTTAGAGGCTAGCTTATTAAGCTGTGCTTCTTCGTGTTTGCCGCCCCCAAATAAAAGAATATCATATTTATTTTCTGCATCTAACTTAGCAATCACTTCTTCCATTTTTGAAAGCGGATACATTTTAGCCTTATGAGCTGCAAAGGGAGCAATACCAATCCATTTTCTGGGTTGCGTAAGTTTTTCTTTGATGAATTGCGGAATAGGATGCTTTTTCACCTCAACAGATACATTCAAATCTATTGGCAAACCTAACTCAGCAAAAACTTTGGCGTAGCGTTGATGTGTTGTCTTTAGTGGCTGAATATTTTTAGGGTGAAGTTTTGTTAATTCTTTTTTCTCTGCCCTACCCTTATCAATCACAGCAGATTTAATTCCGAAGAAAAAGAAAAAAAAACGTAGAATTTTAGTTCTTAGCACATTGTGCAAATCGGCTACTGCGTGTAATCGAAGAGATTGAAGTTCTCTAGCTAACTTCCAAAGCCCAAAAATTCCTTTATGCTTTGTATTAACTTCAGCAGAAACAATAGTTACACCGGGAACTTCTTCAAAAATAGGATGAAAAAAGGGCTTGGTTAAAACGGTAATTTTCAATCGAGGATAGGTTTTTACCAGCCTTTGTAAAACAGGCACTGTCATCGCCACATCTCCCATGGCCGAAAGCCTAATGACTAATAGCTGAAAATCCTCTTCTGCCTTCGGCATTTCAGCAGATAGGGAAGAAATAGTTTTGTCTTTTGAAGTTTTCCCCATTTGATTGAGCAAACCTCACCGATTTAGAAAACCAGTGAGGTTTATTTACCTATCTTATTTCTTTTTACCACGAAGAACAGGATTCAATTCATCGTCATTGTACATTTTCATTTGCTTATACACTTTCATGTATTTATCTCCATTTTCAATATCTTCCAATAATTGATTAATAGCAGAAGATAAATCTACTCTTTGTTCTAATAATATATCAAGTTTTGCCTGACAAGCCATTTGATGTTCTTGAGAAGCATCATCACGGGTCGCTTCTTCATTCATATGATAAATCTTCAATGCCAAAATAGAAAGCCTGTCTATAGCCCACGCAGGACTTTCTGTGTTGATGGTAGCAGTTTCTTTAACGCCTACATCTTTGTATTTATCTAAAAAATAACTATCGATGTATTCTACCATATCTGTTCTATCTTGGTTAGAAGCATCAATCTGACGTTTCAATTTTAAAGCAGAAACAGGATCTATTTCCGGGTCGCGAATAATATCTTCATAATGCCATTGTACGGTGTCTATCCAACATTTTCTGTATAATAAATGCTGAATAAGGTCTTTTGTTTCATCGTAAGGATTTTCAAAAGCTTGGTCTACCGTGTTGAGCACATGATATTTTTCGATTACCTCTTCAAAAATGTGATTTGCTTTATCTGAAAACATATATTTTATTTTTCTAAAATGTGTAAATATTCTATTGTTTGATTGGCTTTATGGTTACGGTTTTCTGTTTTATCGGCTTTAAAACGTTGATAGTTTTTGCTAGCCAAACTATATTTACCGTATTTGCTCATAATTGTTTGTATTACTTCCGGTGGCATTAAACCTTCATTATTGTAACTTAAAAAAATATAAGAAAATTTTGCTTGCTTGATTAATTCTTCAAACTCGATAGCTACTTCTTTTTTCTTACAATATACCGATTTATAATAACCCCGTAAACCGGTTTTACCTTTGGGTGCAAAGGTATCATATTTTGCAATAGTAGTAAGCAAATGATAATTAGCTCCATACTGCCGGGCATTATAGGGCGGGTCTAAATACAATATATCTCCTTCTATCTGCTGTATTAATTTATTGGCATCTTCCTGAAATACTTGATGAGTATTTTTCGTTTTTACAAATCCTGCGGGTTGAATAACTAATTCTTTTGCTGCGGAAGTTTTTATTTTTTTTAGAAAAGCTCCGTAAACCGAAGCGGTATTGGCCACCTTATCGGCACTCTCTAATAAGGAAGCTAGAAGAAAATAATAAAGATTTTCTGAAATTTCTGTGGAAGCTTTCCAGGTTTCAATTTGTTGTCTGCAAGCATCGATTTTTTCAGCATTCTTTTTAGAGAAAAACAAACGATCGGCCTTTCCGTTTTCTCCGTATTCTTCAGCGATGAATCCTTTTTTGGTTTCTAATTCATTCAACTGTTGAATATAGTTTTCTGCATAAGGAATTTCTCGATGGTTTTCAATGTAATTTTTTAGTAATACAAAGCTGTAGAATTCAATATCATTGGCAATTACTTGTTTTACGAGAGGTTTGAAAGTTCTTCCTACAATTCCTGTTCCTGCAAAAAGGTCACAAAAAACAAGTTGGGAAAGCGGCTGTTGAATGGTGTTTTCGACAACTTCCAGAATCCAAGAAGAGAGTTTGTTTTTAGACCCGATGTAATTCATTTAACCGCCCAAATTATATCTGAATAGATGGTTTTATTATTCAGTTGAAGTTGTTCTAATGTTGAAGCATCAAAGGTAGAAACATATTTTTGAATGCATTGTTTTAAAAGACTGATTTCTGCTTTTAATTTCCAATGTTCCCCATCTTCTGCATAGGTCACAATAAATAATCGGTTTTCTAAATGTTTGCGTTGTTGTTGACTTTGATTTTTATACAACCAATACAATAAATCTTCGTGGTGATGTTGGGCATAATAGAGGGTTTGCTTATAAGCTTCAGGAAAAACAGAAGTTTTATGGTCAAAATCAATTCCTCGTAAATTAAAATCGACCAACCGGTCTTTGTGATTTAAAGATGGTGTTACTCCATCAATTTCAGTAAAAATTTGTTCAACAGCCATCGCACTCCAAAAGTTAAACCACCTATTGGCTGCATAATTAAAGAGTTCTCTCTTGTTTAACCCATAAGCTTCAGTAGTGGCTTTCATTGCCTCAACTACTGCTTCCCAAGAAGGAAAGTCGTAGATAAAATTGGTATAATTATCCCATTTATCGGTTTGCTTTTTACCCCATTGATATGGATAGGGCAAACGCTGTTTTAATTGACTCTCAATGTAAACTAAATCTAAACTCAAAAGGCTATAAAAGGCACTAAAACGGTTAATAATACTAAGGATACCAATAATACTTCTTTAAAGATATATTCTCCTTTTTGCTCAAAATAATTGGCTCCCATAATACAAACCGGCAAAATAAAAAAAAGTAGTTCAGAACCATTTTTATGTGGTGAAAGAATAATGACCAAGATAGAAACTAACCAAGCTGCAAGTACTAAATAAAGTGTTGCCTTTAATCTTCTAGTAGCATTTTGCAAGCTTTTTAAAAAGTAAAATAACGCCCATATATTAAAGGTTAAGAGTACGCTTATCGGCACTATTATCTTTGCTGAATGATAATTTGAAAAACTTAATACAGGAACACTAAATGAAGATAATGGAAGAAAAAAACTTTCGTAAACAAGCAAACTGAAACAGGTTTCTATAATATATACAGCCATTAAGGCTACAAATGGAATTAACCAATTTTTAAAATCGGTATTGGCATAGAGTAGAATCCCGAAAAATGGTAAGATGATGAATAAGATACTTTCAGGATAAAACAGATAAGCAAAACCCACCCAAAAAGAGGCATCAAAGAGTTTCTTTTTAATATGAATTCCCGATCGTAAACTTACTACCCTTCTTAGGCTTAATAAGATAAACAGTCCAGAAATTAAAACATTACTTGATTTTAAAATGGGTAAAAACATCATGCTAAAAACCGCAAAGAAGAAAATGGTGTAAGTATTTCTTTTGGTTACCCTATTTCTTTTAACGATAAAGTTGATAAGTACCATTAAAAATAAATAAACCAATAAGAGGCCTACCTTTTTTAAGGTATATGACACAGAAATTGTTTTATCTACAATAAAGAAATTAACAAACAAAAAATAAAACACCATTAAAAAGCCTACTAATAAGAAATTGATAGGTTTAGATTTATTAAAAAAGCTTGTTAACATTGTGTAATTTATTACTTTTGTATCTAAATTATATTAAAGTTTCTTCTAATGAAAGATTTTTTTGAATTTATAGAATATATTTTTGTAGATATTCTTTTTAAACCATTAGATTGGTTGAGAGAACTTCAATTAGATAGTTGGGCAGCAGCAAATGCTTTAAACTGGATATTTATAATTATAGGAATCATTGCCTTTTGTTACTGGTTAAAGCAATTACGTGGTTTTGCTGATGAGGAGCACAAAAGACAAGAAAAATACTTTGGCAAGTACTGGAACTAAAAATTAGTTCAAGTCCTTACCTAAGTCTTTACGATAATACATCTTATCAAAATGAAGTTTTTCTACATTTTGATAAGATTTTTTTAGTGCTTTATTGTAATCTTCTCCAAAGGAAGTAATAGCAATCACTCGACCTCCATTGGTCACTACTTTGCCATTTTCTTCTTTAGTACCAGCGTGAAACACGATAGAATCTTTGATGTTTTCTATTCCGGTGATTTCTTTTCCTTTTTCATAGGCTTCAGGATAACCCCCAGAAACCGTCATTACCGTTGTTGCAGCTCTTTCATCTATTTCTAAAGAAGCTTCATCTAATTTTCCTTCAGCTACTTTATCTAACAATGCTACTAAATCAGTTTTGATTCTTGGTAAAACCACTTCGGTTTCAGGATCGCCCATCCGCACGTTATATTCAATTACATACGGATTGTCTTCTACTTTAATTAATCCTATAAACACAAATCCTTTATACTCTATATTTTCTTGTTGTAAACCATTGATGGTAGGTTTTACGATTCGGTCTTCTATTTTTTGCATCAACTCTTCATTAGCAAATGGGACCGGGGAAATGGCTCCCATCCCTCCTGTATTTAAACCTGTATCACCTTCGCCAATTCGTTTATAATCTTTTGCAGTGGGAAGGATTTTATAGTTTTTCCCGTCGGTAAGTACAAAAACACTTAGTTCTATCCCATCTAAAAACTCTTCAATAACTACGGTTTTACTCGCTTCACCAAATTTTTCGTTGGTTAGCATATTTTCCAGCTCCTGCTTGGCTTCTTCTAAGTTATCTAAAATTAAAACTCCTTTTCCTGCCGCTAATCCATCGGCTTTTAAAACGTAAGGGGCTTTTAGGGTTTCTAAGAATTTTTTTCCGGCCTCTACACTTTTCACCGTAAAACTTTCATAAGCTGCAGTGGGAATATTATACATGGCCATAAATTCTTTTGCCCGTTCTTTACTTCCCTCTAATAAAGCTCCTTTTTTAGAAGGACCAATAACTTTTACATTTTTTAAAGCTGAATCTTGCTGAAAGAAATCGTAAATACCCTCTACTAAAGGATCTTCTGGACCAACAACTACCATATGAATATCTTTTTCGAGAACTGTTTGTTTTACAGCTTCAAAATCGGTCACACTTAGGGGAATATTTTCTGCTATTTCACTTGTTCCTGCATTCCCTGGCGCAACATACAACTTTTCGCATTGTTCGCTTTGGGCTATTTTATAAGTGAAGGTATGTTCTCTTCCGCCAGAACCTAATACAAGAATATTCATATTTTAAATTTTTATTAGAAGCCCCAAAAATAAATGTTTGTAAATTGACGCCCTAATGTTTTTATAAAAAATAAGGAGATTGAATTGGTTTGATTTTACGCTAAAATTAAAAGGTTTTCCCATTGAGGAAGCAAAAGTTCATTTAGATAAAATTCAAGCTATTCCAGAAGAAAATTATGCCGATTATATCGAAGCAAAAAAACAAGAAATTTTAGAATTTCATCTTCAGCATAATTCATTCTACAAAAATTTAGTAATAGATAAAAAGATTGAAAAGTGGGAAGATTTACCAATTCTCACCAAAAAAGATCTTCAACAGCCACTGCAAGACAGACTAAGTGAAGGTTATTCTACAAAAAATGTATATATCAATAAAACCTCGGGTTCTAGCGGGCATCCGTTTGTTTTTGCTAAAGACAAGTTTTCTCATGCGTTAACATGGTCTGTTATATTTAATAGGTTTGGTTGGTTTGGACTCGACTTTAATTCGTCCTTTCAAGCTAGGTTTTACGGTATTCCGCTAGATAAATTCGGCTATTACAAAGAGCGTTTAAAAGACAAAATGGCCACTCGTTATCGCTTCCCTATTTTTAATTTAAACGATGAAAAACTAAAAGGTTTTTTAGCTGAATTTTATAAGAAGAAATTTAATTATATTAATGGTTATACCAGTTCTATTGAATTGTTTGCCAAATATCTACGAAAGAAAAATATTATTTTGAAAGATGTTTGCCCTACTCTAAAAGTCTGCATCGTAACCAGTGAAATGCTTTTTCCCGAGACCAAAAAACTTTTAGAGAACCAATTTGGTATTCCTGTTGTTAATGAATATGGTGCAAGCGAATTAGATTTATTGGCTTTTCAAAACCCTAAAGATGAATGGGTATTGAATAATGAAAGTCTTTATATAGAGGTAGTAAATAAAAATAACCAACCTCTCCCTTATGGAAGTGAAGGGAAAATTATCGTTACTTCTCTATACAATAAAGCGCATCCATTTATAAGGTATGAGCTTGGAGATTTGGGCGTTATTAGTGAAAAAAGTACGGCCAAACATCAGTTCCTGCAAAAGCTCACCGGTAGAACCAATGATGTGGCCAAACTTCCAAGTGGGAAAATAGTTCCTGGGCTTACTTTTTACTATGTTACCAAAAGCATTATTGAAGATGGTAGCGAAGTGAAAGAGTTTGTGATCAAGCAAAAAGAAAAAGATACATTTGAAATCACCTATGTTTCTTCCGAAGAAATTTCAGCAGAAAAAGAAAACGAAATTAAAGCTTCTATTGAAAAGTATCTTGAAAAAGGGCTAACACTTCAACTAAATAGAGTTGATGTTTTAAAACGTAAGAAAAGTGGCAAACTAAAGCAATTTGAATCTTTAATATGAAGGAAATTACCATTATAACAAATTACTTTCCTCCAGAAACCGGTGCAGCCTCTAACCGAATTGCAAAAATGGCTTTAGGACTTCAGGAACGTGGTTTTGAAGTTTCTGTGGTTTGTCCATTACCAAATTATCCTAAAGGAAAAATTTTTAAGGAATATCAAGGAAAAATTGCTGTTACAGAAACTTACGAAGGAATTGAGGTAAATAGATTATGGGTTTATGCTAACAACTCAGGTAATAAGTTTAAACGCTTATTAGGGATGGTCTCTTTCTCTATAAGTTTCTTTTTCTTTTCTATTTTCAGAAACCGTAAAATTGCCCGAATGGTTATTATTCAAAGTCCTCCTCTAATAATTGCTCACGCCGCGTTACGGTTTTTATCTAAAAAGAAACGAAAGTTGATCTTAAATGTTTCTGACTTATGGCCATCTGCAGGATATGAACTTGGAGCTATTAAAAAAGGTAAAACCTACAATCTTTTAGAAAAAATAGAAAAATTCAATTATCAAAAACCTCAACTTGTTTTAGGTCAATCTAAAGAAATTTTAGAACGTATAAAAAGCATTGTCCCACAGCAAGACACTTTATTATATCGAAATTTTCCGCAAGCTTCCTATAAACCTCAACCTGCGAAAGTTTCAGCAAAAAAGCCTGTAAAAATTATTTACGCAGGACTTCTAGGTATTGCCCAAGGAATTTTGAAACTCTGTCAGCAAATTGAACTTCAAGAAGCAGAATTGCATATTTATGGAGCCGGAGCAGAGCAAGAAGCTATTGAAGATTTTATAGCTATTACGCAAAAGCCAATTATTTATCACGGAGAAGTTAAACGTGAAAAACTTCTTCAGTTATTAAATGATTTTGATTTGGCTATTGTTCCTTTAGTTAAAAGTATTTATGGCTCTACCCCTTCTAAAATATACGAGATGGCCCACAATAAGCTTCCAATAATTTATTTTGCAGGGGGAGAAGGAGAAGAAATAGTTAACAACCATAACTTAGGCTATGTGATTGAGCCTGGAAATTTCTTAGCATTAAATAGACTTATAAAAAAATTAAACTTAACCGAAGTATATCAGTTGAAAAAACATATAGAAGAAACGGCTATTTCCAGTTTTAATATTGAACTACAGCTCGATATACTAAGTGAAAAATTAGAGAAAACCTAATAGGCTTTATCTTCTCCTTTTAAAGTATTAAAAACTGTTTGAAAAATTATTTTTATATCTAGAAGTAGAGACCAATTTTCTAAGTAAAAAATATCATACTTTACGCGGTTAATAATATCATTTTCTGTTTCAACTTCCCCACGGTAACCACTAACCTGCGCTAAACCTGTAATACCGGGTTTCACAAAATGCCTTACCATAAATTTATCGATACGCTCTGCATACATATGGGTATGACTTACCATATGAGGCCTAGGGCCAACTATAGACATATCCCCAAACAGAACATTAATAAACTGAGGAAGTTCGTCTATACTGGTTTTCCTTAAAAACTTACCAACATTAGTTATTCTTTTGTCATTTCTACTTACTTGATGGATATTCGCATCAGGATTAATGCGCATAGATCTATACTTGTAGCAATAAAATTCTTTATAATCAAGTCCGTTTCTTTTTTGTCTAAAAAATACGGGCCCTTTAGACTCTAATTTAATAAGAATTGCCAAAATTGGGCTAAGCCATGACAAGATACCTATAATCACGAGTAACGATAATACAATATCAAAACTTCTTTTAATAAATTGGTTTAAAGGATCTTCTATTGGAATATCACGTAACGATAAGATAGGTAAATATCCATAGTATTCCATTTTCATGCGACGGGTATAGATTTCTTTATTATCCGGAAGAAATTTTAAGACTTTAAGATTATTATCTGCAAAATCAATTAAATCACTTATTTCTTTATTGGTAAGGGAAGTTACTGAGCAATATATTTCATCTATTTTCTCTTCTATAATAAATTCAAAACAATTTTCTAAAGTGTCATTTTTCTTTAGGTCAAATATAGCTTTGCATTGATAACCATATTCTTGGTTAGTTTGAAAGAAATCTATTAATCTCTTCGTTCTTATTGTTTTTCCTATTACTACCGTACGTCTATAATTACCTCCTAAATTTTTTCTATATCTTTTTAATAAATAAAAAATTGAGAGTTTGACTATAAGAATGACCGATAAAACTTTAACTGAATAAACAAGTATTCTTGAGGCCGGTCTGCTTAATTCTTCAAAAAAACCGAAAAAGGCAAAAACTAAAAGTATAAATAGACCTGCCTGTAAAAATGCTAATGAAAATATCCGAATGACTTTGGTAAATCTATAAATTTCGTAGAATTGAGATTTAATAGAGAGTATTAACCATCCAATAGATATGAAAATTGCATAGTTAAAATAATCAATAATTTCAAACTGAAACTGAAGGGCAAAAAGCAAAATAATAGCTAAATCTATAAGATAAGCCATTGGTCTTAGATAACCCGAATACCTACCCTGCTTTATTACCATATATTATTTTCTTATATGACTTGAAAAATCTTTGTGTTCTTTTTTTTGAAGCTCTTCTTTGGATAAACCTTTAAAATATTCATAGGTAATTTTCATCCCTTCTGAACGCTTCACTTTTGGTTCCCAATTAAGAATTTCTTTTGCTCTCGTAATATCCGGTTGACGTTGCATAGGATCATCCTTAGGCAATGGTCTGTATACTACCTTTTGATTAGTTTGAGTAAGTTTAATTATTTCTTCAGCAAAATCTTTAATGGTAATTTCGTGAGGGTTACCAATATTTACAGGATTGGAATAATCACTAAATAATAATTTGTAAATTCCCTCCACCTGATCATCTACAAAACAAAAAGATCTTGTTTGTAAACCATTGCCAAACACAGTTAAATCTTCTCCTCTTAGCGCTTGTCCAATAAAAGCAGGAATAACCCTCCCATCATTTAAGCGCATTCTAGGGCCATAAGTATTAAATATCCTTACTATTCTAGTTTCTATCCCATGAAAACGATGATAAGCCATCGTTATCGATTCTTGAAAACGTTTAGCTTCATCATAAACACCCCGTGGACCAATAGTATTTACATTTCCGTAATAATCTTCATTTTGAGGATGCTCCAATGGGTCTCCATAAACTTCAGAAGTACTCGCTATTAATATTCTAGCATTTTTTTCTTTCGCTAAACCCAAAAGGTTATGTGTTCCCAAACTTCCTACTTTTAAAGTCTGAATTGGAATCTTTAAATAATCTATAGGACTTGCTGGAGACGCAAAGTGTAAGATATAATCTAATTTACCTGCTACATGAACAAATTTACTTACATCATGATGATAAAACTCAAAATCTTCCCTCTTAAAAAGATGTTCTATATTTTTTAGATCTCCGGTAATTAGGTTATCCATTGCTAATACAGAAAAGCCTTCATCTATAAATTTATCACATAGATGAGACCCTAAAAACCCGGCAGCTCCTGTTATTAAAACTCTCTTTTTATTCATGGAAAATATGCTTGTATTAATTATATTTCAGGGTTTTTTCCGCTCCCTATTTTGTAACAAACAAATCCTATTTTTTCTAAAGCATCAGTGTCTAAAATCCCTCTTCCATCAAAAAGGAAAGCCGGCTTTTGCATTTGATCGTATAGTTTTTGCCAATCGTAAGTTTTAAACTCATCCCATTCTGTTAAAACCGCAATAGCATGCGCATCTTTACAAGCCTCATAAGGGTTGTTAAAAACGCTTACTCCTTCTCTGTTTTCTTCAGAAGATCGGGTATTTAAATAATCTAAATCGGCATACATTTGTTCTTCAGATACCTTAGGATCATAAACAGCAACTTTAGATTGTTCATTTAATAATTCATCTGCCACATAAATAGCGGCAGATTCACGGGTATCATTCGTATCTTTTTTAAAGGCCCAACCTAAAAATGCTATCTTTTTTCCTGAAACCGTATTAAATAATGTGCTAATTATATTATGGGCAAATCTTCTTTTTTGATGATCGTTCATAATAATCACCTGCTCCCAATAATCGGCTACTTCATTTAAACCATAGGTTTTGGCAATATAAACGAGATTTAATATGTCTTTTTGAAAACAAGATCCTCCAAAACCAACGGAAGCTTTCAAGAATTTTGATCCTATTCTTGAATCCATTCCAATAGCTTTTGCTACTTCATTTACATCGGCTTCTGTTTTTTCACACAATTCTGAAAGCGAATTAATAGAAGAAACCCTTTGTGCTAAAAATGCATTGGCCGTAAGTTTAGATAATTCTGAAGACCAAACATTTGTAGTTAATATTTGCTTTTGGGGCACCCAATTTGCATATACACTTGCTAATGCTTGAATTGCTTTTTTGCCTTCAGCCGTTGAAGTATCGCCACCTATAAGTACACGATCCGGATCTAATAAATCTTCAATGGCGGTACCTTCTGCTAAAAACTCTGGATTGGATAAAATTTGGAACTTAACCTCACTACCATTCCCGGTATTGTCTAAAATACTTTTAATGGCTGAAGCAGTTCTTACAGGTAAGGTAGATTTTTCAATGACAATTTTATCTGAAGTGGCTACTCTAGCAATTTGCCTTGCACAAAGTTCAATGTATTTTAAATCAGCTGCCATCCCTTTACCTTTACCATAGGTTTTGGTAGGTGTATTTACAGAAATAAAAATCATATCAGCAGCATCAATAGCTTTGTCTACTTCTGTGGAGAAGAATAAGTTTCTTCCTCTTGCTTCTTCTACCACTTTATCTAAACCGGGTTCATAAACAGGAAGCTTACTCAAATCTTCATCGTTCCAAGCAGCTATTCTTTTTTCATTAATATCTACTACAGTCACATTAATATGCGGACATTTTTGAGCGATAACTGCCATTGTTGGACCTCCTACGTATCCTGCTCCAATACAACAAATATGTTTAATATCCATTATTTTATTTTCTGCTTAACTTCAATTTTTCTTTAATCACCAAATATATAAACTTTATATTTCCCAAAAGGTACCTTCTCCACATTCGTCTTGGTTCTTGTATAAACCTATAAAACCACTCCAAACCTACATTTTGCATCCACTTAGGAGCTCGCTTTGTTTTTCCTGCCAAAACATCAAAACTGCCCCCGACTCCCATTATAAAATTTAAAGCGCTTAATTTTACTTTGTATTTATTTAAAAAAATCTCTTTTTTTGGAGAACTCATGGCTACAAATAACATTTGGGCTCCGCTATTAGCTATTTCATTTACAATTGCTTGCTCTTGATCTTTGCGAAAATAGCCGTGGTGAGCACCTGCAACAATATTAGAAGAATATTCGGTTTCTATTTTATATATCAACTTTGTAACAACTTCATCTTTTGCTCCTAATAAGTAAATTTTATAGTCGTTACGGTAAGCAAATTCAATAAGATTGGAAAATAAGTCGATTCCTGCTACTCTTTCTTTTAATGGTTTATTTAAAATTTTAGAAGCCCATATCACCGCTTGTCCATCGGCATTAATAATATCGGCCTCATTTACTCCCTTTTTTAATTCTTCATCTGTTTGGAGGGCAACGATTTTACCTGCGTTGACCACCGTATGGTGAAGCAATTTTTTATTGTGAATTGCCTTAGAAACTTCATTTAAAGTTTCTTTCATCGTGAGGTTGTCTATTTGCGTGTTGAGAATATGGATTCTATTTGCCATTAGTTTTAGTTATCTCCATTAGTTCTTTCTTATTAGTTTTTAGAATTGAAAGCTTTAAAACAATCAAATAAATGGGAACACTGGCATTATAAAAAAAATTTCCCGCTACAAAAGTAACAGCAAATAATAAAAGAAACATTTTTAGAAGTAATGAATTAACTTTAAAGGTGAAAAAACTTTTTATGAATGTGTACGCAAAAACTATCACTCCAATAATTCCAAAAAATAAAAACAAATCTATGTATTCAAGTTGCGGTCTAATTCCAGGGCTATCTATACCTCCAACAAAATAGTTGAAAATACTCCAGTTTTGTTCAATGTAAGGCAAAGTGTATTCTTGAAGAGCTTGGTTTCTATGCGATAAAATAGCAGTAACCCAACCATCTTCTTTTACAATAGTTTTGAAAATTCCTGAGGAAAGAAAAATATATCCTCCAATTATAACCAACAATACCAATAATATAGTTAATAAAATTTTTGTTCTTCTATTTCTTATAAACGTAAAGCCCAGATAACCAAAAATAAAAAACAAACTCAAGTAAACAGATTTGGTACCTATAAAACAACTCGCAGCAATAGCTAGCCACCAATCTATTCTGGAAAGAACCTGTAATTTATATTTATTTAAGTAATATATGAATGCAGTAATATAAAAATAGGTGCTAATAGAGCTAGCCATAAAAAGTCCATTATAACCAAATCTACCGCCATGGTAAGTAGATAAATAATCTAACTGAAATATTAACCCTAAAATTATAATAATACTATTAATCACTATTAAGGTTTCAAATATTTTTTCAATCCTACTTATGGTTGCTATATTAACAATTGGTTTTGACGAAAAAATTATTAATAGAATAAAGAAAAAGTATCTAGAATAGGCAATTAATGAAATTTTAGTAAATGATTCTTCTAAAAAAAATTGTCCTATCACAAAACATAAAAATAAAATTAGTAGTGATATTAATTTTTTAGGGCTATTTATTAGCAGATAAAACCCTGCTATAAAAAAGATCAAAAACTTAGTTAATTTTTGTAAGAAAAATGTTTCTCCCTGAGTAAAAAAAAATATCTTATTAAAGCCTTCTACAACAAAAAACATTAATAGAAAATACAAGATTAAAGAAGAAGCCTGTAGACTTTTAAATTTTTGAAGTAGAATCATCCCGATGCTTTAAGTAAAAGTTTTCCATAGACATAATTGTTCCGAAAATAGCAATAAAGTTAATTCCCATATTCCTGTCTAAGACATTTTCTACAAGAAAAACCCAAAAAACCATCATCAAGAAAGATAACGATAATAAATTCTGAAATTTAAATGAGTAATATATATTCCTGAAAAAGTATATGAGTAAGGCCATTGTGCCTATTATTCCAAATTTAATTGCGTAGCTCAAAAACTGATTATGGATGTTATAATTTTTTCTTATCGACTCTTTTAAATTATATTTTTTATATAATTTAAGTAATTGAACGGTTTCTTGTCCAGTACCTACTCCCAATAGTGGATGATCTTTTATAAGCGAAACACCTAATTTCCATCTTGCCAGACGACTATCGCTCAAATTTTCATTTTTATCCTGTTTTCTCTGATTACTAAGCTCCCATTTAACTCCATCAATGGTTTTTTTATAAATCAAGGTTCCATCTAATTCCGGTAGGATGAGCATTATAAAAATTAATAGAAGTGTAATGATTGAAACAAAAACTTTAAATGCAGTACTATTAATGAGGTAAAGAAGAATTAATAGGATAGATGACCAATAAACTATTCTTGAAGCTAAAAAAACAATAGCGATTACTAATAACGCAAAGGTTATTATTTTAAAGCTTTTGGATGTGCTTATGTTATTATTAAACAATAATATAGCTAATCCCATATTATAATAAAGACCTAAGTATATAGGATGAAAATCTAATGGGGCAGTAAAATTTTCACCCGTAAAATTTATATTTAAAATTTCTAAGAATTCTTTTTCAACTAAAAAAAAATTATAAAAGTTATTGATAATTAAAAATAATGCGCTTAAAGCAGCTCCGATCAATAATCCTTCGCTTGCGGTTTTTTTAAGTTTTTCAATATTTATATCTTTTCTAAGTCCTAAGAAAGGTAACAACCCTAAAAAAGCATATTTATAAACTTCTGCGAAACCTTGACTAAAATTTGCTGAATAGACCAGCCCAATAATCAACGGGATAAAAAGAATTAGTGGTGAAAAACTAATAAAGGGAATAATTCTTTGTTTAAGCTTTGAACCGTATAAAATTAAAGAAATACAATTCGTGATTATTATTCCTATAATCCCAACATTGCTAAGTCCCGTTTTAAAAGGAAGGAAAAAGCATCCTAAAAAAAGACAGGTGTAAGTAATCCATTTTATATATGCTCCAATTCCTAGCAAAATGATTAAAAGGTTTTAAAATGATGATTTTCTTTATAATGTTTTAATAGAAATTTTTTGAGTTTTTCTAATGAGTATCTAGTAAATGCTTTAGGGTGACCAATAATCACAAAGTTTCCCTTGTTTTGAGTTTCTCTTTTATAAAGATAAAATGCTTGTTCTACTAGAGAAGATTTATACCCATCTATAGAAACCACACTATACGAAGAAGATGTCATTAGGCGTAAGGTATCATTTTTTGTTTTTGCTATTGCTTGTCCATCTCCAAATGCCTGATGTTTTTCTTGTTTAAGAAGTTTATGATAAGCAAACTTCCAAAAAAAATAGGGTTTTACTTTTACAGAACTTATAGGTATTTCTGTAAAAAAACCTTCTTGATTTTCTTGAGTTAAATTATCGGAAAATCTATATTCAGTTAAATATTGAGGAACATTTCTAAAATTGTAGTATTGGTCTTTAGAGTTATAATATCCTTTAGGAAATACCGTACTATCAATATAAATATCTTGATTTTTTAAAGCTTTTGCTATTTTGTTAAAAGGCTGTGCACTCCAACCACCGGCTCTATAAGCTTTAGGCTTGCTACCAGTTATTTTATATAATATCCCTGCATACTTTTCTACAATAGTATTAATTTCTTCTTCCAAAAAATCGGAAAGCTTATAGCGTTTGGTATCAAATATCCAATTGTTCCCATCGTAATAGGAATCTTCCCAGTGTGGATGAATATGCAACTCAATAGAATGACCATCTTGAGCTAATTTTTTTATTTGTTGAGTGACCTTTTGATAATCCTTCTTTAATTGCGGATGTTCATTACTTAACATTTCTAAATTCACTAAATAACCCGCATCCACAAAAAAGTTAGCCTTTATATTTAAAGAATCTATTATTTCTAATAATTCTTCAGTAGGCTTTATAATACTATTATCTAAAGTTCCGCTACTTTTACCAAAAAACAATTCATAATCTAATGTTATATATATATTCATCTCAAAGCTTATAATTGTTTAGTTTCATAAAAGGGAATGCGCAGAAATAATAGATAATTTGCTTCTTTCTGGATATATTTTTTTTCCAAGCATTATCTTCAGAAATCTTAATCATTTTATTTCTTTTCATCCTATTTCCTCCAATTATGTGAGGGATCGCATGGCTTTCAGGCAGTTTTACAGACTTTTGTTCTCCTAAATGGTTAAATATTCTTTGTAAAATTTTTTCTGGATTTTGGGTAAAATCTTCATACTTCACCTTAATAACATTTTTATCTAAACGATAAACAACTTCTGAAAAAAAATTAATCACTAAATAATATAAAATTGCACTTAGTGGTTTTTTAGGGGTTTGTACTTTTTTATGAAATGAGTTGATAACTCCTCTCACATCCCTCGTTAAATAAATTCCTTTTACGTTGAATTCTTTTTGCTGTTTTAAACGAAGGTATCTAGCAATGTATTTAGAAGAGTCTACTTTCCATTTTTCTTTTGAAAAGCTTTTTATATTATTAAATATCTTTTTTTGTAGTATAGAATAACTCTTGTTTTCTTTATTTGTAATTAGCAACAAAGGAATATGATGATGCTCCTCCAGATTTTCAGATAAATTTCTATAGTAATCTAATTCAAAATCCTTCTCTACTAAATTTGAAATAATATCGCTCCAATATGGACATCTCTCAAGTTTTTTACCACAAGAACATTCTTTTTCGTCCTGTAAATGCTCTAAAAACTGATGCATTTCCCCTAATGTACAGATATTAGAAAAATTATCCAATACGGTAGCTAATAGAGTGGTTCCGCTTCTTCCGGGACCTAAAAGATATATAATATTTATTTTTTTTGAGCTTTCGGCCTTCTGCATGTTTCATAAATAATTAAACCAGCAACCAAGCTAAAGAATTTTATCCCTAATTCACGTTCTAAAAAACTTTCGGTAACACATGCAAACATACACAAAGCGAGTAATATTGTTAAAAAATATTCTTGATTTATCCAAGCATTTCTAAAAAGCCATACCAAAACTATTATAAAAGCAGAAAAACCTATAACACCAAATGTGCTTAGGTATTCTAGGTATTGATTGTGAGAATTAAAATTATTTTCTATTGCTCTTTTATCATTCATTTTTACGTACTCTTTGTACCTTTCTACACCTACTTTTCCCATTCCTGCTCCAATAATAGGATGATTTTTAAAAACAATATAGGAAGCCTCCAATCTATCAAATCGTTTATCTCCTAGTTTTTCATCTGAAAAATCGAGCATTTTATAATATTTTCTTTTTAAATAATGATTACCATTATTAATAATCATAAATGCACCTCCTCCTATTAGAACCACTCCTATTAAAAATGCTTTCCATTTTCTGTGATAAGCTATATAACCTAAACTGATTATTAGGAAAAAGAGAATTGAGTTTCTAACCACTAGATGAAACAAAAAGAAAGCAAAAATTAAGATGAGAAGAATTGGAAAAAATAAATTTTTTGAAAGCTTCTGTTTATGCACATAGAAACTGTAAAGAAAAATAATAACACTTAACACCAATGCTCCTAAGTAGGGTGGATGAATTTTTATTACTTCCGTTAAATAGGCATTGCTTTTTTTCCAAGTAAATAATTGTGTAAATGGTTCATGGTTTTCGATAACTTTATTGATTACACTACCCCAACAAATAATCGCAGCAAGCAAACAACCTATTGTTAGTGACCAAAATATAATTTTTTTAATGAAAGTTGAATTTGCTTTTATTCTTGAAATAATAAGAAAGCTATAAGGAATAAACACAAAGGACAATGCCCTTGTACTTTCTTTGAACCCTATGGAAATATCGCTGGCATAAAATATTCCTATTATTCTTATCATTAATAATAATGCGGGAATAAGCAATAAGTGATAATTTTCTTTTAAAAAAAACCACAATTTATCCCTAATAGTCTTATAGAGACTTAGTACAACCAAGGTAATAAGTAACCAGGTATTTACCTTTTCTTGCAAAGGCAACAAGAAAGAAAATGCCGCTAATACCCCTAAAATGATTGTGTCTAAATTAATTTTCTGTTTAATCATTTTATTCGCTTACGTTTTTATAAGACATTCTAGTAGTTAAACTAAATGTATTTTTTCTTTTAACCTTTAAACGTACTAAATTAGAAGGGATTTTTGTTCCGAATTTTCCCGAATACCAAGCTAACGGACTTTGCTCTTCTCCTGAAATAATTTCAGCATTTTTAATGAAATCATTTTCAAGTTTTAAGATAGTACTATTCCTTAAAGCTAAAATTTTTTGATTTTCCTTTTTCAGTTGTACTTCCGGATGAAAGTTCCAAAATAATTCAATAGTTACTTCTTGTTCACGAGCAAAAACCAATTCATCTTCAATAACTAGTTTTTTTTCTGATTTTTTCCAAAGAAAACTTCTATTATGCTCAACTATTCCTTCTTTTTTAAATGCATTTGTAGAAGCCTTACAAAGGTTTCCTATCTCATTTTCTATGTATTCATTCACATTTATTTGAGGTCTATTTAACCAACTCATCCTTCCACTATTCTCTGCATGATTGAAACCATTCACCGAAAGGGTGTTATGAGCAGAAATCCCTTTAAAATAATTACGCCAAAAAATGTCTTTTGTATGGTATTGATAGGTTCCGCTATCTATTAAAAAATCTAATCCATTTATTGTTAAATTAAAATGAAAAATATCTGAATGTCCATGGGCTGCCAAAAGGTGATCTCCTATCTTACCAACATCTATAGATAATTTAGAACTGGTTGATTGATCGTACCAAAAAATATATCCTGAACTTTTAAAGAAAGTATTTTCTTCAACGCTTTGTTTTTCTTCAACTTTAAATTGATCTCCAAATAACAAGTAATTTCTAAAATCTAGTTCTTCTTTAACTTTAAAGTTCGTGTTATAAATAAAATTAGAGGTTGCTAATTGCGACTCATAAAGACTGGTTTTCTTCCAATATGGGTATACTACCGCTCCTTCATCATTATCGCCAAATATAGTTTTGGTTTTTTCAAATTCTATATGCTCAATAAAATTGAACATTTTTTTTATGGATGTTTCCGCTTTATTTGAAAATTTTCTTCCTGATGCTTCTATAAAAAGTTTACTAACTAAAAACTGATCGACTACTTCTGCGTGATAATGGGTACATAATTCCATATGAACTCCATCTTCTAATACCTGTCTATCTATTTGTTCTTCTAATAATTTTTTCCACTTTTTTCTCTCTTTTTCCTTACCATTAAAGTAAGATGAGATAACGTTTAATCCCATCAATTCTGCAGTAAGGTGATTATTAGCAGAAGAGTAAAAGGATAAATGGTTTTTTAAAAAGTGGTAACTATTGGTGAGTTGCTTAATAAAATTTTCTTCAAACACTTTAGATACGCAATCAAATTGTTGAAGTATAATATGTGTGTAAATTAAATTTACACTTCTAATGGCCACTTCAATCCCTGAAGTCCAATTAATGGAATACAAATAAGGGTTTTGCGTATTCCAATCATTCAGAATATTTTCCAGTAAGTTTAAATAACAATTACTTTTACCCTCATCTTCGGCAGATTTAAAAGCCAAAAAGGGCATAAAATGAAATCTGGAAAGTTCTGCTATGTATTTTACATCACCATTTACAGCAAAGTCTTGTTTGGCTATATTCCCATAATAATTTAATGGAGAAGTCTTATTATTGGCAAAATCTTTCCGCCAATCGTTAATTTCATTTAGATTTATTTCGACATCAAAAATCGGGTATTCTAGAGTAAATGGACTATTCTTAAAAAATTCCTTTAAGTCTTCCCGTGAATAAGTAGGAACCGTAAACGATTGACTAATGCTAAGTAAAGAAGTTGTATGTTTTGCTTGTAACTTCCCAAGAAATTTTGTTTGATAAACCTGTGGTATTCTATAATTAATTACCTCAGCCACACTCATATTCTTGAGTCGGTTATAGTACCATTTGAGTTTATTCAACATTGTCTAATTTTTTTACCATAATCTTAAAGAGCCCTATTAATCACTAACTTGTATTTTCCTTTTTTTGTTTTGATAAGGTCTTTCTCTTGTACAAAATTTAGCTTAAATTGAGATAACTCACCTATTCGGTTAATTATATTTTGTTCAATATTATTTTTATCTTTTATTGAGAAATTTTTCGCTTTCACCAAGTTTACGGTAAAAAAACCTATTCTCTCCTGAATAATCTGAGCATATAAAACATTCTCTACTCCTTTAAAAACTAAATCCATCCGTCCTATTTGGGTACCGTCTTCTAACAAAAGAACATCATCTATTCTGCCGGTAATCTCTTTTATAGAAACCTCATCACTATCTTTTCGTAGTTGAACCAAATCATCAACTTGATAACGTATTAAAGGAAAGGTAGGGCTAATTAAATTTGTGGTAATTATACAGTCTTTTTTATATTCATTAATAGAATATAATGGAGCTTCCTTATAATCTCCCTGATGTTTTTTTTGAATTAAAGAAATTGTTCGTTCTGCATTACCATAACGATCGTAAACCTTAGTATTAAAGTAACGCTCTATTTTTTCGCGCTGAAAATCATATAAAGTTTCTGAAGAGGTAAAAATCACAGGGACATGTAATTCCAATCCATTTTTTTGAAGGTAATTAGATAAAATTTCCAAAGAACTAGGGTAGGCTAAAATAGTATTGGGCTGAAAGTTTTTAATTTCGTTATAATAAAACTGAAAGTTTTTTTCGTTTAAATTATAACTCGAAAGAAACAAGGTGTTAGCAAAACGATCATACGATTTTAATTGTGAACGTCCTAAAACCCCTCGCAAGGAAACTACTTTTTGACCAAGCTGATGACCTCCATTATTTCTAAAAACTTCGTTATAAGAGGCCTCATTTAAAACACAATCTAGACTATAATAAACTTTTAAAGGTGAACCTGATGTTCCACTTGTGTATGCTGTATGTTTAAAAGGTTTTCCAAAATAAATTTCATCTACTTTATGCTTAATATCTTGTTTGGTAATTACAGGAAGTATCTTGAGGTCTTCTCTATTTTGAACCTGTGAAAGATTGACTCCATATTGGTCATATAAATTTTTATAAAAAGAAGATTTTTGATAGGCTAATTTTAATAATTGCTGAAGTTTTTCTGATTCAATGATCAATCGTTTATCTTCAGAAAATTCATGAAATTCACGTATTTTTCTTAATCGCTTTTTAAATAATGGACCGTATTTTAATTGGTGGTTAATAAACGCCTTTAACATATTTAAATTAAATTTCTATAAATCCCTTCAAGTTCATTGATCACTTTTGATGGGAAAAAGTTTTTAGCTTGTTGGTAAGAAGCTTTTCCATGTTCTACTAATTTTTCAGTGTTCTCTATGTAAAACTTTATCGCCTCTGCAAGTTGTTTTTTATCTCCAGGAGCTACAGAAATACCGTTAATATTATGCTTCAATATTTGTGGAATTCCTCCAACATTGGTAGCAATAATTGGCATAGAATAACTCATTCCCTCTAAAAGAGAAATTGGCAAACCTTCGTTATAGGAAGGCAAGACTAAAATATTAGAGGTTGCTAATAATTCTTCTTTTTTTCTTCCATCAACCCAACCTATATAAGTTACTATATCTTGAATATTACTCTCCCCTATTTTTTGTTTTAATTCATATATAGCTCCATCACCTCCTATCACTAATCTTAATTTATCTTCAAAATAGCTTTTATGCTCAGCAATTACATCTATCAAATCAAATGTTCCTTTTCGTTCACCTATTCTACCTAAAAATAGTAATTGTAAAAATTTCTTTGGTATATTTTGCTCCTGCTCTTTTCGGTAAGCAACAATGTTATTTAAGACAACAAGTTTTTTTGGAGAAAAGTTTTTTTTAAAAAAAATGCTCCATTCTTCTGATAAAGCAATAATCAGATCAGCATTATTAATCATTCTTTGAATATGCTTTTTTACTTTCTTAGAAGCATTTTCATAAAAAACATGATACTCTGCGCCATGAACATGATAGATCAATTTTTTTTTAAAAACTTTTTTAGAAATTAAGAAAAATAGATATTTTCTGTAAAAACTACCTCTTGATGCACCATGGATATGTACTATTTTTATTTTTTTTCCTAAAAAAAACAGCTTTAATAGAAAACCAAAGCACAAAAAGGGAAGTAATAAAAAATTAAGCTTTGTATTTTGAAAATATGCTGATGGATAAAAATTAAATTCTTTTATATTTTCTGCATATAGCCTAAGTACGCTGGCAATTCCGCCTTTTCTTTTTTTATAATTTGGTCCTACAAAAAGTACATTTTTAGTATGCATAAGTCTTTTTTCTACCATCTAATTAAAAGCGCTATAAAACTTACAGCAAGAGTCCCTATAAAGATTAAACGTAATAACGTAATTATTTCATTATTGATACGTTTGTGAAAGTGTGGATTAAAAACAAATATTAAAACCAACAAATAGTATATAAACTTTGGTTCTATAGGAAAATTACCAGAACGAACGCTCCAAAGCAAACCAAAAAAGTAAGTTGGATATAAAATATTATAAAACGGAGAATTTAAAGTTTTAAATTTCAGATAAATGTACCTTGATATCATCCCTATAATCAGAGGAAAAATTAAACTTAAATAACCAAAATCCATAAAGTAACTATATGGAATGGCTGCAGATTGAGCAGTTCTTTTTTCTGTAAATTCTTTTTGTAGGTATTCTGCTCCATGTTCTTCAAAATTGGGTACAAAAACAGCTAAATAAGTTCCAAAAGTGTATTTCCCATATAGATAATTTTCATGAAGCTTATCTACTACATAGGCTCCAAACTTTTGGGATCCTGTTAAGTCCCCTTGGATAACCCAAGCTCCCACTTCTAAAGCAGATTTTTTTCCAGACCTATCTAAATTGTTTTTCCCTCCTAAACGAACAATTTGAACCCATCCTATAAAAAAAAGCATAAGTAACCCTAGGAAAAGAACAATTCCAAACGTTTTTAAACTAACTTTATGATACTGCACATACAATATTAAAGCTCCAACAAGCGTAAAGACAATTAATGAACGCTCAGCGAAAAGAATATTTAAAACTATTGAAATTATAAATTGAAATATATAAAGTGAGTTTTTACGGGAGATATAAAAATAATACGCCACGATACCAAGTAATGAAATAGCTTTGGTGGGGTAATCTACAAAGCCTCCTAATTTACCCATTTTTGTGCGTAAAAAGGGAGAATCACTAATTAGAGGGATACCTCCTACATAAATAAATTTAATGATAAAAAAGCCTAAAAGAATAAAGTAGGTTATGTGAAAAAAGTTAATCATAGAAATACTTATTTCACGTTTTTCTGGTTTTTTTGTTCCCAAAGGAATATAATAACCCAAAAGATAAAATATCACATAAAACACGGTTAATCCTATATATTCTTGTGGATAATCTTCCATATCAATACGCCAACCTAATCCATTAGGAATTAAGGCCAGTAAGCTTATTACTATGAAAAACAGAATGTAAGCGTGTGGATGCGCTATATTTTTAATCCATTTCATCTACTAAAATTTATCCAAGTAACTAACTTTCGCTTCTTCTTTAAATAAATCGCTCCTAGAAGATTCCAACATATCATCCCTAAAGCACTACCAATAGCAACGCCTTCTAGTTTAAGAGGATATACTAAAGCAATACTAAAAATTAAATTTACCATTAGGGATAAAACTAAAAAGCGTTGTAAAGTATGCTGTAAACCTGTCATTTGAAATATTGGTCCTACTGGACCTGTAATTACATTTGTAAATTGTGCCAATAGTAAAATTTTTAAAACTAGACTTCCTTCTTTATAAACTTCACCAAAAATACTTAGAAAAAATTCTGAAAAAACAAATAGGACTAAGAATATCGGTAAGCTGCATAAAAACATCAATTTACTTGAAAAAGCTATAGTTGCTTTAAAATCTTGATGATTATTCATGTGAAAATATTCTGCAATTTTGGGAGTCATAATTGCTACAATTGCAGTGTAGGTAAAAGACACCAAGGTAGCAATTCTAACTGCAGTACTATAAATACCGATATCGGCTTCATCAACAAAAAACCCCAAAATAAATACATCGCTCCATCCCATAATCATCACAATAGAAGATGCCATCAGCATAGGATAGGAATCTTTTAGCATCTTTTTTACAGGTAGAAATGTTACTTGTCCTTTTTTTGAAATAAAAATCTTAAATCGTAATTGCAGATGAATTAATATAATAATAAGTAATAGTGAATAACCTGCTAGATAAGAAAATATAGGTAACTCTATTACACTAACACTAAAAACAAAGTACAATATAGAAAATACAACAGCAGGTAATAGAAATTTTAAAAAGTCGAAATAAATAGAAAATATAGCTAATTGCTTAGTTCCTTTAAAAACCGCACTTCCTATTTCAATTATACTAAAAATAGGAATAGTAATGGCAGCAATTTTTATACTTGTTACAATTTCCGGTTTTTTGTAAAAAAAAGCGATTGTTGTTGAACCAAAAAATATAACCAAAGCTAAAACCGCCGAAAATAAAAAAACAATTCCTAAGCATTTTATAATAATTATTCTTCTTTCTTCGAAATTAGGATGGCTTGCGATCCATTTTACAATTGCAGTAGATAAACCAAACTTCCCTACCATAGAACCTACCGAAAGAAATAAAAAAGCGATAGCAAATATACCCTGTATAGAAGCCCCAAGATTTTGAGCGATTAGCCATATAAATAAAAAGCCGAACCCATAGCCTCCTCCTCTTAAAAATAAAGAAACTAATGCTTTTAAAATGATCTCCCTTTGATTAGGGTTATTGAAGATTTTCTTTAAAAACATATTTTTAATTACCGTTAAATCGTTGGTAAAATTATAAATATTTAATTTAGGTATATAGCTTATGTCTATAATATTAAAACAAAAAAGGAAACCAATTGGGTTTCCTTTATAATAATTGATATGTTATAACTAACTATCGCTTCACCAAAAAGTGTGGATTCAGCAAATTCTCTTTATTATATCTTAATGGTTGATCGTCTTCCATATTGATTACTTCTAACTCTAAACCTTTTAAAACAGCATGCGCTGCAGCGGTATCCCACTCCATAGTTGGGGCAAAACGCGGGTAAATATCGGCTTCGCTATCAGCAATCAACATAAATTTTAAGGAGCTTCCCATCGATACGGTTTGCGCATTATCAAACTTCTTGATATAATTAGCTGTCTCGTCGTTTAAATGAGATCTGGAGGCAACTATTCTCACTACATCTGTTTCGTTCTTTATAAGCTCTAATTTGTGCTGTGGATCCATATTCTCTCCCATAAAAGCCCCTATGTTTTTTCCTCCAAAATAAAGCTTGTCTAAAACAGGTGCGTAAACCACCCCTAAAATAGGCTCATTTTTATGAATTAAAGCGATGTTTACGGTAAATTCTCCATTTTGTTTAATGAACTCTTTGGTACCGTCTAAAGGATCGACCATCCAAAAATATTCCCAATCTTTACGCTCTCCGTAAGGGATATCTCTTCCTTCTTCCGATAAAATTGGAAACTCGGTATGTTCTTTTAATTTCTTGACAATCACTTCATGGGCTAATCGATCTGCTTTAGTTAATGGGCTATCGTCCCCTTTTTTTTCCACATCAAAATCATCAGAATTATAAACTTCTAAGATTTCTATTCCTGCATCCCTTGCTGCATCTATTATTGTTGGTAGATATTCTTTTAATTCCATAGCTTTTTTTGTTTTATAAAATCATTCCGGCAGCCACTGTTTCATTAGTGCTTTCATCAATTAAAATAATGCTTCCGGTATTTCTGTTTTCTCTGTAATCATCAGTCATTAACGGCTTGGTGGTTCGTAATTTCACGCGGCTGATATCATTCATTTTTAATGACTTATCTTCAGTATTTCTAGTATACGTATTGATATCAATTTTATACACTACTTCTTTTATCATCGCTCTTTGCTCATTAGAAGTATGCATAATCGTGTATTTTGCCCTTGGCTTAGCCTCATCTGTATTCAACCAACAGAGCATCGCATCTATATCTTGTTTAGGCTCAGGTTGATTATTGGTTTTAACAATCATATCACCTCGGCTAATATCGATATCATCTTCCAAAGTAATAGCTACCGACATCGGTGCAAAAGCTTCTTCTAAATCTCCATCTTCTGTGTGAATGCCTTTTATGGTTGAAGTAAAGCCTGAAGGTAAAATAGTCACCTCATCTTTAGGTCTAAAGATTCCGCTAGCTACTCTTCCTGCATACCCTCTAAAATCTATAAATCCTTCACGTTGTGGTCGTAATACAGTTTGTACTGGGAAACGGGCATCTATTTTATTAATATCACTACTAATATGAAGGGTTTCCAGTTCGTATAATAACGGAGAACCTTGATACCATTTCATATTTTCTGAACGATTCACTACATTATCTCCTAACAATGCACTAATAGGGATATAGCGGACATCTTTAATCAACAATTTTGAGGAAAACTCTTCAAATTGACTTACAATATCATTATATACTTCTTCTGAATAATCAATCAAATCCATTTTGTTAATGCAAACAATAATATGCGGAATTTGAAGTAAAGAAGCGATAAAAGTGTGACGCTTTGTTTGCTCGATTACCCCATGACGTGCATCGATTAAAATAATGGCCGCATTTGCGGTGGAAGCTCCCGTTACCATATTTCTGGTATATTGAATATGGCCCGGAGTGTCTGCAATAATAAATTTACGTTTGGGAGTCGTAAAATAACGATACGCTACATCAATAGTAATCCCTTGCTCCCGCTCGTCTTTTAAACCATCAGTAAACATGGCCAAATCTACGCCTTCGTGACCTTTTTTCTTACTAGAATTTTCTACTGCTTCGATCTGATCTTCAAAAATTGATTTCGAATCGTATAAAAGTCGACCGATTAAGGTACTTTTCCCATCATCTACACTTCCGGCAGTAGTAAATCTTAGTAATTGGTTTTTATCTATTTGCATTGGTTTAAAATTTTAAGCTTACCAATTTTGCAATTAGTTCGAATTTATAATTTCTCTAAAAGCTATTGGTAAACAGATGTTTTTTTTTGAAAAACTTTATCAATTAATCATAATATATTCACAAAAGGAAAAAGGTGATTTTCTAGAAATAACCTTCTCTTTTTCTATCTTCCATTGCGGTTTCAGAACGTTTATCGTCAGAACGGTTACCTCGCTCGGTTTGGCGCATGGTCGAAACTTCTAAAGCTACTTTTTCTAAGGTATCGGCATCGCTTTCAATTCCACCGGTAATCGTAATATCTCCTAACGTTCTAAATCTTATTTTCTTAGTAACGATTTCTTCGTGCTCTTCTAGCTTTAAAAATTCGGAATTCGGAATCCAAGAACCATTTCTTTTGACTACTTCTCGTTCGTGTGCTAAATACAAGGAAGGAATTTCAATATTCTCTCGCTTAATGTAGTTCCACACATCCATCTCCGTCCAATTACTAATTGGAAATGCTCTAAAATGCTCTCCTTCAAAATGCTTTCCATTTAACAAATTCCAAAGTTCCGGACGTTGGTTCTTAGGATCCCATTGTCCAAAATCGTCACGGTGAGAAAAGAAACGCTCTTTTGCTCTTGCTTTTTCTTCATCTCGACGCCCACCGCCAATGGCACAATCTACTTTGTTTTCTTCTATAGCATCTAAAAGTGTAGTTATTTGTAATGCGTTACGGGTAGCGTTTTTTCCTTTTTCTTCTTGCACACGCCCTTTATCTATAGATTCTTGTACCGAACCTACGATTAGTCTTGCTCCTAGACTTTCAATTAAATCATCCCTAAATTGAATAGTTTCAGGGAAATTATGTCCGGTATCTACGTGCATTAAAGCAAATGGAACTTTACACGGGTAAAAAGCCTTCTTTGCCAAGTGGGTTACTAAAATGGAATCTTTCCCTCCGGAAAAAAGGATGACCGGATTTTGAAATTGAGCATAAACTTCTCGCAATATATAGATTGCTTCCGATTCTAATTCGTCTAAATAATTTAAATAGTATTTACTCATGACTTGGCAATTCTAATTTTGTTTTAATTTGATCCATAATAATTTGAATGGATTCTGCTATTGTTTGTTTTTCAGAATTTACAACTACATCAGGATTTTTAGGCTCTTCGTAAGGAGCACTAATTCCTGTAAAATTCTTGATTTCTCCATCTCTGGCTTTTTGATAAAGTCCCTTTACATCACGCTTTTCACAAGCTTCTACACTTGCTTTTACGTAAATTTCAATAAAGTTATCTTCTCCTACAATTTGCTTAATATTTTCTCGGTCTTTTTGTAATGGAGAAATGAAAGCCGCTAAGGTAACAACTCCTGCATCAATAAACAATTTTGCGGTTTCCGCAATTCTTCTCAGATTTTCTTTTCTTCCCTCTGGAGTAAAGTCTAAATCGGTATTCAAACCTCTTCTAATGTTGTCTCCATCCAACACATAAGTTCTTAAGCCATGCTCGTGTAAAGCTACTTCTACCTGATTGGCTAAAGTAGATTTACCTGAACCTGAAAGCCCTGTAAACCAAATTAATAAACTGTTATGTTTATTTTGTTGACGTCGCTCGTTTACTGTAATATTATAATTTTGCTGAATAACATTTTTATTCATTTTTTATATTTTTTTGAAGGTTCTACTTCTTCTTAATACGTAATTCCAAAATTGGTTTTGTACCATAAACGTTCGTGTAAGTAGTATAAAATCATTTTAGTTATTACTTCGGTAACTCCAATTTTTAAACCTATATAAGGATCCCCAGAGATTAACCAGCCTAGAAGAGTCGTATCTAAGGTTCCTATAATTCGCCAAGTAATAGTTTTGGCAATATGTCTTTTTCTACTGTTTAAAAGTTCTTTTTTCTTGTTAAGATCTGCCTTTGCCCAAACACGTTCGTGAAAGTAATACAGCACCGGTTTGGTGACTAACTCAGCAGTACCTAACATCATTCCGGTTTCAGAATTATCAATAACAGAGCCTAGTAAAATAGTATCTAACGTACCCAAAGTTCGCCAGGTGATTGCTTTAGCAATATGACGCTTCTGTGCTATTTTTACCTTTCTGTTTCTCCCTTCCATCAATCTCGATCAAAGAACTACTTACGAATTCCGCAGAAATCTAATACTACTTTCTCTTCTGAAATTTCTAAATCTTTGAACTCTTTATGCGCCACAAGGAATACCACAATATCGGCTTTTTCTGCAGCCTCTTGATAATCGGTAAGTTTAAAAACTTGATGGCTTTTTACATTCGGTTCAACAATATAGTAATCTTCATCTTGGGCATCTTGCAATACTTTTTGCACGATATACTTTGCCGGTGATTCACGTAAATCATCTATATTGGGTTTAAATGCCAAGCCCATTAAGGCAATGGCCGGTTTTCTTCCATGTTTTAATTGAAATTCATGCTTCCCTTTTTTAATCTGCTCTGCACACCAAAAGCTCTTATAATTATTGATTTCACGTGCCTTACCTATGATTTGTGATTCCATTGGAAACTCTGAAGTAATAAAATAGGGATCTACGGCAATACAATGACCGCCAACGCCACAACCGGGTTGTAAAATGTTTACACGTGGATGCTTATTGGCTAGTTTTATTAATTCCCATACGTTAATATCAGCTTTATCACAGATTAGGGAAAGTTCATTGGCAAAAGCTATTTGAACATCCCGAGAAGAGTTTTCGGTAAGCTTGCACATCTCTGCCGTTCGGGCATTCGTGGCGTGCAATTCACCTTTTACAAAATCTTTATAGAATGCGATTGCTTTTTGTGTCGAGGCTTCATCTACTCCGCCAATCACTCGGTCGTTATGCACCAGTTCGTGCATCACATTACCTGGTAAGACGCGCTCCGGACAATAGGCAATGTGAATTTTATTTTCTAATTCAGGCCTTTTCGAATAAATATAATTGCGCATTTTTTCGGTAGTCCCTACTGGTGAAGTTGACTCAATAATATATAAATCACCTTCTTTTAAATGCGGGATAATTTCTTTGGTAGCCGCTTCCACATAAGATATATCAGGCTCGTGGTTCCCTTTAAAGGGTGTTGGTACCACCACTAAATAGGTTGATGCCGCTTTTATTTTTGTTCCTGCTTTTAAGTAACCTTTTTCCACCGCTTGAGCTACTGCATCTTCCAAATCAGGCTCTATAATATGTATTTTCCCTTGGTTAATGGTTTCAACTACTTCTGGATTAATATCTACTCCAAATACTTCAATGCCATTACTGGCTATCAATGCGGAAGTGGGCAACCCTATATATCCTAAACCTACGGTGGTTACTTTTGGTATCATACATTTATTTGATTAAGCAATCTGCAAAAATACGATTTTCAACAACTACGCCTTAGCCTTCATAAAAGAAATTATGCGTTCACTCGCTTTACCATCACCATAAGGATTGTGTAGTCTACTCAAACTTTGATAATAGCTTTTATCGTCTACTAATTTCTGAGTTTCTGTAATTATTTTTTCTGTATTTGTTCCTACCAAAATTACGGTTCCTGCTTTTACTGCTTCAGGACGTTCAGTAATTTCTCGCATTACCAATACTGGTTTCCCCAAACTTGGCGCTTCTTCCTGAACTCCGCCACTATCGGTAATAATGAGATAAGATTTCTCCATCAACCAAACAAAAGCCGGGTAATTAAGCGGAGCTATAAGCTTTATATTTTCCACTTTTGAAAGTAAATCGTAGACCGGTTTTTGCACATTTGGGTTTAAATGTACCGGATATACCAATTGGCAGTCTGGATTCTTCTCTGCAATTTCTTTTAAGGCCTTGCAAATATTAATAAAACCTTCGCCGTGATTCTCTCGACGGTGGCCCGTCACCAATATTATTTTCTTTGAAATATCAACTTCTTTCTGAACACTTTCAATTTCTGTATCTGAATAGTTTTGCTGCTGAAGTTTATCTACACTAAATAACAAGGCGTCGATTACTGTATTACCGGTAACCTTGATATTTTCTTCTAAAATGGCTTCGTTGAGCAAATTCTCTCTTGATCTATCTGTCGGCGAAAAATGATAATCTGCCAACCTCCCGGCAATCGATCTATTAATTTCTTCCGGAAAAGGAGCTCGTTTATTAAAGGTGCGTAAGCCTGCTTCTACGTGGCAAACCTCAGCTCCACTATAAAAAGCAGCTAAAGCAGCAGCCATTGTCGTAGAGGTATCACCATGAACATATACATAATCGGGCTGAAAGCTTTCCAGCACCGGCTTCATATTTTCAATAATCCCAGCGGTTAACGAATAAAGATTTTGGTTGGGCTTCATTAAGTCCAGATCGTAATCGGGCGTAATCTCAAAAAAATCCAGTACCTGATCGAGCATTTCCCTGTGCTGAGCAGTAATACAGACCTTGGTTTCAAAAGCATCTTGATGATCCTCAAAAGCCTTCACCAAAGGAGCCATCTTTATAGCTTCAGGACGGGTGCCAAATACAATCAGGTTTTTCTTCATTTAAATACTTTTTTGTAATTCTGCTAAACTCTCTTGCCAAGTAGGAATCTTAAACCCTAAATCATTCTTCATTTTTTTTTTTGATAAAATGCTGTTTGAAGGACGTTTAGCTTGAGTTTTATATTCATTAGAGGCTATTAATTCAACCTTATCTAAATGGGTAGCATTAGTAAATATGCTTTTAGCAAAATCATACCAAGTAGCTTGCCCCTCATTACTGAAATGATAAATACCGTAGGCTGTTTTTTCTTTTGAAATAATCTGAAGCACTCCCTCTGCTAAATCGTTCGCATTGGTAGGTGTTCCTTTTTGTTCGGTAGTTATTTTTAAGACACAATTTTCTTCATTTGCTTTTCGAAGCATCGTATTGAAGAAATTATGTCCAAATTCTGAATATAACCAAGAGGTACGTAAAATAAAATATTCTGCTAAAGTTTGCTGAATATATTCTTCGCCTTTTAATTTGGACGCTCCGTAAACATTAATGGGATTTACTTTATCTTCTTCCACATAAGCCGAAGGTTTCTCTCCGTCAAAAACATAATCGGTACTAATATGAATGAGTTTCACTCCATTAGAAGAACATGCTTCGGCAATATTTTTTGCACCTTTAGCATTCACTAAAAAGGCTTTCTCTTTTTCTATTTCGGCTTTTTCAACATTGGTGTACGCCGCACAATTAATACACCACTCGTAATTTCCATCTTTAAAAATTTCATTTACTTTTTCTGAATTGGTAATATCTAATTCAGCAGAAGAAAAAAATTGCAGTTTTAATTCTGGAAACTTAGCAGATTGCTTTTTAAGACACTGTCCTAACTGTCCGTTTGCTCCGGTAACTAGGGTTTTCATGAGTTGGTAAATTCTTTAAAGCTTGGCAACTCTTTATCTTTTTCTGAAAGGATTAATTGTTCTTTTGGAAGATGCCAATCAATGTCTAATTGCTCGTCATTATAAATAATTCCCGCTTCAGATTCTTTGTTATAATAATTATCACATTTATAAGCGAAAATTGTTTCCTCTGAGAGGGTGATAAATGCATGGCCAAAACCTCTGGGTATAAATAATTGGAAATTGTTTTGTTCGTTTAAAATAACGCTAAAAGTTTCTCCAAAGGTATCTGAATCTTCCCGAAGATCTACCACGACATCCATCACTTCTCCTTTAACGACACGCACTAATTTTGCTTGCGCATGTTCTCCTGTTTGTAAATGAAAGCCTCTTAAGGTTCCTTTTTTAGAAATAGACTGATTATCCTGAACAAAATTTACTTGTAAACCGGTTTCTTTCTGGAAAGTTTCTTCATTAAAGCTTTCAAAAAAAGTTCCCCGATTATCCTCAAAAATTCGAGGTTTTATAATTAAGCAGTCTTTTAAAGGTGTTTTTTTTATCTGCATCTTAGTATTGTAAATTTTTAGCGTAACCACTTTTTAAAAGTGATTTTACTTGCTTTTTCATTTCTTCTTTGGTGATGTAACCCATTTTATAAGCTACTTCTTCTATAGCACCTACTTTTAAGCCTTGACGTTCTTCAATGGCTTCTACAAAATTAGATGCTTGCATTAACGACTTAAAAGTGCCTGTGTCTAACCAAGCTGTTCCTTTATCGAGAATGCTTACGCTTAATTTTCCTTTTGTAAGGTAAGCGTTATTCACATCGGTGATTTCTAATTCTCCGCGATCACTGGGCTTTATATTTTTAGCGATTTCAACTACTTCATTATCGTAAAAATAAATACCGGGAACGGCATACCTGGATTTAGGCTTTTTTGGTTTTTCTTCAATAGAAATGGCTTTACCGTTTTCATCAAACTCTACCACTCCATAGCGTTCAGGATCATGAACGTGATAAGCATAAATAACTCCTCCATCAGGATCATTATTGCTTTGCAAAAGTTCGTCCAATCCCGATCCGTAAAAAATATTATCTCCTAAAATTAGAGCTACTTTATCATCACCAATAAAATCTTCTCCAATAATAAAGGCTTCTGCCAAACCATTTGGGTTTTCTTGAATAGCATATTGAAAATTACAGCCTAAATTTTTACCATTCCCCAATAATTGTTCAAAAAGGGGTAAATCTTTAGCCGTAGAAATAATAAGAATATCTTTAATTCCTGCTGACATTAAGGTTGAAAGCGGATAATAAATCATAGGTTTATCATACACCGGCATGAGTTGTTTACTTACCGCAATAGTAAGCGGATGTAACCTTGTACCTGAACCTCCTGCGAGAATGATACCTTTCATAACAATTCTGTTTGGGTTAGTTAGTGTATTTTTCCAAATACCATTGAATGGTTTTCTTTATACCGGTCTCAAAGGTTTCTTCTGCTTTCCAACCTAAGTTATCTTCAATTTTCGAAGCATCAATAGCATACCTAAAGTCATGACCAGGGCGATCTTTTACAAACGTAATTAATTCACTATAGCTTTTGCGGTTAGAACGAGGTTTTTCTTCATCTAAAATCGTACAAATCTTTTCTGCTATATACAGGTTTTTACGTTCGTTTCGTCCTCCAATATTATAAGTTTCTCCTAATTTTCCTTTCGCAACGGCTAATTCAATTCCTTTACAGTGATCTAAAACATATAGCCAATCACGAATGTTAGTTCCTTTACCATAAATAGGAATGTTTTCTTCTCGAATAGCCTTTCTAATAATGGTCGGAATTAATTTTTCGTCATGCTGATGTGGACCGTAATTATTAGAACAGTTAGTAGTGACTACCGGCATTCCATAGGTATGAAAATAACTTCTTACCAGCATATCTGAAGAAGCTTTTGAAGCACTATAGGGACTGTTAGGGGCATACGGAGTTTCTTCTGTAAATAGCCCTTCATCTCCTAATGTACCATAAACCTCATCTGTAGAAACGTGTAAAAAGCGAGCCTTTTTAAATTCATCTTTCATTTGAAAAGGTTCCTTCATCCAAAGTTTATAGGCTGTTTGTAGAAGATTGAAAGTTCCATTGATATTGGTTTCAATAAAAGCTGAAGGGTCCGAAATAGAATTATCCACGTGAGATTCTGCCGCAAAATGAACTACTTGATCAAACTCATATTTTGCGAATAAATCCTGAATAAACTTTAAGTCGCAAATATCGCCTTCTACAAATGTATAATTTCCTGCTTTTGGATTTTCTATATTAGTTAAATCACCGGCATAAGTAAGTTTATCTAAGTTAATAATATGGCTTTCTCCTTTTTTAACTTGATAATTGATATAGTTACTTCCTATAAATCCTGCCCCTCCGGTTACTAAAATTTTTTTCATTTACCGATCCAATTTTTTTGCTTTTTGAACAACTCTTACAAAAATGATTAACCCAAAATAAGCAAGTACTAATAAGAATGGAATTAGGATGATTTTATAAGAAGTGATGCTCTTTTCTTCAATTTCAGAAGGATACCCTAAATCTACTAATCTAAAAAGCTCTTCATTGGCAACTTTCTTTTTATACAATCCATCTAACTCTTCCACTACACTTCTCCTATTTCCAATCATTACTCCTAAATCTAGAGCACTATTGGTATTGTAAATCGTAGATGAGTTTAATGGTGTATTCTTTAAACTATTGGAATAATTAACCATTAACGAATCCATTTGTGAAATCAAGGATTCATCTGCTTTAATAAGAAAATCTATTTTCTTAGAATTAAGAGCATAAACTTTTCTATAATAATCATTGTCTCGTAATATTTCTATCACATTTTTTAGAAGTTTTCTTGAGTCCAGATCATGAGGATGATACAAGATAATTTCATAAAATCTAGATATCTTTTTCATCAATCCTTCTTTTTCTTCCTTCTCTAAAAAGTCTGACTCATTTAATAACTCTAAATAATTTTCCTCTTCCCTTGTTAACTCATCTAAATCTATAATAGGTTTTACAGCTAAAGATATAGATGCCTTTGTACCTTCTAAACCTAACTTTTCTATAGTTGCTTTATCTTTTATTTTCAATTTATATTGAAGCTCCTTCACCGACTTAAAAAGGTATTCTGCACTACCAAAATCTGAAGCTACAATCATTTCGGTTTTTACTACATTAGAAGCTTTCTTCTGCAGAAAATATCCTGCTACAGCTCCAATAATGATAAGGATAATAAGCACAATGGCATTTCTCAATAAAAAACCTATAAACCTCAACAAAAGGTTGCCTAGCTTTTCAAAACCTTTTTTAACAAGCCTAAACAGATCACCAATATCTATTTCTTCATTATTTTTATTTCTAGAATTCTCGTTCATTTAACTTGTAAGTATTTGTTCTAAAATTTTCTCGGTAATTAGATAAGTGGGCTTCACACCTGTAGTTCCTAAGCCACCTGATGCTAAAGTACTCCCGGTTTCTAGCGGATTATCACTGGCATAATAAGCATACCTAACTTTCACTTTAGGTTTAATATTTCCGCGTAGTTTAGCCGCGGCTTGTATGGCTTTTTGGTAATGCGCTCCTTCCATTTCCAGCCCGATTACATTCCAAGTAGAATCATGGAAAAAGGCGAGAATATCTTTATTCTGAAGTGATGTTCCCAAGACGGTAATCATCGCGCCTTCATAAATATCGATTCCGTTTCCTTCCAAGTCTTTTTTCTTGAGTTTATTTTTGAAAGGGTAATTATCTGCAGTTCCTTCAAATAAATGGGCAGAAGGAATCATAATATCTCCTTTTTTTCCTTCTAAAATTCCGGCTTTACCCATAATGGAAATCGATTCTACACCTAGATGAAATTGCTTTTCGCCAAGTTGAAACGGTTTTAATAACTCATCCATCGTTTCATAAGCTTGCTCTCCAAAAGCATAATCCATCACGATAATGACAGGATCGGTTTCATCTTGATTCACTTTAAAGTTTTCATAAGAATGATTAATCTTGGAAGTATCAAAAACCTGAACGTTTATATTGGCGCCACTTTTATCTTCAATGTAAAACATACCATTATCCAAGGCTGTTTTAGTGACCTTTTGACGGAGCTTTATATTAGCGCTATTGCTCAAATCTTCATAAATAGCATTAATCGGTTTCTTTTTCAACTCTGTTTTTAGAGCTAGCGGAGCGTAAAGCGTATTCATCACACTATGCATATTGGCGCTAATGATATGAATAGGCCTTTGTAACAATCCGTTTTCAGAAAGGGTTTGTTTGATTTTATTAGCCCAAACCTCTCCATGAAGGTGATGCCCTAAACGTTCCCTTAGCACTGGGCTAAAGGTAACAATCCGTTTATTATTGGTAATCGCTTCATCAATAGCCAACTTTCCTAAGTTGTAAACGATATGTAAAAACCGATCAGGATTTTCTGAAGTGGCAAATAATGGATGCACCCGAGAAATCTCGTTAAATGTTCTTCCTAAAATATTAGCAGTATGCGTTAAAGCAACTTCCCGTTCTATCTGAGAAAGTTCTTTTTGTTGAACCGCTTTTTGCAGCTTTTCCCAGTCTCTGTTTACGTTTCCTTCTTCATCAATAATTACTCTTCTCATGATTTTATGAGATTCAATAAAAAGAAAAGTAAGGTGAGTAAGAATGTCATAAATTTCAGACCGTCCCCGAGTAATTTCAATATTCATTTGCTCTTCGTCTATGCGATAGCAATTTCTTCTTCTTTTAGGCGGAACAATAGGTGTAAAATGAGAATTCCCGTAACCTTCGTCACTGGTGAGGTTAATAAAGCGGCATTCTTCTATTCCTATGGGTAAGCGGTCTATTACATAGAGTAAACCATTTAATTCTAATTTATCTTCTGCAACAGATCCATATATTTCCGGTCTTAGAATTAATAATGCTTCCCGTAAGGTTTCACCGGAAACACCCATGGGCTTATAAAAACCACGATTAAAAAGATGTCGCATAGTGATATACATTCTTTCTATCGCATTAGAGCTTTCTTGTGCTCTTGTTCTTCCTCTGTCTGTAAAATTACTCATCAAACGCTAAATATATAGATTTTTTTATTTCTGAAACTTTTCAAGCTCATTAGCTATTTTTCTATCGTTGGCTAAACGGGGTATTTTATTCTGTCCTCCCAATTTTCCTATAGATTTCATATAATTTTGAAAACCTCCTCTTTCAATAGAAGTAATCACCAAAGGTTTTAAAATTTTCCCTTCTATCAAATCTTTATAATAACTATTTTGTTGCTGAAGGTTTTTATCGATTTCTGCGGCAAAATTTTCTAAAGATTCCGGTTGTTTTTCAAACTCTACAAACCATTCATGATAAGGAAGTCCTTCTGTGGTATTGGTTTGCGGGGCTACGGTAAATTCAGCAATTTCTACATTCAACTTTTTAGCTGCTTCACTCAAAGAAACTTCTACTTCTTTGGCAATAACGTGTTCTCCAAAGGCGGATGTAAAATGCTTAATCCTTCCAGAAACAAGTACTCGATAAGGTTGGGTTGAGGTAAACATAACAGTATCTCCCAAATTATAGGCCCAAAGTCCGGCATTGGTAGAAATGATCATGACATAGTTCACTTCTGTTTCTACTTCAGCAATTGTAAGGCGTTTCGGATTTTCGTTAAAAAATTCATCGGCTTTTACGAATTCATAAAAGATACCGGCATCCAACCTGAGCAACATTCCTTTTTCATTTTGTTGATCCTGAAAAGCAAAAAAACCTTCGGAAGCGGGGAAAAGTTCAATACTAGAGACTTTTCTCCCTATCAAGCTTTCAAACTTTGCTCGGTAAGGTTCAAAGTTGACCCCTCCGTAAATAAATAAGTTAAATTCAGGAAAAACCTCTCCGATCTTTTTTCCGGTTTTTGCGTAAATTCTTTCAAAATACATTTGTACCCAAGACGGAATTCCGCTAATGACCGTCATATTCTCGGCTAGGGTTTCCTCAATAATAGCTTCTACTTTATCTTCCCAATCTTCGATGCAATTGGTATCCCAACTGGGCAAACGGTTTTTCTGTAAATAGGAAGGTACAAAATGTGCTACAATACCTGATAGGCGACCAAGTTTAACTCCGTTTTTATTATCCAATTGAGGACTTCCTTGTAAAAAAATCATTTTACCGTCTACAAAATCTGCCCTTCCGGTTTCTTCAATGTAATTGAGAATCGCATTTCTGGCTCCATTAATATGCGTAGGCATGGATTCTTTGGTTAACGGAATGTATTTAGCCCCACTCGTAGTTCCTGAAGTTTTTGCAAAATATAAAGGTTTCCCCGGCCAAAGTACATTTTCTTTCCCTTCGACTACTTGATTCACGTAGGGTTTTAATTCTTCATAATCACGAATGGGAACTCTCTTTACAAAATCTTCATGGGTTTTGATGTGTTGAAAATGGTGGTCGCTTCCAAACTGAGTGTCTTTCGCGCTTTTTAGTAATTGCTGAAATACTTTTTGCTGTGTTTCCACAGGCTTTTTAGCCCAACTATTTAGTTGATGTTTGACCACCTTGGCAAATATTTTAGCCGCAAAAGATTTGATACTCATATTATTGAAATTCTAAAAAATCGGTTGGGTTCACAGGATGGCCATTGCTCCATAATTCAAAATGCAAATGAGGCCCGGTTGTTAATTCTCCGGTAGAACCTACGGTGGCAATTACTTCACCTTTCTTTACCAATTCTCCTTGCTCTTTAGCTAAGGAAGCATTGTGCTTGTATACAGAAATTAATCCGTAGCGATGTTCTATAATGATCACGTAGCCGGTTTCTGAAGTCCATTCAGAAAAAATCACGGTACCATCTGCCGTGGCTTTTACAGGCGTATTTTTAGGCGTAACAATATCTACGGCATAATGTTTTTCTTTCAAATTATATTCAGATGTAATTTCTCCCTTTACCGGAGGAAACAATTTGAAATCTGTTCTATCTACCGCAGCATCAATTACATTGTATTTATCTTCTTGCTCTACTTCTTTTCGTAAAATAGAATCGGTTTTAGAAGGTTGTAAAATAGCTGGGTTGATGGTTTCTCTATTGGTAATTACTGAATCTTTATTAAATTCTTCTGAAGAAATTTTCCCTGTGAGCACATTTCTAATAGATGCATAATACTGATTTTGTTTATGGATTACATTTTGCAAGGAATCTGTTTTCAGCATTAATTGGGTGGCCGTACTTTTTAAACGTGCAGACGAATAGCCTGGAATATATTCTCTCAATGGAGTGAAGGCAATAAGCAAAGTGGTTAAGATAATTAACACCAATGCAGAAATTCCGGTTGCCACAAAAACATTTAGACGAGTGAGTTTGAAAGCAAACCTCTCTTCAAAGGTATCTTCGTTTAAAACTACTAAACGATACTTATGAAGTAGCTTTTTTGCTAACTTTTTTTCTTTTTTCTTCTTTTTGGCCATTCGCAACAATTACTAGTACAAATATAGAATAATCTATTATTGTAGATTGATTTATTACAATGTTAACGCAAGGTTTAAATATTAATTATTAAGTTTGTAGCCTATTAAAACAACAAAATTATGTCATTAGGTATTTTTTTAGTAATTGGAGCATGGCAGTACATCATTATTGGTGTAGTGATTTTACTTTTATTTGGAGGAAAGAAAATTCCTGAACTAATGAAAGGTTTAGGAAGTGGAATAAAAGAATTTAAGGATGCTTCCAAGGAAGATGAAGAACCAACGACTAACAAAAAAGTGGAAGACAATAAACAGTAATTGTTTATATTTTTCAATAAAAAATCCGATAATTTTAAATTATCGGATTTTTTTATGCTTTATTTTTTCTTAGTCAATTTTAGCTGACTTCAAAATAGACTCCAGCTCAAACATATGATCCCGTTTGGTATTGGAAGGTCTAAATACAAAACCTTCTAAAATCACATAGCGATTGTTCTTTTCATCCCTTACTGCATAGTTAATGAACGGTCCGGCCATAAAAGCTCCTTTTACTTCCCAAGTCCCTTTAGTTTCGTAAGCAAATTTTCCATCAATTTCTGTTTCAAATAAATAAGGGGCATAAGCTTCTTCGGTAATCATAAAAGTTCCTTCGTTAGGACCTGGAATATATTGCTTCCCAATGGAATCACGCATTTTAATGATATTTCCAATTACATTGGTATCACTATCGATAGCTTTTAAGGGCACTTCGTACACTAAAATTTCCATGCTTCCGTGTGGAATATCTTTTCTAATCCAGAAAAAATTATTTTCGTTTTTGGCATAACGATACGCTGTGGGAAACTTCATTTTTACTCCTAAAGACTCTTTAAGCTTTTCATCATCTTTTAACGATTTCCCAATACGCCGTTGCTGTTCGGTGATTTCTGTATTTTTTAAAGTAGAAATGATCTTATCGATATTGTCGTTAATAAGTTTATTAATTCCGCTTTCCGTAGGTGCCATAACGTAAATTCCTGTTTGTGGCCTGGCAAAAGAATCTTTCACGATTTTTAGCTGAGGTTCGTTGGCTTCTTTTACATAAAGAAAAGTACGGTTCCTGGTTACAAAGCCATCAAAAGCTTTGGGAGGAATTTGGTTCAGCGAAAACAGCGGTTCTTGCTGTGGTAAACCATCTACGGGAGCAGCAAGTTTTTTACGTATGTTTTCCCCTACATTGCCTTCCCAAAGGGTATTGCTTATCACTACAGAAAGATTATTTAACCTCCCATTAGATTCAACTACAACTCTTTCATTTTTACCATTTCCAGAATCTTTACAAGCAGCTAAAATTGCTATGGTAAGGAATAGAACAGCTAATTTTTTCATCGTTTTAATTTTAGTTAGTTACCCGTTGGAAACTTTAAGCTTCATTCCCGGTTTTAATTTATTCCCACGAATATCATTCCACTTTTGAATATTTTGCACTGTAACTCCCGGAAATTTTCTGGAGATGCTCCATAAAGAATCTCCTTGTCTAACGGTATAGTATTGTTCTGAAGATTTTCTAGCTTCTTGCTTTTTATCGCTTCCTTTAGGTTTTTGAATTTGAACCGGATTACTTGCCACTGGTTTTCTAGGGTAAATGGTTAAATATTGTCCTACTCGAATATTATTGCTTCGTAAATGATTCCAGCCTCTAATTTTACTTACCCCAACGCCATAACGTTCAGCGATTTTACCTAAATAATCTCCCGGTCTTACCCGATACCTTATTTTATCGTCAGCTTCATAATATTTAGGAAGTACTTGTTTATTGGCAAGAATAGCTTCTTCAGCATAATTGTAAATCAGGTTTTCATTAGCTACGAAAATTCCAGTTTCCACTAAAGGTAAACGGATATAGTATTCTTCATCCTTAATAAACGGAATAATATTCAGTTTATAACTGGGGTTTAAAAACTCCAGCAATTCTTCATCTATATTGGTTACTCGGGTAATTTGATCAAATTTAATTAACTGTTTTACCTTGATGGTATCGGTTTCAAAATAAGTGATCTCCGGTTGATAGGGTTGGTAACCGTGTTCCTTTGCGTATTCAAATAAATACATCGTTGCTAAAAAAGCCGGAACATAGCCTGCGGTTTCCCGAGGTAAATGCCTTCTTAATTCCCAATAATCGGTTTTACCTCCGCTTCTGCGAATAGCCTTCGAAACATTTCCCGGTCCTGAATTATAGGAGGCCAAGACTAAATCCCAATCGCCAAAACTATCGTAAAGGTTAGAAAGGTATTTACAAGCAGCTTCAGTAGCTAATACAGGATCCATACGTTCATCTACGTAGCTACTTACATCTAAGCCGTGCATTTTTCCGGTAGCGAACATAAATTGCCAAAGTCCCGTAGCTCCTACTCTTGATTTTGCCCGCGGATTTAAAGCAGACTCTACAATCGCTAAATATTTAATTTCTAAAGGAATATCGTATTTGTCGAGCTTTTCTTCAAACATCGGGAAGTAATAATAGCTTAACGACATTAGCCGTTCCATCACTTCTTTATCCCGTCTTAAATAGTATTGAATTACACTTTCTAAAGATTCATTGTAAGTAACGTTAAATGGAGTTTTAGCATTAAGTTTTGCTAACCTTGCTTTTAATGTATCGGTAGGAATTGACTTATGAACGGTATCGTTGTACGGAGTGTTTTTAATGGTTTCCTGCATTTCTGCATAAAGCTGGGAATCTAATAATGTATTTTGCCAAATAGAATCGATTAATGCAGGTTGATGGTAATCCCGTAAACCAAATAAAACTTCTTCGTTCACTAAGGTCGAAGAAGGAGAAAAAGCAGTAAATTGAGCTTCGATAACTTTATCAAAACCAGAGGTTTGAACCGCTTTTTGAGTATAATCTATTTCTTCTTGTGTTTTTTGAATTTCAATAGAATCAACTTTTTGAGTGGGGGTTTGTGAAAAACCCAATCCGGAACAAAAAACCATTCCCAATACAACATTCTTTATCTTCATATACGTTCTTTCTCTATTTTAATGGATATAACAGGTTCTGTACTAAAACTCAAACTATTTTGAACTTTAGTACAGAACATTTTTATTAAATGAAACAAGAATTATGCCTAAGCATTCTCTATTGCTGCAATACCCGGTAATGATTTGCCTTCTAATAATTCTAACATAGCTCCTCCTCCAGTAGAAACATAGCTTACTTTATCTTCAAAACCAAACTGTTTTACGGCAGCAACGCTGTCACCTCCACCAACTAAAGAAAAGGCTCCATTTTTGGTTGCTTCAGCCACATAATTTCCAACCTCAATGGTTCCTTTAGCAAATGGCTCCATTTCGAAAACCCCTAGTGGACCGTTCCACAGGATAATTTTAGAGTCCAGAATAACTTGCTTTAAGTTTTCTAAAGATTTTGGCCCGGCATCTAATCCCATCCAACCATCAGGAATACTGTCGATCGCTGAAGTATCTTTTTGGGCGTCTTCTGCAAATTTATCGGCAATCACACAGTCTACCGGAAGTACGATATTGGTATTTTGTTCTTTTGCCTTTTTCAAAATAGAAAGTGCTAATTCTTGCTTATCATCTTCTACTAATGAGTCACCAATTTTTCCGCCTTGCGCTTTAATAAAGGTATAAGCCATTCCTCCACCAATAATTAAGTTATCTACTTTTGGAAGAATATTTTCAATTACTGTAATTTTAGAAGAAACTTTGGCCCCTCCTAAAATCGCTGTTACTGGTTTTTCTTTAGAGTGAAGTACTTTATTTAAACTTTTAATTTCTTTTGCGAGTAAATAACCGAAGCATTTTTCATCAAAAAATTGTGCCACAATCGTCGTAGATGCATGAGCTCTGTGTGCAGTACCAAAAGCATCATTAATGTATATATCTCCGTGTTTCGCCAATTTTTTTGCAAAATCTTCATCTCCTTTTTTCTCTTCAGCATAAAAACGAAGGTTTTCAAGCAGCAATACTTCTCCATTCTGAAGATTTTCTGACATTTTAAAAGCTTCATCACTTACACAATCAGAAGCAAACTTTACTTGTACGCCAATAATTTCGGAAACTTTATTCACTATATGCTTCAACGAAAATTCTTCTTGCACTCCCTCCGGTCTTCCTAAATGCGACATTAACACCACAGAACCACCATCTTCCAAAACTTTGGTAATACTTGGTTTGGCGGCTTCAATTCTTGTCGCGTCGGTTACTTCATGCTGATCGTTAAGCGGGACGTTAAAATCTACCCGGATTAATGCTTGTTTATCTTTAAAATTAAAATCTTCAATAGTTTTCATAAATAGGTTTTTTTCAAATTTAATTATTTCTTCCTTTGTGGGGTAAATTCAATTGAAATAAATCAAAAATAACTATTTTCGCTCGGCATGTTATTTTCAGATATACTAGGACTAACGCATTTAAAAAAGCACCTTACCGGAACCGCCGATAATGGTAGAATACCACACGCACAATTATTTGTAGGCGCAACGGGAAGTGGAACTTTACCTATGGCTATTGCCTATGCGCAATATGTGTTGTGTAAAAACACCAATGGTGAAAACCAAGAAGGCAACCAAGCATGTAATTTAAAATTCCAGAATTTTTCGCATCCCGATTTGCATTTTGCCTATCCGGTAACTTCCCGAAAAGGGATTACCAAACCAAAAGCGGCCGATTTCTTAACGGAATGGCGAGAGTTTATTACAAAATCCCCGTACGGAAATTTATACGACTGGTACCAACTTTTAGGAGTTGAAAACCAACAAGGGGAAATTAGGGTACAGGAAGCTGCTGAAATTTTAAAAAAGCTATCGCTTAAATCTTATGAAGGCGGATTTAAGGTTTCGATTATTTGGGGAGCAGATAAAATGAATACTGAATGCTCCAATAAGTTGCTAAAGCTTATTGAAGAACCACCCAATAAAACACTATTGATTTTAGTTGCTGAAACCGAAGAAGATATTTTACAAACCATCCGTTCTCGATGTCAAATCTTACATTTTCCGCCATTGGGTGAAAAAGTAATTGTTGATGCACTTGTTGAAAAAGAAAATTTAAGCCAAGCGGAAGCTATAAAAATCGCTCATCGCGCCAACGGAAATTATAATGATGCGCTTCATTTATTGCATCAAGATAACGACGACGATCAATTTGAAAAATGGTTTATTAGTTGGGTGAGAACCGCTTTTAAGGCTAAAGGAAATAAGGCTTCCATAAGGGAGTTGATAGATTGGAGCGAAGAAATAGCCAAACACGGAAGAGAAAGCCAAAAACGCTTTTTGCTATACTGTCAGAACTTTTTTCGGCAAGCCCTAATGCAAAATTATACACAAGGAAAATTAGTTTACATGGAACCGGCTACGGAAGGATTTCAGTTAGCGAAATTTGCTCCATTTATTCACGGGAATAATATTATGGAAATTAGCGAAGAGTTAGAAGATGCTATTTTTCATATTGAAAGAAACGTGAACCCCAAATTGGTTTTTACCGATTTATCGATAAAACTTACTCGCTTATTGCATAGTAAGAAATAAAAAATCCGCTGAGCATTTCAGCGGATTTTTTGTGGTGAATTAAAAACTCTTTTATTTTATAGAGTCTTTTTCGGTAGTTTCTTTAGAAGAAGTTTCCTTTCCTCCGTATTTTTTATTCAAAGCTTTTAAGACTTCTTGAGTAATATCTTTCCCCTCTTTAGCATACATAATATTTGCTGATTCGTTAGAACCAAAAATATAAGTATACCCATTTTCTTTTCCATAACCGGAAACAAAATCTTTTACCTTGGTTACAAGCGAGTCGATAATTTTATCACTTTCTTCGCGAAGCATCTGACCCTGCATTTGTTGTTGCTGAGAAAGCATTTGATTTTTCTGCATTAACTCTTGACGCTTTTGCTCTAGCTCTGCATCTGAATATTTATCTTGGTTCTCACGGAACTCCTGTACTTCCTGCTGAAATGCTCTTGCAACCGAATCCAATCCTTTTTGAAGTTGTTCCGATCTTTTATTAAATTGAGCTTCGGTTTCTTTCATTTCTTTAAAATCCTGAATTAAAACCGTATTATCTACATAAGCTGTTTTTTCTTGATTACAAGAAGTCAATATCGCTGCACCAAAGATTACCAATGCAATTTTTTTCATTTTTAACAATTTTAAATTTGTGCTGCTAAAGTAAGAAGTATTTTAAGAAAATAGTAGAATTTCTAAGGAATTGAATAAATCTATTTAATAATCTAGAACTATAATTACAGACTATCAAAAACAACTCTAAATTAAGCGCTTATAAAGCGTTTTAATTAATTACCGGGCAAAACTTGTTCTCAGCCTAAAAACGGCTTAAATCGTCTCTAATGGAGTATTATTGCTTTTTAAACACATAAATATGGCTAGAATACTCTTTAGTAGATTTTGCCTTTAAATTACTCTTTAAACCAATCTTAAAAGCTTTTATAAAATTAGATTTTCCGGTTTTATATTTTTCGGAAAGTAAACTCACGTAATAGGAATCGAAAATAAGGGGTAAAGTTTCTTGAAGTTGAAATTGATGTTTTTTCATTAAGCTTTGAATTCCTTCTTTTGAAAAATGCCAAAGATGTCTAGGCACATCATAAGCTGCCCAAAATTCTTTATAATAATTGGCATCGTAACTTTTAAAATTGGGAACCGCTATAATTAGATATCCATCCTTATTTAATAAGGAATAGAATTTTTTAATTTGAAATTCTAAATCTGGAAGGTGTTCTAATACATGCCAAAGTGTAATTATATCAAATTTTTCGGAAGAATCTATCAAAGAAATTTCTTGTACTAATGTAATGTGTTTTTGTTGAGCTAGATTTCGAGCTTGAGCATTTGGCTCCACTCCCCTAACTTTCCAATTTTTTTTCTTGGCCGTTTTTAGAAAATCTCCGGTTCCTGCTCCTACATCTAATAATGATTTGGTTGAAGAGTCTGCCAAAGATTCTATTAATTTCAACTTCTTCTGCAGCATGAAGTTTTTCACACCTTGATAAAGTTTATCTGAAAGCTTTTTTGTAGAATCTGTATGAGAAATATAATCTTCACTTTCATAATAGTTGGGAAGCTTTTCTGGTGAAGGCTGTGGTTGGGTAATTAAAATCTCGTTTTTCTCATTCCAAACCAATTTAAATTCTTCCCCAGAAACGGTATGATCCTTACAAGTCAAAAAAGTTTTATTCTGCTTATTCTCCATTAATCTATAATTCTTTGATAAAACCGAAGTTTTTCCATTACCGCTTTATTGCGAAAACTTTCTTCTTTTAGCACATCATTGCCTTCTTGATCGGTTACTTGAATAGAAATATAATGATGAAGTGTTTTCTTTACGGTTGGTTCTTCTTTTTGGTCGCGTGTTCCTAGAAAATCTGATATGGTGACCAACTGAAGCATTTTCTCATTATCTTCAAAAGGATAAACAAAAACGGATAATGTATCATTGGGAAAGAGTGATGTTGTTGAAAAGCTATAAGGAAAATAGGTCTCTTTAAGTTTAAAATATTCAAGAGATTTTTTTTCGAAGCGTTCCATATTTCCATCAAATTCAAATGTAAATGAAAGATTTGCATCGTTATCGGGAGCATCTATTTCATTTACATCAATTTTTCTAGCTTGTTTGACATGAAAGCATGAAAAGAAGAGATTCATTAAAATAATAAAAACCGTAATTTTTTTCAGCATAATAACTTATCAAATTCTAATTGAGAAAAGCTCGAAATTCGTTTAATTTTTCAATTACAGCTTGTTTACGATCTCCTTCTTTAGTAAAAACATCATTACCTTTTAAATCTTTTACCTTCACATATACATAGTTATAAATCTCGTCACCTTTTTGGGAAATTTGCTCTCCTTTTAATCCATCTTGAGACCCTATAATAGATTTGAAGGTTCCCGTAAAAAAATCTAGATATTTATCTCTATCTGAAGTAACGTAAAAACTCACCTCTAATTCTTCTTTCGGATAAAGTTCTTTAGTGATGAAAGAATCTGGCAAATAATCCCCTTCTACTTTAAAGAATCTTTTAGCATTAGGATAAAAAGAAATCCTACTTGCTTTTAAACGAAAACCATAAGAAGTAGTACTGTTTTTTAGTTTAGATTCATATAATTTATATTCATCAATTCTTCTAGCTTTATGAACTCTAAAACAAGACTGAAAGCTAAAAACAAGTATAAAAAGTACTATTATTTTCTTCAAAACACAGATTGTTCCACGTGGAACAATTAAAATTATCTTCCCATATACACCAAAAGAACCGAAATATCTGCCGGGCTTACACCACTTACCCTTGAAGCCTGTGAAACGGTTTTTGGTTGAATTTTATTTAATTTCTCTCTTGCTTCCATCGACATTGATTTCAATTTCATATAATCAAAATCTGAAGGAATTTTTAAATTTTCTAAACGATGAAGTTTGTCGGCATTATTCTTTTCTTTTTCGATATACCCAGAATATTTAACCTGAATTTCTGTTTGCTCTAAAACCTCATGATCAAATTGATGTTCTTGAATATAATTTTCGACAGTTTCCACCTTTCGCATATCTTCCATCGTCATATTAGGACGTGCAAATATTTTGAACATTTTTCCGCTTTGTTTAACCGTCGCTGAATTATTAGCTTCCAGAATTGGATTTATTTCTTCAGGATTCACACTAGTTTCCCTAAAGAAAGAAACAAAAGCATCAGCGGCATCTTTTTTAGATTCCATTCTTGCCATTCGCTTCTGAGAGGCTAAACCAAGCTTATAGGATTTCTCGGTCAATCTAAAATCAGCATTGTCCTGTCTAAGCAGCGTTCTATACTCTGCACGGGACGTAAACATTCGATAGGGCTCTTCTGTACCTTTTGTGATTAAATCGTCTATTAAAACGCCTATATATGCCTCATCCCTACTCAATACAAATTCTTCACGCTCTTGAACCTTTAATGCTGCATTAATTCCAGCCATTAAACCTTGACAAGCAGCCTCTTCATAACCGGTGGTCCCATTAATTTGACCAGCAAAATATAAACCTTCGATTAATTTGGTTTCTAGGGTATGTTGCAATTGTGTTGGCGGAAAATAATCGTATTCAATGGCATAACCTGGCCTAAAAAACTTTACATTCTCAAATCCGGCTACAGATTTTAAAGCTCTAAATTGAACATCTTCCGGTAACGAAGTAGAAAATCCATTTACATAATATTCAACCGTATTCCAACCTTCCGGTTCTACAAATAGTTGGTGACGGTCTTTATCTGCAAATCGATTAATTTTGTCCTCAATACTTGGGCAATATCTTGGACCAACACTTTCTATTCTTCCATTAAACATCGGAGAACGATCAAAACCTTCTTTTAATAAATTATGTACTTCCGGAGAAGTATAGGTCATATGGCAAGAACGTTGTTTACTTAAAGGTTTTGTTACATCCAAATAAGAAAATTTCGCTGGAACTTCATCTCCTGGTTGCTCAACCATCTTTGAAAAATCTAAGGAACGACCATCTACTCTTGGTGGTGTTCCGGTTTTCATTCTTCCAGATTCAAAACCTAGATCAACAAGATCTGCCGTAATTCCGGTAGCCGCTCTTTCGCCTGAACGACCTCCACCAAAATTCTTTTCGCCAATATGAATTAAACCATTTAAAAAAGTACCGTTGGTTAATACGACACTTTTGGCTTTTATTTCTAATCCAAGAGAAGTTCTAACTCCTGTAATTTTTCCATTTTCAGAAAGAATCCCAGCAACCATTTCTTGATAAAAATCTAAATTAGGAGTTTGCTCTAACATCATTCTCCAATCTTCAGCAAACCGCATACGGTCACTTTGCACCCGCGGACTCCACATAGCAGGTCCTTTAGATTTATTCAACATTTTAAATTGAATAGCACTGGTGTCACTTACAATTCCGCTGTAACCACCCATTGCATCAATTTCACGTACAATTTGTCCTTTTGCAATTCCACCCATAGCTGGATTACAAGACATTTGCGCGATATTCTGCAGGTTCATGGTTACCAATAAGGTTTTACTTCCCATATTCGCAGCAGCAGCAGCAGCTTCACTTCCTGCGTGTCCTCCTCCTACTACAATTACATCGTACTCTTTCTCAAACATTACCCTATAAATTTCTATTGTTCCACGTGGAACATTTTAATTTTTTCATCTTCTTTTTTACGCATTAATTGCGCATCATCATCTGTTTTATCTTTATAACCGCAAAAGTGTAACATCCCGTGAGCAATTACTCGCTTCAATTCTTCGTCAAAAGAAACCTCAAATTTTTCAGCATTTTCTGCAACACGTTCTGTACTTATAAAAATATCTCCGTGTAAAATATTTCCTACTGCATTATCAAAACTGATGATATCCGTATAGTCGTCATGATTTAAATACTTTACATTTATTTCATGTAAATAATCATCATCACAAAAAATATAATTGATTTCTCCTTCTTTTTTTTCTTCTGAAATTAGAACGTTACGCAACCAATTTTCATAGTTTTCTTTCTGTTCTAACTCGAAATTATTTTCACTGAAAAAATTAATCATTTGACTTAAAATATTCTTGTACTTTAATTTTATAATTTTGCTGCAAAGGTAAGCTTTGTCTGTTTAAAATTTCAGTAGTGTTGAAATATTCTTTCGCCTTATCTAATTGATGTTGAGTTGGGTTCTGGTAATTTTTTCTATTGGTCTCAGACTCCCTTTTATTGTCTTGACCTTGTTGCAAGGAAGCTTCTTCAAGTTTTAATAATTGATGTTGAATATTCTTCATCTGTGATTCGGTACGTTCAGTAACCCCACTACGCAATAATTCATCTTCCACTTTTTTCATTTGTCGAGCAAGATTCTTGGCTTTTTCATCTAAACCTTCTTTACGAATCATATCTTCTAATTGGTTTCGCAGTTCTTGTTGGCGTTTATAAATCTCATAGATTTCACCACTTAATTGTTCAGAAGATTTAGTACCCTTTTTTCCTTGTTGGCTTCCATTTCCTTCTCCTCCATTTTGACCACCTTTACCACTTTCCCCTTTTTCTCCTTGCTCACCAGGTTTTCCAGATTGATTACCTTTTCCTGATTTTTGGCCTTCCCCAGATTCACCACTTTTACCAGATCCCGGTGAACCTGATTCACCTTCCTTTTTTCCTTTTCCTTGACCTATTTGCTCCCCTAATTCTCCTTGCTTTTGAATAATATCCTGAAGTTGAAATCCTCTACCCTCACCTTGTCCTTGTCCGGGACTTGGTTGTCCCTTTCCTTGGCCTTGTCCTGAACCCATCGCCATAGCTTGCATTTGTTGTAAAGATTCGTTCAACATATTCGCTAAATCATTAGCTCCTTTAAAAACGTACTGCTGACTGGCAACCCCTGTTCTTGCTTGATTTTCTGATAATCTTTCAAGGGATTTATCAATATTAAATTCTATGTCTGTAAGTTGAGAAGTTATTTGATCTCCAATCATTGGATTACGTAAGGCCAAAGCATAAAGGCTATCATCTACATGTTTAAAGTTTTCCTTCAATACATATTGATGTCGAAGTTTCTTAGCATATTGTGGACTATTTTCTTCAATAGATTTGAAGTCTTGCATTAAATCTTCTTGCTGAAATGAAAACGTGATTAAATTGTCTAAAATTTGACGAAGCATTTCAGCATCTTCCTTATTTTGTTCAGCACTTCCTTGCATCATCATACTCATCATTTGCTGTCCCATTTCCTGCATTTTCTCTCCGGCAGATTTTTGTTTTTGTTTTGCATTTTGAGAAGGTGATGATTCTTGCGGTTCATTTTGAGCATCTTGCTTTTCTTGATTTTGATCTGAATTTTCCTGCTCTCCTTGATCGTTTTCTTCAGAAGATTCTTTCGGATCTTGATCTTCAGATTTAGTTAATTCTTCACTGGCCTCTTGCTGATCCTTTTTAACACTGTTTTCTTTTTGATTATCCCGAGCTAAATCCATCGGGGTTTTTAGATCTTGGTTTTCTTTATCCAAATCATCCATTTGCTTTTGTAATTCATCAAAAGCTTTATTCATTTTTTCTTGTTCTTCTACAGAATTTAAAGAATCATTTTTAGCTAATTTTTCTTGCTCTTTCCCTAGTTCGTTCATTTCCTTAGCAACTTGTTCTGCCTTCTTTTGAACATAATAACGCTTGGTTAATTCTAAAAGCTGTTCTAAACTTTTTTGTTCATTTTGGTTTTGCTTGCTAAGCTTTTCAATTTTTTCGTTAAGTTCTTCCTTATTGATTTTATCTTGGTACTTTTCTAACTCTTTCAGCAATTCTTCATTCTGTTCAATACGTTCTTCATTTTTTTCTAAGCGTTCTTTCAGCTGTTCTTTAAAATCGTCTTCTTTTTCCGGTTGAAATTTTTCTAAGTTTTCTTTCATTTGCTTAGAATACTCTTTCATTAATTCCTCCTGTTGTTGCTGCCGCTGAATATAATTTTCAAGCTTCTTACGGTCGTTGTAATTCAGTTGTTTTTTTTCTTTTTGAAGCTGATCTAATTCTTGTAACTCTTTATTTGCTTCTTTCATTTTCTCCAAAGAACTGTCCATGTCTTTGATGGTTTTCTCTTGGTTATTGAGTTGTTCTTGGCTTTCTTCATCTTCAGTGAATTTTCGATAAGAAAAGGTTTCACTCTTCGTCCGTTTATTACCGTTTACCTGATCGTTATCAAAAACCTGAAAGTAAAACTCATAAGCTTTTCCTCGCTCTAATTCTAAATTATTAGGAAAGGTGTATACAAAATCATCAAAAGTAGAAGCACTCACTTTTAAATTGATTTTCTTGATGTTTGAAGGATCTTCGGAAGGAAAATACACCAACTGCAAATTGGTTAATCCATAATCATCGGCTACTTTTCCGTAGAAATACATCAACTGATGATCTAAAGAATCACGTTTCATTTCTATAGCTAATTCCGGATATTCGTCACGAACTACTTTTAATTGATATGACAAACGTTCGTAATCTTTTAATTGCTCATTGGAAGTTGAAATTTGATAAGCAGTATTTCTAAATATTTGCTCTTGAATAGTAAAGTTACTTTCCGATTGCTGAAAAGTCTCAATCGTATCAGGTAAATTCAATTGAATTTGATTAGTTGATTTTGCGGTTAAATTCCACGAAACTTTAGTGCCTTCAGGAATGGTAGCATTTCCTGTTCCTTTAATACGTTCATCTTTCTTTCCCACATAAGAAGGATAATCTAATTGCATTTCAAAATTAACCAAGGTAGGAACGTTAATCACTTCTAGTTGATAAGGTCGGGAAGTGACTTCATTAGAACTTAAATAGAATTCAGTGTTTTTAGATACTCGATCAAAGGTATATTCAAAAACTCCCGGAGTAACTTTCTTTAAAAAATAAGTTTCTCCATTGTAATGAATACTTGCATCTTCCGGCATTATACTTCCATTGGTCTGAATTCTTAAGGTGAAACTTTCATTTTCCTTTACCTGAAGCTGATTTTGATTCAATTGAAAAGAAAAAGGAGCTGGTGGCTCATAAGCTTGATCGTAATTGACTACACGCGTATAACTTTCTGAAAATAAACTGCTATTCCCTGAAATGTAAATAGCCAAGAAAATTAGCACCGGAATGATCGCGTATTTAACATACTTGAGGTTCGATTTAAAATTCACCGCAATCTGAAACGGAACTGGTTTTAATTCTAACGATTTCTGATCGATACTTGCTAGCAATAATTCAGAATCTGTAGTTTTAGCATTTTTATGAAGCTGAAGGATGTTCAGCAACTTATCATTTACTTCTGGAAAGTGCTCTCCAATAATTCGGGAAGCTTGTTCATAATCTATCCCTTTGGAAAGTTTGAATAGTTTAGCAAGTGGATATAAAATAAAACGGGCAAACAATGCCACCTCTACTCCAACAAAAAGCCAGAATAAAATTTTTCTTCCAAAGGAATTCAGCCAGAAAAAATATTCAAAAGAAACGGTAATTAGAAAATATAGAAACCCAATAGCAAAAAATAATAGGGTTCCTTTTAGAAGTTCATTGAGGTAATATTTTCTAATAAAAGCTTCTAACTTATGCTTGATAAGTTGGTAATTGTTCATCTGCAAGAGGTTTGCTTATTCATTAACTTCTAAAACTACAATAAAAATTTAAGCTATCTAAATAGCTTAAGTAGTTTAACATCAGTACCTCAACAAAATTCTTACCAGTTTTATCTATAAAAATTGGTTAAGTTTCTCGCATTTATATTCAGAAATATAATCCTTAAAGAGAAAAACTATATGGATTTTTTCAACACAATATGGGCATAACTCGTTAAGGATGTAACAGGGTTTTTAACCAAATAGTTTGCTTTTTGTTGTTCCAAATAATGTAAAAAAGGTAATCGTTTTTTATAATAACCATGCCCAAAATAACCTACATACTCGATCACTTCAAAGCCAATGGATTCAAACTTATTAATCGATTTTTTAGAAGGCCCCCTACTCCAACTATAATAAGCAGGAAATTTTTCATGCTGATGACGGTCCCTAGAATTAAAAATATCCAGTAATTTATCGGAAAGTGTTTCGGGAATTACTTTATTGGTTAAAAATGGAAAAGCATATAATGTAGAAAAACAATGAGCGGTTATTCCTCCGGGAGAAAGCAATTCAAATATATTTTTATAATACTGTTTTCCATCTTTTACATGCTCATTCACCATTCGGCTAAATATCAAATCGTATTTTTTAGAATGGTTTTTTACGGTTTCTTCATTACATAAATCAGCTTGCCAAGTGGCAAACTCTTTCGGGGCTTTTTCCAACTCTTCTGCCGATAAATCGTTAGTGGTATAATGGATCCCTAATGCCATAATTGTTTCAGCATCGAGCGTAGGATTGGCTCCAGAACCTACTTCTAAAACATTTTTGATATTGTTTGAAGTAATTAACTGACTTAAAAACTGAGGGGCTTGTTCCCAACCAGGAAACGCTGTTTTATTCCGAAAATCAATTAGCATAGTAAAAATGTACAAAAAATGATTTCTACGAAAGTACACTATTCTACTTTAGCTTCCACTTATCTTTTTTGCTTCATTTGAATATTCCCTAACAATCATTGTATCTTTGCCAAAAAACAGAAGAAAATGTCTCAGAAAGTACGGGTGCGTTTTGCACCAAGCCCAACAGGACCTCTACATATTGGTGGTGTAAGAACTGCATTATTTAACTACCTTTTTGCCAAGAAACACGATGGTGATTTTGTATTACGAATTGAAGATACAGATCAAACCCGTTATGTGAAAGGCGCCGAAGATTATATTATTGAAGCTTTGAACTGGTTGAACATTCCTTATGATGAAGGTCCAGAAAAAGAAGCTCATGCCGGCCCTTACCGCCAAAGTGAACGCAAAGGCTTGTACCGAGAATATGCCGATCAATTATTAGCGAGTGGAAATGCTTATTATGCTTTTGATACTGCAGAAGAATTAGCCGAAAAAAGAGCAGCTCACGAAGCTAAAGGAGAAACTTTTATTTACAATTGGCATAACCGAAATGAGTTGAATAACTCCTTAGCTCTTTCTGAAGAAGAAGTAAAACAGAAAATTGAAAGCGGTGAGCCTTACGTAATTCGGTTTAAAGCTCCTGAAAATGAAGAGCTCGATTTACAAGATGAAATTCGAGGCGATATTCAGGTTAATACCAAAGTAATCGATGATAAGGTGTTATTTAAAAGTGATGGAATGCCTACGTATCACTTAGCTAATATTGTTGATGATCATTTAATGAAAATCACCCACGTCATTCGTGGTGAAGAATGGTTACCATCCTTAGCTTTACACATTTTATTATACCGTGCATTTGATTGGAAAGCTCCCAAATTTGCGCATTTACCCCTTATTTTAAAACCAACCGGTAAAGGAAAATTAAGCAAACGTGATGGCGATAAAATGGGATTCCCAGTGTTCCCGTTGGAGTGGAAAGATCCTAAAACCGGAGACCTAGCATCTGGTTATCGCGAAGAGGGATATTTACCGCAAACCGTCGTAAATATGTTGGTTTTTCTTGGATGGAATGAAGGCGAAGGTTCTGAAAAAGAAATATATACTTTAGAAGAATTGGTGAATGCGTTTAGTTTAGCACACGTTTCTAAAGGAGGTTCTAAATTTGATCCTGAAAAAACGAAATGGTTTCAGCACCATTATTTACAAGAACAAGATAATGTAGCTTTAGCTGAACAATATTTACCTATACTGAAAGAAAAAAATATTGATCCTGCCCTTACCTATGTAGGAGAAGTGGTCAAAACCATTAAAGAACGTGCTACGTTTGTAAGTGATTTTTGGGAACTTTCTTCCTTCTATTTTATTGCTCCTACTGAATTTGAAGCAAAAGCTTCTAAAAAAGCTTGGAAAGAAGGAACTTCAGAAATTATGGAACATGTAAAAAAGCTAATTGCTGAAGTAGATGAGTTTACTCAAGAAAATCTTCAAGATCATGTAAAAGGCTGGATTACCGATCAAGGAATTGGCTTTGGAAAAGTAATGCAACCGCTTCGACTTTCACTGGTTGGAGAAATGAAAGGTCCAGATTTATTTCACATTATGACTTCCATTGGAAAAGAAGAAACTTTAAAGCGAATAGATTTTGCTATTGAAAAATTAAAGTAATTTTCAACCTGTAAGTCCTCATAGGACCTTTGTAGGTTTTTTCATAAAAACTTATTCATACCTAAAAGGTTTTGGAAACCTTACAGGAAAATACGTTGGACAAGTTTTCTATCATATAAAAAGCAGTTTGAATCTTCAAGCTGCTTTTTTGTTATTCATCCCTAAAAATATAACGCTTAATCTTGTATCTTTAGAGGATTAAACAACTTAACAATTATGGGACTATTTCTAACAGGATTTATTATTTTCTTGGCTATTATTCTTGTACTTTCAGGAATATTCACGGTAAAACAACAAACTGCAGCTATTGTAGAGCGCTTCGGAAAATTCAACAGTATTCGAAATTCGGGACTTCAAATTAAAATTCCGATCATCGATAGAATTGCGGGAAGAATCAATTTAAAGATTCAACAATTAGATGTAATTGTAGAAACCAAAACCAAAGATGATGTGTTTGTCCGTTTAAAAATTTCGGTTCAGTTTCAAGTGATCAAAACCAAAGTCTATGATGCCTTCTATAAGCTTGAAAGTCCGCACGACCAGATTACCTCTTATGTTTTTGATGTAGTGCGTGCAGAAGTGCCTAAAATGAAGCTAGACGACGTATTTGAACGTAAAGACGATATCGCAAACGCTGTAAAATTAGAATTGAATGATGCGATGGTGGATTATGGATACGACATTATTAAAACTTTGGTGACCGATATTGATCCTGATGTACAAGTGAAAGCGGCCATGAACCGAATTAACGCTTCAGAAAGAGAAAAAGTAGCTGCTGAATACGAAGCGGAAGCCGAACGTATCAAGATTGTAGCAAAAGCAAGAGCCGAAGCAGAAAGTAAACGTTTACAAGGGCAAGGTATTGCCGATCAGCGTCGTGAAATTGCAAGAGGGCTGGAAGAATCGGTAGATGTATTAAACAATGTAGGGATCAATTCTCAAGAAGCTTCTGCATTAATTGTCGTAACGCAACATTACGATACCTTACAATCATTAGGGGAAGAAACCAATACCAATTTAATCTTACTCCCCAATTCACCTCAAGCCGGAAGCGATATGCTGAATAATATGATTGCTTCGTTTGTAGCGTCTAACCAGATTGGTGAAAAGATGAAGGAAGAAAATCAGTTAAAAGGAATTACTTCAGACAGCAAAACCAAAAAGGAAAAACCGAAGAAGCAAAACCCTCCTTTTGATGATGATGAATACCGTAGCGAAGAGTAATCTTAAATTATTTACACATAAGAAATCCCGATAAAATTATCGGGATTTCTTTATTTCTATCTTAGCAATTTTTTATTTATTCACAATCTTCGCTTTCTGAATACCAATAAGTTTTGAAACAGCCTTTAAAATAAAGGCTTTTTTAGCGATTTTGGTAGCAATGCCGGTAGCAACACTAATAGGGCTAAAATCTTCTTTAATATCGTTTACAGAGAGCTTAATCCGTTCTTTATCAATATGATTTTGAAGTTTTAAAATCTTCAAGTCATTATTAATTTCGTCGTATGAGTCGTAAATTTTCATTCGTTATCTACTTCAGTTTGTAAAGGTTCATCTAATACTTCATCTATCGTACTTTCATTAAAAAACATTTTCGAGAATTTGGTTAGAATAAATCCATCGAAAATATGCCTTCCAAACAAAAGGAAAAGAATAAACACCAATAGGTAAAATCCAGCAACAATAAAAAATCCTGCAGCATAACTTTCCAAAGCTGTACCAATTAGAAAAGCCACCCCAAACGACAGAAAACCAAGAAATATAATAAATATACTTCCGGCTACAAGCATAGAAACCAACATGGACGAACTCTCTGTTAGCTTTTTAAAGGCAAACAGTTTATAATACTCAAAGCTACTTTCTACATACGCTTGAGTATGTTTATATAAATCGTCAATGTGGTTCGTGATCTTGTTTAGAGGCATAGACTACGCTGTGGCGTTTTTAATATTCGTCTTTACTTCTTCCTTTTTTACTTCTTTTTGAAACTTAGCATTTTTCTCTCTCAACGCTTCAAGTTTTTCTTCCATAGCAGAAAGAATATCATCGGCTTTATAACTTGCTGAAGAAAGTGTTTCTTCCAATTTGGATTCAAAATTTAACTTTGCACTTTTTGCAGATTCCGATAAATGTGAGGAAGTCTCTTTTACTTGTTTATCTAATCTCTTTTTTGCATTTTTTGCTTCTTTATTTAGCTTTTTGCGGGTATTTTCCCCTTTATCTGGAGCATATAGTAAACCTACTCCTGCTCCAATAGCAGCACCGGTTAATAAAGCTAAGATGGTAGTTCCTGTATTATTTGCCATAACATTTGTTTTAAAGGTTAATTAATATTTCCTCCAAATTTAACATTTATACCGACCGCTTGTTGTTAATAACCGGTTAATATCCTGAAATCCAATGCTAAAATTATCTTAATGGATGAGTAGAAGTTTTATACACAAAAAAAGCGCATTCAACTTTATTTGCTGAATACGCTATCACACTTAAATAATGATCATATTATTTCTTCTTTGCCCAAGAATCACGAAGGGTGACTGTTCTGTTGAAGACTAATTTCTCGGAAGAACTGGTCTTATCAATGCAGAAATAACCAATACGCTGAAACTGAAAATGTTCCAACTCTTTAGCGTCTTTTAAACTTGGTTCTACGTAACCGGTAATTACTTCTAACGAGTTAGGGTTTACAAACTCTAGATAGTCTTTTTCTTTATCGGCATCGGGAGCTTCCACCGTAAATAAACGATCGTATAAGCGTACTTCTGCAGCAACCGCATGTTTTGTAGAAACCCAGTGCAACGTTCCTTTTACTTTGCGTTGAGATTCTTCAGTACCGCTTCCACTTTTACTTAAAGGGTCATACGTACAATGAATTTCAGTAATATTTCCTTCTTCATCTTTTACAACATCTTCTCCTTTGATGATATAAGCATTCTTCAATCGTACTTCTTTTCCTAAAGTTAACCTAAAGAATTTACGGTTGGCACTTTCTTTAAAATCTTCCCGTTCAATATATAATTCTTTCGAAAAGGGAACTTGCCTACTTCCTGCTGCTTCATCTTCCGGATTGTTTTCTGCCTCTAACCACTCCTCTTCTTTCTCGTAATTCGTAATCACTAATTTAACCGGATCTAAAACGCCCATTACTCTTGGGGCAATTTTATTTAAATCTTCCCGGGCACAAAATTCCAAATGTGAAAGATCAATGATATTTTCACGCTTTCCTACACCAATGGATTCTGCAAATTTTCTAATGGAATTTGGCGTATATCCTCTTCTGCGTAATCCGGAAATAGTAGGCATGCGTGGATCGTCCCACGAATCTACCAATCCTTTTTCTACCAATTGCGCTAATTTACGTTTACTAACTACGGTATGACTTAAATTACGACGTGCAAACTCTCGCTGTTTAGGTTGAAAATCTTCAGGTTTGCTTACTTTATTCACAAACCAATTGTATAACTCTCTGTGCGGAAGAAACTCCAATGTACAAAAGGAATGCGAAATCGATTCGATAAAATCACTCTCTCCATGAGCCCAATCGTACATCGGGTAAATTTTCCATTCTTGATTGGTTCTATGGTGAGCTTTATGTACACAACGATACATAATTGGGTCACGCATTAACATATTGGAAGAAGTCATATCTATTTTAGCACGGAGTACATGAGCTCCTTCTGGCGTATCGCCGTTTTTCATTTCTTCAAAAAGAGCTAAGTTTTCTTCTACAGAACGCTCACGATACGGACTTTCTTTACCAGGCTCTGTGGGTGTTCCTTTTTGGTTGGCAATGGCTTCCGAAGTTTGGCTATCTACATAGGCATCTCCATTTTTAATCATTTCTACCGCCCAATCATAGAGCTGCTGGAAGTAGTCTGAAGCATAACATTCTTTCGCCCATTTAAAGCCTAACCATGCTACATCGCGTTTAATAGAATCTACAAACTCCCGCTCTTCTTTAATAGGATTGGTATCGTCAAAACGAAGATTTACAGGCGCATTGTAGCGTAATCCTAAGCCAAAATTTAAGTTGATCGATGAGGCATGACCAATGTGTAAATAACCATTAGGCTCTGGGGGAAATCTAAATTTTAAATCTTCCTTTTTGTAGCCTCCGCTCGCTAAATCGTCTTCTATAATTTGTTCTATAAAATTGAGTGACTTATTTTCTTCTGCCATAATTTTTCATATAAAAACGCAAAGTTATCAAAAATAAAATCGCACGGCATAGGAAAGCAATTAGAAAGCAAATTATTTTTAAATCCTTACTGCTTAGGGTTAAAATAAAGCTAAACTAAAGTATATTACGAGGGAAAACTTCAGCATTTATTAATTTTAAATTGAATTAAATTCAGTTACTTATGAAAAATTACAACTCCTCTCCTATTGTTGAATTTTTAGAAGTTCTGAGCCATGGCTAAAAATTCCTCTAAATTAAATCCGTTATCCGTTTGGGCACTTGCTGCCGGAGGAATGGTAGGTGGCGGTATTTATACAGTTCTTGGTGTCGTCATTGCTGTTTCTGCACAATGGACCTGGTTAGCTTTTGTTCTTACTGGACTTATCGCTATTCCATCAGCCTATAGTTATGTATTTCTCACCAATAAATTTCACGAAGAAGGGGGTGCCTTTGTATTTCTTGAAAAGGTAGATGATAAAAAAATGGCCGGTAACCTCAGCTGGTTATTAATTATTGGCTATGTCTTAACCATATCGGTTTACGCTTATGCTTTTGGACATTACCTTTCCTTTGCTTTTCACGGTGATCCTTTATTAATGCGTTTGCTCGCTGCAGGCATTGTCATCGCTTTAATTTTATTGAATTTAGCAGGAGTAGGAAAACTGACCAATGTGGAGATTATTATCGTTTCCGTTAACCTTCTCGTATTATTGGCTTTAGGTATTTACGGACTAGCCCATTGGGACACCTCTCAACTTACCGCGGGGATCAGTCCGCGGCCCATTTGGTCCAGTTTAATTGGAGGAGCTTCCATATTTATGGCTTATGAAGGCTTTCAGCTACTTACCTACGAATACGATAAAATTAAAAATCCCGAAAAAAGCTTTATGCCAACATTAATGAGCGCGGTCATTTTTGTGGTCATCCTTTATGCGGTAGTAGCGCTTGGAGCAACCATGGTTGGTGGTGCCACTTCTATGATTAGTTTTAAAGAAATTGCTTTGTCCATTTCGGCTGAATCGGCTTTTGGGAAAACCGGACTTATCGTCATGACCGTTGCTGCAGGTTTTGCCACGGCAGCTGCCATTAATTCAACTTTATTTTCTACAGCCAATTTATCCAAACGTATTGCCTCTCAAAACGAACTTCCTTCTTGGTTTAATCACACCAATAAAAACGATGTTCCCGATCGATCGATTATTGTTCTAGGTACTTTAGCCGGGACCTTAGCTATTGTCGGCTCATTGAGTTCATTGGTGGAAGCAGCAAGTTTAGCCTTCTTATTTACCTTCGGAATTGTGAATTGGATTGCTTACCGCGAATCTGAAAAACGAAAATGGATCCCCTTAATGGGAATTATTATTGGAATCTTAGTAGGCTTGGCATTGATTTTTAGGTTAGTGATTTCTAAACCCATTGCCCTAGGTGGAATTTTAGCCTTGGTCTTACTCATCATTATGGGGAGACCCTACTTATTAAAGAAAAAAGAAAAAACACAACAAAAAGCCCAAGAAGATGAACACTAAATTTATAACGTTATTGATGGGAATGCTACTGCTTTTTAGTTGTCATTCATCCGAGGAAAAACCCTCAAAACTGCGTATAGGACAGTTTATGTTCACCGATCTTCCAGTGGAAATTACCTTTACGAAAAAAGGAAAACCTTCCCTTCAGCAACAAATGAAGTATACCGAATTATCAGATTATCAACCTATAAATTCAGGAACTTATACAGTAGAAGTAAAAGCTGAAAATCAATTACTACTAAAGAAAAAAATAGGCATTGGGACCAGTGGAGTTTATACCTTGATGCTTTATGGAATTTTACAGGAAAACCCCACTACCAATGAAAAAACCACCAAAACAAAATTACACGAAATTGTGGAAGGTGAAGAAGCAACCACGCCCAACGGAAATTTACCGCAACTAAAAGTGTTAAATGATGAATTTGAATGCGGTAAAGACGAAGCAAAAATAAGATGGGTTCATTTAGCAGCCGGAGTAGAAGAGATTTCAGCAGAAGTTTTTTCAAATCAAGAAACAATTACCAAAAAACTACCTTCACTTACCTATCCCAAGCTATCCCAAACTAAAGCACTTTCAACCTTTCAATATAGCGTAAATTGGAAATTGAAAGGAAGTAAAGTAAATGTAGCCCAAGAACAACTAACTATTGAATCCCAAAAATTATATACTTGTTTTGTAGTAGGAATCGAAGGAAAATATATTGATAGTTTAAAAGTTGTTACGGGAGAAACAGCTAAGAAAAAATTTTAAACCTTATTTTTACAAAAAATATTTTATGGGAATTATTAAGCTGAATAACATACGGGTATTTGCACATCACGGTTGTTTAACCGAAGAAGGAAAAATAGGTAGCGATTACCGGGTAGATGTAGAGATTCATGCCGCTTTGGAAACTTCTTCCGTTTCAGATGAATTAAAAGATACCGTTGATTATGTGCACCTTAACCGCATTGTAAAAGAAGAAATGGCGCAGCGTTCGAAACTCTTGGAACATGTGGCTAAACGCATCATTGACCGTATTTTTCATGACTTGGAAATGGTAGAACAAGCAGAAGTAACAGTTTCTAAAATCAATCCGCCCCTGGGAGGAGATGTAGAAAATGTATCAATTATATTATCTAAAGCAAGATAAATATTTGCTTTTAGCTAAAATTTATTACATTTGCAGTCCTTAAATGTAAAGGGTGCCGTGGCCGAGTGGCTAGGCAGTGGTCTGCAAAACCATGTACAGCGGTTCGAATCCGCTCGGCACCTCAAGAAAAAAGCCTTTCCAAATGGAAAGGCTTTTTTTATAAATCGTCGTTATCGTTATTAGGAATCACGTTTTCTACTCTGTTTTCCAATTGTTCCATTTCTGAAGGAAAAATTCCGCGGGAAACCAATACCAGACCAAAGATAACAATCACCACACTAATTCCCCTTTTTAAGCGGTAAATTCGAGTAGGGGTTAATTTATGATTTAAGCGTTTAGCCAATAATATCTTCAATAAGTCAATCACAAAATAAGTGGCGATTACGGTGGTAAAAAACACTAATAAGCGTTCTGGATCCATTTCTAATTGCGGACCAAATATAATAATCAAGCCTAACCAAAAACCTAATACACCAATATTTACAAAATTGAGTAGAAACCCTTTAATGGCGAGTTGAAATAAAGCACTTTTCTTTAGTTTTCTAATCCCTTCTTCTTCATCTGGATGCGGAATAGCTTTTTTCTCTTTTACAAACGTAATTACCCCGTAAGTAGCCATGATACAACCACCAAATATAAACAAGGCGGGATCGTCTTTGATGCTGTTCAATAATTTGCTAGTCCCTAAATAAGCTATTGATAGAAAGAAAATATCGGCTATAATCACACCAATATCAAAAAAAACTGCTGCCCGAAATCCTTTGATGGCAGCAGTTTCCAATAAAACAAAAAATACAGGACCTAACAAGAAGGCCAAAAAAAAGCCTAACGGAATTCCTGCAAAAATGTCTTGTAGCATAAAATTGTTTTCTAAACTCGTTTACACAAAGGTAAGCAATAGCAATTTAATTTTACCTAAGCTTAATGGTTCCTCCCAAAGTGGTCTTTTTATCTACTTTTTCTGGTTGACCGTAAATATGAATGTCACCACCGGCTTGTACTTTTGCTTTACAGTATTTAGAAGCGTTTACATCTGCCTCTCCTCCAGCCTGTACTTTTACTTCGGTTGTATCGGTTTTTAAATCTTCCCCATCATAATTACCTCCGGTTTTTACTTCAACCGTCTGATTAATAGCTTTCCCGGAAGTTTGGATTACTCCTCCCGTAACACTTTTTATTTCTAAATTGTCTATAGTTAAAGAACCGGCGATGATTTGAGCACCTTCTTGTACTTTTAAATTTAGGAAGCTTTGTTCGATACTTCCTTCAATTTCTATATAAGAACCTTCGTTGGCATCAATCACCTCTGCCGTTTTGTAATAGACTTTAATTTTGGTATCGGTTTCGCTCCAAATATTATCTAAACCGAGTTTTATTTTTAAAACACCGTTTTTTACTTTCGCTTCGATTTCATCGTTATCGAAACCGGTAGCGACAATTTTATTTTCGTTGGAGGGAATCAAAGTCGCCTGAATTTTACTATAAATCTTGATTTCTGAAAAATCTTCTGCAAGGTCTATTTCTGTTTTTTGTGCAAAGCCAGCACAACTAACACTTACTAAGAATAAAAAAAATAACTTTTTCATAAGGATTTGATTTAAATGAATGATACCTACAAATTTACAAAGGAATCTTACTTAATTTTCTGAAAATGATGTTAATTGAAGCTGAAAAGGAAACTTAGAACTAAAGTAACTCTATAAGCATTTTATAATTTAATAGGATAGCATCACTTTAAAATTTATTCTTCTTACTTAATAATTAGATACTGAGAATAAGATTTCTGCCTTCGCAGGAATTACACCTCTACTTCTTGCCTTGCCCCCACTAAATTAAAATCTAAATGACGTTTTACTAAATCGGCATTTTTTACAGTAACATAAACCTCATCGCCTAATTGATACACCTTTTTGGTTTTTTTACCTACAATGGCAAAATTCTCCTGATCAAATTCAAAATGGTCTTCTTTAATATCACGTAAACGCACCATTCCTTCACATTTATTTTGCTCGATTTCTACATAAATTCCCCATTCTGTCACACCGGAAATAACCCCTAAAAACTGTTCGTTTTGATGGTCCTGCATAAACTTTACTTGCATGTATTTGATGGAATCCCGTTCTGCATTGGTAGCAAACATTTCCATATCACTACAATGGTTACAACGGCCTTCGTATTCTTCTTCGTTGGCCGAATTTTTTCCATCGATATAACGTTGCAATAAACGATGGGCCATCACATCGGGATAACGGCGAATAGGTGAGGTAAAATGTGAATAATAATCAAACGCCAAGCCATAATGACCAATATTGTTTGTACTGTAATAGGCTTTACTCATCGTACGAATGGTCAAGGTATCGACCATATTTTGTTCTTTTTTACCCTGAACATCTTTTAAAAGACCGTTTAAAGAACGGCTGACCGATTTTCTATCTTTCAGGTTAAGCTTATATCCAAATTTACCAACAACGTTCTCTAAAGCGGCTAATTTATCATCATTTGGTTCGTCATGGCAACGGTACACAAATGTTTTTTGTGGTTCTTGCTTTCCGATGAACTCAGATACTTTTTTATTGGCCAAGAGCATAAACTCTTCAATGAGCTTATTGGCATCTTGGGAGGTTTTAAAATAAACGCCAATAGGATCGTTATGTTCATCTAAATTAAATTTCACTTCCACCTTATCAAAAGAAATGGCACCGCTTGACATTCGTTTGGCACGCATTTTTTTAGCTAAACTATCCAAGGTCAAGACCGCTTCTACAATCTCCGGAGTGGTATCGTAAAGCTTTCCGGTAAGTGAAATTTCATTGGGAATACTTCCCTTTTTGGTTTCAATAATATGCTGAGCTTCTTCATAAGCAAAACGGGCATCACTATAGGTGACCGTTCTTCCGAACCAATTCTTCACAACTTCCGCTTTTTTATTGATTTCAAAAACGGCAGAAAAGGTATATTTCTCTTCATGAGGTCGTAAGGAACAAGCATTATTCGATAACACTTCCGGTAACATCGGTACTACTCTATCTACTAAATAGATTGAAGTACCCCGTTCATAAGCTTCATCATCTAAGATGGTTCCCGGTTCTACATAATGCGAAACATCGGCAATGTGAATACCAATCTCATAATTTCCGTTTTCCAGGATTTTAAAACTCAGCGCATCGTCAAAATCTTTCGCATCTTTCGGGTCGATAGTGAACGTAAGCGTATCCCGCATATCGCGACGCTTTTTAATTTCTTTTTCTTGAATCGAAGTATCTAATTGATTGGCAAATTCTTCCACTTCTTTCGGGAAATCATGCGGTAAACCATTTTCTATTAAAATAGTTTGCATTTCGGTTTCATGACTACCAGGTTCTCCCAAGACTTCCATCACACTTCCGGTTGGCGAATCTTTATCGTCCCATTTTTCAAATTTAACCGTCACCACCAATCCGTTTTTGGCTTCTTTGGGCAATTTGTCTTTGGGTACAAAAATATCGGTATACATCTTTGGATTTTGTATTTCTACAAATCCAAATTTATCGTTGAGGTGAAGTATTCCCACAAAATTCAATTTCTTGCGTTCGATTACTTCCACGACTTCGCCTTCGTTCTTTTTATTGGTTCTTTTTCGGTACACATAAATTTTTACGCGGTCCCCATCAAAAGCTTTATTTATATTTTTCTGCGGAATGTATACATCTTCTTCCAGCTCTTCTACAATCACATAACCGTCCTTACGGGTAGTCATATCTAAAACGCCTTCGTAATAATTAACTTCTTCGTTAATTTTAAACTTCCCACGCTCTGCTTGTGCTATCTGTTTGCTTTTTACCAAGGTTGCCAGCTTTTTAATAATCTGGTTTCTACCATTGGCATTGGTAATATCCAATACGTCAGCTAATTGCTTGTAATTAAAAGTTTGATTGGGATGATTGCGAAGTACCTTCAATATTTTTTTTGAAAGTCCGGGTATATTTTTTGATGTTCTTTTACGCTTACTTGATCTCTTTGCCATCTACTATCTTCTTCTCTTCTTTATTTGTTAAAAATTAAAAATACATTTAAAAATTAAGAATGCGATTCTTTTAAATTAAAGTTTTGTTAAGTGACTACTCAATTGAAATATAGAGGACTAAATGAAAAAATTAAAGATAAAATAACTTTGAAATGTTAATCGTATCTTAAAATTTATTAACTTTGTAGTATATATATTAAAAATTATGTACAAACAAAAGCGTTTATACTTACTTTTTTTTCTTATTTTTCTAATAGGCTTCACCTATTTATTGATAACCATCAATACTTACTTAAGTTCTAAAAATGAACCTGAAGTTATTCATAGAACTTCCACAACTTCAGTACATTTCAGAAAATATTAAGATATAAAAGCTTATTTTAGTCTTTTATAAATTTTCATGAGAGACTATTTGCATTTAGCTACTTTTAGCAATCCATTTCAATATGCCGTTTTAAAATCTATCTTAGAACGGGAAGAAATTCGATTTTTCTTTCAAAATGAAACCGTTCTAGGCATCATGCCTTTTCATTCTTCCCCCAACGGAGGCATTCATTTAAAAATTCATCCCGAAGACTTTCAAGAAGCAAAACTCCTTTTAGAAGAATTCAATTACACTTCTCATTTAAAAATAATCTAAAGCTTAGTTGTTATTAACAGTACTAATAATAATTATTTTTTTTTTTAAATTTTAAAATCTAAATGATGGTATATTATTGCTTGTGAATAGCGGTAAATTTTGTTGAAATTAAATTTTGATTTCTCACTATTGAATAATACTCAACAACAATTTATGCGTATTGTTAATTTTAAGTACTTGGAAATGAAATAAGCTTCACACTTTATTAACAATTATTAAAGCTTGTGTTGATATTGAAAAAGTGAATTGTTTAGTATAAAAAATGATGTTGATAACCTGTTTTTGACTATGAATAACTTTTTGTTAGAAACTGAAAAACTTATTTGGTAAATCCGAAAAATTGTGCTGATTGATTTTTTTCTGGGATAATCAAAAAAACTTTGTCAGATTTCATTTATAGTTATTCACATTTGTTGTTAATTTTTAAAATTGTGGAAACAAGCGCTTTAAAAAATTTAATTAACAAGCATAATTCTTCCTGTTAATAAGCGATTATTTACCTTTGTAGCCTAACTTTTAAACCTAATCTCATGAAAATTGCCATCGGTAATGACCACGCTGGTACAGATTATAAAAACCAAATCGTAAAATACCTTGAAAGTAGGGATATTGAAGTAATAAATTACGGTACTAATGAAGCCGATAGCGTAGATTATCCGGATTTTGTTCATCCGGTTGCCAATGATGTAGAAAATGAAAAAGTACATTTAGGAATTATTATCTGCGGAAGTGGTAACGGTGCCGCTATGACCGCTAATAAACATCAAGGTATTAGGGCTGCTTTATGTTGGACGAAAGAATTGGCACAATTGGCTCGTGAACATAACGATGCCAATGTATTGAGTATTCCTGCAAGATTTACTTCCTTACCACAAGCGGTAGAAATGGTAAAAACCTTTTTAGATACGCCTTTTGAAGGAGGGAGACATCAACGCCGTGTAGATAAAATTGCTTGCCAGTAAACCTATGCATCAACATTCGGGACATAGCCACCAAGCGGTAAAAGGCAAAAACCTTTGGTATTCCATTTTATTAAATATAGGGATTACCGTTGCCCAAGTAGTGGGTGGCTTGGTAAGTGGAAGTTTATCTTTACTATCTGATGCTTTACATAATTTTAGCGATGTAGTTTCGTTAATTATCAGCTACATCGCTAATAAAATTGCTGGTAAAGAGGCTTCTTATCAAAAGACTTTTGGTTATAAACGAGCTGAAATTATAGCCGCATTCGTCAATGCGCTTTCTTTAATTGTGATTGCGATTATTTTAATTAAAGAAGCAGTGATTCGTTTTTTTCATCCGGAACCTATTGAATCAACGATGGTGATTTGGTTAGCGATTCTAGCCATTGCCGGGAATGGTTTGAGTGTCTTATTAATGAAGAAAGACAGCAAAACCAATATGAACATGCGTTCGGCTTACTTGCATTTATTAACCGATATGCTTGCTTCTGTAGCTGTGCTTATAGGTGGATTGCTTATGAAATTCTATCAAATTTATTGGATAGATAGTTTACTAACCGCTGCCATTGCTTTATACTTAATATTTGTAGGTTGGGATTTATTACGGGATAGTTTTAAGGTATTAATGCTATTTACTCCACAAGAAATTCCCTTGAAGACCATTGCTTCTAAAGTTGGTGAAATTAAAGAAATAAAAAACATGCACCATATTCATGTATGGCAACTAAACGAAAATGAAGTACACTTAGAAGCGCACGTAGATTTTAACGAAAATATTACCCTTTCTGAATTTGATGAAATTCTGGTGAAAATTGAAAAACAAATTAACGAATTTGGGATCAATCATATTAATATTCAACCGGAATTTAATAAGCCTGATAATAAATCAATCATCGTTCAAGATTAAAGTATGTTTCAAGTAGCCACCAAGATTTTTGAAGAATTAACCACTACAGAATTATATGAGATCCTTCAATTACGTTCTGAAGTTTTTGTGGTGGAACAAGATTGTGTATATCAGGATATTGATGGAAAAGACGATCAAGCCCTTCACGTTTTAGGAAAAAAAGAAGGAAAAGTAGTCGCCTATACCCGCTGTTTTGCTCCCCATATTTATTTTGAAGAAGCAGCTATTGGTCGGGTGGTCGTGAAAGACTCAGAACGAAAATTTGGTTATGGCCATCAAATTTTAAAAGCTTCTATTGAAGAAATTCAACAGCGCTATCAAACCACCACGATTAAACTTTCTGCACAACAGTACCTTACCCATTTTTACGAGGCTCATAATTTTCATCAAATAGGCGAAGGATATTTAGAAGATGGTATTCCACACATTGCCATGATAAAAAATTAATTTACACAAAGTTAAAGACATAGCCTTTGGTAGAGAGGCCATTTATAATTACTTTTGCCCGCTTAAAATTTTAGCGGCTATGAAGAAAGTGCTCAATCTTTTTGACTTTAAACAAAAAGTAAATTATAAAACCGAAATATTAGCTGGTTTAACGGTAGCGATGACGATGATTCCTGAATCATTATCTTTTGCTATTTTAGCCGGTTTTCCTCCCTTGGTAGGGCTTTATGCCTCTTTTATTATGGGCTTAATTACGGCGGTTTTAGGAGGTCGTCCAGGACTAGTTTCCGGGGGAGCCGGAGCTACTACTGTGGTTCTTATCGCGCTTATGGTTTCTCACGGACTTGACTACGTCTTTGGTGCCGTGATTATTGCAGGGATTATCCAAATTATTGTGGGCTTGTTCAAGCTAGGGAAGTTTATTCGACTTGTTCCCCAACCGGTGATGTTTGGTTTTGTGAATGGTCTTGCCGTTATTATTTTCATGTCACAACTTGAACAGTTTAAGGTAAGAACAGGTGATGGGTTTGAATGGATGACGGGAACACCATTTTTAATTATGGCCGGTTTAGTGGCATTAACCATTGGGATTATTGTTATTTTACCCAGGTTTACAAAGGCTATTCCTTCTTCATTAGTGGCCATTATTGTGGTTTTTGCTATTGTTTATTTTTTTGGGATAGATACCAAACAAGTGGTAGATATTGCTTCTGTTAGTGGAAGTTTGCCTCCGTTTCATATTCCAGATATTCCTTTTACCTATGAAGCTTTTAAAACCATACTTCCTTATGGATTAATTATGGCAGCGGTAGGTTTAACCGAAGGTTTATTAACCCTGAATTTGGTGGATGAAATTACAGGAACCAAAGGGCAAAGTAACCGTGAGTGTGTTGCTCAAGGAACCGCTAATATCGCTAATGGCTTTTTCTTTGGGATGGGTGGTTGCCCTATGATTGCACAAACCTTAGTGAATTTATCTTCCGGCTCTCGCGCTAGACTCTCTGGGATTATTGCTGCACTTACCATTCTAACTATTATTTTGGTAGGTGCTCCGGTTATTGAATTATTACCTATGGCAGCGTTAGTTGGGGTAATGATTATGGTAGCTTTTGGTACCTTTGAGTGGGCAAGTTTTAGGGTATTTACCAAAATGCCAAAACACGATATTTTTGTCATGCTATTGGTAACCCTAATTACGGTTTTCTTACATAATTTAGCCTTAGCAGTATTAATTGGGGTTATTATTTCTGCCTTGGTTTTTGCTTGGGATAACGCCAAACGCATTCGTGCCAGAAAGCATATTGATGAAAACGGAATCAAGCATTACGAGATTTACGGTCCGCTATTCTTCGGTTCAACCACCACCTTTATGACCAAGTTTGATGCATTAAATGACCCTCAAGAAATTATCGTCGATTTTACCGAAAGTAGAATTGTAGATATGTCGGCTATCGAATCCCTTAATAAACTTACGGAACTTTATGCCAAGCAGGGAAAAAAGGTTCATTTAAAACATTTAAGTGGCGACTGTAGAAAGTTATTGAGAAATGCCGAGGCAGTTATCGATGTGAATATTATCGAAGATCCTACTTATCGAGTAGTAACCGATAAATAATTAAAATAAAGGAAATTGTATATCATCCATTAAGTATCAATTGGTAAATTCTCGTCATCCTTTTGTCACATTGAGCGGAGTCGAAATGTTGATTCAGAATCTCATCCTGCTTTTATTTAGTGATGAGATTCCAAAACAAGCCTGCCTGCCGAATGGCAGGTCTGGAATGATGTAAATTTCGATATTTTACCATAATATATTAAGAAATTAAAATTAGTCGGTTCGAGTGATTTTGCGCAGTGAAACGAAGCAAAATTGTATCAAGAACAAATTTTATATTCACTATTCTCGATACCAAAATCGTAAAAGATTTTCATTCGAATTGACGTTCCTGAAATTTACCTACTTCAACCAAAACTTTGCAAATTTTAATAATTGGTCTTGGGGTATTCCTCTAAAAAAGCCAAACATTACAAGTGCATACACCAATTGTGTTTTAAAATTTCCGTGGTAGTCGTATGTTCGGGTACTCACCAACACATCTTGTTGGATCACTTGATAATCTGAAACTTGAGAAGCACGTTTTATAAAATCGTATTCTTCCATTAGTTGGAGCGATTCATCGTAACCTTTTAAGCGGTTAAATAATTCCTTAGTAATCCACAAGGTTTGTCCACCGCCACGAAACATCAATCCTTTAAAACGTGAAAAATAGCTATTGAAAAGCAGAAACTTATTTTTGGTATCGAATAACGAACGAAAACAACCAAATTGAACAGTTTCATTTAAATGATTTAAAATAGCAGAAGAAAAGCTTTTGGGCGGTAAACTATCGGCGTGTACAAAATAGAGAAGATCACCATTTGCAGCTTTAGCACCGGCATTCATTTGTTTTGCCCTCCCTTTGGCTGAAGAAATTAGGGTTACTTGAAATTTTTTAGCTACTTCCCTACTTTTATCGGTACTTCCCCCATCCACAACAATAATTTCTTCAGCCTTATTTTCTTGCAAATACGGTAGCAATTTTTCAAGATTTTCTTCTTCATTAATTACCGGAATTATAATACTAATCATGGCTGAAGTTGCTATAAAAATTTTTGTTATTGGACATAGCGTGAATTTTCAGGGAAAATTTGTATCGAAATGTCTGTTAAATAGAAGTTTCAATATAAAATTCTTATCAAGATTTCAATTGGTCATGGAGTTTTTTAATTCGAATTATTACTATAATTATCTAAATCCAATTCCCAATTATAATCTAAGAATTCAACCTCGGGATCAGATGATGTTGGAATAAGCTGATAGTTTTTCAAAATTTTGATGATGCCATCTTTCCCCTCGAAATCTGCCCGAAACCAATCCATTAATCTTGGTACGTAAACCTTATTTTCTTTTTGATTGAATTTCACTTCCCGTTTTAAATAAGCTTGTGCCGATTTTTCCAATTGCTCATCTAAAGTCTCCACTTTATAAAAGCTTACTGGCGGACAACTTTTCGCTCCGCAATTCAAAGCAAAATGAATACGCCAATCCACTTCAGAGACACGGAATTTCTTTTCAAATTTAGAAGCAAAGGGATCTTTTAAATGCCCATACGAAAGTTTTACGCGAGAATCCCGAATCATTCCATGTTCCACATCATCTAAACTCATTTTTTCTCCGGCAATCGTGAAACGCTCGTCTTTAAAAAAGCTGGAACGGTCTTTATATAAATCAGGATTTTCCTTCAATAAATATTGCACATACGTGTTATAAATATTCAACCAAAAAGCTTTCTTTTTCGTATTGTTGGTCAGTTGATTTTCTAAGCTTTCTTTAGAAATATGGTTGAGCTGTTCGATATATTTTCCTGCTGAATTTCCCTTTTTTACAGCATTATAGAAATTTTTGGAAAGCTGAAATAGATCTACTTTTTCTGCTGAAGAAGTTACATGTGGTGGAGTTTTTTTCTTGTTTGCACAAGCGGTAAAAGTCACTGAAACACTTAGCAAAAGCAAGAGAAATAATTTTCTAGAATCATGGATAAAAAACTTCATTTCCATTTTTTCTAAAATATACGAAAAATTGTTGGCTTGGTTTTCTGAAGGATAACTTTAGCGAACTTATTGTTGGAAAGTTTTGGGGTAGTAAGGAGTTCTATTTTGATTTCGAAGTCTCCTACTCCTTTATCAATTTAAGATTTTGAAGTTCGTCGGGTGGAATAGGTAAATTTCTTTTCTTTAAATTGACTGATTTCTTCGCGAAGTGTTTTATTGATATTTTGAATTGTAGTTTCATAATGGCCAATAAATCGCGCATGGCATTTAAGTTTTCTAACTATGTATAAACAATTTCTTCTAAATGGGCTTTGGTATATCACTTTTCAAGGTACTTATTTTGTAGTATATATTATTTTAAAATACTTTTTAGTATTGTAATTTCACATACTATTAAAAAGTGATTAACATACGGTATGAATTCATAGGGTTGAGCCGTATGTAAAACTTCAGAACAGCATACGCGAATGGTTAAAATGAACCGAATTAAGGAAGTATTAAAAGAACAAGGAAGAACACAAACCTGGTTAGCAGAACAAATTGAAAAGAGTTATGTGATTGTCACCAACTATTGTAATAACAACGCACAGCCAAGTATTGAGACCCTTCGAAAGATTGCAAATATTCTAGATGTTGACGTTAGAGTTTTATTGGTACCTACAAAAGAGTAGTTTCATCCCTAAACCTCTTATTTCTTAAAGTTTGCTTCCAGTCGTGCAGGCTTTTAGAAAGCTTGTAGGTTTTGTTACAATTGAAAAATACACCTACAAGGTCAGAAAAGAGACCTTGCAGGATTTTTTTAATTTTAATCATTTATCAATCCATATTTAAAATGAATTATTTTATTGATTTATAGTTAATTATAAATTCAATGGCATGAGGGAGAAAATAAATTATAATCGAATAAAAGCGGTTTTGGCTGAAAAGAGTGTCTCCTCCAAAGAACTTGCTAAACATCTTAGCAAAACAGAGTCAACTGTTTCAAGATGGTGTACCAATGATGTTCAACCTTCGGTAGAAGTATTTTATCAGATTGCTAAATTTTTAGAAGTTGACATCCGAGAATTGTTTGTCTCAACGAAGGATTAATTTTACCACCAAACCACAAAAAAGCGTTCAAACGTATGTTCGTCTTTTTTCATCCAGATCAGTGCTGCCTTTTGATGCTGAAGTAAGTAATTCACTTCCGCTAAAATTTCGGGAAACGATTTCCAGTCTTGGTGATGTTGAGGTTGGATGGGCCAATCGGGTTTTTTAGGCGAATAAAATTGAAATTCGCCATATTCAGTTTCTGTAAATTCATATCCGTGCAACCAATAGCCGGAAATACAATGCTTATTGACCAATTCAAATTGCTGATGGAATAAGGACTTAGGTACAAATAGATGGGCTAAAAAACAGACTCGTTGCTGAATTTTTTCCAATTCAATTGCTTGTTGTTGAAGTAATTCTTGACTTTCTTCCCGAAACAATAAGGGAAATTGGTGTGACTTTATATGTTCAATTTTTTTAAGTAAGCTGTCTTTTCGGTTAGGGCCAATCCATCGGTCGAGTTGCTGCTTAAAACTAGAATCGTACACATAAAACTTATAGACCAATTCCACATGAAGACTTTGTTGCGTATTTTGTTCTTTTAGAAAAAAATCGAATTCTCCTAGCGTTTGTTTGTTGTGAATGAGCTGGAGGTTCTGAGCGATTAAATCATAATGAGAAGATTGCCGAATGGCTTCAGCAAAAAAAATTTCTGCTCGTTTTCCCAATACCAAATTCGGCGGAATTTCTAATTCTTTTGCAAGTGAAGTGGAACTTTTAGGGATTTTAAATTGTGGTAAATCAAATAATTCTTTGCCTTCCCAAAGCGGAAAAGTGGCTAAAAACCCTTGGTATTGAAGTTGGAGTCGATTTTTAATTTTTATTCTCTTTTATTTCTTTTAATTGTTGAATATCTAGCAAGTCTTTAGGTCGTTGTGACCTTAATTTAGAAGCAATAAGATCCTCATAAGAAAGGACCCGCCATTTTAAAACCTGAGATTTATTAATTTCAACTAATTCGCTATTTTGGTAGGCTTCATCAAAAGTTTTAAAACTAGAAAAATTGGTAATTAATTCTAGGTTTAAATCTTCAGGAGAAAATTTTACAGAAATGTTTTTTTTCTTGTTCTTAACTTCTTTTGGAAAACTATCTATTTCATATCCCATTTCATTGAAAACTTTACAGAGCTTATCAAAATTGTTTTCAGAAGTTTCAATCCAGAAATCTACATCGGCAGAATGACGCTGATAGCCGTGAAAGTTAACAGCCCCTCCTCCAACCATGAGCATTTTAACTTCATATTTATAAGCTAAATAAATAAAATTATCTATCTGTTTTTTCCACAGACTATTCATACTTTATCTCAATTACAAAATTATCTGAAGGAGGTTTTTTGTTCTCTTGGTGAGGAAAATCTTTTAACCGGTAACTCAAGTCCAAAAAAGCATAAAAACGTTCTGCAGGGGAGAGTTTTAAAAATTCTTCCTGCTGTTGGCGATTGCTTTCTTCTTTGGTTAAAAATTCTATTTTCACGACTTCCCTAAAATTTTGTTGTATTGGTTGGTATTGTTCAATACTTCTTTCGCTTTTATGATCTCTGGATTTTCTTCAATATAATAATCGTATAAACCTTCTTGATAGAAATAACGCTTGATAATTTCATCGGTCAATAAACTTACGATTTCCGGTTTTTTATCTTCTAGATCTTGAGCTTTTGCTTTTTCAATCTCTTTTAAAAGTTTTTGGTACTGATTTTTAATATCTTCATTAAAGCCTTCTTCTTTTGCGGTTTTAAAGGTTTCTTTTAATTCTTTTTCGGTTTTGGTGGTATAATCAAAATCGGTTGAACTCAAGAACTTTTTAAAATCTTCGTAATCGGCATCGGTAAATTTAAACTGTTCCGGTTGCGCTAATTGGTGATTATAATAATAGTTGGTGGCATAATCGAAAATGGCATTTTTTTCCATTAAAGCTTGCGTCACACCGCTATATTCAGAAGTTTCTAATAGAATATCGGGTAAAATTCCACCACCGTCGTACACTTTTCTTCCATTACGGGTGGTAAATTCATTGTAATCTTCTGCTTTAGTTCTTACCGCATTGCCTTCTTTATCCCTGTGCCAATAATCTAAGGCTTGAATACATCTTCCACTTGGCGTAAAATAGCGGGAGATAGTCACTTTCATCTGAGTATTGTAAGTGAGTTTTTTTGGACGTTGTACCAAACCTTTTCCAAAACTTCGGGCACCAATCACCACGGCCCGGTCTAAATCTTGTAAACCCCCCGAAACAATTTCACTGGCAGAAGCACTTCTTCCGTTGATCAACACGGCTAACGGAATTTCTTTATCCATTGGGTCGCGTTGGGTTTTGTAAGTTTTGTTATATTTTTCAATCACCGATTTGGTGGTCGTGATGACTTCCTCTTTATCTACAAAAATATTGGTGGTGTTCACCGCTTCTGTTAATAAACCGCCGGGATTTCCACGCAAGTCTAAAATAATTTTCTTCGCTCCTTGCTCTTTTAATTCCTTTATAGCGGTAGCTACTTCAGAAGAAGCTTTTCTATTGAATTTGGAAAGCACGATATAGCCAATATCGCCATCGATTAATTTAGAATAAGGCACGGCATGTAATTCTACCGCTTCCCGATTCAACTCGGTCGTTTTAATTTTCCCTTGACGTTTAAAGGTAAGTTGAACGGAAGTTCCCGGAGAGCCTTTCAGCAATTCTCCTGCATCATTTGCAAATTCAGATAAATCTACATCACCAATCTTTATAATCTCATCTCCGGCTTTTAAACCGGCTTTATCGGCGGGATAACCTTTATAAGGTTCTATAATGGTGATTTTATGATCCCTGGTTTGTACCGAAGCTCCAATCCCGGTATATTCCCCGGAATTCTGAATTCTTGCCTGTTCTACTTCTTGTTCGTTCCAATACACGGTATAGGGATCTAACTCTTCCAACATTGCAGTAATGGCGGTATCCATTAATTCTGCCGGATTGGTTTCATCCACATAATTCATATTGATTTCTTTGAAAAGCGTCGTGAAAATTTCAATTTGCTTGGCGATTTCAAAAAAATCTGATTTATAAGAAGTCGTCGTGAAAAAGATCAATAGGGCGACCATCGGTAAAATAATACGTTTCTTCATCTTCGTGCGGTTTATTCTTGCTCTCTAAATTTAGTCAATAATTTTTGAATAGATTTTTCTAGTTCCGGTAAACTGAATTTTTTTCTTCCTAAATAAATAAACATCAAGGCGTACGGCGTTTCTTCTTCTCCTAAAACAGGTTTATTTTTACGGTAAGCTTCCCGCAATAATCGTTTTAAATAATTGCGATCTACCGCCAGTTTAAAACTACGTTTAGGTACTGAAAATGCCACTTGATGATCTTGGCTGTTGTTGGTTAACGGCAGATATACCAATTTGAGTGGAAAACTTTTTAGAATTCTCCCTTCTTCAAAAAGTTTTGAAATAACAATTTTGCTCTTTAGTTTTTCGGCTTTTCCTAAGCTTTGCTTCATTTATTGGCCTTTGATTTAGCAGCTTTATGAGATGCTGAAACAACACTTCGACTCGGCTCAGTGTGACAGTTCAGCATGACGTTCATAAAAAATATTCAGATTAATTATAATCAAAAAAAAACCTTTCAACTTGAAATTGAAAGGTTTTTATGATGTTTTTCATGTATTCTAAAAGTTACCGTCACCCTGAGTGTTGTTCAAGGTCTTATCCACAAAGCTTTATTTTTCCATTTTGTAGGAGATTCCGTGTCAGGCACGGAATGACGAAAACCTTAATCATTTAAAAAATTTAATTTTCCCACACATTATTGTCGCGATCAATATCGGCCATTAATTGACCGGAGTCGACTTCTATTTTCTTGATTCCGGCTTTTGATTTTTCAATTTCAAAAGAATAGGTAGGATGTCCCCAACCCCAATCTTCTAATTGTTTGCCATTATCGGATTGCTCCCAACGCATCATCTCTAAAGGAATATAGTATTTTTGAGTGGAATTATCCTTGAAAGTAACTTCCACTTCAATAGGCATCGGCATTAAACCGATTCGTTTTAAGGTAATTTCGGTATTTCTTCCTTTAGCTTCCACCTTTTCGATAGCGTAGTCAATGGTGTTAATGGTTCTGGTAAAATCATTTAAGTACCAACTTAGTTCAGCTCCACTTACTTTTTCGGCTACACGAATAAAATCGTTGGGTGTTGGATGTTTAAATTTCCATTCTTGGAAGTAACGTTTTAAGGTTTTTGCTAAGTTTTCTTCACCAATAATATAGCCTAATTGTGCTAAGAAAACAGAGCCTTTACTGTAAGCGCCAATTCCGTAATTCATATTGGTGCGGTAACGGTCGGCGTGCGTAGTAAGCGGTTGTTCTTGTCCAGAATTTGCTATATAATTATAATTTCTATAAGAACTACTTAAAGGATGATCGCTGTTTTTATTGAGGATTTTATCTTCTGCAAGCACAGAGATATAAGTGGTAAAACCTTCATCCATCCATTCGTTTTGAGATTCGTTGGTAGCCAAAACAAACTGAAACCAAGAATGTGCAAATTCGTGAGCGGTGACGCCTACTAAACTTTCATAATTTCTTTCACCGGTAATTAAGGTACACATCGCGTATTCCATACCACCGTCGCCACCTTGAATTACAGAATATTGATCGTAAGGATACGGACCAATATGCTCATTGTAATAGGCTAATAATTCAGCAGTCTTCGGTTGTAATTTTTTCCAAGCGTCTTTATATTCATCGTTGTCTTTGTATAAAAAATGAAGCATTGTTCCGTCTTCAGCTTTTAATTTGTCGTGAATAAAGTTTGGATCGGCAGCCCACGTAAAATCATGTACATTAGGGGCTTTAAAATGCCAAGTTAATTTTCGGCCTTTTTGTTTTACTTTTTGTCCTTCTTCTTCGTACCCATGCCCGATTTCTTCAGGGTTCTGTAAGTAACCGGTACCGCCTAAAGTGTAATCTTTATCAATGGTGATTTTAACATCAAAATCTCCCCAAACACCGTGAAATTCACGAGCAATGTAAGGATCGGCATGCCAACCTTCAAAATCGTATTCCGCTAATTTTGGATACCATTGTGTCATGGAAAGTGCCACTCCTTCTGCATTATTTCTACCGGAACGTCTAATTTGAACAGGAACTTGTCCTTCAAAATCCATACTGAATTGAGTAGATTTTCCCGGAAGTAAAGGTTTGTTGAGTTGAACTTCTAAAACCGTTCCTATGGTTTGATAGTTTAGTTTTTTTCCGTTTTGTTTTAAAGATGTTACTTTTAGGTATCCAATTTCATCTTCCTTAAGCTTGCTAATTCTACTTTCGTAGTTAGGATTTTCACGAGTTCCTAAGTTGTTTACCATTCTGCCATCCGGATCTTGAATGTCTTGTAAGCGGGCATCCATTTGGCTTCCGGGTTGAAAAGCATTAAAGTATAAATGATAAAAAACCTTGGTTAGGGTATCGGGTGAATTATTGGTATAGGTAAGTTCTTGCGCTCCATCGTATTGATAGTTTTTAACATTCATCTCTACCTCCATTTGGTAGTCTACTTTTTGTTGCCAATAACAGGATTGTTGAGCACTTACCCATCCTGTAGTGAAGAGGGAAAACAATAAAATTTGAAAATTAAATTTCATAGGTTTTAAAAATTTAAATTAAAAAACAAAGGGCGTTACTTTGCTAAGATAAGCTAGTTGACGCCCTTATTAAAATACTTCTAAAAAAGAAGATTACATTTTGCTTGCCATAATTAAGGCGTTGTATAGGTTCACCATTTTTCCTGAAACAGATAATTCAGCAAAAGGTCTGATGTCTTTTGAGTTACCCCCTACCATTACTTTTTGAGGAGAAGCTAAACCGCTTTTCATAATCACTTCTTTTACTTGAGCGGCACTTAGTTTTGGATATAAAGAACGAATCATTGCTGCTACTCCTGCTACTGCCGGAGAAGCCATAGAAGTTCCTTGTAAAAACTCATATTCGTTATTAGGGGTGGTTGACCAAATTTTAGTTCCAGGCGCAAAAACGTCTACGTTGGTTTGTCCGTAATTAGAGAATCTTGCCACTAAATCTGAACCATAATCGAAGTTAGAAGCTCCTACGGTGAGGAAGTTGTCGGCAATTTCTTCTTCATTTTCTGGTGTTTGGTCGTTAGGATAAATACGGGTTACATCCATATCTAAGGCGTCGTTTCCTGCTGCATTTACAATTAATACATCGTTTTTAGCCGCGTATTTAATGGCGTCCATGACCCATTCTGGATGAGTAGAGTAATATTTACCGAAACTTGTGTTAATTACTTTTGCACCATTATCTACGGCATATCTAATTCCTAACGCGATATCTTTATCGTATTCATCACCATCGGGAACTGCACGTACTGCCATAATTTTTACATTATCGGCAACTCCATTAATTCCAATACCGTTATTGCGTTCTGCAGCAATAATTCCGGCTACGTGTGTACCGTGTTTGGCATCTTCTTTTTTAGGATCGGGTCCATCTACATCATTATTTCCATAGTTGATATCGGTAAGATCATCAGGATCATCACCGGTTTTTCTACCGTCTAATTCCATATTTAGATGAGACTCTAATCTTCCTTGGTAATAATCTACCGCTCCTTGAATTTCTTTTTCTACTGCAGCTATATCATCACCCGCACTACTCATAATATTCACTAGCAATGCTTTGTGTTGCTGAAGTTCAGGGGTATCTGCCTCCATGGCTTCTAATTCTTCTAAAGAGAATTTTTCTTTCCCTATTTTTTCTGCGGCAGCTGCTTGTGCTGAAGTTATCTGTTGAAGAATTTGCTGGTAACGGTTAATATTTCTAGTTACTTCTGCATATTCTTCGTCATATTCTTTCTTAGCTCTTTCGTAAAGCGCAAATTCTTCTTTATCAGCAGCACTGATGTCTGAAGCAGATTTTCCTTCATATTTTGGTTTAAGCTTTCTTAGGATTCTTACAAACTCCATGTTTTCTTCTACCGTGTCTCCTAAGAAGTTCCAACCGTGGATATCATCGATGTAACCGTTGTTGTCGTCGTCAATGCCGTTACCCGGAATTTCATCTTCATTGGTCCAGATAACGTTTTTAAGGTCTTCGTGATCAATATCTACCCCACTATCAACTACTCCTACAATTACGGTTTTGCCTTTGTAGTCTTTGATAATTTCCTCATAAGCTTTTCGAACACTCATTCCGGGAATAGTATCAGAAACTAAGTCTGATCCTCCCCAACCTTTCAATTCAATTTCACTTAATTCTGAATTTTTAAGGGGTTGCTGATCTATACTCTCAATGGGAGTTGAAATAATTTTTGGTCCAGTAGTACCACAACTAACGGCAAAAAATGCAGCCATCGCAACTGCTAAAGTAGGTTTAATATATGCTCTTTTCATTTGAAATATTATGAATTAAAAAGTTCGTTAAAGGTATAAGTTTTATCTAAACGAACGCCTTTTTCGGTTCGTTTAAGGGTAATTATTTCGTTATGTGCGTCGTGTTCCATAAATAAGTAAAAGCCTTCATCGGCAGCTTTTTCCAGAAAAGCTTCTTTTTCACTTAAGGTAAGTAAAGGTCTGGTATCGTAGCCCATGACATAAGGTAATGGAATATGACCAGCTGTAGGCAATAAATCTGCCATAAAAACCAATGTTTTACCTTGATATTGAATATGTGGAATCATTTGTTTATCGGTATGACCATCTACAAATAAGACGCCAAAGTTTAACTGATCGTAAAAATGAGAGCCTTGGGTACGTTCTAGAAAGTGAAGTTGGCCGCTTTCTTCCATGGGTAGTAAGTTTTCTTTTAAGAAGGAAGCTTTTTCCCTTGGGTTGGGGTTAATAGCCCAGTCCCAGTGTTCTTTGTTGGTCCAGAATTTGGCATTTTTAAAGGCAGGTTCGTAACCTGTTCGCTCTTTATTCCATTGAACACTTCCACCACAATGGTCAAAATGGAGATGAGTTAAAAAAACATCGGTAATATCATCCCGATGAAATCCGTGTTTTTTTAAGGAAGAATCTAAATCGAATTCTCCCCAAGGATAATAATAGCTAAAAAACTTTTCACTTTGTTTATCACCAAGTCCGTTGTCGATGAGCGTAAGCTGATTTCCTTCTTCAATTAATAAACAACGAGCACCAATATCGATCATATTATTACTATCGGCCGGATTGGTTCTAGACCATAATGATTTGGGAACTACGCCAAACATAGCTCCACCATCAAGTTTAAAATTTCCGGCTTCAATGGGATATAATTTCATAAAAAGGATTTTTGAGCTAAAAAGGAGTCGCAAAATAATAAAATAGAAAATTTTAAGCTAATATTTTACAAATGAATTAACGCAAGGGGCTTCTAAACAGAAAATTTACAACTTTTAAAAAGAGGGTGTTTTTTCTTTATAAAAATCTTATTTTGCAGGAAAATTATTTTAAAATAAGCGATGTTAGAATTAGCAGGTTTAATCATATTCGGAATTTTAGCACAGTGGGTTGCCTGGAAATTTAAAATTCCTGCAATTCTTCCGTTAATATTAATTGGTTTAGCTGTAGGACCAATTGCCACACTTTATACAGAAGATGGTACAAAATTAATAGAACCTATTTGGAATGGGGAGTATGGTTTATTTCCCGGGGAGAGTTTGTTCTATTTCGTATCCTTGGCCATTAGTATTATCCTGTTTGAAGGAGGCTTAACCCTACGACGGGGGGAAGTTTTAAATGTAGGCCCAGTGATTGTCAAATTGATTACCGTAGCGGTAATTATCACCTTTTTTGGAGCAGGCATTGCGGCACATTTTATTTTTGGTTTATCTTGGCAAATCTCCTTTTTATTTGCGGCATTGATTATCGTCACCGGGCCAACCGTTATTACTCCCATTCTTAGAAATATTCCTTTAAAAAAAGATGTTTCAGCGATTTTAAAGTGGGAGGGGATTCTTATTGACCCTATTGGAGCTTTGGTGGCCGTATTGGTTTTTGAATTTATAAGTGCGGGTGAAGGGCATGAGTTTACCCAAGTAGCCTTGGCTGAATTTGGTAAAATTGTACTTTTTGGTTTTACTTTTGGATTTACTTTTGCCCATGCTTTAGGTTTTTGTATCAAGAAAAATATTATACCACATTACTTATTGAATGTGTTTACATTAGCTACCGTATTAGGGGTTTTTGTATTGGCCGATTTATTTGCACACGAAAGCGGTTTATTGGCTGTGGTAGTGATGGGAATGGTACTTGGAAATATAAATTTACCGAACATTAAAGAGTTGCTCTACTTCAAAGAATCTTTAAGTGTTTTATTGATTTCGATTTTATTTATTCTTCTTTCTGCAAATATAAATATTGATGATTTATTATTGATTTACAATTGGGATGCACTATTTCTTTTTGTAGCGGTAGTGTTCTTGGTAAGACCTATGGGAGTTTTCTTGAGTAGTTTTAGGTCTTCCTTAAAATTCAATGAAAAACTGTTTATTAGTTGGGTGGGACCACGTGGTATTGTTGCTGCGGGTATTGCTTCTTTATTTGGGTTAAAATTGGCCAGTCAAGGAATAGAAGGTGCTCAGTATATCACTCCGCTGGTGTTTATGATTGTGTTGGGAACAGTACTTTTAAATGCTACTACGGCGAGAGGATTTGCAAAATTGGTAGGGGTATTTTTAACTAGTTCTGAAGGAATTTTAATTATTGGCGCTTCCTCGATTTCAAGGTTGATTGGTGCTTATTTGAAGAAAAATAATCGCCATGTGGTGTTAGTAGATAATAACCGCATTAACGTAAGAAAAGCGAAAGAATTGGGATTGGAAGCCATCGAAGGAAGTGTGTATGCCGATGATTTAGGAAATAATATAGAATTAAATGATGTGGGTTATTTGATGGCTTTAACAGGCAACACCGATATTAATAAAACAGCTATTTCTAAATTTCAGAAGCATTTTGGAGAAAATGGTTCGTTTAGAGTGGTTTCTTCTGATGAAATGTCAGATCCTGAAAACAACCCACAGGAAGGATTATTCTCACATACCGATGATTACATCAAGTTAACTGAAGTTGCTAGAAAATTCCCTCAAATTCAAGAAATTGAACTGAATTCTCAAGAACATTATAGTGGTTTAATTGAAATTACAAAAGCAGATGATGATATCATTCCGCTATTCGTAAAAGACAATGAAGGAGATTTAAGTATTATTCCATCAAATAGTCAAGAAGTACAAATTGAAGCAGGGAATATGCTTGTTTATTTAGGAAAGACCATTGAAACTGAAATACTAAAAGAAAGTACAGATTTAGGAGAAATAGTTTCTAAAGATGACAAAGATGAAGAAGATAAAAATTAATCTTCTTCATCTAAGGCCTCTGCAAGTTCATCGGTTATTTCCAGCGTGTGAAAAACGTTTTGTACATCATCGTCTTCTTCAAACTTATCTACTAAACTCATTATCTTTTTTCCGTCCTCAATATTTAATTCATTGGTATTGGTAGGGATTCGTTGTAATTCTGAATTTTTCACTTCAATATTTAATTTCTCCAACGTCTCCGACATTTTTCCGAAGTCAACAAAATCAGTGTAAATTGTGATAAAATCGTCACTTTCTTCAAAATCTTCAGCGCCACCTTCGATAAGCTCAAGTTCTAATTCTTCTAAAGTCATTTCAATTTTACCTCGTTCAATGGTAAAAACGCCTTTTCTATCGAAAAGAAATTCTAGTGAACCATTAGTGCCTAAACTTCCCCCATTTTTGGTAAAAATAGAACGTACGGAAGCAACAGTGCGGTTAGTATTATCGGTAGTACATTCAATAAAAAATGCGATTCCGTTAGGGCCATAGCCTTCAAAAGTTACTGTTTCATAATTATCGGCATCCGTACCACTTGCTTTTTTTATAGCTCGTTCGATGGTATCTTTGGGCATATTTACCCCTTTGGCATTAGCAATTGCATTTCTTAAAGTGGGATTCGCTTCTGGATCTGGGCCGCCACCTTCTTTTACCGCTACGGTTATTTCTTTTATTGCACGGGTAAATTGCTTAGCTCTTTTTTTATCTTGAGCGCCTTTACGATGTTTTATATTCGCCCATTTACTATGTCCTGCCATAATTCTCTTTCATTTAATTTTCAATAGGTATAACATACTAAAATTCTTGAATTTTCAAAATATTTATAAAACGGGCAGTTAGTAGAAGTAAAAATGTTAAAAATTATATCCGAAAAATGGAAGTTTAATTATTTCATCTATTTAGATATAGTATTTGTTAATAAAATTTTAATTTTAATATATAATTAGATATATTGCGTCGATAACTATCAAAAATTATATATAATTATGAGAAAAATTACATTTTTTTGCTTTTTACTTACTTCGTTTTTATTGGTTTCTTGTGATGAGGAGGAAGATGATACAAATGAAGTTAACAATCCTGGTTTAGAAGAAAATGTTAGTATTGTTGATGCTTGGGAGCCCACCAATTTGTATTACGAAGGAACAGTAACTATGGATTTACAGGGACAGTCTTTTAGCATGAACCACAGTGCACAATCTGTATCTTTTGATGACTTTGTAATTAATATTAATGAAGATAACACTTATAACAGCTCTGGTTCTTATACTGTTAATATAACTATCGAAGCGATGGGACAAGAAATTACTCAGCAACAAACGTTAGAAAATTTCTTTGGTACAGGAACTTGGTCTCAGGATGGTTCTACTTTTACATCTACAGATGATGAATCTGGTATTTCAAGTGAAGCTACGATAGAGGTTCTAAATGAAACTACCTTAAAGCTAGTGATACCAAATTACGAGATGGATCTTTCTAATGCTGAAACTCCAGTAGGATTTCCTCCAATGGAAGGAACTTCTTCTGTTATGGATGTAGAGATGACATTAGTTAGAATTCAATAAAATAAAGTTAAAGAATAAACAAAAAACCCTCTGAAATTTTCAGAGGGTTTTTTGTTTCTAATCATTAAGTTTTAAAACGGCCATAAAGGCTTCTTGTGGGATTTCTACGTTCCCTACGGCACGCATTCTTTTCTTTCCTTTTTTCTGTTTTTCCAAGAGTTTACGTTTACGGGAGATATCACCTCCATAACATTTAGCGGTTACATCTTTACGTAATGCTTTTACCGTTTCACGGGCAATAATTTTAGCACCGATAGCAGCTTGTATAGGAATATCAAACTGTTGTCTTGGGATTAATTCTTTTAATTTCTCACACATTTTTTTCCCAATATCATAAGCATTATCTACGTGTAATAATGCAGAAAGGGCATCGACTGTGTTTCCATTGAGCAGCACATCTACTTTTACCAATTTAGAAGGTTTTAATCCAATTGGAGCATAATCAAATGAAGCATAACCTTTAGAAACAGTTTTTAACCGATCATAAAAATCGAAAACAATTTCAGCTAAAGGCATGTTGAAGCTTAGCTCTACCCGTTCAGGGGTTAAGTAAGTTTGGTTGACTATTTCTCCGCGTTTTTCAATACACAGAGACATCACCGGTCCTACGAAATCTGCTTTGGTGATAATGGTTGCTTTGATAAAAGGTTCTTCTACCCGATCTAATTTGGAAGGTTCGGGTAAATCTGAAGGATTATTCACCAAAATAATTTCGTCAGGCTCTTTATTGGTAAAGGCATGATAGGATACGTTAGGAACGGTAGTAATGACCGTCATATCAAATTCACGTTCTAAGCGTTCCTGTATAATTTCTAGATGAAGCATTCCTAAAAATCCGCAACGGAAACCAAATCCTAATGCGGCAGAACTTTCCGGTTGAAAAACTAAAGAAGCATCATTTAATTGAAGTTTTTCCATGCACGAACGAAGCTCTTCATAATCTTCGGTATCAACGGGATAAATCCCTGCAAAAACCATAGGTTTTACATCTTCAAAACCCGCAACAGCTTCTGTAGTCGGGTTTTCGGCATCGGTAATGGTATCTCCTACTTTTACTTCTCGGGCGTCTTTAATCCCGGTAATTAGATAACCTACATCTCCGGTTTTTATTTCTTTCTGAGGAAATTGTTTTAGCTTTAAGGTACCCACTTCGTCAGCACCATATTTTTTATTGGTATTCACAAACTTAATTTGTTGTCCCTTTTTTATAGATCCGTTAATTACTCTAAAAAAAGTTTCTACTCCACGGAATGGATTGTAAACGGAATCGAAAATTAAAGCTCTTAATGGAGCATCTGGTTTTCCTGTTGGAGCAGGAATACGCTCAATAATAGCTTTTAGAATTTCTTCAATTCCTAGTCCGGTCTTGGCACTGGCAGGGATTACTTCAGAACGATCACAACCTAAAAGATCAACGATATCGTCGGTTACTTCTTCTGGATTAGCACTAGGTAAATCGACTTTATTTAAAACCGGAATAATTTCTAAGTCGTTTTCTAAGGCTAGGTATAAATTAGAAATAGTTTGTGCTTGAATGCTTTGGGCAGCATCTACTACCAATAATGCTCCTTCACAAGCGGCAATAGATCGTGATACTTCGTAAGAGAAATCTACGTGACCGGGAGTATCAATTAAATTAAGTACATATTCTTCTCCGTTGTAAGGAAAATTCATTTGTATGGCATGACTTTTAATAGTGATTCCACGTTCCCGTTCTAAATCCATACTATCCAAAAGTTGCTCTTGTTTTTCTCTTTCGGTTACAGAGCCGGTAAAGTCTAAAAGCCTGTCTGCCAATGTACTTTTACCGTGATCTATATGTGCAATAATGCAAAAGTTTCTAAAGTTCTTCATAAATCATTATCAAATTGAAAATCGAGAATTATAAAATTTTAATACATTTCTAAAAAAAAATATTAGATTTGATTCTCAATAACATGTTGCAAATATAGTTTTTTAAAAATCGAAAAAAGAAAGTTATAACTTTTCAGCAAAGAATAATCTAATTTTCCACCTATTGAAGTTTATTAACCCCATTATTTTCAGTTTTCTGATAGGAATTAACGTTTGTGCCCAACATACAATTGATGGAAAGGTTACTCATGCTAATGGTGAAGCTCTTGCGTATGTAAATGTAGTATTATATCAACAAGCGGATTCTAGTTTTGTAGAAGGTACTATTTCTGAAGAAGATGGTCATTTTCATTTTGAAAATATTGAAAAGGGAAAATATTTTATTGAAGCAAGTTATGTGGGATATCTAAATTCTAAATTAAGTTTTCTATTAGAAGAGGATAAAAATCTGCCAGCATTGGTTTTAAAAGAAGGAGAGGAGTATTTAGATGAAGTCAATATAAGAATTAAAAACCCTGAAATAAGAAAGGAAAGTGATCGGATTATTTTTGATATTGAAAACACCAGTCTTTCTAGTGGAGACACATGGGAAGCTTTAAAGAAAACTCCCGGTGTAATTAACATCCAGAATGATTTGAAAGTTAGAAATACTTCAGCAACGATTTATATTAATGATAGAAAAGTAGATATTACCAAGGATGAACTTCAGCAATTATTGCAAAGTTATTCAGCAGAAAATGTAAAACAAATAGAGGTATTAAGAAATCCCCCTGCAAAATATGATGCCGGTGATGGTCCTATTATTAATATAGTAACCACAAAAATTTTGGTTCCCGGTTATAAAGGGAGTCTTCATGGGAGTTATACGCAGGCTATTTATGCTAAATATAATTTAGGAACGAGTCACTATTACAAAAAAGGGAATCTTAATATTTTTGGTAATTATAGCTTCTCTCCTTCCAAGAGCATAAAACAAGACCAAAGTTATATTAATTATATCAACGAAGACAATGAGGTTTTTCAGTCTTGGAGAACAGATTTTGATAGAACAACCAAAGAAGAAAACCATAATGCCAATTTGATGGTAGACTATGAATTGAATGAAGAAAATACCCTGAGTTTTAGGGCAACAAGCTTATATACTCCAAATAAAACTTATGATAATCAAGGAATAACCAATATTTATAATCAAGCGTTTGAGTTAGATTCACTTTTTACCACAAAAAGTCATTTAAACAACGATTTATTAAATGTTGCTTACGACCTTTCCTATCAACATACTTTTAATTCTTCTACTAATCTAAGTGCAAATTTCCACTCCACTTATTATAATGAAGAAAAAGATCAGATCATATTTACTGATTATATTAATGCTGAAAACGAACTGCTCAATCAAAATAGTTTTGCGACCGATGCAGATCAGAAAATAAATATTTATTCAGGTCAATTGGATTTTGAGACTAAATTTGGTGAGTTTGATTTTTTAAGCGGAATTAAATATGCTGATATTAACTCCAGTAGTTTAATTAATTTTTATAGCGTAGAAAGTAATTCCCGTCTTCTGGATAACGCTTATTTATCAGATAGATACCAATACGATGAATCTGTCTATGCTGGGTACTCCAGTATTTCTAAAAACTGGAAAAAATTTAAAACTAAGTTAGGTTTACGAGTAGAACATACCGATAGAGAAGGCTATTCTATTACTTTAAAAGAATTTAATCAACGATCATATACAAGATTTTTTCCTTCTCTTTATGTAAGTTACGAAGCTTCAGAAGAACATAATTTTTCCTTTGATTACGGTAGAAAAATTAACCGCCCTAAATACGGAAGCCTCAACCCTTTCTTTTATTTTATCACCGAAAAAAGTTTCCGTTTCGGGAACCCTACGCTAAGAGCTTCCATTAGTAACGAATTCAATTTAAATTATACCTTTAAGAGCAAGTATTCATTTGATTTTTATTACCGAGATAACGGTGAAAATGTTAATCAATTGGCTTTTCAGAACAATACTAATTTATTTCTAAGTTTTGTTCAAGTAAACGTTTTGAGAAGTAAATCTTATGGCATCGATTTTCTGCATGGACGATCTATAAAGAATTGGTGGTATGCACAGGCCTATCTTTCAGCTTATCATGAAGAAGAAACTTTTGTAGCTTTAGAAAGTAATAATGCCGAAGTAACTAATGATGTGAATGGTTTGTATGCGTCAATTTATAATAGCTTGACATTCTCTAAAGATGGAACTTTTACGGGTGATATTACTTTGTTTTATATGTCTTCTTTTATCTCGGGATCTTATCAAGTAGGAGGTAGATCAAACTTATCGTTTGGACTAACAAAGAAAATTTGGAAGAACCGTGCTGAAGTCTCGCTTCATGTGGCCGATATTTTTAATGATTTTGCTCCTCAGTTTAATTCTACTTACTTAAACCAAGATAACGGTTATTATGCATTGCCCGAAAATAGATATGTACGAATAGGTTTTAAGTATAATTTTGGGAATTTCGGTTTGAAGGATAATAGTCGATCTATAAATGCTGAAGAAAGAGATCGGTTATAACTTTAATTTTCTGTATTTTCATTTCTAACATAAAAAATAGCAGTTCAATCTTATTTATTATTTTTGCGTGAAAATTCAACTTCGCTAGTATTTGTATTTAACGAATAATGGAATAAAAGTTGAAAATCATAAAACAACTAAATAAAATTCAGTTTTGGCAAAGATAGGCGACATAGATGTAGGAGAATTTCCGTTGTTATTAGCACCCATGGAAGATGTGAGCGACCCTCCATTTAGGGCTTTGTGTAAAGAACAAGGTGCAGATGTGGTATATACTGAATTTATTTCTTCAGAAGGCTTGATTCGTGACGCGGCAAAAAGCGTGATGAAACTGGATATTTATGAAAAAGAACGTCCCGTTGGTATTCAAATTTTTGGGTCTAACTTAGACTCCATGCTCGAATCAGTAGAGATTGTAGAAAAATCAGGGCCTGATATTATCGACATCAATTTTGGATGCCCGGTAAAAAAAGTAGTTTCTAAAGGAGCTGGTGCCGGTATTTTAAAAGATATAGACTTAATGGTTTCGCTTACCGAAGCGATGGTGAAGCATACTCAATTGCCTATTACCGTAAAAACCCGTTTGGGTTGGGATCACGATTCCATTAAAATTGTAGAAGTTGCCGAGCGCTTACAGGATGTTGGCTGTAAAGCTATTTCTATTCACGGAAGAACGCGAGCACAGATGTATAAAGGAGATGCCGATTGGAAACCGATTGCTGAAGTAAAAAACAATCCTCGAATGCATATTCCTGTTTTTGGAAATGGTGACGTAAATACTCCTGAACGTGCCGTTGAAATGCGAGATCAATATGGATTGGATGGAGCGATGATTGGTCGTGCCTGTATTGGTTATCCTTGGTTTTACAGAGAAGTAAAGCATTACATAAAAACCGGCGAACATTTACCGCCACCTACGATGAAAGAGCGTATTGAAGCTGCCAGAAGGCATTTACAAATGGCCATTGATTGGAAAGGTGAAAAATTAGGTGTTTTTGAAACCCGTCGTCATTATACCAACTACTTTAGAGGCATACCGCATTTTAAAGACTACCGAATGAAAATGGTCACCAGTGATGCCGCTGAAGATGTATTTGCTGCTTTTGATGAGGTAGAACGCGATTTTGGTGATTATCAGTTTGCTTAAGCTTCAAGTAGCTTTTTAATTCTTGTCGAGCCAATGTAAGAAGCGGTGATGCCTAAAATCGTAATCGTTAAGAATACAATAAGTATATTTTTCAATTCAAATAAAACAGGGTAAGGTAAGCTTGGGGTGATCATCACTAAATTAAATTGCTGTTGAAGATAAATAATCATAAATCCAACCAATAGGCCAAAAACCCCGCCTATTACAGTGAGCAAAGCTCCTTGCAAAAAGAAAACCCTACGTATTTGATGAATATTTGCACCTAAACTATAAAAGGTTTTAATGTTGGTTTGTTTATCGAGTATGGCCATGACAATCGCTCCACCTACATTAAAAAGAGCGATAATGATAATTAAAGTGAAAATAAGGTAAACTGCCAAGTTTTCCGTATTCAGCATTTTGTATAATTTATCGTTTAGTTGAATACGATCTTTAATGACCACGTCATCATTGAATAACTGTTGAATTTTATCGCGTACCTCTGCGTCATCTGCATTTTTAGTTAAATCAATTTCAATAGCAGAAATTTCATTTTCCTTTAGTTCAAGTAATTTTTTGGCCAACGAAAAAGGAGCATAAACGTATTTATTATCCAGTTCTTCATTAATACTATAAATACCAATAACCACGGAAGAAACCGAATTAAAAGCTTCAGCAGGATTGGAAACCTGTCCTTTTCCAGGCTTGGGAACGAAAATCTTTAAAATATCACCATATCCCGCTACTCCCAACGAAAGTTTACGGGAGATACTATTGCCAATAACTACTTGGTTTTCATTTTGATGAAGCCAAGTTCCTGCAATAATCGCACTATCTACCGCATTTACCTGTAAATAGTTTTCATCAACACCTTTTATGTAAGAAGAAGGAACATTTTTATCTCGAAAATTGAGCAACACCCGTTCTTCAATCACTTTAGAAGAAACTTTAATCCCTTCAATTTTATTTAATTTTTCTTGTTGCTCGTCTTGATAGAGGAAATATTTTCCGGTTTTAGGAAGAACTTTTAAATCGGGATCAAACTTATTGGAAAAAGATAAACTGAATTCTTTTAGTCCCGAAAAACCTGAAAGTACAATAAATAAAGCCATCGCCCCGGCAAAAACACCAATAGCAGCAATAAGCGTAATAATATTTATCGCATTATTCTTGCTTTTGGTAAATAAGTAGCGTTTGGCAATGTAGTAGGAAAAATTCAACTTAAGATTTTTTACGCTTGTCTAATAGGTCTGGATTTTCAATTGGATTTTCTTCCCCTTTTACGGCCTCTTCAATTTTTTCAATATATTCTAATGAATCGTCTAAATACAAGTTTAGATCAGGCATTTTTCGCAACTGGTTTTTGGTTCGTTGCGCTAGTTGATGCTTTAACTGGGGAGCAATACTTTTTAATTCTTCGAGTAAGCCTTTGGCATCTTTAGCAGGAAAGATGCTAATGTAGGCTTTTGCAATCGATAAATCTGTAGTCACTTTTACCTTAGAAACCGAAACAATAATCCCGGTTAGATTATTTCTTTTTAATTCTTGCTGAATAACATCGGCAAGATCACGTTGTAAAACGCCGCCAATTTTTTTCTGTCTATTTGTCTCTTCCATAGCACAAAAATAGATTATTTAAAAGGATTTATTATTTTGCTGCTATAAAATTTACTAAAAATGAAGAAAATAGAACATATAGGGATTGCGGTAAAAGATTTGGAACAAGCCAATCAATTGTATTCAACTTTATTAAACACACAACCTTATAAAGAAGAAAAGGTAGAAAGTGAAGGAGTAGTCACCTCTTTTTTTAAAACCGGTGAAAGTAAAATAGAATTATTAGCGGCTACTAATGAAAACAGTCCGATTGCCAAATACATAAATAAAAGGGGAGAAGGAATCCATCACATTGCTTTTTACGTAGATCATATAGAAGAGGAAATAGAACGACTTCAAAAAGAAGGTTTCGTGCTTTTAAATGAACAACCCAAGAAAGGAGCAGATCATAAAAAAGTGGCTTTTTTGCATCCAAAATCTGCAAATGGCGTATTGGTAGAGCTTTGCGAAGAAATTAAGAATTAGATAAAATAAATTTGTTTGGTTTAATTCTATTACATATTTTTGCGCTCTGTTCGGGACCCATAGCTCAGCTGGTTAGAGCACCTGACTCATAATCAGGGGGTCGATGGTTCGAGCCCATCTGGGTCCACATTTTTATGAGGAGTTCTTTTTTAAATTATTGATGAATTTTTGTTTAAAAACTTTGTTTGAGTTTTTTTAATAATAAATTAACCTGTACACAAAGAAAAACTTATAATTTAGCATTCCTATGAGAAATAAGAATTTACAACTATTTTTAACGGTACTACTTTTACTTTTAGTAGTACATCCTGCTCTAGCATTTCAACCTGCTCCAGGTTTACAAATGCCTATTGATGGCTTTATTTCTTTTTTTATAGCCATTGGCGCACTATTAGGCTTTAGATTTTTTAATAGAAAAGAAAAATAAGCTTACTTTACTTCAGTAAGTCTTTTTACATATTTTCCAATTACATCAAATTCTAAATTTACTTTATCATTAACCTGTAGGTTTCTAAAAGTAGTATGTTCTAAAGTATAAGGGATAATGGCTACGCTAAATTTATTTATTTGGCTGTTCACCACCGTTAGACTTACGCCATTTACCGTAATAGAACCTTTTTCAATAGTTACATTTTTGAGTTTAGACTCGTATTCAAACGTAAAAAGATGGCTTCCATTTTGTTCTTCAATCCCAATACAAATAGCAGTTTGATCTACGTGGCCTTGCACCAAATGTCCGTCCAATCTTTCCCCTAAAATCATTCCGCGTTCTAAATTAATTGGGTTGCCTACTTTTAATTCACCTAAATTGGTTTTCGCTAAGGTTTCTTTAATAGCAGTTACCGTAAATAAATTCTCCTTTAAATCTACCACTGTTAAACAAACCCCATTATGCGCAACACTTTGATCTATTTTTAATTCTGAAGAAAAATTTGCTTCTACCGTGATATGTAAATTTTCATCTTCTCTTTTTAAATCGATTACCTTTCCTACTTCTTCTATAATTCCCGTAAACATAGTTGCCAATAATTTAATTACCTTTGTATGGAGCAAAAATAGGCATTAATTATATGAAAAAAGCAGAAAAAGTAAGAGTAGGAATAAGCATTGGAGATTTAAATGGGATAGGAAGCGAAATCATTCTTAAAACGTTTGAAGATCCTAGAATGTTAGAATTCTGTACCCCTGTAGTTTTTGCCAACACCAAGATTTTATCGTTTTTTAAAAAGCACTACAAAATGTCCGGTATTAGCTTTCAAGGAGTAGATGATGCTTCTAAGGCAATCGAGGGTAAATTTAATGTAGTGAATATTTGGAAGGAAAACCCACGCATAAATTTTGGCAAAGAAGATAAAGATTTAGCAAAATATACCCTCAAATCTTTAGCGGCAGCTACCGAAGCTTTATTAGAAAATAAAATAGATACGTTGGTGACCGCACCAATTAATAAGAATGTAATACAATCTGATGAGTTTAAATTCCCAGGCCATACCGATTATTTAGCTCAGCAAATGAAAGGTGATAGTCTTATGCTTATGTTGTGCAAAAACTTAAGGATAGGCTTGCTTACCGATCATGTAGCGGTAAAAGATGTAGCTGAAAAAATTACTCCGGAATTAATTCAGAAAAAAGTATCTATCATTCACGATACGTTAAAGAAAGATTTTCGCATACAAAAACCAAAAATTGCTATTTTAGGAATTAATCCGCATAGTGGTGATAATGGGGTTATTGGTAAGGAAGATGAAGAAATTTTGAAACCTACCATTCAAAAAATAAATGATAAAGGAACATTAGTATATGGACCCTATTCGGCCGATAGTTTCTTCGGAACAAAAAACTATAAAAATTTCGATGCGATAATTGCTGCTTATCACGACCAAGGTTTAATTCCTTTTAAAACATTATCTTTTGGAAGAGGGGTAAACTTTACCGCAGGGCTTTCCGGGATCAGAACTTCACCCGATCATGGAACTGCTTATGAGATTGCCGGAAAAGGTGAAGCAGATTTTACTTCCTTTAAAGAAGCTGTATTTACCTCCATAGAAATTTATAAATGCAGAAAAGAGTATTTGAAACTTACCAAAAACCAGCTTCAGAAGCAGTCTAAAAAATTGTAAACATTTTTTGTTAATAAATATAGCTAATTAATTATATTTTATATATTTGCACGCTCGAAATGGATGATGGAATGAAGAAGTTAAAAGAGTATACAATCCAATTCGTTGGGTTAAAGACCGGGATACATCATTATGACTATCAGATTAATGATGAGTTCTTTGAATTTTTTGAGTACGACGATTTTAATCACGTAGATGTAAAGGCAAATCTAGAATTAGAGAAAAAGCCTAATATGTTAGATCTGCGTTTTGATATTAAGGGAAGCATCAATATCAATTGTGATGTTACCAACGAACCTTTTGATCAACCTATTGAAAATTCATTGGAGTTGGTGGTAAAGTTTGGTGAAGAATACAATGATGAATATGAAGATCTTTTAATATTACCTCACGGAGAATATGAATTGGAATTACAACAATACATTTACGAAGCTATTGTATTGGCAATTCCTTACAAAAGAGTTCATCCTGGAGTAGAAGACGGAAGTTTAAAATCTGAAATGCTCGATAAATTAGAAGAGCTTCAACCCAAACAAAAAGAAACAAAAGAAGAGGAAGAAGAAATAGATCCTCGTTGGAATAAACTAAAAAAATTACTGAACGATAATAAATAATTAGTAGAGCTATGGCACATCCTAAGAGAAAAATATCTAAAACAAGAAGAGATAAAAGAAGAACTCACTATAAAGCTACAGCACCTCAAATTGCTAAAGATCCAACTACAGGAGAAGCTCATTTATACCACAGAGCTCACTGGCACGAAGGAAAACTTTACTACAGAGGTCAAGTTTTAATAGATAATACAGAAGAAGTAGAAGCTTAATAAAGCATTTGCTAAACACATAAAAACCCCACACCGGTAATGCGGATGTGGGTTTTGTTTTTTACAATAATTTATGATAATTGTAAGCTTAAAATAACCTGATATTCAATACATTTTTATCAAACAAAAAAGCCAATTAAGATAAAAATTTATGATATTTCGAACGTAATTTGTAGGTTTACATTTATTTTGGTGATATAAACCCTATTATATGAACAAAATTAGCGCAGCAATAACTGCTGTAGGATCTTATGTGCCTGACCATATTCTAACCAACAAGATGTTAGAAAATATGGTTGAAACCAATGATGAGTGGATAACTACCAGAACAGGAATCAAAGAAAGGCGTATTTTAAACGATCCCGATAAAGGTTCTTCTTACTTAGGAATACAAGCAGCGAAAAACCTTATTGAAAAAAATAATATTGATCCCGCAGAAATCGATTTATTAATTTTTGCAACCGCAACTCCCGATATGCCGGTAGCCTCTACAGGAGCGTATACTGCTTCTGAAATTGGTGCCGTAAATGCTTTCTCTTACGATTTGCAAGCAGCATGTTCCAGTTTCTTATATGGAATGTCTACTGCAGCAAGTTATATTGAATCAGGACGCTATAAAAAAGTATTGGTCATTGGGGCAGATAAAATGTCCTCAATTATAGATTACACAGACAGGGCAACCTGCATTATCTTTGGAGATGGTGCAGGTGCCGTTCTTTTTGAGCCTAATGAAGAAGGCTTTGGTTTACAAGATGAGTTTTTAAGAAGTGATGGTGTAGGCAGAAATTTCTTAAAGATTGATGCCGGAGGTTCCTTATTACCTGCTTCAGAAGAGACCGTGGCAAATCGTCAGCATTACGTTCATCAAGATGGGAAAACGGTATTTAAATTTGCTGTTTCCAATATGGCTGAAGTTAGTGCTAAAATTATGGAAAGAAATAATTTAATGGAAACCGACGTAGATTGGTTAATAGCGCATCAAGCCAATAAACGCATCATCGATGCGACAGCAAAAAGAATGGGGTTACCAGACCATAAAGTACTTATGAATATTCATAGATACGGGAACACCACTTCAGCCACGCTACCTTTACTATTAAGCGATTACGAAGAGAAATTAAAAAAAGGAGATAATATAGTGTTCGCTTCTTTCGGAGGCGGGTTCACTTGGGGCTCTATCTATTTAAAATGGGCTTACGACACAAATAAGTCATAAAGATTTTAAAACTATCATTATGGAATTAAAAGAAATTCAAAATTTAATAAAGTTTGTAGCTAAATCTGGAGCTAGTGAAGTAAAACTAGAAATGGAAGATGTAAAAATCACCATTAAAACTTCCTCTTCAGAAGAAAAAGAAACTACAACAGTAGTTCAACATGTGCCTATGGGTAATATGCAACAGCAAATGCCTATGCAACAAATGCCTCCACAACAGGCAGCACCACAAGAGCAACAAGCTTCAGGAGGATCGGAAACTACTTCAAAAGAAGAAGACGATTCTAAATATATTACTGTAAAATCACCAATCATTGGTACTTTTTACCGTAAACCATCTCCAGATAAACCTGTATTTATTGAGGTAGGAGATGCTGTAAAAGAAGGAGACGTGGTTTGTGTGATTGAAGCGATGAAGCTTTTCAACGAAATTGAAAGTGAAGTAAGCGGTAAAGTCGTTAAAGTATTGGTAGACGATGCTTCACCGGTAGAATTCGATCAGCCACTATTCTTAATAGATCCATCATAAGAAATTTTAAATCGTAAATTTTGAATGTTGCCCCGCTTCATTTGAAACAATTTAAAATTCAGATTTAAAAATTTAAAATTTCAAGAGATGTTTAAAAAAATATTAATTGCCAATAGGGGAGAGATTGCCTTACGCGTAATTAGAACATGTAAAGAAATGGGCATCAAAACCGTTGCTGTGTACTCTAAAGCAGATGCAGAGAGTTTACACGTACGTTTTGCAGACGAAGCGGTTTGTATTGGTCCTGCCCCAAGTAGTGAATCTTATTTAAAGATCCCGAACATCATATCGGCTGCAGAAATTACCAATGCAGACGCCATCCATCCCGGTTACGGATTTCTATCAGAAAATGCTAAATTTTCTAAAATCTGCGAAGAGCACGAAATAAAATTTATTGGTGCCAGTGCAGAAATGATTGAAAAAATGGGCGATAAAGCCACTGCAAAAGCAACGATGAAAGCTGCGGGTGTGCCTTGTGTTCCCGGTTCTGAAGGAATCATTGAAGATTACGATGAATGCTTGAAGCTAGCTAAAGATATGGGCTTTCCCGTCATGTTGAAAGCTACTGCCGGAGGTGGTGGTAAAGGAATGCGTGCCGTTTGGAAAGAAGAAGACCTTGAAGCTGCTTGGAGTTCTGCTCGACATGAAGCTGGAGCTGCTTTTGGTAACGATGGCATGTATATGGAAAAACTTATTGAAGAGCCTCGTCATATCGAAATTCAAATTGTAGGAGATAGCCGAGGAAAAGCGTGCCATTTATCTGAGAGAGATTGTTCCGTACAGCGTCGTCATCAAAAACTAACAGAAGAAACCCCTTCTCCTTTTATGACTGACGATCTTCGTAAGAAAATGGGAGAAGCAGCCGTAAAAGCTGCGGAATACATAAAATATGAAGGAGCTGGAACCGTTGAATTTCTAGTAGATAAACATCGTAATTTCTACTTTATGGAGATGAATACCCGTATCCAAGTAGAACATCCCATAACGGAACAGGTAATCGATTATGATTTAATTAGAGAACAAATTTTAGTGGCTGCAGGAGTTCCTATTTCAGGAAAAAATTACTTTCCTAAATTACACTCTATCGAATGCCGTATCAACGCAGAAGATCCATACAATGCGTTTAGACCATCACCGGGAGTAATTACCAATTTACACGCACCGGGAGGTCATGGAGTTAGAATAGATACCCACGTTTACAGTGGTTATGCAATTCCGCCTAACTACGATTCGATGATTGCTAAACTGATCACCACGGCACAAACCCGTGAAGAAGCCATCAACAAAATGAAACGTGCCTTGGATGAATTTGTTATTGAAGGAGTAAAAACGACCATTCCGTTTCACCGTCAATTAATGGAAGACCAACGCTATACTTCCGGTAACTATACTACTAAATTGATGGAAGACTTTGTGATGGATGAAAAATATAAAGACGAAGAATAAACTTTATTTTTAAATAAAAATAAACCCTCGATTTTTATCGGGGGTTTTTTGTTAAATATTATATCATAACAGTTGTATTTTTAAAAGAAATAATTTTTTGAAGAAATATTTTTAGATGAGTGAAAATTTCTTAGAAGTCAGGTTTAATTTTTTTGATTTTTGGTTTAAACCTTATAAAGGTTCTAAATCTTTAAATTCATCAGAAAAAATTTTAAAAGCATGTATAGAAGAGATTAACCATCAAAAATTACATGAAGGAAAGGCTATTGTAATTGATAAATATGAAGGTAGAAAAGGAAAGGAAAGAAGAAATCTTTTTATCAGTAGTGCAGCATATAGTCACACAGAGAAAAGATATAAGTGTAGAATAAATCTAATAAGAGATAGTAAATTACCTCACGTATTAAATAAAAGTAATTTTAGCTTAACACCATTACAAAATTTAGGTCATAATGCTATTGCTGAAACAACAAATTTTTACATTGATATTTCTCAAAAGATGCCAATTGTATGTTGTGAATTTAATTACGATGGACCACGAATAACAGACATTGAGTATTATTTTCGGCAGATAGCTAGTAAAAACCTTAAAATAGCTACCGCTTGTCGTGCAAGAGTACATATGAAAATGCCTGTTAATGATGTATTGGAATCTATATCAGATGTTTTGAAGTTTGAGATTAAAGTAAAACCGAATAGGTTGGCATTTTTAAATCATCAAGTAAATGATGCATTTGTAGGTAATATGAGTGCTTTAGCAAATTCGGTTGATCCTCAATCAATAAAAGTAGATGCTTTTTTCAGAGAAAGAGGGAATAGTAGCACGAGTAAACGAAATCTGAAAGCCTTATCTTTTATAAAAAGAGCATTGAAAGCTATTAAAGCTGATAATAATATAATAGAGGACTTTGATGATTTTACTTTAGAATTTGAAAAAACTGATGGAACTGAAGATACATTCAATTTAATAAAGGGAAAAGAGGAGATAGTAATAGAATGCCCAACAAAAAAATCAGGAGCATTAGATACAAAAAAATTATATGAATTGATATCTCTAAAATTTGATGAATACCTCGAGCTTAACAAGTGATGATTGAATCATATTTCAAAAGACCAATCCTATACGATTATATAGTTGCATTTATAATAATAGCAATAATATTGACTATTGACTATACTAATGTAATTATTAATAATTCTATTATTATTAAGTCCTATGACTTTTCTTCAGATATTGGTGCTATTGGTTTGACTATATCAGGTTTTATTTTAACACTAGTTACAATTCTAATTACATTGAAATCTGGTCAAATTATTTCTGACGAAGAGTTGAAAAATGATAGTTCGCTATTTAAAATATTTTTAGCTTCAAATCTTTATTTTAAAAGTCTTAGAATTTTGAAGAATGGTGTGCTATCTCTAATAGCAATTTGTTTTTTAATATATGTATTGAAGCTTATTCTTACTCGGTCATACTATATAATTTTATTTTATACCAATTTAGTTGCGTTATTGATAATAATCACAACTTTTCTTAGGTGCTTTTATGTATTAAATTTAATAATGAAAATGCAGAAAAAATAAATTACTAATTTTATTTGGTTACTATACAAATTTGCGTTTCATTTTATCTGAAATTATAGAAGCATAAGTATTTTAAATGAAAAAACTTTTCAGATTTATAGTTAAAACCATCGGCTGGTTATTTATTATTTCTATTCTGTTAGTGCTTATTTTTAAATGGGTTCCTGTTCCTGTTACTCCGTTAATGGTGATTCGTTATTTTGAAACTCCTTCAGAAAAAAGAGAATTCTGGAAACACGATTGGGAAGCTTTAGAGGATATTTCAACCAACCTTCAAAAAGCAGTGATTTGTAGTGAAGATCAAAACTTTGTAAAGCATCATGGTTTTGATATTGAAGCCATAAAAAAAGCGATGGAAAGCAATCAAAAAGGAAAACGCATTCGGGGAGCAAGTACCATAAGCCAACAAACCGCTAAAAACGTTTTTCTATGGCCTAATAGAAGCTGGCTAAGGAAAGGCCTAGAAACTTATTTTACCTTTCTTATAGAGCTTATTTGGAGCAAAGAACGAATTCTTGAAGTATATTTAAATAGTATAGAAATGGGCAATGGCGTATATGGTGCTCAAGCGGCTTCAGCCTATTGGTTTCAAAAACCGGCCAGTCAATTAACCGCTTATGAAGCAGCAGCGATTGCCGCTATTTTACCAAATCCACAACATTTTCGAGCAAATCCTGCGAGTAGTTATATACAAGGAAGAAAAGCCTGGATTGTAAAACAAATGGGTTATTACGGTAAATTAAACCTTGCTAAAGAAGAACAAAAGAAATGAGCATACGAGCAGCATTAACCCAACAGTGCAAAGATTACCTTCAGCATAGAATTCAACGTTTAAAAAAATCAATTCAAGAACTTGAAAGTGATTTAGAGGGAGAAACCAAAAGCAGTGCCGGTGATAAATATGAAACTTCCCGTGAAATGATGAATGCTGAAATCAATAAACTTCAACAACAACTACAGGAGTTTAGGAAGCTGGAAGAAGTGTTGGCAGTTGCAAGTCAGCGAAAAGTTTCAGAAAATATACAATTGGGAAGCATTGTAACAACCAATCTAGCTAATTATTTTTTAGCCATTCCTGTAGGAGAACTAAAATTCCAAACCGAAAGTTATTACGGAATAGGTATCAATTCACCTATAGGAAAATTAATGTTAGGAAAAACAAAAGGAGATACGGTATTTTTTCAGCAACAGGAAATAAAAATTGAGTCGGTTAATTAGATGAGAGTTCTATATAGCTTAACAACTCCAATTTAAATATAGTAGCCCCTAATAATTCATTAATTTGTTCCAATTCATCAGCACTAACCGCCAAGTCAATTTTTTCTGATGGAGTTGGCAATAACAAGTTTTTACAAGCTCTAGCATGTGTACAGTTTTCACAACATGTTTCAGTTTCTAAAGCAAGTACATTGCGCTGAAAAAGTTTTACTTCTTGTAGATTTAATAGAAAGCCGGTATCTCTAAATACTACTTGTACCCTATCTTTTTTCTCTTTCCAGTGAAAAGAAATTCCGTAGTCGTTTTTAAAAATAATTTCAATATCTTCCATAAGCAAACATTCTTATTCAAAGATATTAATTATTTAGAATAATTCTAAACTAAAATCAAAAATTATCTAATATCCCTGAGCTTCAGCTGAAGCGATACATTCCCGTTCCATTCATTTTCATCTATAGAATAAACTGCATCAAAAGGTTTTTTATGCTGAATGAGGGAGAATTTTTCTCCTAAATTAAATCCAATGGCTCCTATAAATTTAGGTTCCGGCAATTGTTGAACGCTGCATTTTAGATGATCTCCGGTTTGTCCGACAGGTTTTCCGTAACCGGTATCAGTTAAGTTTTTGGTTAAGAAGACAGGACTCATATTTCCTGGGCCAAAGGGAGCGAATTGTTTGAGGATTCGGTAAAACTTGGGCGTAATTTCATTTAAATTTAATTCTAAATCAGCATTGATTTCCGGGGTTAACAAATGTTTATCTATGCTTTGACTCACGACTTCTTCAAACTTATTTTTGAACGCTTCGTAACAGCTTTCATTTAAAGTTAATCCCGCTGCATATTTATGTCCACCAAACTGTTCAATATGCTCCGTACAAGCTTCTAATGCATTATAAACATCAAAACCTTTTACCGATCGTGCAGAAGCCGCCAATTTATCTCCGCTCTTGGTAAAAACCAAGGTAGGTCGGTAGTAAGTTTCGGTAAGACGGGAAGCTACAATCCCAATCACGCCTTTATGCCAATGTTCACCATAAACGACGGTGGTGAATCGTTCTTGTTCTTTTAATTCTTCAATTAATTGTAGCGCTTCTTCCGTAATGGTTTTATCGGCATCTTTACGTTCGGCGTTATAAGCTTCAATTTCTGCAGCATATTTTTCCGCTAACTTTTCATCTTCTTCCACTAACAATTGTACCGCGTGTAAGCCGTGTTTCATTCTTCCTGCAGCGTTGATTCGTGGAGCGATGATAAAAACCACATCGGTAATGGTAAGGGTTTCTTTTTTTAGATGATTTAAAATAGCTTTAAACCCGTTTCTTGGTAAGGTATTAATCACATGTAAGCCGTGATAAGCCAATACCCTGTTTTCTCCTGTAATAGGGACGATATCAGCACCTATGGCGGTGGCTACCAAATCTAAATAGGGTAATAAAGTTTCAATGGTATTTCCTTGTTTTTCTTCTAAAGCTTGAACGAGCTTAAAACCAACTCCGCAACCACATAATTCTTTATAAGGATATTTGCAATCTTCCCTTTTAGGATCTAATACTGCTACCGCTTTTGGAATTTCACTACCCGGACGGTGGTGATCACAAATAATAAAATCGACTCCTTTTTCTTTAGCATAAGCTACTTTATCGATAGCTTTAATCCCACAGTCTAAAGCGACTATTAAGCTAATATCGTTATCTGCGGCAAAATCGATACCTTGATAAGAAACGCCATAACCTTCGGCATAACGATCGGGAATGTAAGTGGCAATTTGCGAAGTTCTAGTTTTTAAGTAAGAACTCATCAGAGCAACACTGGTGGTACCATCAACATCATAATCGCCATAAACCATGATATTCTCACCTTCTGCTAAAGCTTGTTCAATTCTAATGACCGCCTTTTCCATATCTTTCATCAGAAACGGATCGTGTAAGTCGGTTAAACTTGGTCGAAAGAATTTTTTAGCAGCTTCAAAAGTTTCAATTCCTCGCTGAACCAATAAATGAGCAATCGCTTTTTCTACTCCTAAAGCTTTTTGAAGTTGTTGTACTTTTTCAGGATTAGGTAATGGTTTTAAGGTCCAGCGCATCGTTTTATTTTTGTGCAAATATAATTGGGATTGGTGAGGCGAATCAAGATTTTTCTAAAATCTCTTTTACCTTTTTCTGTAATTGTGGTACGACCTCATCTTCAAACCACGGATTCTTAATTCGCCAAAATCGATTCACGGGTGAAGGATGTGGTAACGGGAAATACTTAGGTAAAAATTCTTGATAGTTTTCTACCAAAGTCGTTAACTTTTCATTTTTAGAAAGGTAATATTTATTCGCATAAGCACCGATTAAAACAAATAATTCAGCTTTTTTAAAGTGATCGATAATGGTTTTATGCCATAAAGGAGCGCATTCTTTTCTGGGAGGCAAATCGCCGGTTTTGGCTTTTCCGGGATAACAAAAACCCATGGGTAACACCGCAAAGTTATCTTCGTTGTAAAACACAGAAGTAGTTACACCCAACCATTTTCGCAATTGTTTTCCGCTTTGATCTTGCCATGCAATTCCCGATTCGTGAACGACTCGCCCCGGCGCTTGACTTATTAAAATAATTTTTGAATGCTCATTTCCGCTTACAATAGGCCTAGCTCCCAAAGGTAAATGGGGTTCACAAAAACGACACTGTCTAACTTCTTGCAATAAATCTTTCAAGAATACTTCGGTTTAAAAGAATAAAAAATAAACGGCAGCAGAAATCATTATTACCAACAGCACGGTGAATATAACCATCACTTTTTGCTCATCGCGTTTGTTTTCAGCAATGAGTTGGTCTCGCATTGCTTTGCGTTTTTCTTCAGAAATTTTAATCACAGGAATACCTGTACTTTTTCCTGAAGTTTTATGGTGACCTTTTTCAAAATAATTAGTTCGATGACCACGTCTTGAATTATTTTTCAAAGAGGTAATCATGGCTTGTACCACTCCGCCGAATGACATTTTAGTAAAAATTTGATTAAACTATTAATTTACGAAATTTTCCTGAATTTTGCCAATTTGTATCACGAGCAATAGAAGCTTTTCTGTACTTTCGTGTCGGCAAAACGAATGAAAATGGAACAAAAACTCAACATTAAATACAAAAACACCTTACAGAACCTTATTATTCTATTGGTAGGTATTCTTTTACTCATTATAGGTTTTGTGGCTTATTTCTGGACGGAAGAGTTTTCCTATTTCTATCTTATCGTTTTGGCCAATATGTTAGTGTTATACGTGTTAATTACCAGTCAGGTAAGGAAAAATCATGTGGTTTACGATGCTGTTTTTGTAAAATACAGGTTGAACTCTGGTCCCGTGAAACGATTAAAAGTAGATGAAATTAACGGAGTAGAAGAGGAGAACCCTCATTTAAAAATTCAACTTAAAGAAGAGCGACAAGCTGAAATTGATTTAGAAGGTTACGCAGAACCTTCTGTTGAAGAATTTAAAGACTTACTCCAAAGAATGGCCGATTTTAATTCTGAAAAATCTGCTGACTAAACTTTTAAGCATCATTTAAATACTAGGTTCTTGCTGTTTTTTTTAAATTTTGAATGTTTTGTGTAACAAAAATACTTTTGATTAGTCTATTATAATAGAGCAAGTTGCTTAAAACTAATTCATTAATCAAAAATCATTCATCATGAAAAAAACAATCATTACCGTAGCATTAGCGTTCATCAGCTGTGTTACATTTGCCAACAACAGTTATGAAACAACCCCAGAAAATTTATCTTCTGAAGTACATTGGGAAACCAGTGCAGACTTAAATTCTTTCTGCAAAGCCATTATGAAAGGAAATCTTGAAATGGTAAAACAGTTAATCGACTTTGGAGAAGATGTAAATGAAAAATCTCTAGGAAAAACTCCGGCCATGTATGCAGCGCGTTACAATAAAGTAGAAGTTTTAAAACTTCTTGTACAAAAAGGTGCTGACTTATCTGTTAAATCTGATGTTGAAAAATACACCGCCAAAAAGTTTGCTGAACTTTCTAATGCAAAAGAAACTTTAGCTTACTTAAACTCTTTAGAGAAGTAAATTTTCTGAACAATATGTTGAAAATAAGTGGTTTGTCTATTCAAGATAAACCACTTATTTTTTTCCTTCTACAATCACCACGATTTCCCCTTTGGGAGCTTTCTTTTGAAAATGCGCTAAAACTTCTTCCGTTGTCCCTCGTACTGTTTCTTCGTGAAGTTTACTTATTTCCCGAGAAACCGAAACTTTTCTATCTGTCCCAAAATATTCAATAAAATGTCCCAGTGTTTTGATGAGTTTATGTGGCGATTCATAAAAAATCATCGTTCGGTTTTCTTCCGCTAATAAATTCAATCGGGTTTGCCTTCCTTTTTTTACTGGTAAAAAACCTTCAAATATAAATTTATCATTAGGCAAACCACTGTTTACCAAAGCGGGTACAAAGGCAGTTGCTCCCGGTAAACAATCTACCTCAATATGATGATCTACGCAAGCTCTAGTGAGTAAAAACCCTGGATCGGAAATCGCCGGTGTCCCAGCATCGCTAATTAACGCGGCAGTTTCTCCATTTTGAATGCGCTTAATAATTAAATCGACCGTTTTGTGTTCGTTATGCATATGGTGACTATGCATTGGCGTATTAATTTCAAAATGTTTAAGCAGTTTTCCGCTAGTTCGGGTGTCTTCAGCCAAAATAAAATCTACTTCGTTTAGCACTTTTACCGCTCTAAAAGTCATATCTTCTAAATTACCAATAGGTGTTGGAACTAAAAATAGCTTTGCCATTAGTCGTATTTATTTTTGATGGCATGTAAAAACCTGGCTTCGTAAACATCTTTATTTTCCCAGTTGTTATAATCAGGTTTTATTTGTTGCTGAATAAATTGATGTGCTTCCATAAAGCTTTCAAGGGTGTTTAATTGGGAAAGCACGCGGTTGTAATCGGCAGCATTGCCATCAAAAAGATGCTTGATATATGCCAATCTATCGTTTAAACCAATATTAATTCCTTTTTTAAGTCGGTCATTTAATGATTTTCGTTCACCACCCAAATCATTTTTTGTTGCCGATGGTTCTTTGGGTTCAAATTCTGGAGTTTCGTAATTCTGAAATAAATCGTTTGCCGTAGGAATTTCTTTTTCCTGAGGAAGTTCTTCCTTCGTTTTCGCTTTCGGTTCTTCAGGTGTTTCCGGTGGCACTTGCGAAATTTCAGGTTCAGGTTTTACTTCTTCCTGTTTCGGTTCTTCTTTTGGTGGTTGTGGAGCTTCCTTTTTTTGCACAGGCTCAAATTGTGGTAAATCGTCATAACTTACCCCAAAATTCTGTTCCGGCCTTTCCTCTTTTGGTGTTTCCTGCTGTTCTTCTTTTTTGTGTTGCGGAATAATTTCTTCTAATACTTGATCTATCTCTTCATCTTCCGGAAACATATGAGCGACCATATCTTTAATCTTTTCTGTATTGGGTACTGTAATCGCTTCCTTATTATAGGCTAAGCCATCGGGACGTGCTTTTTCTTTAATGGCCTGTATTTTTTCCATCGGCATTTCAGCTAAAATACTTTTCAGGATATTGGTATTCAGTTCGATAATTTCTTCTGTATTGTGTTCTAATCCTGAAGGGACACTTGCTTCTTCTTGTTCGATACTTTTTTCAACAACTTCTTCTTTCTTTTCTGATGTCTCTGCCATTTTTTCTTTTACATCCTTTAATCCAATGGTAGGTTGTGCACCGGCAAAGTGTTTTTCTGCAAAAGACAACACGCTTAATTTTTCGTATAAAACCCCGGTTATGGTTTTTAGTTCGTGTATATCTTCTTTGTTTTTTAGCTGTAATATTCTGTGTGCTATGCTAATTAGTTCGGCTTCCAGGGACTTCTTCATAACTTTATGATTAACTTTTTTTGTGAGGATGTATTTTTAGTAATTTTACCTTGCTTAAATTTAAACAAGAATATTCTTGTTTTAGTGCTGAAAATTACAAAATGTTTCTCGAAAATACCGTAAATCACGAAGAGCAATTTGGATGGATTGAAGTAATTTGTGGAAGTATGTTCTCCGGCAAAACCGAAGAGCTTATCCGCCGCTTAAAACGTGCCCAATTTGCCAAACAAAAAGTAGAAATTTTTAAACCTGCGCTCGATAAACGCTACGATGAAGAAATGGTGGTTTCTCACGATGCCAATGAGATTAGGTCTACTCCTGTTCCTGCCGCAGCTAATATTAGATTGTTGGCAGACGATTGTGATGTGGTGGGAGTTGATGAAGCGCAATTTTTTGATGAAGAAATTGTAAGTGTTTGTAACGATTTGGCCAATAAAGGTATTCGTGTAATTGTTGCCGGGTTGGATATGGATTTTAAAGGAAACCCGTTTGGGCCAATGCCTAACCTGATGGCGACCGCAGAATATGTGACCAAAGTTCATGCGGTGTGTACGCGCACCGGTAATTTAGCACAATTCAGTTTTAGAAAATCGGCTAACCGGGATTTGGTTTTACTGGGAGAAACGGAAGAATATGAACCTTTAAGCAGAGGTGCGTATTACAAAGCAATGTTGAATGAAAAAGTAAAAAAATAGATGTTGAGGAGATGAAAGAAATTTCCCCCAACAAGAAATAGTTATGTCACAAACTTCAGAAACGGTACTAGAAATAGATTTATCGGCCTTAGAACACAATTATAATTATTTGCGATCCAAGTTATCGCCCGAGACCAAAATGTTAGGTGTGGTAAAAGCTTTTGCCTATGGAAATGATTCTGTTGAAATTGCTAAACGATTATCTAAAATAGGAATCGATTATTTTGCCGTGGCTTACACCCGGGAAGGTATTTCATTAAGAGAAGGCGGAATTCAAAAACCTATTTTGGTGCTTCATCCGCAATCTACCAATTTTGAAGAAGTTATAGAAAACGATTTAATCCCGAATATTTACAGTAAATTTACGTTGGAGGCTTTTGTGAAAACGGCGGAAAAACTTCAACTGAAAAATTATCCCATTCATTTAAAAATTAATACCGGTTTAAACCGATTGGGTTTTGATCCTGAAGATGCAGCCTGGCTTAACCATAAATTAGCAGAAACGAAAGCGATAAAAGTAGAAGGGATTTTCTCTCATTTAGCCGCTAGTGAAGATGAAGCAGAACGGGAATTTACTTTGTATCAAATAGAAAACTATCAAAAAACCCTTGATAAAATTCTGCCGAAATTAGATGATCAACCTATTCGGCACCTTTGTAATACTTCTGGGATCATCAATTATCCAGAAGCCCATTACGATATGGTAAGAACGGGAATTGGATTGTACGGTTTTGGAAACTCGGCGGCAGAAGACAAAAAACTAAAACCTGTAGGAACGCTAAAAACCATCATTTCTCAAATTCATCACATTAAAGAAGGAGAAAGTGTAGGTTATAATCGAGTATTTAAAGCTCCTTTAGCAACCAAAACGGCCACGCTTCCTCTAGGTCATGCCGATGGGATTAACCGAATTTACGGAAAACAAAAAACCGGAGTTTTGGTAAACGGTCAAATTGCACCCATCATTGGGAATGTTTGTATGGATATGTTGATGATTGATATTAGCGGAATTGATTGTCAAGAAGGCGATGAGGTAATCCTCTTCGGAAAAGATAAAAGTGCTGAAGAATTTGCGCATAATGCCGGCACGATTTCTTATGAATTAATTACTTCCATTTCACAGCGCGTAAAAAGAAAAATCATTAATTAACTATCGCGATAAACTTTTCTTATACCATCAAACTCTTTGTGAGCTTTTGCATTTTTGTTTTCTTCACTAAAACGATTAATGCACAGTTAGGTTTTTGTAGCGGAAGTAAGGGCGACCCTATTTTTCATGAAGATTTTGGGAGTGGTTCTGGAACGGGAAATCCTTTAGCTGCGGGAATCACCAATTATACGTATGTGGTGGGTGACCCTCAAGACGGGCAATACACAATTTCTGACCAGATTTCACAGCAAATAGGCTCTTGGCATAATTCTTTACCCAGCACCACAGTATCTAATGGTCGGGCTTTAATCGTGAATGCCGACTATACTGCCGGCTTGTTCTACCAAACTCCAATTTCAGGTTTGTGTGAAAATGCTTCCTATGAATTTTCTGCCTACTTAATGAATATTTTTAATGCTGCCAGTGGAGTTTGTGAGGGAAGTGGAATCCCCATTAACGTTCGGTTTGAAATCTGGAATGCCAACGATACACAACTTTTAAAACAAGGAAGCACGGGAGATATAGCAGGAAGTTCTACCGCTTTTTGGGAACAATACGCCATGACCTTTCAGTCGCAACCGGGACAAAATTCAATTATCTTAAAAATGTTTAATAATTCGGAAGGTGGCTGCGGAAATGACTTAGCCATTGATGATATTATTTTTAGTTCTTGTGGCGATTTAACTACGATTTCACCTTCCAATTCAACTGAAAACGAGATCAGCCTTTGTGAAGAGAGTTTGCCGCAAACCATAAGCTTAGAAGCCAATCCCGATTTTTCTGTTTACTCCGACCATTATTACCAATGGCAACGAAGCCCGGACGGACAAACTTGGAATGATATTCCTGGTGCGACACAAGAACAGTTTTCAACCACTAGTATTGCTACTGATACTTATTTTCGAGTGCAAGTAGCCGAAGATCCCGTTAACTTAGCCGATAATTTATGCAGTACTTTTTCTGAAGTTTTTTATGTAGAAGTAATTCCAATTCCGCCAATACCAACGAGTAATGGAGATGTATTTAGTTGCGATGATGGAACACCTCCACAACTTTCGGTTAGCGTTTCTTCACCTTATGAAGTCAATTGGTTTGACTCAGCAACTTCAATCACACCAATAGCTACCAATACTGAAACGTTTACCCCTTCAGAAAACGGCACTTATTTCGCAGAGGCCTATTTACCAAATTCAGCATGTAATCCCGGAGCTAAAATTCAACTGAATTATAACTTATATGAAAGTCCGCAGCTTTCTGCAGATGAACTAATTGAAATCTGTGCAGGAGATAGTCTAGAGCTTTCAACAGCTATTAGTGATGTGATGTACGATTGGTCTACCGGAGCAACAACTCCCAGCATTACGGTTTTTGAAGAAGGAAGTTACAGCTTGACGGTAACCAATAGCGATGGTTGTACGGCTACAAAAACGTTTACCGTAAATTTTATTCAAGAACCGGAGATTACTGAAATCTTAGTTGATAATGGATTCATTAAAATCCTGACGCTACAAGAAGGAAATTTTCTATATTCTTTAGACGGAAATACCTTTCAAACTTCCAATAAATTTCAAGTGAAGGAAGGTGGCGTTTATACCGCTTACGTAAAAGATTCAGAAGCTTGTGGAGTTTCAGCAAGAGAATTTCCGGTATTACTTTACCCTAAATTTATTACTCCCAATCAAGATGGTGCTAACGATATTTTTCAACTAAAAGGAACCGAGTATTTTTCATCTTCAGAATTATTAATTTTTGATCGTTTCGGAAAGTTATTATTTCGACAAAACGGAAAACGTTTCTTATGGGATGGCTCTTATAACGGTAAATATTTACCTTCTAATGAATATTGGTTTATGGTAACAATTGAAGGGATGCCAAGTGTAAAAGGTCATTTTTCCTTAATTAAATAAATCAAAAAATAATATCCTTTTCAAAAAGAACAATTTATTACCTTTAGAAGCTATTAATCAACCTATTTATAGATTATGAGTTTCTTTTCAGATTTTAAAAAGTTTTTAATGAAGGGTGATATTGTTGCCCTCGCTACTGCAGTTGTTATTGGGGCCGCTTTTAAAAGCATAGTGGATTCTGTTGTGAAAGATGTGATTACACCCATTATTGGTTTATTAACCGGCGGAGTAGATTTTACCAAGAAGTTTATTGCTTTAGACGGACATACTTACGCAAGTTTAGATGCCGCTAGAGAAGCAAAAGCCGCTGTGATTACCTACGGAAATTTAATTCAAGCACTTATTAATTTTGTAATTGTGGGCTTATTTATATTTTTGTTTTTACGGGCTTACGAAAAAACGAAGCAAAAAGAAGATCCCAAACCAGTTGCTGCTCCAAAAGGTCCTACGCAAGAAGAATTGCTTGCTGAAATTAGAGATGAACTAAAGAAGCAAAATACCGCTTCATAAAATACGTAGTAACCGCTACACTATTCAATTTAATAATTCAACCCTGCTCTAAAGGCAGGGTATTTTTTTCTGTGTACTTTACTTTCTGAAGCTAAACGGCCCACCGTTTAAAATTCTCTACCTATCTTTGCCGTTAGCCAAAAATAAGGCTGTAAAGTAGTAATATTAAATTTTTAGATCTCAGTAAAAATGAAAGTAGCTGTTGTTGGAGCCACCGGGATGGTTGGCCAAGTAATGCTAAAGGTATTAGCAGAAAGAAATTTTCCTATCACCGAATTAATTCCTGTCGCCTCAGAAAAATCTGTTGGAAAAAAAATTGAATTCAACGGAGTGAAATATGAAGTAGTAAATCTAGATACAGCAGTAAAACGAAAACCTGAGATCGCTTTGTTTTCTGCCGGAGGAAATACTTCTTTAGAATGGGCACCAAAATTTGCTGAAGCAGGAACAACTGTTATCGATAATTCTTCTGCTTGGCGAATGGATCCCTCCAAAAAACTTGTAGTACCTGAAATTAACGCCGATAGTTTAACAGAAGAAGACAAAATTATAGCGAACCCCAATTGTTCCACCATTCAGTTAGTGATGGCTTTAAAACCGCTTCACGATAAATTTGGAATTAAACGAGTTGTTGTTTCTACTTACCAATCTATTACCGGAACGGGAGTAAAAGCAGTACAACAACTAGAAAATGAATACAAAGGGGAAAAAGGGGAAATGGCGTATCCTTACCCTATTCATAAAAACGCCATTCCGCATTGCGATGTTTTCTTAGAGAATGATTATACCAAAGAAGAAATGAAATTAACGCACGAAACCAAGAAGATTTTGAATGATGATTCTGTGTTGGTTTCTGCAACTGCAGTAAGAATTCCAGTGGTTGGCGGGCATAGTGAGTCGGTAAATATTGAGTTTGAAAAAGATTTTGAAATTGATGAGGTGAAAAAGATTTTAAATGATTTTCCGGGAATCACTTTACAGGATAATCCTGATGTAAATACCTACCCGATGCCCATTTATGCAGAAGGAAAAAATGATGTATTTGTAGGAAGAATCCGGAAAGACCATTCACATCCACGAGCTTTAAACATGTGGATTGTTGCCGATAACCTAAGAAAAGGAGCGGCAACTAATGCGGTACAAATTGCTGAACATTTAATAAAAGTAAACGATTAATCACCATCTCTTGCAAGGTACTTAATGCCTTGAAGGTTTGGATATATATTAAAAGGTTTCAGAAAACTTCCAAAGAAATAAGATGAACCTCAACCATGTTTTAGAAATTTTAACATGGGGTTGAGGTTTTCTTTCTTAGTTTTGCAGATTAATGATGTTGTCTAATCGAGTAAAATATAGTTTGTCGTGGTTTTTTCTCGTTGCTTTTATGCTGATAAAAGTTTCGGGACTTCATGATATTACTCATAAAGATGATGTTAACGATGACAAGGATTGTGTTTGGTGTCATCTATCTGGAACAGATAAGAATATCCCGTTAATTGCAGCGGAAGAAGCTTTCGAGTTGCAGGAAATCCCTTCTCAGGAATCTAGTATAGTTATTAATAACTATACCTCGTTGGCAACAGAGAAAACACCTGTTTGCCTTATCTTCAATAAACCTCCCCCTTTTTATACAGTTTAATTAGTAGTGTTGAATGTAGTCTTCTATTGGAAGTCTTCTATTCAGTATCATATCATTTCGTAATTAAGCATTCTAAACGTTTGGTTGAAAACATCAATCAAGCTTAGAGTGATTTATTTTTAAACGATTACTTCTTTCTACTTTCAAGGATAAAGATTCTTTAAAAGAGTTGAAGAAAATCGATTGAAAATCTTAACTGTATAAAATTATATTTAATGAAAACTCTTTCATTGGTCTTTATATTCATTTTGGCTAACCTCTCTTTGTCTGCACAAAATTGTGATCATACCTTAAAAGGAAAAATAGTAGATGATCATACGGGTGAACCACTTATCAATGCTGTAATTGAGATTATTGATAGTGATATTGAAGTGTATTCAGATTTTTACGGAAATTTCGAAATCCCTAACTTATGTGATGGGAAAATCGAATTGAAAATCACACATCCTGAATGCCAAGACTTGATTTATCCTGTGTTAATAGAAGGAGATACGTTTGAAGAAATTAAACTAGAGCACCATTGGAAAGAACTTCAACAGGTTTTATTACATGGGAAAACTGTTGAAACTTCAGTACTCAACCGGGAAATCGTAAATAAAAACTATATAGAAAAAGAATATACAGGCTCACTCTCTACGAGTTTAGAAAAGCTTCCAGGAGTAAATGCTATGGAAGTAGGTTCTGGAATCTCTAAACCTATTATTCGTGGTTTAGGATTAAACAGAGTGGTAGTAAGCGAAAATGGAATTAATCAAGCCGGACAACAATGGGGGGCAGATCATGGCTTAGAGTTAGATGCTCTTTCTGTAGAGAAGTTAGAGGTGATTAAAGGAGTTTCTGCTATTGAATATGGAAGTGATGCGATTGGAGGGGTTTTAAAAATTGATAACGATCAAGCGCCTATGGATGAAGGTATTTCAGGTAGCGCGATGACCATTGCTAAATCTGTAAATAATACACTTGGCGGATCTTTTAATTTAAATTATAAATCGAATAAATTTTTTGCAAAAGCCAGACTTACCGGTTTATCTTATGCCGATTATAAGCTTCCGGCAGATACAATTAATTACCTTAACTTTAATCTTCCTGTATATGATGAAGAGTTAAAAAATACGGCAGGGAAGGAATTAGATTGGTATTTTCAGGCAGGGTACTTAGGTGATAATTTTAAGAGTACTGTTAGTGTAAGTAATGTTTATCAAAAATCCGGATTTTTCCCAGGAGCTCACGGGATTCCTTCTGTAGGTCGAGTTCAACCTGATGGTGATCGAAGGAATATTGATTTCCCTTATCAACGAGTAAATCATTTCAAATTAATTAATAACAATACATTTTTCGTTAATGATAATGCTAAGCTGATAGTTAATTTAGGGTATCAGAAAAACCATCGTCAAGAATGGAGTTTATTTCATACGCATTATGGAAACCAAGCCCCTCCCGAAAAAAACCCTAATCTAGAACTGGATTTTAATTTAGAAACTTATGATGTTAAAGTAAAATGGGAGCAAAAATTTTCTGCACAGCACACTACTAACCTCGGCTTGGAAGGAAGATGGCAAGAAAATGATATTGCAGGTTTCAACTTTTTACTTCCTCAGTATGATGCGCAAAATTATGCTGCTTTTTTAACACATGAATACAAAGTTTCAAATACTACGTTATGGAGTTTAGGCATTCGTTACGATTTTGGGAAAGTTCATTTAAATCAATTTAATGATAATTACTTGTATGATTACCTTATTCAAAATGGTGAAAGTGAAGAAACGGCTAATAACTATGCAGAAAGAAGCCCTAACTTAAATCGGGATTTTGGAAATTTGAATGTAATGTTTGGGGGGCTATTTAATTGGAATAAATGGACTTTGAATGCCAATATAGGGACAAACTTTAGATTACCAACCCCGATTGAATTAGGAGCTAATGGAATACATCATGGTTCATTTAGGCATGAACAAGGTGATCCTGATTTAGATCCAGAAAAAGGTTATGTAGGAGATGTTGAATTAACCTATGAAGAAAACAGTTTTATAGCGAGCGTAAACCCCTACATTTATTACTTCGACAATTATATTTTTCTGCAACCCACTAAAACTTTTTCATTATTACCACATTCGGGACAATTGTATCGATATAGCCAATCAAGAGCATTACTAAGCGGTGTGGAGGTGAGTTTACAAAAAACATTTTTTGATCAGTTAAAAACACAGGTGGTTGCTGAGTATTTATACAATCAACAACTTACTTCGGATAGTTCTAGGGATTACCCTTTACCTTTTACTCCGGCAAATAATCTCTTCGCTGAAGTAGGTTACACTTTTAACACACAACACCTTATTCTTAAAGAAACAGAAATATATGCCAATACTAGAATGACCATGGAACAAGACCGAATTGCACAAGGAGAAATGATTACTCCGGGGTATGCATTATTTGGTTTAGGCGTAAAAAAAGGCTTTAACTTATTTAAAAAGCAAAGTACAGTTCATTTACAGGTCTCTAATCTTTTTAATAAAAAGTACTTTAAACATACCAGTTTTTATAGAAGATTAGAAATTCCTGAACTTTCGAGAAATATTCAGTTAACCCTTCAAGTCCCTTTTTAATTGAGAGGTTTCCGCTTACATATTAGCATTTTATTAATAGCTGTTTTCATAAGCTCTCAGCTTTATGTGCCTTTTCATTTCTTGTTGATTAAGCATGAATATGACGTATCTATTACTACCCAAGAAACCTATCAATATCAGTTAAAAAAGACAAATTTAAAAAATCATGAATGCAGCATTTTTCATTTGTGGAAGGATAATTGGTTTCTATTAAATAGAGAAATTAACTATCAACAACATTTTACTTTACAAAAAGGACTTTTATCACTTATTGAAAGTAACCCCACAGAAAGTCTATTTGTATATTATTATTTAAGAGGACCTCCGGAAAAGGTAGAATTATCTCAAAAATATTTATACAAAAAAGCAATCAAAACAATTTAATTTTAGAATTATGAAAATTTATAATAAAAATATATTTTATTTATTAACCCTAATTAGTATTTTAGGATTAACCTCTTGTAGTGACGACGATGACTCAAGCAATGGTCTTGATAATCAAGCTCCGGTAATTACCATTAATGAACCAACCCTAGATGAAGTTTTTGCAGTAGGAGGAGAGGTTCATTTAGATGTAGATTTAGAAGATGATGTAGAATTAGCTTCTTATAAAATTGAAGTTCATAACAACTTTGATGGTCATACCCACGGGAGACCTTCAGGAATTGTAGAAACCATCCCTTGGTCTTTCAACCATACCGAAGAATTAGAACCTGGTCAAACCAACCATCATCTTCATGAGCATTTAGAAGTGCCTGAAAATGCTGCAGAAGGAGCTTATCACTTAGGTATAATTGCATTAGACCAAGCCGGAAACCAAACAGAAGCTTACGTAGAAATAATCATAGGAGAAGATCATAGTGGAGAGGAACACGGCATCACGATCACAAATATTAATGTGGAAGATGCAAATAAAGGAGGTGAAGTACACGCTGAGGCAGCTATTACTGCTGAACACGGAATTGAAAGTGTTTCTGTAAATATTCATGGTCATGATCTTACTCCAGAAGGTAATGAGGAAGATTGGACTTTTGATGAGACCTTCTCTAACTATTCTGGAAATTCAGCAGAATTTCACGAGCATATTGATGTTCCAGCAAATGCAACTCCTGGTGAATATCATATGACTATTATCGTGATCGATACAGAAGGGCATACCCATGCAGAAGGAGTACATTTTCACGTAACTAATGCAGATAACAATGCAGATGCAATTGTTATCTCAGCACTAGATATTCCTGCTAACGTAAACGCAGGTTCAGAAATGCATGCGGAAACCACCATCAATGCAGAACACGGTGTGCAACATGTTCATGTTCATATTCACGCCGAAGGCTTTGAAGGTTGGAGTTTTGAAGAAGAATATGAGTATAATGGAGAAACTACTGTGAATTTTCACAAGCATATTGATGTACCTTCTAGCGCAGCCGCTGGAGAGTATCACTTTGAGTTAGAAGTGGAAGATACAGAAGGAAATGTAAATTCAGATTCAGGACATTTCGATATCAATTAATCAATAACACATAATAAGTTTTAAAACCAAGGTTGGTTCACTAACCTTGGTTTTAATTTTTTATAGCTATGAAAAAGTTTGTATTTACAGTATTTATATTAGTAAGTTTTTCTGCATTTTCCCAAAAGAGTTTTGAATTTGAAGGGAAATATATAGATCCGGGGAGTAAAGAGAGGTTTAATATTCAAGTTCCCTATGAAAATGATCAAACGACCTCTATTCCCGTAACAGTAATCCACGGTAAAGAAGATGGTCCTGTTTTAGGAATTACAGCCGGTGTCCATGGTTCTGAATACGTACCGATTGTTGCCGCACAAGAGTTTGCTAATAAAATAGACCCCAATCAAATTTCAGGAACTATTATCGTAGTTAATATTACCAATTTAGCTTCATTTTTAGAACGTAGTGTAAGGGTAAATCCTATTGATAGAAAAAATATAAATAGGATTTTTCCAGGGAACATGGAAGGTTCTGTTGCAGAAAAAATAGCTGCAATCATTTCTTCAAAAATTATAGCAAGGTCTGATTACTTTTTAGATTTACATGCCGGTGATACCAATAATGATTTAATCGCTTATGCAGGTTATTATAATTATGGATACCAAAAAGAAGTTTCTAAAAAATCTTTCGAACTTGCTAAAGCATTGGGCTTTGATATTATTGTGCAATTCGGAAATAAATATAAAATAGAAGATAAATCAACTTACTGTTCTAGGGAAGCTTATATGAGAGGTATTCCTGCTGCAGATATTGAATGTGGCAGAAGAGGAATAATAGAACCACGAGAAGTAGAAAGGGTGAAATTTGCACTGTTTAATGTTCTAAAACATTTAAAAATGGCTACAGGTGAACCTTTTTATCCAAAAGAAAATCTCATTGTAAATGAGCGAAAAAGTGTAAATAGCCAAAATGATGGTTTTTTCCATAGTCATATAAAACCTGGTCAATACATTAAAAAAGGAATGAAAATAGGATATGTTACTGATTTTTTTGGGGAAACCTTAGAAGAAATTTATTCACCTTGCGACGGATTTGTACTTTATAAAAGTTACAACCCTCCCATAAAAAAAGATCAAATTTTATTTAGTATAGCAGTAATTAAATAAACAGAAAAAGCTCTTTCGATGGAAAGAGCTTTTTTTATTAATTTGAAACGATGAGTTTACAGGTTATTAATGTAATTCCCATAGAGATCTTGAAACTGAATTCCTTTAGAGAATCGGTGTTTACTTAATTTGTTATAAGCGGTTAATCCCCACAACAAAAACTCGGTTAAGAAATAACGATCTTCCTCGCTGGTTTCCGGTTGATATTTATCGATGAGGTTTTGTAGAGGTTTGATGTCTTTTAGTGTTTCTTGGTATTCCTTTTCATTTAAATCGTCGGGTAACTCAACTCCGCTCGATTCAAAAAACCATTGTGTAACTTCATCATAAGGATTGTCTTCGTTCTGTTTTTCGAGTTTTTCAATCTTTGGAAATAATGTTGGAAAAATGCTTTTAATTGAATTTTCAATTAAATGTTGAGCAACAAACGCTGCACCTTCTTGTTCTCCTTCGTAAACCAATTCAACTTTCCCGGTAATCGATGGAATGACCCCCATAAAATCACCTAAACGAAGGGTTGTTTCAGTATCCCCATTTTTTAGAGTACGACGTTCTGCTGTACTCAATAAATTCTGAAATGCGGTAATACTCATCCGAGCACTAATTCCGCTTTTTTCATCTACATATTCGCTTTCCCGTGCTTCAAAACTAATTTGCTCTAAGATTTCCCGAGCTAAACCGGGTACTTTCACGTGATCTTTTTGATTAGCTTCCAAATTCGCTTCTTGCTCTGTAATGGTTTTTGCAATTTCTACGGTTTTCGGATAGTGCGTTAAAATTTGCGAACCAATTCTATCTTTTAACGGCGTGACAATACTACCACGATTGGTATAATCTTCGGGATTGGCAGTAAATATAAATTGAAGGTCTAACGGCATTCTTAATTTAAAGCCTCGAATTTGAATATCGCCTTCTTGCAAAATATTGAACAATGCCACCTGAATTCTTGCCTGTAAATCGGGTAATTCGTTGATCACAAAAATCCCACGATTTGCCCGTGGAATCATCCCAAAATGAATTACACGATCATCGGCATAACTCAGTTTTAAATTGGCAGCTTTAATGGGATCTACATCACCAATTAAATCGGCTACCGTTACATCGGGAGTCGCCAGTTTTTCTGAAAAACGCTCTTCGCGATGTAACCAAGAAATAGGTGTGTTATCTCCTTTTTCTTTTAAAGTTTCTTGGGCATATCTTGAAATGGGATGAAAAGGGTCATCGTTTATTTCTGAGCCTTCTACTACCGGAATATATTCATCCAATAATTTAACCATCAGTCGAGCTAAACGGGTTTTTGCCTGTCCTCGTAAACCTAGTAAGTTGATATTATGTTTGGAAAGAATAGCACGTTCTAATTCAGGAATTACGGTATCTTCATATCCATGAACACCTTCAAAAACTGTTTCGTTATTCTTTATTTTTTCAATTAAATTTTCACGAAGCTCTTCTTTGATGCTCTTACTTTGGTAACCTGCTTCTTTAAGTTCGCCAAAGGTTTTTATTTCTGTTAAATTCATAGTATTTTTTATTTTACATCCCTCCCCGGCCCTCCCTTCGAAGGGAGGGAGGAACATTTTATGTGTTTTGATTTAATTCTTCTATGTAGTTAAGTATTCTTTGTTTTACAGAAGTTATCTTACTAAAAACTTCTTCATTAGTGAATCTTAAAAAAGAAACTCCATGTTTTTCAATTTCTCCTTGTCTTTTAGCGTCTTCTATAAAATTATATTTATGAATTTTTCCATCTATTTCTATAGCTAGCCCGATTTCATGGCAATAAAAATCAACAATATAATTTAGCAGAGGAACTTGTCGGTGAAATTCTACTCCCAAAGATTTTTTACGAATATGTTGCCATACTAAATCTTCAGCAGGAGTCATATTTTTTCTCAGCTCTCTAGCTCTAATTTTAAGATTTTTATTATATGGTATTATTTTATTCGCCATCAAAATTTAATTTAGCCCCTCTTTTGAAGAGGGGTTGGGGAGATGTTAATTTATCGTATTCTCTTTTTCCTATTCGATTCATAATCTTCAAAAATCATTTCTCCTAAACCACCTAAGCCCGTATAGTAGGCTTTTCCTTGATTAGACTCGGTAAACTCATCTACAAATTGCTGTAAATACGGGTCGGAAGTAATCATAAACGTGGTGATGGGAATATTCAGTTTTCGAGCTTGTGCCGCCATATTGTAACATTTGTTCGTGATGTACGGGTCAAGTCCCATCGAGTTTTTATAATAAGTTCCATCAGGCATTCTTAGGCAGCTTGGCTTTCCATCGGTAATCATAAAAATTTGCTTGTTGGCGTTTCTCTTTCGGCGTAAAATATCCATCGCCAATTGCATTCCGGCGACTGTATTGGTATGAAAAGGGCCGACTTGCAAATACGGTAAATCCTTAATTTGTATAGGCCACGCGTCATTTCCGAAGACAATAATATCGAGGGTGTCTTTAGGGTAACGTGTTAAAATTAATTCTGAAAGTGCCATTGCCACTTTCTTGGCCGGCGTAATACGATCTTCACCATACAAAATCATACTGTGACTAATATCAATCATTAACACCGTACTCATTTGTGATTTAAACTGACTGTCTTCTACAACCAAATCGTTTTCAGATAAGTTGAAATTACCGATACCGTGATTAATTTGGGCGTTTTTCAAACTTTCGGTCATCGAAATTCGGTCTAAACCATCACCATATTGATAATCCCTTAATTCACCGGTACTGTCATCACTATTTCCGCTATGCTTGGTTTTGTGGTTCCCGGAATTTCCCTTTCGCATTTTTCCAAAAATTTGGTTCAATGCACGTTGCCGAATGGCTTTTTCGGTTTTTGAGGTAATTTCCATCGCGCCTTTACCATCAGGCTTTATTCGTTCTTGGATATAGCCTTTCGCCTTTAGATCTTCAATAAAATCATCTATGGTATAATCGGGCGTGGTCAGTTCATATTCCTTATCCAATTGTCGTAACCAGTCGATGGCTTCATCAAAATCTCCCGAAGTATAGGTAATAAGCTCTTTAAAAATTTCAAAAAGCTTTTCAAAAGGAGTTTGGTGCGGTGCTTGGTAAGTTTTAAATATAAATCCTCTGCTAACTTCATCTCTTTTCATAGCTTAAAATTACGACATTTTTAAGGCAATTCTAAGTGCACAGGTGTTAAACTGATTTTAATAATTATTCTTTTAAAGGTATAAAAGACTCTTTAGCTAACATTTTTATTATTCCCCTAATTAGAAAATTATTTGCGAAGTTTATGTAATATTTTCTAGAATTATTTTTCTCAGATTGTAACATATTCTTTTGTTTTAATTCTCTAATCATCCTAGAAATAGCTGGTGATAATTTTTTAGGAAAAATTTCTTGAATATCAGAATTTTGAAATGATTGTAATTCAATTGCTTTATTTAAAATTTTGGATTCTTGCCTATTAATGTATTTCATTTCTAATGAATATTTAATTGCTGGAACTAAAATTTTATCTTTCAGATAAGAATAGTCACTTAGATTATCAATTTTATCAATTTCATTTTTTAAACCTTCTAATACATATGTACACCATTTCTCAACATCTTTATAATTACCTGAATCTGCTAAAGAGAGGTTAGTGTTATATAAGTTCCTATCAAAGCAAAATACAGCAGTTGGATTAAGAATTCTGCCTATATTTACATTGAACCCTTGTTTTAATAGCATTGCATAGGTAAATAATCTTCCTGTTCTACCATTACCATTACTAAATGGATGAATCCACATAAACCTATGGTGGGCTAAAGCCACTTTTAATAAATCATACTTCGGAGGATCATCATTATTTACAAAGTCTATTAAATTTTCCATATATTCTTTTACTTGAAAGTTTGTTTCTGGAGGAATATGTTTAGCTCCTTTTATGTAAACTTTACAGTCTCTGTAAGTACCGGGTGTCGAGTCTCCTTCTCCTTTAGGTGGAGGAGAAAGCTTATCAACAATTTTTGAATGAATATCTTTAATTAAATCGAGCGTAACACCTCTTTCTTTTACATATTCATCTACATATTGCATTGCTAATTCTATATTTCTAATCTCTTGGATATTTTCATTAGCAATAGGTCTATTTTCAATTTTAGTTTCAATAAATTCAGAAATTGTGGTATTATTTCCTTCAATTCTTGCAGAACCTATACTTTCTAGGGTGTGAAATATATTTTTTAATTGGAAGAATATTTCTGGGTGTGTTGAGCCCGATAGGGTTTTTCTTCTTAAATGTTCTAATTCAACTACCAAATCTATCAAAGGGGAGTCAAATGTTGGCTCGATAATTTTTAATTCTAAATGTTTAAAATCAGCCATGTTTATTAACATAAGTTGTTGGGAAAATATAACAAGTGATGCTTGGTAAATGTAACAAAAAAAATATAAAGAGTTGTTATCTATTAATATATAAAGTTTTAATGTTTTAATAAAGTAACAATTGTAAAATTTATGAAGTAACAATTATTGTTTTGAAAATATAACATGGGGAAAATATTTTCTTCGGTAAAACGTTTAGTTTTTCAAATATTTTCTTCGGAATTTAATAACCAAAGTAGAACTTCTAATGAGCATCCAAACTAGGAAACCGAGCCAAATGGCATAGAGTTTTAAACCGAAATAATCAGCAATCAACAAAGTAGGAGTAAAGCCTAAAAAGGTAGCAGCAAGCAAAACATTTCGAAGGTATTTGGCTTCCCCCAAACCTTTAAAAATTCCATCAAACATAAAAGCAATCGCATTGATAGGTTGCATTAAAAGTACCAACCAAAAAACGGAAGAAAATAAGGCAAGTACGGTGGCTTCTTTATTAAAAATGAGTCCAATTTCGTTGTAGAAAAGTCCGCATATCGCCACTAAAATTAAAGCGATAAATACGGCATATTTACAAATATCTTTACTTAGGTTCCACAGTCTAACATAATCTTTTGCACCAAGTAAACGACCACCAATTGCATTTCCCGCATTGGCATAACCATCGATAAAGAAAGAGAAAAACAACCAAATATTCATCAAAATACTCTGTGCCGCGATATAGTTTTTTCCATAGTCGGTTGCGTAAGCATTGGCTAAATAAATAGCGAAATTAAGGGCTGCTGTTCTTACAAAAAGATTAGCTGCCATGACTAAGAGCGGTTTCATCTGCGGATTCAGATTGAAACTAAGTTTTAGGTGAAAAGGTGTTTTTTTGAAAAAGAAATAAAAAGCCATCATCAACATTGTAGCCTGTGCAGCAAGACTTGCATAAGCTGCTCCTTTGAGATGAAGCGGAGGAATAAAGCCTTCAATTCCATAGACGAGCACATAATCTAATCCAATATTTACGGCAGCTCCTGCCAAGCTGCATTTCATCGCCCAAAGTGTATTTTGTAAACCACGGAAAACTCCAAAAATGGCAAAGGTCACCAATGTTAACGGATAACCCATAGCACGAATTGTATAATAATCTTCGGTATAGGTTAAGATTAAACCTTCTGCATTATAGGCACTAAAAATACTTTCAGCAAAAAAAGCAGTAGTAGCATAAATTACTAAACTTAAAATGAGGTTGAAAATAATTGCTTGCGGAATTAAAGTCTTCACTGCATGAACCCGATTAGCACCCAAATGCTGAGAAACAATTGCAGAAATAGCCGTTTTAGTTTGGGCGACAATCCAAATAATAGCCGAAAGAAAAGAACCCACAATTCCTGCGGCCGCTAATGCTTCCACCGAATTTTCTCTAATATTACCAATTACAGCTATATCGGTTAAAGAAATAAGCGGTTCGGCAATTCCCGCAATAATGGCCGGGATTGCAATTTTATTAATTTCTTTAAAAGAAACTTTAGGAGTTGTGGCCATAGAGCATGGCTTTTTTAGTCTTCAAATAGAGCTTTCAGTTCGGTGGCTTCACTAGGTTTTAATTTTCCGGCAAGTACCAAACTTAGTTGTTTTCTTCGTAAGGCAGCGTCGTACCGTTCTTTTTCAATTTCGGTTTCCGGTTCAATCGCAGGAACAGGAACGGGCATACCAGAATCATCTACAGCTACAAATGTATAAATGGCATCGTTGGCTTTGGAACGCAATCCACTTTCACGGTCTTCTATCCATACATCGATCACTACTTCCATCGAGCTTTTAAAAGCACGGGAAAGTTTCGCTTCTACGGTTACCACACTTCCTAAGGGAATCATTTTTTTAAACGCCACGTGATTTACCGAAGCAGTTACTACAATTCTTCGGCTATGACGACGTGCGGCTATACTTGCAGCACGGTCCATACGGGCTAACAATTCGCCACCAAAAAGATTGTTTAACGGATTGGTTTCACTGGGCAAAACCAGGTCGGTTAAAATAGTATGGGATTCTTGGGGATGTTTTGGCTGCATTTTTTTCTGCAAAGGTAATCTTTTGTGCTAAAACAAAAATTGATGCTCAGTAAAAGCATCAATTTTAAAGAAATTTTATAAGTATAGAAAAATTTACAATTCTTGGACCAATAACCAAGCTTCTTGATTTTCGGTATTTTTTATGTTTTTCAATGCTTTTAAAGCTTCGAGGCGGTTTTTGTGACTACTATAAATTACTTGATGTAATCCATATTTATTAGTCCCAATTTCACGGGCATTAAATCCTTTTTCCTGTAATTGATTTACTTTTTTGGTAGCATTTTCTTGTTCTCTAAAAGCACCGGCTACAATATGATAGTTTCCAGACTCGTGGGCTACTTTAAAAGTTACTTCGGGCAACGGATTACTAATTACAAAGGTTGCTTCTTGTATTTGAGATTCAATTTGCTTTTCAGCTTTTTGCTGTTCTGCAATATTGTGTTCTTTAATATCGTTGCTGTAATAATTGGCTCCTAAAAAGCCGGCTAAACCAATGGCTATTGCTCCAACCGCAGCATATCTCCAAACCGGAGATTTTGTTTTTCGGTTTTCTTCTGAGGTAGAAATTTTTTCTGAAACAGTAGCGGAAGCAACTTCATCTTGAGAAGTATCCTCTTCAACCTTAGAAAGTATAGTATTTTTTTCTTCAACGATTTCTTCTTCTCTTTCAATGAGATTAGAAGTAAAGGTAGAAAGACCAAAAGATTCAGCTAAATAGTTGTTATGGTAGAAAGGTTGAAATAGTACTTTTTCTTCTTCTAAAGAGAATGTTCCTATCTCATCTAAAATTACTTCTTTGTAATTTTCTAGGGTATGAGAAAGGTTTTCTACAAATTCGGTTACTTTCTGGTTGGCTTCACTGTAAGAAATCTCTTCCGCTTTAGCAATATAATTAGCTAACACACCATCGTTTTCAGAAAGTTGTTTGTTGAAAGAAATTGCTTTTTTAGGAGGATAAAACGCATGGGTAGATTCATGAACCTCTGCAGGTTTACGTTTAGCCAAAAATGCTCCAAAACCGGGCATCACTACGCATTCGTAACGATAAAGTAATTCTTTTAAATACAGCTCTACTCTCATAATTTCAAAGTTAGTTTATTTTCAGTTTTTATGAAATATGGAGAGTGAATTTTATTAACAAATCTTTTTCTTTATTTTTAGACTTATATTTTCTTCATAATGAGTGAATCAGAGTTAATTTATTTATTAGCGCTGCAACGAATTCCAAATATCGGAGACGTTACAGCAAAAAAATTAGTGCATCATTTTGGTTCTGCCAAAGCAATTTTTGAAACAAAGAAGTCAAAGATAATGGCAGTAGAAGGTATTGGAGAACGGACTGCAGCTTTGTTGGATTTTTCCTCTTATGAAAGGGAAGTCATGCAAGAACTGGAATTTATAAATACAGCCGATATTAAGGTAAAGTATTTTCAGGATAATGATTATCCGCAGCGGCTCAAACATTGTATTGATGCCCCTATTTTACTTTTTGAAAAAGGAACTATAGACCTTCAGCAGAAAAAGATCATTAGTATTGTGGGAACACGAAAAGCGACCACCCATGGAACTGCTTTTTGCGAGCAACTCATTGAAGACTTAGCTCCATTAAATCCGGTGATTGTTTCGGGATTTGCGTACGGAATTGATATTTGTGCTCATAAAGCAGCTTTGGCCAATAATTTACAGACCATAGGGTGTATGGCGCATGGATTGAATCAAATTTATCCGAAAGCGCATAAAAAGTATGAAAAAGAAGTGTTGAAAAACGGCGGCTTTATTTCTGATTTTTGGAGCGACAAAACCTTTGACCGAAAAAACTTTTTAAAACGTAACCGAATCATTGCCGGTTTAAGTGAAGCTACCATTGTGATTGAAAGCGCTGAAAAAGGAGGTTCTCTAGTGACGGCAGACATAGCCAACTCTTATAATCGAGAAGTTTTTGCATTGCCCGGAAGGCCTACAGATATTTTAAGCAAAGGTTGTAATGAACTTATTAAGCATCAAAAAGCGCAAATGATTACTTCTGCTACAGATTTGATTTTTTATTTGGGATGGGAATTAGAACCACAGCAGCCAAAACAAACCCAACTTTTTGTTGAGCTTTCTCCCGAAGAAGAAAAAGTTTTAAGTCAGCTCAAAGATTTAGGAAAAACAGAATTAGATGTGTTAGCTCTAGCTTGCCAAATGCCCACGTTTGAAATTACCACCTATCTTTTAAACCTTGAATTAAATGGTTTGGTAAGACCTTTACCTGGTAAGATGTTTGAAGCGATTTAAGTTATAGTTTGTAAAAAAACCGCAACAAGTAGTACATAATTACTATATGTTGCGGTTTTTTTAATTATAAAGAGATAGGTTTAATATCCCAATTTAGTCCTTACCCTATCCAAGACTTCGTTGGCTATTTTTCTAGCTTTTTCAGCTCCTTTTTCTAAAGCTGCATCAACTTCGTTAAGGTTATTCATATAATAATGATAAGCTTCCCTTTCTTTCGCATATTTTTCAACTAAAAGTTCGTATAAAGCTTGCTTGGCGTGACCATAGCCGTAATTACCACCTAAATAGTTTTTACGCATTTCTGCGGTTTGCTCTTCTGAAGCAATAATTTTATAAAGGTTGAAAACGTTACAAGTGTCGGGATCTTTAGGCTCTTCAAGCGGTGTGCTATCGGTTTGAATAGCCATCACTTGTTTTCTAAGCTTTTTATCTGGTAAAAATAAATTGATGTAATTATCTGCAGATTTACTCATTTTATTACCGTCGGTGCCTGGGATATACTTGGAGTTTTCTTCAATCTTAGCTTCAGGCAAGACAAAAACATCTTCCCCCATTTGTGCGTGAAAACGAGAAGCTACATCACGTGTCATTTCAATATGTTGAAGTTGGTCTTTACCTACCGGAACAAACTCAGCATCGTAGGCCAAAATATCGGCGGCCATTAACATGGGATACGTAAAGAGTCCTGAATTTACATCGGCCAAACGATCGGCTTTGTCTTTAAATGAATGTGCTAAAGTCAAACGTTGGTAAGGGAAAAAGCAACTTAAATACCAAGAAAGTTCAGTCACTTGTGGTATATCACTTTGTCTATAAAAGACTGTTTTTTCAATATCTAAACCAAAAGCCAGCCATGTAGCTGCCACAGAATAGGTGTTTTCTCGTAAAGTAGGAGCGTCTTTTATTTGCGTAAGGGTATGTAAATTCGCAATAAATAAAAAAGAATCGTTGTTAGAATCGTTTGCCAAATTGATGGCAGGAATAATAGCTCCTAGTAAGTTTCCTAAATGTGGAGTCCCTGTACTTTGTACTCCGGTTAGTATTCTTGACATTTTGAATAATTTTTTTGTAAAGGTAAATGTTTTATCATTTTCAATGCATACAATTTAGTACTTTTGAAGGTATATGAGCTTTTTTAGAAAAATTCTAATCACTATTTGGCGCATTTGGTTTTATATCCTTATTGCCGTACCTATTATTGTGATGTTTCCTTTTTTGTTGTTATTTACTTCAAAGGAAAAATACTATCCGCAGTTTTTCTTTTTAGCTCGTATTTGGGCAAATATTATTTTATACGGAATGGGTTTTTACCCAATCGTGAAAAAGCTTGAAAGTCCGCAAAAAGGAAAAAGCTACATGTTTGTAGCCAATCATACTTCGATGATCGATATTATGCTCATGTTGAGTATTGTTAAAAATCCGTTTGTTTTTGTGGGGAAGAAAGAGTTGGCAAAGTTTCCGGTGTTTGGGTTTTTCTATAAGCGTACCTGTATTTTAGTAGATCGCGGAAATGTAAAAAGTAGAAATGAAGTTTTTCAGCAAGCGCAACGAAGATTGAAACAAGGCGTTAGTATTTGTATTTTCCCGGAAGGAGGCGTACCCGATGATGAGTCTGTTTTACTGGATACATTTAAGGATGGAGCTTTTCGATTAGCTATCGATCATCAAATACCGATTGTGCCTTTGGTATTTTACGATAATAAAAAGCGTTTTTCATATACTTTTTTTAGTGGTTCTTTAGGGAAGATGAGAGCCAAAATATTACCATTCTTCTCTACTGAAAACTTAAATCAAACACATAAAAAGCAGTTAAAAGAAAATGTGTGGGAAGCGATTTATACAGAACTTAAAAATGAAGAAACTTCAGCATAAAAAAGAAAAGGAGCCAAAACCACTTGACTCCCTTTGCTCATCATTGCAATTTTAAAAAACTAACTAAAAAAACTTAAAATTTAAAACTAAAGCCTGTATATACTCCAAAATAGTATGGCTTAAAGTTGTTGATGTTATTATTAAATCCGTTGAGTTGATATTTAAAAGTAGGCTCTAAATTCAAGTCAAACTGTTTACTCAAATTATAATTTAAGCCTAGCCCCACATTCGTGGTGAAACTTACATTGTTGAGGTTATTGGCTTCGCCAAGGGATAGTTGACCTTCTCCAGAGTTAATAACGACGGCATTATTGTCTAGAAATAATGTGCTTGCGCCCCCGATCAAGTTGATACCAAATTTTTTATTTAATAAGGCATATTCTATTTCTAGAGGAACTTCGATATATCCCAGTTGTTGGTTAATAGTTCCTTGGGAGAAATTATTAAATTGTTCCTGCCCGAATTCATTGGTAATTGCATCTGAATTTGTTTGGGGCCTTGCCGTAGAAACCACTTCAATACTTTCGTTAGATGGAGAATTAATTCCTTCCAATTGTATGGCATTTACCGCTGGGGAAAAAGCAATATTATTTACATTGTAACTCATATTAACTTTGCTAACACCAGAACGAACCTTTAATTTTTCAGAAATGCTATAAGCAAAGTTTACACCGTAAGCCATGCTAAGTTCTCCACTAGAACTATTGTTGGCCAAGCTTTTATCTAAACTGTTACCTCCGTTTAAACTTCCGTAGTAAATAGGGGAGACATTAGGTTTAATTAACCATTTAGATAAATTTTGTTGTTCGTTTTCTTTTTCTTCGCTGTTTTTTTCCTCATCCTTGGTTTCTTCAATTTCTTTAGCAGCAGCTACTAGAGATTTTTTATCCTCTTCGTTTTCTTCAGTTATGGTTTTATTTTTATCAATAAAGTTATTTTCTTCTGTAGAATTATTTTCTGCTAGACTGTTTTTTTCAGAAGAAGTTGTAGCCGGTTCTAAGTTTGATTTATTGGGGGAGTTGTTAGGATGAATTTCTGAAGTGTTTTGTTTTTCGGAAACAATCCCGTTTGAGTTTTTATTCGTAGAATTTCTAGTTCCAGTTGAAGCCACCTTCCCAGAATTAGGGAAGGAACTGCTTGTAACTGAAGAATTCTTTTCAACAAGACGATTTGAATTAGCCTTTACCTTTGGAGTGTTTGTGATATCTTGCTGAAAATTCTTAGGGTTTTGGGTTTGGGGTTGTATGGTATTTTCTGTTTTTTCAATTACATTTTCACCGCTAGCATAAGTATTTGTAGTTTTACTTTTTGCTGGCTGAAAGGGCTCATTGGTTTTTTGATTATCGTTTTCCTTAACCTTTTCTGTAGCGTTAACTACATTATTTTTATTACTATCTAACCAAAAGTTTCCTGCCAAAAAAACAAGGGCGAGAACGGCAGCAGCTCCTGCAATTCTGTACCACCAGATAGGGATTACTTTGCGGTCCTTTTCTTTTTCAAGTTCACTTTTGATGTTTTTCCATACGTTTTCACTAGGAACTGCTTCAAAATCTTTGAACTTCTCTTGAAAAAGCCGGTCTATGTTTTTATTTTCCTTCATTTTACAGAAGTTGCGCTATTATTTTCATTATTAAAATTTTCAACCTTGATTTTTAAAATTTGTCTTGCTCTTGCCAAGTTAGATTTAGATGTTCCTACAGAAATATTCATTGTTTTAGCTATTTCTTTATGGGAAAAACCATCTAAAGCATAGAGGTTAAAAACCATTCGGTAACGATCGGGTAACTCTTGTATTATTTTTAATAAAAAAGGTAACGGGAGTTGATCGTTATCTATTTCTACTTCGGGTTCTTTTAATGCCTGTTCATCTATAATTTGAAAAACGTCTTGTTTTCTATACCGTTGTAATGCTGTATTAATTACAATTCGTTTTAGCCAACCTTCAAAAGAACCTTTGTTTTTATATTGAGCTATTTTTTTAAAAATGGTTAAAAAAGCATCTTGAAGATTATCTTCTGCTTCTTGAAAATTTCGAGAATACTTTATACTTACCGCAAACAATTTCTGAGCATAAAGCTTATATAATTGTTCTTGCGATTTTAAATCTTGCTTTTTACATTTTTGTATGAGTTGCTCAATACTCAATTTATACTATTCTATTTTAACAGGAATTCGCTTTGTTAAAAAAATATCCTCTTCGTTTGCATTGATGCCTTGCCAGAACTTAAATATATAATAATCTTGTCTAATTACTTCAAACGGAAGCTTTTTGGTGGCTAGTTCATCTTCTAAATCTTCACAGTTATTTTCATTTAAATAAACTCGATTAACTACATAAATTTTTCTCTCATTGGTGTCTTTAGTGTATTCAAACCATTCAAAGGTGTGACAATCAGACGCTCTTTCATAAGTTATTTCAAAATCATAAGTATGTCCATAGGTAAGTGTGTCAGGTAGGCTAACACTATCTATAGGAGCAAGTTCAAAAGCATAAGTGGGGTTAACCTCATCATCCAGCGAGCAGCTAAAAATACTGCCCAAAATTACTAATAAAACTAAAAAATTCCTCTTCATCGTTCAGGGGTAAAATAGGGTTTATATTAGGTAGATACAATTAAAATGGAATGGTTGCGTAAAGCACAAAAAAATCCCGTGATTACGGGATTTTAATTAATTTTTATGAATTCTTATTGATTAAGATTTTGCTAATTTAATGGCATCTGTAATTTTAGTCTCCAGTTCTTCCATTAATTCAGGATTGTCTTTCAGTAAAGTTTTAACCGCATCACGGCCCTGTCCTAATTTAGTATCTTCGTAACTAAACCAAGAACCACTTTTCTTGACAATTTCATAATCTACACCAATATCAATTACTTCTCCTACTTTAGAGATACCTTCACCGTACATGATGTCGAATTCAGCAGTTTTAAAAGGAGGGGCAACTTTATTTTTTACAACTTTTACCCGTGTTTTATTACCCAACACATCGCTATTGCTGTTTTTTATTTGTGTAGATCTTCTAATATCTAACCTCACAGAAGCGTAAAATTTAAGGGCATTACCTCCTGTCGTTGTTTCGGGATTTCCAAACATTACTCCAATTTTTTCCCTTAATTGGTTAATGAAAATAACGGTACAATTGGTTTTGCTAATGGAAGAAGTAAGTTTTCTTAATGCTTGAGACATTAACCGGGCGTGAAGGCCCATTTTAGAATCTCCCATTTCTCCTTCAATTTCACTTTTAGGAGTTAATGCCGCTACAGAATCGATCACAATAATATCGATAGCACCAGATCTAATTAGGTTGTCTGCAATTTCTAGCGCTTGTTCACCGTGGTCTGGCTGAGAGATGATTAAGTTTTCAATATCAATACCAAGCTTTTCCGCATAAGTACGGTCAAAAGCGTGTTCTGCATCTATAAAAGCAGCAATACCTCCGGATTTTTGCGCTTCAGCAATTGCATGTAGGGTTAAGGTAGTTTTACCAGAAGATTCTGGACCGTAAATTTCAATTACTCGACCTCTAGGGTAACCGCCTACGCCAAGAGCTAAATCTAACCCTAAAGATCCTGAAGGAATGGCATCTACATCCTGTACGGCTTGGTCACTCATTTTCATGACCGTACCTTTACCGTAAGTTTTATCTAATTTATCTAGCGTTAGTTTTAACGCCTTTAATTTTGCATCTTTCTCGTTGTCTTTACTCATAATCTTTTTAAAAGGCTTTGTATTTTTCTCTGATTGAAGAAATGCTAAAATACTATAAGTTTTTGTGATTACCATTTGCCACGCAACCTTTTTTAATTTTTTGTATCTATGAAGTAAAGCAAGAGAACATAAATGAAATTTCTCAAAAGAAATATTCTTTTAAATTCTGTTGGCCAAGCAATTACAGTTTTTTATATCTGTAATTGTAAGGTCGATGGAGGTTAACGTTCATAATTAAATTTTGAAACAATGTTAAAATTGAATTTAAGAAATTTATTAATAACGAATTAGCCATAAAAACGCCCTGAAAATTGACTTTTTCAGGGCGTTTTTAATTGAAAACAATTACTTTTGCAGCTTAACTTTTGTTTAACTTATAAAAAGGTATAGCATGCAACTGTACAACAAATTAAGTGCAAAAGAAAGAGAAGCCTTGCTCGAAGAGGCCGGAGAAGATAGGCTAACCATCTCTTTCTACCAATATGCAAAAATCGGTAACCCAGAGCTTTTTAGAAATCATTTATTTGTCGCTTGGGATCAAATGGAGGTCTTAGGACGTATTTACGTTGCTCACGAAGGAATTAATGCTCAGCTTTCTGTTCCTGCTAAAAAATTCAATACATTTAAAGCATTTATCGATGATATCTATTTTTTAAAGGATATTCGGTTAAATATCGCTATTGAGCAAGATCTAAAATCGTTCTTGAAATTAAAGATAAAAGTAAGATCTAAAATCTTGGCAGACGGTCTTAATGATGAAACTTTTGATGTTACCAAGAAAGGAGAACATGTAGATGCTGAGAAATTTAACCAGTTAATAAGCGATCCCAATACCATATTGGTAGATATGCGTAATCACTACGAAAGTGAGATAGGTCATTTTCAAGGAGCAATCACTCCAGATGTAGATACCTTTAGGGATTCTTTAGATATAATTGAAGAAGATTTAAAAGAACATAAAGAAGATAAAAACTTAGTCATGTACTGTACAGGAGGGATCCGCTGTGAAAAAGCAAGTGCATACTATAAGCATAAAGGATTTAAAAAGGTTTTTCAATTAGAAGGAGGTATTATTGAATATACCAGACAGGTTCGTGAGAAAGAGATAGAGAATAAGTTTATTGGAAAAAACTTTGTGTTCGACCATCGTCGTGCTGAAAAAATTTCAGAAGATGTAATTGCGCAATGTCACCAATGCGGAAAGCCTTGTGATACTCATGTAAACTGTGCAAATGAAGCCTGTCATTTACTGTTTATTCAATGTGAAGAATGTGCCGAAAAAATGGATGATTGCTGCTCAGACCATTGTAAAGAAATACATGCATTGCCTTACGAAGAACAAAAAGCCTTGCGAAGAGGAAAGCACAATAGCAATAAGATTTTTAAAAAAGGAAGATCCGAGGTTTTAAAATTCAAACACTAAGGCTTGATAAATAGCTATCATATATCAGAAAGGCAAAAAAGTAAAATAAGGCTACTCTCTTTTTTAGTGGGTAGCTTTATTTTAATTCTTGGTTTATTTAATCTGACGGTCTGGTTTTATAAGTTTGATAACTTGGGTTCTTTTATTGAAGCCAAAAAAAGTTATTTACGGCATTTTCCAGAAATTATACATTATCCTTCCTATATTAATGCAGCAGCAATGACAGCTATTGTGTTCTCTATTTTCTTCTTCAGGATTGCTGCCCATCAAGATCAACTTCGTTTTTTAAGTATTATAGGAATTTTAGGAAATGTTGTTCTTTGGAGTGCAAGTATTTGGTTGATGTTTAGCTAACAAAACTTCGGTGAGCTCTTTCTTATGAAATTTTAAGCTTAAAAATTCTCTTCCAAACATCATTTTTCTTTCTCCTCACAATAAATTGGTATATTTACCATTTAAAAATAAATAATAATCATTATCAATACGGAAGCTTTGTAGTTTCTAGTATTTCAATATATAACATAAGTTTATGGCGTGTGGAAGTTGCTCGACCAAAGATGGTCAGCCAAAAGGATGTAAGAATAACGGAACGTGTGGAACCGATAGTTGCAATAAACTTGCGGTTTTCGATTGGCTCTCCAATATGTCCCTTCCGGGAGGTATAGAGCCTTTTAACTGTGTAGAAGTACGTTTTAAAAACGGAAGAAAGCATTTTTATAAAAATACAGAGGGATTAAGTTTAACCATGGGAGATGTGGTGGCTACGGAAGCTTCGCCGGGTCACGATGTAGGTGTTGTTTCTTTAACCGGGGAACTGGTGAAAGTACAAATGAAGAAAAAACGTGTAAAGTTAGATAGTCCTGAAGTCAACAAAATATATAGAAAAGCCAGTCAAAAAGATATAGATGTTTGGCAGTCTTCTAGAGAACGGGAAGAAGCTATGAAAGTCCGTGCTAGGGAAATTGCGATTAAGCTCAATTTAAAAATGAAAATTAGCGATATCGAATTTCAAGGAGATGGTTCAAAAGCTACTTTTTATTATACTGCAGAAGACCGTGTAGATTTTAGACAGTTAATTAAAGAATTTGCCAAAGAATTTAAAACACGTATAGAAATGCGTCAAATTGGTTTCCGTCAGGAAGCGGCACGATTGGGCGGTATTGGTTCTTGCGGTCGGGAGCTATGTTGTTCTACTTGGTTAACAGATTTTAGATCGGTTACTACTTCCGCAGCAAGATATCAGCAACTTTCTTTAAATCCTCAAAAATTAGCGGGGCAATGTGGTAAATTAAAATGCTGTCTTAACTATGAGCTAGATGCTTATTTAGACGCACTCAAAGATTTCCCCAAACAAGACGTGAAGTTACAAACCCAAAAAGGCACTGCGGTTTGTCAGAAAATAGATATTTTTAAAGGAAGCCTTTGGTACGCTTACGAAGGAGAATGGATGAACTGGTTTGAGCTTACGAAAGACCAGGTGAAAGAGATTATAAAAGCAGCCCAAAAGAAAAATCCCGTAGCAAGTTTAGAAGAATTTTCTGCGGAATTGGAAAAAGATGTTACCAATGACTTTAGCAATGTGGTGGGGCAAGACAGTTTAACGCGTTTTGATAAACCTAAAAAAGCGAGTCATAAAAAAAGAAGAAATAATAAGAAGCGGAGACGCAAAAAGCCTAGAAATAATGCGTAAAGCTTTGGTATGTTCTTTGGTAGCAATTGTATGCTTGGTCGCTTGCGATTCTAAGCGGGTTTACGATGAATATCAATCAGTGCCGGAAAGAGGTTGGGATAAAGATTCTATGATTACTTTTAAAGTTGAAAAAATAGATACGCTCAAACCTTATAATTTATTCATTAACCTAAGAAATAATAATAATTATAACTATAACAACATATTTTTAATTACGGAGATGAACTTCCCGAATGGAAAAGTAATTTCAGATACTTTAGAATATGAAATGGCTTACCCTAATGGTGATTGGATGGGGCAAGGTTTTGGCGATGTTTACGAAAGTAAACTCTGGTACAAAGAAAATGTACGCTTTCCCGAAACCGGAACTTATCAGTTTAAAATTAGGCAAGCCATGCGAAAAAACGGAAATGTAAACGGTATTTCAGAATTACAAGGGATTACCGATGTAGGTTTCAGAATAGAAAAACCATAACCTTTAATTCAACTTTAAAGTGACTTCAAAAAAATCGACAAATAAAACTTCCTTTAAAAAATTCATCCTTTGGTTTTGGGGATTATTCTTAGGAGGTGTTCTTATCGTTATCTTATTGTTTTTAATGGCCGGATGGGGCGTATTTGGTAAAATGCCAACTTTTGAAGAATTAGAAAACCCAGAGACCAATTTGGCTACAGAGGTTTTCTCTTCCGACGGAAAAACTTTAGGTAAATATTACAATGAAAACAGAACTCCTGTAAAATATGAAGATTTACCCAACAATTTAGTAAACGCTTTGGTGGCTACCGAAGATGAGCGTTATTACGATCATTCCGGAGTAGATGCCCGTGGAACTTTAAGAGCAGTAGCTTATTTAGGTTCTAAAGGAGGTGCAAGTACGATTACACAGCAGTTATCAAAACTTTTATTTTCCAGTACTCCCGATAATAAGATAGAAAGGGTTTTTCAGAAAATTAAAGAATGGGTTATCGCTGTAAGGTTAGAACGTCAATATACCAAGCAAGAAATTATTACCATGTATTTTAATAAGTACGATTTCTTGTATCAAGCGGTAGGTGTACGTTCAGCATCTCGAATTTATTTTGGTAAAGAACCCAAAGATTTAAAAACAGAAGAAGCCGCGGTATTGGTGGCGATGCTCAAAAACCCTATTTATTTTAATCCTGCCAAAGAAAAATTTAAAGATAATTCGCTAGCGAGAAGAAATCAAGTTCTAAAGCAAATGGAGAAAAATGGTTATTTAACTACTGAAGAAAAAGATTCACTTCAGAAATTACCTTTAAAAATAAATTTCTCTCCAGAAGGCCATGATGAAGGAGTTGCCACTTATTTTAGAGCTTATCTACAAGGGTTTCTGAAAGATTGGATAGAAAAGAACCCGAAACCTGACGGAGAAAAATATAATATTTACCGTGATGGGTTAAAAGTATATACGAGCATCGATTCCCGTATGCAAAAATATGCAGAAGAAGCGGTAAAAGAACACATGAAAAATCTTCAAGCAGAATTTGATAGTCAAAATAAAAAAAATAAAATTGCACCTTTTAGAGGAATTGGAGAAAAAGACATTCAAAAAATTGTAGATCGAGCTATGAGAAATAGTGATCGTTGGCGCGAAATGAAAGAAAAGGGCATAGATGAAGATAAAATTTTGGCTTCTTTCGACAAAAAAGCAGAAATGCGGATTTTCTCTTGGGAAAATGAGCAGGATATTGACACCCTCATGACGCCAAGAGATTCTATTTTATATTACAAGTCTTTCTTAAATGCAGGAATGATGTCTATGGAACCACAAACCGGAGAAGTTAAAGCTTGGGTGGGTGGTATTAACTTTAAGCATTTTAAATACGAACATGTAAAGCAAGCTAGAAGACAAGTAGGTTCAACATTTAAACCATTTGTGTACGCTACAGCCATAGATCAGCTTCACCTATCACCTTGTTATAAGCTACCTAATACTATTCATACCATTCCCGCAGGAAAACACGGCGTAACCCAAGATTGGTCACCAAGGAATTCAGGAGGAGAATACGGCGGAATGGTCACTTTAAAAAATGCATTGGCAAGATCTTTAAATACAGTAACTTCCCGAGTAATTGATAAAGTAGGGCCTGAACCAGTGATAGATTTACTGAGTAAATTGGGAGTAAATACAGAAAATATTCAACCTGTTGCCGCTATTGCTTTGGGAACGGTAGATTTGAGTGTTTTTGAAATGGTTTCAGCCTATAGCACTTTTGCCAATAAAGGAGTTTATGTAAAACCCGTTATCGTTAATCGTATTGAAGATAAAAATGGAACAGTACTTTACCAACACGTTCCTGAAAGTCGGGATGTGATGAGTGAAGAAGCCGCGTATGTAACCATTAATTTAATGGAAGGGGTAACTCAAGGAGGTTCTGGTACACGATTAAGAACTACTTGGTCTCCACCTTATTATAAAAATGTAGTTACCGGCCACCCTTACGAATTTAAAAATGCTATTGCCGGAAAAACAGGAACCACTCAAAATCAAAGTGACGGTTGGTTTATGGGGATTGTTCCCAATCTAGTAACCGGCGTTTGGGTAGGTGGTGAAGATCGGGCGGTACATTTTCCTTCCATTCGATATGGGCAAGGAGCTACCATGGCTTTACCTATTTGGGGCCTTTATATGAAAAAAGTTTATGCCGATAAAGATTTAGGAATTTCAAAAGAAGAATTTGAACGTCCAGAAAATTTAAGCATTGAAGTAGATTGTAGCGGCTATGAAGAAGGAGGTGGTGAAAAAAGCGATCAAGAATTATTAAAAGAAAAACAAGAAAAAGAAATAAGTGATGATTTAGATTTTTAAATCATTACCATCCTTTAGTTAAATAAACCCATTATTAAATTATTGATAATGGGTTCTTTTATTGTGGCAATCTTGTAATTTTCCTATTTTTAAAGAAAATTTTTAGCAAATGATTAAAAAAACGGTCAATAATGTTCAAGAAGCAATAGAAGGCGTTCAAGATGGAATGACGTTTATGTTAGGAGGCTTTGGTCTCTGCGGAATTCCAGAAAATGCTATTGCAGAACTTGTACAACAAAACATAAGAGACATTACCTGTATCTCTAACAATGCAGGAGTAGACGATTTTGGATTAGGCTTATTGCTTCAGAAAAAGCAAATCAAAAAAATGATCTCCTCTTACGTAGGTGAAAATGCCGAGTTTGAACGGCAAATGCTCAGTGAAGAATTAGAAGTTGAATTAACACCGCAAGGAACTTTAGCTGCAAAATGCCAAGCCGCCCAACAAGGCTTTCCTGCCATTTACACACCCGCAGGCTACGGAACAGAAGTTTCCATGGGCAAAGAAACCCGTGAATTTGAAGGTAAAATGTATGTCTTGGAAGAAGCCTATAAAGCCGATTTTGCTTTCGTAAAAGCTTGGAAAGGGGACGAAGCAGGAAATCTTATTTTTAAAGGAACCGCCAGAAACTTTAATCCCTGTATGTGTGGCGCTGCAAAAATTACTGTTGCAGAGGTAGAGGAGTTAGTTCCTGCAGGAGAATTAGACCCTAATCAAATTCATATTCCGGGAATTTTTGTACAACGAATCTTCCAAGGAAAAAATTATGAAAAGCGAATAGAACAAAGAACGGTAAAAGCTAAAAATTAGCAGTAGGCCGTGAACGGTAAGCAGTATTTTTCGCAATTTAAAATTTTAAATCAACAACATGTTAGATAAAAACGGAATAGCACAACGCATCGCCAAAGAAGTAAAAGATGGCTATTATGTGAATCTGGGAATCGGGATTCCTACTTTAGTGGCCAACTTTGTGAGGGACGATATAGAAGTAGAATTTCAAAGTGAAAACGGTATTTTAGGAATGGGACCTTTTCCTGTGGAAGGCGAAGAAGATGCCGATCTCATCAATGCCGGAAAACAAACCATAACCGCATTACCGGGTGCAAGTTTCTTCGATTCTGCCACCAGTTTTGGGATGATTCGCGGTAAGCACGTAGATTTAACCATACTTGGCGCAATGGAAGTTGCCGAAAACGGAGACATTGCCAATTGGAAAATCCCCGGTAAAATGGTAAAAGGAATGGGTGGCGCGATGGATTTGGTTGCTTCCGCAGAAAATATCATTGTCGCCATGATGCACACCAATAAAGCCGGTGACTCTAAATTACTTAAAAAATGTAGCTTGCCCTTAACTGGAGTCGGTTGTGTGACAAAAATAGTAACCAATCTTGCCGTGATTGAAGTTGTCGAAGAAGGTTTTAAACTTTTAGAACGTGCGCCAGGTGTAAGTGTAGAAGAAATACAGAAAGCCACCGAAGGGAAATTGATCGTCGAAGGCGATATTCCCGAAATGATTTTATAAAATGATGATGGCGTTTCCCGATTTGAAAAAATCGGGAACGCGCTATCCGTTAAATCTTTTTTTGCCACTTATCAAAGCAAAAAAAGGATATCACTCCTATCGCTAACGCATTTTTAGCTGAAATTTTAAGTCAGCATCTCATCAAGCGTCATTAAAAGTGGTAGAATAGAACTTGATATCAGAAATTCAAAGGATTTCATCGAATTCAGCTAGCTAAAAATTTTCTTGAAACCGTTTTTTCAGCAATAACAAGGCTTAGTCCACCTTTTTATCTTCATACAAAGCCTCGGGTGGCTGAAACAATAATTGAACGGCTTTAACCGGGTTTTTTGATTTTCTCATTTTCTTAAAAATGTCCCCCCAAACGTGAAACACTAATTTCACCGGATTATAATGCTTCGGCTGATCCAAAATACCGTAAATGGCCTGTTCATCTTCCGGCTGAAAAGTTCCAAACATTCGATCCCAAATAATAAAGGTAGAACCATAATTTTTATCAAGGTAATGCGCATTTTTTCCGTGATGAACGCGATGATGAGAAGGTGTTACAAAAACATAACTAAACCAGCTTGGAAGCTTTCTAATATATTCCGTATGAATCCAGAATTGATACAATACTGCAATTTGATGGCAGATAAAAAACACTACCGGATGAAAGCCCATTAAACTAATGGGTAAGAAAAACACCACTTTAATTTGTTGCGTCCAAGAAAGACGAAAGGAGGTAGATAAATTATATTTTTCAGAATTATGATGCGTTACGTGTGTAGCCCAAAATAAGCTCGTTTCGTGTCCAAAACGATGCGCCCAATACCGGCAAAAATCTAAAGCAATAAAGCAAAGAATAGAAGTCCACCACGTAACAGGAATACTCCATGGCACGATATTATAAAACCAAATCACCGAGCCAAATAAAATAGATTTAATTAGCAAGTTTTGAAAAACAGAAACCAACCCAATACTTAAGGAAGCAAAAAAATCTTTTTTTTCGTAGAGTTCCTTTTTTTGTTTCCAACTAAAATAAAACTCAAGTAGGGCCAAGCCAATCATAATAGGTGCCGCGTATAGTATTAAATCGGGAGCATTAGATAGGACGTCGTCGAGGGAGATCTTTTGTTTCATAAGTAATCAATATAACGTAAATCAAGCGGATAGAAAAAATATGGAGTATTAATTTTTAATTATTAAATTAGAAAAATTTATAAGGATTAAAAAATTGCCGGTAATTTTACTCCAAACTAAGATTCAAGCTCAAAGAGAAAGGGTTTTCGATTTATCGAGAAGTTTAGCTATTCATATAGCTTCAACATCAAAAACAAATGAAAAAGTAATCTCTGCAAAGAAAACAGGTTTGTTAGAGTTAGATGAAGAAGTTACTTGGCGAGCAAAACATTTGGGAATTTATCAAAACCTCACTTCAAAAATAACTAGCTTAAATTACCCTAATGCTTTTGTAGATGAAATGCAAAAAGGCATTTTTAAAAGCTTTACCCACAAGCATATTTTTAAGAAGATTTCAGCGCGAGAAACCTTGATGATAGATGAATTTAATTATGAATCACCTTTAGGGTTTTTAGGTAAGCTTGCAGACTTACTTTTTCTTAAAAAGTATATGGAAAGATTTTTAAAAGAAAGAAACCAAGTCATTAAAGAAGTGGCAGAATCTGGAGAGTGGGAAAATTATATAAATGATTCAAAAGGCCTCACAGGTTTTTAAAATCTGTGAGGCCTTGAAAGGTAAAATTAAATCCCTTTTGGGATCGCGTCAATCAACTTTTGGGTATATTCTTTTTCAGGATGAGCATAAATTTCATCAGCATCGCCTTGCTCTACAATTTTACCTTGGTTCATCACCAGTAACTGGTCGGCCATATATTTTACGACCGCCAAATCGTGCGAAATAAAAATATAAGTAAAACCGAAATTCTCTTTCAGTTCGTTTAATAAATTCAACACTTGCGCCTGTACAGAAATATCTAAGGCAGAAACCGACTCGTCGCAAACAATTAATTGAGGCTCTACAGCAATCGTTCTTGCAATCCCGATACGTTGTCGTTGACCGCCGCTAAATTCGTGCGGATAACGATTAAAATGAGTTTCATCTAACCCAACACGCTTTAATAATTCTAAGGTTTTCTTTTTTCGTTCTTTATTGTTCTTGTGGAGGTTGTGCACTTCCATCGGTTCCATAATAGCTTTCCCAACAGGAATACGCGGATTTAAGGAAGAAAACGGATCCTGAAAAATTAACTGAATTTCTTTACGAAGTTTTCTCAATTCAGACGTAGAGATTTTTGTAATATCCCTTCCATGGTAAAAAACTTTTCCGGCAGTAGCTTTGTCGAGTTGTAGGATTACATTTCCCAAAGTCGATTTTCCACAGCCCGATTCGCCCACCAAACCTAAAGTTTCTCCCTCATAAATTTTAAAACTTACATCGTTTACCGCTTTTACCGAAGTTTTTTGTTGAAATAACCCGGGATTGCTCACAAATTCTTTTTCAACATTTATAACTTCCAATAAAGGCTCTTTTCCATAAATTTTTTGATGGCGTTTTTCCCGTTCCGTTTTCGTTTCTACTTCTTTAGAAATGGTGTTTTCTAAGAAGTTTTTTACCGTAGGAAGTTTTTTTAATCGCTCGGTAGTAGAAGGCTTTGAAGCTAAAAGAGCTTGGGTGTAGGTTTCTTTTGGCTGAAGAAATAATTCGGCAGCCGAATTCTGTTCTACAATTTCGCCTTGATAAATTACCACAACCCGGTCTGAAATTTCTGAAACTAATGCCAAATCATGTGAAATAAAGATGATGCTCATTTCAGTTTCCTGCTGAAGTGATTTTAGCAATAATAAAATTTCTTTTTGTACAGTAACATCGAGTGCAGTAGTAGGCTCGTCGGCTATAAGAATTTTGGGTTTACAAGCAATTGCCATGGCAATCATTACCCGCTGTTTTTGTCCACCACTAATTTGATGCGGATAAACTTCGTAAATGCTTTCCGGTCTTGGAAGTTTTACTTTTTTAAATAAGCATAGGGTTTCCGCTTTAGCTTCTTTTTTTGTGAGTTGGTGATGTTCCAATAAAATTTCGGAGACCTGTGGTCCGCATTTCATGGAAGGATTAAGCGAACTCATCGGTTCTTGGAAAATCATAGAAATCTCACCACCTCTAATTTTTCTGAATTCTTTAGCAGAAAATGGAAGTAGATTATTCTCTTGAAATATAATTTCACCATTAGTAATTTTTGCCGAAGCGGGGAGTAAACCTAAAACCGCTAAACTGGTAAGGGATTTTCCCGATCCTGATTCCCCAACAATTCCAAGAATTTCATTTTTAAATAATTGAAAATCAATGTTTTTTAAGGTTTCTTTAAAATTGTTATCAATAGAAAAACCAAGCGTTAAGTTTTTTATATGTAGAAGAGGAGAACTCATGAAATGTTAAAATTTTGTGCGTTTCATCGATAAATTGACATTTAATCTGTAAAAAGCTTGTTTTTAACGATTATATTGTATTATTTAGATAAAAATTACATATAGTTTATTATTGAAAACTAAAATCGCCCATTATGACATTAATTTACAGAAATGTTTACGATTTCATCAAAGATGAAAAGCGTAATGTTAAACAACCACCAAAGCTGAAAGGTTTAAAAGTAACCAAAAAATTTCTACAGTATTATCATTTTGACTTCCTTTCTTCTATTTTTAAGCGATATAAAGCTTTCCCACTAGCTTCGCTATTCTACCCCACTACTTTATATCATCGCTTTTATTGGCGTTAGTTACTTTGTTTATTTCTATATAAAATATTTCTAGGGGATTTTACACCCTTTTTTCAACCAATTTTTAACTCTAAAACTTTTATCGATGATTAAAAATTATTTCGATAAAAAGAGAGTACTCTTCTATTCTCTTTTTCTAACGGCTGGTTTTGTTTTTTCTCAAACCGATAGTCAACAACAACAAATAAAAAGTAAATATAACCAACAAAAGTTGAGTTCGATTCAAGAACGCTTAGATACCAAAAACAAACTTCAACAGGAAGAGCTTAAAGTATTAGCCATTCAACGAGGGCTTAAAAAAAGAATTGTACTTCCGGATGGTGGAGTAGCAGAACTCCAATACATCGCAGAAGATGGAAGCCCGATCTATTACCGAACTTTTAATGTAAATGCAGCAAAATCTACCCGTGCTAATTACTTAAATTCCGGAGGAGGTCTTGGTTTGAATATCGATGGACAAAACATGATTGCTTATGTATGGGATGGCGGTCACGCAAGGGTTTCTCATCAAGAATATGATGGTGCAGGTGGAAGTAATCGTGTAAGCGTTGAAGATGCTTCTTCTGAAGTAGGAACGCAACTTAATTTTCACGCAGCTCACGTGACCGGTACTATTGCGGCTTCCGGAGTTCAAGCAAACGCAAAGGGAATGGCACCTCAATCAAGGGTGCGTGGATATATGTGGAATAATGATGTGGCAGAAGCTACTTCAGCAGCAGCGAATGGAATGCTGCTTTCTAACCATAGCTATGGTTATAGATCTGACTTGGTTCCAGACTATTATTTTGGAGCTTATATTGATGAATCAAGAGATTGGGATGAACTTATGTATAATGCTCCCTATTACTTGATGGTAACGGCTGCAGGAAACGACGGTAATAATAATAGTTACAATGGTTCTCCTTTAAACGGTAATTCTTCTTACGATAAACTTACGGGACATGCTACGTCTAAAAATAATTTAGTAGTTGCCAATGCGCAAGATGCCAATATAGATTCAAACGGGAATTTAGTAAGTGTAAGTATTAATAGTTCAAGTAGTGAAGGTCCTACCGATGATTTACGTATTAAACCTGATATTACCGGTAATGGTACTTCGGTAACTTCAACTTACGAATCTAGTGATTCTGCTTACGGAACCATCAGCGGGACGTCCATGGCTTCGCCTAATGTTACAGGAACATTATTGCTGCTTCAACAACATTACAATAACATAAATGGAAGTTTTATGCGTGCTTCTACCTTAAAAGGATTAGCCTTACATACCGCAGATGATGCCGGACCTAATGGACCTGATGCAGTATTTGGTTGGGGACTTTTAAATGCAAAACGCGCTGCAGAAGCGATTACGGAGGAAGGTTCTTCTACTAAAATTGAAGAATTAGTACTTAATAACGGTGAAACTTACGAAATTACTGTAAATGCAAACGGAATTGAAGATTTAATAGCTTCTGTTTCATGGACAGATTTACCAGGAACGGCCACCACACAAACCAACTCTTCTACTCCTAGATTGGTCAACGATTTAGACATTAGGGTAACAAAAAATGGAACTACTTATTTTCCTTACCGATTAACCTCCATCACCTCTAATGGAACGGGAGATAATAAAGTAGATCCTTACGAAAGGATAAATGTTAATAATGCTTCCGGGACATACACCATCACCGTTTCTCATAAAGGATCTTTAAGTGGAGGAAGTCAAAATTTTAGTTTGATAATTACTGGAATTACAGAAGAACCTGCGGTTTGTGAGGCAACGACACCAACAAATCTAAGTATCTCCAGTATTAATGCTACTTCAGCTACCGTTAATTACGATGCGGTGACAGGAGCAACTTATGATGTGCGTTATCGAGAAAGTGGAGCTTCTTCTTGGATAGTACAAAGTACCTCAGGAACTTCGGTTAACCTTACTAATTTAACAGCAGAAACTTCTTATGAAGTTCAAGTAAGAAGTAAATGTGATACTTCTACTTCAAATTATTCTTCAACAGAAAGCTTCACTACAACCAATACTCAGTTAAGCTATTGCGCTTCACAAGGAAATAATGTAAACGACGAATATATAGGTAGGGTTCAAATAGGAACTATTGATAATAGCTCGGGATCAGGCAATGGATATTCAGATTTTACCAACTTAAGTACCGGTTTAGATAAAGATGCTTCAGCAACAATTACCATTACTCCTACTTGGACGGGAACCCAGTATAATGAAGGTTATTCTGTTTGGGTTGATTATAATCAAAATGGTGATTTTACCGATGCAGGAGAACAAGTGTTTACGCAAACAGCAACACAAACTTCACCCGTTAGTGGCAGTTTTACTGTGCCCACTTCAGCATTGGAAGGAAGCACAAGAATGCGTGTTTCTATGAAATACAATGGCGTTGCTACTTCTTGTGAAAGTTTTTCTTATGGAGAAGTGGAAGATTACACGATTATAATTAATGCAAGCGCTTCTGTTTCTTATTGCTCAAGTGGAGGAAACGATTCTTCATATGAATGGATAGATAATGTTTCTTTAAACGGAATGAGTAATTCTACAGGAGATGATGGGGGGTATGCTGATTACACTTCTCGTGTAGCGAACTTATCTTATGGTGAAAATACTATTCAATTTAGTGCAGGTTTTGCCAGTTCCAGTTATACTGAATACTGGAAAATCTGGGTAGATTACAATAAAAATGGAACTTTTGAATCTAGTGAATTAATGGTAAGCGGCTCAAGCAGTAGTAGTAATAATTTGAGTGCTAGCTTTACCGTTCCCACTTCTGCTTTAACAGGAACTACGAGAATGCGTGTTTCGATGAAGTATAATTCAGAGCAAACGGCTTGTGAAAGTTTTTCTTATGGAGAAGTAGAAGATTATACAGTAAACATTGGTCAATCTGTAACTTCGATGACTGCTTATGATGCAGTTGGAGAACAGTTGGGCAATGCAGAAGCTTCTTTTGAAGCGAGTTTATATCCAAACCCGGTTAGCGGAAGTAGATTGAATGTACGAATGAATGATGCAAGGGAAACTACTTATCAAGTATTTGATATGATGGGAAAAAAAGTATTACAAGGAGATTTATCTGCTAGTAATGCAATTAATGTTTATGGCTTATCAAGCGGCGTTTATATGCTTAAGTTAAATGACGGACAAAAAGATATTGTCAAGAAGTTTATTAAGCAGTAAGCATTTATTTTTTCATTGGGGTTAGCCCGGGAGGAGTCCCGGGCTTTTTTTATACTGAAATAATTTCATTCTTTTCTAAGAGTTTTTCTTGCCTAAATTTTAAAATAATTTGAGCCACGGCAACAACATCCCTTTCACAATAATTTACAATTCTTTGGATGTTTTTCTCTTCGTAAAAAACATCCCGCACTTCTGAACCATCAATATCTTCTTTGGGGGAAGGAACTCCCAAGATATTAGTTAGCAGCTTTAAAGAAGTGAAATGTTTATAATCGCCAAACTTCCATAATTCTAAGGTGTCCAGATGCGGAACTTCCCAAGGTTTTTTGCCAAAAAGGTTGAGTTTTTCGGGTAATTCAATTCCGTGAATGAGCATGCGGCGCGCAATAAAAGGAAAATCAAATTCTTTACCGTTATGAGCGCATAACAAATGATAGGGTTTATTAAAATACTCGTGGAGAAGCTTTTTAAATTCCATTAATAAATCGTGCTCTTTACCTTGAAAAGAAGTGGTTCTAAAAGTCCTTTCTTTATTTTTAAAGGTGAAATAACCCACAGAAATACAAACAATTTTTCCGAATTCTGCCCAAATCCCAGCACGATCGTAGAATTCTTCAGCAGTAAATTCTTCTTTTCGTTGGTACTGGGTTTTGTCTTCCCAAAGCAGTTTTTTATCATCACTTAATTCTTGGAACGACTCAAACTCAGGAACGGTTTCTATATCTAGAAATAATATATTCTCTAATTTCAGTTTTTTAAGCATGGTTTTTACTTTTTGCGTTAGGATGGCAGTGCCATTCTTTTTTAGTTCTTGTGATAAGCAGGAATCAAAAAAGACCTGTCTGCTGACAGGCAGGTATAACAAACAGTCCGACCCGCTAGGGGAACGCCCAACTGCTAATTGTTCAGCATCTTGTAACTCTCTCTAATATAAGTATAAAAATCTTGAGTGAATTTCTTGTCTTCTAATTTTTTTCCTCGTTGGCGACCCAAGCGAACAATTATCAGCTGATCTTCAGGAATGCTTATCACGTATTGTCCTAAAATACCACGCATGGCAAAGATTTTCTTTTTCATAAAATTACTGAGCCAAAAACCGTAACCATAGAAAGGTGTTTCTTTAAACCTAGGCAGGATGGACTTTTGTATAAAACTGGAATCAAGCAATTGCTTTCCTTCAAAATTTCCTTGGTTGGAATATAGTTTTCCAAACTTTGCAAAATCCCTGGCGTTACTGGCAATACAACAATAGGCCTTTTCCATACCGCTTTCTTCGCTATCGAGTTGCCAAAGCGCACTTTCGTGCATTCCCAAAGGTTTCCAAAAACTTTCTGAAAGGTATTGAGATAGGTTTTTCCCGGTAGCTTTTTCAATAACCATCCCCAGTAATTCGGTGTTTCCGCTGAGGTATTTAAATTCTTTTCCCGGTTCTTCTATAACTTTTAAATTAAGAATTTGCTCCCGAATATTTTCATCTAAATAAGCGCGAGCCGTCATTCCAAATGGGTTGTAATAATCTTCTTGCCAATTGAGTCCGCTAGCCATAGAAGAGAGATCGCCCACGGTTAAACGTTTATCAAATTGAGAATAGAAATCGGCAACGGGTTGATCTAGGTTTTCAATAAACCCATCCCGAATGGCTTTTCCTAAAAGTGCTGAAGTAATACTTTTTGCCATGGAAAAGGAATTGGTTTTAGAATCTGCCGAATAACCTTCTGCATAATCTTCATACCAAATGCTGTCATTTTTGATGATGAGAAAAGCCACCGTACCTAATTTTTGATTGATTTGCTGAAGTTTTTTTGTGGCTTTTACAGAATTATAAGCGGTATGTTCAGGCCAAGTTTGTGGTTGACCGGCTTCAATTTTTCGGTTATCAAATTCAGGGTAATCATCAATATAAGCGGTTGTATATCCCTTTAAATAAGTTATTCTAATACCTTTAAGTAAATATTCTTTATTGAAAAGGTATAACAAGCCTACGCAAAGAATAATAAATCCTAAAAGAACGAAGAGAATTCTTTTTATAATTTTCATGTAACTAATTTAGTGCTTCTAAATTAATCAATTCACTAGAAAAGTGCTTGTTGTGGGGAAGGATTTTCGTGTTCTAAAAGCCATTTTTTTCGCCAAAGTCCGCCGGCATAACCGGTAAGTGATCCGTCACTTCCTATTACCCGATGGCAAGGAACAACAATCCATAGCGGGTTTTTACCATTGGCAGAGGCTACTGCCCGAATCGCTTTTACATCGCCCAGTTTTTTAGAAAGCTCGAGGTATGAAGTGGTTTTTCCGTAAGGGATTTCTAACAAGGCTTGCCAAACTTTTTGTTGAAATTCAGTTCCTTTTGGGTTCATTTTGAAGTTGAATTCTTTTCGCTTTCCTTCAAAATATTCTTGTAGTTGAAGGCTTGCTTCTTTTAATTCAGAAGGGGTTTCGATAGAAATATCTTCGGTATCGTTTTCTACAGAAATTTTAGTAATTCCGTTTTCGTCACCTTCAATTTCAGCAATTCCCAGTGGAGTTTTAATCCTTGCTTTTTTCATCTAAATCGGTTGAAGTTTCTTCTTTCTTTTCTTCGGGATGAGAAATGATCCCTAATTGTTTGGCACGGCGTTCCCAATTTCTGCGGGCTAAATGTTGCATGTCTGCAATGCTATCGCTTTCGTCCATAATCTCCAGTCCCAGTAATGTTTCTATAACATCTTCCATCGTAATGACCCCTACGGTGTTTCCAAATTCGTCGGTAACCACGGCAAGATGTGCTCTTTTTTCAAGAAAGAAATCAAAAAGATGTGGAATAGGGGTTTCGGATTGGGTGATTAACAAATCACGTTTAATGGTAGCTAAAGCTTGACCGCCATTGTTGTTAATGATTTCTTCCAAAAAATCGTCTTTTAAAATAAATCCGGTAATATTATTGGGGCGATCTTTAAAAATGGGAATTCTAGAAAATTTTAGGTTTTTATGCTGACGATAAAACTCTTCGATAGAGGTATTTTCTTCTGCTGTGACTGCTACAGAAAAAGGGGTCATCACATCTTTTGCCAAGATAGATTTGTACACCATCAGGTTTTTAATGAATTTAGATTCATTTTTTTCAAAAACCCCTTCTTTTTCGGCAGCTTCGGTTAAAGTTATAAATTCTTCTTTGCTCATTTGATTGGCATGTGTGGAACCTCCAATGAGTTTGGTGAATAGCATTAATACCCACAAAATACCGGTATATCTAAGCGGAATAAGTATAAAGGTTAATATCTTAGCCGTGAAATTACCGAGTCTTTTCCAGTATTTGGCACCAATGGTTTTAGGAATGATTTCTGAAAGTACCAGAATTAAAATGGTCATTATGGTCGAGACAATTCCTACAGCGTTGCTGCCATCTCCAAAAGTTTTTTCTGCCTGAACCCCTACTAAAATGGCGCCCACGGTGTGTGCAATGGTATTTAGTGATAAAATAGCGATAAGCGGCTTATCGATATCTTGTTTGAATTTTGCTAAGGTTTTCGCATACGATTTTCCTTCTTTGGTCTTAATTTTTATGTAAGTTGGAGTTACACTTAGCAGCGCGGCCTCTAACACCGAACATAAAAAAGAGATACCAATAGAAAGTAAGGCGTAAAGGATTAAAAGGGTCATCGGGTTAGCTTAGTTTATTAGGACAAGTTATAAATTAAATGAGAACCCTTCTCTTAAAAAGAAACTAAAATTTGAAACAACAAAACCCTAGCAATTCTCATAGAGTATATTTGAGAGTTGCTAGGGGTTAAAAATTTTCTTGACTTTCTAGGAAATTAACTGAGCAGCATACTTTGCAAAATACGTTGAAATAATACTAGCTCCTGCTCTTTTTATGGCAGTTAATTGTTCTAGTAAAACGGCATCATGGTCTATCCATCCTTTTTCTGAAGCAGCTTTAATCATAGCATATTCTCCAGAAACTTGATAAACGGCAACAGGTACATTTACAGCATTTTTAACTTCTCTTACTACATCTAAATAGCATAAACCGGGTTTTACCATGACGATATCTGCACCTTCTTCTACATCGTGAATGGCTTCTTTGATGGCTTCGGTACGATTGGCAAAATCCATTTGATAGGTTCTTTTGTCTTTAGGTACTTCTACGGTGCTGTCTTTAGGAGCAGAATCTAACGCATCACGAAACGGACCGTAAAATGCAGAGGCATATTTGGCGCTGTAACTCATAATACCTACGTTATGAAACCCATTTTCTTCTAAGCCATTTCTAATGGCTAAAATTCTGCCATCCATCATGTCGCTAGGTGCGATAAAATCTGCTCCTGCTTCTGCATGGCTAATGCTCATTTTCGTTAAAGCATCAACAGTAGGATCGTTAGCAACCTGACCTTGTTCTATAATGCCATCGTGGCCGTAAATAGAATAAGGATCTAGCGCAACATCGGGCATCACAATCATTTCTGGAACGGCATCTTTTATGGCTTTAATGGTTTGCTGCATAAGACCATCTTTGTTCCAAGCTTCTTTACCGGTATTGTCTTTTAAATTTTCACTTACCTTCGCATAAAGATTTACAGCTTTTACGCCTAAAGACCATAATTCTTTTACTTCTTTTACAGTACCATCTAAAGATTGGCGATAAACTCCGGGCATAGAAGGAACTTCTGTTTTTACTCCTTTTCCTTCAGTAACAAACATGGGGCACATAAAATCTTGTGGACTCACACTTGTTTCTCTTACTAAACTTCGTATAGATTCGTTGGTACGTAATCTTCTATTTCTTTGTAATGGGAACATATCTTAGTATTTAGTTGCCAGTAAGTAGGTTTAAGTGTCCTTAAAATGAAGCTTACTGGAAATTTTTATTTTTTGAATTTTTTTCGATTTACTGCCTACTGCCTAATTAAACCCAATCTACCGGTTTCTTCAATACTTCTAGCAGTTTTTCTTCTTCGCTTCCTTTTTCAGGATGGTGGTCGTATTTCCATTGTACGTGTGGCGGTAAACTCATTAAGATGCTTTCTATTCTTCCGTTTGTTTTTAAGCCGAATAAAGTGCCTTTATCGTGTACAAGATTAAACTCTACGTAACGTCCTCTTCGTACTTCTTGCCAATCACGATGGTTTTGATGGTAGTTTAAATCTTTGCGTCTTTCGACAATTGGGACATAAGCATCAAGAAAACTATTACCTACTTCGGTAACAAAATTATACCAGTCTTCAATACTTTTTTCTTCCGTGCTTTTTAAATAATCAAAGAACAACCCACCAATTCCACGAGCTTCGTGACGGTGAGCATTCCAAAAATACTCGTCACACTTCTTTTTATATTCAACATAAAAACTAGCATCGTGTTTGTCACAAGCATTCTTAGATACTTGATGAAAGTGTTTGGCATCTTCTTCAAACAAATAATAAGGTGTTAGGTCCTGTCCGCCCCCAAACCATTGATCGATGGTGTTCCCTTCTGGGTCGTACATTTCAAAATAACGCCAATTGGCATGTACTGTGGGAACCATCGGATTTTTGGGGTGAATTACTAAACTCAAGCCACATGCGAAAAAATTCACCTCGCCCACATTAAAATATTTTTGCATAGCCGGAGCTAACGGACCGTGAACTGCTGAAATATTCACTCCGCCTTTTTCAAAAACATTTCCATTTTCAATTACACGGGTTTTTCCGCCACCACCTTCTTCTCGATTCCAGAGGTCTTCTTGAAACTTCGCTTTGCCATCAATTTCTTCCAGCTTTTGAGTAATCGTGTCTTGAAGCGTTTCTATGTATTGATAAAATTGCTCTTTCATGAATTACTGAGGTATTTTTTTGTTGCGTTTATTTTCTGCACGAGCTCAAAAGAAAAAGTTTTGCTTTCTTCTTGAGCTACTTGATAAATAAAAATAATTTTTTCTGCTATTAGCGCTCGATTTTTAGCAGGCTCTAAATCGATAATTTGCTCAAGCACTTCACCTAATTTGAGGTATAGTTCAAAATCAAAGTGTTTTTGAATTAACTTGTCTTTTAAATCTCTTTTTTCTACGGAAATAAGCTCGTTTAAGCTGTAATCTAGTTGTTGTTTAAGGTATAAACTATATTTTTCCCGATCTTGTTTTTGCCATTCTTCGGGAATATATTCCCAACTTAACAATGCATTAAAGGCTTTATTAACTTGTTCCTTTTCTTCGTCCCTAAGTCCTTTGCTTAACATAACTAACTTATTTTAGAATGTTTGTTCTTTTCTATATAAACCAATCTATTGGTATGGTTAGAAACTTGTTCAGCTTGATTTATTTGCTTGGCATCTTTCATCATTTCTCGTAGCTTTTCAATAATTTCTTCAGAAGGGATTTCTTGTTGAAATAGGTTTCTTCCTATTTGATTATTGTGTAAATCCATCGCACGTGGCAATGCCGGATTGGGAGAAAGTTTTTCGTGCAAATCGGTAATTTCTTTTGCCCAAGCTATCGCTTTGCTTTTTTCTTTTAACTGCGGAAGTGATTCTTCAGCAATCAAAAAATTCCATAGCGCATGCCGAAAAGCATTGGTTTCATTGTCTTTATGATGGGCTTTACCAAATAACCGATTACATATTCCAACCGTTTTTTTAGTTGCTCGATAAGTGGGAAAAAGTAAGCCGGGCCGAAATAAAAAGGTTTTACCTAAAATGAAGGCTTGCTTCAAATTGAGCTGTTTTATTTTGGCCCAGATTGCCATTTATCGAGGCTGATATTCTTTTACAGCTTCTACAAAAGCCTTGGCATTTTCAACCGGAATATTCGGTAAAATTCCGTGACCAAGGTTGACGATGTAGCGGTCTTTCCCAAACTCATCGATCATTTGATGTACCATCGATTTAATTTCCCTAGGAGGCGAAAATAATCGTGAAGGATCAAAGTTCCCTTGTAAAGTTATTTGTCCGCCACTTAAGTATCGGGCATTTCTTGCCGAACATGTCCAGTCAACACCTAATGCTGAAGCGCCTGATTCACTCATTTCTTTTAATGCAAACCAGCAACCTTTCCCAAAAGCAATCACAGGAACTTCGTCTTTCAATGCATCAATGATCTGTTGGATATATTTCCAAGAAAATTCTTGATAATCGGTAGGGGAAAGCATGCCGCCCCAAGAATCAAAAATTTGAAGCGCATCTACTCCCGCTTCTACTTTTCCTTTTAAGTAGGCAATAGTCGTATCGGTAATTTTTTGAAGTAAAATGTGTGCTGCCATTGGACGCTTAAAGCAAAATTCTTTCGCTTTATCAAAGTTTTTAGAACCTTGTCCCTGCACTAAATAGCAAAGAATCGTCCACGGAGAACCAGCAAAACCAATCAGTGGAACTTCATCGTTTAATTCTTGTTTGGTCATTTTAATGGCCTTGTACACATAACCTAATTCTTCGTACACATCGGGAATAACAATATCATTCACTTGTACCGGCGTTCTTACCGGATTGGGAAGCCAAGGACCAACACCTGGTTTCATTTCTATTTCGATACCCATCGCTTGAGGAACTACCAAAATATCACTGAATAAAATCGCTGCGTCAGTGCCTACTTGATGAATAGGCATCACTGTAATTTCGGTGGCTAATTCTGGAGTTCGACAACGAGTAAAGAAGTCGTATTTTTCTTTCAGCTTCATAAAATCGGGTAAATACCTACCTGCTTGGCGCATCATCCAAACGGGTGGTCGCTCTACCGTTTCTCCTTTTAAAGCTTTTAAAAATAAATCGTTTTTAATCATCTTTCGTTAATTTTATATCTACAAGGTTTTTAAATCTTGCAGGAGTTTCCTTTTTATCCTGCAAGGTCTCGATGACCTTGTAGGTATAAGTTTTTCTATGACTATTCTAATTTAAACTTTTCTTCAATTTCTAAATTTCTCTGCTGATGAACATATTTAAAATTTTCTTTTCCATCGAACAATTGCAGCACATCATTTCTCTTTAATGTGGTTGGTTTATTTGATAAAATAGAAGGATAAGAAGAATATTTATAATTTTCAAAATCAATATTGAAATGCTTCATTGGGTTTAGATGAATATAAATTATAAGATTTTGAAGATATTTTTCGTTTTTCAGTTCTATTCTTTTGAAATGTTTTTCAAATAAACTTCCAGTTCTCTCTTGTTGTTTATTAATAGCTTTTGCATACGCATTGAAAAGATTAGATAAAGACTGAGAGGCTACTGAAGGCTCTGAAATTATTTTTACGATAAGATGAAAATGATTGTTCAGTAAACAGTAAGCCAATATCTCAACTTTATTTTCAAGGTACATTTTAAGTTTTGATAAAAAATAAAATTTATTGTCATCCGAAAAGAAAATAGTACCTCCATTTATTCCACGGTTATAAATGTGATAGTATTTTTCTTGTTCTATGGCTTCTAATTTCATTCTTGTTTTCTATCTAATTACTATACCTACAAGGTCTTGATGACCTTGTAGGTTTTTATTCTGCAATAATTCGTTTTTCGAAACAATTTTTCATTTTTTCATTCTGCAAAATTCCTCTAACTGACGAATTTTAATTATTTCATAGATTACAGGCTTACTATTTTGTTTTTCCGTCATCTTTCATTTTTAATCATCCTTGTCTATTCATACCTACAAGGTTTTATAAACCTTGCAGGAAGCCTGTTTTTCATTCTGCAAAATTACTCGACCTGACTAATTTTAATTATTTCATAGATTACAGGTTTACTATATTGTTTTTCCCGTCATCTTTCATTTTTAATCATCCTTGTCTATTATTCATACCTACAGGGTTTTTAAACCTTGCAGGAAACCTGTTTTTCATATTGCCTTTAGCATTATTTTATAAATTCTTTCACCACTTGTACGATTACATTTTCGATCGTGGGTTGATTTGCAATTATAATTTTGTTTGTATATTTTTTAGCTTCATTAGCAGTGGTATTACCTATGCAAAAAGCAACTTCACCTTTACTTTTATTGACTTGAAAAAAACTTTGAACTGCACTTGGACTAAAAAAAAGAATCCCATCAAACTCTTGTTGAAATTCCTTGGGGTTTAATTTAGTTTTATATACTTCAATTTCATTTAATTTTATCTGATGTTGTTGAAGCATTTTGGGTAGCTCATTTCTTCTTTTGTTTCCGCAGAGAAAAGTAAATGATTTTTCGGCATGCTTTTGTATAATTTGATCTGCTAATTCTTTGGCATTATCAGCTTTTTCGATGATTGCAATATTCGCTTCGTTTAGTATTTTTTCAGTCTTGCTTCCAACCACAAAAGCACTTTCAATTTTCGTATTTCCTTTTACCGCTAACCAAGCATTTTTACTCGTTATAATAGCATTTTCTATTGTTGCTGGTATGATTATATTTTTATTGAATTCAATTTGAATGGCACTATAATTCACCCAAGAAATTCCTGCGTTAAACAACAAAGATTCTTGACTTTTAGTCAGTTTTTTAGTTGTTAGAACGCTTGGCATCTTTTTCTAAATATTTTTCAATATCACTTTTTTTCCCAAACACCACCAATACATCGTTTTGCTGAAAAACGGTCTCTGGTTTTGGCATCCCTATAACTTCTTTTTTACTGGATTTTCTCCCAATAATATTCGTGTATTCCTTTTTACGTAAAATGGTAATAATATTCAGATTGTATTTACTTCTAAAATTAGATTCAATTAAATCTTTTCCGACCAGTTCATCACAAACCGAAACTTCTGATACTAAATAATCATCATCAATTTCAAAGTTATCGATACTTCCCTTTAAGTTGATTTTTTTAGTAAGCCGCTCAGCAAACTCTTGCTCTGGATGAATTATATTATCTACGCCCATCGCTTCTAAAATGGTATCTTGAATGGGTGAGGAAGAACGAGCTACAACGCGTGCATTGGTGATTTTTTTAATAATAGCGGTACTCATCATCGCAGCACCATCTTTTTCTCCAATGGCAACAATTGCTAGATCGGTACTTTTTAATGGTAGCGAGTGATAAGCGTTCTCGTTGGTGGCGTCTAAAGCAACCGCATGCGAAACTTTATCTTTTATGAGTTCTATTTTTTCAATATCCCGATCTGCAGCAATTACTTCATTTCCGGAGTCTGCCAGATGAATGGCGAGTGACATTCCGAAATTTCCTAAACCAATGACTACTATCTTCATAGCTGCTAACTTTTAGTTGATTAAAATATTCTCTTTAGGATAGGTATATTCTGTAGTGTTTACATTTTTTAGAATACCTATCATTAGGTTGATTAAACCTATTCTTCCAAAAAACATCAAGAAAACGACCACATATTTACTGGGATCACTAAGTTCTGAAGTAATTCCCAAGGAAAGTCCGACCGTGCTAAAGGCAGAAAAGACTTCGAAAGCAATTTCCAAAAGCGTAAATTCTGGATTAAAAATAAGCAATAATAAAATACCTAAGCCTATTGAAGCTAAAGAGATAGACATAATGGCAAAAGCTCTTTGTACCGATTCTTTAGAAACTCTTCGTGTGCCTATTTCAATATTGGATTTGTCTTTTGCGATAGAAAAAATATTAAGGGTGGCTAAGGCAAAAGTCGTTGTTTTAATTCCACCTCCTGTAGATGCGGGGGAAGCTCCAATCCACATCAAAAAGATCATAAATAATATACCGGGAACGGTGAAATTTCGCATATCAATGGTATTGAAACCTGCCGTTCTTGAGGTAACAGAAGAAAACATAGCGGTAGTAAATTTACCAAAGATGGTTTTGTGTTCATTCAAGAATGTTTCTTGTTCTGAAACTAGGAAAAAAGCAGTTCCGGCAACAATCAAAATAATGGTGGTGTAGATCACTATTTTGGTGTTAAGTGTAATCACCCGAGAAATAAACTTCTTCCTTTTTCTGTTGAATAAATTGATAAAAAATTGTTTTACATATTGAATGAAATTGGAAGCAATATTATATCCTAAACCTCCCAATACAATCAAACTCATCACCACCCATTGCATGTAATAATTGTAGCGAAGCGATTCGTCATAAAGCCCGGAGGAAGAAATGGAAAATCCGGCATTACAATAGGCTGAAATCGCATGAAAAACCGCAAAAAAACCACGATCCTTAAAACTTTCGATATCCTGAAGGGAGAAATAGATGAACAAAGCTCCCATTGCTTCTAAAAACAAAGAAAAAACGACTATGCTCATGGCTACTTGCATGATGCTATTGAGGTTTTCTTGCCCTAAAATATCTTTCATATACAAGCTTTCCTTAAAAGAAGCTCCACTTTTAAAGAAATAAGCGAAAAAAGAAGTAAAGGTTAGCATTCCTAAGCCTCCAACTTGAAAAAGTGCCATGATTACCGTTTGCCCAAAGGGGGTAAAATCTTTGGCGGTGTCTAAGACAATAAGTCCGGTAACGGCCGTCGCACTAGTTGCAGTAAATAAAGCATCGATAAAATTAATACCGTGGGTAGTGGCTGCAGGAAGCATTAGCAAAAAAGTTCCCGCCAAGGCAATGAGTGCGAAACTCCCCACAAATAAAATCGCCGGATTAAAGTAAATACTGTAAATACGGCGCATTAAAAAGGTTAATCTTATAAAGAAATAGAATAATAAACCGTATTCAATAATATATCTTTCCTGAAAAAAAGTATCTAAAAACGAACCTTGATAATTGGTGATAATAGAAATTACTTCAAGTACAATCAAGACCGAAAGCAAGATAAGGTTAATTCTAGCTGTTTTTTTTATTTTAAGGTTAGCTTTAAAACTCCTGTATTTATGGATGTTAAAAGCAATAAGGGAGAGTAATAAAACGGGAAGGACAATAATCTTATACTCTCTAAAATCTTTAAAGCTCTGAAACCCGAAATCAAAGACTAAAAAAGCTAATAAGAAGAGGTCTAAGAACCAAACAATAATATTAGATCGGGTAAACTTTTTTTGCATTAATTATTTAATTTAGCCTTGATGTCCCGCATCAATTCTTTTCCACCGTTTGAAAGTATAGATTTTGCCGCTTTTTCTCCTTGGTTTTTGTAATTTTTTAAGGAAAAGGAAGCTTTTTCTTCTAATTTTATTTTTCCGTCTAAGCTAAATAAAGCTCCGTTAAATTCTACCGTTTCCTCTTTGATCGTTGCTAAAGCACCAATCGGTGCCGTGCAGCCTCCTTCTAAAACTTGAAGAAATTCCCGTTCTATTTCCACACAGATTTCCGTATGTTCATCATTCAGCTTGGCTACGGCTTCTTTAGAGAATTCATCATTTTCTTTTGCTACAATCAGCATCGCCCCTTGGGCAGGAGCAGGAATCATCCAATCAAGGTTGATAAAATTTTCGGGCTTTAAATTAATACGTTCCAATCCGGCAGCGGCAAAAATAGCTCCGTTCCAATCGTTATCTTCCAATTTTTGTAGACGCGTGTTTACATTTCCACGTAAATTTTCAACTTGATGATTTGGATAGCGGTTTAGCCATTGTGCTTTTCTACGCAGACTTCCGGTAGCAATAGTTCCTTCTCCCGAAAGAAATTCTAAGCCTTTATGAATAAGAATATCGCTTACGTTCGCTCTCGGTAAAACCGCTCCTTGAACAATTCCGTGAGGTAATTTGGTAGGAACATCTTTCATCGAATGTACAGCAATATCAATTTGATCTTTCACCATCGCCACATCTAGGGTTTTGGTAAAAATTCCGGTGATGCCCATTTCGTAAAGCGGTTGGTCTAAATTTAAATCGCCGGTCGATTTTACCGGAAGTAATTCCGTTTGATAACCCAAAGCTTCTAATTTAGATTTCACGGTATTGGCTTGCCATAATGCCAATTCACTATCGCGGGTTCCTATGCGTATTGTCTTGCTCATTTTATTTGGAAAAATCGTCTAATTGAAACACCTTCTGAATAAGTTCAAGGCTTTCATCGGTAGAGTCTGAACCATTTTTTAAGTGGCTCGCAAATTGGTTCATGATTTTTTGAATAATGCGGTTGCTTACAATTTCAGCATGTTCATTATTAAAATCATTTATTTTTTTACGCTGAAAATCTAACTCGGCATCTTTCATTTCACCAAGTTTCTTTTTAAGCGCTTTTATGGTAGGCGCAAATTTTCGGGTTTCTAACCAAGCATTAAAATCTGCTTTTACTTCTTCTATAATTTCTTCGGCTTGCGGAATGTGCTTTTTACGATTTTCCAACGTCTGATCGGTCATTTTAGAAAGGTCATCTAAATGAACAAGCGTCACATTTTCTAAATCGGCTACATCGTCGGCCACATTTTTAGGGATCGAAAGGTCTAAAATCAATAACTCTTTCTTACAGTAGATAAGTTCTTTAGAAATAGTTGGGTTTTGTGCTCCCGTGGCGACAATTAAAATATCGGTATTTCTAATTTCTGCCTGAAGCTCTGCGTGATCTTTTACAATTAAATTGAATTTTCCCGCAACTTTTTCTGCTTTATCTTTTGTACGGTTAATGAGCGTGATGTGCTCGTTTTTGGTGTGTTTAATAAGGTTTTCGCAAGTATTTCTTCCTATTTTTCCGGTTCCAAAAAGAAGAATGTTTTTTTTGGAAACATTGTTCACTTCATTTAAAATATATTGAACTGAGGCAAAAGAAACTGAAGTCGCCCCGGAAGAAATTTCCGTTTCATTTTTGATGCGCTTACTGGCTTGAATCACAGAATTAAGCAAACGCTCTAAAAGCGGAGTGGCCATCCCTGCATTTTTAGAAATGGCAAATGCATATTTTAACTGACTTATAATCTCAAAATCTCCTAAAATTTGACTGTCTAAACCAGTACCTACTTTAAAAATATGAGAAATAGCTTCTTTTGATTTATAGACATAAGCTACTTTTTCAAACTCTTCCACCGTTCCTCGGGTATGTTGGCAAAGCAATTTGATAAGCTGAAAAGGGTGTTGTGCAAATCCGTAAATTTCCGTTCGATTACAAGTGGAAGTTACTAAAATTCCAGTAATCCCTTCTTTTTTCGCATCAGCAATCAGAGCGTGTTTTTGCTCTTCGTCTAAGCTAAAATGACCTCTAATTTCGGCATCTGCTTTTTGGTAACTTAAACCAATTGCGTAAAAAGTTGTATGTTTAGATGTATGTCCGTTTAGCATTAATAAAAAGCCGTGATTCGGTTGCAAATTTAATAGTTAAGAAATTCTAAAAATAACGGCAGAAGTACTTTTATTGTCGATAGAAGTTATTTTCTGTTATAAAAGTCTATTTTTGTAGTAATTAGCTTAATTTTGAAGCTATAGCAGATGTTTCGAAAACTTTATTTTAGAACGATTCTAAATAAAAACAAGAATTAGAGAGATGAATTCAACTGAAAAAAATAACGCTGAAAGTGCTTTTCAAAAAGTAACGATAGAAGATAGTTTTAAGATTTTAACGCATCAAAATAATACCGATAAGGTTGAAGTTTTAACGGAAGAAACCCATCGTGATTTTATTCAATTTCACTTTTGTTTAAAGGGAAGTGCGAAGTTTAATTTTAACGAAGGTGGTTACTCCTTGAGTCTTGGAGATGAAAAAGCTTTGTTGCTGTATAACCCCTTAAAAGACTTGCCTTTAAATGTAGAGATTTCTTCGAAATCTTGGTTGGTGAGTGTGTTGGTTTCCATTAAAAAATTACATTCCTTATTTTCTGAAGAAGCGGATTATATCCATTTTCTGACGGAAGAAAATATGGGTAAAAAATATTACCAAGAGTTAAATATAAGTCCGTCGATGGCGGTCGTCTTAAGTCAGATTTTAAACTTCAACTTGCATCCTTCGGTAAAGAAAATTTATTTGAAAGGAAAAGCTTATGAGTTAATAGGTCTATATTTTAACCGACCGGAAGAAGCAGATATTGAGCAGTGTCCATTTTTGGTAGATGAAGAGAACGTACGAAAAATAAGAAAAGCCAAAGAAATTGTCATTAATAGAATGGCAGAACCACCTTCTTTACAAGAACTTTCTGATGAAATTGGGTTGAGCTTAAAAAAGCTAAAAGAAGGTTTTAAAGAAATTTATGGGGAAACAGTGTTTGGTTTTCATTTCGATTACAAAATGGACTATGCGAGAAAACTCTTGGAAACCGGACAACATAATGTTAACGAAGTTGGATTGCGGGTAGGTTACAGCACTGCAAGTCATTTTATTGCTGCCTTTAAAAAGAAATTTGGGACCACCCCAAAAAAGTATATTATGTCTTTGCCTATTTCAAATTAATAGGGTTATGCGAATTATTTTATTTCTGATCTGCCTTTTGGTGTTGAGTTCTATTCAAGCTCAAAACTCGGTGCTGGTTTTTCATAAAACCGATGGCTTTCATCATGAATCCATAAAGGCCGGGTGTGAGTTTTTTCAACAATTAGGAAAAGAAAATAATTTTCAGGTTACAATAACTGATGATGCTTCCATTTTCAATAAAAAAGAATTGAAAAATTTTAAGCTGGTTGTTTTTTTGAATACCACAGGAAACATTCTTAACCGAAAACAAGAAAAGGCATTTGAAAAATTTATGACAAATGGTGGGAATTTTTTAGGAATTCATTCTGCAGCAGATACCGAATACGATTGGGAATGGTACGGGCAATTGGTAGGTGCTTATTTTGTAAGTCACCCTAAAGCTTGCGAAGCCGAAATTCAGTTAAATCAATCGAAGCATCCAGCCGTAAGTCATTTACCAGAAGTTTGGAAACGAACCGACGAATGGTACAATTACAAATTTGTAAATGAAGATATTGAGGTTCTCTTGAATTTAGATGAAACCACTTATGAAGGTGGAGAAAACGGAAAAGAGCATCCCATTGCTTGGTATCACAAGTTGGGAAATGATAATGTAGCTATGTATACCGGTGGTGGACACACAACGGAGGCTTACCAAGAACCACTTTTTAAAGAGCATCTCTTGCAGTGTGTTTTGTGGGCTTTTTCAGAAAATAAATAAAATCGATAGCGCTTTAATTAGAGAGAAGTTAATAGTTGTATTTTTGTGATTGAAAAAGAAAAAATATGAGCAAAGGAGTTTTATTGGTGAATTTAGGTTCTCCAAAAAGTACCGATCCTAAAGACGTAAAAAAATACCTCGACCAGTTTTTAATGGACGAACGCGTGATAGATGTTCCTTATCTGTTACGTGCTTTTATCGTAAAGGGAATTGTACTTAATACAAGGCCAAAAAAATCTGCCGCAGCCTATCAGCGCATTTGGTGGGATGAGGGTTCTCCGTTAATTGTGCTTTCTGAGCGTTTGCAAGAAAAAGTAGATAGTTATACCGGCGTGCCCATTGCATTGGCCATGCGTTATGGACAACCCTCCATTAAACAAGGCTTGCAAGAATTAGTTGATAAAGGTGTAGATGAGGTATTGTTAATGCCACTTTATCCACAGTTTGCGATGGCAACTACCGAGACCATTTTAGTACTAGCAGAACAATTGCAGAAAGAATTTTTTCCGCAGATAAAATTTACGACTGTTCCTCCATTTTATAATCATCCCGACTATATCAATGTGCTTTCCAGAAGTATTGCTGAAAAACTGGAAGGTGTAGATTACGAGCATTTGTTATTTAGTTATCACGGAGTTCCGGAGCGACATATTAAAAAGAGCGATGTTACCAATTCGCATTGTAAAATAGATGGTTCTTGTTGCCAAACACCATCACCCGCGCATCAGTTTTGTTACCGTCATCAATGTTTAGAAACTACAAAACAAGTAGCGGCAACACTTCAACTTAAAGAAGGAACTTATAGTACTTCGTTTCAGTCTAGATTAGGATTTGACCCATGGTTAAAACCATATACCGATAGAACTATTGAGCAATTTGGTTTAAACGGAATGAAGAAAATGGCGATTGTTTCTCCTGCTTTCGTTTCTGACTGTTTGGAAACTTTGGAGGAATTAGGAATGGAAGGAAAAGAGATTTTCGAAGAAAACGGAGGGGAAGAATTTACCTTAATTCCTTGTTTAAACGATCGTGAAGATTGGGTAAAAACCTTAAGCCGTTGGATAGACGAGTGGGCTACACAACCTGAAACGCAAAAAGCTTAATGCCAAAAGTAGATTCGGCCACGCTAGGCAAAGAACCCATTAGTAAACTGTTAATCAAACAATCGGTTCCTGCGTCTATTGGTATTTTGGTGATGTCTTTAAACATCTTGGTCGATACCATTTTTGTAGGAAATTGGATTGGCCCCATTGGGATTGCAGCAATTAATGTGGTTTTACCCATTTCCTTTTTCATTGCAGCCTTAGGAATGGCCATTGGGATTGGTGGGTCTTCTATTATTTCCCGAGCATTGGGAGCTAACAATAACGAGAAAGCATTAAAAACTTTTGGCAATCAAATAACCTTAACCATCTTACTGACGGTTTCTTTTGTGATTGTCGGTTTATGGTTTATCAATGATTTAATTCCGGCTTTTGGTGGCAAAGGGGAAATTTTTGAGCCTGCCAAAATTTATTATAAAGTGGTATTGTACGGCGTTCCCATTCTTGCTTTGAGTATGATGGGCAATAATGTAATTAGGGCAGAAGGAAAGCCTAATTTTGCCATGATTGCCATGATTATTCCTTCTGTGGGAAATTTGATAGCCGATTACTTTTTAATCAATGTTTTTGATATGGGAATGTTGGGAGCCGCTTGGGCCACTACCGGTTCTTACATGGTCTGTTTTCTGTATGTACTTTGGTTCTTCTTATCTAAAAATTCTGAATTAAGAATTTCTCTCCATCATTTCGGATTGAATAAAAAAATATTGGGGGAAATAGGTGCCTTGGGTTTTGTTACTTTGGCCAGACAAGCCGTAGTGAGTTTAACCTATTTATTAATGAATAATATCCTCTTTAAATTAGGAGGGGAATCATCTGTAGCTGTTTATGCCATTATTGGTAGAATGCTAATGTTTGCTTTGTTCCCTGTGTTGGGTGTCACACAAGGCTTTCTTCCTATTGCCGGTTATAATCACGGAGCAGGAAACCCTCACCGAGTGAGGGAAAGCATTAATAAAGCGATTTTATATGCTAGTATTCTAGCACTCTTTGTCTTCGCAATTATTATGATATTCCCTAAAGAAATTGTTTCCGTGTTTACGCAAGATAAAACTATCCTCAAAGAAACTCCTGGAGCAATGCGTTGGGTATTCGCTGCGATTCCCATTATTGCATTGCAATTAATAGGCTCAGCTTACTTTCAGGCAATAGGGAAAGCTCTTCCCGCGCTTTTGCTAACCTTAACCCGGCAGGGTTTTTTCTTTATTCCCTTAATTTTAATTCTTCCGAAGTATTTTGGAGAATTTGGTGTTTGGATTTCCTTTCCTCTTGCCGATGTGATTTCAACTATTGTTACCGGATTTTTCCTAAACAGGGAAATTCGACATCATTTAAAACCTGAAGAAATGGAAGAACAAGCAAGCCCTCAAAAATTTTAAAAGCTTAATCTTTATATTTGTAAAAACGGGTGGTTATGAATGAAGAAAAATTAAATACTTTCAAAATTGAACTTTTACAAGCAATTATTGCTTGTAATGATGTTGAAAAGCTCAAACAAGTTAAACTTTTATTAGCAAGGGAAAGTATGAATATGGTAAGAGAGGAAAAAATTGCTTATGAAAAAGATGTTTTATCTGAAAAGCAAACACAAGAGCTAGAAAAACGTATAAAGTTATTAAGAGAAGGGAAAGCTGAAAAATTCTCTTACGAAGAAGTAAAAAAAAGAATTGAGAAAAAATATGGAATATAGTATTCAGTTTTTATCGGATGCCATTTCTGATATTGAAGATGCTATCGATTATTATGAATCTCAACAAAAAGGACTTGGAAAACGATTTACAATTTCGTTAAATGAAACTATTTCTTATTTGCTCAAATCGCCTGATGCTTTTCCGTTTCACGCTAGAGAAATTAGAAAAATACCTTTTAAAAAGTTCCCTTACTTGCTCTTTTATGAAGTTTTAAATAAAGAAATTACAGTTGTTGCTATTTTCAACACCCATCAAAACCCTTCAAAGAAACCCTAAATGGAATATTACAATTACATTAAATCGCTTCACCTTATTTTTGTGATTACTTGGTTTGCCGGTTTATTTTATATTCCGCGATTGTTTGTTTATCAAATTGAAGCTTTTCACAAAGCTTCACCCGAAAAAGAAATTCTTGGTAAACAACTAAAACTGATGGCTAAACGGCTTTGGTTCATCATTACATGGCCATCAGCAATTTTAGCGACTATTTTTGCCGTGTTGTTATTGGTTATTCAGCCGTTTTGGTTAGAACAAGGTTGGATGCATGTAAAACTCACCTTTGTCGTTCTATTGTTTGCTTACCATTTTAAAACCCATCATATTTTTAAGCAATTGCAAAACGATGTCGTGAAATGGACCTCTAATCAAATGCGTTTATGGAATGAAGGTTCTACGCTTATTCTCTTTTCAGTAGTATTTTTAGTAATTTTAAAAAATTCCATCAACTGGATTTTTGGAGTGATTGGAGTTTTTGCTCTAGCAATTATTTTAATGCTTGGATTTAAAATTTATAAACGCTATCGGGCTAAAAAAAACGAAGAGTAATTTGGCTCTAATTTTGTTGCTTCTCGGTGATATTCGAGATAAATGCTTTAATAACTGGCTATGAAATTTTTTACACGTTCCTTACGAACCCGTATCTTTTTTAGTATGATATTTTTGGTGTTGGGAGCTTCTATTCTCATTGCCGGGGTTACTATTATTCAGTATAAAGATGAAGCAAGGGCTTATCAAAAAGATAAATTAAAGCGAAAAGAAGCTTCCATTCGGGCAAGTATTAATTACGAAATAAAAAACACGACCTATCCGGTAGATACAGAGCATATTCCGTTAATTTTTAAAGACAAAATCTACGAACTACAGAATATTCACGGAACCGAAATTAATATCTATGATCTTAAAGGAAATCTGCTAAAGTCTTCTAAAGCTACATTTTTTCGGGATAGTTTAAGCACTCGAATGTCAAAGGAAGCTTTAGAAGGGCTCGAAAACTCACAGAGTAATCGTTTTGTCCAATATCATTTTGGAGGAGAAGGAGGAGACTACCAATCATCGTATAGTTATATCACAGATCAATATTTTAAACCACTTGCGATTTTAAATTTACCTCATATTGAAGATGATGGTTTTGTAGATACTCAACTAAAGAGTTTCCTTTCTATATTGGGACAGGTATATATCGTGATGATTATCGCTGCTATTTTACTTTCCTATTTTCTTTCGAAATACATTACTTCTTCATTAAAGGCAGTCAGTGAAAAAATTCTTGCCACCCGATTAGATCGAAAAAATAAGAAGATAAAACTAAAAGACACCTCTGTTGAAATTCGTTCGTTGATAAAAGCCTACAATTCCATGATTGATGAACTGGAAGAAAGTGCCGTAAAACTCGCTAGGAGTGAGCGTGAGCAAGCTTGGAGGGAAATGGCTAAGCAAGTAGCGCACGAAATTAAAAATCCGTTGACGCCTATGCGTTTAAGTGTACAGAGTTTTGAAAGAAGGTTTGATCCGGATGATCCAGACTTTAAACAAAAGCTGAAAGAGTTCAGTTCTACTTTAATTCAGCAAATCGATACGATGAGTTCTATCGCCTCGGCTTTCTCTAATTTTGCTAAAATGCCCGCCCAACAAAATGAAGAATTGAACGTTCCGAAAATTGTAAAACTTGGGTTGGATATTTTCAATGAAGATTATATTTATTTTGAAACCGAAAGAGACGAAATTCTTGCCAAGTTCGATAGAACGCAACTCATACGTGTAGTTACCAATTTAGTAAAAAATGCCATTCAGGCTTCTGAAGAAAAAGAAAATCCAAAAATTGAAGTAGCCGTAAAAACGGATGGGAGTAATGTAGTTATTTTGGTGAAAGACAACGGTCACGGAATTTCAGAAGAAAATAAACCTCGGATTTTTGAACCCAAGTTTACCACCAAATCTAGCGGAATGGGATTAGGTTTAGGAATTATAAAAACCATTATAGAAGCTTTTCAAGGGAGTATAAATTTTACTTCTGAAGAAGGCGAAGGCACCACATTTATTGTTAAATTTCCAAAAAAATAAAACCATGAGTTACCAAAATATTTTAGTTGAAACCGAAAATTATATTACTACGTTAACTATTAACCGACCTAAAAAGTTAAACGCCTTAAATAGGGAAACCCTAAGCGAGATTCACGATGCTTTTGTGGAGTTAGAAAGCGATGAAGAAACCAAAGTAATTATCCTGACAGGAAGTGGAGAAAAAGCCTTTGTAGCCGGAGCTGATATTTCAGAATTTGCCGATTATTCTGTTGAAGAAGGAAAAGATCTTGCTGCTCGAGGTCATAAAGAAGTATTCGATGTTATTGCTAATTTTAAAAAGCCCGTGATCGCTGCTGTTAATGGCTTTGCCTTAGGTGGCGGACTCGAATTGGCGATGGCTGCCCATTTTAGGATTGCCAGTGAAAATGCCAAATTAGGATTACCGGAAACTTCATTAGGAGTGATCCCCGGTTATGGTGGTACGCAACGTTTACCGCAATTAGTAGGAAAAGGCCGTGCGATGGAAATGATTATGACCGCCGGAATGATTGATGCTAATCAAGCCTTACAATACAATTTGGTAAACCATGTGACTCCCCTAGAGGATTTAATGGAATTAGCTGAAAAACTTGCCGGTAAAATCATGAAAAACTCGACAGTTGCTATCGCTCAGGCAATCGAAGCCATAAATGCTAATTATGAAGATGGAGTTAATGGCTTTGAAAAGGAAATCGAAGGCTTCGGTAAGAGTTTTGGTACCGAAGATTTTAAAGAAGGAACTTCCGCATTTTTACAAAAGCGAAAAGCAGAGTTTCCAGGAGAGTAAATATTTGAATTTAATACAATCTAGAAAGCCGCCGATACTCATAAAGTATCGGCTTTTTTATCAAAAAAAATGTTAATATTTTTAACAAAAGTGTCTATATTGCCACAACTAAAAAATTTATCATGAAATTTAAACTATTCTTATTGGTAATGTTATGTCTTAATATTACTCTTCAGGCACAAATTAGTCCAATTCAAGTAACTAAAAGTAAAATTGAAAAAGACAAAAAGAAAGATACAGAGCTTATGTTCACTGCCGATGACGGCAAAGGAGGTTTTATCTCGGCAAGGCTTTACCGTGCAGGGCTTATAAAGATGCCTAAGGGTTATTATATTGAGCACTATGATGCTTCGTTAAACTTAGTAAGTGAGTACGAGTATAAGATTGATGATAGCAGTATTAAAAGTCTATTTGTAAAAGATGGTCAATTAAATTTAATAGAATACAAGCTTAACCGTGAAGCCAATACCAACGATTATAATTTGCTTACTTCTTCTTTATCTAAGCTTGACTTTAGCGGCGAAGGGAAAAAGATTTTTTCAGTTTCTAGAGATGATGTGAAAAAGCCATTTTTCTTTTCAGTAGGATTTATTCCTATTAGTAATTTAGGTCAGGTAGATCACGATCCTACAGGAGAAGTTTATTTATCTAAGAATAGAAATTATATTGCTTTTAATTTCGATATTAAAGACGATAAAGAAGAAACACATTTGGTAAAGGTCTATGATAATGATTTCAACCTTGTTTTTGAAAATCAATTTAAACAAGAAGGTGTGAGAGACAATTTGTTTCATTATAACTCCATTACTATTGACGATAGCAATGGAGATGCTTATTTCTTAGGAAAATTGTATGAAAGTAAAAGAATGAAGAAAAAAGGAAAGTCTAACTATGTGTATAAATTGTATCAACTTAATGCTAGCGGAAGTAAAGAGCTTTCATTTGATACCGCAGAAAACTTTGTGGGTTCGATGGAGTTAATAAATGATGATAACAATTTAGTATGTGTAGGTTTCTATTCTGAAAAAAATGACTTTCGTTATAAAGGAACAGTATATTATAATATAGATAAAGAAAACTTCAGCATAAAAGCATCGTCATTCAACCCTTTTACAGAGCAGTTTATGATTGATAAATATGGAGAGAAACGCGGTAAAAGAAAAGCTGGAAAAGGAAAAGAGCTTTCTAATTTAACTTATAGGGGAACACATATTGATAATCAGGGGAATGTATTTTTTACTGCAGAAGAATATTATATTGTGACACATACCAACTACAAAACAGGAGCTACCAGTTATACTTATTATTATAATGATATTTTTGCTTGTAAAATCAATACAAAGGGTAAAATGGAATGGGCTAGAAATATTAATAAAAGGCAAGTTACTAAAGGAAACGCAATAGATTATTTTTCTTACTTATCTACTGTTAAAGATGATCGTATTATCATCTTATTGAATGGCTCTGATAAAGTAAAAAAAATGAGAGATGACAGAATTCGTTTTGACGATAAACGTATAAAAAAATTAAGCCTTTATGCAATTGAAATTTTACCTACAGGAGAATTTAACTATGAACAAGTAATTAATAATGATGAGTCAAAAGTAACCTATAAAGTTGCTGAAGGTGTAATTAGCGATAATTATGATGCAGTAATTTTAGAAGGCAATAAAGGAAAGAAAAAACGTGTAGTAAAACTTACACTTTAAGGAAATAATCCTTTTTTAAGGAATAAATCCAATTAAATAAATTAACTTTGGTTCTATAAAGAGCCAAAGTTTTTTATGCCTACTAATTACATTAAAGGTCGTGGAGCACAACAAAATGTGCCTAATAAGTTTGAAGAATTAAAGCATATCACCGATGCCGAATTCTTAGAATACTGCCATAAAGAAGGAGAAGAAGCTAGCGATATAAAAACTAGATTTCAAGAGGTTTTTCCCAAAACCATCGTGAATAAAGTAAATAGCCCGGATGTGGGGATGGAGTATTCATTAAACCCTTATCAAGGCTGCGAACACGGTTGTATTTATTGCTATGCCAGAAATTCTCATGAGTATTGGGGCTATAGTGCCGGATTGGATTTTGAGAAGCAAATCTTGGTCAAGAAAAATTCTCCGGAATTATTAGCAAAAAAACTTCAGCAAAAAAACTGGGAACCCCATACCATTGTTTTTTCAGGAAATACCGATTGTTACCAACCTATTGAAAAGAAACTTCAATTGACCAGAAAATGCTTAGAGGTGATGTTAAAGTATAAACATCCTACGGGGATTATAACTAAAAACAGTTTAATTCTACGGGATTTAGATCTATTAAAAGAATTAGCAAAGCTGAATGTAATTCGGGTAAATATTTCTATTACTTCCTTAGAAGAAGAAACTCGACGCATCTTAGAACCGAGAACGGCGAGTGTTAAGCAACGTCTAAAAACAGTTGAAAAGCTTGCTGAAAATGGGATTCCTGTAAATGTGATGGTAGCTCCTATTATTCCATTTATTAATAGTCACGAAATCTTACCCATTGTAAAAGCAGTAAGTGAAGCAGGAGCTTCTTCGGTGGGATATACGGTAGTAAGGTTAAATGGAGCGATTGCAGAAATATTTAGCGATTGGATAAAGAAAACCTTACCTGATCGCGCAGCAAAAGTCTTACATCAAATTGAAGCTTGTCACGGAGGCAATTTAAATGATAGTAGATTTGGTACCCGAATGAAAGGAGAAGGAGAATTTTCTAAACAAATCGCTCAACAATTTGCCATTGCCAAGAAGAAATACTTGAAAAATAAAAAAGTACCCAAAATGGATACTTTTCATTATTTGCAGCTTAAAAATCCACAGTATAAACTTTTCGGCTAAACTTATCTAAAAGTATAACCAACACTTAGGGTTAACCAATTTTTTTTGAGTTTAGGTCCATTAATATCTTTATTGATATTGGTGACACCCAAATTGTATCTGATATTTACATCTATCGTATCAAAGAATATTTTTCCTGCGCCTATAATAATGCTTGCGTCAAAGGATGTAAATTGATCACTGAATTCAAAGCTATTATCAAATGTATCTTCACTTTCATAAGCGGGTAATTGTCCAAAGAAGTTAGTGCCTAGTTCCCCACCCGCAAAAACCTGAAAACTATATTTATATTGATAGTGTAAACTCAAAGGGAAGCCAATAGAGTGAATTACTAGGGGGTTTTCGTACCCATCTACTTCCGCACCAATATTACTATAAGAAGTACCTGCCCTTAGTGCAAAATCATCACTTAAGTAAGCGAATTGATAAAAACCAATATAAAAACCTGCTTTTGGAGAAGCACCTTCTAGTCCTGAGATATTAGAATAGACTACGCCAGCTTCAATACTGCTTTCGCAGTCAAAACAGAAGCCACCATAAAATTGAGCATTAGCAAAAAAAGAACAGAAAATCAGTAAAAAGGAAAGTAGTATTTTTTTCATTCAAAAGTAATTAGGTGAATAATTATAAAACGTTAAAAATATCATTATTGATTGAATTATAAAATAATTGACTTTAAACCCTTCCTTCCCATTCAGCATAAAACTGGTCGAGAAAAGTTTCCATAAATTGGTGACGCTCTTCGGCCAGTTTTTTTCCTTTTTCGGTATTCATTTTATCTTTAAGTAGAAGCAGCTTTTCGTAAAAATGATTGATCGTAGGATTAAGTCCTTTTTTATATTCTTCCTTCGACATATTTAGTTGAGGTGGAATATTGGGATCGTAAATTTTTCGGTTTTTAAAGCCTCCGTAATTAAATGTTCGCGCAATTCCAATAGCGCCAATCGCATCTAATCGATCGGCATCTTGAACGATAGCTAATTCTTTAGAATGGAATTCTGAATCTTTACCGCTTCTATACGAAATGTTCTCAATAATTTTAATGACGTGATTAATGACGCTTTCTTCAGCCTTTGCTTGTTCAAGAAATTCTTTAGCTTTTTTAGGGCCAATAGTTTCATCTCCATCGTGAAACTTAGCATCGGCAATATCATGCAGTAAAGCTCCCAGTGCGATAACCTCTAGGTTAACAGCTTCATTTTTAGCTATTAATAGTGCATTTTTATAAACACGTTCTATATGAAACCAATCGTGACCGCCTTCAGCATTTTCTAATTCTTCCTTTACAAAAGCCTTGGTGGCTAAAATCAGTTTACTTTCTTCTATCATCAATTTATTTCGTCATCGCCGGATTTACCCATTTAAAATGAGTTATTTTTTCAGAAATTCTAATACGTTGATTAATCCGTTCCATTCGAGCAGGAAGCTTAGTAACAAAATCACGCGCTTTTTCGGCTTCTTCAGATAATCCGCGAATATTTTCAATATCCCAACGAACAATCAGTTTTTTCATAATATCGATGTAATCTTGACCGGTATATACTCCAATACGCTGTGCAGCATTAGAAAACTCATCAAAAGCAGCTCCAATACTATCCCCAGATTCTCTTAAAAACATCGCTGGCATCACAATTTTATGCTTCATCATATCTTTAAAAGCAATCATCATTTGGCTGGGATCTATGCTAAAAATCTCTTTTACAAATGTGCTATAGGCATTGTAATGTCTCATTTCGTCCCCAGAAATGATCTTACACATTTTGGCTAATGACTTATTGCCGTGTTGTCTTGCTAATTTAGCCACGCGGTTATGGGAAATATAGGTCGCTAATTCTTGGAAACTAGTGTAGACAAAGTTTTTATAAGGATCACGATCGGTACCAATATCAAAACCATCATTAATTAAGTGCTGTGTTGTACGTTCTACCTCAATCATATTTACACGACCAGAAAGGTAGAGGTATTTGTTAAGGACATCGCCGTGACGGTTTTCTTCTCCCGTCCAATAGCGTACCCAACGTGACCAAGCAGTGCCACCATCGTGTTGATTTACCCCTTCTACATCCATCAACCAAGATTCGTAGGTAGGTAAAGCTTCTTCGGTAACGGTATCGCCCACGAGAACTATCCAAAAATCGTAAGGAAGTTCTTTGGCTAATTCTCTTATTTCAGTTACTTCCTCAAAAAAAGTTTCCTGTTGTGAATTAGGTAAAAAATCGGTGGGTTGCCAAATTTTTTCCACAGGAATTAAAAATTCATCAATAAAGCCATCAACCTTAGGTTCCAGCTGCTCCATTACTTCCAGTCTAACATTCTTTTCAGGCATAATTTATAGTTTATTGATTAATAATGTCTTTTATAATTTCTTGTTCTACTTTTTCAATTAGTGTTTCCGTATCAAATTGATGAACCAAAATAGGATCCTGAACGGTAAACTTCACTTTTACTCCTAGCTCTAAAGGAAATGCCCCGTGTTTTACTATTTTCCAAGAATTGTTAATAGTTACCGGCACAATTACTGCTTTAGGGCAAAATTTAAAGAGCATTTTTAGACCGTTAGGTGAAAACTTTCTAGGCATTCCCGTTTTACTACGGGTTCCTTCAGGAAATATTACTGCAGATCTATTAGTATTATTCAAATATTGTGCAAACTTTTTAATTTCCGGCAAAGATTGGCGAGGATTTTTTCTATCTATCAAAATAGAGCCTCCTTTTCTTAGGTTATAAGAAACACTTGGGATACCTCTTCCTAGCTCTTTTTTGCTGATAAATTTGGGGTGTATTTTTCTTAAATACCAGATAATTGGCGGAATATCATAAGGACTTTGATGGTTCGCCACAATAATATGCGGGATTCCTTCCGGTAAATCATGTTTATTTTCAAACTCAATCCTTGTCCCTAAAATATTTAGGCACCTAATTAACCCTAAGTTTAAATAATCTACACTTTTTTTATGAGCCTGGTAGCCAAAAACATTATAACAAACCCATTGAATAGGATGAAAAATGCATAAGGTTAAACCGAAGAATAAGTAATAGATTACTGAAACGGGGTATGAGATAATCTTCTTCATTCAACTTAAAATTGAAAACGCAAAAATAACTTTAAATAGCCATTATTTTCAATATTTGGATTAAAACAAGTATGCGCGCATAATAAATAATCGGAATATTAAATAAAAAAGCCGACTTTACATAAAGCCGGCCAAGCATATTTTAGTTTACTCGTAATTAGCAGTATTGGTTATAAGCACCTCTTAGGTTTTCTGCAATCATTTCAGCAGGTCTTCCTTCAATATGGTGGCGTTCTAACATATGTACTAATTCTCCATCTTTAAACAAAGCCATAGAAGGCGAACTTGGTGGGAAAGGCACCATATGCGCTCTTGCCTTATCGGTAGCTTCTTTATCTACGCCTGCAAAAACCGTTACCAGATGGTCTGGTTTTTTACTGTTGTCTAAAGACATTCTCGCTCCCGGACGCGCATTTGCTGCAGCACAACCACAAACCGAATTTACAACAACTAGTGTTGTTCCTTCCTTTGCAATGGCTTTATCTACCGCTTCCACATTCTGTAATTCTTCAAAACCAACTGCAGTAAGTTCCTCACGCATTGGTTTTACTAAATCTGCTGGATACATATCTGTAATTTTCTGTATTTAAGTTTATAAAATTTTTTCAAAGATACCAAAATCCGTTTGCCCTAAAGGTTTTAACCTCATAGACTTTTTAAAAGTAAAATTGGTAAACTCTATCATAACAGTCGAAAAATTAAAATAAGCATTACAAAGCCACGTTTATAATTCTTATAACTTCCGCAAGCTTTATATATTTGCATTTCAATTTCTATAAGTATGATTAAATGGATAGCAGCAGTAATTGGGTTAATGTATATGCGAATACCCGGTGCTGTTATAGGTTTCTTGGTAGGTAGTTTCATAGAAATGTACCTACGGCAATCAGGAACTATTCAGAAAAATGTTTCTGGAATGTTCAAGGATTCCAAAGAAGTTTCTCCCGGTGATTTTGAGTTAAACCTGCTTTCACTTTCAACAATTATTGTAAAAGCTGATGGACAAATCAACCAAAAAGAACTTGATTACGTCAGAAGTTATTTTGTACAATCTTACGGAAAAGAACGTGCCAACGCCACTTTTAGAACTTTTAACGATGTGATAAAACACCGTCAGGTAGATGCCAGTAGAATTTGTGCATACCTGAATATGCGCACAAGGTACGAGGTGAGATTGCAAATTCTTCACTTTTTGTTTGGTATTGCTCAAGCCGATGGCAATGTTTCTCCCAGCGAACTTAATCAGCTTACTAAAATAGCAGGATATTTACGTCTTTCAATGTCAGATTTTGAAAGTATCAAGGCTATGTTCGCGGTTTCCCGTGCAGATGCTAGTTATGCTTATAAAATTCTAGAAATTGAAAAAGCCGCTAGCGAAGCCGAAATTAAAAAGGCTTACCGGAAAATGGTTAAAAAATACCATCCCGATAAACTTCAACATATGGATGAAGCCTATCAAAAAGGAGCTCGCGAAAAATTTAATAAAGTACAAGAAGCTTACGAGCATATACAAAAAGAGCGTGGTTTTTAAGTAGGGCGTTGCCTAGCGGCCGGGCTTTCGGCAGTCGCTTTTTTGTTTTTCATTTAGGGCGTGTCTGTCGTAGGAAGGCGGAGTCGAGACACAAAACAAAAAGAGCTCCAACAGAGCCTCCATCCCTAACGCAAATCAATCTTTAGAAAATAAGTATATTTATCCCCATAAAATCAAGTATGCAAATCCCAGTAGCAAAAAAGGTTTACTTCTCCAGCGATAATCATTTAGGAGCTCCAACCAACGAAGCCAGCAAACCCCGTGAGCTGAAATTTGTAAAATGGTTGGATGAGGTAAAAGAAGATGCCGCTGCTATATTTCTATTGGGAGATTTATTCGATTTTTGGTTTGAATATAAACACGTGGTTCCCAAAGGATTTGTACGTGTTTTAGGAAAATTGGCAGAAATTCGTGATAGTGGCATTCCCGTTTACTTCTTTGTTGGCAATCATGACCTCTGGATGAATGATTATTTTGAAAAAGAATTAGATATTCCAGTTTACCACCGTCCTAAGGAATTTAGCTTCAACAATAAAAAATTTCTCATCGGTCATGGTGACGGATTAGGGCCTGGAGATAAAGGTTACAAGCGGATGAAAAAAGTATTTACCAATCCGTTTTCCCAATGGCTATACCGTTGGCTGCACCCTGATCTGGGCGTTCCTTTGGCGAAGCATCTTTCTGTAAAAAACAAACTCATTTCCGGTGATGAGGATGCCAAGTTTTTGGGCGAAGAAAATGAATGGCTTGTGCAATATGCCAAACGCAAATTAGAAACACAACACTACGATTATTTTATTTTTGGGCATCGCCATTTACCAATGAGTATTAACGTAGGAGAAAATTCAACCTATCATAATCTAGGCGACTGGATTAATTACTATACCTATGGTGTTTTTGATGGGGAAACTTTTGAGCTAAAAGAATATAAATAAATCACTTCGAGTAGTTGTTGGTGTAATTTTCGATAAATAAATTTTCCAGCAAGGTCTTTCTCGACCTTGTAGGTCTTTTTAGTCTAGGTGACTTATGAAAAATACTATTCCACCAACCTTTTTTTCAATAATTCTTTAGGAAGGCATAACTGTACTTTTTCCTTTTCTTTTATAGCATGACTTTCTAAAAAGAAAATCGATTCCCCTTGCTTAAGTTGGGCTTTAATAAAATGATTGGTACCGTTAAAGTAGCTCTGAATAACAGTAGCTGATAACTGACCTTTTTCATCAATTTTAATTTCCGAAGGGTAAATGAGGAAATATCCTGTAGAGGAAAATCCTTCGAAATATTTTGCTGAAATCTGATTGACTTCCTGAAAAAGCGAAGCTATATAGAAGCTTTTCGGTTCATTAAAAAGTTGCTCCGGACTTGCATTGGCTAGAATTTTTCCTTCTTTCATCACCAGAGCTTGATCGGCAAAGCCCAACATATCTGTACTGTCGTGTGTGGCAAAAATACAGGTGATTTGCTGTTTCTTTAAATAATTAAAAAGATTTCTGCGGAGCTTATTTTTTCGGAAGTTATCAATAAAATTAAAAGGTTCGTCCAATAAAAGAAGTTCCGGTTCTTTTGCTAACACCTGAGCTAAAGCCACCCGCTGTTTTTGTCCGCCACTTAAGTTTTTCACTTTAGTGTCCGCAAAAGAAGTCATATCAATTACCTCTAATAATTCCTCAGTTCGCTGCTGACTCCATTGGGCTTCTTGCCGACTCAAAAACTTTTTGATGTTTTCAGATACTGTTGTGTAAGGCATCAGGTGATCTTCCTGTGCCAAATACTTCATCTTATCATGTCCAGGAACTAAGTTGAAGGCGGGTCCCAAAACTTGCTCCCCGTTCCAGAAAACTTTCCCTTCATCTAAATCCAATAACCCATAGATGGCTTTGAGCAGCGTACTTTTTCCGCAGCCACTTTCTCCAATAATACAAGTATGTGCACCCCGATTAACAGAAAAGCTAATATTTTTTAAGGTGTTTTTATGTTGATAGGCAAAAGTTACTTCTTGGACGTCGAGCATTAATAAAACTAATTTTCTTCAAAGATAATCCATAAAGTTGGCAATGGACTTCAATTTGTATATTTGAAATAAATACTCGTATCAATGAAATCTCTTCTCTTTTTCTTTCTCCTTATTTTAAGTTCAACGGTTTTTGCACAAGAAGAAATTACCGAGCAAGAATTAAAAAAACATATTGAATTTTTGACGGCAGATGAATTAAAAGGTCGTTATCCCGGAACATCGGAAAACGATAGTGTGGTAAATTATTTGGTCAATGATTTTAGAAAAAATCAAATCTCTGTTTTAATACAGGAGTTTGAAGCCTTAATGCGAAAAGATAGCTCAAAAGCGAAAACGTATAATGTGCTGGGCTTAATACAGGGACAAGATTCTATTCTAAAAAATGAAGTGCTGGTATTGGGAGCACATTACGATCATTTAGGGATGAAAGGGGATAGTATTTATCATGGAGCAGATGACAACGCGAGCGGAATTGCTGCTTTATTGGAAATTGCTGAAAAAATAAAAGCACATCAACAAGACCTAAAAAGAAGCGTGATTTTTATAGCTTTTGGAGCAGAAGAACAAGGATTGTTGGGGAGTCAATTTTTTGTGGAAAACCCGATTGTTCCTATTGAGCAAATCAAATTGATGGTGAACATGGATATGGTGGGACATTTAAATAAAGAAAAACATGTATATATGGGAGGTGCAGGAACTTTTCCAAATGGAGTGGAACTCATGGAAAGTTTAGGCGAACCCAATCAAGTAACTCCGATTGTGCACGCTGGTTCAGTAGGTGGTTCTGATCATGTCTCGTTTTATCAAAAAGGAATTTCGGTTTTAGGAATCCATACCGGAGGTCACGATCATTATCACCAACCTACCGACACGATTGAACACCTTAACCTTCCCGGGGAAGTAAAAGTCGCTAACTATATTTATCAAGCCTTGATGGAAATCGCAAGCTCGGAACGGGAACTAAAGTTTATTAAGCAGGATTAGTATTTTAGAAAACTATATATTGCCTAAGCTCTTCATCGATTTTACTCGATATTACAGGAATAAAAAATTAAAGGTTAGATGATAACAAAAAAATAATTCTATTTTAAAAAAATTGATTTTTTAGTTTAACAATAACTTTTAGTGTTATCTAGCTAATTTCGGATTTAAATTTTTAATTTTAGGCGAAATTTAAAGAATTTTTAATTTTGCCAGTAAAAACAAAGCAATAATTACCAATAAACTAAAATTTAAAACAAAAATGAGTCAAATCGCAAAAGATTTTGGAATTGATAAAGCCTTAGAAGAATTAGGGCTACAAGAAATAAATAATGGAACTTCTACTGGAAAAGATTTTTTCTCTAATGGAGAAATTATCGAATCTTACTCTCCGGTAGATGGAGCATTGATAGGAAAAGTAAAAGCAACTACGGCAGATGATTACGAGAAAGTAATTACTACTGCTACGGAAGGTTTCAAAGAATGGAGAAGAATGCCGGCACCACAGCGTGGTGAAATCGTTAGAAAATTTAATGACGAATTGCGTCGCTTAAAAGCCCCATTAGGAAAATTGGTTTCTTATGAAATGGGAAAATCTTACCAAGAAGGTCTAGGGGAAGTTCAAGAAATGATTGATATCTGTGATTTCGCAGTAGGTCTTTCCCGACAATTGCACGGATTAACTATGCATTCAGAACGTCCCGGACACAGAATGTATGAACAATATCATCCATTAGGTGTGGTGGGAATTATTTCTGCTTTTAACTTTCCAGTAGCGGTTTGGTCTTGGAATACTGCTTTAGCTTGGGTTTGTGGTGATGCTTGTATCTGGAAAGGTTCAGAGAAAACTCCACTTACTTCTGTAGCTTGTCAAAACATTGCGGCACGTGTATTTTCTGAAAATGGAGTGCCAGAAGGAATTTCTTGTTTGATCACAGGAAATTATACGGTAGGAGAAATGATGACCAAAGATGAGCGAATTCCGCTAATTTCAGCAACCGGTTCAACCAGAATGGGGAAAACTGTTGCCAAAGAAGTAGCCGGTCGTTTAGGAAAAACTTTATTGGAGCTTGGCGGAAATAACGCCATTATTGTTACTCCAGATGCGAATATTAAAAATACGGTAATCGGTGCTGTTTTTGGTGCGGTAGGAACTTGTGGACAACGTTGTACTTCTACACGTCGATTAATCGTTCACGAAGATATATATGATAAAGTAAAAGATGCGGTTGTTGATGCTTATCAACAAATTAAGATTGGTAACCCATTAGATGAAAACAATCACGTTGGACCGCTTATCGATAAAGATGCCGTTAAGAATTACCAAAACGCTTTAGAAAAAGTAGTTGAAGAAGGAGGAAAAGTATTAGTTGAAGGAGGCATTTTAGAAGGTGAAGGCTATGAAAGCGGTTGTTATGTAAAACCAGCAATTGCTGAAGCTGAAAATCATTTTGAAATCGTGCAACACGAGACTTTTGCTCCGGTATTATACATTATGAAGTATAAAGGCGATGTTGGCAATGCATTGGATTTACAAAACGGCGTTCGCCAAGGACTTTCTTCAGCCATTATGACCAATAATTTACGAGAAGCAGAGCGTTTCTTATCGGTAGAAGGTTCAGATTGTGGAATTGCCAATGTGAATATTGGAACTTCCGGAGCTGAAATTGGTGGTGCTTTTGGAGGTGAAAAAGAAACCGGTGGCGGTCGTGAAAGTGGTTCTGATGCTTGGAAAATCTATATGCGTAGACAAACCAATACCATCAATTATACTACTGAATTGCCGTTAGCGCAGGGTATTAAATTTGATTTGTAAAATCTCAATCAATAGAGTAAAGATTTTCAAATATAAATATCTACAAGGGTCTTGAAATCCTTGTAGGAAATCATCTAAACCTCACAGCTTGTAAAAATCTGTGAGGTTTTTTAATTTGGCTATATTTGTACTTCTTATGTTTGTTGGAGTTATGGCTAAAGCTACTTTTTTCACTTGTAAACCTTCAACAAAACTTCAACCATACATTTCCTATTATTATTTTCATCAATCTGATGATGAAGATTTTCAGCAATCGTTCACTTATTATCCGCATTATAAAAATGCCCTTACCATATATAAAAATGTGGATTATAATATTTTGCCAGATTTTTCTGTTGAGGTTTCTTCAGCTAAGAAAGATTCTTTGAAACTTATTTATTCTAAAGTGTATCAGAATTTAGGACGGGTGAACTTAAATGGAAAGTTTTCAAAAATCGGAGTGGCTTTTCAAGCCTTAGGAATACAACATTTTATAAGCAAAAACTATAGTGAAGTTTTTCCAGAACCTATCAATTTAATTAACCCGTTCGGAGCTGAATTTGGTCAAGTTTTAAATCGTGTATTTTTAACTGCATCTATTTCAGAAAAAGCGAATTTGTTAGATAAATTTTTTCAACAACAATACCTTGGTTTTGAAGAAGAAAGAATGATTGGAGCTGTGAATAAAATTATAGAAAGCAAAGGTGTGATTTCTGTTTCAGCACTGGCTTCAAGTTTAAATTTTCATCGTAAAACTTTACTTCGATTATTTCAAAAGCATCTCGATTGCTCGGTTGAAGAATATCGGAAATTAGTCCGATTTCGATTTGCATTAGAGAAAATCAAACAAAGCAGTGATGTAAATCTTACTGCAATTTCTGCCGATTATTACTATGATCAATCAGATTTTATTAAGCAATTTAAAAAGCTTACGCAATTATCCCCCAAAAAGTTTATGACTGCTGTAACTAAACTGGGCGACGAAGATACTTTTTGGAATTTTAATGGCTAGGTGTCCCAATACTACAATTTTTTAAAACCAGCTACTTCTATTTTTGTTGAAAAGTAATCTGATGAGTTCTTGTTCTAGTTACAAGCTTTATTGAGGATATGAAAATAATGTAACTATTTAAATATCAACTCTTATTTGTTGTAAATATGAAAAACCTTATTCACATATTATTATTTGTTTTAACAGCTAATTTCTCGTTTTCACAAATAACAAAAACTGAAAAAATTTTTTCTAACGTCATTCATGATTCAATAAAATTATCAATATATCTTCCTGAAAATTGGAATGAAAATAAAAAATATCCAGTAATATACGATTTTGAAATGTTGAGCATTACTGATATGAATTCTAAAATTTTTTCAGATAATATTTTAGTTTATAGTAAATATTTACGACTTATTCCACAAACTATTTTGGTGTCTATTGATCTGAAAAATGGAGATGAATTAGGTTATTCTTATCAATCTGCAACAATAAACGAAAAGGGGGAAAAGTTTTTATCAGCAATAAACGAAAATGTTTTTCCATTTATAGAAAGTAATTATAATGCAACATCTGGATTCAGAGGTTATTTTGGTCACTCATATGGTGCAAGCTTTGGTAATTATCTTTTTTTAAATAAACCCTCTTTTTTCAATTCATATATTTTAATTGCTCCAGAGCAATTGGACGAGTCCAATCCTCAATTTGAAATTAATAGAGGTTTAATAAATTTTTATAACAACAGGTATACAACTTATTATGTAGCTGGAGGAGGAAAAGATATGGAAAGAAGACAAAATTACGTGAGAGGTATCTCCCAGGAGATAAAGAAATTGGGCACAGACAAATTCAACTTCGAATCGAAAATCTTCTCTAATGCTAATCATTTAACGATAATTCCTAAGTCTATTCCAGATGCTCTAGAAAAAACCTTTGAATTATTTTATTCATTCAAAAATATAGATTTTGAAAGTATTGAAAATTCAATTGAATATTTCAATAAAATAAATTCAAAGCTTAACGATAATTTTGAAATTTCTATAGAGAAAAATAATTCCAATTCGGTTTTTTTTATGCAATTAGCCGTGGCTAAACAGGATTCTTCAGCATTAGAATTTTTCGCAAATTACTTTCTTTCAGAAAATAGTAGAGGTCTTGATTACTACAATTTTGCATATAGCTTTAATACAATTAACGCTAAGAAAAAAGCAATAGACTATTTTCAAAAAGCAATTCAACGAGCAAAAAGAGATGAAAAAGAAAAACATTCATCACAAAATGCTATTGATATTTATCAATCATATCGTTCTATCGCTTTAAATGTGTATGATGATAATCCAACAATGGCATTGATGAGTTTAAACGAAGCATATGAGGATATTCATGATATTCGATTGAAATATTTTATGGGAAAAATAGGTATTCAAAATAATATGAAACTTAAAGAAAGTGTAGAGTATTTGAAAGATTATATAGATGACGGGAATAACAATGACCTGTGGGGTTATGTAAGTGATGATGCGTATTACCAGTTGGGTAAAGGTTACAAACTTTTTAATAAAAAGGAAAAATCAAAAAAAGCTTTTCAGAAATCTTTAGAATACAATCCAGAAAACGAATCTGCAAGAAAAGCGCTAAACGAGTTATAAATACTACTGCTTGTATTTTTATTCTGCTTTTCACCATAAGTTGTTTAGCTACTGCGCAAAACTATGAGGAAAAGTTCCATTTAGCCGATAGTTTGTTGTACGATCAAAAAAGTTATTATGATAGAAAGTTGATGATAACTAATTTCGAGAAACATTACGATCGTAAAGCAATTTGGGTAGAAGAGACAAAGATTGAATTATAAACGTTTTCTTCTCTTGAAATATTTTGCAACACTTGATTATTCTGATCGTATTTTAATTACACCATTAAAACCTAAAAAGATGAATAAAATTTACATCAGCTTAATTTTACTATTAACAATGATTAGTAGTGGTTTTGCGCAAACCAATCCGGAATTACAAAAAATGGCAGATGCCGATCAACAGGATCGATTTTCTGGGGAAAATTGGGATACGGTTATGAAAAACGATAGTATCCGATTAGCAAAAGCCACAAAGCTTTTTAAAGAGGGCGAATTAAATACAGCAAAAGATTATTATAATGCTGGGATTATTTTTCAGCACGGTAACGATACCATCGCATCAAAAATGGCAGTAGAAAGTTTTAAAACAGCGATTGAAATGGATTCTACTCTCAACCGATGGTGGTATGCCGCAGCGGTAGATCGTGATTTGATGAGACGAGGAGAACCGCAAATTTACGGTACACAATATATTGTCGATGGTTCAGGAAAACAAAAACAGTATAAGATGGATACTACCCAAGTCACCGATAAGGAAAGAACTTACTACCAAGTACCTACTTTAGCTCAACAAAAAGAGAATGAAAAAATGTTTGATTTAAAGAGTATAGGCTCTTTTTATGTTGAAACCAATTCTATTGAGAAAACCATTGATTTAATTAAAAGTGAATTCAAAAAAGGGAAAGAAAGTGATTACTATATAACAGAAAAAGGAATCAATGATTTCGGTTATCAATTAATGTGGAAAAATAAATTAGAGGAGTCTTTAAAAGTTTTAAAATTGAATACAGAATTATATCCTAAAGCCGCTAACACTTGGGATAGTTACGGCGAAATCTTGTTGAAGTTGGACCAAAAAGAAGCCGCCATAAAAGCCTATAAAAAATCTTTAGCATTAGACCCAAATAACGAAAATGCGATAAATATAATTGCAGAACATAAGTAGCCTTTTGGCTACTTTGTTTTCTTAACGTATTGGGTAAGAATAACGATATGCTGGCCATCTACACGTCCTTCAATTTGCTCAGCATTATCGTGTACTAAAGAAATTCTATGCACGGGCGCACCACGCTTCGCCGTAAAATTAGCTCCTTTTACATCTAAATCTTTAATAAGTACCACCGAGTCGCCATTGGCAAGAATATTTCCGTTGCTGTCTTTATGAACGATCTTTTCCGCTTCATCTTCTGTTTCTACACCATCTTTTGCCCAAGTCAAAGCTTCTTCATCCAGGTACATCATTTCCAGTAAATCCTGTGGCCAGCCTTCGCCTCTTAAACGGTTAAGCATTCTCCAGGCTACAATTTGCACCGGTAAATGTTCACTCCACATACTGTCATTTAAACATCGCCAATGGTTGGGGTCTACTTTTTCGGGATCTTCAATTTGTTCAAGACAAGTTTTAGAAATTAATATTGAGTTTTCTAAACTGGCTTCTGAAGTTGGAGGTACTTGATATACTAATAAATCTTCTTGAGAACCAGATAGTTCACATTTATTACCACTACGCTTCATTAATTGTTGTTCAAGTACGCTCATTGTATGAATTTTTTTTGCAAAAATAAATTTTTATATAAAATAGAGCGACAAAAAATTAATTAAAACCGATAGCCTACCTGAAATCCTGCGTTAAACTCAATAGCAGAAAAACGTTCTTTTACTTCTTCGCTAAAATTGCGGGCAATATTTACAAAAGGGCCTAAAACGAATTTGTTCCCAAAATTCCATTTGTAACCTGCTCCCAAGCCCACCATAAAAGTATCCATATCGGTTTCTACGTTTACAGTTTGACCTTCAAAGGTTCTATCTTGTGAAAAATCCCCAAAGCGGTATTTTACAAATGGATTGGCATAAATTCCTGATCCAGCATTTTCTTGATTGAAATAATAATTGTAACCCAATTTAATACTGTTTGTGTTAAATTCTCTGGAACCGCTTTCACTATGGTAGTTAATACGATCGTTGATAAGTCCAATAATTTCTATCGATTGGTTAAAACCTATAAAGCGTTCGTAGCCAACCTCTACGGAAGCAATGGCGATGGTATTGGCAATATTGAGTTTTACTTCGTTTTTCGGGAATTCTTCTTGTTGCGCTTTTACTAGAGAGCTAATTAAAAGTAAGCTGAATAAAAAGTATGCTTTTTTCATGATTTGGTGTTTTTTAATTTCTACCTGATTCGTTAGGGTAAAGTTGATGAACGGGGTCACTTTGTATGATTTCTTTTGTCTCAACATTTAACATCGTAAGTGGCCCTTTAAAAGCTGCACCGGTATCTACATTCCAAATATTGGCGGCATTTACCGGTTGCGTTTTATTGATTCGGGTTACGGGAGTGTGACCAATAAAGATTTCATGGAATAGTTTTAATCTTTTGGGATAAAACAAGTCGTCGGGGTTTAAGCTCTTATCTAGCGCAAGGGCCATTTCCCAAAGCGTTCTGTCCCAATAAACCATATAAGGTTCATATTCATTTTGTGGGCCGTGCATATTGGCAAAGCCTGCATGGACAAAAAGGTTATTATTCTGGTCTATGTAATAATTTTCAAGGCTGCTAAAGAAATTTTTATGGGCTTCTATTTCAGCTTTGTTCAATTTAGCATAAGAATCTTTACTGGATTGTCCACCGTGCTGTAACCAGTTTTCGTTTTGTTCATCTGTTTTTAGCCAGTGATGAACCAAATCGTCATGATTGCCACGAATAAAAATACAATTGTGAGTTTGTGCAAGATCCATAAGAAATGTGATGACGTTGGCAGAATCGCTCCACCCGTCAACATAATCCCCTAAAAATATCAATTGGTCTTGCGGGGTAACTTTCGCTCTATCTAAAACTTGTTGTAAAGCTTTAAGTCCACCGTGAATATCTCCTATTGCAAATCTTCTCATCAAGGGTAAAATTACAACTTCCAAGCTTAGTTTGCTCGGAAGTGTTTTAGATTAACAAAGATTTAAATTTATTCTATAATAAATTTTCGGACAATAGTCTTCTTGTTTGCAGTTTAAACTTTTAAAAAATACACTCCTTTAGATAAGTTGAATATGTTTATGTTTTTTAGAATTTAAACTTTGAACTTTCTGTTCTAGTATAGAATACACTTCAATCTTGTTGGCGGAGAAATCATTCTCTAAGAAAATGACATCACTCGCAGGATTGGGATGAATAGAGAATTTTGTATTCACGTATTTCTTATTCGATAAATAAAAATTGGTAAGGTTGCAGTTGTCATCTACTTCTGCAGTCCAACTTTTTTTAGATTGACATCCAGAAAAACAATCGTTAGAATATAAGGTAAAAATAAAATTGTTATCGTTTACTTCGATGTCAGCGATTTCTACGTCCCAGCCTTCTACTTCGTAATCAACTCCAGAATAGTTGAATCCATCATCCATGTCAATCTTTGCCTCCACATTATCGATATCGTTTATGGTAGAAAAGTCATCTATAAGAGAAAGTACGTTTAAAATATCTGATGAGGTTAAAGTAAAAAAATATAACATGTATTTAGATTCATAGAATTGGTTATTGAGAAATTATAACAGTTTTAGATTACTGATATTCATTTTTAAAACAACCATTTTTTTAGTAGATAAAATTTTTTTAACCGTTTTTCATACTAATTTTTGAATAAAAGCTTAGAAAGCAGTTAAGGTGCTGATCTTGTTTTGTTTTTGGTCAAATAGTGGTATATTGCAAAAAAATTAACAATTTAAATGGTTAACCCTTAAATTATGAGGAAAATTACTTTTTTATTTTTTACATTATTGATCTGTACGTTATCTAATGCGCAGAACACTTCGTATGTAACAACAGATCAGGTGAATTTAAATTACTATGGAGATTTTGATTCTTCGGTAACTTTCCCTGATGGAACAGATTCTTATCGTGAAATATTATTAACCTGTAAATTGGGTCAGTATGATTGTCCTTCTGAAGAACAATATTGTCATGAGTGGGATTATACGGTGAAAATTGAATTGTTGACTGAGGATGGATCAATAGAATTGGGACGTTTTATAACACCATTTGCTACTTCAGGTTGGCCTAGATTTGGTAGTGACTGGGAACAGCCTTATGTTTTTGATGTTACAGATTTTTACCCATTACTTCAAGGTGATCAAGATATTCGTATACATTATTCAGGGTATTCAGGTGGTTTTACAGCAGAATTAGAGTTTGCTTTTGTTGAGGGAATCCCACCTCATAATGTAGTAGGTATTGAGCAGGCTTATCAAGTAGAGCATACTTATGGGGATAGTAATGACCCATATAATGATTACTTGTCTACATTTACGGGTAATGCTCCGCAAGGTACAGAAAGAGCTAGAATGAAAGTTATAATTACTGGTCATGGAAATGACGATAATGGATGTTGTGAATTTGCAAATCATTATTATAACGTATTATTGAATAATTCAACAATTGCAGAACAGGAAATTTGGAGAAGTGATTGCGGAGAAAATGACCTTTATCCTCAAGGGGGAACTTGGATTTATAATCGTAGTAACTGGTGTCCAGGTTTAGAGGTATCTCCCATTTATCATGATTTGTCAAATATTTCTGCCGGAGATAGTTTCAATTTAGATGTTGAATTTGAAAATTATAATGGAAGCGGAAGCTTAGGAAGTTACGATTATAATGGAATTGTATTTTATTATGGTGAAACGAATAGTTCTATAGATGCAGAAGTTTCCGCGATTATAGCACCTAGCAATGACCCTCATTATTTCCGTGATAATCCATCTGGAAGTATACCAAAAATAGAAGTAAGAAATACTGGTGAAGAGCCAATTACAGCAATTAATTTTAGCTATGGCGTTCAAGATTCTATTCAACAAAATTTTGCTTGGACGGGAAATATACTTCCTTTAGAAAAAGAAGTGATAGAATTTCCGAATTTGACAACCTTAACGAACATTTCTATAGAGCAATTAGAAGGTTTACAGCAATTTAACGTTGAAATTTTAACGGTGAATGGGCAAACAGATGGTAATTCTGAAAATAACTTAAAAAGCAGTGAGTTTGAAACGGCTCCAAATTGGCCATCCAATTTAGTTGCAAGATTACAAACAAGCAATTTAGGGGCAAATGGTTATTTAGACCAAAGCCCAACAGATGTTTCTTGGGAAATTACAGATATGGATGGAAATGTTATCGCTAGCAGAACTAATGCAGATGTCAGTACTTTATATAATGATGAAGTAGAGATTACAGAGCCGGGATTCTATAAGTTAAAACTAAATGCACTGTTTTGTTATGGTCTTAATTGGTGGGTATTAGGAAATTATCCCGAATATCAAGCAGGATACTTTAGAATGACAGATCAAAATGACACGAACTTACCATTGAATAATTATACGTATAGCGGAACTCCTCACGATGATTGGGGGTGTTCATATACGCAGTATTTTAGTGTTGGGGAAGAAACTTTAGAAATAGAAAAACAAGAGTTGATGACTTTTAATATTTATCCAAACCCAGCCAAAAATTTTATTAATGTTAACTTCCCTGAAAATTTAGGAGAAGCTTATAAAATTGAATTAGTGGACATTCATGGAAGAAAAGTTTATGAATCTTCAACTCAAACACAAAATAACGAAATACCTGTTGCTCAGCTTGCAAATGGTTTGTATGTTTTAGTATTGAAAAATGAAAGCGGAGCAAAACGAATAGAGAAAGTAATGATTTCTCATTAATTTAAATAGCATTTAATACATAAAAAGCTTCAAGTGATACCTACTTGAAGCTTTTTTAATTATACCTTACTTTTCTTAATATTCTCAAATTATCCTTTAATCGTTGATAAGCAATGGGATATTTTTTTAGCAATAATTTTGCCTGATCAAGCTTTTCGTAGGCATCTTCAATACCATTTAGATAACACAATAACAAAGTGTCGGGCAAACGTTTGATATCTTTTTCTTCATGGGGTAGTAAGTTCAGGTTTTTGGATAATTTATCGATTAATGCTGAATTACTGTTATAAATATGATATAAGGTTTTCTTCGGGAATTGAGGTGCTTCAAATAAAATTTTACTTTCAATCTCGTAACTCATATTATTTTTAAACCTTATTTTTACTTCTTCTAGCGGATAATATTGATAACTTTCATACAGTCCTAGATACACATATTCAATAATCTTGAATTCATCGGGGGCAAAAAAAATACTGATTTCATCTAAATCTGAATAAAATAACTTTACCTGCTCATTAATCAATTCAATATTTACCCTACTGTAGTATTTTTGATCCTTAACAACTTTTTCTTTTCCTGCCCAACAGACCACAAAATATTCTTGAAACACTTTATAGGAAGGGTTGTAATCTCTGTTTTTGCGCATAAAATCGAAAACACCATCGAGTGTGTACTCGATGGTGTTTTGCGAATGACTTTCTATAGAAGCTACAATTTGAGAGTTTCTATCGGTTAAATCTATTCCGAAATCTTTTGGCATGCTTATACTCCCATCTCTAAAAAAGACAGCACCTCCGTAATATTTCCAGATATTTTTCCGCAGGCTGCAAACCTTACCTTGGTTTGCCCGGATAATCACTAGACCAACTACCTTATCATTAGGTAAGTGCGGAAAAAGGATGTTTTCGTAAGTGATGTTGGGCGGATTGGTGAGATAGGCATTTACCAAATTCTGAATTTTACTATCATCAAAAAAATCGACTCCCACAATACTATTGTCTCGGTCTTCCACACCAACTACAATGTAACTGTTGTTAAATGAATTGCTATTAGAAAGTGCACAAACATGTTTTAAAAATTTTGCTTTCCCTTCTTTATCACCCAAATTCAACTTACGCTTTTTGTCATAAAAACTGTTCTCATCGTTATGAGCCAATAGATTTTTTATGAGCAAGCGCTTGTTAATCATATTAGTTTTTATCTACGATAGTGGAGGAAGCTTGCGAAGTGCACATGACAATTAAGTCGGCAATATTTACATGGTAAGGTCGGGTAACAACAAACCTGATGATATCAGCAACATCTTCAGGTTGTAGAGGTTCAAAACCTTGATAAACTTTGGAAGCTTTTTCGCTATCTCCTTTAAACCTTACTTCACTAAATTCAGTTTCTACCATTCCAGGATTAATCGCACCAACCCTTATTCCCGTGCCGTTAAGGTCAATTCGCATTCCTTGGTTAATTGCATTAACGGCATGTTTACTAGCGCAGTACACATTTCCATTAGGATAAACTTCTTTTCCGGCAGTAGAACCGATATTGATAATATGTCCGCTACCGCGTTTTACCATCTGTGGAATAATTTGCTTGCTCACATAGAGTAAGCCTTTTACGTTAATATCAATCATCGCATCCCAATCATCAATACTTCCATCTTGAATAGGATCTAACCCGTGCGCGTTTCCGGCATTATTAATTAGGATATCAATTTGCTTAAATTCTTCCGGTAACGAAGCAATTGCTTGTTTCACTTCATCTCTATTTCTAATATCAAAACTTAGCGTATAAACTTTTACATTACTGGAAAGTTCATTTTTCAATTCATCCAAACGCTGTTTTCTTCTTCCACAGAGAATTAAATTCATATTTTCTTTTGCCAGTTCAATGGCTGTGGCTTTTCCTATTCCACTCGTTGCTCCCGTTATAAAGGCTGTTTTGCTCATTAAAATTTACTTTTTGTTTAAAAGTAATTCAATTTAAATATTATAAAAAAGGAATTGGTTATTTATCTGAAATTCTTTAAGTAATTGTTAACCTATTCGTTAAAGAGCGTTAATATTGATTGTTGAATAGAAACCATCATCTAAAATAGCGGAAAATTTTAAAAAGCAATTAGATGAAAAAAATGAATTTAAAATCGATTTTAGCCCTATTTATGGGAGTTGTATTATTTGCTTCTTGTAGCGATGATGATGATAACAACGATAATTCTGCAGAAGCAACTTCGAGAATGTCTGTAAAATTAGTTGATGCTCCAGGTGATTATGATGCGGTGAATATTGATGTGCAAGATGTAGTGATAAAATACGAAGGTGATGAAACCGAATACCATGTAGGTGAAGTGGATGCAGGTATTTACGATTTATTAGAACTTACCGGAGGGCAAAGTGCTAATCTAGCTATTAATGAAGAGATCCCAGCAGGAGATATTTCTCAAATTAGATTGGTATTAGGGACAGAAAATACAGTTGTAATTGATGGTGAAACCATGAATTTACAAACCCCAAGTGCTCAACAATCAGGTTTAAAAATCAATTTGAATGAAACCTTAGAAGAGGGAATTTTATATGAATATGTTTTAGACTTTGATGTCGAAGCATCGATTGTAGAGCAAGGAAATGGAGGTTATTTATTAAAACCGGTAATTAGAGCTAGTAAATTAGCTGTATCAGGAATTATTTCAGGAACTGTAATTCCTAGTGCTACGCAAACTTTAGTAACTGCAACAAGTGCAGATGGTAATGTAGTAGTTTCTACATATACCGATACCAATGGTAATTATACATTATATGGATTGCCAGAAGGTTCTTATACCTTAACTTTCACCCCTGAAATAAGCCTTGGTTTAGAGGTTCAGGTGCTTGAAGGTATTGATGTAGATATTGAACAGACTACTGCGGTGGAAGTGGTGACTTTTCAATAGTACACAATAAACACATAAAAGCTTAGTTATAAAGGGTGAGGAAATTATTTTTTCTCACTCTTTTTTATTTTTCTTTAAAAAAATTGCAACACTCGATTCTTCATGAAGTCTTTTGAACAAAAGACTTAAAAATTGCTTGATTTTAACAATTCAGTTATCTTTGATGCTTTTGGCATTTTTAACCCAATATTAACAATATTGAATGAATATTTTTGAACTTTGCCAAGTCTTAGAAAGAGAATAGAAAGAATTTAACTTTAGTTATAAATTATGGAAGAAAACACATCCGTAGATATTGCAGGTTTAAATGAAAAAATACAACGAGAGAGTTCGTTTGTAGATTTGTTAACCAATGAGATGAACAAAGTAATCGTCGGTCAAAAACACATGGTCGAGCGGTTGTTAATTGGGCTATTGGGGCAAGGACATATTTTGTTGGAAGGTGTTCCCGGTTTGGCAAAAACCTTGGCGATTAATACTCTTTCCAAAGCTGTTAAAGGAAGTTTTAGCAGGATTCAGTTTACGCCAGATTTACTTCCTGCCGATGTAGTAGGGACGATGATTTATAATATGAAGGTGAATGACTTCAGCATCAAAAAAGGTCCCATTTTTGCCAATTTTGTACTAGCAGATGAGATTAACCGTGCGCCGGCCAAAGTACAATCGGCTTTGCTGGAAGCGATGCAAGAAAAACAAGTAACCATTGGGGAGCAAACCTTTGTGTTAGACAAACCTTTCTTGGTTATGGCTACACAAAACCCAGTAGAACAAGAAGGAACCTATCCGTTGCCTGAAGCGCAAGTTGACCGTTTTATGCTAAAAACTGTGATTGACTATCCTAAGATTGAAGAAGAACAATTAGTCGTAAGAGCTAACTTAAAAGGTTCTTTTGAGAAGGTAAATCCGGTAGTCTCATTAGAGCAAATATTGACCGCTCAACAAGCGGTGCGTGAAGTCTATATGGATGAAAAAATTGAAAAATATATTCTTGATATCATTTTTGCTACACGTTACCCGGAGAGGTATAAATTAGAATCTCTAAAACCATTAATATCTTTTGGAGCTTCACCAAGGGGTAGTATTAACTTAGCAACGGCGGCTAAATGTTATGCCTTTATCAAAAGAAGAGGTTATGTGATTCCTGAAGATGTAAGAGCCGTAGTACTCGATATTTTACGCCACAGGATTGGTATTACCTATGAAGCGGAAGCTGAAAATATTACTTCAGAAGATATCGTAGGTAAAATTGTTAATGAAATTGAAGTACCATAGAATAGAGGAAGCTGGTTGAATTTTTTCAGTTTAATCTAATCTGATGCGGAATAATGAACACGAAAGAACTCCTTAAAAAAGTAAGAAAAATAGAAATTAAAACACGTCGGTTAAGCAATCACGTGTTTGGTGGCGAATATCATTCTACCTTTAAAGGTCGCGGGATGACCTTTAGTGAAGTGCGTCAATACCAATTTGGGGACGATGTACGAAGCATCGACTGGAATGTAACAGCACGTTATAACGAGCCTTTTGTAAAAGTGTTTGAAGAAGAACGTGAACTCACCATGATGTTGATAGCCGATGTTTCCGGCTCTGAGTTTTTTGGTTCTACCGAAACCTTCAAAAAAGATATCATCACTGAAATCGCTGCAACCTTAGCTTTTTCAGCAACCCAGAATAATGACAAAATAGGTTTGTTGCTGTTTTCAGATGAGGTGGAGTTGTATATTCCTCCTAAAAAGGGACGTTCTCACGTCTTAAGGATTATTCGGGAATTATTGGAATTTCAGCCTAAAAACAAGCAAACAGACCTTGCTAAAGCATTAAAATTTCTTCAGAATATGATGAAGAAAAAAGCGATCGTGTTTATTCTTTCAGATTTTCTAACCGATGATTATCAGCACACGCTCAAAATTATGGGTAATAAACATGATGTTACCGGTATTCGGGTTTACGATAAAAGGGAAGAAGAAATGCCTAATGTGGGAATGGTGCAAATGCAAGATGAAGAAACCGGTGAACTTATTTGGGTAAATACCTGTTCTAAATCAGTTAGAACAGGTTATGCCAAATATTTTAGGGACCGCGCAGATTATTTCCAGTCCAGTTTTAGGCTCAGCGGTTCAGGAAGTATCAACACTAGAACCGATGAAAGTTACGTGAAAAAATTGTTGGGCTATTTTAAACAAAGAGGTTAACATGAAGCAATTACTAAAGCAAATATTAGTCAGCAAGCTTCTATTTTTGGCGGTATTCGGAGTGCTTTTTCTTCAGCAAACTTCAGCACAGGAAATTTCATCTTCTGTAGATACCACCCAAATAAAAATAGGTGAGCAGATTCACTACAAAATAAAAGTAGAAGCAGATACCACTTCCATCATTGTATTTCCAGAAGGACAAACATTTATGCCTCTGGAAATGGTAGAAGCTTATAAAATAGACACCACCAAACTTAAAGCGGGTAAAAATTGGCAGTTAAGCAGAGAATATGCTTTAACCCAATGGGATTCGGGAGCCTATACTATTCCTAGGCAGAAAATTCTAGTGAATAACCAACCCTTTTTTACCGATTCCGTAAAAGTAGAAGTGGCTACTGTTGCCGTAGATACTACGAAGCAAGAAATTTTTCCCATCAAGCCTACCATAGAAATTGAAAAACCTATGCAATTTCCCTTATGGATAGTATGGTTGCTAATAGGCTTATTGGTGATAGCAGGAATTGTGTTTTTGATTATCAAACTTCGGAAACGAAAATTGGAAAAAGAAAAACAACTGCCACCTTACGAGCAAGCAATACAAACGCTTCATAAGTTAGATGAAAGTAAGACCTTGGAGCATGGGGAAATGAAAGCTTACTATTCAACTCTAACCACTGCCATAAAAAGGTATATTGATGAAGAAATTGACGAGCGAGCATTAGAGAGTACTACCGATGAGTTAATCACAAGGTTAAATAGATTAAAGGAAAATCAAAAGATTTACCTTGATCAAAAAGTGATTGATGAATTAGCTGAAATTCTAAGAAGGGCAGATTTAATAAAGTTTGCCGGTGGAGGGATGGATAAACTTACCGCTAAAAATGATCGGAAGCTTATAGAAGAAGACATTAATAGTATTAAAGAATCGAAACCTGAGCCTACCGAAGAAGAGCGTTTACAAGACGAAGCTTATCGAGAAGAAAAACGCCAAAAGAAAAAGAAAAGGACAATTATTTTTTCTATTGTGGGAGGAGTTTTTCTACTTCTTGCAGTGATCGTAGGTTTTGTAGCTGTAAAAGGTTATAATACTGTAAAAGATCAGGTTTTTGGTACCCCTACCAAAGAATTATTGAAAGGCGAATGGGTCACTAGTGAATACGGTAATCCGTCCATTAAGGTTTCAACCCCGGAAGTTTTAAGAAGAACTTCAGATTCACTTAGTTTACCGGCTCAAAGCAAAGCTGCAAAACCAGAAATGTTTAGTTATGGAGCTTTAATGGGTAATTTTCATATCACGATAACTACGGTTCCTTTTCCTCCTAATACTAAATTTGATTTTGATAAAGCCGTAGATGGGATTTATAATCAAATGGAAAAAAATGGTGCCCGTAATATTTTAATGAAAGATCAAAAATTTACGATTCCTTCAGGACAGGAAGGTGTAAAAGTTTTTGGAAGTGCGGTTTATAAAAATCCGTTGACACAAAAAGATGAAGAAAAAAGTTATACAATTCTCAACTTGTTTGAAAAAGGAGGATTGGAGCAGGTTACCATCATTTATAATAAAAATGATGAATATGCTGAAGAAATTGCGAATAGGGTAATTAATTCTGTTGAATTTAATAGCGAAAATTAATGTTCGATTTTAATATTAATAACATCACTTTTGAAAATCCACAATGGTTTTGGCTGTTTTTGCTTTTCCCAGTTCTTATTGCTTGGTATATATGGAAGAGAAATAAGCAAACTCCAGAAGTAAAAATATCCAGTATTAAAGGTTTTAAGGTAAAACAAGATTTATTGCCTAAGTTAAGACCTGTTTTGCTATTCCTTCGTTTGTTATGCTTAGCATTACTCATTACGGCAATGTCAAGACCAAGAACGGTAGATGTAACCTCAAGGACAAAAAAAACACAGGGGATAGATATTGTTATGGCGATAGATGTTTCGCCAAGTATGTTAGCGAGGGATTTAAAGCCTAACCGTTTGGAAGCTTTAAAAAAAGTAGCTTCAGATTTTATTAACGACCGTCCCAACGATCGTATTGGTTTAGTAGTCTATTCTGGGGAAAGTTTTACCAAAACCCCAATTACCAGTGACAAAAGTATCGTTCAGAGTGCCTTACGTGATGTTAAGTATAGCGATTTATTAGAAAACGGAACAGCTATTGGGATGGGGTTGGCTACCTCCGTTAATCGTTTAAAAGAAAGTAAAGCCAAGAGTAAAGTGATTATTTTACTTTCAGATGGGGTAAACAATGCCGGATTTATTGACCCGAAAATCGCTACCGAATTAGCCGAAGAATATAATATTAAAGTCTATACCATTGGTCTTGGCTCAAACGGAACGGCAATGGGACCTATTGGAATATCCCCTAACGGACAATTGAGATACGGTCCTACAAAGGTGCAAATAGACGAAGACTTATTAAAACAAATTGCCAACCAGACTGGAGGAAAATACTTCCGAGCTACGAATAATGAAAAGCTGGAAGCAATTTATAAAGAGATCAATAAATTAGAAAAAACCGAAGTAGAAGAATCTAAGTTTTATAATTACGAAGAGAAATACAGACCCTTGGTAATTTTAGCTGGAATTCTATTTCTATTGGAAATTTTATTAAGAAACACTGTATTTAGAAGCTTTGTATAAATGGTAGTATTAGAAGAAAAAATATTCTTTTGGCTGTTACTGGCAATACCAGTGGTTTTGCTGTTGTATTTTCTAAATATTCTTTGGAAACGAAGAACACAGAAAAAATTTGCTACCGCTGTATCGTTAGAACGTTTAAGTCCGAATAAATCTAAGTTTAAACCGGTTTTAAAAGTGATTTTGTGGAGTTTAGCTATTGCCTTTTTAACCATGGCGATGGTCAACCCTAAAATTGGTTCTAAGATGGAAACCGTTAAACGGGAAGGGATTGATATTGTTTTTGCAATAGACGTTAGTAAAAGTATGCTAGCCGAAGATATTGCACCCAATCGTTTAGAAAAGTCGAAACAATTGGTCACTCAAATCATTAACAATTTAACCAGTGACCGTATTGGGATAATTGCTTATGCGGGATCAGCATTTCCGCAGTTACCCATCACTACAGATTACGGTTCAGCTAAACTGTTTCTACAAGCCATGAATACCGATATGGTTTCAAGTCAAGGAACGGCCATTAATGAAGCTATTGAATTGGCGCAAACCTATTACAATGATGAATCTGAAACCAACCGTGTATTGTTTCTTATTAGTGATGGAGAAGATCACGGAGGTGATATTGCCGATATTGCTGAACAAGCCGCAGAAAAAGGCATTCGTATTTTTACCATTGGTGTAGGAACTGCTAAAGGCGGGCCTATTCCTATCAAGAGAAATAATGTTATTCAATCTTATAAAAAAGACCGAAATGGTGAAACTGTAATTACGCGTTTAGATGAAGCGACCTTAAAACAAATTTCAGATGAAACTAATGGTGAATACATTGACGGTACAAATACCAAGGAGGTAATAGATAAGGTGAACGATATTTTGGCAAATATTGAAAAAACCGAATTCGAGAGTAAACAATTTGCAGATTATAAAGATCAGTTTCAATGGTTTTTAGGTTTTGGCATACTTTTTATAGTATTAGATGTGTTTGTTTTAGAAAGGAAAACGGCTTGGATTACACGCCTTAACCTGTTTAATGAAAAGAAAGAAGATGAAATGTAAGCTTATTATATTTTTACTTATTGGTTTGACAGCTTTTCAGCTTCAGGCACAAGATAAAAAAGAAGAAAAAAGAAAGCGAGAAGCTAAGTTTCTTGCTGCTGAAGCTCAAGAAGACTTGGCAGAAAATAACTTTATTGATGCCGAGGCCAACTACCGAAAAGCAATCTCTAGGGATCCCGATAATGCTGAATTGAAGTATAATCTGGGAACCGTTTATTTTAACAAAGAAAAAAATCAGGAAGCTTTTTCCCGATTGAACCAATCTGTCAAAATAGCAGAAAGTAAAGCTTTAAAACACAGAGCTTATCACAATCAAGGAAATACTTTTATGAAAGAAGAAAAGTATGAAGAGGCCGTACAAGCATATAAAAATGCTTTGCGCAATGACCCAACTGATGATGAAACCCGTTATAATCTGGCTGTAGCCAAAGAAAAGGCGAAGAAAAAACAGCAAGATCAAGAGAAGCAAAAAGATAAGGATAAAGAAGATAATAAAGAAAAAGACAAGAACAACGAAGGAAATCAGGACGGGGAAGACCAGAATAAAGAAAACAAAAATCAAGATAACCAAGGAGAAGAAGGCAAGAAGGAAGAAGATAAAGAAAAGGAGAACCAACAGCAGAAAAAAGAAGGCGAAGGCGACCAAAAGAAAGAGCAACAGCAACAGCAAGACAGTGGAGAAAAAGGTGATGAAAAGAGTGAGCAGCCGCAACCGCAAGAAGGTAAAATGTCTCCGCAGCAAATAAAGAACTTGCTGGAAGCGATGGAAAATCAAGAAAAAGAAGTTCAAGATAAAATCAATGCTCAAAGAGTTAAAGGGCAACGAAGTAATACAGATAAAGATTGGTAATGAAGCTGAAACAAATTTTATTCATACTTACATTATTTGTTTCCTTTACAGGATTGGCACAAGTAGAATTTGAAGCCAAAGCCAGTAGAGAAAAACTAGGCGTGAACGAGCGTTTGCGTATAGATTTTACAATGAATCAAGATGGGGATAATTTTAATCCCCCAGATTTTCGTGGATTCGAAGTAATCGGTGGCCCCAATCAATCTATCAGTCAGAGTTTTGTGAATGGAAAACGTTCCTTTCAGAAAAAGTACAGTTACTATTTACAACCTAACGGAAGAGGAAAATTTACCATTGGTCAGGCAACGATTGAAATAGAAGGGCAAACCTACAAAACCCCTCCTATTGATGTGGAAGTTACTGCAGCGGTAGATAAACCCACAGATGGTAGCAATGCTGAAATTATTGCGGCAGATAATATTCATCTTGTGGTAAATGTATCTAATAGAAATCCATATTTAAACGAAGGAATTTCCATAGAATACAGATTGTATTTCAGTCAAGAAATAAATGTTCGTCAATGGTATCCTAAAGACGTTCCTCAATATACCGATTTTTGGAGTCAAGATATCAATATATCTCAGTATAGTGTAAAGGAAGATCTGTATAAAGGCGATCCGTATCAATACGTGACCGTTAAGAAAACCGTATTGTATCCGCAGAAGACAGGAGAGTTAAAAATAGATCCCTTGACTTTTACGGTTCCTGTAAATGTCCCTTCAGACCGTCGTGATATTTTTGGAAGAAGGTTGTACGAAACAGTAGAAAGAACCGTAGCATCTCCAAGCACTACAATTAACGTAAAAGCATTGCCTACCAAAGGCAAACCGGCTAATTTTACAGGAGCAGTAGGAAGTTTTGATTTTAAAGTAACCAGTAGTAAAGACCAGTTAAATGCTAATGAATCTTTACAGGTGAAACTTCAAGTAAACGGAAATGGTAATTTAAAACTTTTTCAACTTCCGAAGTTAAATTTACCTTCTTCTTTGGAAGTTTATGAACCGGAACATCAAGAAAATGTAAATACCAATATGAATGGGATGTACGGGAATATTTCAGATAGTTATACCGTAGTTCCACAATCTAAAGGGAAATACCCTATTAATCCCGTAAGTTTCTCTTATTTCGATCCTAGAAGCGAAACTTATAAAACTTTGACCTCCAAAGAAATATTGATTAATGTAGAAAATGGTCCGGCAAGGGTAAATGCACCAGTTGCTACTACAGATTCTAACCATATTGCAAAACTACCGGTTGCTTCTGCGGGAAAACAATTTAGGTATATAGATTTAAAACCAAATTTAAAACCTAAAAATAGCGGTGAGTTTTTTAAAAGCGCAGGATTTTGGACTGCTTTGGTCGCTCCATTGTTGTTAATTCCTATTGGAATAGTTACCGGAAGAAGACGTGAAAACTCGATGAGTGATGTAGAAGGAAAACGTTCTAAAAAGGCAGATAAACTCGCAAGAAAATATTTATCTGAAGCAAGGAAAAACTTGGGAGACCAAAAGCAATTTTATGAGTCTTTAGAACGGGCCTTGCACAATTATTTAAAAGCGAAACTTTCTATCCAAACCGGTGAAATGAGTAAAGAAAAAATAAAAACATTACTCGCCCAAAAAGGAGTGGGAGAGGAAACTGTAAATGATTTTATTGGGATTTTAGAAAGTTGTGAATTTGCCCGTTACACCCCAACTTCCAATGTGGCAATGCAGCAAGATTACGATAAAGCCAAAAAAACAATTTCAGAATTAGATAAGCAGTTGTAAGATGAAAAAGTTATTGATTGTTTTTTTATTAGTAAGTGATTGTCTTTTTGCTCAAGATAATAAAAGTTTGTTTCAGCAAGCTTCACAGGACTATGCCAATGGAAATTATGAAGCCGCGATTAATAAATATGAATCTATTTTAAAAAGCGGTGAAGTTTCGGCAAGTCTGTATTATAATTTAGGAAATGCACATTATAAGTTAGACCATATTGCACCAAGTATTTATAATTACGAAAAGGCTTTACAATTAGACCCTGGTTACAAAGATGCCGAAAATAACTTGGCCTTTGCACAAAATATGACCTTAGACGCTATAGATGATTTGCCTAAAAGCAGTCTTTCTAAAATTTTTAATGGTATTATTTCTAAGCTTAGTTTTAATGGCTGGGCGTGGTTAGCGGTGGTTTTTTCTATTGTTTTAAGTGTTTGTTTCTTATTGTATTACCTTTCTGCTTCCGTGCTTAAAAAACGAATTTTCTTTACCGGATTTGTAGTGGGGATTATAGTGATGATAGCTTCTGTAAGTTTTGCCTATATGCAATATGGAATTCAGCAAAGTAAGAAATATGCGATAGTTTTTGCTGAAGAATCTACTGTACGTTCAGAGCCCAATCCACAATCGTCCAATGCTTTCTTACTTCATGAAGGGACAAAAATTAAAATTCTTGATAATTTCAACGGGTTTTATAAAATTGAACTGGCCGATGGAAGACAAGGTTGGGTAAAGGAAAATGATTTAAAAACGCTTTAATTTATAATTTTCATTATCTTAGTGTCGGTTAAATCTCAATCCTTTGAAGTTACTGGCATTTACATTTCTTTTATTATTTGTTACTTTTTTGGTGACCCCAACGGTAATTACACTAATTAAGCAAGATGCCGATATATCTTGTGCTTTTAGTTATAATGAAGAAGAACAACATCGGTTATATGCTAAGAAGAGAATGGATGAGTTTCAATTCAGGATGACTTCAGACCTTGAATTGAATTCTTTTCTTTCAGAAGAAAAAACAATTCCCATTAGTGATTATTCTGTGAATTGTTTACCAGTTATTTACTATGATTTATTATCTCCACCACCAGAATTGGCTTAATTACTTTTATAGTTTTTCATAAAATTTTATTTAGAAATCTAAATAATGCTTCTCTCACAGGATATGTAGAAGAAAAGCATTGTAAACTTAATAAGTATGTTTAAGCATTTAAATAAGGATATTCCTGCAAGTGTTGTCGTATTTTTTGTGGCTTTACCACTTTGTTTAGGAATTGCTTTAGCAAGTGGAGCTCCCGCTTTTTCAGGATTAATAGCAGGGATTATAGGCGGTATTTTAGTAGGGGCTATTAGTGATTCTCAATTGGGAGTAAGTGGCCCAGCGGCAGGCTTGGCAGTAATTGTGCTGGGAGCAATCGCTACGCTAGGTTTCGAGCAGTTTTTAGTGGCAGTAGTTATTGGTGGGGTAATTCAAATTTTATTGGGTGTTCTAAAAGCTGGGGTGATTGGTTATTATTTTCCGTCATCGGTAATTAAAGGAATGTTGGCCGGTATCGGGATAATTATTTTCTTGAAACAGATTCCCCACGCCTTTGGTTACGATAAGGATTACGAAGGCGATTTAGATTTTTTTCAAGCAGATGGTGAAAATACCTTTTCAGAACTTTTCAATATGATTGACTATGTTTCGCCGGGAGCTATTATTGTAACTCTTATTTCGTTGGCCATTTTATTACTGTGGGAAAATGTACTTTCTTCAAAACATAAAATATTTACTATTATTCCCGGGCCTTTAGTTGCCGTGGTGGCTGGAGTGATTTATTATTTAGTTATGCAAGGCAGTAACTTGGCAATTGCAGAAGTTCATTTAGTAAAAGTTCCGGTACCAGAAAGTTTTAAAGATTTTACAACACAATTTACTTTTCCTGATTTCGGGGCCATTTCTAATATTCAAGTTTGGATTACTGGGATAACCATTGCTATTGTGGCCAGTTTGGAGACACTTTTATGTGTAGAAGCAGCAGATAAGTTGGATCCTCAAAAAAGGGTAACACCAACCAATCGTGAATTGCTGGCTCAAGGAACAGGGAATATAATCTCAGGTTTAATAGGAGGTTTACCTATCACCCAAGTAATTGTACGAAGTTCTGCTAATGTTCAGTCAGGTGCAAAAACAAAAATTTCAGCAATTCTACACGGTATTCTCCTATTGATTTCTGTGGTGACTATTCCGGTATTCCTAAATAAAATACCACTTGCAGTATTGGCAGCCATTCTTTTGGTTGTGGGGTATAAATTAGCAAAACCGTCACTGTTCAAGCATATGTATAGTTTAGGGAAAGCACAATTTATTCCATTTTTTATTACCATTATTGGAATTGTTTTTACCGATTTATTAATTGGGATAGGTTTAGGTTTGGCAGTAGGAATTATTACTATCTTGCTCAACAGTTATAAAAACTCACATTTTTTGCATAAAGAAGGATTTGAGACCAATGACAATAAATTTAAAATGCACTTAGCTGAAGAAGTAACTTTTTTGAATAAAGGAGCAATTAATCGAGAATTGAATAATTTGCCGAAAGGCGCTTATTTAGAACTTGATGTGACCAAAACAAAATCCTTAGATTATGATATTGTAGAGATTTTTGATGAATTTGCTATTCGGGCCAAAGAAAGAAACATAAGTATTAAATTAATTTCTGAAAGGGGAGTAGTAGAAAATCCTAATAGCTACAAAGAATTTTTTGAAAAAGAGAAAAACCAACCACTTAAAAACTAATGATCATGGGAAAAGAATTTTACAAGAAAATTCTAGATAAAAATAAAACATGGGTAGAAAGTCAATTAAAACAAGACCCTGAATTTTTTAAAAGATTAGAAAATGGCCAACAGCCTCCCCTATTATGGATTGGATGCGCTGATAGCCGTGTTCCGGCAAACGAAATTATTGGAGCACCTCCAGGAGAAGTTTTTGTACATAGGAATATTGCTAATATGGTGGTGCATACCGATATGAATATGCTTAGCGTGCTTGATTATGCCGTGAATGCGTTAAAAATCACACACATTATTGTATGTGGTCATTATGGTTGTGGTGGTGTGAAAGCAGCTATGGAAAACCAATCTATTGGGTTAATCGATAACTGGATCAGACATATTAAAGATGTTTACAAAATTCATAAACTTGAATTGGAAAATATTGAAGATAAAAAAGAACGCTGGGACAGATTTGTAGAATTAAATGTAATAGAACAGGTTTTTGATCTTGCAGAAACTTCTATTGTACAAAATGCTTGGAAAAACAACCGGGATTTAACCGTTCATGGTTGGGCTTATGGCGTGGGAACCGGTATCGTTAATGATCTTGGTGTGAATTTAAGTAATAATGAAGAATTAGATGAGGTATATAGACTCAACTTTTAAAAATGAAGGTTTTAAAATGAAAAAGAGCTGATATTTCAGCTCTTTTTCTATGAATTTAATTCTTGTTCGGTTTTATTATTTTCTTCAAATTCCTTTAAGATTGGAGGTAAAATCAATGGAGCAATTCTTTTTACGGGTTGAAATAATATCGAAGTCTTAAATTTTCCTTCTTGAATAAAAGTGATGTTTTTATTGAAACCTTCAATAAACATTAAAATGACACTTAGTACGAAGGCAAATTTAATCAGTCCAAAAACCCCTCCTAAAATTCTATTTACCATCCCCAAGGCCATTAAGCCAGCAAGCTCCGTTAGTACTTTTCCTATAAAAAAGATACAAACTGCTATAAAAAGAAACGTAATTGCAAAACCGGCAAGTTGGATGTATTTCTCGTCCCAAGAAACACTTTTTGCTAAAAAATCAATAGCAAAATAAGAGAAATGAATAGCTCCGTAGATTCCAGCAACTATTGCGACAAGAGAAGCAAGTTCTACAATGAGTCCTCGCATAGCACCACGTACAAATCCTAGGATGAGGACGACCACAATAATTACGTCGATAATATTCATTTAACAAATATAGTTAAAAATGAGAAGTTAACTATCTTTGCATCTTATGGCAAGAGATGAAGATTTAAAAAGAAAATGGGAAGACGTTCAACAAAAACTGTCTTCTCAATTTGGAGAGGGGGAAATGTTGGAATTAGATGCAATTATTTATTTAATTGGAGTGCAAGAACTAGGGCAATTACACCGACGCTTTAAAAAAGACCAAAAAGTAGATTTAATGCACATAGCCATTTGCCGCTTGTTGGAACCTTATGGGTATTATGAGTTTGATTATGTAGATGAAGATGGCTGGCCACATTATAAGATGTTGGAGCAGTTGCCTAGTTTAAAAGCGGGAGAACAATCTATTATGATGAAAGAAGCAATTGTGCAGTATTTTGTAGAAAAAGAATATATTAGCTAAATGATTTTTTTGCTTACTGCGCTTAGTTTTCCAAACGATAGCGGTCCTATTTATAAAGAAACCCTAGAAGGCAGGTTTCCGGTTGAACCTTTCAACACCCTTAGTAATTTGCTGTTTTTAGCAATTGTTTTATATTTTTCGGTCAAGGTTTATAAAAACGCTAAGCAACAAGCTTTTTTAGCTTACGCCTTACCTATTTTATTTATTGGTTTCGTGGGAGGAACAGTTTATCACGCTACTAGAAGTCACGAAATTTGGTTGCTCATGGATTGGGTTCCTATTGTAATTCTGTGCCTTTCAGCATCAATTTACTTCACCTTTAAAGACGGGGAGAATTCTTTTCAAAAATACGGGTTATTAGCCTTGGTTTTACTGTTGCTTTTTGGAGTAAAATTTATTGATTGGCCCCATAAATTAGCTACTTCCATTGGTTATATTTCTACTGCTTTAGGACTTTTGTTACCGATGTGTATTTATTTGGTTAAGACAAAATTTCTCTTCGGAAAATATATTTTGTTTGCTTTTTTATCTTTTAGCGGAGCGATTACCTTCAGGATTTTAGATAAACGTTCAGATCTTTTCGATATAGGAACGCATTGGTTGTGGCATAGTTTCGGAGCCATTTCAGTCTTCTTTTTAATGATGTATATTTATAAAGACAGGCTACGTTTATCTTCAAAAAATATAGCCAGTTAAAAAGCTTCAATTAGTTTTCTATTTTCTTAACTTTGCCGCTCTAATTGACGAACACATGATAGATAAGATTAAAAATTATATTGCTGAAGTTGAAAAGTTTAGTGCTTCTTCTCAAGAGGAAATCGAAAATTTCAGAATTAAATTTTTAGGAAAAAAAGGGATTTTAAACGAGTTTTTTGCTGAATTTAGAAATGTTCCCAATGAATCTAAAAAAGAATTTGGGCAAACCATTAATCAGCTAAAAAATGCTGCTCAGGATAAAGTTAACCAGCTAAAAGAAGATGTAGAAAGTAAGCAGGAAGAAAAAGGCGTTTATGGTGATTTAACCCGTCCAGGAGAACCTATTGAAATTGGTTCGCGCCATCCTATATCTATCGTTAAAAATCAGATGATTGAAATTTTTTCAAACATAGGTTTCAATGTTTCTGAAGGTCCGGAGATTGAAGACGATTGGCATAATTTTACCGCATTGAACCTACCGGAATATCATCCGGCACGTGATATGCAGGATACGTTTTTTATTCAAACCGATCCTGAAGAAATTTTGCTAAGAACACATACTTCTAGCGTTCAGGTAAGGTATATGGAAAACAATAAGCCGCCTATTAGAACTATTTCACCAGGTAGGGTTTTCAGAAATGAAGCTATTTCTGCACGATCACATTGTATTTTCCACCAAGTAGAAGGTCTATATATTGATAAAGGTGTTTCGTTTGCAGATTTAAAGCAAACCTTATTGTATTTCACCAAACAACTTTTTGGTAAATCTAAAATAAGACTTCGTCCTTCTTATTTTCCATTTACAGAGCCTAGTGCCGAGATTGATATTTATTGGGGATTGGAAAACGAAACCGATTACCGAATCACCAAAGGAACCGGTTGGCTAGAAATTGGAGGTTGCGGAATGGTAGATCCCAACGTCCTAAAAAATTGTAATATCGATCCAACAGAATATTCCGGTTTTGCTTTTGGAATGGGGATTGAACGTATTGCCATGTTGTTGTATCAAATTGGTGATATAAGAATGTTTTACGAGAACGATGTTCGTTTCTTGGATCAATTTAAATCAGTTTTATAATATGAAAAAGATAGGCTTCTTTGTTTTCGCAATCATTGTGATTGGTGTTATTCTTTATGTCACTTTCATTATTGCACTTTTAAAAATTACCATTGGTTTAATTTTGCTAGCAGTGGCTGTGATTTTGTTTGCGATCGCCTATCAAAAAATCAAACATCGTTTAGAAGATTAGTTTTGAAGAAAGATATTGAAATTCCTGAAGTAGAAGGTGTTCATCTCGTCGCGGTGAATCAATTTAATAAAGATCATCGTACGCACGATTGGTATGCTTACCTTATCAATGAAAATAACTATCCATTAGAGACTGTTTTAATTGTTTCTAATGGCTATGATAAGAAAGATAAAACTTCTACGATGCGCCATACTTTAAAAGTCTTAGGCGCTAAATCTTTTGCTAAAGTTGAGTATTTAGAACCTAATGTTTTAAAACTGAATAACGAATTTTCAGTAAGTTTTTTTGCTGAAGGAAAAATGCTTCATAGAAACTTCATTTTTAAAAAGAATAGCATTGCAGCATCGAATGCAAAAAAAGTTCCTCTGATGAAAGAAGAAGGGATTCTCGCAAGTTAATTATTGCTGTAGTTTTCTACTATTCATCACCACTATCGCTGCTAATATTAGGATAATACCTATCCATTGAAGAAAGATTACATTTTCATTTAATAGTAAGTAAGCAGCAGTTACAGCCACAGGTAATTCAATAGATGTTATAATTACTCCTAGGCCTACATTTATCTTTGGCATTCCCTGTGTCATTAACAGTGGAGGTAAAATGGTCCCAAAAAGCGCTAAGATTGGTCCCCATTTGGCAAATACCTCCCAGTTAAAGCTTTTATTTAGGTAAGGAATAGATATTAAAGTAACAATTACAAGTCCGCCTAGCATCATCCACTTACTTCTAGTAATAGCTGGTAAATGCTTGGCAACCGTGTTTGAAGTGTAAATAGTTACGGTATATGATAATGCTGCCAGTAAACCAAATAATATTCCGAGAGGACTAATAGTCACTTTATCAAAAAGAATATTTGTAGCCAATACAGTTCCTGTAAGGATTAGTATAACGGCCAATATTTTTAAAAAAGACGGTTTTTCTTTAGTTAAAATAGAATTGAACACAACTCCCATCCATACACTTTGCATAAGTAATACAATGCCTATTGATACTGATACGTATTGTACTGCTAAATAATAAAAAGTACTGGTTAGCCCTAGAGAAGTACCAGCAAGGATTAGGTGAAGAATATTTTTTTTTGAAGCCTTTTCAGGAGCTTTTTTCTTGGTATTTCCTTTGTAGAAAAAATTTAAAATCAACAAACAAGCAAAACCAACTAGCATTTGAGAGAAAGTAACTTCGTAAATACTGTAACCTTCACTATAAGCTAATTTTACAAAAGTGGTTAAGATGCCGTAGCTTGCCGCACCTAAACCTACCAGAATACCGCCTAATAATATTTTATTTTTCAAGACCTTGGCTTAATCTAGTTTATCGACCAATTTTAAAAATACCTTTTTGGGATTTTTATGATCGTAAAGAATGTGATAAACCGCATTAATGATGGGTGTTTTGGCTTTCTTTTTTCCTTTGTCTTTGTTTATATGGTAAGCGCTTTTTGTAGCATAATAACCTTCAGCTACCATACTCATTTCCATCTGAGCACTTTTTACGGTATAGCCTTTCCCAATCATATTCCCAAACATTCTGTTTCTACTGAATACAGAATAACCGGTCACTAGTAAATCGCCTAAATAAGCAGAATCGTTAATGTTACGCTTCATCTTATAGGTTTTTTTAATGAATCGTTTCATCTCTCGAATAGCGTTACTCATTAAAACACTTTGGAAGTTATCCCCATAACCCAATCCGTGAGCAATCCCGGCGGCGATAGCATAAATATTTTTTAGCATTGCGGCATATTCGGTACCTACTACATCTTCGCTAGTCGTACATTTAATATATTCACTACTTATGTGTTCTGCCAAGAAATTAGCATGGTCTTCGTTGGCACAAGCAATAGTAAGATAAGAGAGACGCTCTAAGGCTACTTCTTCTGCGTGGCAAGGTCCTGTAATTACCCCAATATTTTCAAAAGGAATATTATACATCTGATGGAAGTGTTCTCCAACAATTAAACTTGTTTCTGGAACAATACCTTTAATAGCACTAAAAACAATTTTATCCTTTAAAGAAGCGGTGAGTTCATCTAATTCGGTTTTTAGAAATGCTGAAGGAATTACAAATATTAAATAATCTGCATTTTCTACTGCTTCATTAATATTGCTGGTTAAGTGCAATTGAGCCGTGTCGAATTCAACAGAACTTAAATAATTAGGGTTGTGCTCTTCTTTACGTATATGCTCAATGGCTGCTTCGTTACGCATATACCAGTAAATTTCATTTACATTTTCGCATAACATTTTAGCGATGGCTGTTGCCCAGCTACCGCCACCAATTACCGCAAATTTTGCGTTTTTGTCCATACCTAAAATTTAAATCCTATTCAAAGTTAAAAGCTAATCTTCTATTAACGATAAAAGCAAGATATTTTTAACATTCAAATAGCTGAATTCATGCAATTATATAGAAAACCCTCCGTTATACAAATAGATTTTTTGGTTGGTTATTTAGTAAAGCCGTTTTGTGATAAGTTGCAGAGCGGCTTTACGATTTATAAAAATTCATTTCATCAATGTACTTCCAAACCTTAGAGGGGAGTAGTGGAGTTATTCTCTTCCCTGCTTTTATCGATTTTCTAATAAACGTACTGGAGATTTCCATGATAGGAGCATCTACTTTGGTAATCTTAGGATGATGCTGAAACTTTTCTTTTAATTGGGTTGAAGTCATTCGTGGATAGACAAAAATTTCAAATCGCTCTAGGATTACATCATAATTTCTCCATTTATGCAGCGTATTGAGGTTATCTTCGCCCATAATTAAGGCAAACGCATAATCAGGATATTTTTCTTCTAAATGAGCAAGCGTATTTACCGTATAATTGGGTTGGGGTAACGTAAATTCAATTTTACTGGGTTTTAGCTTATCGTATCCTTCGGTAGCTTGGTAAACCATTTCATACCGGTGATGGTCTTCTAAAAGTGTTCGCTTTTTCTTTAAAGGATTATGTGGTGTCACAACCAACCAGACTTCATCAAGTGGAGTGAACTCAACCATATGGTTGGCAATGGCCAAATGACCAATATGGATGGGATTAAACGTACCGAAATATAAACCTATTTTCTTTTTCAAAACTTATTGCTGAAGAAAGTTTTTGACTAAACTATAAGATTCATTCAATGCTTTTTGCAAATCGTTATTTACAATAATAAAGTCAAATTGAGGAGCTGTAGCCATCTCGATAGAAGCTTTGGCAACGCGCATATTTATCCTGTCTTCGGTTTCGGTTTTACGTTTTTTTAACCTGATTTTCAGCTCTTCAATACTTGGCGGCTCTACAAAAACTGCCAAGGTACGTTCTGGGTAAATATGTTTAATGTCTAACCCACCAACTACATCAATATCAAAAACCACGTGTTTGCCTTGTTCCCAAATACGCTCAACTTCCTTTTTTAAGGTACCGTAAAAATTATCGCGGTAGACTTCTTCCCACTCTAAAAAATCTTCTTTTTTAATATGGGTTTTAAACTCCTCCAACGACATAAAGTAATAATCTTTTCCGTTTATTTCTCCTTCACGGGGTTCTCTAGAGGTTGCTGAAATCGAAAAATCCAGGTTTAAGTCTTTTTGCTTTAATAAATGCTGAACAATGGTAGTTTTACCCGAGCCTGATGGAGCTGAAAAGACAATGAGTTTACCTTCTATCATTTAAAGTACGTTTAAAAGTTGTTCTTTTATTTTTTCGAGTTCGTCTTTCATTTGTACGACGAGTTTTTGCATTGGTGCAAAGTTAGATTTACTACCAATTGTATTGATTTCCCTACCAATTTCTTGACCAATAAAACCTAATTTTTTACCGTTGGAATCGGAAGAATTTAGCGTTTCCATAAAATAGCTTAAATGGTTTTCTAGGCGCGTTTTCTCTTCTGTGATATCATATTTTTCAATGTAATAAACCAGTTCTTGTTCAAAACGGTTTTCATCTACATTTTCTTTTAATTCTTCTATACCTTTCTGTAAACGTTCTTTTACCGCAGCTATACGTTGCGGATCGATTTCTATGACCTCTTTTAATAACTGCTGAAGTGTATCTATTCTTAAGAGAAAATCTTTTTCAAGTGCTTTACCTTCAGAATTTCTAAAATCATTAATCTCTTCTAAGGCTTCTTCTAAACCTTGATCAATAGCGTTAAATTCAGATTCATCAATTTCATCACGTTCCGTTTTTAACGTATCGGGTAAACGCATGGCAATTTCTAACAAAGCAGCATCATTAGTTATTCCTGATGAAGGAATTTCTTTTAATTGCTGAATGTATTTTTTTACGACCTCAGCATTGACAGAAGCCGAAGTAGCTTCACCGGTAATTTCAACATACAATGAAAAATCTACCTTTCCACGAGAAAGTGATTTGGCAATTTTGCTTCTTAAATCTAATTCGCGTTCTCGGTATTGAGAAGGCATACGAGCATTTAAATCTAAATTTTTACTGTTTAAAGACTTTAGCTCGATAGTGATTTTTTTATTGGGAAGCTCGACAATACTTTTCCCAAAACCCGTCATTGATTGAATCATGCGCTCATTTTAAAAGTTGCGCAAAGTTAGTAAAAACAAAATCTTTAACTAATTTATAAGTTGGATTATCTATTGGGCAGGTCTCAATTTTTAATCAGTTTCTTTATAATGTGATTATCTCCGGTAGAAATTTTTATAATATAGGTTCCCGAAGACAATTCTGAAATATATATTGGTTGATCGTTTTTATAGTTGTTTAGATTTATTTCTTTAATCTTTTTACCTTTTAAATCAAAAAGTTTTAAAGTTAAAGGGAATCTGTTTGGTTGAGCTTTTATTTTAAAATAGGAGGAACTAGGGTTAGGGTAAATATTAATGCTTGCCTTATTTTCATACTCTTCATTGCTCAGGGAAGTTTCTATTATAAGGTTAGTGTCGCAGATCGCACTATTTCCATTAGGGTAAGTAGTTATAAAGCTAATAGTATATTCTCCTAAATTTAGTAGGGTTCCTGGTATTGGATATTGACTATATTCAATATTATTTTGTTCACCACAAATACTTTCCATCTCTATATCACCGTTAGCATAAAAGTCTGGTACTACGTAATAAGAGTTTCCGTTTTCAGTATAAACAGTCATATTTTCTGGGCAAGCTATAGTCGGATCTGAATTGTCAATAACGGTGACCACTGAGTTACAGTAGACGCTGTTATACATATCTGAAATCGTTAAAATAACTTCATTTTCTCCAATATCTGAGCAATTGAATTCGGAAATATTTATATCAAGATTTATGTCGCTTTCGATTGAATAGGAGCCGTTGTTAATATCCTCTGCGGAGATAGAAATATTACCATCTTCATTAAGATAGACGGTAATATCTTGACATATTACCGTAGGGAGCTCTATTTTTTTTAGAATATATGCCATTCCAGAATTATCAAGGCTATTTTCGTTGTTTGAATCTTGATCTTGATTTATAGCTCCACTAATAAAATAATCTCCATCAGCATCAACACTATAGCCGTAGTAATCTCCTAAATCCCTGTCTGTAGCCACAATTTTTTGTTTCATTTGCCAGTCGCCTTGGCTGTTTTTTTTATATACATAGGCTGAGCCACTAGAATTAATAGTGTTTTGTTCGTTTTCATCTTCATCTTCTGAGAAAGCTCCGATAATTACAAAATTACTATTGATACCCACAGAATAACCTAGCCTATCTAATGTGTTTCTTTCTGGAGCAATTATTTTTTGAGATTGATACCAAATTTCATTTTCATCTAGTTTAAAAATATAAGAGGCTCCTGCATCTTGAAGAGAGTTTTCTCCATTTAAATCATGATCTTCATTAAGAGAGCCTATAATTACTTCATCATTAAAAATATCACAGGACCAGCCAAAATAATCAATTTCATTTCTGTCTTCAGCTATGATTTTTTGATTTTCTACCCAATTTTCTGTCTGGTCATTGTAAGAGAAAATATAAGCAGAACCACCAAGTTCTGTATAATTAGTTCCATTAATACCATTACTATCAAAAGGTGCAGTAATAATAGCTTTATTGCTGTCTACACTTAATGCTCTTCCAAAAGCGTCTCCAAAAGACCTATCTTGGGGTACTAGTTTTTGTGTTTCTTGCCAAATTCCAGAAATATCTTTTTGAAAATAATAAACTGCTCCGCTTGATGCTAAAGGGTTTTCTTCATTTTCATCTTTATCTTCTTGCGGAGCGCCGATTAAAATTTTATCATTTTGTACAGCTACATCATATCCGAATTTTGTATTACTATTGCTGGAAACTGATACTGTTAATTTTTGAGTTTGTATCCAGTTTTCATTTTCAGATAATTCAAAGACATAGGCACTAGGAGCAGATAATTCAGTTTCTGTAGGACATCCTACGATAATTGTATTTTCATATATATCTATTGAGCTGCCAAATAGTTTTTGAGGTTCTCTATCATTAGGGATGATCTTTTGGTGTTGTTGCCATTGATTATTCTCGTCACGTTTAAAGATATATACTGCTCCTGAATTTTCCATAAAGTTTTCTCCATTTATATTATAGTCTTGAAAAGGAGCAGCAACAATTGCAAAATCACCAGACATCGCGACTTTATATCCTAATTGATCTGCAAGAGCACGATCTGTAGCAGAAAGACGATTAATCTCTTGAATAATGGTTTGGCTATAAGGTTTTATTGATAAGAGAAAAAAAGCAAAAAATAAAAGATAGTTCAAGTAAAAATTTTTCATGAGCAATTATTTAGCATATACAATTTACAAAATTCTTATAAACCATTGCTAAAGTTATGCCTGCATAATAAGTTTTATTAATTTTACTTCAAAAATTTGATAAGATGTACCATAAAGAATTTGAAATTAGATGGAGTGATATTGATGCGAATCGTCATTTAGCAAATTCAGCATATATGAATTTTATGAGTCATACCCGTATGGCTTTTCTCATGGAAAATGGATTTGGACAAAAACAGTTGGCCGAGTTAAATATTGGTCCAGTAGTTTTTTATGAACACATCTATTATTTTAAAGAGGTGATGGCAGGAAAACCGGTAACTGTAACCTTGGAATTAAAAGGTTTATCGGAAGACGGGATGTTCTTTGAATTTTTGCATAACATCTATAACTACAAAGGAGAACATTGTGCCAGTTGCGAAATGTTAGGTTCTTGGATAGATTTAAAAGAACGTAGCTTAACAAAATTACCGGACTATTTAATTGAAAATCTAGACCATTTAGAAAAAACAGAGGATTTTAAGGTATTGACCAAGGAAGATACCCGACGTCATGGTAAAAAGCCACAAAGCATTAATCTTTCTGAGCTGTCGTAGTCGGGTTTTTAGAAACCATATAAACACCTACAAAAACTAAAATTGCAGCAACTATTTTTATCGTATTTAAGGTATCTGCTCCAGTGGTAATCGAATAAAAAATAGCAATAAGTGGCTGTAAATAAATAAATGCACTTAGGGTAGAGGCCGATAAGTATTTTAAAGCGTATAAGTTGAGTAAATAGGTGAAAAAAGTGGTTCCTACTACAACAAAACCCATTTTCCAAATTGCTTCAAAAGGTAAGCTTTGCCATTGCACTTCTTGAAATTCTGAAAAAGTAATGGGGAAATTGATGATGACAGCAATACTGAAAATCCATTTCATTAAAGTAATGGTATCGTATTTTCTTGCCAGGGGTTTAACAATGATGAGATAAACACCAAATGAAAGTGCGTTTACGATAAAAAATAAATTTCCCAACGGAATATTAGCAGCAGTTTGATTACTGTTTTTACTAAAAAAGACTAAAAATAAAGCTCCGGCTAAGCCCACAATAATCCCTGATATTTTTAATAAAGTTATTCTTTCTTTTAGTAAAAAAGCAGAAAGAATAATGACCATTACCGGTGATAAAGTGGTAATCACAGAGCTATTAATAGGAGTAGACATATTTAGTCCTTGAAAGAAAAACAGCATATTAATCACCATGCCGAAAATAGCACAAGCAACAAGTCGGGGCCAATCTTTTCTTTCAATCTTTTCCCAAGGTTTAAAAATGCTTACCAACCAAAATAGAATGGCAGCTCCTGTAACCCGTAATAAAATGAAGCCAAAAGGTTGAATATAAGTGGGCATTACTCCTTTGGCTACCGTGTGGTTTATTCCGTAAATGGTACTTGCACCAATAGCTGCGAGAATAGCGAGAATGCGTTTATCCATGAAGTTGCTCCTTCACGGCTTGTACCGTTTTTTTACTGTTGCCAATAAAAATTTCTCCACCCAAGATAAAAACAGGACGCTTTAAAAAAGTATAATGTTCTAAAATTAAATCTTTAAAATCGTTCTCTTGTAAATCTTTATTTTTTAAATCACGTTGGCGGTAAAGTTGTGCCCGCTTACTAAATAAACTCTCATAACTTCCGGAGAGCGAATGCATTTCTTCTAACTGAGAAGCAGTAATAGCATCGGTTTTAATGTCTTGTTTTTCGACTTCTTCCGGTAAGTTTACTTCGTTAAAAATTCGTTTACAAGTATCGCAGGTAGATAAATAATATACTTTTTTCAAGATATCGCGTTTAATAGTTTAAAAATTGCTGAACTTCATTTTTATTCAAAATCAATTCTAATTGTCCTTCAGAATAACTTGCGGCTTCGTAAGGATTGTAAATGAGTAAAACTTCGTCTTCAGTAATAGCAATATTTTCGGGTAATTTATAGGTGTCGTCTTCAAAGAAAAATCCTTTTGAATTGATATTTTCTGAAGTGATTTTAAACTTTTCCCTAAATTTCTTTTCCGCATAGTCTGTAAACGCTTTTTCATCAGAAAATAAATCAGCATTCGACAAACGTTCCCCATTTTTCGGGTTGAAGTTTAAAAACCGTGTCGCTCCATAACCATGTGCGCCACCGGTAAATAAATAAAACTTAGTTTTGTAAGTAAGTAAGCTATCATTTTTTACCAATTCTTCTTGAGAAATTTCAGCTTCGTAAGTAGCTGGCGATTCGGGAAATTCATTTTTGAATTTAAAATAGTCTTCAATAAACTTCTCAGCAGCTTCTTCTAGGGTCAATACTGAAGTGGAATCGGGTGTAGAGTTAAAAATTTCTATTAAATAGGATTCATTTTGCTCATTGATCTTTTCTGCATTTTCCCCTTTTGCCACTAAATAATCCAACTGAACTTTTGGACATTCGTTTTCTTTGCAAACTTCAAATTGATTACTTTGAATAGTAGCAGAATTTAGCTGAAGCATTTTTTCTTTAGAAGTCTCTGCTTTATCAGAAACTTCAATTTCTTCCTTTTTAGGATCGCTTTTACAAGCAGAAAGTAATACTGCCAATAATAGGCTTAAGCCGAAGAATTTTTTCATAGTTAATTTAAATTACTCATCAAAATTAAAGATACTGCCTTTTTGTTTAAACACAAACGGAATGGTACATTTGCTATGATAAAACAAAAATAAAAAATTGATTATGAAATGCGCGTAAACAAGTTTTATCATTAACTCTCTAAATGGTGAATTGTTTATGCAAATTTTTGAAAGTGAAAAATTAATTTTTTCACTTTTCAGTTAATTACAAAATTTTAAACAAATGAAATTTAACACGAAAACAATTCATGGCGGACAAGAAAATACAGATCCTGCATACGGTTCTGTAATGCCCCCTATATATCAAACATCTACTTATTCTCAGGATACTCCGGGAGGTCACAAAGGCTTCGAGTATTCACGAAGCGGAAACCCAACACGTAGTGCTTTGGAGAATTCATTGGCAAGTATAGAAAACGGCAAATACGGTTTAGCATTCGGTTCTGGATTAGCCGCAATCGATGCTGTTTTAAAATTATTGAAGCCGGGAGATGAAGTAGTTTCGACCAATGATTTATATGGTGGTACTTACCGATTATTTACCAGTATTTTTAAAGATTTCGGAATTAAATTCAACTTTATCGGCATGCAAAATGCTGAAGATATTGAAAAATATATTACTGAAAATACGAAGCTTATTTGGATAGAGACACCAACCAACCCTATGATGAATATTATCGATATTGAAGCAGCTGCGAAAATTGCTAAAAAGCACGGTGTTTTGTTAGGGGTAGATAACACTTTTGCGACTCCTTACTTACAACAACCTTTAGATTTAGGAGCCGATTTAGTGATGCATAGTGCCACAAAATATTTAGGTGGGCATAGTGATGTAGTGATGGGAGCTTTGGTGGTGAAAGATAAAGAACTGGCAGATAAATTGTATTTCATTCAAAATGCGAGCGGAGCTGTAGCCGGACCGCAAGATAGCTTCTTAGTGCTACGTGGTATTAAAACGCTGCATTTACGAGTTCAGCGTCATTGCGAAAATGGTAAAGCGGTTGCTGAATTTTTAAGCAGTCATCCAAAAGTAGATAAAGTGTATTGGCCGGGCTTGGAAAATCACCCTAATCACGAAATTGCCAAAAAGCAAATGAAAGATTTTGGGGGAATGGTTTCATTTACCACAAAAAATAATTCTCTAGAAGAAGCGGTAAGTTTTGTTGAAAAATTAAAAGTATTCACGCTCGCTGAATCATTGGGTGGAGTTGAGTCTTTGGCGGGACATCCGGCAAGTATGACGCATGCATCAATCCCAAAAGAAGAAAGAGAAAAAACCGGGGTCGTAGATTCTCTAATCAGATTAAGCGTTGGCGTTGAAGATGAAGAAGATTTAATTGAAGATTTAAAGCAGGCTTTAGGGTAAAATTTATAAAGCCTGAATAAACTAAAAAGCTTCCAGTTTTTATCGGAAGCTTTTTTATTCTAAAAATTATAGTAATTTAATTTAAATAGAAAATGTAACCAACATTTAACCAAAACATCCAATCGTTACTTTTGTTTTCTGGGTTATCGTGATCAAGGCCGTCAACAAAGTCCGATCCATAATAGTGCCAACGAGCCTCTACAAATAAATCTCCTACATCATTTAACCGATAACGTGAACCGGCACTAAAGGCAATGGAATAAGTGGATCCGTCATCTGTATTAATATAAGGATTAGAAGGGTCAGGGCTTAAAAATTTAGGATAAGTAGTTGCCACTTCACCAAGCGGACCTAAATCACTACTTGCTTCAGGAGAAAAATATACATAATGTATCCCCAAGCTCACATAAGGAGAAAAATTTAGCGAAGCTGAATCAAAATCACGTATACTAAAAATATGCCATTCTAGTAAAGAACCCAATTCTACAACATTGGCTGCTCCATGCATGGATCTTAATTGTAATCCGCGGAGGTTATTTTTCTCTGCATATTTTCCGTAGTGATTAAGTTCTGTTTTATGGTATAATAATTCGTTTCTTAATTTAAAATGATCATTAAAATAGGTGTCTTTGGTATATCCTCCATTTGGGCTGTAAGAAAAGTTGATAAAGTACATTAAACCAATCCCAAAACCAATATTTCCAAAGTTCGTTTTAGAGTTGTTTTCAAGGCCATAATCAGATTTAAAAGCAACAGGGCCAAGCGTCACACCTAGTTCGGAGGAAAAGTTTTGGGCCAGAGAATTAAAACCAATCAGAAAGGTGGCTAAAAATACAGTTATTAGATGATTGGTTCTCATATATATAGGGTATTTTTTTTAAGCAAATATAAAAAAACATTGTTTAGGAAGAAATTATTCGTTTACTATAATGATGTAATTTTAAAATCTTTAAAAAACCTTAAAATTTCTAAGAATAAGTAAAAAATAAATCCCTTTTGTTTAATAAAATATATATTTGTAATGATATTTTACTTTTAATTTATAGAAACCATATTTTAGAAAAAAATTATGAAAAAAAACATACAGGAATTTCTAGATAAAGTAAAGAAAAGAAATCCGAACGAACCTGAGTTTATGCAAGCAGTTGAAGAAGTTGCAGAAACTATTATCCCTTTTATTGAAGAAAACGAAAAGTATCAAAATAAGATGTTGTTAGAAAGAATGGTAGAACCTGAAAGAGCTATCATTTTTAGAGTGCCGTGGACTGATGATAATGGCAATATTCAAGTAAATAGGGGGTTTAGAATACAAATGAATTCTGCTATTGGGCCTTATAAAGGAGGACTAAGATTTCACCCTTCTGTGAACCTAAGTATTTTGAAGTTTTTAGCATTTGAACAGGTTTTTAAGAATAGTTTGACAACTTTGCCCATGGGTGGAGGTAAAGGAGGATCTGATTTTGATCCTAAAGGAAAATCTGATAATGAAGTAATGCGTTTTTGCCAAAGCTTTATGACAGAACTTTCAAAACATATTGGAGCAAATACTGATGTACCTGCCGGTGATATTGGAGTTGGAGGTAGAGAAATTGGTTATATGTTTGGACAGTACAAAAGATTGCAAAATGAATTTACCGGAATCCTTACAGGAAAAGGACTTTCTTACGGAGGTTCTTTAATTAGACCAGAAGCAACCGGTTATGGTAACGTTTATTTTGCACAGAATATGCTTAAAACTAAAGGAGATTCTTTAGAAGGAAAGACAGTTGTGGTTTCAGGTTCTGGTAATGTCGCTCAATATGCGGTAGAAAAAGCATTACAGTTAGGGGCAAAAATTGTTACCATGTCTGATTCTGGCGGATATATTTATGATGAAGAAGGTATAAATGAAGAAAAACTTGCTTTCATCATGGAGCTTAAAAATGAAAAAAGAGGGCGCATTAAAGAATACCTGGAAAAATATTCAGGTGCTAAATATCATGAAGGAAAAACTCCTTGGGGAGAGAAATGTGATGTAGCCTTACCTTGCGCCACACAAAATGAATTGCAGAAAGAAGATGCTAAAAAATTAGTAGATAACGGATGTAGGTTAGTAGGAGAAGGAGCGAATATGCCTTGTACTCCAGAAGCAGTAGAAGTTTTCCAGAAAGCTAAAATTTTATTCTCTCCGGGTAAAGCTTCAAATGCGGGAGGTGTTGCAACTTCTGGATTAGAAATGTCTCAAAACTCTTTAAGGTATAGCTGGACCGCAGAAGAAGTAGATAACAAACTTCACGAAATCATGAACGATATTCACGATGCTTGTGTGAAATACGGAAGCGAAAAAGACGGACATGTCGATTATGTAAAAGGAGCAAATATTGCAGGTTTTGTTAAAGTTGCTGATGCAATGTTAGCACAAGGAGCAGTATAATCTAATTTTAATTATCATATCAAAACCACGATTTGTTCAAATCGTGGTTTTTTTATACCCAAGCATAAAATTATATTTGTAAATAATTCAACAATAAACCATAAAATAATGGGTTAATTGGTTATAAGCTTAGTTAATGAAAATTCAATATATATTTCTTTTAATCCTATTAACTTTTTCTTCAGTAAATGGGCAAGACTATAGTAATAATTGGGAAGATTTTTTTTCGTACTATAATATCAGAGCTCTTCATACAGAAGGGAATACCGTTTTTGCCGCCGCAGAAAATGCTGTTTTTACTTATAAAAAAAGTACAGGAGAGGTAAAAAAAATCACTTCGGTACAGGGAATTGCGGGAGATAAAATTTCAGCCATACATTATTCTTCTAATTATAATGTTTTGGCAATAGGTTACCAAACAGGCTTAATAAATATTTATCAATTTTCTTCAGGAAATGCACTTCAAGTAATTGATATTACCGAAAAAGAGACCGTATCTCCTGATAAAAGAAGAATAAATGATTTTTATGAATATCAAGGACGTCTTTTAGTTTCTACTAACTACGGAATTTCAGAATATAACTTAGCCAACTTAGAATTTGGTGATACTTATTTTATAGGAAATGCGGGAGAACAACTTCAAGTGAATGAAATTACTGTTCGTAATAATACAATTTTTGCTGCTACACAAGGAGGAAGTGTGAAATATGCCGGTATAGATAACCCTAACTTAATAGATTTTAATCAATGGCAGCAGACCAATCAAACACCATCTAGCATAAAAAACATTTTCAATTTTAATAATGCAGTATATGCTATAGGGAGCAATAATAATCTTTATAAAGTTTCAGGGAATAATAGTGCTCAAATAGAAAACTTTAATATTAATATAAGGGATGCGAGTGTTTCTAATAATCAGTTGGTTATCACATTTTCTACAGGGATTAGAGTCTATAATGAAAACCTAAATTTAACTTTTAATTTAAATAATATCCAAGACTTCCAACCTGACTTTTCTTCCGCAGTATTACTGGAAGATCAATTATTTGTAGGAGATAACAAAGAAGGCTTAGTAGGCTTTTTTATAAACGCTACTACAGAACCTCGATATTTGAGTCCAATAGGCCCCTTAAGAAATAATGTTTTTCACATGGAAGCAATTCCTAATGAATTGTGGGTTGTTTATGGAGACTATGATTTATTTTATAATCCTTATCCTTTAGATAGTTATGGTATTAGCCATTTGGAAAATGGCGAATGGATAAATATTCCTTTTGAAGAAGTTAATGCAGAGAGTTTAGTAAACATTGCCATAAATCCTAATAATATTAATCAAGTGTTCATTAGCTCCTATATTGATGGATTGCTTCAAATTCAAGATAATGAAGTTGTAAATTTATACAATCAAGATAATTCACCTATTGAAGAATTAATTGACGGTGGAGCTCCTCTTTCCAATGATACTCGTGTAAATGGAATTTCGTTTGACAGGAACGGGATATTATGGGGGAATGTATCTAGGGTTCAACACGCACTTTTTAATTTTTCTCCCGCAAATAGCACTTTTAATATATTTGATATATCAGAAGCTATCCCAGAGCCAGAGTATTATTCTGAAAATTTAGGGTATAGTGATATCGTAATCGATAACTCAGGAAATGTTTATTTCGGAAGCTATGAGTACGGTGTGATTGGCTATCAACCTTCTTCCAATACATTTGCCAAAGTAGTTGGCGGGGAGAACCAGGGAAACTTATCTGATGATTACATAACAACCTTAGCCCTAGATAATAATAATCAATTATGGATAGGAACCTTACGAGGACTTCGCGTACTTTATAGTCCATCATCGATGTTTACCAATCCAAATACCCAAGCCCAAGAAATTATTATTTTAGATGACGATGGAGTTGCTCAAGAACTGCTAGCAGGAGCAAGTATTGCAGATATAGAAGTCGATGGAAACAATAACAAATGGATTGCCACTGAAAGTGGAGCCTTTTACCTTTCTTCTAATGGACAAGAAACCATTTACAACTTTACCACAAAAAATTCACCTCTACCCACCAATACAGTAACCGATATTGAAGTGGATGGTTCTTCCGGAAGAGTTTATTTTGGAACGCCACAAGGAATTGTAGCTTTCAACGGTACTGCCACAAGCTCCCAAGAAACTTTAGAAAATGTCCGCGCTTTCCCCAATCCAGTACGGCCAAATTATTCAGGAATGGTTACTATCGATGGCCTGATGGAAAATGCCAATGTGAAAATTACTGATATTGAAGGAAATTTGGTTTACGAAGAAGTTTCCCAAGGAGGAAGCATACAATGGGATACGCGCGCTTTTGGAAAGCACAAAGTAGCTTCTGGAGTGTATATGGTGTTAATCACTTCAGCAGATCAATTAGAAACCCAGGTTACTAAAATTATGGTCATTCGTTAATGCTGGTAAAAACAAGAGCAATCATCATTCATTCCCTTCGCTATCGTGAAGCAGATTTAATAGTAAAGGCATACACTCAAAGTAGCGGACTCAAATCTTACCTAGTTCGAGGCGTGCTAAAATCGAAAAAAGGAAAACTTCGTGCCTCCATGTTCCAGCCGCTTACGTTATTAGACTTAGAAGCAAACCATAAAGATAAAGGCACCTTAGAAAGCATTCGAGAAGCCAAAGTAAATCCGGCATACCAAACTCTAACCGCAAATATTTACAAGTCTTCTATTGCCATGTTTTTAGCAGAAGTTTTAAACCAAGCCATTCAAGAAGAAGAGCAGAATGCAGCCCTTTTTCAGTTCTTAGAAAACTCCTTTCTATGGTTAGATAAAAACGAAAAATATGCTAATTTTCATTTGCTATTTATGGTGAAACTCAGTTCATTTTTAGGCTTTTACCCTCATCAATATGATCCAGATTTACCCTATTTTAATTTACTTGATGGTGAATATCAGTTAGATGATACTAACAAATATTGTATTCAAAATGAAAATTCAGAATTACTCAAACAATTTTTATCAATCAATTATGAAGAAGTATCAACCATCAAGCTCAACCAATCCAAAAGGAAAAACTTTTTAGAAATGCTTATTCTCTATTTCGAACTGCATTTACACGGTTTTAAAAAACCACGTTCGTTAGATATTTTGCACCAACTATTTTAATTTAGGTATGTTCCTCCAGATCGGGCTATTTGGTATACTTGCCTTTTGGAAGGTCTGTCAATTCGAGCGGAGTCGATAAGTTTTTCATAAAGCAAAAAAGATAAGTTTATCCTCAGGGAAAGTCGAAGGGGCTGTTATCCCTCACGCAAACACCTCTTAAAATTCCGCTAAGATTTAAGCGTTTTTCAAAATCTGAGAAGGCTTTTTGCTACCTTCAAAATATGAAAACACCCTTACTCGTTTTTAATCAAAAAGGAATCTATTGTGAAGTCGCCGATGTGTATCTTGATCCTTGGAAACCCGTCAAAAAAGCTATCATTTCCCATGGTCACGCAGATCACTCTAGGTGGGGGCATCAGCAATACATCACGCATCATACCAATGTGCCCATTATCAAACATCGTTTGGGGGATATTTCGGTCACCGGAAAAGCGTGGAATGAGACTTTTACCATCAATGGAGTAAAATTTTCATTACATCCGGCGGGTCATATTATAGGTTCGTCACAAATTCGAGTAGAATACAAAGGAGAAGTTTGGGTGTTTACCGGTGATTATAAAACAGAAGACGATGGTTTGGCAGTACCTTATGAAGTAATAAAATGCCATACGTTTATTACCGAATGCACTTTTGGTTTGCCTGCTTTTAAATGGGTGCCGCAAGAACAAGTCTTTCATGATATTAATACTTGGTGGCAACAAAATCAAGATGATGGTAGAACTTCAGTTCTATTCGGCTATTCTTTAGGTAAAGCTCAACGTTTGCTAAAGCATTTAGATACTTCCGTCGGTAAGATTTATACGCACGGAGCCATCGAAAATATGACCGAAGTAATACGTGAAATAGCAGATTTACCACCCACCGAAAAAATAACAAGAGATACAAAAAAAGAAGACCTCAAAGGGAATATTGTTATCGCACCGCCAAGCGCTCACGGTTCTCCGTGGATCAAGAAAATGGTACCTTATGTCACGGCTTCTGCAAGCGGATGGATGACCTTTCGCGGCGCAAGGCGACGCAGAGCTATTGATAAAGGTTTTGTACTTTCCGATCATTGCGATTGGCAGGGATTACTAAATTCTATAAAAGCCACCGGTGCAGAAAAGATAATTTGTACCCACGGCTATACTGATATTTTTTCCCGCTTTTTAGCTGAACAGGGATATGATGCCAGAACAGAGCAAACCCAATATGAAGAAGAAAGTTCAGAAGAGAATAGCAAAGAAAAACAAGAAAGTTAGATGAAGCAGTTTGCAGAATTAATACGAACCTTAGATAGCACCAACAAAACTACGCTTAAAGTGGAAGCGCTTTCGCATTATTTTAAAACTGCTAGCGATAAAGATAAAGTGTGGACCATTGCTATTCTTTCACATCGTAGACCACCACGTCCTGTAAATACAAACTTAATGCGGCAGTGGGCATCGACTTTTGCTAAAATTCCGTTGTGGTTATTTGAAGAATCTTACCATATTGTAGGCGATTTAGCCGAAACCATTGCGCTAGTGATTCCGCCTTCTTCCGCATCTTCAGAGAAAAGCCTTAATCAATTTCTACAAGAAATGATTGAACTAAAACCTCGTTCTGAAGAAGAGAAAAAAGAATATTTATACGAGAATTGGTTCACCTTAAATTATTACGAACGTTTTGTATTTACCAAGCTTATTACCGGAAGTTTTAGAATTGGAGTGAGTCAGAAATTAATGACGCGTGCTTTATTGAAAGCTACAGAAATCGATGAAGATATTTTAGCTTATAAATTAATGGGAAATTGGGATCCTGCCACTACAACTTTTACCGATTTAGTGCTGGAGGAAAAACCGGAAGACTACCTCTCTAAACCCTATCCGTTTTACTTGGCGTATGCGATTGAAGATGAACCCGAGACATTGGGTGATGTAAAAGAATGGGTGGCAGAACATAAATGGGATGGTATTCGTTCACAGGTGATTATTAGAAATGGAGAGCTATTTGTGTGGAGTCGCGGAGAAGAATTAGTAACCGATAAATATCCAGAGTTCGAAAAATTTATCCACCTAATTCCGGATGGGACGGTCATCGATGGAGAAATTTTACCTTTTCCGAAGAATGAAATCGGTACGTTTAAAGACTTACAAACCAGAATTGGACGTAAAAATATCACCAAGAAACTATTAGAAAAAACACCAGTTATTTTAAAAGCTTATGATCTTTTAGAATGGAAAGGGGAAGATATTCGAGAAAAAGCTTATCAAAAACGCCGCGAGTTATTAGAACAACTTTTTGTGGATGTTGCTTCAGATGAAATTCCACTGCATATCTCTTCGACGATTTCATTTCAAACTTGGGATGAGGTGGCTAAAGAACGCGATCGATCCCGTGAAGTAAAATCTGAAGGATTAATGCTAAAACGCTGGGATTCTCCTTACCTCGTCGGAAGAAAAAAAGGTGATTGGTGGAAGTGGAAAGTAGATCCGCTCACCATTGATGCCGTGTTAACCTATGCGATGCGTGGCCACGGAAGACGAAGTAACTTATTTACCGATTACACGTTTGGGCTATGGGATGAGGAAAAAGAAGAACTCGTCACCTTTGCAAAAGCGTATTCCGGTCTCACCGATGCTGAATTTAGAAAAGTTGATGCGTGGATCAAAAAAAACACCTTAGAACGTTTTGGTCCCGTGCGTAGCGTAACGCCACAGCACGTTTTTGAAATCGCTTTTGAAGGTATAGCCGAGTCGAGCCGACATAAAAGCGGAGTGGCTACTCGTTTTCCTCGAATTTTACGCTGGCGACACGATAAAAAAATTGAAGAGGCCAATACCTTAGAAGATTTAAAAGCTTTAATTCCGAAGTGAAACTTCTACTTAAAAAGGAGAGGAAATTTAAAAAGTTCCTTTCTAATTTAGTGAAGGAGGATTCTGAAGCGATAACGAAAGAAGACGGAAGGGGAAAAATTACAAATGAAAAATAAATTCATACATAACAAAAAATATCTAGAACCTTTCCGTAAGGAATTAAGAAATAATTTAACCCCTGCAGAAGCATTTCTATGGAAACAATTACAGAAAAGACAACTAAAAGGAAGAAAATTTAGAAGACAACATAGCATTGAAAATTTCATTGTAGATTTTTATTGTCCACAAGAGCAATTAATTATTGAATTAGATGGTGAAATTCATAAAAATGCAGTTGCAGAAGAAAATGATAGAAAACGAGATCAACGGTTAGAAGAGTTAGGGTTTAAGGTATTACGTTTTGAAAATAAAACGGTATTTGATTTTTTACCTTCGGTATTAAAAGAAATTGATGATAATTTTAAATGAAACCACCCCTTACCCTTCCTTTTTGAGGGGATCAAAAATGTTCCTTTCCTTAATAAGGAAAGGTGGCGTTCCGCAGGAATGACGGAAAGGTTAAAAAGTAACTTTTGAAGCGATAGCGGAAGAAGACGGAAGGGTAAAATAATGAATTAAAATGAATAAGAAAGAGCTTTTAGCGATTGCACAACATTGGTTTACCAATCAAGGCTGGAAGCCTTTTCCTTTCCAGAAAAAAGCATGGGATGCTTATTTAAAAGGTGAAAACGGACTCCTAAACGCGCCTACTGGAAGCGGTAAAACCTATGCGCTTTGGGTGCCGATAGTGTTAGAATACCTCAAAAAAAATCCGGATTATAAAACCAAACACCAAAAAGGCTTAAAAGCCATTTGGATCACGCCACTCCGAGCACTTTCTGTTGAAATTGCACAGGCCGCTTCTCGATTTGCAGAAGAAACACAATCAGGTTTAACGGTTGGGATTCGTACCGGTGATACTTCTCAAAAAGAGCGTGCAGCACAGAAAAAGGCGATGCCTGATTTACTCATTACTACTCCAGAAAGTTTACATTTATTACTTTCTTCAAAAAACTACCCGAAGCTTTTTAAAAATCTAAATGCCATAGTGGTCGATGAATGGCATGAACTGCTAGGAAGCAAGCGTGGCGTTCAAACCGAATTAGCACTTTCTCGTTTAAAAACAGTCGCTAAGAATTTAAAAATATGGGGTATTTCAGCAACCATTGGCAATCTAGATCAGGCGCGAGAAGTTTTGTTGGGAGCAAAAAGCGAAGCACTTCAACATTCAACCTTAATCAAAGCGAATATTCAAAAGAAAATTGAAGTGAAATCGATTATTCCCGAGTCAATGGAGAAATTTCCGTGGCGTGGTCATTTAGGCTTGCATTTACTAGATGAGGTAGTTCCCATCATCAATAATTCTAAGACCACATTGATATTCACTAATACGCGTTCGCAATGTGAATTGTGGTTTCAAAAATTAATGAACAAGTATCCGGAGTTTGCAGGTGAAGTAGCCATGCATCACGGGAGTATTAATAAAGAAACAAGACTTTGGGTAGAGCAAGCGATTAGAAATGAAAGTTTAAAAGCGGTGATTTGCACGTCGAGTTTAGACTTAGGAGTAGATTTTGCACCGGTAGAAACCATTATTCAGATTGGTGGACCCAAAGGGGTAGCTCGATTTTTACAGCGCGCAGGAAGAAGCGGTCACCAGCCGGGAAAAGCCAGTAGAATTTATTTTTTACCTACGCATGCTATCGAGTTGATTGAAGCTTCAGCTTTACAGAAAGCGGTTGAGAAAAAAGCGGTAGAAGATCGAATTCCCTACTTGCAAAGTTTTGATGTGTTGGTGCAATACCTCACCACTTTAGCAGTTTCAGATGGTTTTTACCCAAAAGAAATTTATCCTGAAATCAAGTCAACGTTTTGTTTTCAAGGCTTAACAGATGAAGAATGGCGTTGGTGCTTAAATTTTATCACGAAAGGAAGTCAGAGTCTGCAAACCTATGATGAATATAAAAAAGTAGAAATTGAAGACGACGGCAAGTTTAAAGTCAATCAACGTGGAGTAGCGATGCGTCATCGCTTACAAATAGGTACCATTGTAAGTGATGCCATGTTAACCGTAAAATATGTGAAAGGAGGTTTTATTGGTACGATAGAAGAATGGTTTGTTTCAAAACTTTCACCCGGAGATGTATTTACATTTGCCGGTAGAAATTTAGAACTTTCTCGCATTAAAGGAATGCAAGTATTGGTGCGAAAATCTAAAAAGAAAACTGCTAAAGTGCCGAGTTGGATGGGAGGTAGGATGGCATTTTCAGCGCAAATGAGTGAATTGCTTCGTGAAGAATTGTATGAGGCCGCAGAAAGCTTCACTGTCACTTCAAGCGGAGTCGAGAAGTCTCCAGAGTTAAAAGCGCTTCAACCAATTTTAGAGCGTCAGCAATTAGAATCAATTATTCCAAAGCATAATGAATTTCTTATCGAAACCTTTAAAACACGAGAAGGCTATCACGCCATTTTTTATCCGTTTGAAGGTCGGTTTGTACACGAAGCTTTAGGCAGTTTATTGGCGTATCGCATAAGTTTGTTATCCCCTATTTCTTTTAGTATAGCCTTTAACGATTATGGTTTCGAGCTGCTTTCCGATCAAGAAATCGATATGCAGCAGCTATTGGATAACGATTTGTTTTCTGCTAAATTTTTGATGGACGATCTCTACAAAAGTTTAAATGCGACAGAAATGGCACGCCGAAAATTTAGAGATATTGCCGTCATTGCCGGTTTGGTGTTTACCGGTTATCCCAATAAATTGATCAAAAGTAAACACTTGCAATCAAGCTCTCAATTACTTTTTGATGTATTTCGAGATTATGAAGATGATAATTTGTTATTTCAGCAAGCCTTCAGGGAGACTTTTGAGCACCAGTTGGAAGAAGGAAGATTGCGACAAGCATTAGAGCGCATCCATCAGCAAAAAATCGTTTGGAAATCTTGCCAAAAACCCACTCCATTTTCATTTCCCATCATTACCGATCGTTTGCGTGAAAAGCTCTCTTCAGAAAAATTAGAAGATCGCATTCAGCGTATGCTTAAGCAATTTGAAAAATAAAATTTCTACGCAGACTAGAAATCTCTTAAAAAATAGAAATTTATAAAGTATCCCTTTTCTTATGACGTAAAGGGTGAACCATTTGGGCGTTTCCCTTCGGGTCGGGCTATTCGTTACAATTCCTCATAAGTTTTTGCTAGCGCTACAACTTACTGCGGGATTTCCACTACTATCCCTAACGCAAAAAGCATGTTAAGAGAAATACATTTCAAGTCCCAATGCTCTATCTTAGCATTTCAAAAAAATATATATGAAAAATTTTATTTATATCTGTTTAGCTGTGTTTTTTTTTAGTTGTAACTCAGCAAAAACCACACAACATATGGCACCAAAAGTAATTTCAGAAGGTAATTTATATGGTAGTGGGAGCGAAGGTTTAAGGCAACAAAATACCATTATCACCAATGAAACAGAGTGGAAAGAATTTATGCTTAAGTTAAATTCTGCCAATGAAACAATTAAGAAGGATCAAGCTTCGAAAATAGATTTTGACGAACAAAATGTAATCGCAATCATCGATCAACAGCGTACAACCGGGGGCCATAAAATAGAAATCGGTCAAACCTATACTCAAAACGGAACGGTGTATTTCACTATCAAAAAATCACATCCGGAAGGGATGGCTACTATGGTAATGACGCAGCCTTATTACTTGGCAACGATCCCTAAAACAAAACAAGAGATAAAATTCAAAGAAGCCGAGTAATTGTCTCTAATTACAATTCAAAATAACCATTTTCAGCTGGCATGCAGTGGTGTTTCCTATTGGGAAGAGCAAAAAGCCTTGCTGGTGGCCGATGTGCATTTGGGAAAGATTTCTCATTTTCGAAAGCACGGCAGCGCAGTGCCACCAACCGCAATTCAGACTAATTTTGATCGTTTAGATCAAGCGGTAGCGCAGTTTCAACCACAAAAAATCATCTTTTTGGGTGATCTTTTTCATAGTGCTTTAAATGCAGAATGGAATTTATTCGAAAACTGGCTTCAAAATCAACAAGCTAAAATTATACTGATCGCCGGAAACCACGATATTATTTCTCCGCTGCATTATACCCAATTGGGCGTTGAAATCTATCAGGAATTATGGCTAGAGAATTTTCGATTAACGCACCATCCTGAAGAAAAAGAAGGAAGTTTTAATATCTGCGGACATATTCATCCAGGATATCGATTGGTAGGTTTGGCCAAACAACATCTAAAACTGAAATGCTTTTTCCGAAGTAAAAATCAACTCATTTTACCCGCTTTCGGTGAATTTACCGGTACTTTTTTAATGAATCCCGAAGCCGAAGATCAGGTTTTTGTATGTGCAAAAACTGAAGTAATTCGGGTGAATTAGCACAATTAATTTTTATCAGAATAAACTTTAACCTAACGCTAACATGGGGTTAATTCGTTAATAGTTAATTTTAAGAATTAATTAAGCCATCCCAGAGCTGTCTCGCCGGTAGGCAGGTTTAGAATGACTCTTGATCATCAAAATTATGAAACCAAAACTGCTCGCTGTTCTCAATTTTATTTCTGTAGTTATCACGCTTTTTGTGAGTTATTATACCCAGGCTGTGAAGCTCAATGGAAATACAATGGGCAGCCTAAGTCACGAATATTTCAACCTTTTTACGCCGGCCGATTATGCTTTTGCGATTTGGGGAATTATCTACTTAGGATTACTGGCATTTTCAGGATACCAGCTTTATCAAGCTTTCGGCCCAAAAACCGATTTGCAGTTTCTTCAGCAAACAAAGTTTTGGTTTATTATAGCCAATCTTGCCAATGCTGTATGGGTGATTGTTTGGTTGTATGAATACACAGGCTTATCCATCTTTTTGATGTTGTTGATTTTGTTTTCGCTCATCAAAATTATCCTAAATACCAATATGGAACGTTGGGATGCGCCTTTAAAGATCATCGCTTTTAGCTGGTGGCCTATTTGTTTGTATTCAGGATGGATTGCTGTGGCGACCATTGCGAATATCGCCGCCTATTTAGCTAAAATTGGATGGAAGGGAGGCATTTTCTCTGAAGTACAATGGACGATTATAATGATTGTAGTCGCTGCGATTTTGAATATTGTAATGATTTATACCCGATGTATGCGGGAGTTCGCAGTCGTTGGGATATGGGCGTTGTTTGCCATTTATATGCGGCATTCTGAAGACCAAACTTTAATCGCTTACGTTGCCTTGGGTGGCGCTATTTTAATCGGTCTTAACGCTGCTTATCACGGTTTTATTAACCGAAAGCAAAACTCAATATATCGAATGATGAACAAGAATTAGATTTTAGACCAGCTTTGCCTATTCGATTTTAAAGTTTAGATCGCTTCACTGTTAGAAAATAGAATCAAGATGAGAGAATCAGGAATCAGGATTAAAAAGGTTAACTTTTAATCCTGAATTTTGAAGTCTTTTTTTGCTGATAGCTAGGGTGTTTTTTACTCAATTAAAAGACTGTCTAAACTCTATAGGAGAACTATCGGTTTTCTTCTTGAATAATTTACTGAAAGAAGCAGAGTGCTCAAAGCCTAATTCAAAAGCAATTTCGCTGATACTTAGGGTTGTAGTCGATAATTTTTCTTTAGCTTTTTCAATTAATTTGTTCTGAATGTGTTGCTGTGTGCTTTGTCCGCTGATTATTTTTAACGTACTGCTTAAATAGTTAGGAGAAAGATTTAAATCATTTGCAATCTGGCTCACCGTCGGAATTCCATTCGCTGCCACCTCCGAGTTGTTGAAATAGTAATCTAAGCGTTTTTCCAATTTGGTAAGGATATGGTGATTGGTGATCTTTCTTGTTATAAATTGTCTTTCGTAATAACGTTCAGCATAATTCAGGAGTAACTCAATCTGTGAAATGATGATATTTTGACTGAATTTATCAATAGTTGATTGATATTCTTTTTGAATGTTTTTAAAGAGCGCGACTATATTAGTTTCTTCTTTTTCTGATAAAAATAACGCCTCATTAACGGCATAACCAAAGAAGGCGTAATTTTTAATGGATGTTGCCAAGGGCGTGTTCCATAAAAAATCGGGGTGGATCAATACTAACCACCCCGATGCATTTGCTTTTACAGCTTGATTTATTTGTATGTTCAGGGTTTGTTGGGGTGCCACGAAAGACAATACCCCTTCATCAAAATCATAGTTTTGCTGTCCGTAATTAAACTTTTCGCTTACATTTCGCTTTAAACCTATAGAATAAAAATCTTGTATCCACTTAATTTCACCGACATCTGTTGGGTAGCTAACTTTACTATAATCAATTAAACTAATCAAGGGATGCTCGGGTTTGGGTAAGTTGCTATAGCTATGAAATTCGCTAACAGATTTAAATCGAAATAGGTTTTTCATTTTTTAAAAGTAAGGATTAAAGTTCTTTGTACAGTACCATTCCTGCGTGATACAAGATTCCATTTTTAAATTCCCCATCAGCGGTAAAGCCTGTATCATCTTTGTAATCTATATGATTTCCTGAAACTTTATAAGCTCCCTGATATGCACTTTTTCGGGTGCCTCGTGCTTCATCATATCGATTATTAGGCAATAACTCATGACGAATGTTTCCATCTGCTGTTACCCACATCCCAATATATTCTTTTGATTCTTCTAATGTCATACCCAAAAATTTAATTTTTAAATCCTGTTGAGGTTCCTAAAACTTCGTTCTCTTTCATCGCTTTTTGAATGGTTTCAATTTTGAGATTTGCATAGTGATAGGCATCTTCTCCCATAAAAAAATGTACAGGTGGATTTTTGTGTTCACTTAGTGCAATAAATACGTCTGCAGCTTTTTCAGGGTCGTTGGGTTGATTACCATTGATGTCGTTTAAATGGGCTTGTTCCATTTCACGAGCAGCTTTATAGTCTTCAATTTCCCGGGTTGGTGTTTGAACTGAACCTTTTGATAAAAAATGGGTTCTAAAATATCCAGGATATACTAAAGTAGTATGAACTCCAAAGGCTTTCATTTCTTCTGCCAATGCTTCGGTAAAACCGGCAACAGCAAACTTCGTAGCGCAATATATACCAAAACCGGCAAAATTTCCTGTATAACCACCTATGGAGGAAATGTTGAAAATATGCCCAGATTGTTGCTTGCGCAAATATGGGGCAACATTTCGAATAACATTCAGCGAACCAAATACATTTACCTTAAAGTTGCGTTCTACTTCTTCTGCAGCAAGTTCTTCTAAAGTTCCTATTTGGCTATAGCCTGCATTGTTCACTACAACATCAATTTTACCAAAATGCGCAATAGTGGCCTCAATAGCTTGCTTCACATGCTCGTTATGGGTTAAATCCATTTCGATGGGTAAGCATTTTTCATTTGCTGCTCCGATCTCTCTTATTAAGGATTGTTTGTTTCGTGAAGTAGCTGCTACACTAAAACCCAGAGCGAGTAATTTTTTGGTTAGGGTTAAACCTAATCCTTTAGAGGCTCCTGTAATAAACCATACTTTTGTTGTATTCATTTTCTTTAATTTTAAATTAGAATGCAAAGTTGGTGTAACAAAAGGGGGATCACTTTTCCATATCTACGGAATGCATGTTCAAATCTATCTTATACGAGGCTTGGTTGATTTGGTAATGGAAAAAATAACGAATAGGAGTGTGATTGAGAATTTTTCAATTTAAAGAGTATTGTGATTTCTATGTTGTGATTTTAAACTTTTCAAACTTTGAAAACTGCTAACAGTCCCTGCCAACTGAAGGCTGGCGTCTATATTTTATGCGCTAGTTTCTAAAATCGCACTACTAAAAATGAAATATTCAAAACCTGATAAATGTCATATTTTAAACGCTAGCTACTTTTCATCTTTGGGGATTAAACTTAAAACGAATGAAAAACGCCATATCCCCACATCAATTTCATATTCCGGTGATGGGCATTGCTTACACCATTGATACGCCGGTAAAAGTGGCGCATTTTGGGATAAACTCTTCCATTTCAATTATCGAAGATCACCTTATCGAAAAAATGCGCGCGTATTATTACAAATTGAATAACGAGCCTTTTCTGCCCATAAGCAAAAAGGAACCCAATTATAGAGCTAAACGGATTACCGATTATCTGAATCTGATAAGTGAAGAAGTGAAAAAGAAAGTAGAAGGGGTGAAAACCGCTGCTTTTTCAAGTACTTCAGAAATCACCAAGTATTTTGAAATGCTGCCGGAAGTGTCTGAATTAAAACAGAAGTACCTTAAATTTCTTCAGCTAACGGATCCTTCCGAAAAAGAGAGTCTGGAGTCTGAACTGCGAAATGAGGTAAAGCCCGGTGCGATTGAAGTCAATATCATGACGAAAATCGATAGCGATCAAATCGATGACAACAAAGAAGTTATCGAAAATGGATCTGATGCTTTACAGGCTTTAAAAGGGTATGCAGAAAGCAATTTAGAGCATTCAACCCTGGTTTTTTCGGCTGGGATGAATCCAAGATTGTTCAATTATCTATCCTCTTTTAAAAGCTTTCATTCCGATAACAACGGTAACTTCAGCAAAGCCATTGCTATAAAAGTCAGCGATTACCGTTCGGCTTTAATTCAGGGAAAATACCTCGCCAAACGGGGAATCTGGGTGAGTGAATTCAGAATTGAATCCGGCTTAAACTGTGGGGGTCACGCCTTTGCAACCGATGGTTATCTGCTGGGGCCAATACTGGAAGAATTTAAGCAGAACAAAGCCCAATTACACTCGGAATTATCGGCACTTTACCGAAGTGCTGTTGGTGAAGAAGCTGAAATTTCTGAATTACCCGAAATAAAGATTACCGTTCAGGGTGGGATAGGTACTTTTGAAGAAGATACCTTGCTAAAAGATTATTTTCAGGCTGATGCGACTGGTTGGGGATCGCCGTTTTTACTGTGTCCGGAAGTAACCAATGTCGATTCTGCAACCTTAGGGAAACTTCAACAATCAAAAGAAGAAGATATTGTTTTGAGCCACAGTTCGCCCTTGGGTGTTCGGTTTAACTACCTGAAGGGAGCTAGTGGAGAAGACTTCCGAAGAAAAAATCTTTTACGAAATAAACCCGGTAGTTCGTGTCCCGAGAAATTATTAGAAGCGAATACCGAATTTACCGAAAAACCGATTTGTACTGCTTCGCATAAATACCAAAAATTAAAACTGAAGCAAATTCAACATTCCGATTTATCGAGAGCTGAAAAGGCAAAGGAAGCCGATTTGTTGTTTGAGAAAGAGTGTTTGTGTACCGGTTTGTGCACTAGTGTCGCTAAAAACTACAACTTCACCTTTGTAAAGAAAATGGATTTTGTGACCGTTTGTCCCGGCCCTAATTTGGCCTATTTCTCGGGTAAATATTCGCTACAAGAATTGACCGATCACATCTATGGTCGCAAAAATGTGCTGAGTGGCTATCGCCCGCATATGTTTATTAAAGAGCTGCAGTTGTACATCGATTACTTAAAAGAATTGGCAGAGAGTACCGATTTTTCAAATAGACGGGAAGCAAAAAAGTTCACCCGATTTACACAAAATCTGGAAGAAGGCATTGACTATTATAAGAATATGTTCTCTAAAAAGCTGATTAAAGAAAACCAGTTTTTAACCGATTTACATATTTGCGAAAACCGAATTTTAGAAATCACACAGCAAGCTGAAGTGGCTTAAATGCTAAACTTTGAATGTATTTTTGTTGAAAGCTAATGACTTATTGCTGTAAACTGTAAACCGTATATTGTAAATTTTTGAAAATGAATTAATGTGCTACTTAGAATGTCACTTATAGTGATTCTAGTACAGCGGTAGCGGAAATTAAATTGTATCGAGAAGTTATGAGTGAATGTTTTTCGTCATAATTCACTTTATTAACCTTTCTAGGAGTACTTGACCTGAGGATGTTCGTTTTAAAATAATAGATGATGAAAATGTACTATGTTTATATATTACAATGCTCTGACAACACATATTATACAGGAATAACTTCTAAACTTGAAGAAAGGTTGTTTCAACATAATTCAGGTTTTTATAGAGATGGTTATACCTATAGGCGACGTCCTGTGGAACTTAAATATTATACGACATTTTCCAATTCTGGAAAGGCAATTGATTTTGAAAAGAAAATTAAAAAATGGTCGAAAGCTAAAAAGGAAGCACTCATTAATTCTGAATATGATCAACTTCCTAATTTAGCAAAGAAAAAATTTTAGGAATAATGCTTTAGCCACTTCAAGTGATTTTAGTGTAGCTAAAATTGTATCGATAAGCTCTGTGAGATATGTTCTCGATACGATTTACCTCCGTTTCACTTTGGTAAATCACTCGAACTGACTTTTTGAGTTTGGTTGTTGGTCACTTCGAGTGATTTTTGGGAGCGATAGCGACAAACAATTGTATCGAGAAGTTATTTTGAGAATAGTTCTCGATACAATTTACCTCCGTTTCACTTTGGTAAATCACTCGAACTGACTTTTTGGGTTTGTTTGTTGGTCACTTCGAGTGATTTTTGGGAGCGATAGCGACAAACAATTGTATCGATAAGCTCTGTGAGATATGTTCTCGATACAATTTACCTCCGTTTCACTTTGGCAAATCACTAGAACTGACTTTTGGTGTTTGTTTGTTGGTCACTTCGAGTGATTCTAGTACAGCGGTAGCGGAAATTAAGTTGTATCGAGAAGTTATGTTGGGAATAGTTCTCGATACAATTTACCTCCGTTTCACTTTGGTAAATCACTCGAAACCGACTCAAGTTTCTCTATTTAGTTTCCTGTATTTTAGTTCTTCTAAGGCTATTTTTGCTTCAGAAACTAAATCTTCCTCTAACTTTTTATTTATTTCTACAATTTCTAATGCTGAAAAATTCCTTTTAAAAAATTCACCTTTTTTATTCTTTCTGTTTATAACTTCTTCTTCATCTTTTACGAAGGTTGAAAATAGAGAATCGAAAAGTGATTTTCTAAATATAAAAGCGTGAATTAAAAATATTAAGAAAGCACCAATAGAGAAATTAAAAACGTAGGCTGTAAAAGAAATAGGTGTAAAACTTACAATTAACAATACAACAGCAAAAAAATATTTATAAAAGTGGCTTCCAGAAAGAAAAAATAAGATAGAAATTCCTAATAAAAGTAAGGCAATAATTTGCCTATAATCATAGACATATCCTTCCCAAATGGAAATAAATATTGAAACTGTAGAGAAAAATGAAACAATTCCTAATGGAATAAACTCTTTAATCTTTTTTAATAGCATTTGATAAGTAAAGAATAGGTCTTACTATAAAATCAGCTTTGTTCAATGAGTTCAGATTGAAAGTTAGACAATCTACAACTCCTTAAACCCCATATTCCATAAGGTAAACCCAAAAATATCGGCGTATTGCTCGATGGTTTTGCTAACGGGCGTTCCCGCACCATGCCCGGCATTCGTTTCAATTCTAATGAGCACGGGGTTATTACCGGTTTGTTTGGCTTGAAGTTCTGCCGCAAACTTAAAACTGTGAGCAGGAACCACCCGATCGTCATGGTCACCTGTAGTGATTAACGTAGCGGGATACTCGACGCCTTCTTTTACATTTTGTACCGGAGAATAGTTGTATAAATACTCAAACATTTCTTTGGAGTCTTCGGCAGTTCCATAGTCGTACGCCCAACCGGCTCCTGCAGTAAACGTGTGGTAACGTAGCATATCTAACACGCCCACGGCCGGTAAAGCAACTTTCATTAATTTTGGACGTTGTGTCATTGTCGCTCCCACTAGCAATCCACCGTTAGAACCCCCACGAATGGCTAAGTAATCGCTGGAAGTATAATTGTTTTCAATTAAGTATTCAGCGGCAGCAATAAAATCGTCAAAAACGTTTTGTTTTTTCATTTTAATTCCCGCATCGTGCCATTCTTTTCCGTATTCACCACCTCCGCGAAGGTTAGGAACGGCGAAAATTCCGCCTTGTTCCATCCAAACTGCATTGGTGATGCTAAAAGCGGGGGTTAAGCTAATATTGAATCCGCCATAACCGTAAAGAATAGTTGGGTTTTTGCCGTTCAACTCGATTCCTTTTTTATGCGTGATAATCATCGGAACTTTAGTACCGTCTTTGGAAGTATAGAAAACTTGTTTGCTTTCATATTCATCTGAATTGAAATCTATTTTCGGTTGTCGGTAAAGTTCAGAAGTTCCTTCTTCAATATTGTATTTGTAAATGCTTCCCGGCGTAATGTAATTGGTAAAGGAATAATACAGTTCTTTTTCTTCCTTTTTAGTACCAAAACCACCAACACTACCTATTCCCGGAAGTTGTACTTCTCGAACTAGCTTTCCGTTATAATCATATTGTTTGATGGCAGAAACCGCATCTTCCATATATTCTGTAAAGAAATAACCACCACCGGTCGATGGAGTTAATACGTTTTCGGTTTCCGGAATAAAATCTTCCCAATTTTCAGGACCTGGGTTGGCTGCATCTACGGTGACAATTTTTTTGTTCGGTGCATTTTTGTTGGTGACTAAAAAGAGTTTGCTACCTTCATTCTCGATGAGGTAGGTATCGGTGTCCGTATTGCCAATAATGGTTTGGAGCTTACTGTTAGGTACTGCTAAATCTTTTAAAAATAACTTGTTTCCGGAAGTGGAGGTACTTGCACTAATTAATAAATATCGATTGTCTTCGGTCACATTTCCGCCCACGTAGCGATGTTTTTCTTCTTCAGTATCCCCAAAAATTAATTTGTCTTCTTTTTGTGGAGTGCCCAGTTGATGGTAATACAGTTTATGTTGGTCTGTCTTAGCGGAAAGTTCACTTCCTTTCGGTTTGTCGTAGCTAGAATAGAAAAAACCTTCGTTGCCTTTCCAAGACAATCCGCTAAATTTAATATCAACCAACGTGTCTTCGATAATTTCTTTGGTTTCCGCATTCATGACTAATACTTTTCGCCAATCGCTTCCGCCTTCAGAAATAGAATAAGCTAAGGTTTTGCCATCTTCCGAAAAACTTATTCCGCCTAAAGAGGTAGTTCCGTCTTTACTAAAGGTATTGGGATCTAAAAATACTTCTGCCGTAGAAGGATCTTCTCCGGTTTTGTAACGATAAATCACATATTGATTTTGTAACCCATTGTTTTTGCTAAAGTAGGTATAATCACCTTCTTTATAGGGAGCGCTCACTTTTTCGTAATTCCAAAGTTTGGAAAGTCGGTTTTTTAGGGAGTCGCGGTAAGGTATTTTATTAAGGTAATCAAAGGTGAGTTTATTTTCTTCTTTTACCCAAGCTTCGGTTTCTTTGCTTCGGTCGTCTTCCAACCATCGGTATGGATCTTTTACTTCGGTTCCAAAATAGGTGTTGACGGTATCTACTTTTTTAGTTTTTGGGTAGTTCAAGGCAATATTTTTTTGTGAGGTTTTTTCTTTTTCTTTTAAAACGTTACAAGCAACGAGTACAAGTGCAATAAAAGGAAATAAGATTTTTTTCATAATTGTAAGTTGTGCGGTTTTCAAAGATAATGAATTTAGCCTTGTCCAAAAAGATTAAGATTCTCTTTAGAAGCTTGATAAGATGAAATTCTTAACTTTAGAAGAAACGAAGAAGATGACTTTTATTCAAACTGAAATACCCCAACCTGAAGAAACCCAGCCCTACCAAGAATGGGGTTGGTATAGTTTTCAGGATTTTTTTGTAGCCAATTGGTTTTATGTTACGGTAACCGTAATTATAGCAATTATTGTCTTTATCTATGCTCGGCATAAGAAAAAGCAACGCGTGAAATATCAAGAACAATTAAAGGCCGAACAGGAAAACAGTAAACAAGTCTAGCGCGTTTTTAACCAGCCGGTAATGCTTAAGCGTTTATCGTTTTTTACTTGTTGAACTTCGTGTTCCAGTTCTTGACTTTCAAAAATAACGACCCTTCCCGGAAACGGAAATAAGTCAATGGGCTTTTCGGTACCGTTTTCTTCGGTGTAAATGGTCAGTTCTCCACCATTTTCTTTTTTCCATGATTCGTCGTTGAGGTAACAGACCACCGATAGTTTTCTTCGGCCATCATTTTGAAAAGTATCTAAATGGCGTTTGTAAAAAGTACCTTTTGGGTAAACCGCATAATGAAATTCTTTATGCAAAATTCCCATAAAACAGGTTCTGTTTAAGTAATCAACCAGTTGATTGATTTTATTAAAGTAAGTTTTTTCCGGCAATCCGGCTTCCGCTTCATTTAACCATAAAATAAAATCACCCCTAATTTCGCTTTCAATGAGTTCATTCACACGGTTGCCAATAGCCGATTTTTTGAATTGGTCTTCTTCGTATTTGGTTAGAAGTCCGTTTCTAATGATCTCAATTTCTTCCGCAGAGAAAAAATCATCGACAACACTATATTTTTTCTTCTGTAAATCTTCAATAATCTGTTCGTATTGATCATTTACTTGAAAATCTATTTCTTCAAAAAGTATATCCATTTTTTAGGTAAAAAAAGCGCGGTAAATATAGATTTTAAATCCATAGGTTGTTTTAAAAATAACCTTTATGCCGGCTAAGTTTATTGTTTAACTTTGTACCTTTCATAATTAAAGAGATAAAGAAGTGGATATTTTAAGATTTTTAAGCGGTCCCGGACTGTTTTTAGTTTTGGCGATAGTTTTAATTGTAGTCATAGCGATAAATAAATTTAGAAAGTAATGAGCAAGATTAGAATTACCAAACAGTTTAGTTTTGAAGCGGGTCACGCGCTTTACGGTTACGATGGCAAATGCCGAAATGTCCACGGACATAGTTACAAGCTGAACGTAACGGTGATCGGGAAACCCATTGATGATAAAGACCATGTGAAGTATGGAATGGTCATTGATTTTGGGGATTTAAAGAAAATTGTAAAAGAAGAGATTGTGGATAAATTTGACCACGCAACTGTATTTAATAAAAACACACCGCATCGCGAATTGGCTGCGGAATTGGAAAAGCGAGGACACAGTGTGATTTTGGTAGATTACCAACCTACAAGCGAACAGATGGTGATCGATTTTGCAGAGAAAATCATCAAGCGCCTTCCTAAAAATATTAGTTTACATTCCCTCAAACTCCAAGAAACAGAAACTAGTTTTGCAGAGTGGTATGCGAGTGATAATTAGAAATTTTTCTTCTGTAGTTAAAACCTCTATTTGATAAAAAAATTAATGATTAAAAAACGTAATTTATTCTTTTTAAGTCTTCTTGTTCAGTTTAGTCTTTTTGCTCAAGAAGAAAACATAGGAGCAATTTCTACCGATAGACCTAATGCTACCTATGCTGCCAGTATGATGAATTATAAATATCTGCAGGTTGAAAGTGGTGGTATTTATCAGGAACTGGAAGGAAACGGATATGTAGAAGATGCTATTACTTACAACACATCGGTGATTAGGTATGGTCTGTTAACTAATTTAGAGGTTCAGGCAAGCTGGTCTTATCAAGAAAATAATTACCACCATCGGGATTTAACTTCAAAAAATGGTTTTTCTGCGCTTCATCTAGCTACTAAAGTAGGTGTTACCGAGCAAATGGGATGGGTTCCTAAAATGACGCTCTTTAGCCAGCTAAGCTTTCCGTTTGCGGCAAGCAAAGACTACCAAAATGAAACGACAGGAATAGAGGTGAGAATGTTAATGAATAATGATTTAAGTAAACGCTCTAGCTTATCTTACAATTTGGGAGTAAACAAACTCAATGATGCTAGTGAAATTTCTTATGTTTATACATTGTCGTATGGATATTCAATTACTCAGAAGATAGGATTATTTGCAGAAGTTTATGCAAATATCCCTGAAGACCATACAGCTGAGCACTTTTGGGATATAGGAGGTACCTATTTACTGAGTAATAACTTTCAGGCAGACTTATTATTTGGGACTGGATTTGACAATGCTCAAAACTACCAAATAGCGGCAGGTCTTAGTTATCGGTTTTCTAAAAACCCAAGTAAAGCTTCAGAAGTTAAATAACTAAATTCTCTTTCGAGGAGATTGAAATTTTTATCTAATAGGATTATTGCGGGTAAGCTAAAAGCTTGATTTTTTCTACTAGCCAGTAATTTTGCTAATTGATGGGTGGGATTTCTTTTTTCAACTACTTCCTCATTATAAAATGTTACCCCCTCAAACCTGATGGTATCTGTGCTTTCAGCATTCATTTTCACCGCATAAAACTCATTGGATAATTGTTGAATGACTTCTAAGTTTTTAAAGGCATGTCGATCCATTTTTTTACAATAAGCACACCAATCGGCATAAAAATATATAAAAACCGGCTTAGGTTCTTGCTGAAGCGAATCTTCTAATTGTTCAAAACTTAACCAGTTGATTTCAGCTTGAGCGAATGCATTTCCGGCGAAAATCAATAAGAAATAGAAAAGTAGTTTTTTCATTTTTATAGTTTATTCAAGCCGTTAGAAGCTTACTTATTCTTTATTTATAAATAGTTTTCGACTCCGCTCAAACTGACATAGCCTTTATATTGGTTTTTTAATGATTTTGAGGCATTGAGTAAAATTTCATGGAAAATTTGTATCGAAATGCCATCCAAAATAGAGGCTTAGAAATTTTTAATTTGAACTCATGCTAGTCATGCAAATTGCCAAATTTTATTCCGAAGAAAAAGGTTCTGGGTTGTGACGGTCCGTAAATATAATCGGAGTCACGGGTAGCGCCGGTATCAAAATCATTTTGGTAACTATTGAATATATTTTTGAGGCCACCAAAAATATTTAGTTGAAAACTTTCGCTTAAGTCGATATGATGATTCAATTTTAAATTGAGATCATAAAAAGGATTGCTTTCATTTAATTGTAAGAAACCGTTGTCACTAATCACTAATGGTATGGTCATTTTTCCGGTATAGGTTCCGGTAATATCAATGCTCGATTCTTCCAAAACTTTCCAATTGGTATTGAGGTAACCATAAACACTAGGATTTCTTACAAAATCTTGAATCACGATATCAGTTTCAGCAGCATTGCTTCCGTCAGCTTCGAACAGTACCTGATTTTCTCTGTACTTAGACTGTTGAAGGGTTCCTCCCATTTGAAAGGTGAATTTTGAAGAAGGAGAAATCCCTAGTTCAAAATTTGCACCTGCAACATAGGCGCCACTGCCATTTCTTACTTCTTCTAAAATAGAACCGTTAGGCAAACTTGCCCCGGTACTTACGCTAGTAAATGGATTTTCTAAATCGGTATAAAAACCTTCTAGTAAAAAATTGGTTTGTAGTTTCTTGAAGTTGTTGGAGTAATTGAAGGATGCTGTAAAGGCATTGGAATATTCGGTTTCTAAATTTTTGGAGAGAATTACAAATTGAGGTTCGCCTCCTACCGAAGAGATATGCAAATCTTCATTAAAAGCTTGCGGAGCCCGAAAACCTCTGGCATAGCCTCCGCGAAATCGCCAATTTTCAGCAAAATTATAAAGTACAGTAAAGCGTGGACTTAAAACGGTCTGATCAATTTTTGAAGTTCTCTTTACCTGTTGAATATGATAATCTCCTTCTACATTTACATAATCGAGTCTACTTCCTACCAAAGCCGTAAATTGAGCTGTAGGTTTCCATTCGTATTGCGCAAAAGTTCCTAAGGAATGCACTTCTTGATCAATGTATCGGTTATAACCGCTAATATTATCTTCTGTACTGTTAATATTATATTCGGTACCTACCGTTAATACATCGTTATTTTTAAAATGTCGGGTAAATTGAACTCCAAAAAGTAGCGCAAGATCATCGGTATTTCCATAAGCATTTGCTGCGGTAATGGAGTCCTGTTTGGTTCTTCCACCACCTAAACCACCGTAAAAACTTTTTCGATCGGTATGTTGCCCGGAAGCGTACACCGAAAAATTATTGGTTTTCGCATCATTGCTAATCTCGTAGGTAATACCACCCATAATGGTATTGTGGTTCAATTCTTCCGTAATATCGGTTAAATGAGGAGCTAAATATAAGCGATCACCGCCACGACGATATTCTTCGAGGGCTGTTAAGTCTAACGTGATTTTACTGTTCTCGTTCGGTTTTAAAAAAGATTTCGTTCCTAAGCTGGTATTGGTGAGTTCTGTAATTTCAGAAAATCCATCATCATTCGCATCATAACTGTCACGGTCTCGTTTCAGTCCGTAAACTGTGATTCCGCTATTTAAATCTTCGCTAACTACACTGGTGTTGGCGTTAAAAGTTCTGTCGGCCGTTTTACCGTCAATCAATCCGAAATTAGAGGAAACTTCCCAAGAATTTAAAACCGGGTCTTTGGTGATAATATTCACGGTTCCTGCAATCGCATTAGAACCATAAAGCGCCGAACCACCACTTCTTACTACTTCAATTCTATCTAAAATAGAAGTAGGGATTTGTTCTAACCCGTAAACACTATTTAGAGCGCTGAAAACCGATCTGCTGTTAATGATTACTTGCGTGTAGCTCCCATCCAAACCATTCAGGCGGACTTGGGTGAAACCACAATTTTGGCAATTGGTTTCTACCCGAACGCCGGGTTGATAATTTAAACTTTCTGCCACGGCAATGGATTGTGTAGCATTAAAAAGCTTGGGACTTAACACATTTACCACAACCGGGGTTTTCTTTACATTTACACGATTTCGAGTCGCGCTAATCACTACATTATCTAAGCCTAACATGTCTTCATCGAGCTCGATGCCTAAATTTTTATCTGTATAATTTGATGTTGAAATAGTTAACGTTTTTGTTTTAAAACCCACTGCTTGAACTTTTAACGTATAAGTCCCCGGTTCAACTTCTAGAAGATAGTCTCCGTTAATAGTTGCCGATGTTCCTTTGGAGCTCCCTTCGATACTGATATGGGTGAAAGGTACCGGTTTTCCTGCTGAAGTGATTTTTCCTTTGAGAGCAATATTTTCTTGTGAAAAACAACTTAGGGAAATGATCATCATAAGAAATTGAACAAGCTTCATTTTTATTAGTTTGGTTTAATTTAATTTTTAGACAAATCTAAAAATTTGTTTTTGTTTAAAAAAATGTATTTTTGTATTAATAAAAAATAAGAATGACACTTTCCGAAGAAAATTATTTAAAAACGGTTTATAACCTACAGAAACACTATAAAAAAGGAGTGCCCACAAATGCTATTGCAGAAGAGATGGAGACGAAAGCTTCTTCTGTGAGTGATATGATTAAGCGCTTAGCAGAAAAAGAGTTACTTTTTTATAAAAAATACCAAGGAGCAAAACTTTCTGAAACAGGAGAAAAGCATGCGGTAAAAGTGGTAAGGAAGCACAGACTTTGGGAGACTTTTCTAGTAGAAAAACTTAATTTTTCTTGGGATGAGGTTCATGACATTGCAGAGCAATTAGAGCATATTGAGTCTGAAAAGCTAATTAAAGAATTAGATAAATTATTAGGCTATCCTAAAACAGACCCACACGGTGATCCTATTCCCGATGAAGATGGGAACGTAGTAAAAGTAGAAAAAAGAATGCTTGCTGAATTTAAGAAAGGAGAACAAGGAGTGTGTGTCGGAGTGAATGATTCCTCTTCATCATTTCTGCAATATTTAGACAAGCACCAGATAGCTTTGGGAAAAGTGATTACGGTAAAAGACAAAGAAGAGTTTGATGGTTCTATGCAATTAGAAGTAGATCATAGAGAATTTAATATTTCAAATTTAGCCGCTAATAATATTTATTTGAAAACTGTAAATTCATGAAAAACTCCGGCCAAGAGCGCAAATCTTTAGAAGAAGTTCATGAGTCTGTAAATACTTCCACAAAGAAGAAGGGGTGGAGAAAGGTTTTGGCTTTTTTAGGTCCGGCATATTTAATTAGTGTAGGCTATATGGATCCAGGTAACTGGGCCACAGATTTAGCAGGAGGAAGTCAGTTTGGTTATTCTTTGCTTTGGGTGTTGCTCATGTCTAACCTTATGGCACTTTTACTGCAAAGTTTATGCACCAGACTGGGGGTGGTGAGAAGAATAGATTTAGCTCAAGCTTCTCGAGAAGAATACCCTAAATTTGTTAATTTTATTTTATACATATTTGCAGAGATTGCTATTGCCGCCTGTGATTTAGCTGAAGTGATTGGGATGGCCATCGGGTTAGAGCTTTTATTTGGCTTACCCATGATTTGGGGGGTTTGCATTACTGTTTTTGATAGTTTTTTACTTCTTTTTTTACTCAACAAAGGCATGCGAAAAATGGAAGCTTTTATCGTAAGCCTTATTGCTGTGATTGGCGTTTCCTTTTTGATTGAAATGTTTTTTGCTAAACCTGATTTAGCAGAAGTAGCTAGTGGCCTTATTCCTTCTATTCCAGATGGTAGAGGGCTTTACATTGCTATCGGGATTATTGGTGCTACGGTGATGCCGCATAATTTATACCTACATTCTTCTTTGGTACAAACCCGAAAAATAAAATCCGGAAAAAAGAGCATCAAACAAGCCCTTCGGTTTAATTTTATAGATTCTACCATAGCACTTAATTTAGCTTTTTTTGTAAACGCTGCCATATTAATTCTTGCAGCAGCAGTATTTTATAAAAATGGCAGGTATGATGTGGCAGAGATTCAGGATGCATATCAACTATTAGCTCCATTTTTAGGATCTAATTGGGCGCCAATCTTATTTGCTTTAGCGTTAATTGCAGCCGGTCAAAGCTCTACTTTAACAGGAACACTGGCAGGGCAAATAGTTATGGAAGGCTATTTGAATTTAAGAATACAGCCTTGGGTACGGCGCTTGATTACCCGCTTGATTGCTATTGCCCCCGCATTATTTACCATTATTTATTTTGGTGAACGCGCCACAGGAGAGTTATTAGTGCTCAGCCAAGTGGTGTTGAGTTTACAATTGGGGTTTGCTATCATTCCATTAATTCATTTTGTAAGTGATAAAAATAAAATGAAAGGCTTCCATATTAACTGGCTTATTAAAATTGCTTCTTGGGTGATTAGTATAGTAATTATTATGCTAAATGGGAAACTTGTTTATGATGAAGTGACAAAATGGATAACTTCATCAGACCATCCTATTTATATTTGGATATTTATAGTGCCTGTTATTTTAGGATGTCTATTTTTATTGGTGTTTATTACCTTTTGGCCGCTGGTTCAGAAAAGACAAAGGCGACAAATAAAAACCCATTCACCAAATCATTCTCCGGTAAAAATTACGGATTTAAAAGCGGTACCTGCCTATAAAGACATAGCGATTGCGGTAGATTTTTCTGAAGCCGATAAGAAAAGTATTGCTGCGGCTTTACAACTGGGAGGCAAATCTGCAAATTATACTTTAATTCATAGTGTAGAAACTGCAGGGGCCTTTATCCATGGAAAGCATGTAGATGATTATGAAGCGGCCAATGATCAAGCTTCTTTAGTAGCTTATCAAGAAGATTTGAAAGCAATGGGCTATGCAGTGCATATAGAATTGGTTTTTGGTACGGCAAAGAAAGCTATTCCTAAGATCATCAATGCACCTGATCAAAATTTTGATATATTAATACTTGGTAGCCATGGGCACCAACTCATGAAAGACATTATATTGGGTACCACGGTAGATAGTGTAAGACACAAGGTATCCATACCTGTCTTTATTGTATAAATACAACAACTATTATGAAAGAAGTTATTAGTTTTTTTGAAAATATAGATCCTGTTCTTGCGGCACTTTACGCTACACTTTTTACGTGGGGATTAACAGCCATCGGGGCTTCATTGGTTTTCTTCTTTAAAAAAATGAACCGAAAGCTATTTGATGGTATGCTTGGTTTTACCGGTGGTGTGATGGTAGCTGCGAGTTTCTGGAGTTTATTGGCGCCGGGAATCGAGATGAGTCCGGGAGAAGGTTTTGAAAAAACCATTCCGGCCATTGTAGGTTTTGGACTGGGCGCATTGTTTATTTATGCCTTAGATAAAGTTTTACCGCACTTGCACGTTAACTTTAAAATGAGTGAGAAGGAAGGGGTGAAAACCCCTTGGCATAAATCGGTGTTATTAACCTTGGCCATTACCTTGCATAATATTCCAGAAGGTTTAGCGATTGGTGTCTTGTTTGGAGGAGTGGCGGCCGGTTTTGAAGGAGCGAGTATTGGCGGAGCGGTAGCTTTGGCGATTGGAATAGGGATACAGAACTTCCCGGAAGGTTTTGCGGTGGCAATGCCCTTACGCGGTCAAGGTTTAAGCAGGTGGAAAAGTTTTAACTACGGGCAGCTTTCGGCAATAGTAGAACCTGTTGCCGCTGTAATTGGAGCCTATGCCGTGATGACTTTTAAACCTATTTTACCCTATGCTTTATGCTTTGCGGCAGGAGCAATGATTTTTGTGGTGGTGGAAGAAGTGGTCCCTGAATCACAACAGGATAAATATACCGATATTTCTACACTCGGTTTTATTGGTGGTTTTATGGTGATGATGACCTTAGATGTTGGTTTAGGATAAAATATTTATCTTACAGATGAAAAAGATACTTCTGCTTATTTTGGTTGTTTTTTGTAGTAGATTGACAAATGCGCAACATCAAAATGATGCTACAGCGACTCAACAGATAGAAACTCCCGTGATTGTAGTAAAATTACCGGAAGGTGAATCTTACCGATGGAAAAACTATTGCCTTACGTTTACTAAAATGCTTGCTGATTCTCGCTGCCCTAAAGATGTAACTTGTATTTGGCAAGGAGAAGCAAAAGTAGAAATCAGTTTAAAAAGAGATGGGAAGCTGGTCGATTCGCAAGAAATAGTACTTAACCATCCTGAGGAGAACGGGACTTCTTTTACGTTAGGTGAAAAACCTTTTCGAGTATATGCTTTAATGCCATACCCAACGAAAAAAACGAAAACTGAAGGAAATATTGATTATTACCTTCGTGTTGAAATTCCTTAAGAGTACCATAGAAATAAGAAATTATAACTATTAGACATTATCATTTACTTCAATCCAATACCCGTCTGGGTCTTGAAAGTAAACCTGTCTAATTCCATCTTTTCGGATGTAATCTTTATCAGGTGAATTAATCCAATCTGAATAGTCAATATTCAATTTCTTTAAGTGGATAATAAATGCAGCTAAGGTTGAGGTAGCTAAAGCAAAATGAACCGCCTTATTTGTTTTTATTTCAGCAGTTGGGCGCGGAATAAGATGAAGCTGTTTTCCTTCATGAATAGAGAGCCATCTAGTTTTGGAGTTTGAAGCCGTATTTTCAATTTCTTTAAATTGAAATACTTTTTGATAAAACTGAAAAGATTCGTTTACATTTTTTACTGAAAGCGCTATATGGTTAAAGGAAAATGCAAACATTCTTTGGTTTTAAATAGTAAAGATAAAAAAATTAAAATTATGGAAACTAGCATTTTATAATTGAAAGTCTCCCTGTTTTTTAGTGGCAACCACAATCAGATTTTCCGCAAGCACTTTCGCTACCGGTTGCTTTCTTAGGACTTTTCCAGAAGAATTTTTTCACTAAAAAACCTACAGCGATTAAAAAAGTAATAAAAACTAAAATTTCCTGTATCATCATCGTTCTATTTTAAGAGTTGAAAAGCTGTTAATGCAGCTACATAAGCTATGCCAGACATGACGAATAATTGTAATATTGGCCATTTCCAAGAATTGGTTTCCCGTTTTACAATAGCAAGTGTACTCATACACTGCATGGCAAAGGCGTAGAACAGCAATAAGCTAATACCACTAGCAAAATTAAACAAAGGACCGCCTAGAACCGGATTGGTTTCAGCTGCCATTCGATCTTTAATGGTCTTTTCTTCATCGCTGCCTACACTATAAATGGTGGCTAAAGTTCCTACAAAAACCTCTCTTGCGGCAAAAGAACTTACAATGGCAATTCCGATTTTCCAATCGTATCCTAAAGGTCGAACCACAGGTTCAATGCCTTTTCCCATCATCCCAATGTAACTATTCTCTAATTTAACCGATCCTACATGCTTTTCAAAATCTTCTTGAGATAAATTTTTACCGTATTGCTCGGTGACAATTGCTTCTGCATTATCAAAATCATCACCCGGTCCGTAGCTAGCTAGTACCCACAAAATAATGGAAATCGCTAAGATGATTTTTCCGGCACCAAAAACAAAGGATTTTGTTTTTTCAACCACATTAATCGCGACGTTTTTGAAAAGCGGAAGTTTATAATCGGGCATCTCAATGACAAAGTACGTCTTGCTTTTTATTTTTAAAATCTTATCCAATACCCAAGCTGAAAATACCGACATCCCAAAGCCTAGCAAATAAAGCAGCATAAGGGTGAGTCCTTGTAAGTTGAAAATCCCCAGTACCCGTTCATTGGGAATAACTAAAGCGATAATAATTAAATAGACCGGAAGCCGCGCTGAACATGTGGTAAAAGGAACAACCAGAATGGTAATTAAACGTTCTTTCCAATCTTCAATATTTCTAGTGGCCATCACTGCAGGAATGGCACAGGCTGTTCCAGAAACCAGGGGAACTACACTTTTTCCGCTTAATCCAAAACGCCGCATGACGCGATCCATTAAAAAGACCACACGGCTCATATAACCACTTTCTTCCAATAGGGAAATAAAGAGGAACAAAAATGCAATTTGCGGAATGAAAATCACGATGCCGCCTAATCCCGGAATAATCCCTTCGGAAATGAGATTGGTAAATACGCCGGCCGGTAATACTTCTTTCGTCCATTCCCCTAGAAAAGCAAAAGTCGTGTCGATTAAATCCATAGGATAACTGGACCAATCATAAATAGCTTGGAAGATTAACAGTAAAATTCCGAAGAAAATAAAATACCCCCAAACCTGATGGGTCAATACCCGGTCAAGCCTAGAACGTAAATCTTTAGCCGTGGTGATATCTTTTTTAAAGGTTTCTTTTAAAACACCGTTGATAAATTGATAACGGACAATGGTTTCTTTCTGTTGAAGTCTTTTTAGCTCGCTTTTTTCTTTGGTTTGAAAATCTGAAGTTTGTTCTAAGGTCTTGCGGTTAAGGTTCCCAAAGTTCACATCTTGCGTAATTACCAACCAAAGTTTGTACAGTGATTGATTGGGAAAAGCTTTTCTTAACCGATCAAAATAATCTGGTGCGATGGTAGATGCATTTACACAAGGCTCGCTTGAAATTTGGCGGTAATTGATGATGAGTTCTTTTAGCTCTTCGATCCCGGTTTTTTTACGGGCACTTACCAAGGCGATTTTTGTTTTCAACCGCTTTTCCATCAATTCAACATCCAACGAAATCCCTTTGCGCTCCATTCTATCGGCCATATTGATAACCAGAATAGTAGGGATGCCTAAATCTTTAATTTGGGTAAAAAGGAGTAAGTTCCGTTTTAGGTTTTCTACATCGCTCACCACCACAGCTACATCAGGATAATCTTTATCGTTTTTATTGAGCAATAGCTCAATAACGATATTTTCATCAAGGGAAGAAGCATTTAAACTATAGGTTCCCGGTAAATCTAAAATATGCGCTTTAAGTCCGCGTGGAAGTTTGCAGATTCCTTCTTTTTTTTCAACGGTAATTCCCGGATAATTCCCTACTTGTTGGTTAAGACCGGTAAGGTGGTTAAACACCGAGGTTTTACCGGTGTTAGGATTTCCGATGAGGGCAACATTTATTTGTTTTGGCATTACTCTATTACTTCAATTTCAATCAACAGTGCCGTTTCTTTTCTAATGGCCAGGTGGCTTCCGTTTACATTTAAATATAAAGGATCTTTGAACGGAGCAGTTTGTACTAATTCAACTTCATTCCCCGGAAGGCAGCCCATCTCCAGTAATTTTAATGGAATTTGGTCATGAGCGAATTGTTTGATGATTCCGCGCTGACCTTTTTTTAATGATGCTACCGTGAGTTTCAAATTTTTATTTAGATTGATTTTAAACAATACAAAAGTACAGTAAAAATTATTCTTACAAAAACTTATTCAAATGAAGTGAGATTAGTCTTTTTTCTCTAGTTTTTTGAGAAGTTTTACATCTTTTACCAATTGCTCAATGGCTTCTGGATCGGTGCCATCGTAAAACCCGCGAACTTGCTTTTGTTTGTCGATTAAAGCGAAATTTTCGGTGTGTACCATATCGTATTTTCCACCGTTTCCTTGAGATTTGGCAACGAGGTAAGATTTTCTGGCGAGATCGTAGATTTCTTTTTTATCGCCCGTGACCAAATTCCATTTTTCATCGATCACCCCTTTTTTTTCAGCATAACGTTTTAATTGTGCTACAGAATCTATTTCGGGCGTTACGGTATGAGAAAGCAATAAAATTTCTGGATCATCTTTAAACTCTTCTTGAATTTTTACCATATGGTCGGTCATAATAGGACAAATACTCTGACAGGTAGTAAAAAAGAAATCGGCGATATAAATTTTATCTTGGTAATCTTTTTGCGTGATGGTATCTCCGTTTTGGTTTACGAGTTTAAAATCGGGTATTTTATGATATTTTCGAACATATTGAACGGTGGTGTCTACCAATTCTCGATTAACCATGTCGGGTTGGTAAACGGGTAAAGTAGGGGCGGGTTTCAACAATTGATAAATAATAGAAATAATAATTGCTGAAAGTACAAAGAGTACTAGGGCAAAAAACTTATACTTGGCAAAAAACTTCAGCATAGCTTCTGTAACTTTTTTACAAAATTACAACCTATTAAGCAGACGAAAATTGATTTTGGTCAATTATTTGCTATACAAAGCACTATTGAAGTCACATTTTTTTTCTAAGCAGATTTAAAAGGTTACTTTTGTGCGATTTTTTACAACAGAATATTGAAATTAAGACTATGAGTCCATTTTTTATAAAAGCCCTTCAGTTAATATTAAGTTTATCTATTTTAATTGTATTACACGAATTAGGTCATTTTATTCCCGCAAAAATATTTAAAACGCGCGTAGAAAAATTCTTCTTGTTTTTTGATGTCAAGTTTGCCCTTTTTAAGAAAAAAATAGGAGATACCGTTTACGGGATTGGTTGGTTGCCTTTGGGAGGTTATGTAAAAATCTCCGGAATGATTGATGAGAGCATGGATAAGGAGCAAATGGCAAAACCTCCGCAACCATGGGAATTTAGAAGCAAACCGGCTTGGCAACGTTTAATTATTATGATTGGAGGGGTCACGGTAAACATTATTTTAGGCTTCCTTATTTATATAATGGTGCTGTTTGTATGGGGAAGCGATCGCGTCACCTTTGATGATATTCCACAAGGTTTAATGGCCTCAGAAAATGTGGAAGCACTAGGGTTTCAAGATGGTGATCGTATTTTAACTATTAACCATGAACCCGTTGAAAGTCAGTTGGACATTAATAAATATTTCTTGGTGAGAGATGTAAAAACCGTTACGGTTCAGCATCAAAATGGAACAAAAGAAACCATTGATATTCCTGAAGATATTGGCCATCAACTTTTTCAAAAAGGAGATTTAGAACCTCTTTTTCCTAAAATGAAACCCTTGATTGCTACGGTTAGTGAAGGTAGTAATGCAGAGAAAGCCGGATTAAAGGAAGGAGATTTAGTGATAAGCTTAAATGGAAAACCTGTACATAGCTGGCAAGAGTTTAAGGAGATGCAAAAAGCCCAAGAGGGGAAAACTTTTGAGGTTACTTTAAAAAATACAGCTACGCAAGATGAACGTCAAGTGCAGTTGCAAGAAGATAGCACCGGGATCGTGGGCGTTGCGATAGACCTTAAAAACGATATTAAATTTACCCATAAAGAATATTCTTTAGGAGAAAGTATTCCTAAAGGCTTTGATTATGCGTATTGGACCTTACACGATTATGTAGCACAGTTTAGTTATGTGTTTACCAAGAAAGGAGCTTCTCAAGTAGGTGGTTTTGGTGCGATTGGTAATATGTTTCCTGGGCAATGGGATTGGCATAGCTTCTGGCTAACAACAGCGCTTATTTCGATTATTTTGGCCTTTATGAATATTTTACCGATTCCGGCTTTAGATGGAGGGCACGTGATGTTTTTACTCTATGAAATGATTACCGGAAGAAAACCGAACGATAAATTTATGGAGTATGCGCAAATGGTTGGATTCTTCATTCTCATCGCTTTAGTGCTTTATGCCAACGGAAATGATATTTACCGATGGCTGGTTGGGTAAAAAAATTCAAAAAAATATTTTGGTAAATTAAAAAAGTGCTTATATTTGCATCCGCTTAGGGAAATAAAAGGTATTCTTACCAACTTCGATTAAGCATACTTATTGAAATAACACTCCTCAGTAGCTCAGTTGGTTAGAGCATCTGACTGTTAATCAGAGGGTCGTTGGTTCGAGCCCAACCTGAGGAGCAAAAAGGAAAAGCCTTTACAGAAATGTAGAGGCTTTTTTGTTTTTTAATATGTGCTGCTTTGCTTTTTACTCTAAATCCACCAACAAATCTGCCGCCTGTTCAATCGTAGGTTCAAACTCATGGCCTGTATTGGGGGTTTCTATGATTTGCCAGTTAAAAGAAGTGTTGATTGCTTCGGCCTTTGTCATTCCTAAATCATAAAAATAATAAGCTCGATCATAGCGGTTATTTCCTTGTTGATCTACGGTGTTGTTATGCCGAAGTGCAGGCGAATTGGGATCATTATCCAGTTCCCCTATTTGGAGGATTAACTCTTGAGCAAAAAAATTGTTTAAATCTATATCTACAAAGCTATGATTCAATCCATAAGGAAAATCTACCGTGAAATCGGGAAGCGTGTACCAACCCGCAGCCGAAGCTACCACTTTATCTACATGAGCTTGAGGTTTAAACAGCAAAAATCGATGCGCAAATTGCGCTCCGGCAGAATGACCGTAGATAGAATAGTTCGAGGAAGTATTCCCGGTCAAAGATTTTATTTTAGCAAATAGTGGTTCAATCAAGGAAAATGTCCATTGTGATTCATTATTTAGAGTAGCAGCAGAGGGATGGTAGCCATCTACAAAAACATTGCCTAAATTATAGGCATTGCTGCCGGGAAAATAATTTTCAGAAAATTCAGGAACTACTAGAATCAACCCTTTTTGGTTGGCTTGCGCAATCCAAGCATCCCGGTATTCTGCTGCATTTCTTCCGGCACCATGAAATACAAATAAAATCTTTGTGCTTGCGGTAACATTAGCAGGAATGTGGTAAAAAACATTAATAGGCTTTGAAGAAAGGGGGGCATAATCTTTAAAAACAAAAGCACCGGTTCCCGAAATCGAATCGTCTGTGGTTTCGCTAGATACATCATTAGGGTCACAAGCGGTAACAACCACTAGTGAAAGGAAAAAAATAAAAAACTTGTTCATCTAAACTATTATTCGTCTTAATGGAAGGCAATGTATTTATAAATCATCCCTATCAAACCATACCAGTTAGTAATAATTTTAACTACCAATTTAGTTGATGACCGACTTATAGATCTTCGCCATTTCGATGATTTTTTTGGTAATGATGGGTTTTCTAACACACGAGTGCCCTAAAATAAGTCCATTTTTCTCTTCACTTACATAACATTTACTGTAAGGATGCGCAATAATATTTTTGTCTGAAAATTCCTTGGCCAACTTTTTATCTGAAACATTTTTTGGAAGTTCAGCAAGCAAGTGCAAACTCCGCGCTTGTGAAGGAAGGAGCCGAATAGAATCCTCAAATTGTTCTTTAAAAGACTGCAAGAAAACCGCTTTCCGCTCTTCGGCCACTTCAACTACATTCTTAATATGCTTATATAAATAGTTTTTTTCAATAAACTGACTCATCACCACTTGGTTGGAAGGCGAAACAAAGCGATGGGAATGTTTTTGTAAGGCTTTAATAACGTCTAGCAAATAATAAGGCACCACCATATAGCCCAATCTTACCGAAGGGTGAAGCAATCGGTTAAACGTGCCCAAATACACCGTGCGCTGTTGCCGATCTAAACTAAAGATCGCTTCACTTTTATCTTTCCAATTGCTAATTTCATGATCATAATCATTTTCAATAATCATCGCTTCATGGCTATTGGCCCATTCCAATAGTTCCAGTTTTCTTTCCTTCGTCATTTTAATTCCTGTAGGATAATGGCTCGAAGGCGTAAGATGAATTAATTTTGGATGTTCGTTAGAAGAAAGCTGTAACTCGTTAATTTTCATTCCTTCCTCATCAAGAGGAACCGCTTTTATTTTCGCTTCTAAACTCCTGAAAATAGAATGAACATTCGGGAAGGTGGGATTTTCCATCACGATGGTATCTCCCGTGTTTAAAAGCGCATTCCCTACCAAATAAAGTGATTGAAGCGATCCTGAAACAATAATCACCTGATGGTGGTCGCACTTAATTCCGCGGATAAGATTTAGATAGGTCGCAATATTCTTTTTTAAAGGCTCAATTCCCGAAGAATCAGAGTAGGAAAGTGCAGAAGATTTAATATTCCTCCAATACAAATTAGACAATTTTTTCCATTGGTTGACGGGAAATATATCCAAGGGAGGCAAGCCCGGCCGGAAGGCAACAAATTTTTCTGAAGTACTGTTGATCAAAGAAACATTTTCAGAAAAAGCTTTTCCCTTTTTAGAAATCGAAGGGTACTTGATGCTCGGGTCAATCTCATCGTGAGAAGAAAAACTAAAGTCATGATCCTTTACCCAATAGCCTGAACCTTTTTTTGATTCTATAAATCCCTCTAAAATCAATAACTCATAAGCTTTGATCACCGTGCTTCTAGAAACCGATAATTCACTGGCCAAAAGGCGGGTAGAAGGCATAAGGGTATGGGCGGGAATATCTTTCTGTTCAATCTTCGATTTAAAAAACTCACAAATCCTTAAATACTTACTGAGTTCTACTTTGTAAGTTTCTAAAGTAAAGTTTTTCAGAAGGTTATTGATAATTAAATTCAACTGGTATGCGAAATTAAAATAGATTGGTACGAGAAAGGTACTTAAATTTTTCTATTGTTGTATTGAATTATTCATAAAAAAAAGAATAATTTTTTGAAGATATAGTTTTAATTTCTATTAAATATAGGTGATATGAGAAAAACTTACACACTTTTAAGTTTAATTTTTGCCTTTGCTTTTTCAGTGAATGCTCAACATTTGGTGATTACCAATGTGGTCGTTGGCGATTGTGGGAATAGTAGTAAATTTGTGGAAATTTATATAGATGGCAGCATAGATCTAAGTCAATATAAATTAGTGAGACGCTCTAATTCAGGAACCTGGGCAGACAATGGTGTAGACATAGCTTTAACCGATTTTGGGACTAGAACTAATGAATTTATCTACTTAATCAGGGATTTGGCTACCTTAAACACCGAGTTTCCCAATGTGGATATCACCACCAACAATTCCATGGTGAACGGTAGCATCAGTCATAACGGTAATGATTCTTATAGAATTGTAGAGGTGAGTAGCAATACGGTGATCGATCAGTTTGGGGGAGATACCGATGGGACCGGAGAGAGTTGGGAATATATCAAATCTTGGGTTTCTAGGAATGACGATGTAGGGCCCAACCCTAATTTTAACGAGAGTGAATGGACTTTTCATGGCTTGAATGTACTGGAAGGTGAAGGTATTTGTAAAAATAGTGATCCCTTAGAAGATATTGTAAATACACTAGCTAGTTATAATAATAGTTCTTTTACCGGTGGGGCAGATTATGCCTATAATAATGGCTCATGGATTCCTGAAAACCCTGAAAATGGAGTTTCCGATGATACAGACGAAGTGCTTATTATGAATGGAACAGCTACCTTAAATGAAGATACTTATATGAATAAGCTTACCGTAAATAGCGGAGCAAAATTAGTAGTCAATAAAGTACTTTACTTAACGAATGAATTAAACAATGAGGGAAATATCACCTTTGCCAGTAGCTCTGCGACTAGTACAGGGATGTTAGGGGCTGTAGCTTCCGGTTTTCAAAACACAGGAACAGGAGAAGTAACCATAGAGCGTTTTATTCCGGCCAATCGGGCTTTTAGACTTTTATCAACCGCGGTGAATACTTCCACAACAATTCGTGATAATTGGCAGGAAGGCGTAAATAATAGTGGTACCGATTTTACACAAGATAACTTGAATCCCAATCCCGGTTATGGAACTCATATTACCGGATCTACCACTGGAGCAAATGGTTTTGATGCAAGCATCTCCGGAAATCCATCTTTGTTTGGTTTTGATAATATGAGCGGCAGTTGGGAGGATATAGAAAATACTGATGTAAATACCTTAACCGCAGGAACTCCTTACCGTTTGTTTGTAAGGGGAAGTAGGGCTACCGATTTAAGCGATAATTCCTCTACACCTACTGCGACCATTTTAAGAACAACCGGACAGTTGGTGACCGGGAATGTGACTACCGATGTATCAAACGATGCAGGTGCATTTAACCTCGTAGGAAATCCTTACCAATCTTCGGTAGATATGAATACCCTCATCGCAAATTCCAATAACATCAACGATGGTTATTATTATATCTTTGATCCTAATATTGGCGAGCAAGGAGCATATGTCACTATTTTACTACCAAGTGGAGCTAGTTCTCCTACGGATACAGGAGTATCGGGAACCTCTGCAGCTAACCAATACTTGCAACCGGGACAAGCAGCTTTTGTAAGAACCCTTGATAATGCTCCGGGAACCCAAGTGATTTTCGAAGAAAATAGTAAAGCGCCTGCACAGTTAACGGATACTTTTAGGCCTGCACAAGATCCCGATGAAAGTCTGTTTATTTACGGACAGCTTTTTACAGAACAAAATATACTTGCCAACGATTTGGCAAATGATTCGTTTTGGTTACGTTTTTCTGAGAACTATTCCAATGAAAAGACGATGCAAGATGCCTTAAAATTATTCAACGCCGATGAAAATATAGGAAGTCTTACCGACAATGAGGTGTTTAGTATAGAAAATAGGGAAATGCCTTATGAAATGGAAGAAATTCCGTTATACAGTAACAATTACACCGCAGAAAACTATAGTTTAAGATTAAATGTGAGCGACTTTGGTGAGCTTCAACCTTACTTAAAAGATAACTTTACCAATGAGTTAATAGCGTTGTCATCTGGGGAGAATGAGATTAGTTTTGTGGTGAATCCTAATGATGAAAGTTCAACCAACCAACGTTTCTCTATTGTTTTTCAGAACAGCAATTTACATACAGCTACATTTGATAAGAATAACCTATTGGTGTATCCTAATCCTGTAAACAACAGTTCTGTGTTTGTTCAATTAACAAATTCGAACCTTGGAGCATGCACCATAAAAGCCTATACTATACTAGGCCAAGAAGTGTATAGCTCAACACACTCCTTCACCCAGCGAAAAAGGTTGGAAATTAAGGAGGCTGCCCATTGGGAGACCGGAGTTTATATGTTACGCATAACCAATGCTAAAAAAACTTACACTACAAAAATTATAATAAACTAAACTTTTCAAGAAAAGTTTTAACGAAAGACCAGCTGAAAAGAAATCATTAGAAATGGCTGCTAGTCTACAACTTAGTTGTAGTTGGGCCTAGGTTAACTACGATGATCCTTTTAGCTGGTCTTTTTTCGTCTCATTTCTTCCGAGAAGCTCTTGCCAAATAAGCTTTCCCTCCACCTAAAATTAAAATTGGTATGCTTATTTAATATTAATTGGTATGCTAAAGATAGGCAAAAGTTTCATCTATTTGAATTGTATAATTCATAAAAACAAAGAGTTTTTTTTGAATATATAGTTTTAATAAGCTTTAATTTTTATCAAATAGAGACATTATGAGAAAAATTTACACACTTTTAATTTTAGTATTCGCATTTACCTTTTCTGTAAATGCGCAAAATTTGGTAATCACTAACGTGGTAGATGGCTCGTGCGGCAACACTAGCAAATTTGTAGAAATCTATGTAAGTGGTACGGTAGATTTAAGCAACTATAAAATGGTGAGACGTTCTAACTCGGGAACCTGGGAAGATGACGGAGTAGATATAGCTTTAACCGATTTAGGGACTAAAACCGATGAGTTTATTTATTTAATTAGGGATTTAGCTACCTTAAATACAGAATTTCCTAGTGCAAATATCACTACCGAAAATTCATTGGTTAATGATGATATTAGCCATAATGGAGATGATTCTTACCGAATTATGGAAATTAGTACGGAAGCAGTCATCGATCAGTTTGGAGGAGATATAGATGGTACCGGAGAAAATTGGGAATATGTAGATTCTTGGGGATCAAGGAATAATGACATGGGGCCCAATCCTACTTTTACCGAGAGCGAGTGGACGTTCTATGGAGTAGATGTGTTAGACGATCAAGGAATCTGTAACGAAAGCGATGCCCTTGAAAATACAGTAACCACTATCGGTACTTACACCAATACCAATTTAAGTGCGCAAAAGTTTAAGCTTGAAAACCTTTCCATTTATCCTAATCCTGTGATTGGAGGAAAACTCTATGTGCAAGCTCCGGAAAATTCAATTAGCAATATTAAGGTTTATAACTTGTTGGGACAGAAAGTACTGGAGCAAAAAATCAACAATGCTTCTATGTTCAATGTAACGAGTCTTCATTCAGGAATCTATCTGGCTTCTTTTGAAACTACGGCTCACCAACGTATTACTAAAAAAGTAATTATAAAATAATATTCATGAAAAATTTAATAACCTACAGCTTAGTGCTTTCAAGCCTCTTCTTTTTGAATGCATGTAGCACGGATGATGTCGAAGGAAGTGAACCCATTTCAGAATCAGAATTAGTAGAAATTCCCGATGCCGCTTTTGCAGAATATATGCTCTACAACGAAACTCCCGGCATCTATAGTGAGGTAGAAAATGATGGCGTACATTATTATTTAGATCCCAATGAAGTAGCTGTCGTGGGGGAGCTTTTGTTAAGTAAAACCAGTAGTAATGTAGAAGCCTTAACGCAAGCTGGATTGGCCACGGCCGAAACAAAGATTACCGATTTAACCGGAATCGAATACTTTGTAGGGCTTCAACATTTGGTGCTTACCTCAAACGATGTAGAAGAGTTGGATCTTACCAATTTAAGCGGATTGGAAGAGTTGGAGATTAACTTCAACTTACTAGGGAGTTTAGACCTTTCCAATAACACCGCCCTTAAGCTGTTACGCTACAAAGGAAGTTCAAGTGCCGATGAAACTCAAAAACTTTCTGGCTTAGATTTGAGTGCCAATACCCAATTGCTGCATTTGCACTTGCCCAACCATAATTTTGTTAGTATCGATTTAAACAATAACCTTCAAATTCAAGAACGTTTAGATATGAGCGGAAATCCCGGTCCCGATGGAGATCCCGATACTCCGGATATTGTGGTTCCTGCCCAAATATATGATCAAGTCCCGGAAGAAAGTAGGTTAGGAGTGGTTTCAGATGCCAGCGTAACCACTACCGTGTATTTATCGGTAAATGAAACCTTAATTGCGGAAGATGGCGGAATGGCAGTCCTTAGTGCTTCTTTAAATGCCGCTACTAATGAAACGGTGACGGTAGAATTAAACTTTGCCGGGAATGCTACCTTAGCTACTGATTATTCGGTAGAAAGTGAAAGCATTACCATTCCTGCAGGAGCTACTGAAGCGAGTATAGAATTAACTGCTATCCAAGATTCAGAAGTAGAGGGAAATGAAACGATTAAAGTGAGCTTGGGTAATATCACCAATGCAGTGGCTGGAGAAAACCAAGAGGTAATCATAACCATTGAAGATGATGATATTGAAGTTTCTTTAATTTTAAATGAAATTTTATACGATCCTTCGAATAATAATTTAGACGGTGATGCTAACGGGGATGGAGTGTATGCTCAAAGTGAAGATGAATTTATAGAACTTTACAACGATTCTTCTTCTCCCTTAGATGTGAGCGGTTTTAAAATATTCGATACCGAAGCTTTAGATAACGATACCCCAAGACATATTGTACCTGATGGAACCATAATTCCAGCCCACGGTGTATTAGTGGTTTTTGGCGGAGGAACGCCTACCGGAAGTTTTGGTGGGGCAGTAGTACAAACCTCTTCTACCGGAGACCTGAACTTAAACAATTCTGGAGATATCCTTACCGTAGAAGATGCCGAGGGAACAGTATTGGTTACGTTTGATATTGAACCTTATTCCAATAACCCCAACGAGTCTTATACAAGAAACCCAGATATCACTGGAGATTTTGTTCAACACGGAGATGTTAATGGCTTGCTTTTCTCTCCGGGCACAAAAGTAGACGGAACCCCATTTTAAAATGAAATGATAACTGAATTTCAACTTTAAGCCTTATGGTCGATATAAAATCTTAATAGGGTTTCATTCGATTTGACGGGCTGGAAGTGAAAACAGCAAAATGCACTAGTGGTAAATAATTAAAAAATTTATTTGAATGTCAGCTTTAGGACCCATCATCGCAGTAATTTTTATTGTACTCGTCGCCATACTTCTTATCAAGAAGTTCTATCCCCATGCGGTATTATTATTTGCAGGATTGGCGATGTTGGTGGTGTCTTATTATTTAGATTATCCGGTTCCTGTCTTAACTGAACCTACCGGTTTCTTTGGTTTTGACTTGTTTCGCTACATTAGCGGTTCTTTTGCAAAAACCAATGCCGGCGTAGGATTAATGATTATGGCCATTGGAGGTTTTGTGGCATATATCGACAAAATAGGAGCTTCTAAATCTTTGGTGTATATCGCCCTAAAGCCTTTGTCGTTATTCAAAAAACGGCCTTATATCGCTGCGTCTTTAGTGATACCTATCGGGCAAATATTGTTTGTTTGTATTCCTTCGGCAGCGGGATTGGGGCTCTTATTAATGGCTTCCGTATTTCCCATCTTAATCAATTTGGGGGTAAGCCGTCTTTCTGCTGTTTCCGTCATCACCGCTTGTACTGCTTTTGGGATTGGACCGGCTTCCGCTATTACGGCGAGTGCCACCACGATTATCGACCAAGATGCTATTTCCTTCTTTTTACAAGATCAGATTCCCTTAGTAATACCACTTAGTATATCGATGATGGTCACCTATTATTTCGTGAATCGCTATTTCGATAAAAAAGATCAAAAAGAAGGGAAGCCGCTAGAGAAAGTTGAAAAACTAGAACTCACCGCTCCTTTGTATTATGCCATTATTCCTGTTTTACCCTTAGTCTTACTAATTGTTTTTTCAGAAATATTCAGCTTTTTTGAAACCGCGATAGTATTGGACACCACCACCGCCATGTTCATTAGCCTTTTTGTCGCTTTGGTTTTTGAATTGCTACGGAAAAGAAATTTCAGGGAAGTGCTGGTCTCTTTAAAAGAGTTTTGGAACGGTATGGGAAATATCTTTAAAACCGTAGTCACCCTTATTATTGCCGCCGATATTTTTTCAAAAGGACTTATCAGTTTAGGCTTTATCGATGGCTTAATGAGCTTGTCTCAACACCTGGGACTAGGGGGCGTGGGAATAGGTATTGTACTCAGCGTCATGATTTTCTTGGCTTCGATGTTAATGGGGAGCGGTAATGCATCCTTCTTTTCCTTTGGACCTTTGGTTCCCAATATCGCTCAGCAACTCGGTGTAAAAAGCAGCTCCATTATTTTGCCCATGCAATTATCGGCTTCTATGGGAAGAACCGTTTCTCCCGTAGCCGGCGTTTTAATTGCTGCAGCGGAATTAGCCAAGGTTTCCACCTTTTCTATTGTTAAACGGAACCTTATTCCGCTAGGCGTGGCTTTAATCATCATGTTAATCTATCATTTTATATAAAAATATATGCTCACACTTATAAAAAATGCAAACGTTTATGCGCCAACTCCACTAGGGAAAAAAGATATCCTAATTGGTGGAGAAAAGATTTTGGCCATACAAGACCATATAGAAGAAAATTCTGCGATTGCTAAAACTTGGGACGCCCAAGGAAAAACCCTTACTTCCGGGTTTATCGACCAACACGTTCATATTATTGGAGCCGGAGGAAAACACGGTTACGAATCCATGACCCCGGAAATTATGATGGGCGAATTTATTTCCTGCGGAACGACCAGCGTAGTTGGCCTACTGGGAACCGATGGAACCGCACGCAGTATAAAAACCTTATACGCCAAAGCCAAAGCTTTGTCTAATGAGGGGATCAGTGCTTATATGTTTACTAGTTATTTCAGCATCGATCCGGTGACGATTACCGGTTCTATTCAAGATGATATGGTGTTTATCGATAAAGTCTTGGGCTGTAAAGTCGCCATTAGTGACGAACGTTCTTCCTATCCAACTGCCACTGAACTTTTAAGACACTTACGTGAAGTACGTGTAGGCGGTCAGATTTCCGGTAAAAAAGGAATCCTGCATATTCACTTGGGAAGAATGACTTCGCAAATCGATATTTTATTGGAACTAGTAGAAAAATATGAATTCCCTATCGAGAACATTTCCCCTACCCACGTAGGACGAACCAAAGCCTTGTTTGACCAATCCTTGAAATTCGCTGAGCTGGGCGGAATGATTGACATCACCACCGGAGGAACCAAATACACCGATCCCTATAAATCGGTATTGTATGCGTTGGAAAAAGGGATTTCCATCGATCAGCTAACCTTTAGTAGTGACGGAAATGCGGGATTAGGGAAAAAAGACGAACACGGAAATTTAATAGGCTTTACCAAAGCCCCTATTCATTTAAATTTTGAACAAACCCGGGCACTTATTAAAGAGGGAGGTTTACCCATAGAAGAAGCCATCAAGCTGATTACCCTTAACCCCGCTAAGAACTTAGCCTTAAAAGAAAAAGGAAAAGTAGCGGTAGGTTTCGATGCAGATTTCTGCTGCTTGGATGATGACTTTAAGCTAACCGATGTCTTTGCCAAGGGAAAATTAATGATGGAAGACCATCAAGTTCTTCAAAAAGGAAATTTTGAACATTAATCAATAGCGATGAAAGCTCTAAAACTTATAATTACTTTCTGGGTATTAAGTGTTCCCTTGTGCGCTTCTGCACAAATCCACTTAGATAAATATACCTTTGGCGAAGGGCTCAACTTTTCGGGAGAGAAAGGTTACTCTATACGTTTAGAAGGCTATGCGCAACCCTATGTAGAAGTAAAGCGTTATGTAGGGAACGACGATAAAGAATTGTACAATCGCTTCCGCATGCGTCGGTTGCGACTAAATTTAAACGGAAAATCGGAAAACGAAAAATTAAGCTATCGTTTAAAAGTAGACTTAAGTGGAACGCCCGAAATTCAAATAGAAGGCGATGACGCCGGAACTTTTCTATTAGATGCGTTTATTTCTTACGATATCACCGATAATATTTCACTCACTTTCGGACAAAAATCAACCCCTACCGATAACCGCGAACTACGCATGAACTCGCAAACCCTACAATTAGTAGAACGCAGTAGGGTAACTTCAGCGTTTAGTACCATTCGGGAATTTGGCCTTTTTGCTGATGCCACTTATAGGCTTCGTGGTGGTTCTTATCTAAAACCTTCCTTAGCCATTACCAATGGCGATGGGCTAAATGTTTTTGACAAAGACCGTGGCGGACTCAAATACGGCGGAAGACTCGATTTTCTTCCCTTTGGTTTGTTTACTTATTTTGGACAATTTCGTCAAGTAGATATGGTTCGCGAGCTTACCCCAAAATTAGTGGTAGGTGTAAATTACAGCTTTAACAACGGGATAAGTAGCCGTCGGGGAAGAGGAAGTGGTAACATTATTTATTTAAATGATGATGACGAAGAAAGCTTACCCGATTATACCAAATACGGTATTGATTTTCTATTTAAATACAAAGGATTTTCCATGATTGGGGAATTTGTAAAATCGACCGCCAGTGTGAGTAACGATATTACCCAACGGGTGAGAAACGATGGGTCTATTTCTTCCAGTTTTGAGGTGAACGGCATTCAGGATGTCAAAAACTATGTAAAAGGAAGAATGATGTTGGGCGAAGGCTATAATCTTCAAGCCGGTTACCTATTTAGGAACTTAATTTCGGTAGATGCCCGATATACGCATTTGAAAGCTGATGAACATTCGTTTTTAAATAATGGTACGTTTTACAACCGACCCAATTACTACACGTTCGGAATCAGTAAATATTTAGAAAGAAATTACGGCGCCAAAGTACAGGCCTCTTTTACCTATATCGATGCCGCGCCGGGGTCTAATGATATTAATGGAAATCCTATTGATGGAAACGAATGGATTGGCCGACTCATCTTTTCAATCGGATTTTAATTTTAATAGCCATGAAAAATTTATTCCTAGTAATACTTATCGCATTCAGTTCTATTTGCTCAGCGCAAATGTTCAGTCCGCAAACAAAAGAAGTTACCGAAAAGTTTTTTCCGGATGTTGAGGTAGAAATCAACACGCCGGCTTTTCACAAGAAAAAAGGCTTTACCACCTATAAGGAAATGATGAATTTTCTGCAACCACTGGTGGATCAACACCCGGAAGAGGTGCAGTTAAAATTTATCGGTAAAAGTCAAAGAGGTTTAGAAATACCGATGCTTACCTTTAACAAAGCAAGTGATACTTCAGAAAAAGACAAAGTAAGGGTTTGGATACAAGCAGGAATCCACGGAGATGAACCTGCCAGTACTGAAGGTATACTTTACCTTATTCAGCAATTATTAACCAATAAAGAATACCAACATTTATTGGATAGATTGGAAATAGGCATTGTCCCGATGGCGAATATTGATGGTTTTAACGATCAAGTGCGGGATGCTAAAAATGGCTTGGACTTAAATCGGGACCAGACCAAATTAAATGCCAGCGAAAGTATTTACCTTAAACAAGCCTTTAGTGATTTTAAGGCGGAAGTAGCTTTAGATTTTCACGAATACCGACCTTTCCGAAGGGATTTTGTACACTACCGCGAATACGGGGTGACCAATCCGTATGATGTGATGTTCCTGTATTCCGGAAACTTAAACGTTCCCAAAAACTTACGGGAATTCACCGAAGATACCTTTGTCGCCAATGCGAAATCTTTATTGAAAGAAAATAACTTACGCGCATACAATTATTTTTCTACATCCGATTGCGAAGGCTATACATGTTATAATTTAGGTTCGGTAAATGCCCGTTCCAGTGCGACTTCCTATGCGCTGGCCAATACGATTTCTACCTTAATAGAAGTACGGGGTGTAGGATTAGGGAAGACCTCTTTTAAACGAAGGGTGATGACTACCTTTTTAGTGGCTAAAGCTTACCTCGAAACCGCTTATAACCATCCAGAAGAGGTGAAAAAGGAGATTGAACAAGCTGTAAATAGTCGCGCTGAGGTAGTGGTGAAATCAAAACGAAAAGTTTCCAGAGAAGAAATGAGCTTTATCGATTTAGCAGAAAATAAATTAGTTACCGAAGAAGTGATTTTACGCAATGCCTTAGCATCTTTTCCCACCTTAACACGGGAGCGACCTACCGCCTATCTAATTTTACCTACCCAAGAGAAACTTATCAAACGCCTCAAGGTATTGGGCTTAGAGGTCGAGCAACTTTCTTCCCCTAAAACTTTAGAAGTGGAAAGTTATGAGATTACCGATTATTATCGGGATTCAAACAAATACGAAAAAGTGCACCGGCAAAAAGTTTCTGTAGCAACGCATACGATAACCAAAACTTTTCCCAAAGGAACCTACGTGGTGTACCTCGACCAGAAAAATGCCGGTTTGGCCATAGAAACCTTAGAGCCGGAAGCCGCAAATAGCTTTTTGTCGTACGACGTGATTGCTACCCAAAAAGGAGAAGAGCTTCCTTATTACAGATATTTAACGCCCCAAAAACTCTAACTAGAATACTTTCATCATGAAAACAACGATAACATACCTCTTATTTTTCTTTACCATTGGAATTATGGCACAAGAAAACGATAGTATTATAAACTCCAACACCGCCGATTTTGAACTGGGAAAAGGTTTACAGTTTAATTTCGAAAACAATAATTATCAATTTAAAATTGGTGGGTTTATTCAACCTTCTTATTCCTATCAAAAAACGGAAGGTATAGATGGCGATAGTCAATTTAATGCCAAACGGACTTATTTTAATATCGGAGGAAAGGCTTTAAAAGAAAAAGTAAGCTTTTTTATACAAACCAATTTTAGTCTTTCAGATCCTTTGTTAGATGCTTGGGTGGCTTATCATCCTACGGAGAATATCCACCTGACGGTAGGACAACAACGAACTTTTACCAATAACCGGGAAATGACCTTTGATGAAGATAAATTTCAGTTCACTACCCGAAGTTTGTTGAGTACTGAATTAAGTAATACCGGACGTGAATTTGGAGTGTTTGTCGATGGTGAATTTTTGTTAGGATCTGTAGGTTTGCATCCGCAAATTGCAGTGACTTCCGGCGATGGAAGAAACTCCTTTGGTGCCGATTCACGGGATACCGATAGGGGCGGACTCAAATATGGTGGCCGATTAGATGTGTATCCTTTAGGCTATTTTAAAAAGGGAAATGCTAAGCTTACCGCAGATTTGCTGCATGAAGAACATTTAAAAATGGTGATTGGCGGTGCCGCCAGTTACAATGATGGGACCAGTAATGCCGTAGGAGAAGGTCATAACGATTTTGTGATTTATGAAGAAAACGGAAAACCCCAATTACCGGATTACCGTAAGCTGTATGCAGATGTACTTTTAAAGTACCAAGGTTTCTCTTTTTTAGCAGAGTACGCCAATGCTTCGGCAACCGGGTTGGAAGAAACCTTTGTTAATGAAGCAGGGACCGTTGCCTTACAACCACAACAAATTAGTAGCTATTTGGCTTTGGGAGATGCTTATAACTTACAAGCAGGTTATGTCACATTATCCGGTTTAGCTTTCGATCTTCGCTATACAAGTATAAGTCCAGAATTTGAAGATTATGCGGGCTCGGTCTTAACCGATAAAAAAGCCTATACCTTTGGGTTTACGAAATATTTTAAAGGCAATGATTTAAAAGTACAAACTGCTTTTTCTTCCATCGAGCAAAATGAGGTGAATACTTTTCGAGCAGAATTAGTGTTACAGGTGGTTTTTTAAAAAATAATTAGTATTATCGAGCTTACATTTGTTCCGTTAATAGAATACGTTGATGAATGTCAGTTCGAGCCTTTCGATAAAGCTCAAGACAAGCTTAGTCGAGAACTTATTAAAATCTAGAATACTAATTGGCCATACTAGATGAGAGTCCATGTCAAGCCTTCCTGTGGTAGAATAGGTAAGGAATGAAGCAGATCGAAAGAATTACAAATTGTATTTTTACAAAGCTATGTTCAATAACCTAAAAGAAAAGAGCGGCCTCCTAGCAACAGTCTTAGGACCTCTTGTGTTTATCATCATACAATCTACGAATGCACCTGAAGGTTTAAGTCCTGAGGGCTTTAACTTGTTAGGCATAACCCTTTGGATGGCGATCTGGTGGGTTTTTGAAGCTGTGCCCATCGCGGTAACGGCTTTGTTGCCCGTGATTTTATTTCCTTTATTTGGGATTTTACCTATTCAGGAAGCCACTGAACAATACGGACATAAATATGTGTTTTTATATATGGGTGGTTTTATTTTGGCCATCGCTATTGAACGCTGGAATTTACACCGAAGAATCGCCTTACAGATCATTAAAGCCATTGGTTCTAAAGCTTCCTACCTCATTTTAGGCTTTATGGTGGCGACGGCTTTCCTTTCTATGTGGATTTCCAATACCGCAACGACGGTGATGATGTTACCCATTGCAATTGCCATTACCAATCAGATTAAACAAAATTCAGCTGAAAATAAGAGCACTTCCTATTTCTCTAAAGCTTTGATGTTGGGGATTGCCTATAGTGCTTCTATTGGGGGAATAGCCACCTTAATAGGAACACCACCTAACTTAGTCTTGGCGGGAGTTTTAGAAAATACCTATGGGGTGAAAATCAGTTTTTTTGATTGGATGAAATTTGCCTTGCCCGTATCGGTCATTTTATTGATGATTTGTTGGAAATACCTCACCTCTTTTGCTTTTAAGCTGAAAGACTTAAAGTTTATCAATAGCAAGGAACAGATCAATGGAATGCTAAAGGAAATCGGAAAGATTTCTTATGAAGAAAAAGCGGTAGGACTTATTTTCTTACTGGCTGCACTAGGTTGGATTTTTAGGTCCTTGCTGGAAAAAGTAATTCCGGGACTGGACGATACCATTATCGCTATTGGAGCCGCTATTTTACTTTTTCTTATCCCCACCAAAAAACGGAACCGAAAACTATTGACTTGGGACGAAGCTGTAAAAATACCTTGGGGCATTATTATCTTATTTGGCGGAGGAATGGCGTTGGCCGAAGGATTTACGTCTACCGGATTGGCCAATTGGATTGCCGGGAAAATTACCTTGTTTGAAGGCGTTTCCCTCATCGTATTGATTCTAGTGCTTTCGGCCATGGTCAACTTTTTAACCGAAGTCACTTCCAACTTGGCTACCACCGCGATGCTATTGCCCATTTTGGCACCCGTTGCTTTGAGTTTTAATGTACATCCGTAATGATTATGGTTGCCGTGACCTTATCGGCTTCTTGTGCGTTTATGTTACCCGTGGCGACGCCTCCCAATGCGATTGTATTTGGCTCCGGCTATTTACGAATTCCCGATATGGTGAAAAAAGGTTTTTTGATGAATATTATTTCCATCCTTTTGATCACACTGGTGATTTATTATTACCTACCCATCGCACTACAACTCGATACCGTGGAATTCCCGGAGTTTTTGAGGTGAGATTGTGGTGAAGGTTTTTTAAATAAAATTGAGTTTATGTGTTTTTTATTTTTATTCCGTCAAAGAAATAGTCCAAAATATACTTATCAAAATTGTCTAAATTTTTAGTCCGTTCAATTGTTGTTTCTTTCCCAATCTCATTTAATTGAGCTATAGCACTATGAATTGTTAATTCACTGTCAAAGAAATTCATTACTTCTGATTCGTGTAATTTCTTCGAAATCATACGTGGTAAACCATATTCCTCAAGTTGGAAGACAACTTTTGGAAGAAATGCTTGAGAACACAAAGTCATAAACCTTGTAATGTCATAACTTTTACTCTTTAAAATCCTTTTTTGTAATGAGTTCAAATCTTGAAGTAATGCTGAAAATTTATAAGTTATGTTTCTCTCCAATTTAAAGAAATCATCAATTCCGACATCATAATCTTCAAGTTCCTTTAGTAGCTCCGGAATTGATTTTCTCCAATTGTAAGCAATGATTTTTATGAACTCAACAAAGGTTTTGTGGCCTGTATCCCAATTTCCTGGTTGTAGCTTTATAATTTTATATAGTAACCTATCCCAATTTTCAGGTTTGAATTCATTTAAGTAATATAAACCATTCCATTCGTCAGGATTTTTAGTTAAGTCAATTGCAATAGTCTTTATCAAATCAGAGTTACTTGACTGAAACACAGATTCAGATTTTAATTCTTCATAGACTTGAACGCCAATTAGTTCAGACATTTCCTCATTGTAAAGTTTTAGTTTTGCAACCTGTTCTTTGGTTAAAAGACCTTCATACTTGGGCTCATCTAAATCTCCTAAAATTTCGTCTGGAAAAGGTATGTCTAATTGAGTTTGTCCTTCTTCTGGTGGTTGTTCCAAAATGTAAATTTTACCAATAAAGTGTTTAAACATTCTGCCACCTCTACCAATTATGTTTTTATATGTGAAATCGTCTAATTTGGCAATACCTTTTCTGTTTCTCCAAATTATTACGTTTTCAGCAGATGTATTTACACCTTCAATTATTGAAGAAGTAGAGATTAAATTTCTAATTCCATTTTCTTCCTCAAATAGCTTTACTTGAATTTGGCTTAATGAACGGTGCAACCTTCCATTGTGTACACCAATTTCACGGCTAATTAATTTTGTCAAACTCCAATTGACATCATAATTTTTAGATAGCCAATCTGAAAACATTTCAAGAAGTTCATTTTCTACAGGTTCGTATGTGTCAAGAAATAAGTTAGTTAAGCTGTCAATGTTGGAATATGTTCCTGCATAAATTAATGACTTGCCTTTGTTGTTAGATAAAATTTCTAACAGCTTACCACTCTTTTCTTCATTGTTGTTTATCTGATTATAGAGTTCGTGTTTTTCTAAATAGACTGTATTAAAATCAAGTCTTATAAACTCCATATCTTCTGTGAATGGATTGCTGTCTAAAGAGGTGATGTTTGGTGCTAAATAATATTTTTGGTTAGATTTTGCCCCAAGCTTTATCATTGCTCTTATTAAACTTGGTGAACGTTCTTTGTCAAATTTACTACTGGCTTTATAAAATTCATCAACTATCATAATGTCGAAGGATTCAATGATATTGATATAATTCATAGCCCTTTCTTGAGGAAATATGAAAATGTTTTTGTCTGATAACTCTACGTCAGAAGTTGTTATGATTTTGTATTCGTGTGCAAATTTTTTATAAAGTCTTCTTCTTGTTTCGTCTGTTAATGCTAATGTTGGTACAATTATTAAAACATTATTTGGTTTTTTGATTTTAATATAGGCATCAATTACAAAGCTTTTTCCGAAACTGGTTGGTGCACTAACTGCAATGTTTTTTCCTTCTAAAAGCCTTTTAAGTAAGAATGACTGCTCCCGATGAAGAGTTAATGGTTTTTCTTCGCCAACATCTACTTTAAATGCGTTATAAATAAATCGTTCTTCCCAATTTGATGTCTCTGGTTCTAAATATGGAAAAAGACCAGTTTCTCTTATTAAATGATTTACTAATGGATTATATGCTAAATCATTATTGCTATGGTAATCCAACAACTTAATAAGTTCTTGTCTGGCTTCATTTTCTTGATTAGAAATAAGAAGTCCGTTTATTATATGGCATTGGTTAAAAACTTGTTCTTGCATATCTAATCTCTATAAGCTTTTGCTATTTGAATGAATTTATTCACGATTTTTTCCTTTTCTGCTACAGGGAATAGGATTATATGAAAATTGATTTTTTCATATAAATGCACGTCAGTGCATTTATTGATTTGTTTTTTGAAATATTGTGTTGCTCTATCTTTGTGATAGTCAATTACTGTTTGTTTATATTCATCTGTTAAATCCGTACCTGACTTTGTATGTTCACACTCATACAATAGCAAAATCGGAATATTTAAAATTGGTTTTATTTTATCTATTGATTCAGTTTGCGAAAGACTTGCTTTTATCTTCGTTCTTAAATCATCCGAGATTTCTTCTAAATCGTTGATGTCACTCAAATTAGTTATAATGCTATTTTCTTTTTTGATTTTCTCTAAACTAATTGAGTCTTTTACGGAAGCGACAATTGTGTCTAATCTAGCGTTTTCAATACTATTGTAAAATTTAGATTCTCCAAACCAAAGTGAAAAAGTATCTTCAGATTCTATGACAATGTGAACACTATCTGAACCTTTAGCTTCATCTCCTGTGTTTTGCTTATAAAATATTTTCGGCACGATTGGAAGTGCAGAATAGTGGTCTTTCATTATTCCATAAAGCACAATTTCCGCAATTTCACTTCCTCTACCTATTGCGTCTACGGATTCCACTAATCGTAGTTTCTTTGCCGATTCAGCGAGTATTGAACCTGCACCATCACTTAATAAAGCTTGTCTTTCACTATGACTTAAAGCAGTTTCTGTGATATTGTCCCAAACAAATTTTTGAAACTGTTCGTATCTCCATTCTCCGTTTTCAAAGTCGTTTATTATTCCAAGAACTGATTTGTTGTCAGTCGGACTTAAAGTGCCGTCTAATTTAACGTCATCAAATATGTTATTTATGATAATTTCAAATTTCATTCTCGGTTTTCTTTAATGAAGTTCAGGTTTTTGCGTTTATTTAAACTTAAACCTTGATAAGGTGGTTATAAATTTAACATTTATTTTTAAATATAGTTTACGGAAAACCGTAAAAATTATGATTTATTCAATGAAGTATTGTTAATTTTAGTAAAAAAGAGTAGAAGCTAGCAAAAACCGTGAAGAAAATAGTTTAGTGATTGTTGGTTAACATTTCTGGCGTAGCCACTGTTCTAAAGCCTACATGGTCAGAGCCAGAATCAGGACGCATTCCCATTTTAGCAGAAATATGGAAACTGGCACAATAAGAACAACCGCCATCACTGTTGATAAGCTTAGAAGTGTCTCATTAACTATATTTGCTTTCCTCCCCTCAAACTTAAGGATAGGCCTAGGCAGCCTCAAAGAAACTACGGAGAAACTATGGCTTTGCTAATTTTTGAGTATACTTTTTTACTTTGACTAAAATCGTACTATTTCTGACAGTTGTTATATCTCTTTATTGATATTTATGAATTAGGTTTGGATGGTAAATTACAGCTAATGGTTTGTGTATAGCTTCGTTCTAGAAAATCAACTATGATTTTCCGCCATAACCGAAAGATAACAAATTAGCGTTGAATTCCGGTAAAAAATTAAATCGCAATGAATTATAGCTGTTGTACTTGTTGTACAAGTTAGTAAAAAGTTTAATTTCATTTACTGCAAGGCAAAAAGAACTATTAGGAAAGAATAGAAAATTAGGAAGTTTTAATTTCTTATTTAGTTGAGGTCAGCTAAAGTTTGGTAGAAATAGTTTAGTGGGTATTGACAAATATTTCATGAGTAGAAATGGCTATACAACCTCCATGTTCGGACTCGAGATTTCTTCTTTTAACTGATAACTCATTTTTATACTCCCGTTCAACTCCCATAGATATAAATACTCCTAGGCTAAAGAAAAAGATCGCAATTAGCAAAATCATGAGTTCTATAAAACCAACTATTATTCGCTCTTTAACAAAATTCCAAATGGCAGAAAACATCAGTATTACTGCCGAAAGATATATTAAATAGAATCTATCATCCTTATTTTCTAGTATTGAAACTCCTATTGAAAATAAGAAGAAAATCGTAGGGAGCCATCTCTTCATACCATTAACTATACGTTACTAAAAAATTGAATTCAATAGAACTTCAAGGTTTCCTTTTGAAAGTTCATTTAAAACACTGTTAGGTTAAGGCAACTCAAAACCTCAAGAAATGAATAGTGCTAAAAACATTTCGTGTTTTGTTATGTAGGGTTTGTGCGACCAGTTATTTTTAGATTTTAAAGTTAATCATATCTGTATGTTGAATTGTTGAGAATCCATTTTTTTTTATTAATTAGTAATGTCAAGCCAACTTTGAAAAATGCTTTTGAGTTATTTGGTCTTTTTCAAAACGATAATACATCATTCCTGCTTGTGAAATCGAAATCGCCTCCATGCCTTTTATATAGTCAAAATTAATATTTTCTGAACTGTATTGAAGATTAACTGACCAATCATTATCAGGTTCTTTGTAGACAAAATAATAATATTCTTTATCTGCCATTAGCTTTGGTACTTCATCAAAGCCAAGATGGAACCAAACTGGTTTTACATATTTTGAGTTGTTAAATTCTTCTAGAGTTAATGGGTTTTCTAAAAGCTGCCATTTATCCTGTTCAGGATAATGGGTGAGGATTAACCATTCCGGATTTATATCAAAGTAATATTCGGATTGATTTGGGTCATTTGAATTTGCCCAAGTTGTATCCACCAACATCTATTCATTATTTAACTTTACCGCATTCCATCCGTGTCGAAAATTCTGATCTTTATTTAAATCGACATAGCCTAAACAAACTGCTTTGCGATTTTCATACACATAATACTCATCTTGGCTATCAAAAAACTCTTTTAAAGAGATTATACCTTGTTCAATTTGTTTTAAAGTTTGGGAATCATAGTTAATGTTTTTGCCTATCCAAAGGAAAAAGAAGTTTGCCAATTCTTTTTTAGATTCAATTCTCTCAGCTACAAAATCCGTCAACTCCCATATATCAAGTTTCGTGTTGTTTGTTTCTTCGATCAACAATTCTACATCAGTTGATTGACTTGATACACTTAACTAGATGAAGAAAATAATTATTGAAAGTAATAGGCGTTTTATTACAACTGATGGTGATGGTATCAGATATTGGTAGTTACGAGGGGTAGCGCTTAACTTTGCAAGTACGTACCTAACTGAAAATCCCGAAGCTCCGGAACGCGAGGATTTTTACAAGTAGGTGCATACAAGCAATTATTTACGGTCATTTTTGTAGTACGTTGGTATGAATACTTATTGGATTATTACTTTCTTGGTGATGGTGTTACCCGTTTTAAAAGTTATTTTAAAAAAATATACCTGAGGTGGTAATTCTATATTCAATTGGTGGGCCCCTTCGTTAAGAGCTAAATTTTTATAAATGAATTGACCTTGTAAGTTCAAAATATTTAAAATTCCATCTTGGGGACTTTTCAAAAACAAATTTTCGGTGGAGGGGTTGGGGTAAATTTTTACTGAATTATGAGTGACTAAATGCTTGGGAGTGGATAAAGTCAAATTATTTTCCTGAACCGATAAATCTGCTGACCAAATTATATCAGCTAACCCATCATTATTCATATCCTCAGAATGAATAACGCTAATTATAGTTTCTGCGTCTTGAATTAATGTTGGGTCGTCAAAATTACCAAAGCTATCGTTTGTATATAAATATAGATCTTGATTTTGAATAATTATAAAATCAAGATCATTATCGTGATCAAAATCATTTAATGTAGCAGATCTTATATTCGTTACCGCTGAGTCTATGGTTTGTAAATTGGAAAAATTTCCATTGCCGTCATTTTCCATCCATACCACACCGGTAGAGTTGTTTCCTTCCCTCAATAAATCTACATCGCCATCATTGTCTAAATCGGCTAAACGTAAGAATAAACTAAAAGTACCCGTGGTTTGGCCGAGCTGACTACTTCTAGTGGAATCGTAGCTCAATACCCCACTATTGTTCTTATAGACAGATACATTACTACCACCAGTAATAACATCTTGAAAACCATCTGAGTCAATATCTGCGACGGTAATATCAAAAAAGTCTTCTAAAGGTCCTGCGATAGTTTGAGATGTAAAATTGGCTACCCCATCATTATAATATACGTTAAAAGTGGTGCCCCCAATAGCAATAATATCTAAGTCGTTGTCATTATCGATATCAGTTACACTAATATCACTTTCGAAAAAAGTAAAGGTATCTAGTACTTGTGGAGAAAATGATAATGCATTATTCACATAAAAGGTTACAGAATTTGTAGCATCACCAATACTAACAATGTCAAGCCAATTATCATTATTGAAATCACCTACCGATATATTAGTAACTTGACTATTACCGGTGGCAATTGGAATTTCCGTACCAAAATTGAAATCTCCTTGATTCAAATAGTAAGAAATAAGCGTATTGGCGGAAAACTTTTTTGTAATTATAAGGTCTTCTAAACCGTCGTTATTTATATCAGCTGTGATGATATTCGTTATTAAGCCGGTGTTTGAATCAATAAGAATTGGATTAGAAAACTGCGCCCATAAATTTGAGGTAAATAGTAATGAAATAGTCAATACCAAATAAATCGAAAGTTTAGGGGTATTCATTTTTTTATTTTTATATGTTGTTAAACCTGCTACCATACGCGAATAAACGATAGCGTTTATTTACACTTTACCGATTTAAATATAAAAATTTTTAACATACCTGCGTGTTTGTTTTTTTAAAAGCGACAAGGCTAAAAGGAATCTTAGGCGAGAATGATAAGGGTGAGGTTAAAAGTAAGATAATTTATTTCTTTAACTCTTCAATTAAATTTTCAAGTTGATTGATAGGCATTTTTACCACAGAGGTAATTTGACCATCTTCGCCATTTATGCTTAAAACCCCAACCTGATCATCTTCGTAACCTACGGCTGAAACACTGTACTTGTTGTCTTTCTTATTGGTAATGCTCGTTTTTCCATCTTTAAACCAGCCATAATCTGCTTCATACTCGATATGCTTGTCAAAAAAAGAGATTTTTTCAGATCCATAGGAGTTCCATAAAGCAACTCTTAAAATATAGAATCCCAATAGACCAAAAGCTCCTGCGGCAATTAGATAGCCAATATGAAACCTACCGCCATTAACAATCAAATTATAAATAAATAGTAATGGGAGAGCAAATGAGATGAAAGCCATAGGGAACATAAATGCACGAAAGAAAAGGGGAGGCTTTTTAGTGGTAAGAATCACTGAGTTTTCTTTAAGATGATATTGTTTTTCAGCTTTTTTGCTCAACTTCAATATATTTTTATTTTCTGTTGCTATCCTTTCTCAACATTTCTGGAGTTGCCACGGTTCTAAAGCCTACATGGTCAGAGCCAGAATCAGGACTCATTCCCATTTTGGCAGAAATCCGAAAACTTGCGCAATAAGAAGCGTGGCATAAAAAGCTTCCGCCTTTAATTACTTGTTCTTCTTGATACGGGTTTTGTGGACTGTAACCTTTCTCGGCGCCTTGGGGATTGTTGATCACTTGGTTTTTGTCGAGTTGCTGGTAATAATTCACATTAAACTTATCGCTGGTCCACTCCCATACATTTCCCATCATATCGTAAATACCAATACTGTTGGGAGGAAAAGATGCTACTGGTGATACATATTTAAAACCATCTTCAGAGATGTTTTGGGTAGGGAAAACACCTTGCCAGGTGTTGGCATGTTGGGTTAACACTTCCGGGTCATTGCCCCACGTAAAAATTTGATCGGTATATTTTCCTTGAGCGGCAGCTTCCCATTCAGCTTCGGTAGGCAGCCTTCGGTTTGCCCATTCACAATAAGCCAAGGCGTCTTCATAGGCAATATGGACCACCGGTAAATTTTCTTTTCCTTCAATAGTGCTTCCCTCGCCATAAGGGTGTTTCCAGTTGGCACCGAGTTGCCAGGTCCACCATTGTGTGTAATTATTCATGGAAGCAACTTGCTCTACCGATTTATCGAAGGTTAAACTTCCCGGTTGCAAGATAGAATCTGCCGGTTTGGGAGTGCCGGGAGGCAATTGTTTTTTCATTTCTTCCCAATCGATAGGGCGTTCGGCAACGGTTGTATAACCGGTGGCTTCTACAAATTTTTGAAATTGTTGATTGGTGACTTCATGGGCATCGATAAAAAAACCATCCACATGAACTTGATGCGCCGGTTTTTCTCGTCTCATTGCCATAGGATCTCCGGGTTTGGCTCCTTGAGTAAAGGTTTTTCCTCCGACCCAGACCATTCCTTCCGGGGTTTTGAGGTGAGCAGGTTGCTCTTCAATGGCGGTAGTTTCTTTTACAGAAGATGCTTCCTTGGTGTTTTTTGGGGATGAATTGGTTTCTTTACAGCTGATGCAAAAGAATACCAGGCTTACTAGTAGGAGGGGATGGAAATAAATTTTCATAAGTATTTTTTTCAACTTGCCAAAAAGCTAATTGGAGGTATCCAATCTATTTTCAAAGATACAAGGAAGTAGATAATTTTAATAGTTGAAACAACTAAATATCACACTTTTGCCGAGTTCACGATTTTACCTCCCAATGCTTGAATATCGCGTTTGGCTTGAGCAAAGTCTTCTTCGTTAAGGGCTTTGGTCGCATCTTCAATGAGATAGGAAACAAAGCCTTCTTTAAGCGCATCTTTCACGGTAAAACTCACACAGATGTCGGCTGCAAGTCCGCAGAAATACAATTCGGTAGCTTGCTTTTCTCGGAGATAGCCTGCCAATCCGGTCGATTTTAAATGGGCATTATCATAAAAACCGCTATAACTATCAATCATAGGATGAGTACCTTTTCTAAAAATAGCTTCTATCTTTTCAGTCTGTAAATCTTTATGAAAATCGGCGCCACTCGTATTTTGGATGCAATGTGCCGGCCATAGGGTTTGTTTAATCCCTTCCACTTGAATGCTTTCAAACTCATTTTTTCCTAAATGATTTTTTGCAAGGCTAATATGGTTTTCTGGATGCCAGTCTTGCGTGGCAATCACTAACTCAAATTGGGGAAGGATTTGATTGATCACCGGGATAATTTTATTGCCTTGGGGAACTGCTAAGCTTCCGCCCGGCATAAAATCGTTTTGAGCGTCGATAATGATTAAAACTTTCATAGGTTAATTTTTATGGGAGCGGATTAATTTATCGCGTTCTTGTTTTAAGGCATCACTAATCCCCACTTTGTAAATATGCGGGTTGTCGAAACGTTTATATTCTAACGGAAGTAAGGATAAACGTTGTTTACGAAAGGCTGCAATTTCTTGTAAGGAAGGCGAGGGGTTTACTTTTTTCCCATTTTCCATCACGACGTGTAAAAGAGGTTCTTGTTTAAAATGTTCCACCTTTAGGTTTTTGTAAGGCTCAAAAGGGTGATTCATTTGCGTTATGTGTACTTCCTCTTCCATGGCTATCACATCGGCTCCGCTAAAGTTGCCGTGTTCATCGTAGGTTCTAAATACTTGTTTACGATGAGGAATGGTGGTTTTTGCTAAGCTTTCTGAGATTTTAATTCGTGGTTTTCCAGCAGCAAAAGCTAATTTATAAACGCCGTCCAAGGCGCCATCGGGTTTCCCTATCACTAGATTGGTGCCTACGCCATAAATATCAATAGGCGCATTTTGTTCTTGTAAACTTTTAATGACAAATTCATCTAATTGATTCGACGCAGCGATTTTTACATACGATAAACCGGCATCATCCAATAGTTTTCGGCTTTTTCTAGCAAAATAGGCTAAATCTCCACTATCTAAGCGAATGGCCAATAACCGATTCCCTCGGGCTTCCATTTCTTTGGCGACGCTAATCGCATGGGGGACGCCACTTTTTAGCGTATCATAAGTATCTACTAACAATACACAATTTTTGGGTCGGTTAGTTGCAAAATCCCGAAAAGCTTCTAATTCACTATCATAACTTTGAATAAAAGAATGGGCCATAGTGCCCGAAATAGGAATGTTGAAATCCTTTCCCGCACTCACATTGCTAGTGCCATCAAAACCTCCGATGACGGCTGCTTTACTGGCGTAATAACCACCCGGTCCTTGTGCTCGTCGCAGTCCAAAATCTAACAAGGTTTTTTCTTGAGCAATAAGTTTAATACGGCTGGCTTTGGTAGCAATTAAGGTCTGGAAATTTAATAAATTCAGTAGAATGGTTTCTATGAGTTGTGCTTCAATAATAGTGGCTTCCACTTGTAAAATTGGAGAGGTAGCAAAAACTACTTCTCCTTCTTGACATGCGCGGATCTTTCCGGAGAACCGAAAGTCTGCTAGGTAGTTTACAAATGACTCGTCAAAATCCTGCGTTTTTAAATAAGCGATATCTTCTTTACTGAAGGATAGGTTTTCCAAAAGTTCCAGAAAATCATGAAGTCCGGCAAAAATGGCGAAGCCACCTTGGTAAGGGATTTTCCGAAAGAAATAATCGAAAACCGCTTTTTCTTGGGTTTTGCCTTTTAGAAAATAGACCTGTGCCATACTCAGTTGGTAAAGGTCGGTATAGGTAAGTGTGAAATTGAACATTGGGTAAGGGCTTTCTACAAAATTAGTTATTGTTGAACAGTTTTTGCAGGTCACAATGCTAAAAATGAATTAAAAAAAACCTCCATCTTCTATAGAGAATGGAGGTTTTTCTAATTCATCAATTTTTTTTGTTTTATCGAATTACTCGAATTTCTGAGCTTACATCGTTTAGTTGGCCTTTAAGGAACTTACCAAAATAGACTAACTCTTTTCCTTGATAGTTGCTAAAGTTTTTATCTAATTCTTTTTCCGCTTCTTTTAAGGAATAAGAATACACTTTAATATCGCTATAAAAAGAGTTTTGATTTTCTTGTTTTATACCAATTTGGATAGTTCTGGTTTCTTGATTGTAATTGGCATACTTTGCTTTTAAAGTATATCGAATCAATTCTACAAATTCATCGGATAGTTGCTGGCAATTTTCACAGTTTTCAACATATTGCTTTACCAAGGTTTTTAATCCGTTTTTAATTTCATATTCTGTCAGATACGCCGTCATTGCTTTTGTGTTTTTTGATTTCTGGGGATAAAAGTAGAAAGAATATTTTATTCCGAAAACGTTTTCGTAATCTTTTAACTGCTCGGCTTAAATTTTTATTAATGCGTAAACTAAAAGTTATCTAAATTCTGATAACTTAAATTTAAGAAGCTTTAAAATGAAAATTTGGAAATGAAAACTTTGCTTACTTTTCTGATTTTTAAGTATCTATTAGCGATTTTAAATAATTGTTTTAATTTCTTATTTATAGAAACATTATCATAAAAACACTTTATTTATGTATGAAATATCTCTGTGCTTTCCCCTCGAAATTAACTTTTAATTGGGTAGGTCTTGCTTAATCTCTGCAATGTATAATTGTACGGCGACCACCCGGGGTATTTCTCCGCCAACGGATCGACACTTAACCAAATACTCCATTTGGGGTCGTCTATTATTATTAATCATTCCACCTGTCTTCTATCTCTTTTTCTTTTAGCACTTTAGGGTTTGGTGTTGGCTTTTTTCTGTTATTATTCTCTGTAAATAATTTTTTTCCTTTTTTAAAGCCATCTTCTGGATATTTTATTACCCAATCATTATTTTCTAAATCAGAATATTTATAGTGATGAACTTGATAATCACCTAATTTTAATAAACTATCACTTTTATTTTTATTACTCGCCTCATATTTATTATCCAAGAAAACATAATCACTAAATATTACTACGCTAAGAATACTATCACTAGAATCTTCAAATTCTGATTCCCAACTATAAAGCTTCCCTATTCTTTCCTTACTTTTTGATTTTATTTTTCTTAGCCCAACCATAGTTTCTTTAACATCTTTATTAATAAAAATCATCCTGACAAAAATATCATCTGAACTGTTATTGTAAACTAGCATTCTATTATCCATGGGATCGCAACTTAAAATCAATAAAGTTAAAGTGACTATATAAGCTATATTGTATTTTTTCATAACAACTACCTCTTCTTTAATGTTTTATTATCACTCCATTCCCCCCCTAGACGATTAGCACGTTTCTCGGTTGTTGAACCTTTATGACTTTTATTTCCAAAAGTGCTTTCTGTTGCACTTTTTAAACTTGGCCAGCCTATCTCTTGTAAATACTTTGTCTTATTGTATTTAAAATGAAATTTATAGTCTAAATAATGACCATATTCGTGATCTAAAGTATTAGCTCCTTCCATGTCTGGATTAGTGATAATCAAGTTCCCTAAGGTAATAGCGCCATTCATATGTTCAGAACTATATATTTTAACTCCTGGATATTTTTCTGGGTCACTTATATCCTTAACCTCTGAAAAGGTAACAGCAGACATTTTTTCAAAACCTGCTAATAAAGGTGCTGCTACTGACCAAATAGTTTTAGAAGGATCGTATTCATCATCAGGTTCCATCCCGGAAAGATCAAAAATAATAGAGTAATCACCTACAGGTTCCGCATATTGATCCGCAGAATAATAACCTTGAAAAGATCCATCTTTTGGACTATAATGTTCATATTTACCTTCATCTTCATTCCAGAAATAGTCCCCAGTATCATCTGCAAACCAGTCCAGTCCGTTTACAGGTGGCTCTTCCACTACCATCCCCGTAGGATCGGTAAAATTGACCGGGTTTTGCAAAGTATAATTATATGGTGACCACCCGGGGTATTTCTCCGCCATTGGGTCAACACTTAGCCACAACCACTAAACTTTTGCCTCGCGCGAGCTTCCACTTTCTTCAAAGAACTCAACTTCCCCATAAGAATAGCCTTTTATTTTTAGTAGAAAGAAAAAAATACAGGACTTTCTTTTACTGTTTTAAAGGCTGAAGATTTCCGCCTAGAAATACTCTAAATAAACCTTGTCTATAAATAAAGGGTTTTATATATGCTTGATCTGATATTCAAAGATGTACAATCTGATTGCCTTGATGAAAAATTGGCAGGGTAAGAATAAGTTGTTATTTTATTTGGAACATTGAAAGCTTTTTAATGGTTTTAAACTATCCAATGGCATAAATGCTGTGTGTCTTATTATCTTATGTTTTTTATTTCTGCAAACAGCCAAAATCCATTCATCACTATTGGTCTGATTTTTAGTCCATCCACTGATTCTGTATATTTTTTTATCTCTAAAGCTATCTTTTTCTATACTAAACCTAATTTTATCTACTTTAAGCTTTATACTTTTTGCATATTCCTCCTTAACTCTTTTTAAAAGTTGATTTTCATTTTGTTTATGACTACAACTAGATATCAATAAAATCAACAACAGACCTACTTTAATTTTCATATTTTAATTTCTAATTATTATACTATTCAAGTAAGTATCTAAATCATTAGATGGTTGAGCTTGTTTACCTCCTATAGGATAATACCTAGTTACTCCGTGGTGCTTAGATAAAATATAATGAGGCAGACTTGGATTCTTTTTTATATGCAAAAGATCACCACCATTTAAGTTTCCAAATTCATCAAAACTTTTGGAAGGGTATCCATATCCATAACCAGGAGAACCTCCAGGGTGAGTATGTATATGAAATAACTTCTTTCCGAAATCAACCATATTGCCTACTTTTTTTGAGGATGCATAGTAGTCCCAAGATTGCGACATTGTATTTCCACTCCAAGGACTTAAAGCTAATCCTTTACCACCTATTGATTTATCATCAAAGGCCCAGGCACTAAATTCTTTACTTGATTTAAAGGATAAAAATTTCATTGCTTGTAAACCTTCATCTAAACTACCACCTCTAAAAATCATCCCCTCCTTAGAGTAATCTAATCCAAATTCACCAGATAAGACACCTTTACTTATATCTTTATAATCACCATCAGGCATAAACAGACCACTTGCTTTTTTTTCTCCCGTAAATATCCTATCAAAATTGTCTTTTGTTTTTCTAATTAAGAATAATTCTCCGGTATTCTTGTCATACCCATAATCATCAAGTGGCTTTTGAACAGATTCAACCACCATCCTCGTAGGATCGGTAAAATTGACCGGGTTTTGCAAAGTATAATTATAAGGACTCCACCCGGGATATTTCTCCGCCAATGGGTCAACACTTAACCAAACACTCCATTTCGGTTTATAGTACCTCGCCCCATAGTAATTGGCTACTTTTTAGACTGGTTTTATAAAATTTATTTTATTTTTTTATAAAACAAATTTTGATCGTAATTTTCAATTAGTCGAAACTTTCCTAAGCTAGATTCTATTGGAAAATAAACAGTTATTAAATCAATATTCAAATATTTTTTATTTTTTTCAATCTTATTATTATTCAGTAAAAAATCTTTTAAAATTAGCTCTCCTTCAGATATTTCCCATTCAGATAAGTTTTTAAAAATAAGAGTACTGTCTTTTGAATAAATAGTTCTAACATATTCATTATTTTCGGTTATTTTTAAAGTATCAATATTATTTTGAAAATTACCAATATAAACTCCTTGGATATTATCTTCATTTATATTTTTGTTAGAGCAACTCTGAAAAATGAAGAAAATAAATATTAAAAGCATTTTACCAATCTGTGTCAAATCTAGTGTCATAAATATAATGGTTTTGTTTTAAGCTATTTACAGATTCTATCCATATATAGCTTTGCTTAGTTTCAGAATATGGCATTAACCTGTTAGTACGATTATGATCTCTATTATGCATTGGTTTTAAACCTGGTAAATGATAAAATAATGATTGTGGTGTTTTAGTATCGGTTAACAATATAATGACCTGATCTCCTAATGGGTATATACTTGCTCCTGCAGAGCCAACCATCTGTTCTGTCATATTTAAACCTGACCTAACTATACCACCCAAACCAAAATTAACAGGAGTATATCCTTTCTCGGCTCTTTTCAAGTACATAGCCCTTGCTTTATAAGCAGCATAAGACATTTTCATATCTTCTGTCATTGGATGATTATCGTCCATCAGACTTCTTTTCGGACCATTACCATTTACAAATTCATCATAAATTTTTTTCCAGTTTACATCTTCATTTCTATGGTTAAATCCTTTTATAACATCTGCACCTAAACTAATAAATTGTGAATAACAACCTGCTGTTAACTCTGTTCTCCCATCAAGACTACCTCCTTTATAATGCGTTACATCATACTTATCACCTCCTAGTCCACTAATTTTGTTTGTTTCATATTTTTGTTCTTCTTCATTCCAAACGGCTTCGTATTCGTGGTCGGATCCTTCCACCACCATTCCCGTAGGATCGGTAAAATTGACCGGGTTTTGCAAAGTATAATTATAAGGACTCCACCCGGGATATTTCTCCGCCATTGGGTCAACACTTAGCCACAACCACTAAACTTTTGCCTCGCGCGAGCTTCCACTTTCTTCAAAGAACTCAACTTCCCCATAAGAATAGCCTTTTATTTTTAGTAGAAAGAAAAAAATACAGGACTTCCTTTTACTGTTTTAAAAGCTGAAGATTTCCGCCTAGAAATACTCTAAATAAACCTTGTCTATAAATAAAGGATTTTATATATGCTCGACCTGATGCTCAAGGATGCACAATCAAATTCACTTGAGGAAAAATTGGCAGGATAAAATTTTACACTTTTACGGACGATTGTTGGTAAAAGAATTATTATTAGCTATTTCAAAAAACTCTCAAAGTCTTCTTCATCTTTAATAGCTTTCGGAAGAAAATCCTTAGCTATTTTTAAAATCTCTTCCCAATGCTGTAGAGTAAATTCTGTTGTTGTTTTTGAACCATAGATTTTGAAAGACAACTCTTTATCATCAGTTATTGAAATTTCCATAAGCGGCTCTCTTTCTTTTTCAAAACAAACCTCTACAAAAGGATATTTTGAAGATATATCTCCTACTTTTTCAAATCTTAGTTTTTTCATAATATTTATTTTACACCTCTAAATCCAATAAATTCTCCACTTGATCTCCAACTTGCAGCATTCCCATTCTTCAGTGTATAAGTTACCCAGCCTTCGGGAAATCTACCACCTGCTCCTGTTGTTCTTACTCCATTTCTCAAAATGTTTTTCAAACTTTCAGAACCTAACTTATTAAGAGCTTGAGGGCTATTATACACCTTCATTAGAGCTTCTGCTGATTCAAACCCAAAATATTCTGGATGTTTGGTCGTTGCTCTTCCAGCATTCGAAAGAAGTGTTTTTTTTAATTGAGAAATTCCTGATTTAAATAATAATTTGGCTTCAGGACCAGCAGGACCTGCCAACCATTCTAAACCACCTGACGAACCCAAAGGCTCGATTACATTTAACTTTGGTTTATTAAAAGCATAATCCCATAGGTTTGCCAAAGATGCCCCATCATAATAATTATGCTCATTATAAAATTCGGTATATGCATCTGCCATTTCACGGCTAAAAAAACCAAGAGATACACTCCCGTCATTAAGATCTTCCCTAGGGTTAATTAGGCTTGCCCAAGCTTTAGCTTCTTGAAAGTCACTATCGTTTACTACTAAAGTTTTATTTATATTATCTTTTACTTCAACTGTCTCCACCGTATCGGCATTCTCATATATGGTTTCCGGTACCATACCTGTTGGATCCACCATATTGATGGGGTTGTTCATCGTGTAAGCATATGGACTCCACCCGGGATATTTCTCCGCCAAGGGGTCAACACTTAACCAAACACTCCATTTCGAGTTATAGTACCTCGCCCCATAGTAATAGTTACCTGTTTCTTGGTCCAGTTCTTTCCCGTTAAACTTATAGGGTAAGCGTGGTCCCGGGGCATCGCTGTACTGCTCGGCAAGGGTTTCGCCAAAGTGAAAGTTTACTATAATATTGAATTATTAAAATTTTAAATAGAGGTTTTTCTGCTTAATAAACTGATAATCTCTTTTACCTGAAAACTTAATTGCTAAATTATTATTAGAATCTAAGTACATTTTTTGTATTATAGAGTCTCTAGAATTTATTAGATAAGAAAAGTCTATCATATATTTGAAATTAGACGTATCAATAGTTTGTTGAAATTCTTGTGATTTAGAATTCATTAAACTAAGCCATATTTTAAACTCTACTTTAGACCTTTTCAGTTTTGTTCTAAATTCTATATTTTTCTTTTTTTCTATATCTTTTATTCCAAGAATTTTAATTTGTTCATATAATTTATTATTTATTGTATCAAACCTTTTATTATTATAACTGAGTTTTTTTAAATATAGATAAAGATCTTTATATCTCTTGGATATTGGCTCTTCACTAATATCAAATTCATATCTTTTATTATTAAAAATAAAAGATATTGAACAAACAGATTCATATTCACTTTGCTTTTTATTAGACGAAACTAACTTATTATTTACTAATGAATTTAAAATGAATTTAATGGAATCTAATTCTTTTGTATCTAAAATTGTAAATTCCAATTTATTATATAAAGAGTTGTACTTGTTTCTATTTTTAAAAAGGGTATCGTTCTTTATATAAAGATTTAGTTCTCCCATCTTATTAGGAGAAGTGAAAAATTCATTATAGTAGAACTCTGAAAATTGATTTTTTTCGGAGCAACCAACTGAAAATAGAATTAAAAATATGAATGAATATTTAAAATTTATGTTTTTCATATTAGTTATTTAGCTTTTCATTAAAAGGTTTGCCATATTTACTATAAAGTGATCTATAACGTAGGTTTCTTCTTATATCTATACCTATATTTTGACCATAATTATATAAATGATTTAAGTGAAAACCTTTAAAATTATCAGTAGTAAATTTAAATTGAGGATTATCAATTTGCATTTTAAAAATCTTGAAATGCCCTTTTGTATCATTAAATGTTCCAGAAGTTATATGACCATAGGCTTCATGAACTTTAATTAAATTTCTTAAATTTTCTACTGTTGGCTTAAACCATTCATCTGCTACACTTTTACCATTTTTATGAACACCTCTTTTTATAAGTAGATTATCAGGAGTGCCATCTTTAGCATTATATAAACCTCCCAAAGCATCTACAATGTGTCGTTTTATAGTTATCTTTCCATTATTATTTAGACCATCATTAAGGTTATAATTTGCAATATGAGTTTCTACTCTATCTCTTGAACCAGGGAAAAGATAATTGAAAATTTCATTACTTAGATATTTTCCTCCATTGTCATCAACCAACTCATTTTTACTCATATTAGAAAAATCTTTATCGCCGTCATAAATGATAGGTTCTCCCGTAAAACCTTCTTCTGTATCTCCTCTATAACAACCTTTTGAATCATAAACAGGATTTTCTTCCACTACCATCCCCGTAGGATCGGTAAAATTGACCGGGTTTTGCAAAGTATAATTATATGGTGACCACCCAGGGTATTTCTCCGCCATTGGGTCAACACTTAGCCAAACACTCCATTTCGGGTCGTAGTAACGTGCTCCATAGTAATAGTTACCTGTTTCTTGGTCCAGTTCTTTCCCGTTAAACTTATAGGGTAAGCGTGGTCCCGGGGCATCGCTGTACTGCTCGGCAAGGGTTTCGCCAAAAGGTAAATTTACAAAAAATTGATAAGGATTCCCATCTATACTGGTAATGCCTGTGTTAGAACCTAAGTGGTTGGCATGGTAGTAATAGACTGGTAATGCTTGTGGGGCTGCTGCTATTTGAAGGTTACTTTCTATAGGGGCTGGCCTACTGGTATTATTCGTTGTAGCGGTATCTTTGCTCGCTTCATATTTTTTAAAAGTGACACTCCCTTTGCCTGCTTTTTGCGCATATAGTTGCAAGTCTGCAATTTGTTGTTGTTGCAGTTCTTTTGGTTTTAGTTGGTTACTTTCTTGTGTTGCCGCCGCCTGCGGGCTTCTTTCTGTTGCTGCTGTTGGTGACGTTTCAAACATACTAGGATCGCCGTTTCCTATGGCTGTGGCTATTCTTTTTGAACCATTAAAGTAATGCTTGGTATAGGAGCCTTGCGGGTGTATTACTATAAATGGGTTAGGATAGGTGGTATAAGGGTTAAACTGTATGGAGCTTTGGTTAGCTAAGGTTCCGTTTTCATAAACCTGTTCTAAATTGGAGGAGGCTTTTAGTACCCGCTCTCCGGTATAGTCATAGATATAATGGTGCATCACATGGTTCTCTTCTAATACCCTTAACCTATTGCTCTCATCCCAATACATTTTTGTTTCTACCTCTTGGGGGTTCATAATGTATTTTAGGTTTCCATTTAAATCGTAGGAAAAATATTTTTCTGTTTGTGTAGCTTCATCTATAATCGCTTCTATTTTATGGGTGCCATCTACGTATTTGTAAACATTTTTATAGGTGTTATTATTGTCTATACTTCCATTCTTGTTATGTTTCTGGGTTTTATTTAAAATGCTATGTGCATTTGTGTATCTTAATTCTGATTCATAATTCGCGTTAATATCACTGTAGCTATTTTGAAATTCACTTTCAAATATACCTTTGCTGCTGGCTAATCTGTTTATTTTATCGTAAGCATAACGAAATTCGTATTTTCCCCCCATTTTATTGGGATCCATCGCAACATCGTTTGCTACACTTACTACATTATTCATTTTATCGTAGTCATACTTTAAATTCAGGAGTTTATCTCCATTCTGTAGCTTTACACTATATCCATTTACATTGCGCAAAGCATTGGTATAGTCGTACTCTGTAACGGTATTATTACCATGTATAATTAACCTGGGACTTTCAAAAAATGTATAATAGGCTTCTTTTATATAAGTATAATCTCCTATAATGGAGAAGAGGTTCCCTCCCTCGTCATAAGAATAGACTACGTTTTCTCCATCGGGGTACTCTATATTTTTTATTCTGTTCCAAGAGTCGTAATTAAAGTTGGTGGTAAAATACCGGGTGGGTATATTGGGGCCTACTACAATTCTGGTATTGCTGGTTATTTCTCCCATATTACCATACTTAAAAGACTGTGATCCTGTCGCATCGGTTACATATACAAGTTTTCCTGTTTGGTTACCTTCTCCCGCTGATCCATATTTGTAAGTTACATTACTAATATTGCTGCCATTGGGCATATTGGGGTAATTTTCTTCTATGAGCCTATTATATTCATAATTATAAGTAATTTCTTCACTGTCTTGAGCTAAATTAGCAGTAACCAAGCTTATTAGGTTTCCGGCTCTATCGTATGTATAGGAAGTCATTCCTTTATCTGGATTGGTGTAAGCTATTTTTCTGCCGGCAAAATCATATTCGTAGGAAGAGGTAATATTATCTCCATCTGTATATGACAACAGTTCTCCTATAGCATTATAGGTGAATTTGGTTAAAATATCGCCATTGTCGCCTATCGTTTTTTCTTTTACCACTCTGCCTCGTACATCGGTAAATTTTTCAGAAATTACCTGACTGGAGTTGTTTTGCTCTATAATGGTTTTTGTTTTAAAAAGGTTATCTTCAATACCCGGGATATTAAATGTAGCATTATCTTCGGCATTGGTGAGTTTTATGGTTCTGTCTAGTTCGTCATATTTAATAATGGAAAAATAAGAAGGTGAAGGTAAATCTGCTTTTATAAAGTAATTTTCTATACCTTCTCCTTCTGCTGTCGATTGGTGTTGGTTTACTACCCTTGAAAACTCATCGTACACTTTCCAACCTGAAATATGAACAATGTTACCCCCCCACGTCTTTTTTAGTTTGCCTTACTCTTCCTAAACCATCCATAATGGTATAGGTTTTAATAGGGTTGTTGGGATGCTCGTAATCGTAATGAGAGGTTAATGCCACAGGAAGAAATTCTTCTCCTGAGGGGATAGATATAGTTTGACTTAAATCTTGTTCTCTTGGATAGTAATCAAATTTTATGGTATAGGGTTTATTGGCCTCTTGTTCTTTTGGACCTAATACGGTAGATAACCTGCCAAAATCGTCATAGGTATAATTCATCTCATTACCACTAATGTCTGTTTCTTTGGTGATGGCATCATACAAATAATCATATTCGGTAGAAGATTGGTAGCCAAATACATCTTCAACTTCTGTTAAAAATTTATGCTCTATATTATCGTAGGTGTACGTATAAGACATATTCTCTCCATTTAGGTTTCCAGGATAAAAGATTTCTATAAGGTTTCCATACTGGTCATAATCCATTATTGTTTGAGCCCATTGACCTTGTTGATTTAACTTTACACCGATTTTTTTAATGGCTCCTGTATTAACATCTACTTCGTTTATATTACGATCTCTTTTTTGATTGCCGTTATTATCGAATACTTGAATTCTCGTAGGTATGTTGAGGATGTTATTTTGTTCTAGGGTAGGGTTTTCAAAATATCCTATTTCGCTATAATAGTTATCACTAGTATTAGAAACATCTCCATTGTCGTAATATTTTGTAATACGACCTAAACCATCATATTCCATAACTATTTCACTTACAATGGGAGAATTGGTTAATTCATAATTCTCAGTAGTGGTTTTTTCTAATAGTACTGCAGCTCTTTTTCTTCCTTCAGTACCTCCAACGTCGTAATTTTCATCTAAATCAGAATTCACAATTATTAATCCATCATTTCCAATTTCTTTTAAACCATATTCATGTATAGTTCTTACAAAAATATTATTGGGATTGTTTTCGTCCCATTCGCCCCTTACTACTATAGATTCTTTGAGTTTACCTTTTAAAAAGTAGTTTTGGTTATGAAATTTATTTACTTTGGTTCTAAAAACATCTTCTGAGATGTCTCCGTTGGCATCAGCTAAATATTCTACGGTTTTTACGGTTTCAAATCCGTAGGACAGTCTTTCTCTTCTGTCATAATAAGCATTTTCATATTCATAAAATTTTGAGTAATTGGAATAACCTGTATTGGGAAGGTCGTAACCATCTTCAAGAGTGGTCTTGCTCAATACCCATGTCGCTTTTGGATTATTATAGGTTTTTCCTTGTGCTTTATAATCTAGGGTTACTTTTCCTCCTAAGGGATTGTTTACAGATTTTAGTTTGTTGGTTCTTCCTATCGCTGAGTAATTTACATTAATTTCGTCATTTGAATATTGAACAATATAATCGGCAAACCCATCACCGTTTAAATCTCTAAAATCTTTGGTTTGAACGGTTACGTTTTCACTTACATTTCCTCCTAAATTTACACCGAACTTTACGTGAATAACAGGAACCAACCAGCAACATATGGGGAAACCAAAAAATATTCCTACATCGCCGTCTGCACCAATAATTACATCTTGATAGTTTCTTTTTAAATTTACAATAGAACTAGCTGCAGTTAAGGAATAATCTTGATCAGCAAATTTATTTCCGTAATTAAATTTTACAGAACTAGAGCTACCTTCTAGGTTACCATCACTTTCTATGATATCGATTAATCCATCTCCATTTATGTCTTGAAATGCGGTTTTGGTATTGGTTTGCGATTCAGATATACCAGCATTTAAACTTGCTCCTACATTTGGAAATAATGAAGGGAAACTTAATCCTCCTCCTATACTGCTACTTGTTAACGTTGGAAAGGATTCACTATAGGTGAGATTTTTAAATATTTCAAAATTGTTATTATTCTGATGTTGTCCTTTATTTAGTTGATATAAATAACTTCCATTTATCTCTTTAATCCTATCGGGTAGCCCATCTCCATTTAAATCTAAGAAAAATTGTTCTTCTTTGTTTTGCCCAGCAACATTTACTGTAATCCCTATCTGGCTGGTAGCATTCCCTATAGAAAACTTATTACTTTTAGTAGAAGAAGCGTCTGTTCCTTCAGCCGAAGAAGATGAGTAAAGGGTATAGGCATCGCTACCTGTTGCAGAGGCTGCTATTCCCCAATTATTGTAAGAATTTAAAACTCCAAAATTGTGATCACCAGAAGGGTTGTTTAAACCTCCTGTCATATTCGATAAAACTAGGTTGTCTGCATACCAAATATCGGGGTAACCATCTCCATTCCAGTCCATAAATCCGGTAAGGGTATTGCTGTAACCGGGTGTAAAGCTAGATATTGCAAGCGGATTATACCCTGCGGACATTGTTCTTCTTGAACTTTTGCGTTTTATTTTAATAGCTTTCATTCCAGTGATATTGTTAGAAGGTAAACTTGGACCTTCCGTATCATTATCACTAATCTCTCCTGCAACGCTTCCGATACTTGAACCTCCAGAACTTCCAGTAGAAGATGGATCTATATTTCCTATGGTTATCTCTGTTATTCTGTCGAAATATTGATTTTCTGGATCGATTCCTACCCATCTATCTTCGTCTAAAGTACCATTACTTTTTGCATTTGCAGGCATAAAAGATATTTCTGGAATATATCCTGCCGGATTATTATTCATCCAAGCTTCCAAATTATTTATAACATCTTCTACCGCATTGGGGTCGGAGAAATCGGTATTTTCATTGGGCAAATTCATCTGATCTGCAATTGATTGTTGGGCGCAATCTTCAAAATCACTACTTTCTTCATCACAATTAATAGTAATTAAATCGAAATTATAATTATTGGACGTATTTACCAGAAGGTCATGATTGATTAGCTTTCCAATGTTATCTTCAGGAATGTTACTATCGTCATAGTTATCATTGTAATAAAATTGGCCAAAATTACCGTGCATTGATCCATAGTTGGAAAGATCGTTAAAATAGGAAACAGCATTAATTTTTAAAGAATTCCCCTGCCAGTTATAGCCTAATAATACTCCTTTAGTATTACCTACAGACAAAAGGTATTTTTGATATACTTCTTTATTAGTGTTTCCTGTTACATAATAGCTAAAATAAATTTTCCCTGACCAGTTGCCGAGGGGACCATTATGAACACTAATAGGCGAATCATCAGGTAAAATTATTTGTCCGTCTTTAATCTGAACTTTTCTTTTTCCAATAGGGATTCCTCCTTTTTTCACTACTAATAAGAATTCTCCATTATCACTACTACTAAGATTTCCAGAGTTAATGATTTCTGTGTTTGGTTTAACTCCAAAATTTTGTGAAGAATTGTTCCAATTTGTATAGTTGCTTAAGTCTTGACTATATTTATCCTTGTTGTTAGAGGCATAAAAAATAGAATAGTCGGGAACAGGGTGGAACTCCTGAGTTACATTAGGTACTTGTTGGTTATCTTGAGCATCTTGATCTGGTGCATAAGTTACTACAGGTTGCCAATTTATATCTTCCCAAAGAACATTAGAGTCTGAATATACTTCAAATTTAAAACTAAGTGGCAAATCATTTTGCTGATATAATTGATTGTTTAAGTTGTTAGATACTGTAGTGGTAGCTCCTGCAGGACAGTATTGTTGATAAATAATGTTTTCATTTTCACCACTAACTTCATAAATTCTTACATATACATCATCGGTTGGTTTATTGATGGAGAAATCTGGCCAATTAATATTCACCATTCCCGATCCCGGAATTCTAATCACTCCATTACTAGTTAAGTGAAAATAGTCTTTGTAAGTATATTCATTAACCTTTTTTCCATTTTCATCTCTATCAGAAACATTTAGATAATAAATTTTGGGCCTGGCACTATAATACGAATATCCTTGATTGGGTTTATGATATCTAAAATATATCTCTTGTCCTTTTATTACTTTAATGGGTGAATTATTACCTAAACCTAGATCTTGAACTCCCAATGGGGGATTGTTTCCGAAATAATTTTGTAAGCTGAACTCTCCGTTAACTCCTGGAGAATATTGATCCCTAAAAATTCTAAATGGTTTATTTGAGTATGTCTCACTTGTTGTTTCTATAGTGTGATTGAAGGGGGAAGAGCCTATATATACTTTTATTTCATTATCAACCTGAATAGTTCCTGTAAATGGAGCTTTCCAGACCTGTACTGCATCAAAATCTAAAAAGTCATCCTGCATTTGCTCTTGCTCTAGCTCTTCTTGCTCCTCTTCTTGGGTTTCAGTAGGATCTTGCCAGTTTGAAATTGGCGCCCCCGATGTTAATACGAGGTTTTCGGTTAATCCGCTATCTGTCGTAAAGTTAGGCTCTCCATTTTCATCTAAATAATTAAAATAAACTTCATTTCCTTTCACAATATCTATAAGACCATCTTGGTTCCCGTCTGTAAAAAACACCGAGGTTTCAGATTCGGTTTTATAGCGACTTGTTGCAGCATAAAATCCTGACGCATATACCGACCACGACTCTGCAAACATTTTTTTTGTTCTTGAATCATTACGGTAAAAATCATTCACGTGATGTACCGATTTACTTGTATTCTCAAAACTATTAATTAAATCATTGGAGTCGTTGTCAGAATTAACGCTATTGGGATAAAATTGTAATCCGCTATTATTCCTAAAAACAATGTCGTCAAGTCCATCACCATTCATGTCAATTAAGCTTATTTTACCTTTGCTTTTAGTATTGTTTTCGCCAAAATCTGCTCCAATGGTTACTGTTCTTGACTTATTATTGGAATGCACCGGAATTCTTATTTCCATTCCTGCAGAAGGTCTTATATCAAATCCTTTTTGAATATTTTCATTAGTACTGATTATAGATTCTCCATTAATAGCACCTGCTAAACCACTTAATGAATAGCTTGGATCTACATCGGGTAAAGAAATAGTCTGTGCCGGCTTAAAAAGATTTCCTCCATTTTCGGCTATATCATCATAATACTCAAAACTATGTCTATAAAACTCATTACCGTTTTTATTTTTTTCTACAACATAATCCAATAATGTCTTCTTAAAATTACCTTCAATATATCCTAATTCGTAGGATCTTATGGTTTGGTTTTGATAATATACCTGTATATCCGATAAAAGATATGGCGATACTTGTTTTAGTCCTAAGCGACCATTGATTGTGATGCTTGGTTTTATTTGATTTTCATTATAGTTAAATTCAATCTTATAGTTACCGTTTTGATTATTATAGCCTGTATAAAAAACTCTCTTTGGATAGAAATAATGGCCTCCGTTTAAATTTTGATTATCGCCAGAAAGATTTGACAAAGTCCCCTTTTTATATTCATATTTAATATTATTGCCAAAAGGATCAATTGATTTTTTTAGACTCCATTGGATAATATTATTGTCTTCATTTCTTATAACCGTATTTTCAGAAAGTCCATTTTCATCTCCTCCATACCAATTAATTTTACCGTCAGTATTTGTTACTTTCCAATAATAATTTGTTGGGTTAGTACCTATTCTTTCAATCTTGACATAACTCTCCTGATTTCTTAAAGAGAACTCTTTTATACTCCCAGATCTAGCTTGTGTTGTAATTGAATAGTTATTTGGCGCGTTCCCACTATGCCTATGTGGCAAAAAGTTTTCTGGATACACTAATTGGGCACCATCTAGATTATATAGTTCTGTTTCATTATTAGGGTCAAAATCTGGAATGCCCCATTTGGAATTGATGTTAATTGAAGAGAATCCTAAATCCCAACCATAACCAGCAATACCAGATTGCTTTTCACTATTATAACTTAAAGTTACACTTGGAGACATTCCTTTTCTACCTGTAGGGGTTTTTATAGGATATTTTAAATTTGCTTCTCCTGTTTGTGAAGGTCGAGGAGCAGCTATTATTGAAATATTGGAGGAAGGGTTAGCAATCTCAATATCACTTATTTTAGTAGATGTAAAAGCATTGGTTTGAGGGCTCTCGGGAGTTTGAATGACACCGTTTATGTAATCGCCTGAACCATATTTAGTTGATGAATAAATAATGCCTTTATTTATATTTATGGAGTCTTTTTCTACAGGAATCCAACTCTTAGAGTTTTTATCAAAAAAAAGTGTAAAAACATCCTTCTCTGAGTAACCTTTTGGTATAGCTCTTGGATTATATTTGATACCAAATGAAAATTCTTCGTTCACCAATGAATCTTGTAATAAAATATTGCAGCCTTCGTATTCATCGGTTACATTTAATACCCCAGATTGTAAAGAAGCTAAATCATTAAAACGTAATGGGGTTATCAATGCATGATTTGAATTGTTTTTAAAGTATAACTGAACAATTTTACTTTTAAATTGATTTTCTTTAGATAATGATACTGATTCATATTTAGGCTGAAAAGAAAACTTATGCTCAGCTGTATTAATAGCTGTTATGTCTAATTTTGATTGTTCAATTAATTTATTTTCATCGTTGAATAGTTGAACATCTAAAGTATTTTTATTTTCAGGAATTCTAACAAATCCTTCAAATTGATTGTTTACGAGATTTAACGTGGTATTTTCAACTTTCACTTTATAATTGCCAAAAGTGTTTTTAGTAGGGAATTCTCCTAAAAATCCTCTTATATAGGTTTCATCTCCAAATTTTAATAAGTTAGTTGAAGAGGCAATTACTATTTTTGAACTAGAATTTGTATTCTGATTGACAACTATTCTTAAGTTTTTAATTAAATAACTAAAATTGGACCTTTGGGGCATTCCAAATAGTAAGTGATTCTTTCCTTTTTTTAAAAGAGAAGGGTCTAGCTCTTCTCTTTGAGAACTCCACTTTTTGTTTCTTTTTATTAAATAACCACCGACTGCCTGAGTACTATTTATTTTCTTACTAATCCCATCACTACTAGTCACTCCATATAAGTCATATTCTAAATAGACTTTAGATTGATTTTTTGGAAGCTCGTCTATAGAAAAAACAAAAAGGTTGTCAATTGGATTGTCAATTGGCTTTTTTTCTGAAGTTCCTATGAATCCATGTTGGATATCTGGATAATAAAAAACAGATTCAGAATCTTTTGAAAGTATGTTGATGTTATCATTGTTTTTTTGCTTATTTATGGTTCGGATTGATTTTCCTGTTTTATTATTATGATTTACTTCTCTAAGATTATTTATTAATGGCATAGCGGGGCTTACAAAGGACCAATGCAAGCTTATGATTAATAATAATTTTGAAATTATAGACTTTATAAGCGCTCTTTTTTTACTTTGAGATTTTAACTTTATCATCTTGTTTATGGGAAGGTTGATTATTGGATAATTAGCTTTTTAACGGTAGTTTCATTACGTGAAGTAATAAATATAAGATAGGTGCCTGAAGTATTGAGGCTATTAGAATATTTGTAACCATTACTGCCCTCAAAATTTTTCTGGAGAATCAGTCTGCCGATAGGATCTCTAATTTCAATTTGTACTGAGGTTTCTTTCAAGAAATTTAAAGAAATATTGAATGTTGAATTATTTTTAACTGGATTGGGATATATTGAGATATCACCATTTTCGTTAAGTTTTTTTCGTTTTACAGAAAAGGGGATAATTTTCTTACAACCTTCTTTAGTATTAATCTTTAATTGGTAATCGCCTTTTTTTAATAGAGTAATTCTAGAATCTGTACCAATGACTTTATTCTCTTCTATATTGATCCATTCAAATTTAAGTTCATTTTTACTGATGCCAAAAATCTTTGGTTCAACAAGTATATCACTGTTTTCGAGGTAATAGGCTTCTTCCATGGCAACCTCAATCTTACTTTCTTTAATATATATGGTATCTAATTGAGAATTTCCATTAGAGTCGTGTAATTTAATATGTATTTTGCCTTTTGGAAGATCTGTTATTCGAAATAATTTATCATCAAATGAAAAGTTCTTTTCGTAATCTTTTTGTGACAAATTTATGCTGTAAGGGGATACGCCCTGTATCACCTCTATTTCAAGAGGAGATTCAGTTATAGTTTCTGTAAAACATTTATGTTCGTGATGATATTCAACTAAAAGCTTTGGCGCCTTGATCAAAGTTATATAGAAACTTTCATTAAATGCAGTAATATCAATATTATCGTAATAGTAATAAGAGCTATCTTCTTTACTTAGAGGAATCAAATTTTCCTCTTTTAAGTTGTTTTTTATATCGTACAAAGGGCTAACTGCTAAATATAAGCCTTCGTCGGTTTTTATAGAATCTTTTAAGAATTTCATTTTCTCCTTTAGAAATTTGAGTTGTATTTTCAAACTATCCTGAGAATTATTTATTGATTTAAATTTCCATATCTTACTTAGTGTTTGAAAGTTTTTATCTTTTTCTAATTTAGAAAAAATGGTTTCCCTATTATTTTCGCCCCATATTAAATAAGTTTTATTAGTAACATTAGAATTGTTTAATTTATTAAAAGGTTTAATCTCATTAAAACCTGCTTCTAGATCACCTTTAGAATTAAAAGACTGTAATTGTTTAAAATTTAGCAAATTAATATCAAAACCTATTCCTGTGACGTTTTGATTAAAACCAACATTTTTTTTAGGATTCCATATGGTATCATTTTCAGAATTAACATATATTTTGTCTGAAGATAGGCTTATTCCGTGTTTAAGTGATAAATATGTTTCAACTTTAGACTTATCTAAATCACTAAGTTTTTTAGGGTAATATAAAATCTCTAAGAATTTTATAGAATCTTTCTCTTTAATTATTTTGTCACCTAAAATTTTAACATAGTTTTCTTTTTGGGTAAGACTTGAAAATAAATTATAATTTAAAATCACTCCGTTCTTAGGATTGATTTCAACGAATTTTTTATTGTTTTTTAAAATTCCGCTGGTTGTTATTCTTCGTTTCTCTCCATCTATCGAAATATCTGCTATTGTGATTTCATCTTTTTTATCACTCTCAAAGACCAAAAAAATAGAGGAAAATCTATCTAATCCAAGCTCTAAATCTTTTTTCTTACCTAATTTTTCAGAATTTAAGATTGGATTGAAATTAAATGTGCTAATATTTAAACTATCACTGTAATTTATAATGTCACTTTTTAACCAAAGATCAGGGTGTGTTATCGTTTCTGAAAAATGTTGTTGACTAAAACTTATAAATGAAATTAAGAAGGAGAATAAAAAGAGGGAGTAATTATTTTTCAAGTGGCCAAGTATTAAAAATTCACAAAAAAGTATTAAAAACAAATAATAATAAGTTAAATTATTTTAATTGTTATTCAAAAATATAAATATTTAACGCTTTTGTATGTTTTTATATGTTAAAATTTTAATTAATTCTATATTTAATAAAGGGTTGTTTTATAGATAAATTAAGAAGTGTATTTGAAAGAAGTGCTATAATAGATAAGCAATTATTAATTAGTTTTGTTTTAAAACATATTTAATGCAGTTAGCTTCTGTTTATAAATATAAACAAGTAAGAAAGGGTAGTTTGTATAAATTATTATTTTTGGAATATAAGATGAAATTTACCAAATAATTCTAATACTATTTTTAGTAAATCAGGATAAATGCGTAGTTCTATAAGAAATAAAAATACTTTTATCTCTTTCACTAATATTTTTTGTGAAAATAGAAAGTAATCGTTTTTAGCTAGAAATTATTTTGCGGAAAGACTTTTATAATTTCGGCTCGTGGGTGCAATTATTAGGTGATCTTTTTTCTGGATTTTGCCAAGTGTTGAATACAGAATAAAAAATGATTTTTTCTTCTATAAGCTCGTAAATAATCAAAAAAAGAAAGGGGTTTATAAATGCTTCTCGGTGGGGTTCTCTTTTTTGGGGAAATGTTTGGGATGTTTAGGAATCCTTTTAAAATAAATGTCTAAATGTTCTAAAAACTCTTCTCCAATTCCTTTTTTTATCTTCATAATAAAGATTAGCTTCATTTTTGACCTCTTTCCAATCTAAGACATCATCAGGATTGTTTTTGTAGCTTTTCAGTCGTTTATCAAGTTCTTTCTTGTGTTCTGCTGGGACATCTTGATGGCTTCTTTTTCACGCTTTAAAACACGCTCCAAGGTATCTATAATGCTTTCCTTTATCAAATGATATTTCCGTGCTTCTAAATCCATAACCGCTCTTTTGCTTTATTTTAAAAATACAATTTTTGTCTTAATAGTTGGAGGTGTGATTGGGTATTCAATGATGAATTTTCTGATAAAGCCGACTCTGTAATTTTCAGTAGAAAATAGAATCTATAATTATTTGTGTCTATAGACTTCAATTTTAAGACAAATAAGATATGTGGCTGAATTGACACTTCGTCCTTAGTTTATCCTGGGCAAAGTAGAAGGGCTCAACTTGACCAGTTGATAGAAATTTTTTAAATCTATTTAATATCCAACCAATGGTAGCTTCGATACAAAATCTTTTAGAAGATTTCACTCAGCCACCATTGGTGAATTAGCTATTGTTTTTCAATGGAAATGGCAACGCCGCCACCTCTCGCTAGTGAAGCTTGATATACGCTGGTTGAATTTACTTCTAGTTCTTCAATTTCGTAGGCAGAAGGATTTTTTTCAAAATCAGCATCTTTCGCATCTTTATAAATCGTGGCTTTGTAGGAAGCCCCTTGGTCTAAAAAGTCCATCGGAATTTCTAGGTTTCTGGCTTTTTCATCAGTTACACTTCCTATAAACCAATTGTCACTATCGCGTTGTTTTCTTGCGATAGTTAGGTAATCACCAATCTTTGCGTGAATAACTTTGGTGGTTTCCCAATCGACCGCTACGTCTTCTATAAACCGGAAAGCATCTTCGTATTTGGCATAATTCTCAGGTAAATCGGCTGCCATTTGCATCGGGCTATACAATACCACATATAAAGCCAATTGGTTGGCTAATGTAGATTGAATGGCTTGGCCTTCTCGGTATTCAGCTAAATCAATCTGAAAGATTCCCGGCGTATAATCTACCGGACCGCTCAAAATTCGGGTAAAGGGTAAAATGGTGGTGTGGGAGGGAGGATTTTCATCTGCCCAACCATTAAATTCCATTCCACGAACCCCTTCACGGGTCATAAAATTAGGATAGGTTCTGCGTAAGCCGGTAGCTTTAATCGGTTCATGGGCATCGATAGCCAGCTGGTGCTTTGCTGCTGTTTCAATTACTTTTTGATGATGACGAACCATATATTGTCCGTGATGAAACTCCCCTTTAGGGACTAATCCACCGGCATAACCGGTTTTAATCGCATGAATGCCTAAATCTTCGTAAAACTGAAAGGCTTTTTCCATTCGGTTTTCGTAATTGTGAGCATCCCCGGAAGTTTCGTGATGACCAATAATGTCAACACCATTTTCTTTTGCGATATGCACTACTTTTTTGATATCGAAATCGTCATAAGTGGTTACAAAATCGAAGAATCCTATGGTGTCTTGCGCTCCCCAGTATTCCCAACCGGTATTCCAGCCTTCTATTAATAAGCCTTTGATATGGTGTTTTTTGTTGAAGTCGATATATTTCATCGCGTTTTCGGTCGTAGCACCATGCGTGGTGTAATTTCCTTCCGCATCTTTTCTTCCCCAAGTACTTTTTCCTAAATGCATTTCCCACCAAATTCCGGTGTACTTCATGGGTTGCGCATAGGAAGTTACGTTTTCTAATTTATTGGGTTCGTTGAGGTTTAGAATTAGGTAATTGGTTACTAAATCTTTGGCTTCTTCGTTAATCATAATGGTTCGCCAAGGAGAAACAAAAGGGGCTTTTGTTCTTACTTTATCACCGTTTTCCCATGGAACCAATTCTGTATTCAACGTGTTGTGTTCAGTTACACCAAGCGTCATTCCGGCGTAATCGGTAAGATTAGCTTCGTGAATGCTTAGGTATAAACCGGCTTCGGTTTCCATGGTGATGGGGGTATTCACCGCATGAAAATTGGTGATGTTTCTGTCATGACGTTGGGCATAACCTGCTTTTTGGGCATCGATTTCTGATAATTTGGTTTCTGAATAGTTGTATTCATAACTATCATAATCGGCAGGAATCCACCAAGACTTATGGTCGTGGGTAAGTTTGAATTGAGTGATTTCATCAGAGATCACTACATCACCGGTTAAATTTTCCTGCTCAGGAATATCGTACCGAAAGCCTATTCCATCATCAAAAACCCTGAAAATAATATTCAGCTTTCTAGGCTTTTCAGTGGTTTCTTCTAAGCTAACTTGAAGTTGTTTATGATGATCTTTAATCACACGTTGTTCTCCCCAAGGTTGTTCCCAAGTTTCATTGAGTTCAGTTTCTTCTACCTTAGAAATCTTAAAGTTCTTGGTCAACTCAGGTTGATTTTTAAACTTGAACCCTAGATAGGAGGTGTCAATTACGCTGCTGTTATTTTTCTGAACCGTGTAAAAAGGTTTTCCGTTTTTATCAAGTTGAAGACTAACTTCTATATTCCCGTTTGGGGAAGTGATGGAAGCTTTTGTTTGGTCTTGTTGTTGAGGTTCTTCAGCACATCCCGATAGAAGCAGGATGATGCTGATGAAACTGACTAATTTTTTCACGATTTATGTTTTTTAATCCAAAGTTGACGTACGTCTTTTAAGTCGCGGCCTTTGGTTTCTGGTACAAATTTCCAGACAAATAAAGACATGGCGATACAACTTACTCCGTAAATCCAGTAGGGGAAAGTTCCATTACTCATTTCAAAAACGGCACTTTCTTTATCCATCATCATCGGGAAGGTTTGCGATACTAAATAGTTAAATAACCATTGCGAGGCTACAGCAATTCCCATCGCAATTCCTCTAATTCTGTCCGGGAAAATTTCTGATAACAATACCCAAGTTACCGGTCCCCAAGTCATCGCAAAACCTGCAATAAATAGTAAAATACCTACTACGGCGATTAAGCTGAATTGTTGCGTGTAAATATCATAGGTGAGTAAGGCCAGTGCAGTTGCCATAATGAACCCTCCTAAGATTAAGAGCGGTTTTCTTCCCCACTTATCTACAGAGAAAATAGCAATAATCGTAAAGGCGAAGTTGACGACGGCGATTAAAATATTTTGGAAGATCGCACTCTCGGCTGTATTTCCTAAAGCTTCAAAAATAGAAGACCCGTAATACAATATAGCATTGATTCCTGTTAGCTGTTGAAAGATAGACAACATCACCCCCACAAAAACGGCAAAGCCCATGCCTTTAAAAGCCGCCCAACTGCTGCTTTCCTTTTTTTCCAATGAATCTTCAATTTCTTTTACTTTTTGTTGTGCCACTTCATTACTGTATCCCAGTTTTTCTAAAGCGACAATAGCGTGGTTGTGCTTTTCTTTAATGACAAACCAACGGGGAGAACCGGGTACAAAAAATAAAAGGATAAAGAATAAAACCGCCGGTATAATTTCTAAACCGAACATATATCGCCAGCCTTCATCAATATTCCATTGACTTAAGCTTTCTGTACTCACCTCTCCGGTAACCATAGAGGCTGAAAGGTGGTTTCCTACCCAATAATTGGCAAAGAAAACTACTAAGAATCCGGTAACAATGGCCATTTGGTTAAGAGAAACCATCGCACCACGTTTTTCTTTAGGAGAAACTTCAGAAATGTACATGGGGGAAAGTAAGGATGCTAAACCAATACCAATACCTCCTAAAATCCTATAAATCGAGAGGTTGAATAAAGAGTCTGCAAATGCACTTCCTATGGCTGAAATAGAGAATAAAAATGCGGCCAATAATAGTGATTTTTTTCTACCGATGGCTTCGGCTAAAATTCCGGCTCCAAGTCCGCCAAAAATACATCCGATTAATGCGGAACCTACGGCCCAGCCTTGCTCTGCAGTAGAGAAATCGAAATAGTCTTTAAAATAAAGCTGTGCTCCGTTAATTACCCCTGTATCATAACCAAATAGGAAACCTCCTAAGGTAGAAATGATAATAGGTAAAATTAATTTTCTGCTCATAATGATGATTGTGTTTGTGTAATAAGTTTGAACACGTAAATATAGGAGTTAAAATACTCTTAATTGCTTCACCTAATAAAAAAATCTATTGCTCATTTAAGTTGAATTTGAACCTACTAAACTTTTGAAATTATGATTTATTATGAAATAAATGGGAGACTGAAAAGTGATCATCTCCCATTTTTAGTAATATACTATCTATTAGTTTACGCTACTTATTTTATAATAAGCTTTTTGGTTTGAGTTGAACGGTCTGTGCTTATTTTTAAAATATATATTCCTGAAGCTAAGGATGCATTTTGGTTTTGGCTGTTCAGCGTTTTGTTTATTTTACCTGCAGGAACTTGTTCGTTCATGAAAGTGCTTATTAATTGCCCTTTAAGATTATATAGTTGAACTTTTAGAAGAGAAGCTTCCGTTAAATTCAAAGACAGCTCAAATTGGTCTTCTACAGGGTTAGGATAGATGCTTATAGTGTTCATAAAAGATTTGTTTTCTACAGCCATGGATGTAGTTTCGGTAATTTTAATAGCACCGATATAAGCATAACCAGCACCATTTTCGTTGTTTGGTCCTTTTTGAACTGTAAGTACAATATTTCCTGCACCATCTGGTTGAATGTTTTCAATAATTGCAGTTTCTGAAGTATTGCTGGAAGGATTTAAATAACCGACGCCACTATTTGCCCCAACTAAGTCATATTGTGTTTCTCTATTTTCAGTAGCTCCATCTCTAGAAGCAAAAATTTCGAAAGTATAGAAGTTAGAAGGATTTAAACCAGAAAAAGTAAAGGCTCCGGTATTATTATCACCATCTTGAACATAATAACTGTCATTAGTCGCTGTGGCCGGAAAGCCTAAATTGGAATCCGGATTCGTAATACCAGAGCCATTTCCTGCAACAAAATTATCGGTTACCGCAAATGAATAGGTAGATGCATTCCCTTGATCGTCGATAAAATTAGAGATTACCGCTTCCCAGTCTGATGAATAGTGGTTATTCCAGTTACCTTCAGTAGGATATTGATCATCCGTATTGTAATTTAAATCAAAATTATAAATGGTTTGGGAGTAACCCCCAAGGCTTACTAAAGCCCCTGCAATGAACAATAAAAATTTTTGAGTAATTGTTTTCATAATAAATTAATTTAAAATTAAACGTCTTGTTGTTTGTAAGTTATTGTTGGTAATTAATAGAAAGTATATTCCGTTTTCTAGTGCATTTCTAGACCAAGTAGCTTCTTGATTGTGAAGTTCTAATACCTTATTGTATACTTTTGATCCTAGGATATTGTACACCTCAATGGTTAGTTGGTTTCCAGAAAATTGATTGCTTCTAATGGTACAGGTGTTTTTTACCGGGTTGGGGTAAATTTTTAAATCATTATTAAGAGATAATGTTTCCACTTTTAGGACGGCATCCCTTACTTCGGTATGAATATCCATTCCTATAACCCGCTCAAATAATATTTCGTGGGCAGCATCATTCATGTGAATTCCGTCACCGGCATCATAAGCTGGTAAAATTCCATTATTGTTAGAGGTTCCAAATCCTGTCCAAAAATCGATGGTATGATCTCCAAACATGGTGTAAGTTTCATCTAACATATCTAACTGAATATTTAGTTTTGTTGTGTTAGAGCCAAAATCACGTGGTTGTGGAGTTGTGACCCAAAGCATGATGTTTTCTGAAGCAGCTGCATTTGCGATAAGCGTATAATTGTTTAATTGATCGGCAACCGGATAACCACTGGCAGCATCGTTAGATGGAAGGTTAATAATAATTCCTGTAGGATCTAAACTTATCGCTTTGGTAATATTTCTATTTACATCAATGCTTCGGTTAACACCTGAAGGAATTGTGGTGCCTGTTGGCAAAATGTTATACGTTGCAAAACCACCTTGGGCTAGGTTAATAACTTCGTACCTGGTATCCATTTCTGTTAAATAGGTATTGTACCTCGCTACCCAAGCATTGTTTGCATCTGAAGGGCCTGTTCCTGCAGCAGTAGATGAACCTAAAATTACGATTCTATAAACTTCTCCTTCATCGGCAATGACTTCAAAAGTACTATCGCTGGTATCGGTTTCACCTTCACCGGAAATTCTGACTAATGCATTGGTTGTAATTTCGTTAGGAACTACCATATCGTAATATTGAGAATTACCTGAAGTGGTAGCAATGGTAGACCAATTAGAACCATTGTCAGAAGAAAATTCAATTAACATATTAGGAACAGAGATACTTTCCCATTTAATTCTTACAGTTTTTCCTGCTTCCCAAATATGACCTCCATTAGGATAGGTTAACGTTAATTCAGGATCTGGATTGGTATTTGAAATAGGGCTGTCACTTTCTGTTAATTGTAAAGCACCTAAGTAATAAAAGCCAAAGTCGTTATTATTATTAGGGCCGGGTTCTGCTGTAAAAGTTATTTCACCATTACTAGTTGGCTGAATATTTAAAATATCTGCCGTATTGGAGGTGTTGTTTGAAGGGTTTAAAGCTTCTGAACCCGTCGTGGAGCCTTCTACAGTATATAAAGTTTCCCGGTTATCTGAAACTCCGGTCCTTGAACTAAATACTGAAAAAGAATAGTATTTGTTAGGATCTAAGTTAGATAATGTAAAACCTCCGGTAGGGTTTATATTTCCATTAAACCCATCATCGGTAGCTCCAAAAAAACTATCTCTTGAGGCGGTTCCTGTAAATGGTAATGCTCCATTGGGAGACGTGGTTCCGTTGTTGTTAATATGATCAAAAGAATCAGTAAGTGTAAAAACTATACCCATACTAGCTCCTGAAGAATTAATTAAATTCTCGGTGACTCCGGTCTCGTTTTGATTACTAACAACAATATTGTTCCAGTTTCCGGGGGTCGTGTGGGAAGAGCCTCCGAAATCGATGTAGGCATATTCTTGGCCAAAGGATATAAGGCCGGTAAATAATGCAAAAATGAGTAATAGTTTCTTCATAATTTATGTTTGTTTTAGTTAATAATCATAGAACATCATCTTTAGTTTAAGGTGAATGAGTTTGAAAATTTAAAATCTGAACTTGGTGCAATCCCAACTTCAAATTCTCCCGGTTCTGCAACGAATTCTAAACTACTGTTATAGAACTTTAAATCTTCAGCAGTAATCTTGAATTCTACCGTAGTTGATTCTCCTTTTTTTAAGTTGATTTTTTGGAAGCCAATCAGTTGCTTTTGCGGTGGCGTTATACTTCTTACTTTATCGTGAATGTATAATTGAACTACCTCTTCACCATCATAATCGCCGGTGTTCTTAATGGTAGTGCTCACGGTAATTGAACCATCCATATTCATTTCTTTAGAAGAAAGTGTTGTATCACCATATTCAAATTCAGTATAACTTAAGCCGTAACCAAACGGGAATAGTGGCGAGTTATCTACATCTAAATATTTAGATTTAAATTTTTCGAAGCCTTCTTTAGTTCCGGGTCTTCCCGTAGTTTTCATAGAATAATAAACCGGTACTTGCCCTACATTTCTTGGCCAAGATGCCGTAAGTTTTCCAGAAGGATTGTAGTCTCCAAAAATCACGTCTCCAATTGCATTACCGGCTTCTACACCCGAATGCCAAACCTGAAGAATATCTATAGGTAGTTGTGCTTCTTCTGAAATGTTTAATGGGCGGCCACTCATGAGCACCAATACCATACGTTTTCCGGTCTTCGCTAATTCACGGATTAGTTTTTTCTGACTCTCCGGAATTAATAAATCGGTTTTACTAGAGGCTTCCCCACTCATTTCTGAAGCTTCTCCCACAGCAGCCACAATTACATCGGCATCTTTAGCTACTTTTAAAGCTTGTTCCAATAGCTCTTCAGGAGATTCTTTGCTAATTTCTACTTTAGGACCAAATACATTTACGTTTTTAGCCATTTGCTCATCATTGGTGATGTTGGCTCCTTTAGCATAAGTAATGCTAGCTTTTGGCGCGACATTTTTTAAACCTTCTAATACTGGAATGGCATTTTTAAAGTCTCCGGTAGGAGCCCAAGTTCCAGGCATATTAGATTGGTTATTTCCTAGTGGACCGATTAAAGCAATTTTCGCTTTTTTATCGATAGGAAGTACATTCTGGTCTTTTTTTAATAAAACAAAAGATCGGGCTGCTGCTTTTCTGGCTAAGGCTCGATGTTCTTTCGTAAGAATATCTTTTTTAACTCTTTTCTTATCCAAGTATTTATAAGGATCTTCGAAAAGCCCCAACTTGTATTTTGCTTCTAAAATTCTTCTAGCAGCGGTGGTGATTTCTTCTTCGGTAACTTTTCCTTCCTCTAAAGATTTTTTCAAGGTAGAGACAAAACCTTCACCTACCATATCCATATCTAAACCGGCTTTTAAAGCTAAGGCAGACACGTCCTGTAAATCTCCCATTCCGTGGGCAATCATTTCATTTACAGAAGTGTAATCAGAAACTACAAAACCTTTAAATCCCCAACGTTTCCGTAATAAATCGGTTAATAACCATTTGTTTCCCGTTGCCGGAACTCCATCTACATCGTTAAAAGAACTCATGACACTCGCTACACCGGCATCTACAGCTGCTTTATAAGGAGGTAAATATTGATTGAACATTTTTACGCGGCTCATATCTACGGTGTTGTAATCTCTACCTGCTTCCGGTGCTCCGTATAAAGCAAAATGTTTCACGGTAGCCAACATGGTATTGGTGAGGGTAAGATCATTACCTTGGTATCCTTCTACCATCGCACGTGCAATTTGAGAACCTAAATAGGCATCTTCTCCAGCTCCTTCAGCCACACGACCCCAACGCGGATCACGGGAAATATCGACCATAGGAGAGAAGTTCCAGTTAATACCATCGGCAGTAGCTTCTTTGGCAGCTACTTGTGCCGTTTTTTTGAGCAATTCCATATCCCAACTAGAAGCTGAAGCTAAGGGAATAGGGAAGGTGGTTTTGTACCCATGAATCACATCAGAACCAATTAATAACGGAATTCCTAATCGGGTGTCGTTGACCGCATATTCTTGAGCAATTCTAATTTTCTCGGGACCGGAAACCCCAAATAAACCTCCAACTTTTCCGTCTTTGATTTTTTGCTGAACATTATCACTCACTACTGCTCCTGTGGCAACACCTCCTCCGGGGGTTAGTAAGTTTAACTGCCCTATTTTTTCTTCAATGGTCATTTTATCCAATAGCGCATTGACTTTTTGGTCCATTTCAGAGGTATTGATTTTTGGACCGGTATAGGTGTTTTCTTTTTGTTGTGCGCTAAGTGTGAGACTAAAAATACTTAACGAAAGTACTGTGATTGTTTTCTTGATCATAAGTGTAGGTTTATTTTATTGGAGTTCCTCTTAGTCGTTCAAAATTTTTATAAGCTTGATTTACTTTTTCTTTGGGGGTAGTTTCAAACTCTTTTTCGGTTACTTTATAATACTTTTGAACGGAATCTAATTTTTGATGCATCATTTGTATTTCATCTTGATATTCTTCAGAATTAATCAAGTTGTTTTGTTCTTTAGGGTCTTTTTCTAAATCGTAAAACTCCCAAGTGTCGATATCGTCATAAAAATGGATGAGTTTATAACGATTGGTTTTAATTCCATATTGGCGTTTCACCATATGAAAAGCAGGGAAGTCGTAGTAATGATAGTAAATAACATCCCTTCCTAGCTTAGCTTCTTCTCCATAGAGTACTTTTTTAAAGGAAATTCCTTGCATATCTTGAGGAATATCAATGCCCGCCATATCTAAAAAGGTAGAGGCGAAATCTAGGTTTTGTGTCATTTCTGAAACTTCAGAACCAGCTTCGATTTCTTTGGGATATTGCATTAATAAAGGCATTCTAAACGAAGTTTCGTACATAAAACGTTTATCGAACCAGCCGTTTTCCCCTAAATAAAAACCTTGGTCGGAAGTGTAAACTACTAAAGTGTTTTCATCTAGTCCTTGGGCTTCCAGATAATCTAAAATGCGTCCTACGCCTTCATCTACCGAAGCAATGGTAGCCATATATTCTTTAAGGTAACGTTGCCCTTTCCATTTGGCCAATTCTTTACCGTGAAGGTCTTTTTCCCAGAAAGCATCATTTTTAGGGCGGTAAGCAGCATTCCATTTTTCCTTTTGCTCGGCATTCATTCGTTCAAAATCATCTTTCCAAGGGTTGGCAGCTAGCGAATCGGTACCTTTATGTTTACTCAATTTCAGGTCGTGACCTTCATACATATCTTCATAAATGGTTTGCAGTTGCTCTTCAGCCGCTAGCTGATTTTCAAAATCGGGAAAATAGCTATCGGGTAAAGGGAATTCAACCGAATCATAAAGATTGGTATGTCGCAATGCAGGCATCCAATTGCGATGTGGCGCTTTGTGATGTACCATCAAAAAGAAAGGTTTTTCCTGATCTCTTTGTTGCATCCATTCAATGGAATAATCGGTGATTAAATCTTGTGCATAACCAGTCACACGGGTAGTGTCTTCTGCCGTAATAAAATCGGGATTATAATATTTTCCTTGATCATCGAGTATTTTCCAATAATCGAAGCCGGTGGGATTATCGGATAAATGCCATTTTCCTATGACAGCGGTTTGATAACCATTCTGTTGAAGAATTTTCGGTAAGGTTTGCTGTGTATTATCGAATTGCTCGCCATTCATTCTAAAACCATTTTCATGACTGTGTTTTCCGGTAAGGATTACGGCACGACTTGGGCCACAAAGGGAGTTGGTGTTGTAATTTTGATGAAAAATAGCTCCGTTTTTTGCAATCCGATCTATGTTCGGGGTTGGGGTCAGCTTTCCTATTTCACTTCCATAGGCACTAATCGCTTTTACAGCATGGTCGTCGGCCATAATAAATACAATATTCGGCTTTTGGTTTTCTTCTGTCTTTTTTGAATTTTTTTCTGCGGAAGAATGATCTTTACAACCGATAAGAACCGATAGTAAAATAAGTGATGCTATGTGGAAAGTTTTATTCATCGCAATTTACTTTGAATAGGTAAATCCAAGTTTATCTAATCCTTGTTGAACTTCTGGAGCTTGCATGAACAATTCCCAGATCAATCCGGTTCTATAGTTTTCAATCATTACAATCATCGGGCCTTGATCGATAGCTAAATATTTTTTAGCTGCCCATTCACCATTGTCTAAACTGAAGGCATCGTAAAAACCTGCGGGTCCCCAAACCAACTCATTTAAATCGGTATAAAAATGGCGAATGGCTCTCATAGATTCTTTCGGAGTATAAGGTAAAGAACTTACTGCTGCTGTAGGCGAAACTACACCACGATCGTCATCGGGAGAATGTGCGGCATAGCCGGTAGAACCATCTTTATTCTTGGTATAACTAGCGGTTAATCCCCAAGAGTCTTTGCCATAGGTTTTTGAGTGATTTGGATTTTCTTGGCAGTATTCGTAATTAATTTTTGAATGATTTACGTTTAAATCCCAGTAATTAGCGTATTGGTCTTCTAGACCTTTTGGGTTTAAGCCTAAATAAGAATAATGTGCCCAAAATAAAGGTCCGCCTTTATCGCCAAGCGTATTGTGTTTTAAAATTAAAGGAATTCCATAGGCTTTTTTATCGGTAGTGATGTTTCCTCCACGTGCCCAACCTTCGTGGTAAACTTCCGGTTTGATGCTGTGGTTAGGTGAAGATGCAGCCATAATATAGGTGATCAAACATTCATTGTAACCTTCGATCATAAAATTCTTTTCGAACTCATAATCGGGTGACCAATGCCAGAAAATACCATTTTTGTTATTAGTGTACCAATCCCATTCGATACCATTCCAAAGCTTATCGAATTTTTTAGCTACTTCTTTTTCCTTTTCGTTACCGTTTTTGAGGTATTCCCTCACAACAATAAAACCTTGGGCTAAGAAAGAGGTCTCTACAATATCGCCGCCATTATCTTTACTGTCGGAACCGAAATTTTTAGTTTTTCCGGTTTCGCCGTTGATCCAATGTGGCCAAGCTCCGTGGTAACGAGGTGTTTTTGCTAAGAAATCGGCAATTTTATCTAATCGATTTACTGCTTCTTCTCTGTTGATGAAGTTTCTATCCATCCCCACCACAATTCCCATTAAACCAAAACCGGAACCACCGGTGGTCACAATGTTAGGGTCGTTTTTAGGATAATTTCCATCTGGATGAAAACGCTCTCTTCCTAATCCTGAGTTAGGTTCGGCATAGTCCCAAAAATATTTTAAGGTTTGCTTTTGTACAAGGTCTAAGAGCTCTTCATCACTTAATTGAGTTGAATCTTTAGAAATAGATTGAGTTTCTTTTTCGGCAGTATTAGTATCTTTATTAGGCTTGTGTTTACAAGCAAAAAAGAAAATTATGGTGAATAGGGATAATATAGTTAAGGTTAATTTTTTCATTTTTAATTTTGTTTCTTTTGGCTGAGTAACCACTCATAAAATTTGGGATTGTTGTAGGTTTCTGTCCAACTGTTATGATTGGCAAACGGATAAACAGTATAGTTTACATTTTTGTTTCCTGCTTGCTGCAATGCAATGACCATTTTATTACTGTTTTCCGGGAGGACCACATCATCTAAAGCACCGTGAAAAATCCAAATAGGCATGTCTTTTAAGTGTTGGGCATTTCTATAAATAGGTCGGTAAATAGCACCACATACAGGAGCCATTGCAGCAAAGAGTTCAGGGTATTCTCCTCCTACTGCCCAAGTACCGTAACCACCCATACTTAAACCGGTGAGGTAAACCCTGTTTTCATCAATATTATATTTTTTAATGATAGATTTTACTAAACCAGCTACTTGGTGAGGTTGCCAATAGGTTTCGTTTGGGCATTGGGGAGCTAAAATTACAGCGTCAATTTTATTCCCTTTTTCCATATAATTAAAAGGACCGTGCATTTTTACTTTATCTAAGTCGGTACCTCTTTCTCCCGCACCGTGAAGAAAAACGATAAGCGGATAATCTTTTTTGGAAGTTTTATAGTCTTCCGGGGTATAAAGTAAATAGCCTAATTCGGTTTCTAATTCTACTTTTTCTTTAAAATGCTTTTTTTCAATTTGTGCAAAAGAAGCATTAGAAATCAAAGAAAGAAAGAATAGTATAAGCGCTAATTTTTTCATGTTAGTTTTTTAATAGGTAAATCCTAAAGTGTCAAGTCCGTTTTGAATTTCGGGGGCTTGCATAAATAAGTCCCAGATTAATCCGGTTCTATAATTTTCGATCATGACTATCATAGGTCCTTGATCGATGGCTAAATAGCGTTTGGCAGACCAGTTGCTTCCTACTAAACTAATGGCATCGTAAAAGCCTGCAGGTCCCCAGCTTAAACTGTTATGATTTTCATAGATGTTATGCATGAATGCTAACGACTCATCTGGTGTATAAGGTATGGAGCTTACTGCTGCCGTTGGTGAAACTATCCCTCGATCATTGGAAGGAGAGTGTGCAGTGTAACCAATAGAGCCATCTGAATTTTTAGTATAACTAGCGGTTAAACCCCAAAAGTTTTCTCCGTAACCTGAGAAATTATGAGGGTTTTCTACACAATACTTATAATTAATTAAGGTTTGGTTTTTATTTAATTGCCAGTAATTGGCATATTGATCTGATAAATTTGTTGGGTTTAAACCTAAGTAGGAATAATGTGCCCAAAATAAAGGACCTCCATATTGTTGGTGACCATTATGTTTTAAAATAAGTGGTAATCCATAAGTTGAATTACTTGCAACAATGTTTCCGTTTCTGGCCCATCCTTGATGATAAGCTTGCGGGTCTATGGCATGATCCGGAGAGGAAGCGGCAAGAATATAAGTAATTAAACATTCGTTGTAGCCTTCTATGGGAAGGTTCATCTGAAAGTCGTAATTAGGAGACCAATGCCAGTATAATACATTTTCACCATTGGTGTACCAATCCCATTCTACACCTTTCCATAGTTCATCGTATTTTTGTGCGATCGCTAGTTCTTCTTCCGTTCCGTTTTTTAGGTATTCGCGAACCACAATCATTCCTTGTACCAAAAAGGAGGTTTCTACTAAATCACCTCCATCATCCATTTGGCTAAAGGGTTGTACTTGTCCGGTTTCTCCATTAATCCAATGTGACCAAGCACCATGAAAAGTAGTGGTGTTGGCTAAAAAGTCTGCGATATGATCTAAACGCTGAACGGCTTCACTTCTAGAAATAAAACCTCTTTCTATTCCTACAATAAGGGCCATAAGACCAAATCCTGAACCTCCTGTGGTGACTATGGGATCGTTACCTTCGTTAGGATGGTAGCGTTCTCTGGCCATTTGTGAGTTAGGTTCGGCATATTCCCAGAAATAGTTTAAGGTTTCACTTTGAACAATATCTAAAAGTTCTTCGTCGCTTACGGGGTCTATGCTGTCACCACCATCATCATCATTGTTATCGTCTGGTGGATTTTCGGTTACCGGTGGATTAGAGCTATCATCTGAAGAGTTATCACTACAAGAATTGAAGCATAGACTAAGCAGAATAATTACTAAATATTTTATGTGGTTTTGTATAAGCATAGAAGTGTTATTGAGTTGAAAGATGAACTATACTACCCTTTACGGGTAGTATAGTTTGCTAATTCATCTAACATTATAAAAATTGTTTACCACCCTGGGTTTTGGTTCATCTCAGGGGTTTGAATCAATTGATTCTCAGGAATTGGAAATAATTCGTGTTGTCCTTCAATGAAATCTTTGCCATTTGCAGCCATTGCTTCAGCAGCTTGTCCTGTTCTTATTAAGTCGAACCAACGGTCATGCTCAAAAGCTAATTCTAACCTTCTTTCGTTCCAAATTTTATCTCTTAATTCTGTTTGACTTAAACCTGAAACATTATCAAGATCTACACGACTTCTAACTTGGTTAAGAGCCGAAAGGGCTTCAGAGGTTTGGCCAAGTTCATTTGCGGCTTCAGCTTTAATTAATAAAACTTCAGCATATCTAATTACTCTAATGTTCTTATCACCATCACTTGCCCCAGCATTTGCACTTGAATAGGCTTTTTCGTTATACATGGGGTTCTCTACGGAAGCACTTACTTCACGGCCATCCCAAAGCGTTTCTCCGGCAAAAATAATAGTCGCGTTTTTTCTTATTTCATCGCCTTCGACATCAAAAGCATTTACTAAATTTTCAGTAGGAGTATTAAAACCCCATCCCCAACCACTAGTACCCCGTGCACCTTGGGTTTGTGAATATTGATTTACACCGTGAGCAATAGCTTCACCTCTGGCTTGAATTTCAAAAATGGACTCTGTGCCGTTTTCGGTATATTCTCTCCAAATTTCAGCATAATCTGTTTCTAGGCCATATTCTCCTGAGTTGATTACTGCATTAGCATATTGTAATGCTTCTGTATATTCTTTTTGGTATAAATGTACCTTAGCAAGTAATGCTTGTGCAGCGCCTTTGGTAGCTCTCCCTAAGTCTTTTGGAGCATATTCACTTTTTAAGGGTAAAGCATCGATAGCATCCAATAAATCTTGCTCTATATATGCATAGACTTCTTCTTTTGGATTACGTGTAGATAAATCTGCTTCTTGGTCTATGATAGCTTCTCCATCGATGATAGTAATATCTCCTTGTAATGGAACATCTCCAAAAGATCTTACTAAATAAAAGTAAGTTAATGCTCTTAAAAATTTAGCTTCTCCAACTAATCTATTGCTGTAGCTTTCGTCTTCTAAACCATAATCTCTAGTGAATGCTATCGAGTAACTGGCTCTACCTATTGTTTTATACCAACGCGTCCACATAGATCTTACCGATGGCGCAGTACTTGTAAAGGTTAAATTGTCCAGTAAGTTTTTGTCTGCACCAGTATCGGTGGGAGAGCTTCCTTTATCGGCGTTATCAGAAATAATTTCTGTTATTCCTAACCAAGCAAAAGCATAATCCCAATCGGTATACATTCCATAAATACCATTTACAAATTGTTCAGGAGTAATGTTTTCATTGCTGTCACTAGCTTCAATGTTCTCACGAGCATCTACTTCTAGATAATCATCGCTACAGCTTATTATAGCTACACCTGCTAGAATACCTATGGCTATTTTTGTATATAATTTGAATTTCATAACAGTCATTTTATAATTCTAAGTTTAATCCCATTAATATTGTTCTTGTATTTGGATAAGCAGAAAGTTCTATTCCCGTAGTTCCATATGGTGCTCCGTCTGAGTTTAATTCTGGGGTGAATCCTGAATAATCAGTAAACAGGAAAGGATTTTGTGCTGAAATATAAATTCTAGCATTTGCTATAAAATCTACTTTCGGTAAGGTATATCCAATAGTGATGTTGTTAATTCTAAAATAATCACCATTTTCTAAATAATAATTAGAAGCTCTTGAATCTCTATTGGCTCCTGGATTAGAATTGGTGCTTCCCGGACCTGTCCAACGACTTTCATAAACATCTACAGGAACATTTTCTCCTCCTAGTCTCGTACTTTTTAAACCATTATAAATTTTGTTACCACCGGCTCCGTAACCAGATACAGTTAAATCAAATTGTTTATAGTTCATTCCTATGTTAATCCCAAAGTTATAAGTAGGAATATAAGATCCGAAATATTTTTTGTCTCTATCATCAATTACTCCATCTTCATTTTGATCTTTGTATCTTAAATGACCAGGCAAAGCTCCACCAATAGAAGCATTATTGTCTATTTCTTCTTGATTTTGCCATACACCATCTGTCTCAAACATCCACCAAGATCCTAAAGGTTCACCTTCTGCTAAACGTTTAGTGATTTCACCATTTGATAAACTACCTCCCAATTGACCATCATAATTATTTTTTATTTCAGTAATTTCATTATGATTGTAGTTATAAGTTACCCCAATATTGTAAGAAAAATCGTCATTTACATGGTCACTCCAATTAATGCCAACTTCCACCCCTTTATTGACAACTTCAGCTCCATGATCATAATAGTTTTGTTCATAGGGAGAATTTAATAAGGGCTGTACACTTAAGATGGTATTGGTGGTTGTTTTTCTATACCAATCAAAACTACCGGAAAGTCTACTGTCTATAAGCTCATAATCTAACCCGGCACTCCATTCGTTTACTCGTTCCCAACTAATAGGTTGAGCAGGAGAGCCTATAGATGCTCCAAAAATTAAAGCCTGATCTGGTCCAAAAACATAATTTTGGTTAGCACTAGCGGGATCAGTAATAATTTGAGTAGAGTTAAAAGGAACATTTGGGTTCCCTAGTTCTCCATAAGAACCTCTAAGCTTTAAAAAGTTTACAAAAGAACTATCTTCTAAGAAAGATTCTTTACTTAAGGTCCATCCTAATCCAACTGATGGGAAATAACCAATATACTCTTCATTGCTTTTAAATACACTAGCCCCGTCTCTTCTAATGGTACCAGTTACATAATATTTTCTATCGAAGTTATATTGTAGCCTTGTAAAATAAGATAAGTAACGAACAGGAGTATAATAATACTGGTTGGTTTGTTTTTCATAAGCGTCTGAAGCATGTTTTATACTCCAATACTGCTCTTTTGAAGGAACATCATAGGCTTGGTCATAATTAAACTCTCCAACTCCCAATTCTTCCTTTGATCCCCCTAAGGTTACATCAAAGTTATGGTTTCCAAAACTTTTTTTATAATTAAGAAAATTATCCCAGTTGTATTTAAAGTTCTCTATTCTAGAAAAGGAAAGAGAATTATTTACCCATTGTGGAGAATCTGGATTTTGTAATTTATTTTCTTCAAATTGTTCTGCAGTTCTTGTAGGGTCTCCGGCAATCCATGATTCTTTGCTAGGTACATAAACCCTTTGTTTGCGGTAGAATTTGCGCATACCTAAACGAGAGGTGAAGGTTAAACCATCCATGATTTCTAATTCGGCAGAAACATTTCCCTGAAGCGTTAAAGTTTTAATGTATTCATTGGTAAAATCTACTTGAGCAACAGGGTTTCCGTGAGAAGTTAATCTTCCTATACTTTCACCTTCTCCAGCTATATATGTTGCTTCTCCTGTAGTCTCGTTGTAAAAAGATTGACCGTATCTGCCATTCGGATAATAAACAGGTATAACAGGGGCTTGCCTATAAGCACTGTTAAACGCAGAAAATGGTTTTGGATTATCTTTAGTAGGAGTAATAGAAAGGTTCTGCTTAATTTTTAAACGATCGTCAAATAGTTTAAAAGTATTATTAGAAGTAATAACAGAACGTTGGTATTTTTGTCCTTCAAGAATTCCATTTTCTTCAAAAAAATCATAACTAAAGAAATAATCTACATAGTCTGATCCTCCCGATACTGAAAATACATTATTATTAATTGAGCCTAGTTGTAATAACTCATCATACCAATCAGTATCATATGGTTGGTTTTGGTTAAGAAAATTTTCTTCTCCTATCGCTGCTGTTTCTTCGTTATAATAGTTCACATACTGGCTTGCATTAGCCATTTCCACTTGGTTTAAAATATCTTTTACTCCATAGTAACTATTAAAAGAGAATTTAGGTTTTCCTTTTTTTCCACTTTTAGTTGTAACAATAACAGCACCATTTGCAGCTCTAACTCCATAGATAGATAACGAAGAAGCGTCTTTTAAGAAATCTATAGATTCGATATTAGATGGACTTATATTCTTAATGTCTGGTACAGGTGTACCATCAACTACATAAAAAGGATCTCTACCTCCTAAAGCAGTTCCCAAACCACGAATGGTAACTGTAGGAGTTGCCCCAGGAGCATCACTATTAATGATGTTTACCCCAGGTACTTTTCCTTGGATGGCTTGAGTAGCGGTAAGCGCAGGTTGTTTCACAATATCTTCTGCTTTAATACTACTTATGGCTCCTGTTAAATCCTGTTTCTCTGCTGTACCATAACCAATTACAACAACCTCACTTAGTGATTCTGTATCTGCTTGTAAAGATACGCTAATTGTTTCTTGGTTTTCTACAGGTATTTCTTGAGTTTGAAAGCCTACATAACTAAATACCAAGGTTTCGCCAGTAGCTACTACGATTTCGTATTTTCCATCAAAATCTGTAGTAGTACCCTGATTGGTACCTTGAACAGATACGTTAGCTCCAGGTAATGGTAACCCATCATCTGCTGAAGATACGGTACCTGTAACCGTCTTTTCTTGTGCAAATAGTGTTAATCCCGTAAATAGGAAAAGCATTGCGAGTAAATTTGTTTTCATGTGTGTTTAAATAGCTTTTAAATTAATAAAGATTATTAACCTCTTAATTTTCAGCAGATATTTTAAACATATGTTAAAAATGCAGCTGAAATATTATCAAATTTATAAAGCTGTTGCATTTGTTGTCAATTTTGAAATATAACTAAACTCATCAAGAAGTAATTAAATTTTAAATTACTGATTTTTAGTTTTTTAAATAAAAAATTGATGTGGGTTAGCGAGTAATAAAAATCTATTTGATGAGTTATTGATGAGTCTTGATTATGTTAATTATAACGTTTTCGTTACAAATGTTTTAATCAATTGAAAGTAAAAACTTAACTAAACTGTCTTTTTTGTCAAGGTTAAGTTTTTTTCTAAGGCGGTAACGATGGAGTTCTACACTTCGGTAAGTAATACCAATTAGAGGAGCGATTTCTTTAGAACTGAGGTTCATTTTTAAATACGCACAAAGTTTTAAGTCTTTTGGGGTGAGTTTGGGGAAATCTTCTTGTAGCTTCTTGAAAAAGTTATCGTGAACTTCATTGAAATTTCTTTCAAATAGCTTCCAGTCATCTTCAGAATGAGATTGTTTTTCTTTAAACTTGTTTAGTCTATCATAAAGTTTACTGTGCTCTTTCTTAATTTCCTCTTTATTGATTTCTTTCTCCAGTTGATTTAAAATTTCTTCTTTTTTAGCCATACTGGCAGCATAAGTAGCAAGTTCCCTTCTTTTAGAATCTAATTGTTCGCGTAGTTGTTTCTTTTCTAACTCTGCAAGGCGTTTATGATTTTCAATTTTTTCCTCTTTTAATTCTAACTCATTTTTATAAGCTAACTCTCTTTCAAAGCGGTTTTGCTTTCTAATATATCTTCTTTTGTTATATAGATGAATGAAGTAGAAAGAAAGGAAAATAAAAAGGATATAACCAATAATGGCTTGAACACTAAAATACCAAGGGGGTAGAATTGTAAATTTATAGGATAAAACTTTACTCTCTTGATTACCGGAAATGTTTTTTACCAATAAGCGGTAGTCTCCTTTAGGCAAATTTTCAAAGGTTATTTTATTGGAATTTGTGATTTCCCAGCACTGGTCGTAGCCCTCTAATTTGTATTTAAAGCTATGTTGGAGGTAATTGGCCGGCTTATGGTTGGTTAACGAAAAGCGAATGGAGTTTTTCTTGTAAGGTATTTTATAAAGACTATCAATTTTTTTTAGTTCCTCGTTGATGCTTAAGCTAGCGATAGAAGGAGCATTTTTATCTTGCACTTCTATGTTTTGATTGCTCATATCTACCAATAGATAACCATCGTCTAAAAAAAGATAGATAGAATCGTTGATCGCTTTAGCAAAGTCAAAATCCTGAACTAGTTTGTTTTCGGTTATTTTAGAAGAAAGTTGAAGCGTTTTGTTAGAAGAAATATCCAGTATATTTATCCGGTTCTCATTTTTTGTTACAATAAATTTATCCTGAAAAGCCATAACCTTATCTAGCGGCATTAACTTTTCGGTTAAAATCTCATCCTTAATAATGGTATCATTAATAATATCATATTTAAAAACCTGTTTTTTTCCGGTTAAAAAAATATCATTATTCAACTGGAAGATATGTTGAAATTTTTCTAAGGGATAGTGTTTATTTTCGATTAAGATTTCTCCATCTTGCTTAAATCTATAAATCCCATTATGAGGGGAAACTATCCAAAAGTTGTTGTTTTTATCTAAAGCCAATTCGCTAACCCGATAATCTGCGTTTTGAAAATGGCTAATTTTCCAACCTGTTTTACTTCTTATAAATTTACTAAGACCCGAATAATTACCTTGAATAAATTCATTTGGGTTTTCTGTAGGGATTAGTCGTGTACCTCCACTAATGGTGCTAAGAAACTCAAAAACGCCATTTTTGATGAGAAATGTTCCATTGTTATGGCCACAAATAATTTCATTACCAATTTGTTTCAAGTTCCATACTTGTCCGTTAGAGTTTTCAATAAAAGAAAGTTTGTTGTTCTCCTTTTTAAATACTCCGTGATTACTCCCCAAGTATTCAAGATCGGGATCTTTTCGGCTTTTTGCGATGGCATAAAGTGTTCCTAACTTTCCGCTCTTGTCATTAAAAGCATATAATGGTGAACTTAAATAAACACAGGCAAACCCATTGTCAAGTCCCAGCCATAAATTACCCGAGGCATCTTCATATTGGCTTAAAACCGTATTATTTAACAAACCGTTGTTGGTGTTAATGGTATATAAAAGTTCTTTTTGCTTATTGAGAATTAATAAACCATTGTTAATGGAGCCTATACAAAGTTTTTGGTCTACAATACTTAGGTTATTAATTTCAATTCCATCAATAATCGGACTGTCTTTATCTAACCATTTACTCAGGATATTGTTTTTATATAAATAAATGCCATTAAGTTGAGTTCCTAATAAAAATCCGCCCTCAAAAGCTACCATCGATTGGATGGTAAAGTCTTGCAAAGGCTTGCTCCACTCTTCATAAACAAATTCATTATTTTTTAATTGATAAACCCCTCCATATTTACTGGCTAAGTAAATAGAATTATTAAAATTATAGGTGAAGATGGCTGAAATATCAGGAAATGGAATTTTTTGTATTTCTCCTTTATTTTTGTTGAAAAGATACATCCCTTTAAACGATTGAAATACAATTTCTTCCTTAAACTTATAGATCTTCCAAATAGCATCATTTTTAAAGAAATCAACAGAAAACTTCTCACTTAAGCTTTTATAAATTAACTCGTTTTTATTGTTGTGGAGCCAATAGCCAAATTCTTGATAAGCCCCGGTAAACAAAGTGTCTTCAATAACTTTAGCAGATCTTATAACAAGGTGCTTAGGTAATTCATACTTTTTCCATTCGTTCCCATTATATTCGAGTAGTTTATAATTGTTGGCGGTATAAATCGTTCCTGATTTATCTTGTGTAATATCCCAGTTAGCATTTTCTCCTTGGTAATCATTTTTGGTATAATTTTTAAAAAAGGGAATGGTTTGCTGAGCTAGCAATAAATGTGAAAAGAAAAATAAGAAGATGAATAAGCCGTGTCTCATCATAACGAAATGGGGTCATTATTTCAAATATAATCAAAACCTATAAAACTAGGTTTGCGTTTTAATTAGTTAAGGTTTCTCTTTTTAAGGAAGAATTTTTTAAGGAGGGTAGAAGCCTCTTTTTCAAGTAAGCCTTCAGTAACTTTAGTTTTTGGATGTAATTTGCCTCCCATTACCCGATAGCCTCGGTGTTCATCTTTGGCGGCGAATACAATTCTAGAAATTTGACTCCAATATAAAGCGCCGGCGCACATTTGGCAAGGTTCCAAAGTCACATATAGGGTACAGTCAATTAAATATTTTCCGCCTAAGTAATTGGCTGCTGCGGTAATGGCTTGCATTTCAGCGTGTGCAGTGACGTCGTTTAGCATTTCCGTTAGGTTATGACCACGGGCAATGACTGTATTGTTACTTACAATAATGGCACCTACCGGGATTTCGTTACGCTCGTAAGCCTCTTGCGCTTCTTCAAGCGCTTTTTTCATGAAATAAGTGTCGTCAAAAGGAGTTAACATGATCCAAAAATACAATTTCAAACTTTACCTTTGTCGTATGACATCAAGATTATTGCAAAATATAAACGCTCCGAAAGATTTGAGAAAGCTCGATAAAAGCGAGTTGTTGCAAGTAGCAAAAGAGCTTCGGGAGTTCATTATCGATATTGTAGCTACCAAAGAAGGGCATTTGGGAGCGAGTTTGGGTGTGGTTGAATTAAGTATTGCTCTGCATTATTATTTTAATACACCGGAAGATGTATTGGTATGGGATGTAGGGCATCAAGCTTATGGACATAAAATTTTAACCGGAAGACGAAGTATTTTTGATACCAATCGAAAATTAAATGGTTTGAGCGGGTTTCCAAAACGCAATGAAAGTGAGTATGATACTTTTGGAGTTGGACATAGTTCTACTTCTATTTCTGCTGCTTTGGGAATGGCCATTGCTTCTCGGTTAAATGGGAATACAGTCAAAAATCATATCGCCGTTATTGGGGATGCTTCTATTGCTAGTGGAATGGCCTTTGAAGGGCTTAATCACGCAGGAGTAACCGATGCTAACCTCTGGGTTATTTTGAATGATAATGCCATAGGGATTGATCTGAGTGTAGGAGCCTTAAAAGAATATTTATCAAAATCAAAAATCGGAATTAAACCGAAACAGGATAATATGATTGAGGCTTTAAACTTTCATTATTCCGGTCCTATTGATGGGCATAATTTTGATTCTATTTTTAAAGCTTTTGAGGAATTAGAAAAAGTGAAAGGGCCTAAGTTTCTTCACTTGATTACAAAAAAAGGAAAAGGACTTCGGCAGGCTGAAGAAAATCAGGTGACTTACCATGCTCCTGGTAAATTTGATAAAAAGACCGGAGAATTACTCCCGAAAAATAATGAACAATTACCTCCCAAATTTCAAGATGTCTTTGGATTGACATTGGTAGAATTGGCCAAAACAAATAAAGAAATTATAGGGATTACCCCGGCAATGCCTACCGGAAGTTCTTTAAAGTATATGATGCAAGAATTTCCCGATCGTGCCTTTGATGTAGGGATTGCAGAGCAACATGCGGTTACACTTGCTGCAGGTATGGCAACCCAAGGGAAAACGGTTTTTTGTACTATATATTCTACCTTTTTGCAGCGTGCTTACGACCAATTAATTCATGATGTGGCTTTGCAAAACTTACCCGTGATTTTCTGTGTAGATCGTGCGGGATTAGTAGGGGAAGACGGGGCTACCCATCATGGTGTTTTTGATATAGCTTATTTGCGTTGCATCCCAAATTTGATAATTGCGACTCCTGCTGATGAAATTGAACTTCGAAATATTCTCTACACCTCTTCTTTAGGTTTAGAAAATCCGATAGCCATTCGCTACCCTAGAGGAAGAGGAACAAAACTCGACTGGCAAAAAGAATTTCAACAGGTAACTATTGGTAAAGGAAAGCAACTTCAACCTGGTAATGATATGGCTATCATTTCTGTAGGAACTATAAAAACAGAAGTTGAAAAAGCCCTTGGGCAACTCCAGCATTCTGAAAAAGTGGCTCACTACGATTTGGGTTTTGTAAAACCCTTGGATGAACAATTATTAACCGAAATTTTTCAGCAATACCAAACCGTAATTACGATAGAAGACGGCGTGATTTCCGGAGGAGCAGGCGAAGCGATTTTGGCATTTGCCCATAGACATCAATTTACTTCAAAAATAATGAACCTAGGTGTTCCTGATGAGTTTATTGAACAGGGAACTACAGAAGAATTAAAAGATTTGGTAGGGATTTCTGCTGAAAAGATAAAGAAAACCCTTCAACAATTATTAACTTAACTTACTGCCTGAAAGCTTTTCAAAAGTTCGAAGCGCATGACCGTCGGTGAGGGAGGCTACCCGAGAACATAATTGTATTAACCATTGATAAATTGATTTTTTTTCTGTTTCAAAATCTTTTAGAAAACTGTTTAAAATAAGCTTGTCGTAATTGGTGAGTTTCCCGTTTACATTATTTTCAATGGCTTGCGTGTAGGTGTCTAAGAGCATCGTGATAATTTTATACCCTGCAATTTCCTTTTCAATTACTTCCTGACTTTGATAAATTTTTTCTACACTCAAACTAATAATATCTTCAATCTGAGCTTTGTAATTGGATTTGTCTAATAAAGATTTGTGAAAGTTTCCTTCTAAAATAGCCTCTTCATTTTCAATAAATACTTTTGTGGCATCCTGAATTAAGGTGTTAATCGCTAGGGACCTTAAATAACTTAATCTACTTTCAGTATTGGTTAAGGCATGGTATTTTTTGGTATTGATGCTGTTTTTTACTAATTTAATTAAATATTCTAGGGCAAAACTTTCATCAATTAAGCCTAAATTAATTCCATCTTCAAAATCAATAATGGTATAGCAAATATCATCGGCTGCTTCCACTAAAAAAGTAAGTGGATGCCGTTTGTAATGAATATCTTCTTTTCTTCCGGAATCTATTAACCCAAGTTCTTGGGCTACATCTTTAAAAATGTCTTTCTCACTTTGAAAATAACCAAATTTCTTATCGGCTATCTCATCGGTAGGTCTATGGGGAAGCGATTCTTTGGGGTATTTGGTGAAAGCGCCTAAGGTGGCGTAAGACAGTCTTAAACCATCCTTGTTTCCGTTTTTGGTTTCTGTTAATAACTTAAAGCCATTGGCATTTCCTTCAAAATGGGTAAGATCGTGATATTCCTTAGGGGTAAGTTGGTTCTTGAAACGTTTGCCGCTCCCATTTTTAAAATATTCTCCAATTGCTTTTTCCCCTGAATGTCCAAAAGGAGGGTTGCCTATATCGTGAGCTAAGGCTGCTGCAGCTACAATGGCACCAAAATCATTAAAATGATATCCATGGGTTGCTGAAAGATGAGGGTGTTTTTCAATAATTTTTTTTCCTACAATCCTACCTAAAGACCTTCCTACTACAGAGACTTCCAGACTATGGGTTAATCTAGTATGAACAAAGTCGGTTTTAGAAAGAGGGATTACCTGTGTTTTGTCTTGTAAACTTCTAAAAGCAGAAGAGAAAATTACCCGGTCGTAATCTACTTCAAAACCTAGTCTTGTTTCATCTTGTTCTGTTCTTAATCTTTTGGTTGTGTCTCCAAAACGTTTTAAAGAAAGTAATTGTTCCCAGTTCATATAGTTAATTTTCCAATTGTAAAAGTAGGTAAAACTTAAGAAAGATAAGTAGGGATATTTTTATTGAACTTGTTTGTAAATTGACAGGATAGTTTTAATAAATCAATCAAAGTTTAAGGTTTTTACAGATTTGACGATAAATACTTTAATTTTTTGTTAATATTGATTAGTTTTACGATAACACCTTATTTTCCAATGAAATAATAATTACTCACCCTTTTGCATTTATGAAAAAGTACTTCACGTTACTTATAGTTTTATGTAGCCTAAACGTTTTTTCTCAAAGCATATCTGTTGATAATTCAACAAGTCAGCAACAATTAGTAGATATGTTATTAAATAATGCTTGTTTAGAAGTCTCCAATATTTCAATTTCTTCGAATGTTTCTGTGGCAAGCTTTGATAATAATAACGGTGATTTTCCTATTTCTGAAGGTGTTATTATTAGAAGTGGAGAGGCTCAATACACGGCGGGAATGTATACAGGAGAGAATATAAGTACACAGCAGAATAGTAATGGAGATGCAGACCTGGAAGAGGTGGCTAATAGTTCTGGTCAAGTTGCAGATATTACCGATGTGGCTTATTTACAGTTTGATTTTGTACCTATATCCAATAAGTTAAGTTTTGATTTTTTGTTGGCTTCAAATGAGTATGGAGAGTTTCAATGTATCTCCAACGATGTTTTAGCATTTGTATTAACTAATTTGAATACTGGAGAAAGCAATAATATTGGGCTTATCCCAGAAACACCTATTCCGGTATCTGTTAAAAATATAAGGGATAATGCTTATAATCCCGAATGTAGTTCTGAATATGAGGAATACTTTGATGTCTATAATGTAGATAATCCTGCTTCATCTACGTTAAATATGAGAGGGCATACAAAAGTATTAAATGCCTCTTCAGGTTTAGAGGTGGGAGCGCCTTACAGAATTAGGTTCATTATTGGTGATTCTAATGATCCAGATTATGATTCTGCAATTTTTTTAGCAGCAGGAAGTTTTGAAACGAAAGTAGATTTAGGAGAAGATTTTACTTTATGTGGAAATGAAAGCTTTACGTTAGATACAGAGATAGATGCCTCTGTGTATTCTCATACTTGGAAGAAGGACGATGAAGTTATACAAGGGGAGACCAGCTCCTCTTATACGGTAACAGAAGGAGGAACCTATTCGGTTACTATTGCAAATAGTGATGGAAGTTGTGTAGTTACCGACGAAATTGTTATTAATCATTTTCTTATTGGACAACCGGCAGATTTGGAGTTTTGTAAAGAAGCTTCTATACAAATTAGATTAAGACAAATATTTACTGATGAAATTGCTTTGGGAGAACCTTTAAGTATCTATGATTATGTATATTATATAGGAGATGAGGATTATGAGAATCAAACAAACCCTGTTGAAGATGAGGATCTTGGGGATACTGGAATATATAATCTAAATGTAGATTTTGAGGTGATCACCATTTATGCAATAATTACAAGTACAGATGATTCCGGTTGCGAAGAAGTTATCTCGTTTGATGTAATTATACATCCACTCCCCGAAGTAGAGGTAGAACAGGAAAGTGTAATTGAATGTACGGAGTATATATTACCTTCATTGCCCGACGGGTATACTTATGAGGGTGGATATGTTGCAGGAGATGCCATTGTAGAAACGGGATCTTATCTAATTATAACTCCCCCCAACCAATACGGGTGTACCAACTATTTAGCTTTTACAGTTCAACTAATTGCAGATTTTATACTACCGGAATTTTCTTGTGGAGAGTTTGTGGTTCCTACTCCTCCAGAAGGAACTAGTTTTTATACAGAAATAGATGGGCCCTATGGAGGTGGAGAAATTATAGAACCAGGAACTATTTATACAGAGGATGTAACCATATACTTTTTTGCTGAAATTGATGGGGAAATCTGCAAAAATGAAGCGATTGTTAAAACCATATTGCCAGCACCAGACTTAGGGCCAGATGAAACCATCATTAACTGTAATAACGAGTCTTATACTTTGCCTAGCTTAGATACTTATGGATTACCAGATAGTAATATTGGCTATTTCTTAGCACCTAATGGAGAAGGTCCGGAGTTGGCCGAAGGAGACATAATAGAGTCTAGTACAATAGTCTATGTGTATGCCCAAGTGGGGAGTTGTACAGATTCTAAAAAAATATTTGTAAGGATTATTCCTGATTATGAAGATGTTGATGCTTGCGGAGAATATACGTTACCCTACTTGCCTGGTAACTTATACTACCACACAGAAGCCGCTGGAGAGGGGCAAGTGATAGAAGCCGATAGTACCTTAACAGTATCTCAAACTATTTATGTTTATTATTTTTCTTCTGCAGAAGAAAACTGTACCGATAATCTTTCTTTTTATTTAGAAGTGAATCAAACTCCGGAAGTAGATTCTTTGCAGAATGCAGGGTTGCAGTGTGATGCAGATACCTATATATTGCCTGCGTTACAGCATGGGAATTATTATACTGAAAGTAACGGGGAAGGAGTGCAGTTAAATGAAGGCGATGTCATTGCGGAACCCCAAACTATCTATATCTACAATGAAGAAGATGGTTGTTCTGATGAAACGTTTTTTGAGGTAATTGATGATCCTCTTCCTCCCATACAGAATTTCGCAGATGAGTATGAATGTAATTCTTATACTCTTCCTGAGCCAACAGGAGGCAATTTTTATACCGCCCCTTTTGGAGGAGGTACTCAATTACAAGCTGGGGAAGAAATAACCGAGACACAACTCATTTATATTTATAATGATGGAGGGCCTGGATCTCCATGCTATAACCAAAAAGAATTCACCGTCAATATTGTTCATGTAGATGTGTTAGGGCAAGTAGAAGATGTGGATGTTTGTGATCAATTTATTTTGCCTACGTTAAATCAAGGAAACTATTATACCGAAAGTGACGCTGGAGGAACCATGCTTTCTTCCGGAACAATTATAACGGAATCTCAGGAAATTTACATTTATGCGCAAGAAAGTAATAATAGAATTACCTGCACTAGTGAAACGAGTTTTACGGTAACTGTATCTCAAACGCCAGACTTGCCCGGTTATAATAATGTGGAAGCTTGTGGAAGTTATACGCTTCCTAACTTACAGGAGATAGCTGACACGAATATCGGTTATTATTGGGAAGCTGGAGGTAATAACCCGATTTCTTCTGATGAAGAGACCTTTTCGACAGCGGGAACTTTTACCGTTTATGTATATGCCGAAGCTGCAAATAACCCGCAATGTTTTGACGAAGAAGAATTTGAAATCACTATTTATCCCCTCTTAGATTTTGAAGTGGAAGGTGGAGTAGTTTGTTTAGATGCAGAAACGGGTGATGTAGTATCTCCATTCCTGTTGCAATCTGGAATAGACCCCACAGAATTTCAAATAGATTGGTATTTAAATGGCAGTTTAGTCCATACCGGTGAAAATTATTATGCAGAAGAACCGGGTGAATATACGGTACAAACTATTAAACTTACGCCGGAAGTAGGAGCAGATTGTAATTATAATCCAACCACAGTTACGGTCATCCCATCCAGTCAACCGGAGGTCAAGGTAAAAGTAAGTGAAGATTTTGCTGAAGTAGCCACTATTAGCGTGGAAGTAGTAGAAGGTTATGGAGAATATATGTATCAACTAGATAATAATTTCTTTCAAACAAGTAATTATTTCTACAATGTTTCTTCAGGTACCCATACAATTACGGTAAAAGGAATAACAGGAGATTGCGGAGAAACTACTGTTGAGGTTGATGTGATTAATTACCCTAGGTTTTTTACGCCTAATCAAGATGGGGTAAACGATACTTGGAACATTTCAGATTTAAAGAATAATAAAGAAGCCGTGATCTATATTCATAACAGGTTCGGTAAACTTTTAACCAGTTTTTCCCCTTCCCGTGGTTTTTGGGATGGCACTTATAACGGAAAACAAATGCCAAGTAACGATTATTGGTTTAAAGTAGAATATGTAAAAGACGGTAAAGAAAAACAGTTTGTGGCTAACTTCACCTTGAAAAGGTAATTACCGCTGTAGGTTCTTAGCAGTTTTTTCAATTTCTAAATACCAATCTTCTCCAAACTTTTTGATAAGGGCTTCTTTTACAAACTTGTAAATTGGGGTCTGTAACTCTTTTCCCAAAGAGCAAGCATCATCACAAATAGGCCAGCGATGATAATTGACGGCTGAAAATTGAGAGTATTCCTGAACCCTAATCGGGTAAAGCTCACAAGAAATAGGCTTTTTCCACTTGATTTCACCAGCCCGGTAGGCAGCTTCAATTCCGCAAAGTGCAGTTCCGCGGTCATCAAAAGTTACATAAGCACATTCGGCTCCATTCACGAGAGGTGTTTCGTACTCACCAAAATCATTTTCTACGTGAGTGCCTTGTGCTTCAATAGCTTCGATGCCTTCTTTTCTTAAAAATGGCTTGACGGTAGGGTACACTTCTTTTAATAAATCTACCTCTTTAGCTTCCACCGGTGCTCCGGCTTCGCCTTCTACACAACAAGCCCCTTTACAAGCAGAAAGATTACACACAAAATCTTTCTCTATAATATCTTCTGAAACGATTGTTTTTCCTATCTGAAACATATTTGCAAAGTTAATAGGATTTTTTTGTAAGCCATAAATTTAACACCGACAATGAGGTAACGAAAAATTAATATAAATTTTTGAATTTAGTTCTTGTAACCTATTCAAAATAAAATACTTTTGCGCGCATTTTAAAAAAAGAAATGTTATGGGATTCGATATTAAAGAAATTTTTACAGCGGGAATGATCTTGTTTGCAGTAATCGATATTGTCGGGAGCATTCCAATTATTGTAGATTTAAGGGAAAAAGTAGGGCATATTCAAAGTGAAAAAGCTTCGATTGTGGCAGCTATCTTAATGGTGATTTTTCTTTTTGTAGGGGAAACTATTTTAACCCTTATTGGGATAGATGTAAACTCCTTTGCCGTTGCCGGTTCTTTTATTCTATTTTTCTTGGCTATTGAAATGATTCTTGGGGTTCAGCTTTATAAAGACGATGCTCCGGAAACAGCTGCTATTGTTCCGTTGGCATTTCCTTTGATTGCCGGAGCGGGAACCATGACCTCTTTACTTTCATTAAGGGCAGAATACCATACCGTGAATATTATCGTTGCGATTTTAATAAATATTGTGATCGTCTATGCCGTGTTAAAATCTTCCGGAAAAATTGAACGTATCTTAGGAAAACAGGGAATTAGTGTGATACGTAAAATTTTTGGTGTAGTTTTGTTAGCCATAGCAGTTAAATTATTTGCAGCGAATATTCAAAACTTATTTTAACCCCATGAAATATCTTATTTACTTCTTAATTGTAAGTGCGGTAGGTCTATTGATTTACAACCTCACGATGATAGATTATAGCGATTTAATGGCGAAAGACAGCAAAGTAGCCGTAGCCTGTGTATTGGCGTCACTTTGTGTTATCGTACTCATGCTCATTTTATTGATTTCTAAAGAAATTAAAAAGAAAACAGAAGCTTAAGAAGGATTTTTCTCCAGTTCCAGAATTTTTTCAATCATCGCATCATCTTGATTGATGATTTTTTCGAAAGCATTAGTGCCAAATAGTTGTTCTGCCATTGTTGCCCTAAGGTACTTTTTCAATAAATAGCGATAATTGGTGGTTTTGAAATCGAAGTTGAATTCGTTGAGGTAAGCAATGTATTCTTCTAAAATTTCTTCTGAAATCATTTCTTCTTCCTCAAATTCCTGCTGACTTATTTGGTTGTAATAACTTCGGTTTTTTTCTAAAATGTTGAAGATAAAACGGTCCATCACTCCACCACGAAGCATATAGGTTAAGCTTTCCTTTTCAAAATCGGTATTTTTAGGGACAAACACATCGGGGATAATCCCGCCACCACCATACACTATTTTTCCTTCCGGGGTTTCATAGCGTAACGAATCGTTTACATGAATAGAATCTTTAGTTTGTAATTCGCCATTTGTATAGCGGTTATGGTATTCATTAAAATATTCTTTATTTCCGGAAGCATAAGGTTTTTGAATAGACCTTCCTGTTGGCGTGTAATACCTAGCTACGGTTAATCGTACAGCACTTCCATCACCTAAATTCATTTCTCGTTGTACCAATCCTTTTCCGTAAGAACGGCGGCCTACAATAATTCCAATATCATTGTCCTGTAAAGCTCCGGCCACCACTTCGCTGGCAGAAGCCGAATTTTCGTTGATAAGTACATACACCTTGGTGTTTTCAAACTTACCTTTATCGGTGGCAAAGGTTTTGTTGATTTCTCCCGATTTATTCTTGGTGAAAACAATCAGTTTTTTCTTGCTGAGAAATTCATCGGCTATTTTTACAGCCTGATCTAAATAGCCACCGCCATTATCCCTTAAATCTAAGGCAAGTTCTGTGGCTCCTTGTTTGATTAGGTTTTCGATGGCCGTTTCAAATTCTTCGTAAGTGGTTTCGGCAAAACGGTTCACTTTTACATACCCCAGTTTATTAGTTAACATATAAGCCGCATCAACACTTTTAATGGGGATCTTGCCTCTTTTTACCTTGAAATTTAAGAGCTTTTCTTCTCCTTTGCGTTGTACTTTTAAATTCACAATGGTATTGATTTCTCCTTTCAACAGAGAAGAAAGGGAATCGGTTCCAATAGTATTTTGGGCGAGTTCAATGCCATCGGCGTATAAAATCCGGTCACCGGCTTTAATTCCAGCTTTTTCGCTGGGTCCGTCAGCAATTGCTCTAATCACAGCAATCGTATCGTTTAAGGTATAAAAACTTACCCCGATGCCCACAAAATCACCTTTCATATTTTCGGCAACAGCATCGTATTTTTTCTTGGGGATATAAGTAGAATGTGGGTCTAAATCTTCTAAAATTTTATTAACGGTAATATCGACAATACTATCGGTGTTCACCTCATCTACATACTCGTAATCTATGTAATCTATTAAGCGGTTTAGCTTTTCTTTTTTAGCATTTTTAGCGAATAAGCCTTCAGAATTATCAGAAAAATCTAGCGAAGAGCCAATGAGAACGCCTATCGCGCAAGCGGCACCAATAATTAAAGGCAAGTATTTTTTAGAGTAAGTATTCACTATACACTATGCTTCTGTTAGTTTAGTTCAGTTATTTGATCAATTTGAACGCCTGCTTTTTGCAAAAAATTCAAACCCGAATCATCTTTATATCCGTTTTGATATACAACACGTTTTATGCCAGCTTGATGAATTAATTTGCTACATTCTTTACATGGCGACATCGTGATGTAGAGCGTGGAGTCTTTACAGGATTGGGTAGAGCCGGCCACTTTTAAAATAGCATTAGCTTCAGCATGTAAAACATACCATTTGGTGAGGCCTTCTTCATCTTCACAACAGTTTTCAAAACCGCTGGGCGTTCCATTGTAACCATCTGAAATAATCATTCGGTCTTTGACAATGATGGCACCCACTTTTTTTCGTTGGCAATGAGAGAGTTTTCCCCATTCTACGGCCATTCGTAAATAAGCTTTATCAAATTTGAGCTGTTTTTCAGCAGACATTGTTCAAGATTTAGATTAGTAACTTGGTATGGTCTATTCTTATTGTAAAAATTAGTCGTTCGGAGTGCTTTTTTGTAACAAAGTAGGGAAAAATTTTCACTCTAATCGAAGAACTTAAAGATTAACATACCAATTAAGTCTAGATGGTAAATTTATAAGAATAATTTTCTTTTTTAGTCTTTAAAAAAACAAGAACGTTTTTTTACCAGATATTATTTTTTATCAACATAGGAATTACAAGCCCAATAACGATGGAAGCAACTACCAATACCCAATCTCTTTTAGAATAGTTAAATAATGACTGAAAGATTAAAGCGAAAATCAAGACACAAATAACAATGATGGCTTGAGCGGCTTCAATGCCTAAAGCAAATTCTAATAGCCAAACCAGTTTATCTGTTCCTGAACCTACAGAGCCAACAAAGAAGGAAGAAAAGCCCAGTCCGTGTATAATTCCAAAGAAAAGGGTGACGGCAAAAAGAATACCCATGCCTCCTTCCTTAGGTGTTTTTCCTGCATTTATTAAATTATAAAGCGCGGTAATAAAAATCGTTACCGGGATAAGAAATTCTACATAGGCAGAATTAACTTTTACCACATCAAAAGTGGCCAGTAATAATGCTACGGTATGACCCAGGGTAAAGGTAGTGACTAACCAAAAAACCCTTTTCCATTCTAAAAAAGTATAAGAAGCCACCAATACAATTAGAAAAAGTACGTGGTCGTAAGCATTCCAATTTAGTACGTGGTTAAGGCCCAGTTTAAAGTAAATCCAAAATTCGCTCATGTAGGGGTATCCGTTTAGTATATCAAACTTACATTTTAAAATTTAGATTTTAAAAAGAATTAATTAATTTGTTTGTCCTTTTAAAACTTGTTTTTGGGGTGGTATAGCCATAGTACTTTTTAAACATCATAATAAAATGCGAAGTGCTTTGGTAACCTAAAACATTGCTGTTTTCATGAACTGAATGACCTTTTTAATAGAGACTATTTTTATTTTTAATGGAATAGCGTGTGCCTAATTGTAATTTCATAAATCTCTTTTAAGTGAGTTCTATGAAAATTTTTAGTCAAATAAGTATTTATTTTTTTGATGCTAAAATTCTATTCTACAATTTTGGCAATCATTTCATTTAATTTTTTTATTTCATCCTGCATCTTCTCGATTTGAGTTTGTTGCTCTTGAATGGCTTTTGTTAAAACAGGAATGAGTTCTGTTTGCTTCATACCTATATATTTCTCATCAAAATCAACAACAATCACTTCATCAGAAATATTGCTATCCTTAAGGGCTTTTTTTACTTCTTGAGCTATAAAGCCATAGGTTTTTTGCTCATCTTTAGCATTGTTATAGATAAACTCAACTGGTTTTAGTTTTGAAACCAAATCTAAGCCTACCGGAATCGTATTTATGTTATGTTTTAAATTTTTATCTGAAATCGTTGTCCAACTCGAAGCATACATTCTGTATACATTGTTATTGCTATTACCAATAGTTACTTCATTATTTGCATCGTTCGCACTTGAAGAAACGTTAGTTCCAATTCCTATATTGTTGTTTCCAGAAGTATGCCTTAGCGCTTTAAATCCAATTGCAATATTATCATTACCAACAGTATTGTTATATAGTGCTTCAAAACCTAAACCAGAATTTTGATTTCCTTCAGTATTTTGAGCTAAGCTGCTCTTTCCAAAAGCGACATTACTACCTCCTACAGTATTTTGAATTAAGCTGCCCGATCCAAAAGCAGCATTATAACTTCCCGTTGTATTTTTAAACATAGCACCATATCCATTAGCTGTATTTTCAGAGCCTGTGGTATTAGCAGTGAGTGTTCTAGCGCCAATACTTGTGTTGTGTTCAGCTGTAGTGTTATGTTCCAAGGAATTTGACCCAATTGCGGTATTGAAAGTCCCAGTAGTGTTTAGCCTCAAAGACCTATATCCAAGCGAAGTATTGCGAACTCCCGTTGTGTTATTATATAATGATTCAGTTCCTACTGCAACATTAAATTTACCCCCATCATCGTTTCCAGTATTTGAATATAAAGCGCGATATCCAATACCAATGTTATCCATTCCAGTAATATTTGAAATCAAAGCTTGATAACCAATACCAACGTTTTGAGACCCTGACGAATTATTTTTAAGGGCATTATAACCTAAGCCTACATTCCTTCTATTATGGCTATCATCATTTATTCCTGCTTCAATACCTAAAAAAATAGACGATCCATTATTACTTCCATCATCATCACTTTTCCCATCGGTTAAATCATTTATTTTTTCATTTATTTTTGTTAATGGCGACCAAGTCTCTGTACTATTTTTCCAATAATAAAAACCAGGAAGATTAGTGTCATTGGTAGTTGTTAGGTATACCAACATGGCATCTTGATCGGCAGTAGGGTTAGTAGCTGGGAATACATCTACTTTTGGGATTAAAATGCCATCTGTGGCCGCTGGTGAACTTTGATTACTGGACCTAATATCTAATACAGATTTGGGGTCTGAAGTGTTTACTCCAACTTGGGCATTTGTTTGAAATAAATTGAATAACAGGATAATACAAATTAAATTCTTCATCTTCTAGATATTTATTTCAGCAGTTAAAAGTATTTAATTCTTCATTAAGCAAAAAAAAATCAAAGAAAACTTGCTTAAAATTTGTTAAAAAGTAAAAAAAATCGTTAAGAGGTTTCTAGTGTAGTTCAAAAACTAGAATTTTATGCTTTTGTATATCGAATTAATTCTGAAATTTTAGGAAAAGAACCTGAATATTATGTCTGTTTATCAGGGGGTTATCGTATGGTCTATGCGGTGGTTATTTGTTAGATTAAAAATTAACTTTTACAGGTATACTGGTTAGCAAAAAATGCTGTTTCGAGGAAAACGTGGAGCGGAAGAAGAGTTTTTAAAATTTCTAATGAAAGAACTTCGTCCTGAAATTAAAGAAGATGGCATTTCTTCTCCAACTACTTTTTTAGGGCATTTTTTTGAAGGGCGAACTGTACTTTAACTTTACTAAATTATCCCGATTATTTTATTGCTTATTAAGCATCGATCCTGGTGTTTGGTGGGTAAATGAATTTCTATTAGGCTTAGCTGAAGGGAAGCTGTTAATGGTAAATTTATCGAATAAGCGCTTGTTTTTCAGCTTTTATGATTATCAAAACCTAGAGGTGACAGAAGGGAAGCCAGTACCCTTATTTAAAAAATTTTAGTCTAAATCCTGTATTGGAGGTTTAAAGACTAACCAGAAGAAAATCACGGTTCTGTGATGTTCCATCGGAATATGACAGATTAAAATTTTTATTTCAGTAACCTCTAGTGTACTTTATTATGTTAACTTCAAGACCGTCAGTTCGAGGAAGAATCTGTTAAGATTTTTGTATCGAGAATAGGGCTTGAAGTTAAATAATTGTTCTCGATAAATTTTTCCTGCACTTTGTTAAGGAAAACCACTCGAACTGACGAAATTAGTTTTTCAGACAGCTTCTTTTAGCGAATATCTATTATAATAAAGTACTCGGGCAAACATAATCTGATGTTTTTACGTCTGTTTCTTTAATGGCTTTAAAACCGCCCAAAACATCTTTAAAATTGTCATAGCCACGTTTTTTTAGCATAGAACTGGCAATCATACTACGGTAACCGCCGGCACAAAAAACAATAAAGGGTTGTTCTTTTGGGATTTCTGCTAAATGTTCGTTTAAGGTATTAAGAGGAATATTGATGCTTCCTTCTACGTGTTCCGAATCGTATTCACTTTTTTTGCGGACATCGATAAGCGTTACCGTTTTTTCATGGAAAATTGTTTCAAATTCTTTTGCGGAAATACGTTCGGTGGTATCTGTTTCTTTTCCGGCCGAAATCCAACTGTTTATACCTCCTTTTAAGTAACCAATAGCATGGTCGTAACCTACCCGCGCTAAACGGGTAATGGCTTCTTCTGCTTTGCCTTCATCGGTGACCAACAGTATCTCTTGATTGATATCTTTGATGAGTTCGCCAACCCAAGGCGCGTAATTTCCGTCTAAGCCAATATTAATGCTATTCGGGATAAAGCCTTTGGAGAAATCGGTAGCGTTTCTAGTGTCTAAAATTAATGCCTGAGAAGCATTAGCAAGCGCTTCAAATTGGTCTGGGGAAAGCGGATTTTCAGCTTTGTGTTTTACCTCGTCAAAACTTTCGTAACCCTGAATGTTCATCAGTACGTTTTTAGGAAAGTAACCCGGAGGTGCAGTTAACCCATCAAGAAGTTCTTTTATAAACTCTTCTTTGGTCATATCGGCACGCAACGCATAATTTGTCTTTTTCTGATTGCCCAAAGTATCGGTGGTTTCTTTGCTCATTTTCTTACCACAAGCAGAGCCGGCGCCGTGATTGGGATATACGATTAAGTCGTCGCTTAAGGGCATGATTTTGTAGCGAAGTGAATCGTAAAGATGTCCGGCCAATTTTTCTTCGGTTAATTCTGAAACCACATGTTGTGCTAGGTCAGGTCTTCCTACATCTCCAATAAATAAAGTGTCTCCGGTGATAATTCCGTGTTCCTTTCCGTTTTCATCGATCAGTAAGTAGCTGGTGCTTTCCATGGTATGACCTGGGGTATGCAGTGCTTTTACTTGGTAATTCCCAACGTTAAAAATTTGGTTGTCCTTTGCAATCGTAGCCTCGTAGTTGGGTTGTGCTCCCGGGCCAAAGACAATTTGTGCTCCGGTTTTCTTTTGTAAATCTAAATGACCACTTACAAAATCGGCATGAAAATGCGTCTCGAACACATACTTGATTTTAGCATTGTCCTTGTTAGCTCGGTTGAGGTATGGCTCTACTTCCCGTAGGGGATCAAAAATGGCTGCTTCGCCGTTATTTTCTATATAATAAGCGGCGTGCGCCAAACATCCGGTATAAATTTGTTCTACTTTCATGATAACTATTTTTTAAAATCCTACTGTAAAACTAATTCTGATTTACAGAAAGTTATGTAACCTCGGTTGCAAAGCTTACACGATAATAGTTCTTAAAAAATGATATTTATCAGGCTTGGGGAGTTGCTTGAAAGGTTGGGGAGGGGTATAGGTTAGAGTTTAGTATTTGCTTCTTTTGTTATAAAATCTCCTTAATTTAATTGATCATCTTGTCAATATTCAAGGGGTAAGCCCAGAAGAAATTATAGTAATCTGTTTAAATAATAAATCAGCTAAGAATATTTTAAGTCATATACGATCTAGTTTGAATAATTTAGAAAATAAGGTACGTTGTATTACACCCGGATTCGTGGAAAGAACAGATTTGTTTAAAGAGAAAGGTAGAGTGGCTCTCGCAACTGCTTTTAGAGCCAAAGAAAATGAAGCTAATTTTTTTAATTAGATGTGATGTTATTCCGCGAGATATTAGAAAGAGAAACTCTGTATTTTTTTCAATAACGCGTTCTCGTGGCTGGACCTATTTAACAGGAACAGGTGATGAAAGTAATATAATAAAATCTGAAATAGATGAAATCGAAAAAATTATTCTGAATTTATATTTCCAAAAGAAAAAGATTACCAAAGAAGGTTTCAAATTATAAGTCGGGAAGATAACAAAGAAAATAGAAGGCTGGAAAGCTCAATGAAAACAATATTTATTTAACCCATGTTTGATTGCTTCAAATTTGTTGAAATCTAAACTAACTTCTATTAAAAAGCCTCAGATAAAAATTTTCTGAGGCTTTTTATTCTTATTTCCAAAATAAGAGCTTCTGAAACCAACTTTTCTTTTTTGGTTCAGGTTTAGACAATTCAACAGAATAACTTAATCCCTCCTCTAAATTTTGTGAGTCTTTATTCTTATAATACTCTTCTCTTTCGGAATCTTCAACTGCTCTGACTTTATGTATAGTTTCGTCAGACCATTTTAATGACCATTTAACCTCGTTGTTAGTAATCCAATAATGAGATTTACAGTCAAAACTCCAGTTACCAACCGATGGTTTTAAACTGATTGCCTCTCCATCATAAATCATTTTCCATCCTGTAGGAGTTAAAGGCGTATTAACTTCACTTCCACAACCACAGGCACATTTATGAATCACACTACCATAATCTAAAGAAATGTACAGAATACCTTCTTCAATTATATCTGGTATAAAGTCAACGAACTTATGCTGAAATCTCATTACTTACTAATTGATTAACATTAATCGAATAAGTGCTGTGATGCTCATTTTCAAGGTCATTTAAAACACCATAAAGCTTGTAAAACTTAATTACAGCAAACGTTGCATTTAAACAGTTCAAAGGAGCAATTTGTATATTGGAAGCATACTCTTCATTTTCTTCATCAGCAAATGAAATACATCCATTCCAGACATGGTCTCTTTTATTTTTAGTACTCGTAGTAGTCCTAATCATTCCTATTAAGGAATCATCAACTCGTTCAACTCCAATTCCTGTATCAATAAATTCGATCCCTTCATCTTCCAGTTTTTTAAATATTAATTCTTTGATTTCACTTTTGTCAATACAAACAAATACAAAATCCAAACCTTTAAGCATACCTACATTAGATTCATTTATAAACAAACCATGAGTAATGATATGCTTGCGCATTTTAGAATAAATATTGTAAAGATAATCTACCTTTAAAACGGATTCATTGAGTTCTTCCAACGAAGGAGCACCAGGTGCCCTAAAAGCATTATGTTGTAAAAACTTATCACCATCATATAAGTGTATTTCACCTACATAGGTTTTTGCTATGAAATCTAATATGTAAGAACCTGTACCTCCAAGACCTATAATTCCAATTTTAAGCCCTGACAACTTCTGGTTAATAGCTTCAATTTCAGCTTTTGAAGAATTTGTGTCACTATAATTTAATACTGATTCATCATCCAATGACTCAATAACTTTATATGTTCGAGCAGTAACACTAGGGGCAATATTTCTGGCAGGTGCTGAAATAATTTCAGCATACTGCACCATTTTATCATAGTAATTCTGATAACCATTTGCAGGTTTATTTGAAAATGAATGGTTTGCAACAATCCTATCAGTTAAATTCATAGTTCGGCTCGAATGCTGTAATTGACGAATTATAGTTCCATCAATATTACAAGGAAATTCACCAGCAAAATGGATTACATGTGTATTAGGTTTTGTAACTTGATTGTTAGCAATAGACACGTTGCTAACCAACGTGCCTTTTACTACTTCTTTATTAGCGTTCAAATAAGGAACACTATGCATCAATAAGTAATTTCCAATTACTTCTACTTCATAACCATTGTCACGAAGTTTTTTGACATCTGGACTATGATCTATTAGTTTGTGTGACATTGAAAATCATTTTATTTTTAACATATATCACTTCACCTTTAACCATACTTCCTTCTGGCTTACTAGGTACACCTCGCTTATAATTTATTGTATAAATCACATTAGGATTAGTGGAAACTTCTCCATAAGCAAGTTTTACAACATCATCAAAAGAGATTTTTTCATTGCTCCATGCCTTTTCTCTGGCATTTACAATAACACATTTAATCTCTTCTCGTTCACAGCTCACAAAACTTGATTTTTTGGTTATAGCTATCTTATGTTCTACATCATCCTTATAAGAAACCTCTACATTTCCTTTGCGAATCTCTTTTAGATAGAATCGGTCAGGATTAATACCTGCTACTTCCATTATTTCTAAAGAAGTCATCAAACACTCTTCAACTTCGTACTGCTTGTTATCAACTTTTATTTTCAGCTTTCTATAAGGTTTTGCTTTGAAGCCTTCAATACCTGCTGTTTTGAGGTCAACTATCTCATCAAGTTGAATTGGCGTAAAACCTTTCTCATTGATTTTGTATAGCAACTCAAAATCCTCCACAGGAGTTAGATTAGCAATAGTTAATAGTTCACGTCCAGTTATTTTTGATTCGCTGGACTCGAATTTTTTTCTATTAATTGTAAATATATAATTCATCTTATAGATTTTTTACGTTAAACTCAATTGAAGGTTTGAGCTCACCTTGAACCCGTAATCCTTTAAAACAGTATGGGTCAGGCACTATTCAGACAAATAATATTTTGCTAAAACAGTAATTATGACGTAAAAAATCATTATATTTGTATAACAAAATAAAGGGAATGCTTTGATGGTGATAAAGCCTCAAAGTGAAGTCGTCCAAACTTTTATTCCTCTTAAATTCTAATCCAATTCTATTGTTGTCTCAATTGAATTGGATTTTTTTTATCTGTTTATCGGCTTGTAATTTTTAAATTCATTTTACAAATATAATAAAAATCTAAATATAATAAGATTTTGTCTAAAATTTTTAATCTTATTTTTTTTAGATAAAAATTACCTAAAATAAGATTTTATTATTATATTTGTGTAATAAACGAAAAATGTTATAATGACAACATTAGGTTCTTATCTAAAGTCTTTGCGTAAATCGAATAATTTAACTTTAAAGTATATCGAAGAAAATTTAGGCATTTCAAATGCGTATCTAAGTCAACTTGAAAATGACAAAATTAAAAGCCCGTCGATATATGTGTTAACGACCTTGTCAAATGCATATGATACACCCCTTGCTCAAATATTAGAGGGATCGGGAATTGTTAAAAAGCCTGAACAAACACAAGAGGAAAATCAACTTAACAGCCGTATTGCCTTCTCAACAGAGAAAATGTCTAAAGCGGAAAAAGAAGAAGTATTAGAATATTTAAATTTTTTAAAATCGAAAAGAAAATAAATAGCTCACTTCAATCTCAGGATGCAATAGAAAAAATATCTTATAATCTTTTAAAAGATAGTAAGTGTTTAGGTATTTTTCCAACACCTGTTGAAAATATTGTACAATATGCTAATTTGAAAATCGATCAAGGTAACGACTTGTCTAAAATTGAAGAGTCATTTATCGATAATTTAAAATATAGAACTAAGGGGCAGATACAAAACTTACTATCTGGATTGAGTAAAATTAAAGGAATATTCTTTCGAGAGGATAATCTCATTTATGTTGACCTAAAGGATAAAACTAATAGAAAGAATTTTGTTGCTTTGCACGAACTAGGTCACGGAATTCTTCCTTGGCAAAATGAGTTATCTCTTGCACTTGATAACAAGTCTTCGCTTTCTATGGATGTAGAAGAACAATTTGAACTTGAAGCCAACCTCTTTGCTTCAGCTACTCTATTTCAGCATGAAAGATTTAATAGAGAATTAGAAAAATTACCTCTTTCTATTAAGTCTGGTATGGCTCTTGCAAAAAAATTCGGCTCATCCAACCATGCAGCTTTGAGAAATTATGTGCTAAAATCTAGAAATAGATGTGGTATGATTGTGTTGGATAAAATCCCAGAACCAAAATGGAATAAGCCTTTTTGTTCATTAAGAAATTTATTTTATTCAAATTCATTTTTACAAGATATTGGCGAACTATCAATACCTGAGGCCTTTGGTTATAAATGGGGATTTGCTCAAGATTTCAAGCACAAAAGAAGATTACACGAAGCAGGTGAGATTGAATTTACAAACATAGTAGGCGATACTATAAATTGTAAATACCATTATTTTTTTAACTATTACAATGCTTTTGTATTCTTTTTTCCTGCTGATGAAAAGAAAAAATCAAAAACAAAAATTATTTTGAAAAATGTATAATTTTAATAACGAGAAATAAACATGTCGTTATAATATATCTATATAATTTGGTTTAAAACTTGTTAACTCTTAATTAGCCAATATTACTCAAATCATTACTATAATTAGAGTTTGGTGTCTCCACATTTTTGCAGAATAAATTATATTTCTGTTTTCTTAAAAAATAGGTCAACTTATTTTAATCAATAGCTTCAAGTCAAACTTTGAACCATTCTAAATTAGATGTCTTTTTATTAGATATTTTTGAAGATGATTATTGTGGGAAAAATTTCAATAGACCTGCTATTAAAGAAATGTTTGAATTTTTAAATAAAAACAAATCCAAGGTTTATTTGTTTCTTGTCGATGTTGTAGATAGGTTTTCTAGAGATACTGAATACATTTAAACCATTGCCATAAATTGTAAAGCTTTTTGAGATCATACTTATAGATGAATACACTAAGAAGTCTGAAGACAAAATGAGAGAGATAAAGTCTATCGATAATGAGATCAGTAGGATGTGACAAAACGATTAAAATTGATAGTAAAATATGCAAATGATAAAATAGAAGAAAAAGATTATAAACAATTATTAGAAATGTATCGTAACAAAGAGACTGAGTTGCTTGGTGAAAAATTATAGTTCGATTCGTTTCAAGAAGATATGGATAAGTTTATTTCATTTGGGCTTACTCTTCTAACTAAATTGCTGAAGTGCTATAAAAAAATCAAGTGTTTCGGTAAAGAAAAAGATCATCAATTCGATAATTAAAGATTTACTTTACTTTGAAAAGAATAAGTTTCGAACCACAGAATTCAATGAAGCGATTAGTCTGCTTTTCAATTATAGTAACGGGCTTCAGAGAATAAAAAAGAAAACGGGAAACAAAAAACTATTGCTTCCCGCTTAGTACTCAAGGCGGGAATCGAACCCGCACTTCCGAAGAAACTGGATTTTGAATCCAGCGCGTCTACCAGTTCCGCCACTTGAGCGATTGCGTGTGCAAAATTAAAAAATAATTTGAAACTTCCGTGAAAATTAGTGAGAATATTACTTTTATGCTGAAAATAAATTTATAAATTTGCAGCTCGTTTTAAAAAACAGTAAACAAGTAGTTTACATAACATTACTAAAATGGCAAAAGTAATTACTGAAGCACAAATATTTGCATGTTCCCAGAGTACTATATTGGCTGAGAAAATCGCCAAAGATTATGGCGCTAAATTAGGGAACGTAATTACTTCTACTTATAGTGATGGCGAGTTTCAACCTTCTTTCGAAGAGTCTATTCGTGGAGCAAGGGTGTTCTTAATTGGTTCAACCCATCCCGGAAGCGATCATTTAATGGAGATGTTACTCATGTTAGATGCTGCTAAAAGAGCATCGGCCAGACATATTACGGCGGTGATGCCTTATTTTGGTTGGGCGCGTCAAGACAGAAAAGATAAGCCAAGAGTGCCTATCGCAGCGAAGCTTATTGCAAAAATGCTGGAAACTGCCGGAGCTACCCGAATTATCACGATGGATTTACATGCCGATCAAATTCAGGGTTTCTTTGAGCGTCCGGTAGATCACTTATTTGCTTCTACTATATTTTTACCTTACTTAAGAAAATTAAACCTCGATAGCTTAACCATTGCTTCCCCGGATATGGGAGGTTCTAAAAGAGCCTACGCTTATTCTAAAGCCTTAGAGAGCGATGTGGTAATTTGTTATAAGCAACGAGCAAAAGCCAATGTAATTTCGCATATGGAATTAATTGGGGATGTTACCGGTAAAAATGTGGTCTTAGTAGATGATATGGTAGATACGGCCGGAACCTTAACCAAAGCGGCAGATGTGATGATGGAGCGTGGGGCAAAAAGTGTACGAGCGGTTTGTACGCATCCGGTGTTATCTGGAAATGCTTATGAGCGTATCGAAAATTCACAATTACAAGAACTTATCGTTACCGATTCTATTCCGTTAAGACAGGATAGTAGTAAGATTAAAGTGGTGAGTTGTGCAGAGCTGTTTGCCGATGTGATGCGAAGCGTTCACGAGAATAAATCCATCAGCTCTAAATTTTTAATGTAGAACAATTTATTTATTAATTAATATTTTTTAGAAATGAAGTCAATTACGATCAATGGATCTAAAAGAGAAAGCGTAGGCAAGAAGTCAACAAAAGCCTTACGTAATGCTGGAGAGGTTCCTTGCGTATTATACGGAGGAGAGCAAGCTATTCACTTTTCAGCACCTGAAGTTTCCTTTAACAGTCTAATCTATACGCCAGATGTGCATACGGTAGTATTGGAGTTTGATGGAGCTAAGCATAACGCTGTCCTTCAGGACATTCAATTTCACCCCGTAACCGATGAAATCCTTCATATGGATTTTTATGAGTTTGGTGAAGATCAAGAAATTTCTATGGAAATTCCTGTACATGCAGAAGGTATTCCAAGAGGTGTGAAAAACGGAGGGGTTTTACGTTTTAACTTACGTCGTATGAAGGTAAGAGGCCTTGCTGCTAAATTACCAGATTATATCGTAGCCGATGTAACTCCACTTAAGATTGGAAATAAATTATATGTTACTGCTGTGCAAAGTGAAGATTATACTATTCTTCACCCAGATAACACGGTAATCTGTCAAGTGAAAACTTCTCGTAACATCGTTGCTGTTGAAGACGATGATGAAGATGAAGTTGCTCCAGGAGATGTTCCAGCAACTGAAACTCACGATGAAGGTGCTGCTGCAGCTTCAGACGATGCATAGAAAATTGCAAACGTTTATTATAAAGCATCTTGGTATTTATCAAGATGCTTTTTTTATTTTTACTGAAAATTGAACAGATGCTGTCGTTTTTTGGTAGAATTTTAAGTACAACTAAGGATAATACAGACCCAATGAGAAAATTTTTAATTGTTGGTTTAGGGAATATTGGTGAAAAATACGAGGAAACCCGACATAATATTGGCTTTAAAGTGTTAGACCAATTGGCTGCTGAAGAAAATATTTCTTTTGAAACCGTAAAGTTGGGAGATCGTGCTGAATTTAAATGGAAGGGAAGAACTTTTGTTCTAATCAAGCCTTCTACGTTTATGAACTTAAGCGGCAAGGCCGTCAACTATTGGATGCAAAAAGAGAAAGTTCAAGTAGAAAATTTACTTATTGTTACCGATGATTTAAACTTGCCTTTTGGAACCCTAAGAATAAAAACGAAAGGTAGTGATGGCGGCCATAATGGTTTAAAAGATATCCAAGCACAATTGAATACTTCTAAATACCCTAGGTTCAGGTTTGGGATAAGCGATGAGTTTAGCAAAGGGAATCAGATAGATTATGTGTTAGGGGAATGGGATGAAGAGGAACAAAAAAAATTGCCTGAGCGGTTAAAGAAATCTGCAGAAGCTATCCGTTCTTTTGGAACTGCAGGAGTCAATAATACCATGAATACATTTAACGGGAAGTAAAACCTACCCTATAGAAACAAAAAAAGGAGCTAGTTAGCTCCTTTTTTATTACAAATAATTCGTTCTATTCTATAATTACCTTTTTAGTAACAGACTTGTTGCCATTATCAACTTTTACAAAATAGACTCCCGTTTGAGCTTGATCAAGACTTAAAGATTCTGAAAATTGATTTTTGTAATGATAGGTTTTTGAGAAAATCCTTCTTCCCGAAATATCAAAAATATTTACTTTGATAGGTTCTTCTTCTTTAGGGGTTAAGCTAATAGTGAACCTTCCATTGTTAGGGTTGGGATAAATGACAAAACGATCTAAAAGTTTGATGTTTTCGTTTTTAAGAGGATCTCTGACCACTACCGTATAATCTTCTACTTCACCATAAAAATCTTCTTCACAAGATTCTGGAGCGAACAAGTTCCAAGGCGGGAAATAAATTTTAGTGGATACACGCATTATTGTAGGTCCTAAAACAGCATCGTTAGGAACGATAACTGATAGCGGGGAGTTCTCACTAGGTCCATTACTGGTGTTATAGGCACTGCCTAACTCATATTCTTCTCCGGGATCATCAAAACTACAGTTTTGGTTCCAATCAATCCAAACCATGGTATAAGCTTCAAATTGTCCTCCTGTATTGGAGTTCACGCTTAAATCATAACTTTCATTCAAATCAATAGTAGTGGATTGGTCTGTGTAGTCATTGTAGCCGCTGGTTTTTTGCGAGGAGTTACTAATAGTGTTAAAATCGACTAATGTGATAGCTATATCAAATTGAAGGCTACCGGAAGAAGGACAAACACTACAGCTTGTTGTTGTAAATTCATAAACCTCACTATATTCTGTTTCTGTACATGGATTAAATGCTTTTACTCTCCAGTAATAAGTGGTGTCAAAATCTGTTTCGGTGAAAGTATAAGTGTTATCTTCTACTTCTGTTTCAATTAAAATATTATTAAAGCTATTATCAGTTGATAGTTGAATGCCATATGAATTTGCATTTTCTAATGCCTGCCAACTCAATACAGGAGTCTCGCTTACGTCGGTCTCTTGGTTTTCCGGATTTAGTAAGTTAGGAGCTTCTAGGTTGTTATCGTAAATGTTTAAATTAACCGGAGTAGTATATTCTACAGAAGAAGAATTCCCCGCAATTTCGATTTCATAAGCACCAACTTCTAAATTTTCGGTACCTGAAATGGTAAGTGTGATTTCTGTTCCGTTTTCAGAAGTAGAAGGAGGGTTGAAATCAGCGAGTAGTCCTTCAGGTAAATTATTAACCGAGAAAACAGTAGTTTGATTAAAATTTTCTGAAGTATTGTAAGTGAAGTTATATTGAGCATTTTCTGGTACACAGATAGCTTCTACAGGATTTTCTACTGTAAACACAAAAGAAGAAGAAGCTATCGTGAAATCTTCGTTATTAACATCATAAAATATATTTTCTGAAGCTTTTACCATTAACCTAGCGTTCGAAGTAGAAGTTTCGTAGGGTACAGTAATTATGGCAGAACCATTATTAGGTATACCCGAAGCTATATTGATATCAAAATTTTGGCCTCCGTCAATACTTAAAAATACATCCACATTAGTTGCATTTATAGGTGCAGAATTTGTGTTGGAAACATCCCAAGTTATAGTTTGGTTTTCTCCTTCATTCCAAGTAATGTTTTCTTCGTTTTGTGAAGTTATCACAAAAGGTCCGGCACTATCATCTACAGTTACTTTCATTAAGTCAGAATCAGTTTGCCCAATTCCTGCAGAAAATCCACTTCCATTATCCCTTACTATAAAAGAAAAATTCATTTCCCGACTTATCGAGGGTGTTACTTCCCACATCGGAGTTAAGTTGCCGTTTACTACCTCTTCTAATCTTGGTAAATAGCGTTTCGGGCTATCTAGAGGCAAGATAGCTCGGTATAAAGGACCTTGTTCCCACGTAGGTTGAGGTGCTCCATTGCTAGGAGCCTGTTCCGGATCGTTTTGAGACCAATTGTAGGTTAAGGTGTTTTCACCATCAGGGTCTGTAGCATTTCCCTCTAATACAAATGCAGTTGAAATAGGGATAATGTAATCATTTCCTGCATCTGCTACCGGAGGCTGATTATCAATGGGTATTTCTGTAGCACAATTACTGCTAGCCCCATTTTTTATATTCTCGGTAATATCCCTAACAGAAACATAATTAAAATGCGCATCACTATGGTTTTGTACATTGGAAGAACAAATCCCGGCATATCCCATAATAGAACTACCACTAGCAGGTTCAACTTCTGTAGTCCCATTACCACTTCTATTACAAGTATTCATGACGTGAAAACCACCAAATTGGTGACCCATCTCGTGAGCTACATAATCAATATAGAAAGCATCGCCTACCGGGTTATTGCTTCCGGTATGACCACTTCCCTTTTGTCCAGAAATACATACACAACCAATGCATCCTGCGTCACCTCCTCCCGAAGTGTTAAAGTTGTGCCCAATATCGTAGTTGCTATTCCCAATAGTATTGTCAATAACTTCTTGGGTGGTATCGTTAAATTCTCCGTTCCAAGGGTCATCAGAAGTATTGCCATAATAGATGAGTTCATCATTATTTTCCACAAATATTAAGGTAACCCCTAGGTCTCTCTCGTAAATTTCATTAACCCTATTAATGCTTATGGTCATTTGTGCTTGGATATCGGCTATTTCATCACCTGCGGTATTGGCGAAAATATTCCCATATTCAGCCGTACAAGATAGAGCAAGTCTATAGGTTCTGTGAATACTATCGTCACTATCCATCAATTTACCCGTAGTATTTTCAAGCGAGGGAAGCTCTATTTCTTCCTCAGTAAGACATTCAAAATCATTGGAAGCATTGAGTAATTCAGAACGGTTAAAAGCAATATAATTAGAAGCATCTTTCGTGTAGGGTTCTACATATTCTACATTTCTTTTTCCTGAAAAGCTCATACTATGAACTCCAAATTGTGTAACACTAAAGCGCATGGTAGCGGTAGCATCATTTACTCCAATAGCTTTGTAAGTCTTAATTTGCGGATATTTTTCCTGAAGGCCAGGTTCCATGATAGAAGATTCTACAACGCTAAACTTCTCCAGATGCCCGTCTCCCATTGGAAAAGAGATTATAATTGGAGAAACCCCTGAAAAAGTTTCTCTATTGGGAGCATCTTCAATAGCAGACTTAAAAGAAGCTATGTCTAAATGAAATAAAGAATAGTGTTTAGGGTTTGAACTTCTTTCAATCTTTTCTGAAGGATCTAAATCTTTTTCGGATATTTTAGTCCAATACCTATTTTGTCCCGATATAGAAAAAGTCAGGAAAAATAAGAACAAACCTAAAACATAATGTAAATTTGTGTTCATAACAATATTTGGGGTTTTGAGCAGTACCAAACTTAACGAATTTTTAAAACATTAACTAACAGACGGTAGTTTTAATAGCTAAATGGCGTTTTTTTTATGAAAAAAATTAACAATTCGGTGGTTACCATCGGTACTTTTGATGGAGTTCACTTAGGGCATCGAAAAATTATAAAAAGATTGGTGGAAGCCGCTCAAGATTCCATATTAGAATCTGCAGTACTTACCTTTTTTCCCCATCCAAGAATGGTATTGCAAAAAGAAGTAGGTATCGAGTTAATTAATACCATTGAAGAAAGAAAGCAAATTCTACTAAATACCGGAATAGATCATTTAATCGTATATCCATTTACTAAAGAATTTTCAAGATTGTCTGCTAAAGAATATATTGAAGAGGTTTTGGTGAAGAAACTTCACGCCAAAAAAGTAATTATTGGCTATGATCATCGCTTTGGTCGAAATAGAAACGCCAATATTGAAGACCTCAGAAAGTATGGAAAAGAATACGGTTTTGAAGTAGAAGAAATCTCTAAACAGGATGTAGATGAGGTGGCTGTAAGTTCTACCAAAATTAGAAAGGCGCTTCAAGAAGGAAATATAGAAAAAGCAAATTCCTATTTAGGAAGTCACTTTTTATTAACGGGTAAGATTGTAAAAGGAAAAGGTATTGGTAAAGATTTAGGATTTCCTACGGCCAATTTAAAAATTGAAGAAGCCTATAAACTCATTCCTAAGACCGGGGTGTATGTGGTAAAAGCTGAAATTGATAACGAAGAAGTTTTTGGGATGATGAATATTGGTTATAATCCTACTGTAGGCGGATCAGAAAAAACCATAGAAACCTATTTTTTCAATTTAGATAAAAACCTGTATGGTAAACAACTTCAAATAAAAATGCTAAAACGCATTCGGGAAGAAAAGAAATTTAGCGGTCTTGAAGAACTTATCAAAGCGATGAAAAAAGATGAAGAATTTTCTATAAATTACATCAATCAACTTAAATCTTAATCAAGTGCTTAACAAATGGTTATTTCAGCGGGTAGATAATAGTTCTTTAATTGTTTTTAGAATTATTTTCGGAATATTAATCACAGCTGAAGCTTGGGGCGCTATTTTTACCGGTTGGATTCGCAGGACACTCATAGAACCGCAATTTACCTTTAACTTTATTGGTTTTGATTTTTTGCAACCGCTTCCCGGAAATTGGATGTATGTCTATTACGGGGTGATGGGCTTTTTTGGAGTATTGGTAACTATTGGTTACAAATATAAATGGAGTATTTCTGGTTATACGCTTATGTGGACGTGCGTTTACTTGATGCAAAAATCCAGTTACAATAACCATTATTACCTCCTTATTCTTATTCTGGTTTTTATGTTACTTGTGCCGGCAAATACGTATGCTTCGGTCGATGCAAAACTAAATCCAAAACTCAAACAAATCTCGATGCCGCGTTGGGTAGTTTTGTTTATTGTGTTTCAATTATGGATTGTCTATACCTATGCTTCCGTCGCTAAACTTTACCCTGATTGGTTAAGTGGAGAAGTTCCGGCAATGCTCATGAAAAACAAGAAAAATTATTGGCTCGTAGGTGAAATTCTTCAACAAAGCTGGGCGCATTATGTAATTCTTTACTTCGGTATTTTATTCGACTTACTCATCGTCCCTTTATTGTTATACCGAAAAACCAGACTTCCTATGTTCTGTCTGGCAATTTTCTTTCATCTCTTTAATAGTTATGTTTTTAGAATTGGGATTTTTCCATACTTATCGTTAGCCTTTTGTCTGTTCTTCTTTTCTGCTGAATTGGTACATCGAAGATTTCTGCCCAAAAAACCATTTTACGATAAAGAAGAAGTTATCGTGCCAGAACACCGTAATCTGCTCATCGGAATTTTTTGTTTTTGGTTTCCATTTCAAATTTTAATGCCCTTAAGGCACTGGGTGATTAAAGGTGATGTGTTATGGACAGAAGAAGGCCATCGGATGAGTTGGCGAATGATGTTACGCAGCAAAAGCGGAACAGCCTCCTATAAAATCGTGAATAAAACCACGGGAGAAGTCAACTACGTAAAAAAAGGAGATTACCTTAGTCGAAAACAGATTCGACAAGCAAGCACTAAACCCGACGTTATTTGGCAATTTTCACAACGATTAAAAGAAATGTATGCCGAAAAAGGAGAAGAGGTTGAGATTTATGTCAACGCTAGAGTGAGTGTAAATCATAAAGATAGAAAACAGCTTATTGACCCTAATGTAAATATGGCAGAAGCCAAGTGGGATTATTTCTTTCATAATGATTGGATTTTACTCCATGAAGATGAAGATTAGTTACACCGAAATAATTAACTTTGAATCCTTAATTAAACAGAAAAATTCAACCCTATGTTACAAGTAGCTCATATTAGAGAAAACAAAGAGGTTTATGTACAAGCTTTAAAAAAGAGAAATTTTGAAGCGGAAAGCATTTTAGAGGAAGTAATCACCCTAGATGAGGAACGTCGTTCAACGCAAACCGAATTAGACAATACCTTAGCAGAATCGAATAAGCTTTCCAAAGAAATTGGGTTGTTGTTTAAATCGGGAGAACACGAAAAAGCCAATAAGGTAAAAGAGCGAACCGGAGACTTAAAAGAAAAGTCGAAAGAATTAAGTGAAAAGTTGAATTCAGTTTCAGAACAACTCAATCAGCTTTTATATACCATTCCCAATATTCCGCACGAATCAGTTCCTGCCGGAAAAGATGAAGAAGATAATGAAGAAGTTTACAAAGAAGGCGATATCCCGGTCTTAGCAGAAGGAAGCTTGCCGCATTGGGAGTTAGCTAAAAAATACGACTTGATCGATTTTGAATTAGGAAATAAAATTACAGGAGCCGGTTTTCCCGTTTATAAAGGAAAAGGAGCTCGGTTACAACGCGCTTTAATTACTTATTTTCTAGATAAAAATATAGAAGCCGGTTATACCGAATATCAAGTTCCATTAGTGGTGAACGAAGAATCGGGTTACGGTACAGGACAGTTGCCCGATAAAGAAGGACAAATGTACCATGTGCAAAACGACGATTTATATTTGATTCCAACTTCAGAAGTGCCACTTACCAATATGTTTAGAGGCGATTTGTTAGAAGAAAAGCAATTGCCCATAAGCTGTACCGCTTTTACCCCTTGTTTTCGGAGAGAAGCAGGTTCTTATGGAGCGCATGTTCGTGGCTTAAACCGTTTGCATCAATTTGATAAAGTTGAATTAGTAAACTTGGTAAAACCGGAAGATTCTTATGCGACTTTAGATAAAATGGTAGAGCACGTAAAAGAAATTTTAAAAGAATTAAAACTTCCGTATCGGGTGTTAAGACTTTGCGGTGGCGATTTAGGATTCACCTCGGCATTAACGTTCGATTTTGAAGTGTTTTCTACAGCGCAAGACCGTTGGTTGGAAATTTCTTCCGTATCCAACTTTGAAACTTTTCAATCTAACCGATTAAAAGTACGTTACAAAAACAAAGAAGGGAAAAAAGAATTGGTGCATACCTTAAATGGAAGCTCTTTAGCTTTACCTCGCGTTATGGCCGGTATTTTAGAAAATTACCAAACCGAAGACGGTATCAAAATTCCAGATGTGTTAGTGCCTTACACCGGTTTCGATATGATTGATTAAAACTTTTTAAAAAAGTTCCTTCCCTTAGTAAGGGAAGGTGCCGAAGGCGGAAGGGTTCTAACTTCAAGCAGAAGAGTTTAAACTCTAAAAAGATAATTTCCATTAAAAACAATAATTCAAAACGCATTTTTTACTTAATTAACAAAAATAATATAACGTAATATACCCTATATAGGGTATTGAAAGGTATGTTTTTATCCTTTAGTTTTGGAGTGTAACTTTTATATGTAGAATTTTATTAACTTTAAAATCACAATGATGAAAAAATTACTTGGTTGCTTTTTTGTTTTAACAATGTTCACGCTTAGCATAAGCTGTTAGGAAGAAGAATTTACAGATATCCAGGCAAGCTCTTCCTCGAATAAAGCGATGGATTTTGGCTCACATAGCGAAAATGCTATGTCTGATTTTCAGACCGACAAAGATCGTCCACTTAGCGACGCATATTATAGGGACTATGTAGAAAAGCGCAATGAATATGGGGTTTCCTACACGTATGGGATCATCTCTGTCAATCCAAAAGATTACGCAACTAAAGCAGATAAACCCATCTCTTGGATTCCTGTTCTGTAATCAATGTTGACGCTCAACAATCCACTAGTAAAAAAAGATATTTATTTGATATTATTACATTAGGAACAACAAAGTTACAAATTGATGCTAAATTAAGTATACCTGAAAATGAGGGTGATGAATATGGAGTTAATCAGGTTACTTCGCATTTGTCTGGAATTACAACTCCAGTAGCTGAATGGGAAAAGACCAATTTTGATATATCCGAAGATTATGATGGAAATATTCGAGTTCAAGTTTATGGTTTTTTAAAGCAGGGACTAATGATTAGTGGCTGGGGAATATATTCCGAGGTAGGTTATATTTTTTAGTTAATATTCGAGAAAGATACAGGAGAATTATTGAGTGGGCAGCCAACTTATACAGATTAATTTAATTTTATAAACATGAAAAATAATTTATCTACTTAATGGCTAGTAGTAGGTCCAATACTTATACTAACATTAATTATAGTGTCAATTATTATGATTGTCCGGTTTTACTTTCTTATGGTAAAATTATTAAATTTAAAGATCAAGGAACTAAAAGATAAACAGAATGACCGTGAATGATTTTAGTATAGGTTTACTATTATGGCAAATTATTAATTTCGTTTTACTTGTTATTCTTGTAGTACTTATTTACAAGTTGTTCAAGTTTTTAAAAAAGAAATTAAAATAGAGTTTTTGTAAATCTACGGACTGATTTAGCAGTCCCTTTATATAATAAAATTTTGGGCCATAATTAGTTATTTAAAGTAGAAAAACAATCAAGAGTTTAGCGCACTATTTGAGCAAGATGTGTATGGTCAGACCGTATGGAGAAGTAATGCTTCAATAATATAAAAGCAAATTAAAACATGAGAAATACTTTTGGAGAAATATGGCTAGTATTAGGTCCAATACTTATACTAACATTAATGATAGGATCAATTATTATGATTGTCCGGTTTTACTTTCTTATGGTAAAATTATTAAAGTTAAAGATCAAGGAACTAGAAGATAAACAGAATGACAGTGAATGATTTTAGTATAGGTTTACTATTATGGCAAATTATTAATTTCGTTTTACTTGTTATTCTTGTAGTACTTATTTACAGGTTGTTCAAGTTTTTAAAAAAGAGATTGCTGTAAAATCATATTTCTTTTGGCGAAAAAGAAACCGAACCTGAAAGGGTTTTAACCTCAAAAAGATAATTTCCATTAAAAACAATATATCAAAACGCATTTTGTTATCTTAGCGAGATGCGTTTTTTAATTATCTTATTTATTACACTTGGTTTAAGTGGGTCGGTTTTTTCACAATCAGAAGAAATCGCCCAAAACTATTTTGATCAAGGCGAATACGAAAAAGCCAAATCGGTTTACCAACAACTGTACGAAAAAAGCAACGGCAACCTCAACTATTTACAAGGTTTGGTAAGCAGTATGCAAGAATTAGAACAATACCAAGAAGCAGAAAAATACCTTTTAGATTTTACCCATCGCAATAGTGCTTACCCTAATTTATTGGTAGAGCTTGGGCATAATTATCAATTGCAAGAACAAACGCAAAAAGCAAAAGAATACTACCAACAAGCCATAGATAAAATAGATAAAATTCCCAATTACGCTTATACCGTTGGAAAGGCATTTCAGAAATATAACTTGTTGGAAGAAGCTGCGTTGGCTTATGAAAAGGCACTGGAAAAACAGTCCAATCCCAACTTTATTATTCAGTTGGCAAGAATTTACGGCGAACAAAGAAAGTTAGAAGAGATGTTTGGTACCTATCTTGACCTTATCAAACAAAAACCGGAATATTTTTACGCCGTTAACCGAAATTTTTCAGAATATATTACCGAAGATGCAGCCAATGAACCCAATCAAGTCCTTCGGAAATTATTGCTAAAACGTATTCAACAAGAACCCGATTTATTTTATAATCAGATGCTCAGTTGGTTATTCACACAGCAGCAAGAATATAAAAAAGCGTTTATTCAAGAGAAAGCCATTTACCAACGTTCACCAGATAAAAGTCTGCGTAAAATCACTGAACTGGCAGAAATCGCTAATGAAAGTGGGGAGCCGGAAACCGCAAAGGAAATTTTAAATTATACCATAGAAACGGCCGATATAGAAAGCGAGAAGCTCAACGCTTATGAGTTGCTATTGGCCATTGAAATTGAACACATTTCTTCCGAAGATCAAAAAGCAGAAATCGATGAGCGTTTCCAAGAAGTATTTCAACAATACGGAAAAAACAGAAATACACTTGGGTTACAATTACAATATGCCAAATTTTTAGCCTTCAATGAGCATCAAAATGAAGCAGCGAAAACGCTATTAAGAAACGCCTTAGAAGAACGGATTAGCCGTTTTGAAGAAGCTCGTACCAAAATGGTGCTGGCCGATATTTTAGTCTTAGAAGAAAAGTTTAACCAAGCCCTTATTTATTACAGTCAAGTACAAAATTTGGTGCAAAATAACGAGTTAGCACAAGAAGCCACCTTTAAAGTCGCCAAAACCAGTTACTATAAAGGCGATTTTAAATGGGCACAAACCCAATTAAAAGTGCTAAAAACCGCTACGAGTCAATTAATTGCGAACGATGCCCTTCAGTTAAACCTATTAATTTCAGATAATTCACAGGAAGATTCTACCCAAACCGCTTTAAAACTTTTTGCGAAGGCAGATTTATACAGCTTTCAGAAGAAAGAAGAAAAAGCCTTAAAGCTGTTAGATACGATTTTACTTCAGCATAAAGGCGAAAAAATTGAAGACGAAGCTTTGTTAAGAAAAGCGCAACTTTTTGAAGAATTGGGAGAATATGAAAAAGCAGAAAAAAATTACCAGCAAATCATTCAATATTATGCAGACGATATTTTGGCCGACGATGCTTATTACTATTTAGCTGAACTCTACCGAAATCAGCTTAACCAACCTGAAAAAGCCAAAGAAAACTACGAACAGATTATTTTCAATTTTGCCGATAGTATTTATTTCGTCGAGTCCCGAAAAAAATACCGCATATTACGTGGCGATCAAATAGAATAATGCAATTTTGCAGCTTTAAATGTTGAAGCTATGATTATTTACAATGTAACCATCAATGTAAGTGAAGAAGTGCACGACGAGTGGCTTACTTGGATGAAGCAAGAACACATCCCGCAAATGCTCGATACCGGCAAATTTATAAACGCTATAATGACCAAAGTTTTGGTAGAAGAACCTATGGGCGGCGTTACCTATTCGGTACAATATAAAGCCGAAAGTAAAGCAATGTTAGAGCGTTATTATCAAGAAAATGCCGAAACACTTCGTGAACAATCAAAACGTTTTAAAGACAAAACCGTGTTTTTTAGAACCGAACTAGAAGTCATTTCTGAACAGTAGTTTTCAGTTGAAGTTGTAATTAACACTAAAGTGTGTCGTTACCCATCTTGTCACACTGAGCGGAGTCGAAGTGTTAATTGAGGAACAAATCTTCAAAATATTGAAAATTAAAGCTATAGGAGATTCCGGGTCAAGCCCAGAATGACGATGATTTATAAAATACGTTCAGAAAAATGAAAAAAAAGTATTCCCATAAAAAGCAGAAATCTACTAAAAAGCAATATGCTTCAGATCCTGTAAAGGCCAAAAAACATTTAGGGCAGCATTTTTTAAAAGATGAAGAAGTAGCTGAACGAATTGGCAATACACTAACCTTAAACGGTTACGAAAATGTATTGGAAATAGGTCCGGGAACGGGAGTGCTTACCAAATACATTTTACAGAAAGGGAAAAATGTAATTGCAGCCGATCTAGATACCGAATCTATCGAGTATTTAAACCAATCGTTTGCGTTAGACCACCCTTCTATTTCTACCGAAAATTTTCAGGTCATAGAAGCCGATTTCCTAAAGATGAATTTAGAAAAACTCTTTAACGGAAAAGCTTTTGCCATCACTGGAAATTTTCCCTATAACATTTCTACCCAAATTGTTTTCAAGGCTATAGAAAACCGAGACTTAGTGCCGGAGTTTACTGGGATGTTCCAAAAAGAAGTAGCGCAACGAATTTGTGAGAAAGAAGGTAGCAAAACCTACGGAATCCTTTCTGTGCTAACCCAAGCCTATTACGATGCAGAATACCTCTTTACCGTCCCGCCAACGGTATTCAATCCGCCACCAAAAGTAGATAGCGGAGTCTTACGCTTAATTAGAAAAGAAGACTACAGCCTGCCTGTAGAACAAAAATTATTCTTTAGAGTCGTAAAAACAGCTTTTCAACAACGAAGAAAAACGTTAAGAAACAGTTTAAAAAGCTTTAACCTTAGTCTACAATTAAAAGAAGATAGTATCTTTGGGCAGCGACCCGAACAATTATCGGTGCAGCAATTTTTAGAACTCACCCAAAAGATACAACACGATGCAGTTTCAGATTAGTCGGGAGTTTATAGAAAAAATTGAAAACCTTGTTGAACAAAAAAACAACAAGGAACTACTGGTGCAATTTGAAAATATGCACCACGCCGATATTGCTGAAACCCTAGAAGACCTCTCCCTCGACGATGCAACCTATGTGATAAAATTGCTTGAAAGCGATAAAACCGCAGAAGTCTTGATGGAGTTGGACGAGGAAGATCGTGAAAAAGTCCTCAATAACCTCTCTGCTAAAGAAATTGCTGAAGAGATTGAAGAAATGGACACCGATGATGCGGCCGATATTGTTGGTGAACTTTCCCCGGAAGTAAAAGAACTGGTGATCTCTCATATTGAAGACGAGCAACACGCCGACGATATTGTAGATCTCTTGCGTTATGAAGAGAATTCTGCGGGAGGGTTGATGGCAAAAGAGTTGGTGAAAGTCAATGAAAATTGGAGTGTTACCGGCTGCATGAGCGAAATGCGACAACAAGCCGAAAATGTAACCCGCGTTCATTCCATTTATGTAGTAGATAACAAAAACAAACTCAAAGGAAGGCTTTCCCTAAAAGACTTAATTACCGCCCCGAGCACCGCACAAATTAGCGATGTGTATATCGCTCAAGTAGATTATGTTTCAGTCGATACCAAAGGTGAAGAAGTAGCCCGTATTATGCAGAAATACGATTTAGAAGCTATTCCTGTAGTTAACGAAATGGGCAAGCTCGTCGGGCGTATTACCATTGACGATATTCTTGATTTTATACGGGAAGAAGCCGAAAAAGATTACCAAATGGCGGCCGGTATTTCTGAAGATGTAGAAGCAGACAGTAGCATTTGGCAACTTACCCGTGCGCGTTTACCTTGGTTAATCCTAGCTCTTTTAGGTGGTTTTATAAGTGTAAACGTCTTAGAAACTTTTGACGAAGCGATGGAAAAGCACGGAGCTTTATTCTTTTTTGTGCCATTAATCGCCGCTATGGCAGGAAATGTAGGAGTACAATCTTCCGCTATTGTATTACAAGGTTTGGCCAATGGTTCATTACGGGGATCTTTATTAAATCGCTTGCTGAAAGAGGTGCTGTTAAGTCTCTTCAACGGATTTGTCTTAGCGGGATTGTTAGTCTTGGGCGGAGTTTTCTTACTCAATTTGGACTTTGATTTTGGCTTAACGGTTGCTATTTCCCTAATTTCTGTGATCATTACGGCCTCCCTAATCGGTACGTTTGTGCCCATTATTTTAGACAAACAAGGCATCGATCCTGCGATGGCTACAGGGCCATTTATCACCACCAGTAACGACATCTGCGGTATTCTCATTTACTTCTCCATCGCCAAATGGATCCTTGGTTTTTAAAAAGTTTGTTTTAGCGTGACCCTCACGGGTCGGGCTATTCGCTATATCTTTTTTGCTTGTCACTCCGATTTCAACTAACAAATCATTCATATGCAAAAAAGGATGTCGCTACTATCCCTCACGCAAAATAAAACGAGATAAATACCTGCAAGTTTTTTAAATATTGCTGGGAAGGATTCTTTTATCTCCTTCTATTTCTAAGGGAAGGTGCCAAAGACGGAAGCTTTTTTAATCAAAATATTCCTACATTTGAAGAAAAGCAAAGAGAAAATGACACCTATTCCTTTTCAATATGAAATTGAAGTTCAGCCGGAACATATCGATGACCTAAAACACGTAAATAATGTAACGTACTTGCAATGGGTGCAAGACGTGGGTGAGAAACATTGGAATTTAAAAACTTCAGAAGAACTAAGAGAACGAGTAGGCTGGGTTGTACTTAATCATTTTATAGAATATAAAAGTCCCGCTTATTTAAACGATAAAATCATTTTAAAAACTTGGATAGAAAGTCACCAAGGAGTAAAAAGTGAACGTCGGGTAGAAATTATTCGAAAAGAAGACAATAAAATTTTGGCACAGGCCAAGACTTTATGGTGCCTGATAGAAAAACAAAACCATCGTCCCACACGCATCACTCCAGAAATTACAGATCCTTTTTTTGAAGATTAGTATATACTGGGGGTCGCCTTGAGCAGGGTTAAAAGCTTTTATCAATCTCGACTCCGCTCGATTTGACACGTAAATAATAGTTATAGTTCAAGTTCAATAATATAAGAAAATGAAAATCCTTCACCTCGACAAAAATCATCCTTTAATCATTCAACAATTAGAGGACTTAGGATTTACCAATGAAGAAGATTATACTTCCTCCAAAGAAGAAGTATTAGAAAAAATTGATGCTTATGATGGAATCATCATTCGTAGTCGATTCAAACTCGATCAAGCATTTCTTTCTGCAGCGAAAAACTTAAAGTTTATCGGTCGGTTGGGAGCAGGATTAGAAAATATTGATACCAAATTCGCTTCGGCGCAAGGTATTCAACTCTTTTCAGCTCCGGAAGGTAATCGGAATGCTGTGGGAGAACACGCCTTGGGAATGCTGCTTTCATTATTCAATAAACTAAATAAAGCCAATCAAGAAGTAAGAGCCGGTAAATGGTTACGGGAAGAAAATCGAGGCGTAGAATTAGAAGGAAAAACCGTAGGAATTATTGGCTACGGAAATATGGGGAAATCTTTCGCTAAAAAACTACAAGGATTTGATGTTGAGGTGTTGTGTTACGATATTCAAGATAATGTGGGCGATCCATTCGCAAAGCAAGTGAATTTGGAAGAATTTCAACAAAAAGTAGAAGTACTCAGTTTACATACGCCTTTAACAGAAGCAACCAATGATATGATTGATGCTGATTTTATCAATTCATTTAAAAATAATTTTTGGTTTATCAATACCGGGCGCGGGCAAAGTGTAGTTACTTCAGATTTGGTAGAAGCCTTAAAATCAGGGAAAATTCTAGGCGCGGGGCTCGATGTGTTGGAATATGAAAAAACATCCTTCGAAAATTTATTTACTTCTGCAGCGCAAATGCCGGAGCCTTTTCAATATTTGATTCAAGCCGAAAATGTATTGCTTTCTCCACACGTTGCCGGTTGGACGGTGGAGAGTAAACGAAAATTAGCCCAAGTGATCGTTGATAAAATTAAAGCGAATTTTGGTTAACTTTCTTAAAATGAAAAAAACAGTTCTTGTTTTTGCTGCTTTAATTTTTTCAATCTTATTGTTATTTCGGTTAGGAGAATATTCACTCATCACCGGGAATGTCACCATCGAAATTATTATGGCTGTTGTTGCCTTTGTCTTTTTTGGAATTGGGGTGGTATTAAACAAAAACAGTCTTCAGCAGAAAAAAGAAATTCAACCTCAACCCAAGGTCGATTTCAATAAAATTGAAGAATTGGAAATTACCAATCGGGAATATGAAGTTTTACAAGCGGTTGCTAAAGGTTTATCGAATAAAGAAATTGCCGAGAAATTATTTCTTTCAGAAAGTACTATAAAAACGCATGTTTCCAGTTTACTTTTAAAATTAAATGCAAAACGAAGAACGCAAGCGGTCCAGATAGCAAAAGAGCTTCATATTCTTTAAAATTGCCATTTTATACCAAAGTATGAGCGATTTGGTACTTTAGTATGAGGCTTAAAAAGAGCTTTCGATATAGCTTTGAAACAGAAATTTTAATTGATTAATCTATGAAAAAAGTAATTTTAAAATTTGGCGTTTACGGTTTATTAACGGCTTTAGTTCTGTTTTTATTGGTCTTATGGTTGGGCATGAGTTTAAGTTATTCCATTCAAGAAATTGTGGGTTATGCTACGATGTTGGCCTCGCTTTCTTTTATTTTCTTCGGGATAAAACATTATCGGGATCGTGTTAATAATGGTGAAGTATCTTTTGGGAAAGCCTTACTTATTGGTTTAGGAATTGCCGTTTTGGTTGGTGTTGGCGTTGCTATTGCAGATTATATTTATACGGCAATTATCAATCCCGATTTTGTAGAAGAATACACTGCTTATTCAATAGAAAACTTAAAAGAAACCGTTCCTCCAGAAAAATTTGAACAGAAAAAATTAGAATTGGAAAATGAAGTCAAATCGATGGACAGCTCAGGAATTTTAGCTTTTGTGATGTTTGCTACCGTCGTAATTATAGGCTTTATTATATCTTTAATCTCAGCATTGATTTTACAAAGAAAACAATAAAATATGCAAATTAAAGCAGATTCAGTCGAAGAGTATTTAGCAAAAGTCCCTGAAGAACGAAAAGGAGCATTTGCCAGGTTACGCAAAACAATTATCGAAAATTTGCCTTCCGGTTTTAAAGAATGCATCAATTACGGGATGGTAGGTTACGTGATCCCAAAAAGCATTTACCCCGACGGTTATCATTGCGACCCTAGTCTGCCCTTACCGTTTATGAGTATTGCTAATCAAAAGAATTTTTTGGCACTTTACCATAGCGGAATTTATGCCGATGAAAAATTGCTCAAATGGTTTCAACAAGAATATCCAAAACATGTGAAAACCAAGTTAGATATGGGCAAAAGCTGTATTCGCTTTAAAAATGTAAAGAACATTCCGTATGAATTAATTGCAGCGCTCTGCCAAAAAATGAGCCCGGAAGATTTTATAGCTATTTATGAAACTAACCTTCAAAAGAAATGAAAAAAAGAGTTACCGGCTTAGGTGGATTTTTCTTTAAGTCTGAAAATCCTGAGGCTGCTAGAAATTGGTATAAAGAACACCTAGGTTTAGATACAGATCAATATGGTTGCACCTTTTTATGGAAAGATAAAGAAGGCAACGATTGTTCAACCCAATGGAGCCCGATGGATGAGAAAACCGAATATTTTCAGCCTTCACAAAAACAATTTATGATGAATTTTCGGGTAGAAAATTTAGACGATTTGTTAGCTGCTTTGAAGGAAGAAGGCGTAACCATTGTTGGCGAACCGGAAGAATACAGCTACGGGAAATTTGGATGGATTTTAGATGCTGAGGGTAACAAAATTGAACTTTGGGAACCCAAAGGCGATGCTTTTTCATAAGCGTATTTTATATTTCTATATCGTTAAAAAATCCCAACATTATTGTAGGTCGTCATTTCAGCAATTATCTTTGCGGCAATGAGTACATCTACTATCGCCCAAAGTTTTGCACAATCCCCGCAACAGCAGGAATTGCGGGACGCTATTGCCGTTTCAGAAAAAAACACCGATAAAATTCATTTAAAAGGCCTTATTGGCTCATCCCTTTCTTTTGTGGTGGCCAATGCTTTTAAAGAAGCCAAACGTCCTTTTTTATTAATTCTAAATGATAAAGAGGAGGCTGCATATCACTTAAATGATTTGGAGCAGTTAATCGGAGAGGATAATGTGTTGTTCTATCCTGGCAGTTACCGCAGGCCTTATCAAATTGAAGAAACCGATAATGCCAATGTGCTTTTGCGTGCCGAGGTCTTAAACCGAATCAATTCGCGCAAGAAACCGGCAGTGATTGTTACTTATCCCGATGCGCTTTTTGAAAAAGTAGTTACCCGAAAAGAACTTGATAGAAGTACACTGAAGATAAAAGTGAACGACGAACTTTCTATCGATTTTGTAAATGAAGTTTTGTTTGAATACAAGTTCAAACGAGTAGATTTTGTTACAGAACCCGGCGAATTTTCAGTACGAGGAGGGATTATTGATGTATTTTCTTTTAGTAATGACGAGCCGTACCGAATCGAATTTTTTGGGGATGAGGTAGATAGCATCAGGAGTTTTGATGTAGAAACCCAACTTTCTACCGATAAGGTGAACAAGATTTCTATTATGCCCAATGTCGAGAATAAACACCTCGATGAAGTAAGAGAAAGCTTTTTAAAATATGTGGCTGAAAATACCTTGATATTCGTTAAAAATCTTGATCTTTTTTCAGCACAAATGGATAAACTTTTTGAGAAGGCAGAAGAAGCTTTCCAAAAACTTTCCGGAGAAATAAAGCAAAGTGAACCCGCAGCGCTTTTTTGTACCTCTTCCTTAATTCATAAACAGATCCTTGATTTTTCGGTGGTAGAATTAAGCAATTATCCGTTGCTAAACCCGAAAAAAGAGATTGTTTTCTTTGTAACGCCGCAACCTTCCTTCAACAAACAATTCGATTTATTGATTGCCAATTTAATCGAAAATCAAGAAAAAGGATATAGCAATTATATTTTCTGCGGAAGCGAACAGCAAGCCAAACGTTTCCACGATATTTTTAAAGATCAGGAAAAAGAGGTAAAGTATAAAACGGTAGTCCTTTCCTTATTTCAAGGATTTATTGATGAACAGGCAAAAAATGTTTGCTATACCGATCATCAGATTTTTGAGCGTTACCATAAATTCAGCCTTAAAAATGGCTATGCCAAAAAGCAGGCAATTACCCTGAAAGAATTGACCAATCTTACCGTAGGTGATTATGTAACCCACATTGATCACGGAATTGGAAAGTTTGGCGGATTGCAAAAAATAGATGTAGAAGGCAAAAAACAGGAAGCCATTAAACTGATTTATGGAGAGCGCGATATCCTGTATTTAAGTATTCATTCCCTACATAAAATCTCGAAATATAACGGCAAAGACGGGAAAGAACCTAAAATCTTCAAGTTAGGTAGTAATGCTTGGAAAAACCTGAAGAAAAAGACCAAAGCCCGCGTAAAACATATCGCCTATAATTTAATTGAATTATATGCGAAACGCCGCTTGCAAAAAGGTTTTGCGTACGGTCCAGATTCTTATTTGCAACACGAGCTGGAAGCTTCTTTTATTTATGAAGATACACCAGACCAAAGTACAGCGACCGAAGCGGTTAAAAAAGATATGGAAAACGAACGCCCAATGGACCGATTGGTTTGTGGGGATGTTGGTTTTGGGAAGACCGAAGTAGCCATTCGCGCTGCCTTTAAAGCGGTAGATAATGGGAAGCAAGTTGCGGTTTTAGTGCCCACGACGATTTTGGCCTTTCAGCATCATCAAACTTTTTCGGAGCGTTTAAAAGATTTACCCGTAACAGTCGATTACTTAAATAGATTTAGAACCGCCAAAGAACGCCGAGAAACGCTAGCCGATCTGGAAAGCGGTCGCGTAGATATTATCATTGGAACGCATCAATTAGTAAACAAGGCAGTTAAATTTAAAGATCTGGGACTGCTGATTGTTGATGAAGAGCAAAAGTTTGGAGTAGCGGTAAAAGATAAGCTGAAAACCATCAAAGAAAACGTCGATACATTGACACTCACGGCAACCCCAATTCCGCGTACGCTTCAGTTTAGTTTGATGGCGGCAAGAGATTTATCGACCATTACCACTCCGCCACCTAACCGGTATCCAATCGAATCGAATGTGATTCGTTTTTCTGAAGAAACCATTCGGGATGCGGTATTATATGAAATTCAGCGAGGCGGACAGGTGTTCTTCATTCATAACCGCATTGAAAACATCAAAGAAGTTGCCGGCATGATTCAGCGTTTGGTACCCGATGCGAAAGTAGGCATTGGTCACGGACAAATGGAAGGGAAGAAGCTGGAGAAATTAATGTTGAGTTTTATTAATGGCGAATTTGATGTGTTGGTTTCTACCACGATTATTGAAAGTGGATTGGATGTAACCAACGCCAACACTATTTTTATTAATAACGCCAATAATTTCGGACTGTCTGATCTTCACCAAATGCGAGGTCGGGTAGGACGAAGCAATAAAAAGGCCTTCTGTTATTTTATCACGCCACCTTATTCGGCAATGACCGAAGAAGCGCGTAAACGAATGACGGCTCTAGAGCAATTTTCTGAATTGGGAAGCGGATTCAATATCGCGATGAAAGATTTAGAAATTCGAGGTGCCGGAGATTTATTAGGCGGGGAACAAAGCGGATTTATCAATGAAATTGGTTTTGATACCTATCAGAAGATTTTAGCGGAAGCTATTGAAGAGCTGAAAGAAAATGAATTTAAAGAGCTGTATAACGAAGAAGATATTGAAGATAAAGATTTTGTGAAGGAAACACAGATCGATACTGATTTTGAAATTTTATTCCCGGATGATTATATCAATAACATCGCCGAGCGTTTGAATTTATATACCAAGCTGAACGAATTAAAAACCGAAGAAGAATTAGAAAAGTTTGAAACCGAATTAGTCGATCGTTTTGGCGAATTACCGGTTTCTGCCGTCGATTTATTAAATAGTGTTCGTATTAAGTGGATCGCTTCTAAAATAGGCTTAGAACGCATTATTATGAAGCAGAATAAACTGATAGGCTATTTTATTGCCGATCAGCAATCGCGTTTCTACCAAACAGCTAATTTTACCAAAGTATTGCAGTACGTACAGTCGCATCCTACAACTTGTAAGATGAAAGAAAAGAAAACCAGAAATGGCCTGCGTTTGCTCTTAACCTTCGATAAGATAACTTCGATAGAAAAAGCACTAAAAGTATTACAACCCTTAGATTTTAGAAAGAAAAAAGAGGAAGTGGAGGTATAAAAAATTAAAAGCCTTTCAATAATATAGAAAGGCTTTTTTATTCTAGGCGGGTAAAATACCCCGAGACTTGTCTCGCTAGTAAATTTTAAAAGTTTGTAAACGTGTTCCGCTAAAAAAATGCTCGTGGGCTTGCCCCGGAGAAATTTACGACATTATTTAGATTATAGATTTTTTGTTGTCTCTAAATACATTTCAATAATTTCATCTATGTCTTTAAAATTAAGCTCATTATTATTAATTTTTTTAAGTAGTGCAGGATCTTCTTTTAAATACGCATTAGCACTTTTTTTAAACCCTCTTGAAAGATTTGTTTCATGAAATAGGCGAGCTTTTTCGAAGTCTCTTTTTTTAATATAATATTCAAGTGAAGGAAAATCTCTTCCTTGCATATATCGATAAAGCATGTATAATTCACCATCTTTATTTACTCTATATACGCCATAACTCACGTAAAATTTTGCATAATCATTTTCTTTAGATATAAGTAATAATGATTTACCTAAAGAAGAATTACCCTTCAGTGTTAATACTACTTTTACAGGTTCAAATTGGTAAACAGTACCTGATTGTGAGGTGAGTTTAATTGTTTGTATGTCTTTTTTCTTTACTTTTTTGTTTTTTCCGTTTTTAGTTGATTTGATTAACACTTTCCCTTGTGCCGGATTATTAGGAACTTGGATAAAACCTTGTTGTGAAGTTCCATCGTTCAATATAATTTCTCCTTCCCAAAAAGGATTAGTGTTTATGTTTTGAGCAGAAACATTAATTGGAGCAAGAAATAATAAAAATAGAGTAAAAATTGTGTAAATGTTTTTCATAATGAATTTGTTTAGGGTGTTTAATTTAGAGATAAAATTAGAAATATAAAAAAGCGTCTTCTAAATGTTCAATGCGGGTTCCGAGTTTGTTTTTAATAATCGCTACAATATCAAACCGAAGTTCTACATCCAAATCATGTTCGATTAAGTAAAAATCCATCGCTTTTACCAACTGCTGAATTTGTTTTGGTTTTACAAAATCTTGTGGGTTTCCAAATTCCGGGGTACTTCTGGTCTTTACTTCCACCGCACAAATCATATCTGCTTTTTGAGCAATGATATCAACTTCGGCTTTTTGATGTCTAAAATTACGCTCTAAAATGGCATAACCTTTTTGCTGAAGGAAATCTACTGCGAGTTGTTCGCCTTTTTTGCCTAAATCATTGTGTTGCGCCATGGATACATCTCGAAAAGTTTAATAGTTCATCTAATATACTATTTTTTAAGATTTATATTTGTATGAAAGAGTGATGTTTAAAAGATGAAAGAGATTAAATTAAAAGTCCCGGACAATAAACTGGTTCAGCAATTAGGCTTTGCGGTTTCTCAGGAAGCTGAAATACTTGAAGCACATAAAAATATCGTTCGTGAACGAAATGCTGCTTACCAGAAAAACCCGGTTTAGATTTAAAATTTATAAATGAAATTGAACTAACGTTTTCTTCTTTAAAACAAAATCTTTTTTATCAATTCAGGTATGAAGAAATTAGATGCATTCCTTTAAAAAATTTTCCATTTATAATTCATTTTTCGTTAGATGAAAAAACGAACTTATTATCATTTAGGTCGTATTTCATACACGCAGAAATCCACTTCATTGGGATAAACGAAATCAATAACTATTTTAGGTAGCTTAAAAAAGAGTTTTCATCATTCACCTCTAGCTTTACTCTTCTTCCAAAAATTAAAGCTTGATTATGCTCAATATGTCCTGCCGGAAAATTAAAGGCTACCGGAAAATCATACGCTGCTACTGTTTCAGTGATAATTTCTTCCGCAGTTTTTCCAAATGGTATTGTGTTATCATTCATAGCATTCATTCCGCCAACGATGAGTCCCGCTAAATTTTCTAGCATTCCATTACGTTTTAGGTTTTGCATCATCCGGTCGATATGGTAAAGGTATTCATCTAAGTCTTCTAAAAATAGGATTTTCCCTTGGGTATTGATGGCAGAATTGCTTCCGCAGAGCGAATAGAGCACCGATAAATTTCCACCAACCAATTCGCCTTTAGTAGTTCCGGTTTTATTTAGGGAAGAAGTTGAAAATTCATACGTTAATTCTTCTCCGAATAACACCTTTCTCAACGTTTCCCGACTTGCTTCAGATTTGGTCTCCACCCCTAAGCACATTTGAGCGTGAAGTGTAGCGATTCCTAAGTTATGAAGATGCGAATGCAAAGCGGTGACATCACTATAGCCTATAATCCATTTCGGATTTTCTTTAAATGCAGAGAAATCGATTAAATCTAAAATTCTCACCGTTCCATAACCCCCTTTGGCACACCAGATTGCTTTAATTTCGGGATCATTTAATTGTTGCTGAAGATCTTCTGCTCGTTCTTTATCACTTCCTGCAAATTGATGTTCTTCCAATCCGATGCTAGAACCAATTACGGCTTGTAGTCCCCAAGCTTCCAACAGCTGAATGGCCGGTTGCAAATCTTCTTGCGTTGCTTTCCTGGCGGTGGCTACAATGGCGACTTTATCTTTTTTTTTTAAAAATGGAGCTGTTTTCATAAAGAAGTACTATTGATAAAGAATTAGATAGTGAGGCTTAAATTTCTTTGGGAAATTCAGGTACACTTTTTCCCTTAAAGTGGAGGCTAAATTTTTTATCATCATCAAAAAATCCTTCAAAAATTATTTCTATAGGTTTTAATGATATAATTAGAGCATTAACTTCTACGGATGTATGACGAACTAGAGAATTCGTGCTAGTTTCTTCCATAAAATCAACAAATAAACACCTGCAAGAACTTTGGCATGAGTTTAATTCTAAAGGAAACGCTCTGTTGAAATTGGTGTCAGGGCCTATATATATCGTAAGCAAGGGCTTTGCATCTGGCTTAATGCTCTTTGTGTCGTAGAAGAAAAGATTATATCCATATTCTGATTCTTTTGTGGTACAATAAGAGTTGTAAACGAAATAATTACCAGTGAGTGCTTGTACCTTAAAAGACTCTAAATTATACGATTCATTATTATAATTAAGTTTATTTAATTCAGGATTTTCTTCTCCATCATCATCTTTATCACAAGAAATAAAAGAAAGAATACTAAAGCATATTATAAATAAAAAGTAGATTTTTTTCATTCGATTAAATTATGGTGGGGTCAAAAATAATAATCTTATATAAATCCTAATCATAAAAAGCTTGTCAAGCAAAAAATGGAAAAACAATACTTGAATTCTCTGAAAAGAATGAAATAGCAAATTTATAAATATTCTTTGATGATTTTGTCTCTTTTATTTTTTTGAATTCCTATTTAGTAAGCGGTTAAAGTAACTTTATAATTAACAGAAATGTCTTTACCTTCAGAAGTAGTACCTCAAAAGTTATCTCGTAAGTACTTCCGTTTTTGGAAACCTCAATTTCTCCAGAATTGATAGAATATTTAGCACCTTTAGTTGAGAAAAATTCTTTATCAATAGTAATTAATTGTTCCTAAACCAAATGAAAGCGGTTCTTCTGTTAGATTATTGAAAGTATAAATACCACCTGTTAAGCCTGAAGGACTTTTAGATAACATGGGAAAATAAATATAAGAATACTTCTCTTCTGTAGAAGTATAGCTTTCATCGTAATTTTCAATATCGAGGGTAGAAAAATTAAGTTTGCAATTGTAAAGATTCTCATTATTGGTTTCTAAACAACTTTCGATAAATCCCATCTTTAAATCATAGCTTTTGCCCTTAAGCTCTATAGAACCTTTTTCATTAGTTATATGTTATTTCTAAATAGTAATTAAAAAAACTAACTATTCCTCACTGTAATCATATTCATATAAATTGCCTTTGTAGTGTCCTTCAAAATCAACAATGTCAGTTTCATCGTCCCAATTTCGTGCTTTACCTTTAAAAGTTACTTCATAAGGGTTAAGGCTAATAATATTTAAAACACCAGCTGTTAATTCGTAATTATCTATATCAATCATATCTTCCGTTTCTGTCATTATCTTAATTTCAGAAAAGTCAGAAAACGTATTTGCTAGTTCTCCTTCAAAAAATTTGTATTCTCTTGTTCCTATAGTTCTTTCAGAAGTAAAAATTTCAAAAAATATAGAATTAAAAAATTCATCTTCCGCTTCTTCATTTTCATTTACTTCTGTAGTAACCAATATTAAACCTGAACTGTGGTTTCCAGATTCATTTCCATAATATTCAAGGGCACCAGCTTTTAGTGGATAGGTTTTTCCATTCACTAAAAGTTCATTATTAAGATTGGAAGAATTATTATCATCATCATTGTTACAGGAAATAAATGCGGTTGCTATAAAAGCAAACAATAAAATCGAATAAATTTTTTTCATAGGTGTTATGTTATTTAAGGTTAGAATAATAAATAAAAAAAGGTGAAAGATTAGAACCTTTCACCTTTTTATATATTTCAAGAAAATTAGAAAGTGCTTAACAAGCCTTTATAATTAACAGAAATGTCTTTGCCTTCAGAAGTAGTACCTTCAAAAGTTATCTCGTAAGTACTTCCGTTTTTGGAAATTTCAATTTCACCTGAATTGATTTCATAATAAGTTCCATCCTCAGAGAAAAAATTATAGTTCAGGCCAATCTCTGAATCGCTAAATGTAAAAGCATCCTGCGTATAGTCGCTATCATAACTATAATTCCCGTCTGTTAATTTTGATGCACTGTCTGACCACAATTCAAAATACACAGAAGAAATGTTGACATCTGTTAAAGACGACTCATCATTTATAGAACTAATATCTTCTGAAAAAAGTTCAATATCGAAATTGTAGGTATTGCCGTCATCAGATTCTCCATAAGATTCAATAGTTCCCGATTTTAAATTGTAATTTTCATTGTCTATTTTCATCTTTCCTTTGACGCCGTTATCGCTTCCTCCGTCGTCATCATTTCCGCAGCTAGACAACACCATTGCTACTGCAAAAAACAAGTAATAAATTTTTTTCATTTAAGTATTTTTAAGATTAACGGGGGTAAATATATAAAAATTACTTTTCGGTTTTCTAGAATGAATTTAAAATAAATATAAGTTTTTATGAAAACATCTATTTGTATTTCCTTCAAGATTATTTTACTAAAACTCTCTTTTCTATAAACAGTTTCAAAATCCTCGTCGCTTTTCTTACCTTTACCGCTTAAAATTTCAGAAATGAGTACACCAAAAAGATATACCATTACGGCGGCTTTGCCTTACACCAACGGACCTATTCATATTGGTCATTTAGCAGGGGTTTATGTGCCTGCAGATATTTATGTAAGATATTTAAGAAAACGAGGGAAAGATGTAGTTTTTGTCTGCGGAAGTGATGAACACGGTGTGCCCATTACCATTAAAGCAAAAAAAGAAGGCGTAACGCCACAAGATGTGGTGGATAAGTACGACGGAATCATTAGAAAGTCATTCCAAGATTTTGGGATAGCTTTTGATAATTATTCGCGTACGTCTTCCAAAATTCATCACCAAACGGCCTCCGATTTTTTTCAGAAATTATACGATGAAGATAAGTTTATTGAAGAAGTGACGCAGCAACTGTACGATGAAGAAGCACAACAATTCTTAGCCGATCGTTTTGTGGTGGGTACTTGTCCTAAGTGTGGTTTTGAAGAAAGTTATGGCGACCAATGCGAAAAATGTGGAACTTCCCATAACGCCACTGATTTAATTAACCCAAAATCGGCCATCACCGGAGCTACGCCTATTTTAAAAGAAACGCGCCATTGGTTTTTACCCTTAGATCAATACGAGCCTTTTCTAAAAGAATGGATACTAAAAGAGCATAAAAAAGATTGGAAGTCTAATGTTTATGGACAATGTAAATCATGGATTGATGATGGTCTGCGTGCGCGTGCCGTAACGCGTGATTTAGATTGGGGAATTCCCGTTCCTGTGGAAGGTGGTGAAGGTAAAGTACTTTACGTTTGGTTTGATGCGCCTATTGGTTACATTTCTGCGACCAAGCAATGGGCAGAACGTGAAGGCAAAGATTGGGAGCCTTATTGGAAAGATGAAGACACCAAATTGGTTCATTTTATAGGGAAAGATAATATTGTCTTTCATTGTATTATTTTCCCGGTGATGCTAAAAGCGCACGGTGATTATATATTGCCGGATAATGTGCCTGCCAATGAGTTTTTAAACTTAGAAGGAAATAAGCTTTCCACCTCAAAAAATTGGGCGGTTTGGTTACATGAGTATTTAGAGGATTTTCCGGGAAAAGAAGATGTGTTGCGTTATGTGTTAACCGCCAATGCCCCAGAAACGAAAGATAACGATTTTACGTGGAAAGATTTTCAGCAGCGTAATAACAGTGAATTGGTAGCTATTTTCGGTAACTTTATCAACCGTGTGGTGGTATTAACCAATAAATATTATGATGGAAAAGTACCCAGTCCAGCAGAATTGACAGAAATTGATGAGCAAACCTTAGCCGAGTTAAAAGCCTATCCATCGGTTATTGCCAGTTCTATTGAAAAATACCGTTTTAGAGAAGCTCAGGCTGAATTGATGAATGTCGCTCGATTGGGGAATAAATACTTAGCCGATGAAGAACCTTGGAAAACTTTTAAAACTGACAAAGAGCGGACACAAACCGTAATGTATGTGGCGCTTCAAATTGCTTCCGCTTTAGCAACCTTGAGTGAACCGTTCTTACCGTTTACTTCAGAGAAGTTGAAAAAAATGCTGAACTTAAATGATGCTGTCATCTCGAGCGGAGTCGAAAGGTCTTGGGAAGATATTGCTACAGATAAAGTATTATTAGAAAAAGATCACCAAATCGGTAAAGCAGAACTATTATTTGCAAAGGTGGAAGATGAAGAAATTCAAAAACAAATTGACAAATTGGAAGCGACTAAGAAAGTTAATGCAACAGAAGAAGCAGAAGTAATTCCGCAAAAAGAATTCATAGAATTTGACGATTTTACCAAACTCGATCTTCGTGTAGGAACTATTCTAGAAGCCGAAAAAATGCCGAAAGCCAAAAAGCTTTTGGTCCTCAAAGTAGATACAGGTATCGATAAAAGAACCATAGTTTCCGGTATTGCCGAACATTTTAAACCCGAAGATATCATTGGGAAAAAAGTAAGTGTGGTAGCCAATTTAAAACCAATCAAGCTCCGTGGTACCTTAAGTGAAGGAATGATTTTAATGACGGAAACAGCCGATGGAAAATTAGTGTTTGTGAATCCAGATGAAAACGGAGTAAATAGCGGAACGGTAATCTCTTAAGATGAAAAAGTTTTATTTTCTATTTGTAATAGTATTATTAAGTTTTTTGGTAAAAGGCCAGCAAATTTATAATATCCCTAATAATTTAAAAGATAGTAATCGCTCAATTAAGGATGTTTTTATCATTAGTAATGAAACGACCAAAAACTTAACTCTTTTTATAGACGATAATAAAACGTTCAATGCATACCTCTATGATAAAGATATGCAACGCTTAGATGAGTTATCCTCTGAAGGTTTACCTAATCGTTACAATGAAATCATTGGATATATTCAAAAAGAAAATCAAACTATTCTTTTCTTAAAACATGGAAATAATAAAAATTTCGGTGCTATTATCTTTAATTTTAAAACTAAAAAATCATCTGAAATTGAATTCGATTTCAAATTAAAAAAAGGAGAGTATATAGAAAGTCTTAGTAAAAACGGGAAGTTCTATTTGCTTTCTACAGATAAGAAAAAATCTGTAATAAATTGTTTTGAGTTTACCGGAATTGATTACAAAGAACATCAAATAGTATTAAATCAGGATTTCAGGATAGAAGATAACAAACAGAAAAACCTGTATGAGATGCTCAAAAATCTAAAAAAGAGTAGTCCAGATCCTCTTGAAATTCGAAAAATGGACACCAATTATCCAATTGGAGTGGCCTGGGCAGGTGCTATGAACAAACTTTATGAAACTGAAAAAGGTTTTGAATTAACCTTAGACAAAAGCATTTACGAAACCTATCTTATAGACGTAGATTTAAACAAATATAACGCAGAAATAGAACATTTTGAAAAACCTTATTTTTCTACGAAAGAGAGATTTTTCAGTAAATCTTTTCTGCTTAATGATAATATTTATCAAATTGTAGGGAACTCAGAAGAACTTTTCTTTGAAGCCAGAAATAGGGAAACAGGCAAGCTACTTAAAGAAATACATTTGAATGACGATGAAAAAATTACGTTTGCAAACACTCCTGATATTCAGGATGAAGATGGAGACATGTATATTCCAAAAGATGAACTAAAGAAAACTTCTAAATTTTTAAAAAAAATTGATAATGAAGATATTGCTGTTTCTGTTCAAAAAGATAACAATCGTTATGTTGTGAATATAGGCAGCTATTCTAAAGCCTATCATGGAAATACAGCTGTTAGCATAGGACCAATGGGTATGGTCCAAGTTATGCCATATGGTGACAATTTCGATCAATCTCCATATCTTTGGTATGCTTACACAAACCCTATTCGCATAAAATGCTTATTCGATAGCAATTTTAATCATATTGAAGGAGAAGTTCCAGAAAATGCTTTCGACCGTATAAAAAAATACGCCAAAACTCTACACGATCAGATTGCTGAAAATGTTTTTAAGTGGAATAATAAAATTTATTACGCTTACTATAATAAAGAAACAGAAGCTTACCGAATTGTAGACTTTTCAAAATAAATAGCTACTATTTTGCTCAAAATTGCTTTTCATCCCAGTTATGTTTATCCCTTACCACCTAAACATCGCTTTCCTATGGAAAAGTACGAGTTGCTTCCACAGCAATTATTGCTAGAAGGAACGTGTACGGAAGAAAACTTTTTTGAACCAGAACTTCCCAACGATAAATATATTTGTGCGGTTCATGATCCCGATTATTATTACGACTTTCTCAATCTAAAACTTTCCCAGAAAGAAATTAGAAGAACCGGTTTTCCGTTATCTCGGGCTTTAGTGGCTAGAGAACGTTTAATTGCCGGAGGAACGATCATGGCTTCAGAATTTGCTTTGCAACACGGTATAGCGATGAATATCGCCGGAGGAACGCATCACGCTTATAGCAATCGAGGGGAAGGGTTTTGCATGCTGAATGATCAAGCCATTGCGGCCAGATATCTTCAGCAGCAAAAATTAGCCGAAAAAATATTAATCATCGATTTAGATGTACATCAAGGCAACGGAACCGCAGAAATTTTTGGAGGAGATGATTCAGTCTTTACCTTTTCGATGCACGGTGAGAAAAACTATCCGTTTAAAAAAGAAAAATCAGATGTAGATATTGGTTTAGCCAACGAGACGAAAGATGAAGAATATCTTAAGATTTTAAAAGAAACGCTTCCGCAGTTAATTGAAGAAGTAAAGCCTGATTTTGTATTTTATCTTTCTGGGGTAGACGTCTTGGAAACAGATCAACTAGGGAAATTAAGCCTCTCGATTAAAGCTTGTAAGGAACGGGACCGATTTGTATTGCAAAGTTTAAAAGATAAAAACCTTCCGGTAGAATGTAGTATGGGAGGCGGATATTCTAAAGAGATTAAACACATTGTGGAAGCGCACGCCAATACCTATCGCTTAGCTCAAGAAATATTCTATTGATACCAACTCTAACACCTTTTCTAACTAGTTTAAGTGAAATCTCTCACCATCTTGAAAGTTATTTTTTTCTAAAAGTCTAAGGCTAGACAATAGGATTTTTTGAACTTTAAATAAAAAAGATGAATACGAAAGAAAATAAAACTAGAATTGTAAGATTTCATGAGACAGGGGAGGCTGAGGTTTTAAAAATTGAAGAGGTTCCTCTTGAAGAACCGAAAGCCAATGAAGTGAGAATTAAGGTAGAAGCTATTGGTTTAAACCGTGCAGAAGTAGCCTTTAGAGCAGGTAATTATTTAGAACAACCAAAATTCCCATCAAAAATAGGCTATGAAGCCAGTGGCGTGGTTGATGCGATTGGCAGTGAAGTACAGTCGGTTAAAGTTGGTGATAAGGTAAGTACAATTCCTTCCTTTTCTATGAATGATTACGGTACCTATGGCGAAACGGCCATTTTACCTGAACATGCAGTAACCACCTATCCCGCTCAACTTTCTGCTGTAGAAGCCACTTCTATTTGGATGCCATTTACTACTGCCTATGGCGGACTTATTGAAAATGGAAAATTAAAAAAAGATGATTTTGTTTTAATTACTGCTGCCAGCAGTAGTGTGGGGTTAGCAGCCATACAAATAACCAAATCTAAAGGGGGGATTGCTATTGCTACTACTAGAAAAGAAGAGAAAAAGCAATATTTATTAGATGCCGGAGCAGATCATGTAATTGTTACAGACGATGAAGATTTAGTAGAAAGAACTCAAGAAATTACTGATGGGAATGGTATTGACATTAGTTTTGATCCAATCGGAGCTGAGATGGTTGCGTCTTTAACGAAAGCAGCAGGAGAAGAAAGTAAAATTATTCAATACGGATCTTTAACAACTAAAAATGTTGATTATCCTTTATTTCCCATATTGAGTAAAAGATTAACCATTAAAGGATACATATTGTTGGATATCACAACAGACAAAGAGAAACGTAAGAAGGCAAAAGATTTTGTAGTTAAAGGGATCGAAGAGGGGAGTTTGACGCCTACGATAGATAAAACCTTTGCTTTTGAGAAAATTGTAGATGCCCATAAATACATGGAATCCAATCAGCAAAAAGGAAAAATTGTAGTGGTTGTAAACTAATAAAAAAGGAAATCTTGGCTGATTTATTTAGCTAAGGTTTCCTTTCTTTTTCTGAAAATTTGAATTGAAATTAATGGAAATGCAAAGATGAAAAATCAACTTTTCCAGTTATAGCCTTGTATTTCTAAAGCAGCTTTTAAAACATCTTTTTGGCTAATAAGGCCGATTAGTTTTCCTTGTTCACAAACGGGAAACCTTCTTTTCTTTAAGCTTAAAAACTTATTGGCTACATCAAATAAATGCATATCTGGGCTTACCGTCTCTACCTCTTTAGCCATGTAATTTTCAACAGTCATATTCTCCATAGGTTGGTTGTAATAACGTGATTCTGAAATTTGCTTTATACAATCTCCTTCAGAAATGATCCCTATTAATTCGTTTTGTTGATTAACGACAGGACCTCCGGAAATTCTATATTTTAATAAAGTTTCCATCACCTCTAAAACACTTTGTCCTGCATAGAATTTGTACATATTTACCGTCATAAAATCTTCAACGGTAATATTTTCTGAAGTAGCAATAACCCCTATTTGTTTTCCTTGAAAGTTCTTGATTCCCATAATACTTTAATTTTCAATTAATTAAAGATAACGTAATTTTTTGAATTATGAAAATGATAAAATAAGGAGTCTCTAGATGTGATTTTGGTAATTTAAAAGTGTTTTATTGATATAAAAAAGTGCCCTAGAAAACTCTAGAGCACTTTTTTAAAATGAAAAACAAGGCTATTAGGATGCAATAAATAAACTTGCAATAGCTGTAGCTTCGTCACCTGTTAAGATTTCATCATAAGCTTGAGAAGAAGCTTCTGCCGTAAATGGCGAACCACTTCCTAGAGTAGAAACATCTACTCCTCCTTGTATTAAATTTTCTTCTCCGGCATATACCGCTTCTACACCTTCATTGGCGGCGGCTACACCAAGATCTGGAATCCCTGTATTATCTAAAGTAATCCAACCTTCTAGGCCTCGTAACCTTCTTATTTCTGAAGCATGTCTCGCCTCTACTGAGTGAATTTGAAGTGCAGCGGTTAATAAATCATCGTTGCCCATCAATGCTCCGGCTTGTCCTTTATAAGCTCTAACCCCTGTATCTTCAAAAGCTTGAGCTAAAATAAGAAGCTGTGCATAAGCTACTTCGTTTCCACTATTATTTTCATTAAAAGGGTCAAAATTACCATCTACTGTAAAATCAAACGTGGGTTCGCTTACTGGGTTTTCCCCAAGAGATTCTAAGGTATTTTTTAATAAATTTACATGAGCAGATTCATGCATTGAAATTTGCTGATAAATCGCTTCTGCTTTGGCATTGCTCGAGAGTACACCAGAAGCAAGAGCTTTAGCATAAAAATCTGCTTCCAAGTATTCTAAGGTCAAAGCTAATTGTAAAGCACCTACCGCATTATCTGTTTGAAACATAGTGGCAGCTTTTGCTTTGTTTGATAAAGTTGCCATCCCAAATGGAACGGCAGCTATGGCAGCTTTTTTACCAAGGGAAGAAAAGGTGCTAAAGGCATCTCTTCTAGAAGCTCCTTTTTTGGTAAGGTTTTCAGTGGTAAACTCGTCTAAAAATTTTATAAGATTCATAATATTGTTTTTTAAATTATTGAAATGATTAGTTACTTATTTTACGGCAATTGGTTTGCGGTAAATGGAGTAACAATAAATCCGCCTGCGGCATTAATGATTACTGATGGGTTTTCTGCACCATCCAAACCTGTGTTGGGATCTACAATATCATCTCCAGCAAAAAGTTTGAAGTCATCCATATCGTTACCTATAATACTTCTAATGGCAGCAGCGTGTCTTGCTTCTACAGAAACAATTTTGCCTGCGATTACTAAGTAAGCGGCAGTTTCAATAAGTTTACCGGCACCATTATAGGCCTTTACACCCGTATCTTCTAACAATTTAGCGGTGGATAATACAGAATCTCGATTAGAAAAATCTACACTTGAAAAATCAAATTCTAAGCTTTCCGGTAATACGACCTCTGCATCAAAATTCGCATTTAAAGCGGCTTTAAAAAACTCCCTATGGTTGACTTCGTGGTTATATAAATCTTCCAAAATTTGTTTTTCTTCCATCGCAGCACCCGACCAATAAGAGCCATTAACTACTTTGGTATAAAACTCTGCTTCCAATTGCTCCAGTGCATACGCGTAATTAAGCACTCCTAAATCGCCTCCTCCTAAATCAAAAGTGTTTGGGTCCGGATCTGGAGTTGGTTCTGTGAAATCGTCATCATCGCTACAGCTTAAAATTAAACCACTACCGGCAATCGCGAGTCCACTCATTTTTAAAAACTGTCTTCTTTTGTTCCCGTTTTTAGAAACAAAGCTTTCTACTTTTACGTTTTTGTTCTTCATAATAAAAATAAGTTTTGTTAATCTTATACGAGATCTACGCAGCAATACCGATTCTAGTTTTTAGAAAACAGGTTAAAACTTTGTTATAGCTTGTTAAAAAATGTTAATTAAAGGTGTTTTTGTTAAAACTGAAAGGATCCGATTGAAGATGTTGTGGTTTCAAAGCGAGTTTATTTTAAAATAAGCAATTCATTAATCTGTACCTCAGTAATGTATCTTTTTTCTCCTGTTTTAGTTTCGTAGTTTCGAGAAGTAAGTTTTCCTTCTATCATGACTTCTTTTCCTTTTTCTAAATAATTCTCTATAATTTCTACCGTTTTTCCCCAAGCAATAAGACTATGCCATTGCGTGTTGGTTACTTTTTCACCTTTCGCATTTTTGTAAGTCTCATTAGTAGCTAAAGAAAATTTGGCTAATTTCTTTCCGCTTTCTAAGTAAATGATTTCTGGATTGTTTCCTAAGTTTCCAATTAACTGTACTTTGTTTTTTAACGCATTCATAATTTTGAGTTTTAATAGTATTGAATTTCGTTCGTTCAATTCAACAGTACAAAGATGAAAACAGAGTAAAGTTTTAATTGGTTGATAAATAATTACTTGCGTTTGTAACCGTTTTTAAACGGTTGTAGTCGTTTGTAAATGATTTTATTTCCGTAGAAGATTTCTTATTTTTAGCTTATGGAAAAACTATCAGTAACTATTATTCAAGCCGATTTACATTGGGAAAACGCTGAGCTTAATCGAGAAATGTTCAGTAAAAAAATAAATGAACTCAGCCTGTCAACCGATCTTATTGTCTTACCGGAAATGTTTACGACAGGGTTTTCAATGAATGCTGAAAATTTAGCGGAAGAAACCAATGGAAGTAGTTTAGCTTGGCTTCAACAACAGGCCAAGAAGTTTGAGGTGGCACTTACCGGAAGTGTCATTATTACCGAAAACAATAATTATTATAATCGTCTATTCTTTGTTTTTCCTGACGGGAGTTTTAAAACTTACGATAAAAAACACCTATTTACGTTGGCTGATGAGCAAAATACCTATTCTGCAGGGAAAGAAAGGTTACTCGTGGAATATAAAGGCTGGAAAATATGTCCGTTGATTTGTTACGACCTTCGTTTTCCTGTTTGGTCCAGAAATACCGAAGATTTTGATTTATTGCTATACGTGGCTAATTGGCCTAAGAAACGAACGCAAGCTTGGGATGCACTATTAAAAGCAAGGGCAATAGAAAATATGTGCTACGTCGCAGGAGTAAACCGGGTTGGGTTCGATGGGAATAGCCACGAATATTCAGGGCATTCGGCAATTTACGATATGCTGGGCAAGCAAATTTCGACCTTAAACCACGAGGTAGTTTTTTCAGAAACTATTCAATTGAGTAAACAGGAACTAAATGAAACCCGTAAACGTTTTGCTTTTTTAAACGATAAGGATGAGTTTACCTTAAAATAAAAGTTTCATTAACATCCCAATTTGCCCTAATTTCAATTTCACCGGGATAATAAAAAACCCGTTCCGGTTGGGTTTTGTTCAAAAAGCTTCCGGTATCCCATTTACCATTTTCGTTTTCATCGTAAATAACCCTAACCCTATAAGAAGCGGGTTTAATATATTCAAAGTTAAACACGTTTCCTTCTTCTTGGTTATGAATAATTTCTTTGTACGTGTCTCCTTTTGAGTTGGTAAGTTGAACGATTACCGGGTAGGAATTAATATTGTTGACGGTCAAATTTAAGATTCCTAAGTCTGAAAGTTTAGGGGTTTTAATTTGAAAGTCTAAGGTGTCATTTGAATTTTCGTAAAAATCGGTAATTGCGCCGGGTAAAAGCTGAATTTTAAAGGCTTGATCTTCTTTTTTATCAAAAGCAAGACTGAGAATGTTTTCTCTTTCCTGAAAAATATAATCAAAATGAATAGGAATAGAATCTTTATCTATAATCTTCACCAACGTAGTATCTAAGGTTTCTAATGGAGTATTGGCCGTAAGCTGAAAATTTTCATCTGGGTTAAAACTACCTTTGGTCAATGCTTTAATTTCTAAAGAATCACTTTTCATATCCCGGATTTTGGTATAAACCGTATCTATATAATTTTCTTTTTTTACCTGAAAGACCAAACTATCCACTTCCATAAAAGGTTTATACCAATAATGAAGTGTATCGGTTTCGGCATCGGGTAAAATTCGATAGTCAAAATCAGTGGCAACATCAGAGATTAAGTTGATTTGAGTACTGTCTGCATTTCCTTTGTAACCAAAAATCAAGTGTTTTTTAGAAAGTTGTTTGGGCCGCTGAATCTGGAAATCTAGAATTTCTTTAAAGACTTTCAATCCATAAGTTTCCTTGGTAGGGATGGTTATTAGGCTATCTACATAACCAATTTTATCAGTACGCGGATCAAATTTATAGTTTTGGTTTTTATCGACCATTGCTACCATCTGGTAAGTTCCGGCACGCATATTATCTACCGTAAAGGTATTTAACGTATCTCGGGTATACGAAATATAAGTAGGCATTCTTTTGTAAACGGCAGAATCACTATAGGTAGAATCTACTTCATACAACATGATCGAAACAAATTCGTCACTTTTTCTTTTATAAGCATCGCTCACCGCTCCGGAAACTGAAAGGGAGTCTACGTAACTCCCGGTAGAAAAAACGTATTTGAAAAACTGGAGAGGGTTACCTTCATTATTATCAGTAATGCTATTTCCAAAGTTGATGGAATAGGTAGTGTTCTCTAATAAAGTGTCTAAAATTTTAATCCTAACATCTTTGCTGGCACTACCCATCGGGTAAAACTCTGGTTTCGGATCCATGGGAGGAGAAACAATAATCTGGCGTTGCGGATTATCTAATTTCACATATTCATTGAAATAAATTCTAATCTCTTTTGCCTTGAAATTGGTACTGAAATTCTCCGGGTTCGCCCTTACAAAAACCGGTGGGATGGTATCTATAATTCCTCCTTGTGGCATTCCACGTTTAGCGCAATTAAAGAAAAACGTAAAGCTTAACAGCAACAAACAAAAGTAGGTGAAGCGTTTAAAATTCATTTACAAAATTTTACTGCAAAGAAACAATTATTTTAAATATCAACGTAATTTAGATCGCATAAGCCATTGATGCAATACTAATTTTTACGTTTTTGGCTACTTGTAATACTTGGATACAATTTTTCATGGTTGCTCCAGTGGTAACAATATCATCACAAAGCAAAATGTGTTTGTTTTCAATTTTACTTTCCTGCTCTAAACTAAAATAATTGGGTTTTATTTTTTGTCGGGCCAATCGGTTTTTAAAAACTTGGGTTTTCGTGGCTTCTTTTTTAATGAGAACATCGTCAATATAAACTTTATTGAAGTTGGTAGCTAGAGTTTTGGCGAAGCCCTCTACTTGATTGTAACCGCGCTCTTTTAAACGGCTCCGATGTAGAGGGACGGGAATAATCCCATCAATCCCGGTCATAAAGTTATTTTCCTCCAAATAAGGTGTAAACCATTCGGCTAGATAGGAACTTATTTCTTCTTGACCGCGATATTTTAAATTATGAAAAAGCCGTTGGGTAATTCCTTTTTTGTAATAATAAAGCAAGCAAGAGGCCTTCTTAATATCAACTTCGTGATTAAATACTTTTTTTAGTGTATTTTCGTTATTTAGATGCGTATTGGCTAGCGGAAGTTGGTGTAGGCAAGAAGTGCAAATCATTTCTTTGTGTACCAAATTTTCCTCACAGGCAACACATTTTTTAGGAAAAAACAGATGAAGTAAATCTTGAAACACGTGTAATTTATTTCTTCTGAAGTTAATAAAATTTTCGCGAGGGAAATATATGAGTGAGAAAAAGAAAGAGAATATTCTGAAAATTTTAATCGGTGTGTTACTTGCCGGATTAGTGATTATGTTGGTGTATACCTTTAGTTTTCACAGTGAGAAAAATGAAAATATAAAGTTTTTAGAAGAAGAAAAAGTCTTTTTGCAAAAAGAATTAGAAGGTATTCAGCGGGCATATGATAGCTTAGAGCTGGATAATGCCAGTTTAAAACAAAACCTGAAAAAAGAGCAGCAGCGTATTTCACAGCTCATCGATTCCATTGAACAAATGGAGCAAGATTATTTTCAGTTGAAAAAATACCGATTACAGGCCGACCAATTAAAGATGGAAAAACAGCGTTTGCTCTCACATATTCATAAGCTATCAAAAGAAAATGAGAAATTAAAAACGGCAATAGATAGCACCAATCAAATTCTTCAAACCACCCAGAAAAAAACCGACTCTATTTATCAAAAAAATGAAGAGTTGCAGCAAAAAATTAATGAAGCTTCGATTATTAAACTTTCCAATATTCAAGGACAAGGAGTGACGGTAAAAAATGACGGAGAAATTAATATAATAAATAAGGCCAGTCGAATTGAAAAAATAAGGGTTTGTTTTACCATTAATGAAAGTAAATTAGCAGAAGAAGGCGAAAAGCAGCTTTATATTCAGGTAATTAATCCTAAAAACAATTTGATAGGGGAGAAGAAAAAGAAGAAATTTAATGAAAAAGAATTGTACTATAGTGCAATGGCTGTCATAAATTACCATAAGATAGATACCGATGCTTGCGCTTTGATCAATATAGCTAAAGAAAAAGCGGTGGAAGGCAAGTATATTGTCCACGTTTTTCAAGATGATATCCTCTTGGCCTCAGAAACTTTCATGTTAGATTAGAAAAATTCGTTCAAGCCTATTTATTTAACCTGCCGTTTCCTATTTTTGTGCTATGGCAAAACAACAAGATAATTTTAAGCAGGTAATTGCTCACGCTAAGGAGTACGGTTATATTTTTTCTTCAAGTGAAATTTATGATGGTCTTAGCGCGGTTTATGACTATGGTCAAAACGGAGCAGAGTTAAAGAAAAATATCAAAGAATATTGGTGGAAAAGCATGGTTCAGCTTCACGATAACATCGTAGGCTTAGATGCGGCTATTTTAATGCACCCTACTACCTGGAAGGCTTCCGGTCACGTAGATGCTTTTAACGATCCACTTATTGATAATAAAGATTCTAAAAAGCGTTATCGAGCCGATGTATTGGTGGAAGATTATGCTGAAAAGATCAACCAAAAAGCGCAAAAAGAAATTGCGAAAGCCCGTAAGCGTTTTGGCGATAAGTTTGATGAAGAAGAATTTGTAAACACCAATCCACGGGTTATTCGCTATAAAAAAGAAGAGAAAGAAATTCTTGAGCGTTTAGCAAAGTCGTTAACCAACGAAGATTTGGCCGATGTAAAAGCTTTAATTGAAGAATTAGGCATTGCTTGCCCCGAAAGTGGTTCTAAAAATTGGACTGATGTAAAGCAGTTTAATTTGATGTTTGGGACTAAGCTAGGTGCGTCTGCCGATAGTGCTACCGATTTATATTTACGTCCGGAAACCGCTCAAGGGATCTTTGTGAATTTTGCCAATGTACAGAAAACCGGAAGAATGAAAATACCTTTCGGGATTGCGCAAATAGGAAAGGCTTTTAGAAATGAAATTGTTGCGAGGCAGTTTATTTTCCGTCAGCGTGAATTTGAACAAATGGAAATGCAATTTTTTGTACGTCCTGGAGAAGAACTTACTTGGTTTGAAAAATGGAAAGAAACCCGTCAAAAATGGCATGAATCTTTAGGTTTAGGTAAAGAAAATTACCGTTTTCATGACCACGAAAAAATGGCGCATTATGCAAATGCTGCTACCGATATAGAATTCAACTTCCCTTTTGGTTTTAAAGAATTGGAAGGAATTCATTCCCGTACCGATTTTGATCTAAAAGCCCATGAAAAGCATTCGGGGAAGAAACTACAGTTCTTCGATCCGGAGATGAATAAAAATTATGTGCCTTATGTAATTGAAACTTCCATTGGGTTAGATAGAATGTTCTTAGCGGTATTTTCGAGCTCTTTACAAGAAGAAGAGTTAGAAGGTGGTACTACGCGAACTGTTTTAAAATTACCGGCTATTTTAGCACCTTATAAGGCTGCCATTCTTCCGTTAGTGAAAAAAGATGGTTTACCGGAAATCGCTCAAGAATTGTTAGATGACTTAAAGTGGGATTTTAACGTGACTTACGATGAAAAAGACGCCGTAGGAAGAAGGTACCGCCGTCAAGATGCTGCCGGAACACCTTTCTGTATCACGATAGATCATGATACCAAAGAAGATAAACAAGTAACCGTAAGAAACCGTGATACCATGGAACAAAAGCGTATCCCGATGGCTGAGGTAAAAGCGATGCTGGCTAAAGAAGTAGATTTTAGAACTTGGATGGATAAGTAATCCTTTCTAAATTCTTAATTATAAAAAACCCCTGCTGAATTCAGTTTAGCAGGGGTTTTTATATAAATAACTTGTGTGCTTTTCCCATAAAAAAATCCCTATTGCACATGTGCAATAGGGATTTTTATAAGTTGAAATGTGTTTTGCATTAATCGGCTAACACAATTGCTTTATTGTTTTTCATTTCTAATACGCCTCCTTTAATAGGGAAGTGCCATTTACCATCTTGTGCTTTGGTGAAATCGTCTTTAACTTCTTCAGCAATTTCAAAATTACCGTCTACTTTTACCACTCCTTTTGCTAACACAGAGACAATAGGTGCGTGGTTATTCAACATTTGAAATTCACCTTCTACTCCAGGAACAGTAACCGAAGTAACTTCAGCACTTAATAAAACTTTTTCTGGAGAAACAATTTCTAAATACATATTTTTTGGTATTTAGTAATCAGTAATTAGTTGCCTAGTTTACTGCCTACTGTTTTACGATTCGGCTAACATTTTCTCTCCAGCTTCGATAGCTTCTTCAATACTTCCTTTTAAGTTAAAGGCTGCTTCAGGAAGGTGGTCTAATTCACCATCCATAATCATATTAAAGCCTTTAATAGTTTCTTTAATATCTACCAACACTCCTTTAAGACCGGTAAATTGTTCTGCTACGTGGAAAGGCTGAGATAAGAAACGTTGTACACGTCTTGCACGTGATACGGCTAACTTATCTTCTTCAGATAATTCTTCCATACCAAGAATTGCAATAATATCTTGTAGTTCTTTATAACGTTGTAATAACTCTTTTACGCGTTGTGCACAGTTATAATGATCTTCTCCTAAAATATCTGCAGTTAAAATTCTTGAAGTAGAATCTAATGGATCTACCGCTGGGTAAATACCAAGCTCTGCAATCTTACGAGAAAGTACTGTAGTCGCATCTAAGTGGGCAAAAGTTGTTGCCGGTGCTGGATCGGTAAGGTCATCTGCAGGTACATAAACGGCCTGTACAGATGTAATCGAACCTTTTTTAGTGGAGGTAATACGTTCCTGCATCGCACCCATTTCTGTTGCTAAGGTTGGTTGGTAACCTACCGCTGAAGGCATACGTCCTAAAAGCGCTGATACCTCTGAACCTGCTTGTGTAAAACGGAAGATATTGTCTACGAAGAAAAGAACATCTTTTCCTTGGCTATCTCCTGCTCCATCACGGAAATATTCAGCAATGGTTAAACCAGATAAAGCAACACGTGCACGTGCTCCCGGTGGCTCATTCATTTGTCCGAATACGAAAGTAGCTTTCGACTCTTTCATAGAAGATTTATCTACTTTTTGTAGATCCCATCCTCCTTCTTCCATCGAATGCATAAAGTCGTCTCCGTATTTGATAATTCCAGATTCTAACATTTCTCGAAGAAGGTCATTTCCTTCACGAGTACGTTCTCCAACTCCGGCAAATACAGAAAGACCACCGTGACCTTTCGCGATATTGTTAATAAGTTCCTGAATAAGTACTGTTTTACCAACTCCGGCACCACCAAATAATCCAATTTTACCACCTTTCGCATAAGGCTCAATAAGATCGATTACTTTAATACCGGTAAAAAGTACTTCAGTCGAAACTGATAAGTCTTCAAATTTTGGTGCTTCACGGTGAATAGGAAGCCCATTTTCGTTAGCTTTAGGAAGATCTCCCAAGCCATCTATAGCATCTCCAGTTACATTGAAAAGACGTCCGTAAACATCTTCACCAATTGGCATTTGTATAGGATTTCCTGTAGCAATTACTTCGGTTCCTCGGCTTAAACCATCTGCAGAGTCCATCGCGATAGTTCTTACCGTTTTTTCCCCAATATGAGATTGAACTTCCAGCACAAGTTTTGATCCATCTTTCTTTATGATTTCTAATGAATCATAAATGTTTGGTAACTCAGCATTCTCTGTGTTGAACTCAACGTCAATCACAGGGCCAATGATTTGTGCAACTTTACCTGTAACTTTAGACATTATCTAATTGTTTAATTTATAGTTTGTAATGTGGAAAAAAGCCCTTACTTTTTTCGGCTGCAAAGATAGATTATTATTATGAAATAACAACATCTTAATTTTGAAAAATAATTTATTGTTAAAAACCTTATTCTACCGTTACCGATTTTGCAAGGTTTCTTGGTTGATCTACATTTTTACCTAGCATTAAGGCAATATGATATGACAATAACTGTAAAGGAATGGTTGTTAGTAATGGTGTAAAGGGTTCTACCGTGTCTGGTACCTCGATTACATAATCTGCCAACTCTCTTACCTCTACGTCTCCTTCCGTCACAATTCCTATAATTTTACCTTGTCGTGATTTAATTTCCTGAATGTTGCTAATTACTTTTTCGTAATGTCCTTTTCGGGTTGCAATCACCACAACCGGCATCATTTCATCTATCAATGCGATGGGGCCGTGTTTCATTTCTGCTGCAGGATAACCCTCCGCATGAATATAGGAAATTTCTTTTAGTTTTAAAGCGCCTTCTAAAGCTACCGGGAAGTTAAAACCTCTTCCTAAATATAAGAAGTTAGAAGCGTCTTTATATTTTTTGCTTACTTCTAAGATGTGCTCATTAGATTGTAAGGCTTTTTCAATTTTCTCTGGAATTAATTCCAATTCCCTTAAATACAGGTGGAAATCAGATTTACTGATACTTCCTTTTTCCTTGGCCATTTTAAGGGCCATAAGGCTTAATACTGTAATTTGAGTGGTAAAGGCTTTGGTAGAAGCTACTCCAATTTCGGGTCCTGCGTGTGTGTAAGCACCGGCATGGGTTTCTCTTGAAATGGATGAGCCTACCACGTTACAAACGCCAAAAACAAAAGCTCCTTTTTCTTTTGCTAATTTTATAGCAGCCATTGTATCGGCAGTCTCCCCCGATTGGGAAATGGCAATAACGATATCATCTCTATAGATAACGGGATTTCTGTAACGGAATTCGGATGCATATTCTACTTCTACAGGAATCCTAGCTAAATCTTCAAAAATATATTCAGCTACTAAACCGGCGTGCCAAGAAGTACCGCAAGCCACAATAATTATTCTTTTGGCGTTAAGGAATTTCTCTAAATTATTATCTACTCCAGCCATTCGTATAATGCCTTTGTCTACCAACATTCTACCTCTATAGGTGTCGGTAATGGCATCGGGTTGTTCGTAGATTTCTTTCAACATAAAATGGTCATACCCATTTTTTTCAATCTGGTCAAGGTTCATTTGAAGCTCCTGTACATAAGGATCAACTAAGGAGTCATTGTGAATTTTTCTTATTTTCACTGTTTTCCCTAATCTTACCACTGCCATTTCGCCGTCTTCTAAATAAATAGCAGAGCTGGTATATTCGATGAAGGGAGATGCATCTGAAGCAATAAAAAATTCATCTTCTCCAACCCCGATTGCTAATGGACTTCCTAGTCTAGCAACGACAATTTCATCTGGTTTTTTCTTATCGAAAACAGCAATGGCGTAAGCACCTACGGTTTGGTTAAGGGCAATCTGTACAGCTTTCCCTAATTTAACCCCTTCTTGTTTTTGAACGTCTTCAATTAAATTGACCAATACTTCGGTATCGGTATCTGAATGGAATTGGTAGCCTCGCTTAACCAGTTCTTTTTTTATAGTATCGTAATTTTCGATAATCCCATTGTGGATAATCACTAACTCGCCTGAATTGGAATAATGAGGGTGTGAATTAGCATCATTGGGAACTCCATGAGTTGCCCATCGGGTATGACCAATACCTATACTTCCAGAAGTGGAAATTTCTGCTTCTAGCTTTTCTTTAAGATCGATCACTTTCCCTTTGGTTTTGGAAAGCTTTAATTTACCTTCATCATAAAGGGCGATTCCTGCACTATCATAGCCTCTGTATTCTAAGCGTTGTAATCCCTTTAATACGATGGGGTATGCTTGACGATGACCTATATAACCTACGATTCCACACATATTTTTTTAATTATTTTGGTTCGGTATAGTAAATTTCCAATTGAAGTTTTTTGTCTGTATTTTCTTCTGAAGTGTTTGTTCCTTTTAAAACAGTCCCTTTAGGGTAAAAAATACTTGAATTGGGTAGATTTTCTAAATTTTCAACTGCTGGATTGAAATCTGCTTTGGATAATGTAGTAGAATTTACATTGTTACTTACGGTTAGCCCTAGCCTTGTATTAGTAGAATCTTTATTGATAATGTTATTTACTAAACCAGTTACTCTAATTTTATAAAACCTGTTCCCATTATCGTCTTCAGATAAGGGGCCTAGATGTATTAATCTTGAAACAAGAGGATTGTTTTCATTGGTAGAAGCATCAAAAGTATAATCTGAAACTACACTGTTATTGTTTATATCATAAATAAACAATCGCAAAGGTTGTTTCTGATTGTTGGGAACAGATTCATCTACATAAAATTTAAGATTGGCTTCATTTACTAGCCATCCTTGTTCTCTTATGGAATCTAATTGAACTTCATTGGTAAATAAATCAATCACAGCCATAGCGCCTTCCCCTCCTTTTAAGTAAAGTTTTTCGTCTTCTGGCAGGGCATTGAAATCATTTTCAAATACATTTACACGATTTGGGCCAAAGTTAAGAGTGAGATCTCTTTGTCCCTCTCGTTCTTCTACTATAGTTTCCCCTTCTTCATTTTGTACGTTTACCGTGTAATCATAGGTGTAATGTAAGGTGATGGATGCCTTACTGAAATCTAATAAGGACATATTTCCTTCTCCGGTTGGGGAGTTTACTTTAAAATACAAGCCTCTAAAATAATCCTGAAAATTTGAGTTATTTCTTAAGTAAGAAGTTCCTTCTTGATCTATAATTAAGTTTTTAAAGAATTCGTTAGAAAGCAAAGTTCTTAATGCAGGAGCGCTTCTTATAACTTCTTTTTCATTGGTTTCTTCCCCGTTTTCATTTACTACAGGAGTTGTTGTGATGATTTCTTCAGCAGATGGAACAAAATTTTCATCGGTGTATAACGCCACCGGTTCTATGTTTTGCTCAAATACCTCGCCTTGATCGCTATAGTAAAGCTGTTGATCATAATTATTTGCAGGGTCTAGACTTCTTAGGTAATAGTTAGATCGATGAATAGATAAGTTGATAGGCTCATTGCCATATAAGGAATCTAATTCATAGATGGTTTCTTGACCATCGATATCGATGGCAGTACTAAAATAAGGAATTTTAAGTACGACACTATCTAAAACCGGGTTGTCACCAAATGAGGGGTCGGGAACAGCTAGGCTTAGTTGACTAAGAATGTTGGCTTTGGTGTTGCCGTAAACTTCATCCTTATAGGTTCCTAAAAGAAAAACATTAGAATTATTGGTTTGTACCCGATTCACTTTTACGCTATGGGCATCTATTTCAGAATTTTTAAATAAAAGTGAATTAAAATTACTGTTGTCAACTAAATCTGATCCTACTTCGCTAAAATCTTGCTCACAGGCTGTAAAAATTGAACTTATTATGAGAATTAAAACAAAAAGATTAATCCCTTTTTTTACAGCGCTTCCATTTTTTTTCATATAAATTATTATTCTTTTTCGTTTAATACTTCTTGTGTGTAAAAGTCTTGGTAGGCTTGTCCAAACTCTTCTTTAGATTTATAGCTTAACGTTGGTTTTTCTAGTTTATTGATGTATTCTTCCAATTCCTGTGGTATTTCTTCGCTCCCTTGGATAATAGCATCAGAATTGTCAATAGCCGTTTTCATAATATTAACGTAGTTGGGCTTGTTTAAATGCTCCACGGTATCATCTTCCAAACCATCAAAGAGTACTTTTTTCTTCATTTCCTCATCCAACGTGTCTTCGAAACCTTTTGAGTAGACAGAGGTGACAATTTTAGAAGTTTTAAATAAAGGTTCGTTCCCGTAATAGTTTCTTAGGTATAAAGGCAATAAAGATGCCAACCAACCGTGTACATGAATAATATCTGGCGCCCAATTTAATTTCTTTACCGTTTCTATCACTCCTTTTGCAAAGAAAATAGCCCTTTCGTCATTATCTTCAAAAAGCTGCCCATCTTCATCGGTAAAAGTGGCCTTTCTTTTAAAATAATCTTCATTATCGATAAAGTACACTTGCATGCGTTCCTTAGGGATAGAAGCTACTTTTATAATTAGCGGCATGTCGAGATCGTTTATCACCAAATTCATTCCAGATAGACGAATCACTTCATGCAATTGATGCCGTCTTTCGTTTATATTCCCAAAACGAGGCATAAATATACGTATTTGACCGCCTTGGCTGTTTACCATTCTTGGTGCTTCAAATGACATAGAGGATATTTCCGTTTCCGGTAAATAAGGGATTACTTCAGACGATACGTACAAGATGCGTTTATCTTTCATAAATAGCTGTACTCTTTGTGTTAGTATTAACGATAAAAAACAGGCAAAATTACAAAATTTTATGCAGTTTCCCAGTATTATATTAATTTTGCACCAGCTAAAAAAGAGCGATTTGCAACTATATCAAGAAAATCAACTGCTTCAAGCTGCCATGCTGAAGTTGAAAAATAACTCTCAAAGCATAGGACTGGTGCCTACTATGGGAGCTTTGCATGAAGGTCACATGTCTTTAATTAGAGAAGCAGAAAAACAAAGTGATGTAGTAGTCATTAGTATTTTTGTTAACCCTACTCAGTTTAATAATTCTTCAGATTTAGATAAATACCCTAGAACACTTGAGGAAGATTTAATATTATTGAACCAAAATTTTAAAGATTTAATTATATTTTCACCTACGATAAAGGAAGTATATGGGGAAAGTATAACTTCTGAAAAATTTGAGTTTGGGAACCTTGCTCAACAGATGGAAGGTAGGTTTAGGGACGGTCATTTTGACGGAGTAGGGACTATATTAAAAAAGCTTTTTAACATTGTTCAACCCGATAAAGCTTTTTTTGGAGAAAAAGACTACCAGCAATTGCTAATAGTAAAAAAACTCATAGAGATTACTCATCAAAACGTAGAAATTATAGGTTGTCCTATTAGTCGTGAAAACAATGGCTTGGCCAGAAGTTCAAGAAATAAAAGGCTTTCTGAAGAAGAACAGGAAAAATCAACCTTTATTTTTAAAACCTTACAAGAGGCCAAAGAAAAATTTGGTACAAAAAATGTCCTATTGCTAAAGCAGGAAATAGAAGAAAAATTCAGTAAGCAAGACTTTTTAGAACTGGAGTATTTTGAAATCTCAGATGCAGCTACTTTAGTACCTGTCACTAAAGTTGAAGAACATAAAAAATACCGAGCATTCATAGCAGCTTACGCAAACGATGTAAGGTTAATAGATAATATCGCACTAAACTAAAAGATTGTAAACAAGGAAAATAAAATGCAAGTACACGTTGTAAAATCTAAGATTCACCGCGTTAAAGTAACAGGGGCAGATTTAAATTATATTGGTAGTATTACCATTGACGAAGATTTAATGGAGGCCGCTAATATTATAGAAGGAGAAAAAGTTCAAATTGTAAATAACAATAATGGAGAGCGCTTAGAGACCTATGTGATCCCGGGGCCAAGAAACAGTGGTGAGATTACCTTAAATGGAGCTGCTGCCAGAAAAGTAGCCAAAGGGGATGTGCTTATTTTAATTGCCTATGCACTCATGGATTTTGAAGAGGCTAAGCAATTTAAGCCTGCACTTGTGTTCCCTAATGAAGAAAATAATCTTTTAAATTAAAGGCTTGAATAAAAAAAGCCTTATAAAGATTTTAAAAACCATACTCCCATTATTGTTGGGAGTTTTTTTCATTTTATACTCAGTAAAAAGTGCCACGCCGGAAGAAAGGAAGCTTCTGTGGGAAAATATAACCAAAGCCAATCCTTTCTGGGTTTCGGTTTCTTTGTTATTAGGTATTCTTTCGCATCTTTCCCGCGCTTACCGCTGGAAATACCTTATACATCCTCTTGGCTATAAAGTTAAGTTTTACAACCGTATGATGGCGGTCATGGCAGGCTATTTAGCAAATTTAGGTATTCCCCGATCAGGTGAAGTATTACGTGGGGCAACTATTGCTTCCTATGAAAAAGTGCCTTTTGAAAAAATATTTGGGACCATTATTTCAGAAAGGGTAGCCGATTTATTAATGCTATTGCTGATTGTTTTGGGAACCCTTGTTTTTCAATATGACCAACTTCTTTACTTTTTTGAAAAAAACAACATTAATCCGGTTTTTAGTATTCTTTTATTGATCGTATTGGTGATTGCCGGTTTTTGGGTCATCAAGTTGGTAAGAAATTCAACAAGTTCCCGGTTTAAAAAAATCAAGGAGTTCTTAAACGGAATTTTAGAAGGAATGATCAGTATTCTCAGGATGAAGAATTCTGCTGCCTTTATTTTTCATACCATTTTTATATGGGCAATGTATATCGCTATGTTTTACGTTGTAAAGTATGCTATTCCCGGCACCGAAGACTTATCCTTATCTTCTATACTGGTAGCTTTTGTGGTAGGTTCTTTTGCCATCTCTTTAACCAATGGCGGTATAGGGGTTTACCCGGTGGCAGTGGGAGCAATTTTAATGGTATTTGGTGTTCCCCAACAAGACGGTGAAGCCTTTGGCTGGGTGGTTTGGAGTACGCAAACATTTATAAATTTAATACTCGGGGGGCTATCGCTTATATTTTTACCTATCCTTAACAAAACAAACTAAAAAATTAATTAAATTGCTAAGACCAAATTCTTAACGATGAAAAAATTACTATTTCTCTTAGCAATTACTCCTCTTTTTCTTATTGCTCAGCCCGAGTATAGAACCATACAATCTCAGATCTTAAACCAGAAACGGGAAATTAAAATTCAATTTCCACGGAATTATAATAACAATAAACAAAAATCCTATCCGGTGATTTATGTATTGGACGGGGATTATTTATTTGAACCCGTTGCTGGGAATGCAGATTACTTTGGGTACTGGGGAGATATGCCCGAAGCAATAGTTGTGGGGGTTAATCAATTAGGAAGTAGGGAAGAAGATACCTATTACGACCAGTCCAACTATTTTCCGGCAGATGGTGGTGCCGACTTTTTTGAGTTTTTGGGGATGGAGTTAATGCCGTTGGTAGATGAAGAGTTTCGAACCGCCAATTTTTCCATCTTGGTAGGGCACGATTTAAGCGCTAATTTTATCAATTACTATTTGTTTAAAGAAAACCCCTTATTCAAAGGCTATATTAATCTAAGTCCCGATTATGCCCCAGAAATGGAAGAACGGGTTTTTGATGCTTTAGAATATTCAAAAAAGAAAATTTGGTATTATTTAGCCACCGGGACAGAAGATGTTTCTTTCTTGAGAAAAGGCGTTTTGGCAATGAATGAAAAATTAAGTCAACTAACAAATAAGTTGGTACATTATGATTTTGATGATTTCGAGGGAGATAATCACTATTCTTTAGTAGCCAAAGCTATTCCCAATGCTTTAGAGAATATGTTTACCCTTTACCGCCCCATCACCCAATACGATTATGAGAACATATTGGCCGATGAGGAAATCACGAATTATTATGAATACCTTACCAAAAAATATGAAGAAATTGAAAGTCAGTATGGCTTATCCCTTCCTATACGTACCAATGATATTTTAGCCGTTTCCAATGCGATAATTGAAGAAGAAAAATGGGAGCAGCTCAAAGATTTAGCCAAATTAGCTTCCGATGAACACCCCGATAGTATGCTCGGCTATTATTTGTTGGGATATCATTACGAAGCTATTGGCAAGCCAAAACGTGCTTTAAAAGAATACCAGGCAGGCTATGTAGCTGAACCGGTCGCCTTCATCAATAAAGAGCTGATGATGAATAAAATAGATCAGATAAAAGCCGATTTCGGAGACTAATAGTTAAAAAGTAAAGGCATAGCTTGAACGGAGAAAGAATAAATTAGTGTTCGTTTTTCCGGCTCCTTCATGGATGTCGAAAATTTCTTTTAGTATTTCAATTTTAATAGTTCCTCTATAGTTCTTTTCCTAAGAACTGATCTCTACCAACCAAGTTTTTTTAATTAGTAAGGAATAAGTAAAAATGATCCAAGACATCTATGAATCAGTTTTTTTAGATAATAGTTATGATTACGGGCTTATTCTTGTTTGGATGTTCTTCAAACAGTAAAAAGAGCGAGCCTTTAGAATTGACCATTCTTAATAAAGAATTCTATGCCTATTGCCCTGCCGAGGAATGTAATAGTTTTGAATCCTATAAACAAAATAGAAATTCAAATAAATATAAAAATATAGTTTCCTTTAAAATTACTAACCATTCTAAGGATAACTATTTATTTATTCCATTTAATCTATATCATACCTTAGGCAGTACTCATTTCTTTGAATTTCCCAAACCCCATTCTGGACTTAGCCTCACTAATATAGTTCTAAACGGATCTATAGATAGTACCCATTTTGGGTCTATAATGGGAAGAACAAGTGAATACACTATTCAAACGGAAGAGATCGTCAATAATTTCCGCGATAATATGGGAACAGAGAAGTGGGTTAATGCATTTCATCCTATGATTGTCAATGATAACTTAATAATTATCCCGGCAAAAAGTACGATGTATTTCAAAACCTATTTTTCGCTACCCTATAATAAAACTTATGTTTTTTCAACCGGAGAAGAAATTATCTTAGATAAGAACAAAGAGTATACGGCAGCATTATATTTTCGGGCAACAGCAGCCGATATTTTAAAGTATTTAAATGAGGGTTCTAAAAAAACACTGGAACAGGATAACTTTAAACTTTTTGATGGGGAACTAACCTCTACCAACCAAGTTCCTTTAATTATCAAAGAAAACTAAAATTTAACACCTCAGTAGGGGGTAAAACTATAAGCTGTTCTGCATAAAAAAAGTAAATTTGATGTTCGCTTATAACGAGATCATCATTTATGGCAAAAACAAAAACCACATTTTATTGTCAAAACTGTGGCGCACAATATGCAAAATGGCAAGGCCAGTGTTCTTCCTGCAAACAATGGAATACCATCGCCGAAGAAGTTCTTCAAAAAGAAGATAAAAAAGACTGGAAAACGCCCAGCACAACCGCAAAAAAAAGAGTCCCCAAACCCACGCTGGTCAATGAGATTCAATACGAACAAGAATCTCGTTTGGATACGAATAACAATGAACTTAATCGAGTCTTAGGCGGCGGTTTAGTACCCGGATCACTCACTCTTTTGGGCGGAGAGCCCGGAATTGGAAAAAGTACCTTGTTGCTTCAAATCTCCTTGAATTTAAACTACAAAACACTCTATGTCTCCGGGGAAGAAAGCGCGCAACAAATTAAAATGCGGGCCGAACGTATTAACCCGCGTCCTGCCAATTGTTATATTTTAACCGAAACCAAAACCCAACATATCTTCCGACAGATTGAAGCCATAGAACCGGAAGTGGTCATTATCGATTCCATTCAAACCCTGCATAGCGATTTTATTGAAAGCTCGCCCGGAAGTATTTCCCAGATCCGGGAATGTACCACGGAGCTGATTAAATTCGCCAAAGAAACCCATACGCCGGTCTTGCTTATTGGGCATATCACCAAAGAAGGAAGTATTGCCGGACCTAAAATTTTAGAACATATGGTCGATACCGTACTTCAATTTGAAGGCGATCGTAACCATGTGTACCGAATTTTACGGGCCCATAAAAACCGTTTTGGTTCTACCAATGAGTTGGGGATTTACGAAATGCTGGGTGAAGGCTTGCGTGAAGTAAGCAATCCTTCAGAGATCCTCATTTCTAAAAGCGATCAAGACCTGAGTGGAACTTCCATTGCCGCCACCTTAGAAGGAATGCGTCCTTTGATGATCGAAATTCAAGCCTTGGTAAGTACTGCGGTGTACGGAACGCCCCAACGATCGACTACCGGGTACAATGCCAAGCGATTGAATATGTTATTGGCGGTGCTAGAAAAGCGCGCTGGCTTTAGGTTAGGAGCAAAAGATGTCTTTCTCAATATTACCGGAGGGATTACGGTAGATGATCCAGCGATAGATTTAGCGGTTATTGCTGCCATCCTTTCTTCCAACGAAGATATTTCGATTGCCCGTGATATTTGCTTTGCTGCAGAAGTAGGCTTGGCCGGAGAAATACGACCCGTTACGAGAGCCGACCAACGGGTGATAGAAGCCGAAAAATTAGGTTTTGCCACCATTATGGTTTCCAAACAAGTCAAACTTCCCAAAAAGGAGTTTCATATTCATATTCAAAAAGTAGCTAGAATTGAAGAGGTGGTAGAATATCTATTTGGGTAAATTGGCATAATTCCTGATTTTATCTTTTCGTGAAAAAGAAAAATCAATTCCAATTTATCCTAGTTATCCTTGTGGCGGTCTGCGTGTTCGCCTGTTCAAAACTGAATAAATTCACCGATACCCTTACCCAACCTTCCGCAAGGGAAATTTACAAGCGGGAGTTTGAAGAGCGGCCTGCGGTTTTTTCCCATTGGCAAGCCAAATTTGAAAGCGCTAAAACAGATAGCCTTCAAGTCAATTTGCCCTATGCAGAAGTAGGCTCATTTTCATTCCTTCAAAATGAGGTGTTGAGTTACGAGCTAGCGTTGCAAAAAGGAACTGTTTTCACCGCAGAAGTAGCAAAAGATTCTGCCCATCATCGGGTGTTTATCGATTTATTTCAGCAAAAAGATTCCACTTTTCAACAGGTAGAAAGCAATCAACCGGAAGAAAATCAACTCCGTTTTCAGCCTAAACAGAGTGGAACCTATCGGATCATGATTCAACCTGAAGTAGCTGCTCACACATCTTTTTTTATTTCATTTTATGAAGAACCCACCTATCATTTTCCCGTGGCCGGAAAAGGAAATGAAGCCATCCAAAGTTTTTGGGGCAATGCCCGTGATGGAGGGAAGCGCCGTCATGAAGGCATCGATATTTTTGCGCCTCGGGGAACGCCCGTAGTGGCCGCCATCGATGGACGCGTAAGCCGAACGGGAAATCATGGCTTGGGTGGTAAGCAAGTGTGGTTACGCGAAGGCATGTTCGGGAATTCCTTGTATTATGCCCACCTCGATAGCATTATCGCACAATCGGGACAGAAAGTAAAAATGGGTGATACCTTAGGTTTAGTAGGAAATACCGGAAATGCACGTACCACTCCGCCCCATCTTCATTTTGGGATTTATAGGAGCGGAGCCATTAACCCTTTGCCTTACGTATTTCAAACCAAACGTTTACGGCCAATGGACTTTGAGCCACAATTCCAAACGAACTACTTGGTGATTAAAACTTCCAAAGCCAATTTGCGGCAGGGTCCCGATACTTCCTACCCTAAAATAGGGGAGTTAAGCCGGAACGATACTATTCAATTATTAGGAGAATATAAAAATTGGTTACACGTAAAAACCCCAACTCAACAAGCTTTTCTGCATGCATCCTTGGCAAAAGGCTTATAATAACCTGAGTTTGATCTAAAAGTTTTTTGTAGGCATTAGGGATCATTGAGTGAATTTTCAAGGAAAATTTGTATTGAAATGCTAGCAAAATGGAAACTTTGATACAAAATCTTTTGCAAAGATTTCACTCAGTCTCCGAAATTTTCTTTGATCGGACACAGGATAACATAAAAAAGCCATTCATTTTGTGAATGGCTTTTCCCTTATTACATATCGTTGAGTAATTCTGAAATTTCATCGAGTTTAGGAGTGAGAATCACTTCAATCCTACGGTTTTTCGCTTTTCCTTCCGTCGTTTCATTACTGGCCACAGGAACAAATTCCCCTCGTCCGGCAGCGGTTAAACGGTTAGGATCTATCGAGCTGTTTTCTTGTAAAATATGTACAATTGCCGTAGCACGTTTGGTAGAAAGGTCCCAGTTGTCCTGTAAGGGTCCATTTCCCCCATAGGGATCGTTATCGGTATGGCCTTCAATTAATACATTAATATCCGGGTTTTGCGCTAATACCGTACCCAATTGCTTGACCGCTGGACGCCCTTGGCTGCCCACGGCCCAACTTCCGGAAGAAAACAAGAGTTTGTTTTCCATCGAAACATATACTTTTCCATTTCGTTGCTCTACCGTTAAACCTTTTCCTTCAAAATCGGTTAAGGCTTTAGAAATACTGTTTTTTAAGGCTTGCATTTTCGCGTCTTTTGCGGCAATCATGCCTTCCAGTTCATCAATACGGTTAGACCTGGCCTCTAAGTCTTTTTGAAGCTTGTCTAAACGGGCTTGCTCTTTGGCCAATGCCTTTTCTTTTTCTTCCAACTGTGCTAACAGCTCCCGATTTTGTCGGGAATTTTCTGCTAAGGCTGAAGAACTGTTTTTTTCTAAGGCATTATAAGAATCCTGTAGATTGTTATGCGCCCCGGTTAACTGATCGTATTCTTTTTGAAGTTGGTTCTTTTCTTCCTTTACTTGTTGCAACTCTTTTTCGAGGGTTCCCAGTTCTGCTGTTTGAGAAGTGTTGAAATCTTCACAATCGGAAAGGTCATTCCGTAAATTTTCATTTTTCTTTTCCAACTCAGCAAAGCGGTCTTCTAGCTCCTTAAACTTCTTAGCCGGAACGCAAGCCGTGGTAAAGGCAAAAGCCAAAGCGGGGATTATAAAAACTTTTTTCATCTTCTTTAAATTATAAATCAGTTAATTCAACTAAAATGGGGCAGTGATCACTATGATGTGCTTCCTGTAAGATAACGGCCCTTTTAATGTTTTCTTGTAGAGGTTGTGAGACCATGTGGTAATCTATTCTCCAACCTTTGTTATTGGCGCGGGCATTAGCACGGTAGCTCCACCAAGAATATTGTACTTTTTCATCGTTGAGGTATCGAAAAGAATCCACAAAGCCACTATCGATAAAATTGCCAATCCATTCCCGTTCTACCGGTAAGAAACCCGAGGTGTTTTTAAGTCGGACGGGATCATGAATATCAATGGCTTCGTGACAAATGTTATAATCGCCGCAGATCACCAAATTGGGATAGTCCGCTTTCAGCTCATTGATATAGTGCTGAAAATCGGCCATATATTCCAATTTAAATTCCAATCGGTTGATGTTGGTGCCGGAAGGTAAATATAAGCTCATCACCGAAACCTCTTCAAAATCCACTCGAATATTCCGGCCTTCTGCATCCATATAACCGATGCCGGTACCGTAACTAATGTTCTTGGGTTCCCTTTTACTAAGAATAGCCACGCCACTATAGCCTTTTTTCTGTGCCGGGTACCAATAGCAATAGGGATAGCCCAATTCGTGAAAAACCGTTTCGTCAAACTGATCGGGAGTGGCTTTAATCTCTTGCAAGCAGATCACATCGGGATTGGCGTGGGAAAGCCACGTTAGAAAATCTTTTCGGAGGGCGGCCCGAATACCGTTAACATTATAGGAAATAATAACCATAAAGATCCTTTTGCGCCAAAAATAGTATTTTTTAAATGGAAAGTTGGAATTGGAATTATTGAAAACTAATTAAAATTAGTCAGGTCGAGTGATTTTGTGAAGTGTAACTAATCAAAATTGTATCGAGACCCTAATTTAGTTTCAGTCCTAGTTGTTTGATGGAGTGCTCTGGAAGGGTCATAGGTTCGAATCCTGTTGCGATCACTACAGGTTTCAATCCTAGTTGTTTGATGGAATGCTCTGGAAGCGATCTATATCCCGATCGTAACGGAAGTTACTGGATGTTTCAATCCTAGTTGTTTGATGGAATGCTCTGGAAGAGAGGTTTACGAGAAGAAGCTCGAGTTTGCCTTGTCGTTTCAATCCTAGTTGTTTGATGGAATGCTATGGAAGCGCTCTTCTTTTTGGTAGTTGTGCTTTTCCTTACAAGTTTCAATCCTAGTTGTTTAATGGAATGCTCTGGAATCCTCTTCATTGTTTTCATCCATTACGGCATGATCGGTTTCAATCCTAATTGTTTAATGGAATGTTCTGGAAGCTACGTGTACATATCCGTTTTGCCAAGTCTTTTCGTAGTTTCAATCCTAGTTGTTTGATGGAATGCTCTGGAAGTATTCGGCCGGATAGTAGCGATCTTTCACATCAATGTTTCAATCCTAATTATTTAATGGAATGCTCTGGAAGCAGATTCGTTACCTTCAACATCTACCGCAGAAACGGGTTTCAATCCTAGTTGTTTAATGGAATGCTCTGGAAGTTAAGCGCAAATGGTACGGGAACGTTGATGATATCGAGTTTCAATCCTAATTGTTTAATGGAATGCTCTGGAAGGAATCATCCTGATTTAGGTAGTTTCACATTTGCCACGTTTCAATCCTAGTTGTTTGATGGAATGCTCTGGAAGAGAGTTTTCTTGATCAAAAAACATTTTACTTGCCAGTTTCGATCCTAGTTGTTTAATGGAATGCTCTGGAAGGGGGGACTTCATCAGAACCGCCGATGCGCAAATCGTGTTTCAATCCTAGTTGTTTAATGGAATGTTCTGGAAGCGATGTTGATGAACTCAAAAAGCTTTCTATGAATTCGTTTCAATCCTAGTTGTTTGATGGAATGCTCTGGAAGTTAAAATGCCCAGGTGAGTTACTTCACTTCTTGTTTTGTTTCAATCCTAGTTGTTTGATGGAATGTTCTGGAAGATTGGGCTGTTTTTCATATTAATAATCTTGAAGGAAGTTTCAATCCTAGTTGTTTGATGGAATGTTCTGGAAGCGTGCCAAGCCTGACTAAATATAATCAAGGGGTTCATGTTTCAATCCTAGTTGTTTAATGGAATGCTCTGGAAGTCTGTAGTTCTATCTAATTCTTTTTGAGACTTTTTGTTTCAATCCTAGTTGTTTGATGGAATGCTCTGGAAGTCGCAGAAATAAGCTCTGGACGCATTGTAACGTACTTGTTTCAATCCTAATTGTTTAATGGAATGCTCTGGAAGAGCTGATAGTTTAATCCTTCCGGAGTTTTACATTATGTTTCAATCCTAATTGTTTAATGGAATGCTCTGGAAGGTTCCCCTTCTCCCATATACGGTAAGCGTGAAAGATGGTTTCAATCCTAATTGTTTAATGGAATGTTCTGGAAGGATAATGTACACTATGAGAACAGAAGGGAAAATTTCGTTTCAATCCTAGTTGTTTAATGGAATGTTCTGGAAGAGGTTGTGAGCTGTAAAAACAGTTATACAATGTCGGTTTCAATCCTAGTTGTTTAATGGAATGTTCTGGAAGAACCCTTTTCAAATAGCTACAATTTTTAAGAATTGGTTTCAATCCTAGTTGTTTGATGGAATGTTCTGGAAGCGTGCCAAGCCTGACTAAATATAATCAAGGGGTTCATGTTTCAATCCTAGTTGTTTAATGGAATGCTCTGGAAGTCTTCCCACGTGATCTCCCACGTGCCAACCACTTCGTTTCAATCCTAATTGTTTAATGGAATGTTCTGGAAGCCCAATAACCAAAGAGGCTATAACCAATATCACGGGTTTCAATCCTAGTTGTTTGATGGAATGCTCTGGAAGCAAGCCAAAGCAATGAACCTATCTTACGCGACGGTGTTTCAATCCTAGTTGTTTAATGGAATGTTCTGGAAGTTTGGCGGTTTCCTTGGCGGTTTTCTTTTGATTGATGGTTTCTCCTAGTTGTTTAATGGAATGCTCTGGAAGTTTTAATGGTGTTCCATATTTTTAAAGGAACTGTCATGTTTCAATCCTAATTGTTTAATGGAATGCTCTGGAAGCGATTTGCACCAATGATTGCCCCAGTGATGCATAAGGGTTTCAATCCTAGTTGTTTGATGGAATGCTCTGGAAGTGGTTTGCCCATTTTGAGAATATATCGTCTCCAGTGGTTTCAATCCTAGTTGTTTAATGGAATGCTCTGGAAGTATTAAAAGAAGCAGCGTAATGAGGTACAAAGAACTGTTTCAATCCTAGTTGTTTAATGGAATGCTCTGGAAGTTTGCTCGGGTGACCGAAGGACGGTAAATAACGAGGGTTTCAATCCTAATTGTTTAATGGAATGCTCTGGAAGAGCTAATTCGTTAGCCTTGTTACCAATGTCTGTATATTGTTTCAATCCTAATTGTTTAATGGAATGCTCTGGAAGAAAATTCAAAAACATTAAGCTCCATCATCGAGAGAGCGTTTCAATCCTAGTTGTTTGATGGAATGCTCTGGAAGATAGATCTGTTGGCGGTGTGAAAAACAGTCAGCACGGTTTCAATCCTAGTTGTTTGATGGAATGCTCTGGAAGAACAAATTTGCTGATTGACCACCTATAATTTTGTTGGTTTCAATCCTAGTTGTTTGATGGAATGCTCTGGAAGGGTCCTGCGTTACCGGTAGATGTAAAAAAACGATGGTGTTTCAATCCTAGTTGTTTGATGGAATGCTCTGGAAGCAAGACCTAATGGTATTTATATTGACGTTGCAGGTTGTTTCAATCCTAGTTGTTTAATGGAATGCTCTGGAAGTTGGTTATTTGAGGGCTTAAAGTACTTGAAGAAGCATTGTTTCAATCCTAGTTGTTTGATGGAATGCTCTGGAAGGTGAGTCACCCTTTATGGTCGATAATCCGCAGTATGTTTCAATCCTAGTTGTTTGATGGAATGCTCTGGAAGGGATGAGGATGATTATACCTCAAACACACCTAGGTTGTTTCAATCCTAGTTGTTTGATGGAATGCTCTGGAAGACAACAACCTTTTAAAAGGGTTGACTTATTAGGTGAGTTTCAATCCTAGTTGTTTGATGGAATGCTCTGGAAGATGTCGCTAACGCGTCATCAGATTTAGTTGATACGTTTCAATCCTAGTTGTTTGATGGAATGCTCTGGAAGTTTCCCTGTATTCGGTGCAGATTCCAAAATATTCACAGTTTCAATCCTAGTTGTTTGATGGAATGCTCTGGAAGCGCTCCGTTGTCGGTCAAGGCTAAAATTTCAGCGTGTTTCAATCCTAGTTGTTTGATGGAATGCTCTGGAAGTTTAATTTTGAAACACCTTCATTCGATAATTTTTCGTTTCAATCCTAGTTGTTTGATGGAATGTTCTGGAAGATTCTAATCTTTTTGATTAGTCTCACGGGATTCAGGTTTCAATCCTAGTTGTTTGATGGAATGTTCTGGAAGAAGTTACACGAGCAATTAACGGAGGTTACAACGGCTGTTTCAATCCTAGTTGTTTGATGGAATGTTCTGGAAGTTTCTGCAGGAGTTTTTAAGCGGTTGATGTCTTTTCGTTTCAATCCTAGTTGTTTGATGGAATGTTCTGGAAGTACCTGGTTCAAAGCTAGGGGGTGAAGGTGGTTCTAAGTTTCAATCCTAGTTGTTTGATGGAATGTTCTGGAAGAGCAACACTGTCCCCAACCATTCTACCAACTTCCTGGTTTCAATCCTAGTTGTTTGATGGAATGTTCTGGAAGTATCTGTCCGGTACTATCTGAACTGCCAGAGCCACTGTTTCAATCCTAGTTGTTTGATGGAATGTTCTGGAAGCAAACCCTTGTTCCTGCTAACTTCCTTAAGGTGTTAGTTTCAATCCTAGTTGTTTGATGGAATGTTCTGGAAGACAAGAACAATACTTCATAATTAATAATAATTTAAGGTTGTTTCAATCCTAGTTGTTTGATGGAATGTTCTGGAAGTCTGTTATTTCTTTTAATAACGCCGGTGTATCAACTCGTTTCAATCCTAGTTGTTTGATGGAATGTTCTGGAAGATTCTAATCTTTTTGATTAGTCTCACGGGATTCAGGTTTCAATCCTAGTTGTTTGATGGAATGTTCTGGAAGATTTGGTTGATATCTCCGAAGATAATGATATCCCAGGTTTCAATCCTAGTTGTTTAATGGAATGCTCTGGAAGTAAACTGGTTAAAATCTTTCATAGTGTTTATTTTTTGTTTCAATCCTAGTTGTTTAATGGAATGCTCTGGAAGAGCCGTGGCGAAAGAAAGTAAAAGTATCGATATTCTGTTTCAATCCTAGTTGTTTAATGGAATGCTCTGGAAGCTTCTATAGTAAATACAACCCGAATGGTTTGTATGTTTCAATCCTAATTGTTTAATGGAATGCTCTGGAAGCCCCAACCCGGGAGTGGTCGATATTTTATATTACGCGTTTCAATCCTAATTGTTTAATGGAATGCTCTGGAAGACTCAAGCAATCGCAGCCTTACGTTTACGAGCTCATGTTTCAATCCTAATTGTTTAATGGAATGCTCTGGAAGCGTACAGGACGTAGCGAAAGAAGTAGGGGAGTTTATGTTTCAATCCTAATTGTTTAATGGAATGCTCTGGAAGATCATATTCCTTTACATACCGCCTTAATAGATTCGTGTTTCAATCCTAATTGTTTAATGGAATGCTCTGGAAGCATTATCGCTTATTACGGGGTGAACTTCATTTTCAAGTTTCAATCCTAATTGTTTAATGGAATGCTCTGGAAGTTTTTGTTCGGATTATCTATCTGTTGGCATCGATATGTTTCAATCCTAATTGTTTAATGGAATGCTCTGGAAGAATCCCCGGTTTACCTTTTAAATCGTATTTGTACTCGTTTCAATCCTAATTGTTTAATGGAATGCTCTGGAAGAGCGTTTTGAAGGAACTCCTAATTTAGGAGTAATATTGTTTCAATCCTAATTGTTTAATGGAATGCTCTGGAAGTTTTTGAATCTCCCCTATTTGTTACTGAAAATCAAAGTTTCAATCCTAATTGTTTAATGGAATGCTCTGGAAGAAAACAGGCTAGTGTTGAAGAAATAGCGGGAAGGTGTTTCAATCCTAATTGTTTAATGGAATGCTCTGGAAGTTATTCCCTTCAATTTTATTATCTACATAACCAACCTGTTTCAATCCTAATTGTTTAATGGAATGCTCTGGAAGCTTTCTGGGGAAATTTAATCATATCCCAATCTTTAGTTTCAATCCTAATTGTTTAATGGAATGCTCTGGAAGACCTGGTTCAAAGCTAGGAGGTGAAGGTGGTTCTAAGTTTCAATCCTAATTGTTTAATGGAATGCTCTGGAAGAAACAGCTTTTGAATTCATCTGCAATATTTACAACAAGTTTCAATCCTAATTGTTTAATGGAATGCTCTGGAAGCAATTCCTTTTATTGTTAGCGGATTAATCGAAATATGTTTCAATCCTAATTGTTTAATGGAATGCTCTGGAAGCCAAAGGAGGAGCAAAATATAGAACGTGCTTTCATTAGTTTCAATCCTAATTGTTTAATGGAATGCTCTGGAAGTGGGCAATTATTAATCGAGTCTTATTTACTAATTAGTTTCAATCCTAATTGTTTAATGGAATGCTCTGGAAGATGGTTTAGGAGCAAGGGAAACTGCTACACAAATACGGTTTCAATCCTAATTGTTTAATGGAATGCTCTGGAAGCTAAAAAGCGGTTTCAATTTGCACCGGTCTTAGAGGGTTTCAATCCTAATTGTTTAATGGAATGCTCTGGAAGCATAATTTAAATATTTATTTATTGATTTGTTTGATGTTTCAATCCTAATTGTTTAATGGAATGCTCTGGAAGTTTAAGGGCTGTTTTTAAATTATTCTTATGAAGATATGTTTCAATCCTAATTGTTTAATGGAATGCTCTGGAAGTAAAAGTTGAATTTCAGAAAGAAAATGGGGGTCTCGTTTCAATCCTAATTGTTTAATGGAATGCTCTGGAAGTTTCTATAGTAACGTTATTAAGAGTTATAGAACCTGCGTTTCAATCCTAATTGTTTAATGGAATGCTCTGGAAGAGCCGTTAATTGATCTTGGCTTTCTACTATTTTCTGGTTTCAATCCTAATTGTTTAATGGAATGCTCTGGAAGATTCGTTTAAAAAACTAATTGCGATGATGATTGCAAGTTTCAATCCTAATTGTTTAATGGAATGCTCTGGAAGCAGGCGAACCGGCACCAAAAATGCCCCCAATAACCTGTTTCAATCCTAATTGTTTAATGGAATGCTCTGGAAGACTTTCCATTTTTGTTATATGACAGTGCAACAATGGTGTTTCAATCCTAATTGTTTAATGGAATGCTCTGGAAGTAAAATATTTATGGCTTATTACGGAATCGTTGATATGTTTCAATCCTAATTGTTTAATGGAATGCTCTGGAAGGTTAGCTGCAGATGCCTCTACAAGCCACACACCTTTGTTTCAATCCTAATTGTTTAATGGAATGCTCTGGAAGCTTTTGTAAGGTCGCTTAACGGTCTTAGTATTGGTTGTTTCAATCCTAATTGTTTAATGGAATGCTCTGGAAGAAGGTTACGTTTCTTACGTTTTCTGCTATGTCCTCGTGTTTCAATCCTAATTGTTTAATGGAATGCTCTGGAAGCAACATACTTTCTTCTAAATACTCAATATCAATAACGTTTCAATCCTAATTGTTTAATGGAATGCTCTGGAAGATTCCTGCTTGCTTATCAAATCCTGACATTCCCTGTGTTTCAATCCTAATTGTTTAATGGAATGCTCTGGAAGTTTCGTGAGCTTTCATTTTATTATCCCTAAGAAGCTCGTTTCAATCCTAATTGTTTAATGGAATGCTCTGGAAGCATTTAGAATCAACCTCTACAGCAGGTTTATCCTTAGTTTCAATCCTAATTGTTTAATGGAATGCTCTGGAAGCAGGCTGGCTTCGTGAGGAAGTTGGTACTGACCGCTTGTTTCAATCCTAATTGTTTAATGGAATGCTCTGGAAGTAATAATTGATTAATTAATCCTGTGTAAAATTAATGTTTCAATCCTAATTGTTTAATGGAATGCTCTGGAAGTTGGAAAGCAGTAGAAGGTCATGCAAAAAGAGCCATGTTTCAATCCTAATTGTTTAATGGAATGCTCTGGAAGTATTGATGCTCCTTATCTTGAAAATTGCGGTGAAGGTTTCAATCCTAATTGTTTAATGGAATGCTCTGGAAGAAAATTAGAAATAGTTTCAGCTTCTGCGACAAGCGTGTTTCAATCCTAATTGTTTAATGGAATGCTCTGGAAGTCATATATATCTATGTAATCAAGCCCGTTAGTTTCAGTTTCAATCCTAATTGTTTAATGGAATGCTCTGGAAGCCGATTGTTACGCCTAATTCAGAAATAATGCTGTCTAAACGATTATTTGCAATTTCTAAAACCTTATTTTTCAATATGTCAAAGAACGTAAAAACGGAAAAATAAGTAAATTTTCCGTATTCAAAAAGCCCCGTATTTACTGGCATAAGCGTATAAATTTAAGTGATTAGAAATAAATTGACAGGCGGAATACCTATTTAATGCAGATATTCCGGTAGGTACAATTTACACATCTTTTCTTAAATGTTGTGGCTTTCGGGAATTTATTTTGTTGGATAATCACCAGCATTTTTTCCATACTCGCTTTTATTTCTTTTTTTGCTTCGGGAGGGATGGAGACTTCTATCAATTTATGTTTGCTTCGGGTATAAACCAAAAAGCCTTTATTAACTTTAGCGTGAAAATTCTCTTCTATTAATACCGCATAACAGTAGAGTTGCTGCTTGTAGGTGTCGTAAACCCTATCTTTCCAATATGCAAATTTATAATCCAAGGGAGCAAAACTATTATCCCCTAACTCTAGCACCTCATCTATTTTTCCTCGTAAGCCTTCCACTCCCAAATACTGGTCTACCCATTTGTTTTTCACTCCGATCTTTTTACGTAGATAGGCCTTATTCTGTTCCAACTTTTCGTTATGTACCTCCCTACCTCTAGTAACTTTGTAAAACTTGTCTTCGTATTGCGGAATACGGAGCACGTACTCGAAATAAGTGTATCGAGGACAATAGAGGTATTCGATAATTTGTGAAGGATAAAAGCTTTGCATTAGAAAAAAAGAGCTTTTACTTCATCGGTAACCAATTTATCATCAAAAGCCTGCCCGAGCATCGTACAATCTTTTAATTGTTCTTTATTCATCCGGAAAATATAGATCTTATCGGTGTCTTCATTAATTACTTTTTCAATTTGCAGCTCCAAGCTATCTTTTTCGTTATCATTTAAGCTGCCTAAAAAACAAGAATACTGTACTCGATATAAGCCCGCGTGTTTACAAACTTTAGCGACGTAATTTCTGGCACTATTATTTTTAATGTCATACAAGACCCAAATAATCATCTTTTTACTTTTTTAATGGTTGAAATACTAAATACTTCCATAGCTGAATGTTTCAATAATAGATGTCTTCTCTCATTCAAACATTTCCTCATTCACTCATTATTTCATTTTTTACTCTCCCATTTTTTCATTCAACCATTACATCATTGTTCAGAAATTAAACTGTTAGCGAAACGGTGAGCTTCCAATTGAACTGCATTTAACCGGGTTTGTAATTTTCCTTTATAGCGTATTTTTTCACTATCTAAATATTCTAAATAAGGGGCAACAAAAAAGGCTTTTCCTTCTTCATTTAAAGAAACCCCTCCGGTAAATCCTGTAAAATAATTTTTGTTGATTTTTTTTCCGCTAAATAACCTAAATACAAAACGATCGGCATAGCTGCGGTAAGGCTCTATAAAATCATAAATCAGGCTTTTGGAGTTATAATCGTCCCTATGCATAAAACCCACAAAGGGATCAAGTCCTGCTAACATCAACGCTCGTTCTATACGACTGTATAAAATTCCGTAAGCATAATTAAGCATGGCATTAAATTCGTCTTTTGCCGGGCGAAAACTTCTTCCATTAAAATTAAAATCTTTGGGCATACAAAGGGAAAGGGCATCAAAATATTGTCGGCCTGAAGAGCCTTCCCAACCCCTAAAAGATTCATCAACTTCTTTGATATCTGTAGCAGAAGATTGCATGATTTTTTCCCTGAAATTAAGAATGGCCTCAGATTTCTCTTCAAGGGTTGTATGTAAATTTTTACGATGTTTTTTTAAATCCTGAAGGAAATCTGCTTGATTCTCAAGCTTTACACTCAACCATTCTTTGATCCATTTTACGCCAACTTCGTTTAAAGAGGCTTTTAATTGTTCTTTACGTATTTTGGTGGTACTCCCTAATTTACTGTGCCAAAAACGTCCCATGGGATGCCCGTTGTTTTCTACGATCACAATATCGATATTGTGTTTTAGTGCCAGGGCGATAGCATCGGAAGTAAGGGCTGCACCTTTTGAAACGATAAAGGAAGTTACCTTGTGGGCAGCAATATGATTTACTTTAAAAGGTTGCTTCTTATCCTCACGCACTTTGATCTCAAACATATCGTCTTTAACGTGGAGGTAGGTACCGTATGTATTGATAAAAATTTGCATTAGGCGGGTATTAGGGTGCCAAAGCCACGGCTTACTGCCTTGCCCAGGCCAATCTCGGCAGGCAGGAGGGCATTGACTACAAAACTGCCGGAAAAGGCAATCATACGGTTTTCTTTAAACAAAGTACTTTTTTCCTGAACCTGAACTTTCGCCATCAGGCGCTCATTAGAGCTAAGTTCAATTCCTGTATTTCGAAAAAAGCTGAGTATATGGCCCACTAAAATCGCATTGAGCATGGCTTCTTTTTCGGCTTCTGTTTTTAGGTTTTGATATTTGGGATAGTTCTTTTGGTTTAAGGCCATCCAAAGCGTTTCAAACTTATATTGGTGCAATTGATCACTATAGCCCGTGCTTTCATTGCGCATCTCAATATTTTTACTGCTAATGGGATAGGATTGCCCTGAAATATCCAATTCTTTAATTTTAAGAAAGAGTTGGGGTAATAAAGCAGCTCCTTCATTGATGCCGATTAGCGTGGGCACTTTATTGATTATTTTATATTGAACACTGGGGTATTTATACCGAAAACGGCCATCCTCATAATGATTGTGTAGGATGGGGGATTGCTGTTTAAATAAATTCCCAAAATAGCCCCGCAGTTTATGGGCGTCGCGGGTTTGTAATTTGATTTCCGGGAATTTGATACGGCAAATTTGCAGTTCTTGAGTGGTGGTGGATGTTGTCATAAGTGCTCCTTGTTTTAGTGGATGAGTTTGTGAAATTGAGTTAGAATGTTAAAACGTCAATGCCTTCGAAAATATAGCCTTCTTTATTTTTTGAGAAATCAGTATTGCAGTTATAAATAGGTTTAAATTGATTATCGACATCTACAAAATAAAACCCTAAACAAGGTTCAAAAGGAAGACCAATATTTTCGGAATCGTAGGGAATATTAATATTTATGACATAATCGTAAAACTTAGCTTTTATTAAAGCAAAAGCATTTTTTTTCTCGAAGGGGTTTAAATTTTCATTTTCTTGTATCAAAATGTAATCCTGCCATATTTGTTTTGCATCTTCGTTTAATCCGATAAATATGGATTCTGATTTAGTATTTTCAATGAGTTGAAAATTTCCTGTTTCTTCGAAATTTAAAGCTAGTAAGCTTTTTAAATAGTTATTTTCAGAATAGAGAGAAAGGTCATTTACTTGCAAAAAATAGTTCTGTATCAATTCTAAATACTCTTTTTCTTCGATAGTTTCAAAATCCTTTAAAACGTTCTCGGTTTTCTTGATTAAATCAGCACCATATATAAATCCGGTTACTCTTTCTAGTTCTTCTATTTTATAAAGGTATACTTCGCTTACTTCTTCTTTCTCATCATATCTATTAGCTCTTCCGGCTGCTTGAATTATAGAATCCAGTGGAGCAAGTGCCCTGAATACTGTATCGACCGATATATCAACCCCTGCTTCAACAAGTTGCGTACTGATTATTATTTGACGTTTACCTTTGAATTTTGACTTTATTTTTTTTATAATTTTCTTCCTTTCAAATGGAGTAAGTAAAGTTGTCAAGTAAAAAATATCATTTTCTTTAGTGTCAAGGCTACTATTAATATTCCTATAAGTCTCTAAGGTTATCTTCTTGGTATTTAAAATAATTAAAACATCCTTTTTAGGTTTATCGAGGCAGTATTTGATGATAACTTCATTAAACATCTCTAATGAGATAGATTCTCTCATTTTATTTATTAATCTGGTTCGGTTGAAGAACGAAAAATAGCGTTGATGATTCTCAACCAGCTCTGTGATTTCTTCCTTAGGTTTAAAAATTAAGGGTTGTGTAGCGGACATTAAAACGATATAGCAATTCAAATGTTCTGCTACTGAGAAAAAAGCCTGGCGGATAACTTGCCAAAGAGCATGGGGAATTTGTTGAACTTCATCTAGAATGATCACGGAATTAGATAAAGCGGAAAATTTGAGAAGTTTTGTTTTATTGTTAGTGATAAAGCATTCTAGTAACTGCACAAAAGTGGTTACAATGACAGAGCTTTGCCAAGTTTCTATTAAATATTTACTTTCTTTAGAATCACGTATATTATCTTCATTTTCTTTATATCTAGGTTCGGCTAAATGATGATGTTTTAAAAGTAATGCGTTATTAGGATCATTGAAAACTTCGCTATAAACTTCATAATTTTGATCAATTATACTTGTAAATGGAATAGCTATAATAATTTTTCCCTCTTTTAATTTTGCTAATTCTCTTAATTTTAATGAAGCTCCGAGAGACGTGAGTGTCTTTCCCAATCCCGTGGGTAATGAAATAGAATAAAAGTGATTGGAAGCTTTGAAATCATTTTCTAAAGATTTTATGACCGAATAATAAGCTTCATTCTTAAGGTTATTAATAGTCGTTGAAGGTAAATTGAAACCTTTATTTTTCCTGTAGTCAGATAAATAATTTAAATTGAGATTAGGGATTTCTGGAAATTTCCCTGCCAAGATTACATCAGATTTATCTGAGTACAATAAAGCTCCAAACATCCATAAGAAAAGATAATAGACTTCGGATTTTTTGGGATTTTCCCATTTTTTTTGAAAATTGAGATTGTAAAATGCAATGAGTTCAAGACGTGTTTCTTTACGAGATCCATCATTTTCAAACCAATTGATGAAATCACTCCAGTCCACCGAAATTTTAAGTTTTTCATTCCCTATTTCGATGATTTCTTGAATAGCTTGTTTGTCTATTGATTTAAATTGTTTGTCTAAATCTTCTTTAAAATGATCAATTCCTAGTTCATTTTTGAAGTTACCAAGGTTTCCGTGATGTCTTCTTACAACTATAAAGCAAATCGTAATTAGTAAAAACCTCTCATCTTTGGTAAGTTCTTTTTCTTTTAAGTATTCTTTTGCAACATACAATACAAAAACAGCTGAAGGAAGTGCGTGGTTCTTTAAGCTATTGTGCTGCCCTTCTGGATTTAGAAGGTAATTTTGAAAATAGGAAGTCGCTTTTCCTAAATCGTGATAAAATCCGCATATAAAAAGCAAACCAGCTTTGATTTTTTCTTCTAAACCAAAGTTTGTATTATTCCTATGAGCGATGATTAAACAGTTTTTCGCAACTTCTGTTAAATGATCAATCAAAGGAATTCCCGGGTGTGACTCAATTATTTTCATAGAAACTGTATGTTTCCTTCATTTTTGATATTAAATGAGTTTTTATTTGGTAAAGCTCTTATACTTTCGCCATTCATTTCTATAAGGATTTCCCCGTATCGTTTTATTGTCCTGTCAATTTGCATATCCAGTGGAAAGGTTTCAACCTGAAAAGTTTTTTGCTTAATAAAATCAATATCTATAGGTGCTTTTTCAGATTTTATTTCAGAAAGATTAACAGCCGTACTAAAATCAATATAACTGCTTTCAAAAATTTCAACCAATTCTTTTTCTCCTATAAATTCAATATTGGCGGTCATTTGGCTTATGCCTAAATATGGATTAAAATGAAACCTTTTATTTGCTAAACGTTCTATTAATTCCTTTTCTAGTGGATGATCCCATTGAAGATAAATTCTAAATTTCGGGTCCTTTAAAATTTCATATTCTATTTGAGTTCTGTTTGTTACATTAAAGAAAGATTGATAGGATCCTGTATCTAATAGATTAAAGCCAATATTTACTTTCTTTATTTCAGAAATGGGCCTAATTGCTAGAGAAGCATTTTTATTGGAGAAAACTTCTCTTAGATGTTCTTTTTTCTCTCTTATTTTATTGTGAGAATCTTCTCGTTCAATACCTAAAACCGCTCCCAAAAGTCCAAAAATGGCTGAAGGCGTTGGAATACTATATGTTAATGGAGAAGTTGTAGTATTGAATTTTCTAAAATGGCCATATTCTCCATAAACATCGAATATGATTGCTGTCTTAGAAGTCATTTACCTGATATGTTTTGTTATCTAAGTTGTAGACTTCTCCATTATTTATGAATTTTAAGCGACTATCTACCTGAACTTCTACAGAAGTGATTTTATCAGATTGAGCTTTAATTTCTTTAAGCAGTCCTGTAAGATCTATATTATAATCTTCGGTATTTCTTATTTGTAAATCGCTTTTTTCCGAGCTGATTTTTAAACGTTGTCTCAACCCGCCGATATAATATGGCTCTTTATAATTAACAGTTAAAAGCAATAGAGGATTCTGACCGAATTTTGAACGTGAGATAAGATTTTTTGTTCCGTTCCATATCCCCTCCAATAATAGCTTCCGGTCTTCTTCGGTCATTTTGGTATACTGTGCAGCTTTTTCGTTTACAATTCCATTAAAACCGATAAGTGCATAAGGAATTTTATATTCTGTTCTAAATGTAGTTTGTTTCTTTTTATCTCCTGAAGCAAAAGCACCTGTTCCTTGCTCCGTAATAATTTCTGTTTGATGCAATGATTTACCCATTTGAAATTGTACTGGTCCAGTATAAGTAAAAGTGTCTTTTTTAATTGGCAAAACACCTCCAAAAACTCGAACATCGATACAAGTTTCTAATACTTTATCACTACTTTCTTTGAACAATTCAGCTCTTCGTGAACCAGATGAAATATATTCTTCTTTTCCATCAGAATATTTTGTTTCACGTACAAAAATATCTTTATCATCAGAGCCGTTAAAGCCCTTATATTCAAACCAATAATCTCTTATCGTTCTTTTTAAACGTACATCTGAAACAAGGACTTTGTTTTCTTCAGTATCAAATCTTGGACGATTTTCATTTAAAGGATCACCATTGGGATTTGCATTCTCGATTTCATATAAGAATAGTATTTCTGATCGGTTTTTAATTTCTTCCATTATAATTATTTTAGGTTGATTATTATGATTTAAATTTTCTTCCTAATTCAAGTCCGCATACAAAATTGAATGAGATTTCCTGATTAGACATTTTTTCTATTTCCTTTTTATGAGTACTTAACTTATCGGCGATAAATTCACGAAGGTCTTTATAGGTATTCTGATAGGAATATTGATTTACCTTTTCTACCGCCTCTGTATAAATCCGTTCAACATCTCTCGAGGTAATATGCAATCCCTTTAGTTTTTTCTCAAAAGGTGTACTGTTTAGGTTGGCTTGTTGCATACTAAAAACCAAATGAACGAGCACGCCGAGGCTAAAAATTCCTGCTGATGCATCTTTTCTTACAAAATCTTCGTTTTCTGACATGAAGCTTTTAAGCTTTTCAAAATCAAAGGAAACTTTTTTCCTGATTTCTTCTTTTTCTTCTTCGGTTACCATAGTTCTAATATTTAGTTCTCATAATTAATTAGATTGAGTTCTGAAAAATAGTTTTGAAGTAAATAGCACTTCGCAATTAATAAATCCCCTCTTTCAACAAAACCCTCGTTATTTACTTTTTTAATATAGTTTGCCCGTATAACTTTCATAAAACGTTTATGCAATTCTTTTTCATTTATTTTTCTTCCCATAAATATTTTATAGGTCATTTCATAGAAATTATCCTCGAAGAATTGTTTGATTAATCTAAAACTAAATCGCAAATCTTGTTTTTGCTTTTTCTTGTAGTGGTAATCTATATCTTTAAAAAGGGGGCTGTTATTTATAATTTTAGGGACTTCTATAAATAATTTCCGAAACCGGGAAGGAGGGATTTCTTCTAGCATCATCTTTATTTTAATAGCTTTTGTAGTTGGATTTTCTTCAAAAAAAAGAAGATTTAATGTAAATACATTGTTGTCGATTTCTCCAATTCTTTCCATCAAAAAATCTTCAGTTGAAGAGATAGATTCACTATTTTTTATTTGATAATCAATATCATTAAAAAGGTTTAAAGCATCATTCAGTGCTTCGGTGTCGTTAGGGAGAACTGCCTTAGGAATTAAAAAATAACTTTTACCGAAAAAATATTTTGTAAGATATTTGGTTATGTAGTTTTTTCCCAACTCCATTTCAATAGCACAACTTTCACAAATTGGATAATTTATCCAGTTGTTTTTCTGATTAAAGAACCCGCTTACGGTACCTGTTTTGTCTACTGTACTGTATTTAAATGGTGAGCCAAACCCAAAAACCTCCGGCTTAGTTTGATGGCATATACTACATCTCTTGTTTTTACTTTTAGAAACAACATTATATTTTTTGTAGTTTCCTTCTATTCCGTTTTTAGCAATTAGCTGTTGGACAGCTTCAAAGTCAGATAATAACTTTCTTTCATTATCAATATCAATTGTTAAAGTAAATGCGCTGCTAAGTTTATCTTGTTTTCCTTGGTTGTCATAAGCCTTTTGTAATTCATCTTTAATTTTATCGTAGTTTTTAATAAACGAATTCTTCCAGTCTTTATAAAAATCAACTTTCTCAGCCTCTTCCTTTTTTGATAGTTCAATTAAGTTTGGAAATTGAGTATTGATAAGTGTGTTTAATTTTTTATCTAAATCCCCGAATTTGGTGGTAAAAGTTATGTCACCACCACGTGCGGAACCCTTACGATAGGCATACTTCGGAAAGTTTTGCTCATTCACATTTTGGAAGTCGATACCTTTAAAGGATATTTCTCTTTCTTTTTGTCGGAACTCAATTAAAAGCATTTTACAAACCTTATTTGGATACGGCTCCTGTGTGAAAAGCTCATAGGGTTTGAGATTTGAGTTCTTCTTAAACTCTAATTTTCCAATATCTGTTATTGCCCTGTCTTGCATAGTTTTATCTATTATATAAACAAATATAATTTAAATAATTTACATATAGTTGTTTATTGTTAACTAGATTTAATTATATTTGCCTCATCCAAATTAAAAAGGATTGAAACCATATAGTTGTTTATTTAAAATAATCCATAAAAAAATAAGGATTGTAAAAAAATAGCCCCCGTAGCTCAATTGGATAGAGCAGAACTACCGAAAGTTCAGGTTCCAAGTTCGAATCTTGGCGGGGGTTCTTATTAAGTTAAATCCCATTTACTTTTTCCTTGGCTTTGCCATTCTTCAATCTTTAAAAGTGTTTGAAGCATATTTTTATATCTTTTATGATAAGCTAAAGATAATTAACTTTTTGTTGAGAGCCTTACGGTTTCCCGTATTTATAATATTTTCTTTGCGTGTACAAAGAATGAGCAAGACCTACATTCTTACCCATAAAAAAAGCCACTAACTTTTTACAGCTAATGGTTTTTCTATTGATTTGCGAAAACTAAATTTTAAAACAATTTATGACCTATAATCACTCAAAAATTTCTTTATTAGTAGGCTTCCTCTTATGAATTTACTCCAGCAGATAGGAAAGAATAAGGCTTTTGGTAAAATATTTCTAAAAAGCTTTAGTTTTACCATTAATGGGGAAGCGTACTCTTTTTATTTTTTTGCTATGCTGGGCGGGCTATCTTCCAACCCAAGCGCAAACCGACTTTCAGCAAAGGAAAGTGGCGGTAGGGGATAGCATTCGTATAGAAGAGGTAAGTATTAATCCCGATAGGTTTCAGGTGTTAGATGCCCAAGGAGAACCAATTGATAGTACACTTTACGAAGTAGATTTTGGGAAGGGTATTTTAATCCTTAAGGATTCCCTAAAAGCAGGAAACGATTCCATTACCATTCAGTATAGAAAATATCCTGATTTTCTCACCCGGTCGTATTATCAATTTGACCCTAAGGTTATTACCGATGGAAGTTTAAGTCAGCGGCTATATGCTTTAGAACAGGAAGAACGTCCGCGTGCTTTTACTCCTTTTGAGGGATTAACTACCAGTGGGAGTATTTCCCGGGGAATTACCACGGGAACCAATCAAAACACCGTATTGGATTCTGAGTTGGATTTACAGATTTCCGGAAACATTTCCCCCAACGTAGGCTTGCGGGCTTCCATTCAAGATTCTAATATTCCTATTCAGGAAAGCGGATATTCGCAAAACTTAGATGAATTTGATCAGATTTTTATTGAACTCTACGGAGAACATTGGAACATTCGTGCGGGCGATGTCAACTTGGTACAGGATGATTCCTATTTTGCCAGTTTTACCAAAAAGGTTCAAGGACTTTCGGTGGGTGCCACTTTGAACCCGAAGGGGAATAGCACCGATGTGTATGCCGCTGGAGCTTTGGTGCGTGGGGTGTTTACCCGAAATCAGTTTACCGCGCAAGAAGGAAATCAAGGGCCGTATAAATTAAGCGGACCCAATGGAGAAGTGTATGTGCAAATTGTTTCAGGCAGTGAAGCGGTTTTTGTGAATGGAATTCGGCTGGAACGGGGTGAAAATGAAGATTATATTATTGATTACAATGCGGGGGAAATCATTTTTAATGCTACCTATCCCATTACTTCAGAGATGCGGATTACGGTAGAATTTCAATATACCGATAGGAATTATTCGCGGGTAATTGCCACCGGAGGCGGGAAATATCACGGCGAAAAACTGCAAATAGGCGGTTTTGTGTATTCGGAAAACGATTTGCGGAATCAGCCCCTTCAGCAAAATTTAAGCAATATTCAGAAAGAAATACTGTCGGAAGCGGGAGACAATGAAGCTGAAATGATAGCGCCAAGTGCGGTTCCCGAAACTTTTGAAGAAAATAAAGTCTTGTATAGAAGGGAGATGGTTAATGGGGAAGAGGTGTATGTTTATTCAGTAGATCCCGAAGAAGAACTGTATAGCGTTCGCTTTTCCTTGGTGGGGGCAAATCAAGGAAATTATATCTTGAGCAATGCCAGTGCGATTACCCGAATTTATGAATATGTGGCTCCGGTGAACGGAATTCCGCAAGGAAATTACGCGCCCGTGGTACAGCTTTTTGCACCTACTAAACTTCAAATTGGCGTGGTGAATGGAACTTATCAAGCTTCCCAAAAAACGAATATTGCGTTTGAAGTGGCGGGAAGTAAGAATGATAAGAATTTATTTTCTGACTTGGATGATGGTGATAATGATGGTTTTGCCGGAAGGCTAAAAGCTAATCAAGCTTTGTATGCTACGGAAGAAAATGAGTTAATCGCTTTTGGGACGTTTAATTTTATTCAAAAAAACTACCAAAGTGTAGAGCGTTTGTACAATGTGGAGTTTAACCGGGATTGGAACTTGGCAGCAACTCTTCCGGAAGGGAACCAAAGTTTCTTGGATACAGGCTTGGAATATGCTAGTAAAAATCACGGACTGGCCCGATACAGTTTTCAAAAACTGGATTATTCAGGGAATTATAGCGGAGCTCGCCAATTGCTTCAGTCGAACTTGCGTTTTGGGAAACTTCAGCTTCAGCTCAACGGAAGTTATTTAGAAAGCAATGGGGAAGTTTTTGATTCAGAATTTTTTAGGATGTATGCTAACGCGGTGTATGATTTTGGTAAGTTGTGGACGGGTACCAAAATTGCCATGGAAAACAACCAACAAACCGATAATGCGACAGACGAGTTGACGGGTATTAGTCAGAAATTTAGCAGTTACGAAGTCTATACAGGAATTGGTGATAGCACGAATGTGTATGCTGAAGTGGGGTATCGTTACCGAGTGAATGACAGCCTTCGAGACGGAACTTTACAACGTGTAAGCACATCGGACAACTATTATTTAAAGTCGCAATTAATCAATTCTAAAAACACAAAGCTTTCGGTTTTTGCGAATTATAGGGAGCTACATAATGAGGAAGCAGGGAAGGAAGATGAGCAATCGCTCAATTCCAGGATATTGTACAATCAGTTTTTGTTTACCCGAATTGTGAATCTAAACACGGCTTATGAAACCAACAGCGGAACCCTTCCGCAGCAAGAATTTACCTATGTGGAAGTAAATGCTGGAGAAGGACAATACACATGGATTGATTATAATGAAAATGGAGTGCAGGAATTGGAAGAATTTGAAATCGCAGCTTATCCGGATGAAGCCAAATACATTCGGGTGCTATTGCCCAATCAGGTGTTTGTAAAAACGCATCAAAATAAATTCAGTCAGATTATAAGCTTGAATTTTCAGCAATGGAGCAATGAAGAAGGGGCTAAAAAGTTTTTATCGCATTTCTACAACCAAACTTCTTATTTAGTAGATCGGAAAATTGAGCGGGAAGGCAGTAATTTTGATTTGAATCCTTTCCATGAAACCGACGATGAACTGGCGGTCAACCTCAACTTTAGAAATACCATTTTCTTTAACCGCGGAAGGCAGCATTACACGACTTCGTATAGCTATATTTCTACCCGAAATAAAAATTTGCTTTCCACAGGATTGCAAGAAAATAAAATAGAGAGTCATCAATTGAACTTCAACCATAAATTTGAAGAAAGTTGGTTGGTGACTTTGCAGCAAAAATTAAATGAAACGGAAAGTACTTCTGAAAATTTTCAAAACAGAAATTATAAAATTGAAGGCTTTACCTTAAATCCGGAGCTTTCTTACTTGCTTTCGCAACGAACCCGCTTTAATATATTTTATCAATTGGAAGAACAGGAAAACCAATTAGGGGAACAGGAGAAACTTCAGCAAAATAAATTAGGGGCTTCCTTTAGCTTTAATAATGCCCAGAAATATTCGGTTACCGGAGAGTTCAATTACATTTATAATAAATATGAAGGCGATACTTTTTCGCCGGTCGCCTATCAACTATTGCAGGGCCTTCAGCCTGAAAAGAATTACACGTGGACGCTTTTAGCGCAAAAGAAACTCACGAATTATTTAGATTTAAACCTTTCTTATTTTGGAAGAAAGAGTGAAAACTCCACCACCATCCATACGGGAACGGTGCAATTGCGGGCTTATTTTTAAGAATAAAAAAAGCTCCAAGGTGAATTGGAGCTTTTTGAGTTATGTTTTAGCAATTATTTGTTGACTTCTTTTACAAGGTAAACATACACTGGAAAGTGGTCGCTGTACCCTCCGGAAAAACCGCCACCGGAAAAGCTTCTAAAAGGATAACCTTTGTAACGCCCTCTAGGATTGGCTAAATATTTAGGGTTATAGATACCGGCTTTGTAAAAACGATAAGAACTATAATCGTCTTCTAGAAAAGGTTGCGAAAGAATCATTTGGTCAAATAAATCCCAACTATCGCGATAGGCAATCGTCCCTAGTCCTTTTTTCTTTTGCATATTTTCCATAGGATTGTAAAGTTCTTTAAGTTTTACCTCCTCTTTTTCGGCTTTTGCTCCTAACACTTCTTTTACGCTGGTATTATAAGGACCATCGTTTAAATCGCCCATGGTAATGATTTTAGCATAAGGGTCTTCTGCTTGCAAAGAGTCTATAATTTTTTTATTAAGGGCAGCAGCTTTTTCTCTTTTAAATCTACTTCTAGCTTCCCCGCCACTTCTAGAAGGCCAGTGATTAACGATAAAGTGCATTTTGTCGTTATCCAGCATCCCGGTGACTAATAATTGGTCACGGGTATAGATTCTTTTATCAGGATTTTCATTATCGTAAATCATTAAGGTATGTGAGGAAGTGCTGGTGGGCTTGAAAATACCTTTTTTATAAAGTAAGGCTACATCAATTCCCCTTTTATCGGGAGAATCAAAATGAACAATCCCGTAATTTTCATTTACCAATTGTGGTTCGTTAAGTAAATCTTCCAATACTCGTCTGTTTTCTACTTCACAAACTCCGATGATTGCAGGAGGATGACCGGTGACGTCTTTTCCTATTTGAGAAAGAACTTTCGCCATATTGGCCAATTTTTTTTGATAGACATCTTCTCTTAGGGCTTCGGCCATTTCCATAATAGGGCTGGCTTCGTCATACTTGTCAGGGTCGTTTTCTGGATCAAATAGGTTTTCTAGGTTATAGAAGGCTACAGTATTTACCCGGTAAGTTTTTTCATTTTGGGCATTTGAAACCAAAAATGCAAAGGTACAGATAGTTAAAATTAAATATTTTAGTCTATTCATTTTTTCTAATATTATTTTAGTGTAAACAATCATACAAATTGAAGGCCAAAAGTAGGTAATGTAGATAAAACATGTACATTTGCAGCCCCAAAATAATATTTTCTTAACTTAAACAATTATTAATGAAGGGATTTAGAATAAAAAATGCTTGTTTCTTTTTAACATTTTTATGTTCTTCTTTAGTTGCTTTTGCTCAGCAAACTTCAGTAACAGGTAAGGTTGTAGACGCTGCTACAAACGAACCTCTTCCTGATGTAGAAGTACACATGGAGAATACAGCATTTACGGTAATGACCGATGCAAAGGGTGAATTTAGCTTTAATGCTTATAAAGTTCCTCTTGGTGAGCAGATTATTGGTTTAGAAAAAGAAGGGTTCGTGAAAAAAAGATACCCGGTGGTCGTTAATGAAGGAAAAGTTCTAGAATTAGGAACTTTAGACTTGGAAGTAGACATTAACGAAGAGAATTTTCAAATCGGTACAATTAGTTTGTCCGATAGTCAATTAAGTAATGAAGAAAGTACTTCAGATAACATGACTGGGCTTTTGCAAGCTTCACGTGATGTTTTCTTAAATGCTGCAGCTTTCGATTTTAGCGCAACTTTCTTTAATCCTAGAGGTTTTGATTCTAAAAACGGAAAAGTTTTGATTAACGGAATCGAAATGAACAAAATGTATAACGGAAGGCCTCAGTGGAGTAACTGGGGAGGTTTAAATGATGCACAACGTAATCAGGTGTTTTCTATGGGGGTTACACCTAATGATTATACGTTTGGAGATTTAGCAGGAACTAACAATATTATTATGAGAGCTTCACAATACCAAAAAGGTGGGCGTGTTTCTTATGCTTCTTCTAATAGAAGTTATACAGGGCGTGTGATGGCTTCTTATAATACGGGATTGTTAGAAGATGGTTGGGCGTTTAGCTTTTTAGCTTCTAGAAGATTTGGAGAGGAAGGTTATAATGATGGTACGCTATACGATGCCAATTCATTTTTCTTTTCCGTTGAAAAACAATTAGGAGAAAACCACAGCTTAAACTTTACTTCTATCTATACGCCTAACAGAAGAGGGAAATCTTCTGCAAGCACACAAGAAGTTTATGATATTAAAGGAAGAAGCTATAACGAATACTGGGGATACTACGATGGGGAGATTAGAAACTCAAGAATTCGTGAAATAGAAGAACCTATTTTGATGTTGAACCATTATTGGGATATTTCAGAAAAAACGAGACTGAATACAAACGTTTCTTATCAGTTTGGGAAAATGGGGAATAGCCGTTTAGGTAATGATAATGCCACCAACCCGAGACCATCTTATTACCGTAACTTACCAAGTTTTGAGTTAGCTCAAGATCCTATAAATTATGAATCTGCTTATAAGAAATTAGTAGCTTTTCAAGAAGACGGACAAATAGACTGGAATAACATTTATCGTACGAATATATTGTATGGAGGTACTTCTCGCTATTACCTTTATGAAGATCGTGTAGACGATAAGCAACTTACCGCAAATACTATTATTTCTAGTGATATTAGTGATCATATTACCTTAAACGGTTCTTTAAACTACAGAAGGCTTAATTCTGAAAATTTCGCCAATATGTTAGATCTTTTAGGTGGTAATGGTTATTTAGATGTGGATACTTTTAGTACTGGGGATGAAAGACAAAGAGATCTTAATAACCCGGATAGAGTGGTAGAAAAAGGAGATACCTTTAGGTATAATTATGAGTTTGATGCTGAAGAGTACGAGGCTTTTGCTCAAGCTAGGTTTTCGTATAATAAGTTAGATTTCTACGTAGCTGGAAATGGTGGTAGAACTACTTATCAACGAAATGGTTTTTATAAAGTAGGTGTTTTCCCGGACAATTCTTTAGGGAAAAGTGAAAAATTAGAATTTACTACTTTTGGAGCTAAAGCAGGTTCTACTTATAGAATTTCAGGAAAGCATCAGCTTAGGCTTAATTTAGCTTATATTCAAGATGCTCCGGGATTAAGAGAATCTTTTTCAAACTCAAGACAAAACAATAGTACCGTTAATAATATTACAGAGGTAAAGAAACAAAATATAGATTTGAGCTATGTTTTTCAAACACCTACCGTTAAAGCTCGATTAACAGGTTACTATACTAAATTTGAAGATGAAACCGATATTTCTTTTTACTACTCTAACGGTATCTCTTTTTCAACAGGAACAGATAATAGTGCTTTTGTTCAAGAAATATTAACAGGTATAGATAAACAACATATAGGAGGGGAATTTGGTATAGAAGCGCAAGTTACTCCAACGATTAAATTAAAAGGGGTGGCAGCTATAGGTCAAAATACCTATACAAATAATCCTGATTTATACTTAACTTCAGATGATTTTGATGAAGAATTAAATTTAGGGAAGTCTTATTTAAAAGATTATCACGTAGCTGGAGGCCCTCAGCAGGCTTACCAATTTGGATTCGAGTATAGAGATCCAGATTACTGGTGGATTGGTGCTACAGCAAACTATTTTTCTCATGGTTACGTAGATATTTCACCAATTATGAGAACACGTAATTTTTATTCAAATTCTTCAGGTGTGGTAGATCCCAATTATAATGAAGAGGTAGCTAGAGAGCTTTTAAAGCAAGAACAATTTGATGATTATACCTTAGTAAATGTAGTGGGAGGTAAATCTTGGAAAATTAACGATTATTACCTTGGTTTCTTTGCTACGATTAATAACGTGTTTGATACTAAATATAAAACAGGCGGATACGAGCAAGGAAGAAATGCAAACTATGAGAGCTTGTTAGAAGATAATAACAACCCCAAAAAGCAATTTGGTTCTAGATACTGGTATGGTTACGGAACAACCTACTACTTAAATTTATATGTAAGATTTTAATAAATAAATGAATATGAAAGCGATTAAAAACATTAAATTGATAGTAATACTTGCATTGGCTACTTTTGTACTGGATGCTTGTGTTCAAGATGACGATTTTCAGACTCCTGTCATAGAAATCGAAGAGCCTGATGTAACGGTGAATTATACCTTACAAGAAATTAAAGATGCTATCCAAGCTAATAATGGAGAACCATTTATTATCCAAGCAGAATCTAATGATCCTGTATATGTTGAGGCTTATGTGGTGTCTGACGATGAAGCGGGTAATATTTATCAAAAGATATATGTTCAAGATAAGCCTGAAAATCCAGAAGTAGGGATGGCCATATCAACTTTTGCAACAGATGTATACCCAATTTACGCAAAAGGTAGAAAGGTGTACATTCGTGTAGATGGACTTGCTGCGGCATCCTCTAATGGAATGCCTAGTATTGGGGCTGATGTAGATTCGCAGTATGGAGTTACAAGAATCGCTCAGGAAAGACTAAGAGAGCTTGTTCTTATCTCTACAACTATGGAAGAAATTGTTCCTACAGAAGTTACTGTATCAGAATTACAAAGCGATCAACACTTAGCTACTTTGGTTAAACTGAACAACGTTCAATTTGCTAATCCAGATCAGAACTATACTTCAAATAACCAAACTACAAATATTACATTTGAAGATTGTGAAGGGAATAGTAGTTATTTAAGAAACAGTAATTATGCAGACTTTGCCGATACGCCGCTTCCTAATGGAAATGGTACTATAGAAGGTATTGCTGCTGTTTACAATTCAGATTATCAATTGTTTATCAACTCTTCGGAAGATGTTGATTTAAATGGTGATCGATGTGGTGGTTATGTGCCAATCGAGGCGTTAGAATTGCCTTTTGAAGAAGGTTTTGAAAATGCAACAGTAGGTTCTAATGTAAATATAGAAGGTTGGGCTAATGTAAATGTTACCGGAGGAGAAAAAGTATTTTCGGTAGCAGAATTTGATAATAATAGCTATGCTCAAATAAGTGCTTATAATTCAGATGAGAGTTCTATAGAGACTTGGTTGGTTACTCCTGGATTAGCTGTTGGTCAAACAACTGATCCTGTATTGTCTTTTGATACTAAAGATGGATATAATAATGGAGATGCGTTAAGCGTCTTTATTACTACAGAATTTGATGGAGATCCTTCTAATTCTTCTTGGACAGAAGTTAATGCAACTTTATCAACAGGAAACTCAACAGGATACGCTAATTCATTTACCAATTCTGGTGAGATCGATTTATCTGCTTATGCAAATCAAGTAATTTATGTTGGTTTCAAATACGAAGGAGGTAGTGATGGTGTAACTACTACATTCCAAATTGATAACGTATATGCCGGTACTGCTCAGGGAGATGGTGGAGGAACTACTGATCCAGAAATCGTTGAACCTCCATTTAATGAAGATTTTGAAGCAGAGACTGCCGGAACAGGAGAATCTGTTTCTATTAATGGATGGACTAATGTTAATGCTAATGGTGGTTCTAGAGTATTTGAAGTAAGAGAGTTTGATGGTAATAAATATGCACAAACCTCTGCTTACAATTCAGATGAAAACCCTTATGAAGCTTGGTTAGTAATGCCTGGTGTAGATTTATCTAACTCAACTAGTGCTACTTTGTCTTTTGCTACTAAAGATGGTTATTATAATGGTACGGCGCTTACCACTTATATTTCAACAGATTTTGACGGTGATGTCAACAATGCTACTTGGACAGAAATCACAGGAGTTACCTATTCTACCGGTAATACTAGTGGTTATGCAGATAGTTTTGTGCCTTCAGGAGATATTGACTTGTCAGCTTATGCTGGGCAAACCGTTTATGTTGCTTTTCAATATTTAGGAGCAAGCGATGGAGTTACTTCTACTTATCAAATCGATAATATTTCTCTTACAGCTAATTAGGAGAAAAGTAAATCATCAATAAAAAAGCCACTTCGTTTGAAGTGGCTTTTTTTTATTGGAAGTTTTTGATTATTCTTCTTCTTCGTCCTTTAGCTCTCCTGTATATTTATCATATTCAGGATAAAGGAAGTTGTTGTATGGAAATCTTGTGATATGTATTTTTCTAACTTCTTCATACACTTTCTTTCTGAAGTCTTCAATGTTTTCCTTATTAATAGCTGAGATAAATAAAGCGTTATCGCCTATTCTATTCATCCAAGTTCTTTCCCATTCCTCTAAGGTATAATGAGCTGTGGTTCTTTCGGTAACTAAATCATCTTCATCTATTTTTTCAGGTTGATAAGCGTCAATTTTATTAAAAACCATAACGGTGGGTTTGTCGGCTGCGCCTATTTCATCTAAAATTTGATTTACTGAGGAGATATGCTCTTCAAAATTAGGATGAGAAATATCTACAACATGTAACACTAAATCAGATTCCCTTACTTCATCTAAAGTAGATTTAAAAGACTCTACCAATTGGGTGGGTAACTTTCTAATAAAGCCTACGGTATCGGTTAGCAAAAAGGGTAAATTCCTTATGACGACCTTACGTACAGTAGTATCAAGGGTGGCGAAAAGTTTATTTTCAGCAAAGACATCACTTTTACTAATGACATTCATTAAGGTAGATTTTCCTACATTGGTATATCCCACTAATGCAACCCTAATTAATTGTCCGCGATTTCCTCGCTGCACCGCCATCTGTTTGTCAATAGTCTTTAATTTATCTTTGAGTTGCTTAATTTTATCCCTAACAATACGGCGGTCGGTTTCAATCTCTGTTTCCCCAGGACCTCTCATTCCAATACCTCCACGTTGTCTTTCTAAGTGTGTCCATAACCCGGCCAGTCTAGGGAGTAAATACTCGTATTGGGCGAGTTCAACTTGTGTACGCGCATAACTGGTTTGTGCGCGTTGAGCAAAAATATCTAGAATAAGGTAAGTTCGGTCTACCACCTTACATTTCAATATTTTTTCAATATTTTTTTGTTGCGCCGGACTTAATTCGTCATCAAAAATAGCGGTACCTATGTCATTTTCGCTAATGTAAACTCTTACATCTTCCATTTTTCCGGTCCCAATAAAAGTTTTGGGATGGGGGGTGTCTAATTTTTGGGTAAACCTTTTTGCTACTTCGCCCCCAGCGGTATAAGTTAAAAACTCTAATTCATCTAGGTATTCCTTAGATTTCTCTTCATCTTGTTGCTGGTTGATAATACCTATTAAGACAGATTTTTCGTATTCAATGTTTTCTTCTTCGAGCATAGTTCGATTTTCGGTTATTCTTTCAAAGTTAAGAAAAGATTTGCTAGCAGTTAAGATTAGTTAAGGTAGCTTGTTAAATTGAGGAAAATGAATAAATCGCGCAAAAGCCCCGATGTATTGGCATTCTTGTGTTGCTTGTGGTTTCGATTCTGTAAAAAAATAACATTTAGTTAAGAAATAATTGATAATTTTTATATCTTCAAGGCCTTAACTCAAAAACTATCCTTAATGAAAAAAATTACATTATTGTTATTTATAATTTGCGGATATCTCTCTTCTTATGGGCAGATAGGTATTCTTGAAAATTTCGACGATGGAGTCCCTGCCGGGTGGTCGAGCTCCTTTTTGGGGAGTGGTACTCAGGCTTGTGAGGGTCAAAGTATTCGTGATAATCTTTATTCAGGGAGTACAACAGGAAACTTAATTTCGCCTAATATTGAAGGTCAATCCAATGAAACAGAGCTAAGCATTAGTTTTGATTATAAGATTGTAGATTGGTCAGCTGCTACGAATCCTACCGCAGCAGGTTGGGGGAATTTTACCGTAGATTATTCTACCGATGCAGGTGCTACATGGATTAATGTGGGAACCGTAGATGATTCTAATCATGTGGTTTCTGCAGAATGTGCAACCATGAGCTATACGGTTCCTGCTACAGACTTGCCTGAGGGGTCAGACTTTCAATTAAGATTTAATATTACTTGGGCGGCAGGAGATTATTATATGTATTATGATAATTTGTCTGCTATGCAAGTAGCGGAAAACCCACCTAACTGTGATGCTGTTTTAACTACTCCGGAAGATGGAGCAACAGAAGTGTCTATTCAAGATAGTACTATTTCATGGTCTACTGCTACTGGTTTGCCAAGTTCGTATGTGTTAACAGTGGGAACCACTTCTGGCGGTTCTGATATGGTTGATGGTGAAAATGTGGGGAATGTTACTAGTTATGATATAGGTGATTTAGCATATTCTACTACTTATTATGTAACTATTGTTCCTGAAAACAATATAGGGGCTGCGACAGACTGTACTGAATATAGTTTTACGGTAGAGGATGATCCTGCTATAATTGTTGATTGTTCTGATGGAACACCGGAAATTTTAAATTTCTGTTACGATGGAAATAATGAAGTTTTAGAATACAGTTTTACTAGTTCCGATGGTTCTGGTATTACCATTAATGTTACTGAAGGACAAGTAGAAAACAACTATGATGAATTTATTGTTTTGGATTCTGATGGAACAGAGTTGTATAATGGATACGGAGCTTCCGGTGATCTTTCTGGATTAACATTTATGTCTAGTGGAGATAATTTGACAGTACAGGTCAGTTCAGATATTTCTGTTAATTGTGGAAGTAGTAGCAACTATACTCCTATTAATATTGAGACAACTTGTTCTTCATGTTTAATGCCACAAGCAAGCTTTGAAGTAGTGAGTGATTGTGCAAACGGCCCTCAATTTATGATTGATGTGGATCTTACTGGTTTAGGGGATGCAAATGATATAGATATTTCTGATAATCAAGGAAACAGTCAAACAGTGTCTTCCACAGGAGTGTATACTTTTGGCCCTTATACTAATAATACCGATGTAGAATTTACAGTTGCAAATAGCCAAGATTCCTCTTGTACTTTATCAAGTGAAGTTTTAACGCAACCCTATTGCTCTGATAACTATTTAGAATGTGGGATTGATGAGCCTATAAATTCTGTTTTTTGCTATGAAGGTTATGAGACAGTAGAGTTAACTTATACTACAGATGATGGTTCTAATATGAACCTTGTGGTAAACTCGGGTATGATTTATACTTATGGTGGTACTTTTGATGTGATAGACGCTGATGGAACGGTTTTGTATTCCGGTTATGGAGATGAAGGAGATCTTTCTGGAATTACTTTGCAATCAATGGGAGATACCATCACGGTTTCTTATACCGCTGGTTTTTATGATTGTGAGGGGTATAATTCTTCAGAAATAGACCTTACCGTATCTTGTTCTTCTTGTTTAAACCCTCAAGCAGACTTTGCTATAGTGGAAGATTGTATTAACGGTCCTCAATTTTTTATAGATGTTGATTTAACTAGTCTTGGAAGTGCAGATGATGTTACTATAGAAGATAATCAAGGAAACTCTCAATTGGTTGATGCCTTAGGGGCTTATAACTTTGGTCCTTATAGTAATGGAACCTTAGTTGAAGTTGTGGTTACCAACAATCAGGACGATTCTTGTGATGTTACCAGTGGGGAATTAACTCAAGAATATTGTGCTGAGAATTATTTAGAATGTGCAAGTGGTGATCCTGTAACTACTGTTTTTTGTTATGAAGGTTATGAGACAGTAGAGTTAACTTATACTACAGATGATGGTTCTAACATGAACCTTTTGGTGAACTCTGGTATGATTTACACCTTTGGAGGTAGTTTTGATGTATTAGATACCAATGGAGATGTTTTGTATTCTGGTTATGGAGAGCAAGGAGATGGTGATCTTGCAGGGCTTACTGTGCAATCGACAGGAGATACTATGACAGTTTCTTATACTGCTGGTTTTTATGACTGTGAAGGTTTTAATTCTTCAGCGATAGATCTTACCGTATCTTGTTCTAGTTGTATAAACCCTCAAGTTACTTACGAAGTAGTAAGTGATTGTACCAGTGGTACCGATCAGTTTTTTGTGGATGTTGAATTGGAAGGTTTAGGTTCGGCAAGTGAAGTATCCATCAATGATAACCAAGGAAGTGCTGAAGTTACGGCAACCTCTCCAGGATCTTTTACGTTTGGTCCTTTTCCAAATGATACACCAGTGGTTATTACTACAGAAAATTTAGATGATTCTAGTTGTACGGTAATCAGTCCGGTCCAGTCCCAAAATTTCTGTCCGCAACCACCTATTATTGTTGATGAGTCAACATACACAGTAGAAGAATTAATAACAGATGTGTTGTTAGGTACTCCTTGTGCTACGGTGAGTAACGTTACTTGGTCAACAGGTACAGACTTTGGAGATGTTAATGGAATTAGTTATTTTGATGATAATGATTCTAACTTTCCTATAGAGAGTGGGGTGTTGTTGTATAGTGGAGATGTGAATGATGTTCCCGGTCCGGAAGACGGTGTTAATTCGTCTGGAGGTTATAACTGGGGTGGAGATGATGACCTAACCGATTTAATTCAATCTATAGAAGGAAACACGACATCAACTTCTCAAAATGCAACAGTCATTGAGTTTGACTTTGTTCCATTTATTGAAGAAATAAGTTTTGATTTCTTATTTGCTTCTGAAGAATATGGTACTTTTCAATGTACTTATTCAGATCCATTTGGATTTTTCTTAACTGGTCCGGATGGTACTACTACCAATATCGCAATTGTTCCAGGGACAAATGATCCTATAGCAGTAACTACTGTTAGGGATAACGCTTACAATGCCAGTTGTGAGTCTGTTAATGAGCAATATTTTGGAGAGTATTACGGAGATTTACCTCCAGCGGCTTCTCCTATAGATCTTATAGGGCGTACTGTTGTAATGACTGCCACTGCGAATGTTATTCCTGGACAGGAATACCATATTAAATTAGCTGTAGCAGATAGAAATGATACGGCCTATAATTCAGCGGTTTTCTTAGCAGCTGGTTCCTTGGAAATTGGAGAACCTGAGTTAGGGGATGATATTACTGTTGAAAATGGAAATACTACGTGTGGAGATGATTCAATTGTATTGGATACGGGATTACCGGATTCAGATTTTGTTACCTTTTTCTGGGCCTATACCGATTTGGATGGAAATGTAAGTACGGTTAATGATGATCAAGGGAATGCTATTGATGCGCCAAGTATTGAGGTAACGGAAGAAGGAACTTATACCATTCAGGTATTGTATGGAACTTCTTGTTTGCCGGATCCTGTAAATATTGAAGTGGAGTTTTACCCTTCTCCGGAAGTGGCCATTGAAGACGATATGTTACAGATTTGTAGTGGAGGGGCGGTTGCCATTGATGCTACCCCTAGTAATATGGGAGAGTTGAATAATGTTACTTATGAATGGTTCTTAGATGATGCGCCGCTTTCAGCTAGTCCAACTAACCCGGTATATGTGGCTTCTGTACCAGGAACCTATGAGGTGATAGTCACGGATGATACGGGAGGTTGTTCGGTAACAGAGACCGTAGAAGTTGAGTTGATTGATTTTGATGTTAATTTCGACGGGATATCGATAGGCTGTATCGAGGAAGGGGAGCCAACTAGTTTTGAACTTACCCCAATCATTGATAATGTGCCTGCAGAAGATATGGGAGATTTAACCTATACTTGGTCTACTAATGGGGAAACAACGCCATCTATTGTGATTACAGAAGATGGAGAGTATACCGTAACCGTAAATTATCAAGGTTGTTTTGAAACAGCAACATTCAATGCGGTTTTTGTTCAATCACCTATCATAGATTTGGGGCAAAATCAGTCAGTATGTGACGGAGGTAGTGTTTTACTCAATGCTACACCTAGTAATTCTGGTGATTATGATACATTAACTTATGAATGGACAGATGGAGATGGGCTTGAAGTGCCGGGAGTAGGTAATAGTTCAACTGCTAACTTGCCGGAAGGTGAATATACGGTAGTAGTTACAGGTGTTTACACCGATGCTAATAGTGGAGATGTTATTACTTGTTCAGGTACAAATACTGTGTTTGTAGAAGATGTCACGTATACGGTAGATCTAGGTGCAGATCAATTTAATTGTGATGATGTAGCTAGCGAACTAACAGCCGTTGTCAGCGGAGAAGATGCTTCAAATGCTACTTATCAGTGGTACTTAGGAGGTGTAGCGATCACAGGAGAAACAGGTGCGACTTATACTCCTGTTGCTGAAGGTGTGTATACTGTGGAAGTTTCTATTGAAGGATGTGTGAAAACAGATGAAGTTAGCATATTGTTAGATTTAACCCCACAGGTGGATTTAGGTGGAGATCAGGTTACTTGTAGCTTAGGAGATTATACGATAGATGTAACTCCTTCTAATATGAATAGTTCGGAAGTGACCTATATTTGGATGTTAGACGGAACTACAATTGCTGAACAGGGGCCAACGGTTAATCCAAGCGTTTATGGCTATGGTACTTATGAGGTGAATATCACTTCTAATGATGATCCAACTGGAGATTGTAGTGCTAATCTAACGATTGCTTTTATAGAAGCTAACTATTCTGTGAATCTAACGAATTCTGGAGGAGCCCTAATCACTGCAATTAATTATTGCGAAGAAGAAGGGGAAATCCCAACCCATGAGATAACATTTTCCGCAGAATTAGAAGGGGTAGATGCGAGTGAGGTAAGTTTCGTTTGGTATATGGGTGAAGATGAAATTATAGGCGCCACTGGTCCTACCTATACAGTTGTTTACAATGAAATGGGAGAATTTACAGAGGAGTATTCAGTAGATGTTATGTATGGTGACTGTGTAGAAATATCTTCTGTTTCTTCAGTGGATGTGTCTATTCTGCCTTATGAGTCTGGATGTGTGATTTCTCAAGGTTTATCTCCTAATGGAGACGGTATGAATGATTGTTTAAACCTTGAGTTCTTAGATGATCGTACAGGTATTGCAAGCTTAAAAGTATATAATAGATACGGTAGGTTGGTATATGAAATGAATGATTACGTCGATTCTTTCTGTGGACAAAACTCAGACGGTGATAATTTAACCACAGGTACCTATTTCTATGTTTTAGAGCTAGAAGGAAATGATCCAGTTTTTGGAAATGTTAAAAAAGGTTGGATTTATATAAATCAAGATAAATAAAATTTAAGAAGTAAATACTAAACCCTATTTTTAGGGTTTAGTATTTACTTAAAACCCTAAATTGAAAAATAACAACAAGCAAATGAAAAAACTTTTTGTAGCTATTTGCGCATTTTTTATACTCACAGTTTTTGAGGTGAATGCACAACAGGACCCACAGTATACTCAGTATATGTATAATATGAACGTAGTAAATCCTGCCTATGCAGGTTCAAAAGAGAGCCTGAATATTGGATTATTGTATAGAGACCAGTGGTCTGGTTTTCCAGGGGCACCGAGAACTTTTACCATGTCTGCCCATTCCCCGGTTGGAGATAAAACTGGCTTAGGCCTTTCTGCTATTTCGGACGAGATAGGACCAGTAAAAGAAACTAATGTATATGCAGACTTCTCTTATACCTTAGATTTTGGGAATAGTAGAAAATTAGCTTTTGGGGTGAAAGCTGGGGCAACATTTCATGACGTAGGTCTTACAAATCTTGAGTTGCAAGATGGAAACGGAGACTTAGGACCAGTTGATCCTGCTTTTGCTGCAGATGTCAATAATACCTATCCAAATTTTGGAGCAGGGTTTTTATATTATACAAATAATTGGTATGTAGGTGTTTCTGTTCCTAATATGTTGCAGTCTACCCATTTAGATGCCGATCCCGATGGAAGGGAATATGGAAATGAAGAGATGCATTATTTTGCTACTGCAGGATATGTATTTCAGTTAAGCGAGAATACAAAATTTAAGCCTTCTACCTTGGTGAAGTCTTCTTTTAATTCTCCAATTTCGTTTGACGTAAATGCTAACTTTTTATTTTATGATAGGTTTGAAATCGGGGCTTCCTATAGATATGAGGACGCGGTTAGTGGTTTGGCTAGTGTAAGAGCAACAGATTGGGTGCAATTTGGTTTCGCTTACGACCATTCCATATCAGATATAAATCAACCTTCTTACGAAGCATTTGTAATATTTGATATATTCTTTAACAAGAAAACATATCTTTCACCAAGATATTTCTAAAACCTTATTTTATTTAAGAAGACATCATTATGAGAAAAACATACTATATTTTAAGTTTAGCATTCTTTCTGGGATTTGTTAGCGTTTATGCTCAAACAGACGATACTAAGAAAGCAGATAAATACTTCCAGAGGTTAGAATACGTAAAAGCTATTGAGGAATATGAAGACCTCGTTGAGGACGGAGATGGGACACCATATATTTATCACCAATTAGCAGAAGCTTATTTTAATATTTATAATACTGAAAAAAGTGAATATTACTATAAAATGTATATTCAAGAAGCAGATGATGTAGACGGTACGGTTTACTATCGTTATGCTCAAATGCTTAAAGCTAATCAGAAGTTTGACGAGTCAAATGAAGCGATGAAAAAATTCGCTTCTAAGTCTCCCAACGATGAAAGAGCAAAAGCTTTTAAAGCAAACCCTGATTATCTTCCCAAATTATTAAGTGGAGATCCAAAGTTTACCGTAGATGCTATCTCTTTTAATACAGAACTTTCAGATTTTGGAGGCTATGAATATAATGATAAATTATATTTTGTTTCTGCAAGAAATAAATCCAGAAGAAATTATGGTTGGAACGATCAGCCTACCTTAGATGTATATGTGGCCACTAAGGAGAATGGAGAATACCAAAATCCAGAAGAATTAAAAGGAGAAGTGAATTCTAAATACCATGAAGGTACAGTGAGTATTACTCCTGATGGGAAAACCATGTTTTTTACAAGAAACAATTACTTAGATGGTGATTATGAAAAGAGTTCAGAAGGAATTGGAAAATTAAAAATATATAAAGCCAATTTAGTAAATGGAAAGTGGGACGATGTTCAAGAATTACCATTTAACTCAGACGAATATTCTACAGGTCATACTGCCCTTAGTCCAGATGGAAAGACCTTATATTTTTCTAGCGATATGCCAGGAGGTATGGGAATGTCAGATTTATATAAAGTCTCTATTAATGAAGACGGGAGTTTTGGAGAACCTGAAAATTTGGGATCAAGCATCAATACAGAAGCTAGAGAGAGTTTTCCGTATATAGATTCAGAAGGTACTTTATATTTCTCTAGTGATGGTCAATTAGGGATTGGTGGACTTGATGTGTTCTATGCAAAAGCAGACGGTGATGGTTTTTCTTCTGTTAAGAATATGGGGCAGCCTATTAACAGTACTGGTGATGATTTTGCTTTTACCTTTAATATAAATGAAGAATCGGGCTTTGTGAGTTCTAATCGTAGTGGAATTGAAGAAACCGTCGCTAACGATAATATTTACCGAGTGATGCAAATCCAGCCATTAGATGAAATTATCGTGAACTCTAAAGTAGTTGATGCCGAAACGGGGAAACCAATTGCTGGTGCAACTGTAATTGTGTATGATACTGAAGAGAACGAAATTGCAAAAGCTATGACAACACCGCAGGGAGAAGCAGATTTCACCTTGCCTGGAAGCGTTGATTATTCTATTCAAGTAAATGCAGATGATTACGAAAGTAATATGGCTTCTGTATCAAAAGAAGAAGACGGTGAAGTCGATTTGGTTATTGAATTAAATCCTATCGAGGAAATTATTACCGAGGAAGAAATTGTACTTAATCCAATTATGTTTGATTTTGATAAATCAAACATAAGAAAACAAGCTGCTTTTGAACTGGATAAATTAGTACAGGTAATGAAGAAATATCCTGATATGGTTATAAAAGTAAATAGTTATACCGATCGTAGAGGTCCAGAATCATATAATCAAGGATTATCTGAAAGAAGGGCACAAAGTACAGTGCAATATGTGATTTCACAAGGAATTGATGAGTCTAGAATTAGCGGAGAAGGATTTGGGGAATCTGATCCTAAAGTAGATTGTGATCAATGTACAGAAGAACAATATGAAATGAACAGACGTTCAGAATTTAAAATAATAAAAAGATAAATATTTATCTATTTAAGATAGAAAGTCCTAATTTTTAAACAATTAGGGCTTTTTAGTTCTTTAATTATCCTCAATTACAAAATTTATAGTTAATTTTACATTTCAATGAAATTTTGATAAGATGAAAAAGAAAATTACAACAATTTTAGCCTTAGTGATTTTGTCTCTCATAGGATGGCAAATGGAAGCTCAGGTTTTTGAAGATTTTGAATCAGGATATCCTGCTGGCTGGACAAATTACCAGACAGAAAGTGATGATCCTGGTTTTGTTATAACGACTAGTCAAGCTTATAGTGGAACGCAGTCAGTTTATCATAATGATGATAACCTTGCTGCCATTTCTACTTCTTGGATGGTCACTAATGTCAATACAATTGCTGAAGGCGTTAATGATTATCTTTCTTTCTGGTATAGACAAAATTATACGCCTACCTATTATGTGTATTCCGGGGTGTATATATCTACGGCTTCTGGTGATCCTATCGCTAATCCTGATGACTTTGTGGAGTTACAGGAGTTTAATGGAGATTTTGGATATTCGGAAGATGAGTGGACTGAATATACGCTATCACTTACAAGCTACGTAGGAGAAGATGTTTACTTGGCATTTAAATATGAAGGTGATTTTGATCATGAATTTTATATCGATGATTTTTCCTTAGAGCCAATACCAACTTGTCCTAAACCAACCTCTCTTGCGTTAGATAATATTACAGCTAACTCGGTAGATGTTAATTGGGTTGCTGGTAATGATGAAACGGAATGGGAGCTTGTATATGGAGCACCCGGTTTTGATCCGGAGACAGAAGGTGAGACCATTTCAATTACGGATGGAACACCAAGTGAAACAATAACAGACCTTGATTCTGAAACAGATTATGAGGTGTATGTAATTGCTATTTGTGGTACAGATGATGAAAGTGATTATGTAGGTCCAGAGTCATTTACAACAGCAATTAGTTGTCCTGCACCTACTGGGATAAGCTTAGATGGAATTACTACATCTTCTTTGGATATTAGTTGGAATGCTGGAGGAAGTGAAACCGAATGGGTAATTATTTACGGAGCCCCAGGTTTTGATACAGAAACAGAAGGTGAAACCATACAAGATACAGATGGTACCCCAGGAGAAACAATTTCTTCTTTATCTTCTGGAACAGATTATGAAATTTATGTAAAGGCAGTTTGTAGTACAGATGATGAAAGTTCATTAGTAGGACCTGTATTGTTTAATACAGCTACTTTAGTAGATTGTGGTGTGGGACCTGTATCCGAAAATTTCTGCTATGGAAACAATGAAGATTTACAAATTGATTATGTAAGTTCAGACGGTAGTTCACTTAATTTAGTTATAAATTCAGGTTTCTTGGAAAGTTGTTGTGACGATTTTATCGTATTGGATTCTGATGGAACCGAACTTTTCAATAGTGGAGGAGATATTTCTGGACAATCATTTCAATCAACCGGTGATCA
>NZ_CABVMM010000002.1 GCF_902499555.1 Mesonia oceanica
GAAAAAATTGAAATTGACTCTCTGAATGTAACACACAGAGAATTAGAAAACATAATAAGAACATATAGAATACGAAATAATAAAAACTACCGCTAACAAAGTACTGTGGTAAAAAACAAGTAAATCTAGGTCAATTTTTCACTAAATTACTTCTATGAGAATCATCATAAAGCAACCCTGATTTTGCTATGGCAAAAGCTTGTTTTAGTAGCTTGTTGTATACAGCAATTAAAGCCAATTTTTTGCTCTTTCCATTGTAAGCATCCCTTAAATGCTGTTTAGGTGCTAATCGAGGCTGTATATATTTGTTTTGGCGCTGTTTTAGATAAAAGATAATTTAATTATATTTGGAGAAGTGATATAGGGTAGATAAACGCAATAGCGTTTATTTGCATGTTGGCAATAATTATGAAGAACCTACTATTATTAAATTTTATTATTCTTCTATGTTCATCAAATCTGATTGGGCAAAGTAGTTCTGAAGTTTATCGAATTGTAGAAGGAGGAACTAAAAAAATAAATATTGACACTAAGACTGACTTAGAAACTTTGATTTTGAAGCTTGAAAATGATTGGGAGTTAGAAATGACAGGAAAACGATATTGGATTGGTTATACAGATTTGATGTATTCAATAGCTTCAAGAAAAGAAGAAGCAATAAAACCACTTACAGATTTTTACAATTCTACAAGTACTGAAAATGGGAAATTCGGTGTTCTGTACACTTTACATTTAATTGGAATTGAAAGTAATATCACAGGAAGATTTACTGAAAGCTTTGTAAATTCAAAAGCTCGAAAAACCATTCTTGAATTTGTGTATTCAAAGAATGAAAAAATAAGAGATTTGTCTATTGAACTGCTTATGAGAGACCCTTGGCAGTCTGACGTTCCGATTTTAATGGATGCAATGCAAAAAAGTATTAATGACTCTTGGACTATTGTTAACGCATTAATTAGATACATTGACAAAGATGCACCTATTCAAAATGAAATAAACGATAGTTTAAAACAAAGGATAATAGAATTTAAAACGCCGGATGATATTTGCGATAAAGAGTTTATTCCTAACATTTTAAAATCAATAAAAAGTAATTTATCTGAATCCGTATATATTGAGAAAGAGTTGTTCAAACAGAACTTAAATGGATATTCTTGTACAGGATTCCAAAGCGGTCGTTTTGGAGAATTAATCAAGGATATAACAAACAACAATGTATTTAATTACTGTAGTCTTGGTTATAAAGTTCAATATTATGTAGAAGATAATAAAGTCTATATATGTTCATCAGAAACAGCTAAGAAAAGATGGCTGGATTGGTGGAAAAATAGACAAAACGATTGGAATAAAAAATAACTATTGCCAACAATGTATCCTATGAAAAGCCTTAGTCCAAGTTCTTTAAAGGGACTATTTAAATTTTAATTATCTCATAATAATGATGTTGTGGTGTTGAAATGTTTATAATTCCGATAGGCTTATCCATCTTCCATACCTATATCACTTGCTCATATTCCTCTTTTAAGCATCCCTTAAAAGCTGTTGGGGGGCTAAGCGAGGCTGTATATATTTGTTTTAGCGCTGTTTTAGATAAAAGATAATTTAATTATCTTTGGAGAAGTGATATAGGGTAGATAAACGCAATAGCGTTTATTTGCATGTTGCCAGTAATGCGAAAAATGAAAAAAGTCCTAAAAATAATACTTGGAATTATTTTAATAATAGTTCTCATTCTTGGCGGAACTTATCTCTATCTGACTGATTTTGGGCGAAAAGGGATTTTATCTAATGAACCTCGAAAACCAAAAATAGAGATACCTATAACTTACAATGTCTCTTGGTGGTCTTACCAAGAAGATTTGACAATAGAAGATTTAAAAGTAGATATTGTTGAAAGTAAATTGAACTTATTTAATAGTAAATCATTGATCTCTTATAAAATTAAAGGAGAAATAAAATATGACGGACATTGGAAACCATATATAAAAGAAGTTCACATATCCGAAAGAATTAATAAAGACAGTTTTCAAAATATCAATCGAATAATTGAATTGACGCCAATAGTAAAAGTTGAGAATGACGAAAATGCAAATGGTGGAATTAAAAAATTTGAATTTAAAAATGAACATATGATAACCTCGGGAAATTGGGGTTTAAATAGAATAAAAGTTATTTGCGGAAATAAAGAAGTAATTATTGAATTGCAACAGCGGAAATAAAACACTACTGGCAACAAAGTACTGTGGTAAAAAACAAGTAAAAACTCATTAATTTTTCACTAAATTACTTCTATGAGAATCATCATAAAGGAGTCCTGATTTTGCTATCGCAAAAGCCTGTTTTAATAGCTTATTACATACGGCAATTAAAGCCAATTTTTTACTCTTTCCATTATAAGCATCCCTTAAAGGCTGTTTAGGTGCTAAGTGAGGCTGAACATTTGCTTTGGCGCTATTTTAGATAAACGATAATTTAATTATATTTGGAGAAGTGATATATTGTAGATAAACGCAATAGCGTTTATTCGCATGTTAGCAGACATTTTCAAAAAAAATCCGTTATATAATAAAATATGAGTTATGGAATTTAAAACTTTTGATGAATTACAAGCACACAATAATCGTTACTTTGAGAACAGTCCATTGGGTCAAATCCAATTGCAATCGCCTGAAAACATTGATATAGATGGATTGACTTACTTTGAGCGTATTACTTTAAATTCACAACCTCATAATGTATTTAAATTAGATTGGTCTTCTTATGGGAGTTTAGATTTTGCTGATACTTTTCTACCAAAAGTTGGTGGTTATAAGGGAAAAGCAATGTGGATTTTTGATGGAGCAGAACTATTTCCTAATCTAAAAAAGTCTGACAGAAAAACTCTGTCCCTATCAAATGACAACAAACTGATTAACTTATTATCATACACATACCCTAAAGGAGTATTAGCTGGAGAAAAAAAACAATCTGTTTCCGTTGGCAAACATGAAATATGTGCATTTATAGAATTGAAAAAGGACAATTCAATAGAAGTTTCGTTCAAATTTGGAGATAACTTCAAGGATTTTCTAAAAAATAAATTTGTAAGTATTCCAAATTCACAATCCATTTCTACAATTGAAACAACCACATATAAAACTAATAAATTAGAGTTTCAAAATTACTTCAAAAATCAATTAGTGCATTATGATATGATGTGTTTTCTAATTGATACAATTGGTATCAAAAAAATAGAAAAAACTTTAGATGAAATAGAGGATGATTTTATTCCACTAATTTCAGTTAACTCTGAACAGAAAGAATTAGGTTTCAAAATTTCAAACAATCTAAAGGAAACAATTGAACTATCAAAGTATATCGATGAAGATAAAAGAACTATTAAGCTAAAAGGTATCAAACTTGAAACTGATGCTACCATTGAATTTAATGTAGAACAAGGAAATGAAAAAGCGAAAGACAATGAAGGGAATATTACAATTAAAGCAAAAGGTGTTGAATTTATTAGTAAAAAGAAAATAACAAAACTTAATGACGGTTTATATAATTACAGCATAGATATTAATGACGTTCAATATGGTTGGAAAATAAAACTTAAATTAACAGAAAGAACTTTAGAGAAAGATGCGTATTTAGATTTTTATGCAAATGATGACGATTTTTTGTTTTATAGCGTATCGAATGTCCATTGTGGTCGTGTATTAATTTCAAGTGGTAAAAAATGTACTTGTCAAAAATCAAATCCTGCAAAAAACTTCGCAGGATTAATTAAACTTGTAAAACAAAGCGAAGATATTCTGATTGAGAATGGTTACGATGATGTAAATGATAGAATAAGCATAATTAGAGGAATATACTATGGAACAGAATGGAGTTTAGATTACCAAAATGAAAAGAGTAAACAGAGAAATTTTGCGTTTAATGAATATACAAATAGCGAAGTTGTTGCTGATGCGAGAAAAGAACTAAAGTGTTCTAGTACTTGCGAAGCAGATCTTTTCGAATCATTATTTAATAGTTTTGAAGTCTTTGACAGCAAATATAAGGCTGTAGATTTTGGTCATTTAATTATCGGTTTAGATTCACGAAGAAGTTGGCGTTCAATCAATTTCAGTATTCCTACTCAAGGTGGAACTGGGTTGGAATTAAATACTTGGGTTGGCGATTTAGGTGCTGGTACAGGTAAACTTGCTTTAGATAGGGTTACAACACCTGAAAAGCGTTCTGCTACGTTATTTCCAGTCTTTGGTAGTAGTTATGGAGCAATGGTAAATCTTGAAGGAGATATTGCATCTTATGTCGTAGGTATGGACATAAATAATGAAAATAAAATAGATGATGCAACCGATAACTTCCAAACAATCCACGAAGCGTTAAAAGATTATTTTGAAAACAAATGGGATAAACGAACTTATTATTTTTTAAAAATGATAGATGGAGAGTTTGAAGGAAATATATTAATAAATCGTGATGAACTAATAAATAAATGTGCTGAAAATTTTGAGGACTTTGCTTATTGGTATCTTGGAGTGCGAGAGGGGTTTGAAGCTCTAAAATCTGCTATGGGATACTTTAAACCTATATCGGAAGAAGTAGCATCAATTTTTATCGATGGTTTAATACACGTTATTGAAAACCCACAAGATATGATTACAAAAAGAACTGACCCAGACCCAAAACCAAAAGAAGTTACTGCGACGGATAAAGCAAATGATATAATAAATAATATTAAAGATTGGTTCGATTGATTATGAAAAAAATATGGAAATACAACATTATCGCAAGTATTATTTTATTTTTCTTGTTCGTTTCATTATTATATTTTGGGCTTAAAAATGACAATGTCATGTATTTATCTATTTCAAAAAACATTGCACTAATAACCTTCATTCAATTAGTGTTATGTGTTATATATTCTATTTTCAAATATAAATCTCAATCTTTTTGGACATTCATTTATTTGGGAATAATAGGATTATTATGTTTTATTGAAATAAATTTATTTTATGGAGTTTTATCTGGTTTACTGGGAGATATGTAACTAAATGAGCGAACAAAACGTTTGCCAACAAAGTACTGTGGTAAAAAACAAGTAAAAACTCATTAATTTTTCACTAAATTACTTCTATGAGAATCATCATAAAGTAGTCCTTATTTTGCTATCGCAAAAGCCTGTTTTAATAGCTTATTACATACGGCAATTAAAGCCAATTTTTTGCTCTTTCTATTGTAAGCTACCCTTAAAGGCTGTTTGGTTGCTAAGCGAGGCTGTATATATTTGTTTTGGCGCTGTTTTAGATAAAAGATAATTTAATTATATTTGGAGAAGTGATATAGTGTAGATAAACGCCATGCGTTTATTCGCATGTTAGGCAAAATTTGAAAAAAATAATTTACATATTAATTTTTATATCAACTACAGTATTTATTTCCTGTAAAACAGTTAAAAAATCTGTTGAATTAAAAAGTTTTTTAAATAAAATGATTTCTGAAAATGAAAAAATTGCTAAAATTAAATTTAATAAATATAATTCTGATTTAGTTGATGATATTGAAAGTCAACTTAAAATTGATCTTTGTGATAGAAGTAATTTTATCGCATTATCAAATACGAACGGGCTTAACATTAAATTTCCAGCATTTGTACTAAAAGAATGTGATTATTTTACTTCGGTACACGGCGTAGTTACTATTCAAATTAATTCTAATAACGAAACTTTAGTTGATAATGAGTTTGTTTCATCTGGTTCAAATATAGAAAATGAAGTTTTAGAAGCTACAAGAGGATGGATGCAAAATGAGTATAGAAAAAGACTTGTATATTTAATTTCTTGGGATAGTTTGACAAAACCTACCCAAATAGAAAATAAACTTAAAGAAACACTTTTTGCTGTAAAAAGTTATAGTGATTCAATTGCAATCTCAAAATTCAAAAAAAAAGTAGCTGAATTAAACTTGAGTGAAATTAAAACATTGAAAGATAAATTTGATTTTAAAGTAGGTTTTCGCGGTTATAAAATGCCTACTCCGCCACCTCCACCACCAGAATCAAAGGATATTGAATAAAAAAACATTGCCTAACAGCGTATCCTATAAAAAACCTTAGTCCAAGTTCTTTAAAGGGACTATTTAAATTTTAATTATATCCTAATGTTGTTTTTGGATTGTAGAATCGTTCATAATTCCGATAGGATTATCCACCTTCAATTCCTATGTCATTCGCTCATATTCCTCTTTTAAGCTTTCCTTAAAGGCTGTTTAGGTGCTAAGTGAGACTGAACATTTGCTTTGGCGCTGTTTTAGATAAAAGATAATTTAATTATATTTGGAGAAGTTATATAGTGTAGATAAACGCCATGCGTTTATTTGCATGTTGGCTATAATTAGAAACAAATGAATTTAAAAAATAAACAAATGAAATTAAACACATTATCAATCATTGTATCAATTTTCTTTTTATTATCATGTTCTTCTGACGATAACAATGATAATCAAAATACTATAGCAAATGTTGAATTTGAAGTTGTTATTACAAATAACGGAGATTTTGGTCCTGACGCAATTATTACAACCCAAATAAACAATATCTCTGAAGAACAAGCGGTTGGAAGCTTTCCTTTTTCCAGAACTTATAGTGAAGTTGAAGCTAGTGAAGGAAATATTCTCATTCTCAACTATGAAGATGATAGTGATTGTGCATCCGGAGTTAACTGCGACTATTCAATCCGAATGAGAATTTACGTAGATAAAGAAATTGTTGAAGAACAATCTGCAACATTTGCGGGAAGTGTTAGTTCTGCAAATATTAGTTACACATTCTAAAATGACATAACTATAGCCAACAAAATATAAATGTAATAGCGGTTAAAGTTTTAACAATAAAGTTAATGTTTAAAATAAAATTTATACATTAACTTAAATCTCGGACATTTTAAGCCACTAGTACATTTATACAAAACGTTATAAGTAATTAAAGCGAACTCTTGAAAATTGAATTGGATAATAAAAAATATAAGTAAATTAGAATATCACACGAATTTAAGTGTATTGCTAAAGCCGATTGAAAAAGATATTCAAAATTTGAAATGGCTGATTTCGGATTTAGAATTTAGCAGTTGGAATGCTGAAAACCTTCCAATTAATCACGAAGAAGATTATTTTATAATTTCATCGCAAGAAATGAAAACGATTTGCGAAACTAAAACTCAAATTGTTTGGGGAGCATTTTCTGGAATTGACAAAAATTTAGAATTAGATACTGAAAAAATAAAAACACCATATGCAGAAGGAAATGCAGAAATTTGGAAAAATGGAAATTTACAAATTGAGAATTCTAAAGTGGAAATAATCGCTTGGGACAGTTCTTACACAATTGTAAAATTTACTGAAAAAGGAATGTCTGATAGGTTTAAAGCATATTTTGACGAAGCAATTGAATTGGAAAAGTATAAATGGAAGAAATAACTGCATACAACATGTATAACCGTAATTACGGCAGATTTTACTACATCCGGCACGAGCACGAAGTGCGAACTGGCAAAGCAATCAACTCGAAATTGCAAGCGTCAGTGCTTAACCGAAAAACAGTAACTTTAAACCCTTAACTGACGGTTATACGAGACCGTTGGGCATAATTTGAGAAAATTGTAAAAATGAAAAAATTGAATTGGAAAAATATTTTATGGATTATAATTGAAGTTATGATTTCAGTATCCATTTATTATTTAATTCAATGGACTCTGGAGAATACGGAATTTCCTTTTACGAATGATATGGTGGCTGGAGTATTTCTTTTATTTTTAGCAACTGGAATTGTTTACGGAATTACGATTTTTGGATTTATTAAAATTGACGAATTAATTACTGGAAAGAAACTGAATATTGGAAAAGGAATTTTACTTCTGATTATCGGAGCAGTAGTTTCAATAATTGGAATGAACTTACTTGTGGAAATGAAAATAATTGATTCAGACTTTCCGCTGTTATTGTTCATTTTAATTGTAATGACTATTCCTGTGATTAATTTGAACTATGGATTACGAATGAAAAAAACTATGCACACATAGGTCATTGCTTCTGACTTTACTCGCGGAAAGTCCTCGCAAATTTGCTATCCCTGCCCGCCGGCAGAGGTAGGTTCGGTTTACGACGGAAAATCTTCTCGGATATTCATGCCACAAAACCATATCCAAACACATTATCAACCAAAAATGCTTGGATTCAATAACACCTATAATTAATTACTTTGATCGTTGCTTATTTGGAAAATTCCGAAGGAATTTTCTTTGCAAGTTTTTGTTTGCTAAATTAGTCGACTGACAAGCAACTAACCACAACACCGTTATATGAAAACGGAAGAGCAACACAGAAAATAGAATTAAAGTATGAATACCTTAAGTTCACACGACGTTGATTTATTGCATACTTTTCTAAAAGCAGACCATCAGCTTACTGATAAAACATTTGAAGAAATAAGCAAATATTTTACGAAGTATGTATACAATAAAGGAGAATCCATTTTAAAGATTGGAGAGGTCGAAACAAAGGCAAACATAGTAGTAAAGGGGGTTGTGCACCAATATATTTTTGACGAAGAAGATTCTAAGACCATCAATATTACGCCTGAAGGCTTGAGTTTTAATAATCTTAAAAGTTATCTCGATGGCTCACCATCGCTAGAAGTGCACGAAGCCATAATGGATACAGAAATCATTTCAATTGAAAAGAATGATATCGAAATTTTAGCGCAAAACAACCATGAGTTCAGTTACGTCATGTTTAAAGTATATGAACAAATTCTTCTCGATCGCGAAAATAGAATGATTGTATTGCAATATCGAAATCCATCAAAACGCTTTTCACTTTTTCATGAAATAGTAGGGAGGGCCAACTGGATTCTGAAAAATACACAAGATAAATACGTAGCAAGTTATTTAAATATGACACTGCAACAATACAGTAGGGAAAAGCATATTTTTTTAAAAGCAAAAAAGCTCAATAACTTATCCTGAGGCAACTTCACACTGTAGAACATTCTATTAATTTGCAAAGGCAAATAACTTTTAGAATGAAAACAAAAATCACAAACAACATTAAATCCATACTATTTGCAGCAAGTATGGTACTTACTGTAAACACAACTCATGCTCAAACACAAAAAGGTGCAGATATAGACGGAGAGGCGGCTGGTGATGAATCAGGCCACTCTGTAAGCATGCCCGATGCCAATACCATAGCCATTGGGGCTTATAGGAATGACGGAAACGGAGAAAATGCTGGCCATGTTCGTATTTATCAATGGAATGGCACAATATGGACACAAAAAGGAGCAGACATTGATGGAGAGGCGGCTGGTGACCGGGCAGGCTACTCGGTAAGTATGCCAGACGTCAATACCATAGCAATTGGAGCTCCCTACAATGAAGGAAACGGAACATATGCCGGTCATGTACGTATTTACCAATGGAATGGTACAGTATGGACACAAAAAGGAGCAGACATTGATGGAGAGGCGTTTGGTGATGAGTCAGGCCATTCTGTAAGCATGCCCGATGCCAATACCATAGCCATTGGAGCCTTACGGAACGACGGAAACGGAACATCTTCCGGTCATGTACGTATTTATCAATGGGATGGTACCATATGGACACAAAAAGGAGCAAACATTGATGGAGAGGCGGCTGGCGACCAATCCGGAAACTCGGTAAGCATGCCCGATGCCAATACCATAGCCATTGGAGCTTTTAGAAACGACGGAAACGGAGCAGATGCTGGTCAAGTGCGTATTTACCAATGGAATGGTACCATATGGACACAAAAAGGCGCAGACATTGATGGAGAGGCGGCTGGTGACAACTCAGGCCATTCTATAAGCATGCCCGACGCCAATACCATAGCCATTGGAGCATTTAGAAATGATGGAAACGGAACAGATGCTGGCCAAGTGCGTATTTACCAATGGAATGGTACCATATGGACACAAAAAGGCACAGACATTGATGGAGAGGCGGCTGGCGACAACTTAGGCTATTCTGTAAGTATGCCCGATGCCAATACCATAGCCATTGGGGCTCCCTATAATGACGGAAACGGAACAACTTTAGGTCGTGTGCGTATTTTCCAATGGAATGGCACAATATGGGCACAAAAAGGCGCAAACATTAATGGAGAAACCGCTTTTGGCCAATCAGGCCACTCTGTATGCATGCCCGATGCCAATACCATAGCTATTGGAGCTCCCTTCAATGGTATAAGCGTAAGCTTTACTGGACATGTGCAGGTGTATGATTTATCAGTCTTAAGCGTTATAGATAGTGGATTTGAAAGCAGGCCAAAGGTATATCCCAACCCAACCAATGGCACATTAACCATTAATTTAAATGAAAACTATAATCATACCAATGTAATTGTACGCAATACATTAGGGCAAGAAGTACTTAAAAAATCATTTGCAGCTACTAACTTGTTACAACTTAATATTCCAGGAGAAGTAGGTGTATATTTTTTAGAAATAAATGCAGCAGGTAAAAAGGCATTTATTCGGGTGATTAAAAGATAACATTCGTTAATTTTGGTTGACGACCTAACAGTTATGTCGTTCCATTCCAAAAAGAATCTAGATTCAATAACTTAACGCAACAACTCCAAAGCTTTCATCGCTAAAAAGCTTAAAAGAGCCAGCTGCACCATAACCCGAGAGATCAATAAATGGATGATCTCTTCTGATGATAAATATGATACAACCTTAGCTAACAGGATGGCCAAAGATGATTACCTCAACAAAAAAACTTGATAAAATAAATACATATAAAAGGCTCAAGTTCTTTGTTTATAAAGGTTTATTAAAAGGCTGGGGTCCTAATCAAATTCATGGAGATGAAAAGATAAATACCCCAATGATCCGGTGATGACTATTTCTTATCGAGCTATCTATATGCATATTTATAGACACAGGCTAGTCTGAACAAAATACGAATCAAACTACTACCTTATCTAAAATCGCAGCGGAGAAGGCCTAATGTGAAGACAAAATCAATAACAGATATAGGAAAATTATTAACTATAAAACCCCTAACGAAATATTTAAGCAAAATGCAGCTTAATTTTTATAAATTATACTAAATTGTACTAAACCCAAAATAGCAACACTTGTTGCGTTAGAACCTTGAATGCGCCAACTCGCAACAATAATATTTACATCATTTTTGATATTTAGTTATAATCAAAACACGAAAAACGGTAATCCAATGGGAATATTTGAAAAATTTTTCGGAAAGAAAGAACCTGCCCAAAAACAAGCGCCAAAAACTTACAATCACGAAATTGAGAAAACGAGTGAAATGTTGGACGAAACAATATTCTGGAATATAATTGACTCTTCGGTAAAGAATACTAAAAATCAAGATGAACAAGAATGGTTTTTAGTGAAAGAAATTGAAAAATTGACACCAAAACAAATGATTGGTTTTAGATTGAGGACTGACAAACTTCTTTACGACACATATAATTCTGAAATGTGGTGTGCTGGATATATAATGAATGAAGGTTGTTCGGACGATGGATTTGAATATTTTAGAAATTGGATAATATCACGAGGTAAAGACACTTATTATAAAGCAAAGCAAAATCCAGACAGTTTAATTTCGGAATTAGTAGAAGGTGAAGAATATTATGACTTTGAAAGTTTTTGGTATGTAGCATTAACAGCATTTGAAAATAAAACAGGAAAAGAATTATACGACTACATATCTGACGATTTCAAAACAAACGAAGAGAATTATCCGAATTTCGAGTTTACTTGGAAGGAGGAAGAGCCTGAAACTTTGAAAGCGATTTGTCCGAGGTTATTTGAGAAAATGTGGAATTAAAAAACTGGTGGCAACAATAGTAGCCGTTGCACAAGCCTATATTTCTAAAAAAGAGTTGTCCTGATTCATTACAACAGTTAAGTTGTTGTTTTTTCAGTTGTATAGTATTTCTTAAAACTGTTTTTAATTCGAAGTTTGATTCAAAAAGAACTTATGCAACAGCCACACCGTATAACAATAATTTCGGCTCTGTGCCCTGAGTACACAATCACGTAAGCATAAAAGTCGGTAATTTTAGCTATCTTAGTTTCTAAACAACCTGCAACTGATTGTTATTAAATAACGTTATTATACATTTGAGAAAAACGTTAAGCATATCATTAATTTTAGTTCTATTCCTTATAGCTTGTCAAACTGATAAAGACTTAAAAGGAACTTGGATTGGAGAATATACCTCAAACTCAAAAACTGGAAAAATAAATATGGTTTTTGCGGAACAAAATCTATTGACTTTTAAAAACAATAAGTGTTTTGCAAAAGGCTCAAAATACTCTTATGGAACTAAAATCAGAGAAAGTAACAATATGACGTTTTCCAATAACATCATTTTTGAAAGTCAAAACGTTGACGAAATTCCTGAACAATATGAAATTGTTAAAATGGAAAATGATTCGTTAGTCATAAAAACACCGAATAGTGACTTTTTAAAAATTTATAGGAAGTTACCAAATAATCTAAAACATAATCAAAAGATTGACTTGATTGGAAAAAAGTTCTTCTGGAAAAATAGAATGTTTCAAGACACAATCTATTTTAAAACTGATTCAACTCTAATGAGAGTATCAATTAAACAACAGAATTACAAAACATCGTCTTGGGAACGGATTAACTTTGAAGGTTTTGACATACTTTTTATGGATGGAGATGTCCCGTATTTGATTGAAAATCAAATTGGAAAAACAATAAATTTAAGAACATTTCACAAGACTGATATTGGACATAAAATGATAGAACTGAAATAAAAAAACGTGTAGTAACAATCTATAACCATAATTACGGCAGATTTTACTACATCCGACATGAGCACGAAGTGCGAACTGGCAAAGCAATACACTCGGAATTGCTAACGTCAGTTCCTAACCGAAAAATAGTAACTTTAAAACCGTAACAGATGGTTATACGAGACTGTTAGCGGTAATGTGAAAAAAAAATTAAACGTCACACCTGCCATGAAAGATCAGGACATGAAGAGAATTTCAAGACTGACTGCAATTTTAACCCAATTGCAAACAAAACAACTTATTACTTCCACAAGTCTTGCTGAAAAATTTGGGGTAAGTGTTCGAACAATTTATCGCGACATTAGAGCTTTAGAAAAAGCAGGAGTGCCTATATTGACCGAAGAAGGAAAAGGATATTCCCTGATGGAGGGGTATAAAATTCCACCAATAATGTTTTCTGAAAGCGAGGCAAATGCTTTAATTACAGTTGAACAATTAGTACTTAAAAACAGAGACAGTTCACTTATTAAAGAATATATAAAAGCCATCAATAAGATAAAAGCAGTTCTGCGATATTCCACCCGGGAAAAAACAGAATTGATAGCAAAACGAGTTGCTGTAAGTCCTGTAATATCAGGCGTAAATACAAGTAATTCGCTCATGTTAATTCAAAATGCGTTGACAAACTTTCAAGCGCTTACGATTACCTATCAAAGTGAAGGTGCAAACAAAACAACCGAAAGGCTAATAGAGCCTTTTGCGTTCTATTACAGTTTACAAGAGAATTGGACACTTATAGCGTATTGTAGGTTAAGAAAGGATTACAGAATGTTTCGGTTGGACAGAATTCTGAAAATTGATCAAACCCAATTAAAATTTACTCCTCATACGCTCACCGTACAGGAGTATTTGGCAGAAAAAGAAAAAAAGTTCAAGACCCCTGACATACCTGTGTCATAACCTGAAATTACTTTTGCAGCGTAATTAAAAACCTAAAAAAATGAGTTTAGTATCCATTCGTATCATTACTGCCAATTTAAACGGTTTGGTAAAATTTTATGAGCACGTAACAGGTATGCCCGTAGTGCAATACACACCTGATTTTGCCGAGCTGCAAACAAAAACAGCAACCTTAGCTATAGGAAGCACGAGAACATTACAATTTTTTGGTGGAGCAGATGTAGCACAGGCTTCACAAAACCGCAGTGCGATTATCGAGTTTTTAGTAGATGATGTAGAAAAAGATTATAAACGCTTAGTTGATTTCTTAAAACCTTACCTCGTTCAGAAACCCACAACAATGCCTTGGGGAAACAAATCGCTTTTATTCCGTGATCCTGACGGTAATTTAGTTAATTTGTTTACACCGGTAACTCCTGAAACAATTAAAAAATTTGAAACTAAAACATAAGCCCTAACCATCACAAGCCATATGAAAAACGTTGGCAGAATTTTAAAACAAAAAATAGATGAAAAGAAAATATTTAAGAGATAAGGTAACGGTAGTCCTTTTTTTTATACTCACGCTCAATTTCTCATTTGGCCAATCTTTAGAAGTACTTTCTGTAGACAAAGAATATCATGACATTTCCCTTAAAAAAGATTCAGATGTTACATATCAGCTAAATCTAAAAAAAGATGGGCTTTATAAATTTAAAGTCTTACAAAACGGAATAGACATTAGACTTCAATTATTCGATTCAGATGGGCGTGAACTTTTTAATAAAGACACCCCTAATTCCTACACGGGTTATGAATTAATAGAATACTCGCCTACGAAAACAGATAATTACATTTTAAAATTTGTTCCTCGTACCTATGAAAGAAACCCAGAGCAGGGAAAAATTAACATCTTTATCCATAAGTTGACCAAATCAGAATTAAAACGAAGAGAAGAAATAGCCAAAGAACTTGAAGCCGAAAATGAAAAACTAATACAGACTTTAGATATAGAACATTTTTGGGAAGCTTTTGATGCTTTAAAAAAAGCAAAAACGTATAGAGATAGCATTAATTTAATGCAGACGGTTTACATTGACAGAGCAACTAACGGATTTAAGGATTTTATTAAAAAGTGGAGCATTACGCCAGAATCGATGATTAAAGCAATTGCTAAGTATCCCAAATTTTATAATTCTATAAAGCAAAACACGTTTAAAGTTAAAAATTCAGATTCAACGATTAAGGAAATCGTAGAAAACTTCAGAGCAATTTATCCGGGTTTCAAAGACAAAAGAGTCTGTTTTTTTATTGGAAATATGAATGTAGGGGGAACAGTATCAGATAATTTTTTATTGATAGGAACAGAAATTATGGCAGCCACACAATTTAATGATCTTTCTGAGTTAAATCCATCCTTCAAGGAAATGTTTAAAGATAATGTAAATGTAGTTCAGGAAATTAAAAAATTGGTGGCTCACGAATATGTGCACACACAACAAACCGACCAATATGATGAGGAAGCTATAATTTGTCCACTATTATACGATACTTTACAAGAAGGAATAGCCGATTTTATTGGCGAACTGATTTCAGATGTCAAGTTAAATTCTGAAATGTATAGTTATGGTGATAAACACGAAGCCGAACTTTGGGAAGACTTTAAAAATGAATTGTGTAATACAGTTAGTGATAATTGGCTTTTTAATGGTGAAATCAAAGATAAACCAAGTGATTTAGGCTATTATATCGGTTATAAAATTGCAGAAGAGTATATGAAAAATGCTGAAAATAAAGATGAAGCAATCATTGAAATGATAGAAATGAATGACCCGATACGTTTTTTACAAAAAAGCAACTACGACCAAAAGAAAAAGCAATAATACGTCTGTCGTATCTAGCAAATAGCGGGCTTTGTGGATAAACCGGAAATTTTGGGCTATTTGATTTGCCGTCAAATCCTGTGATGTACGGTCGTTGTTGTTTTCTATTTGGGTAACTGTAGTCCTTAGGTGGGATTTTTGAACTATAAAAGCTAAAAACAAAACCTGATCGTCCGGCAGGCGTTTAAAAAAGTTTTGGTTGGTGGCGAGATTGAAAAATAACTCATAATAACTCGCTACTTGCTATATATAAATACCTTGTAATTAATTGTATATGAATGGAATAGAAAAAATAATTGATAAAAATCTTAAAAAAGCTATTATTGATACGGGTGCTAAAAGTTTAGATTCAATCCTGGCATTACATGCAAGAAATAAAGAGATAGAAGATCTTTCTGGTATTGAGTATTTGAAAAACCTTAGAAAGATTCACTTAGGTAGAAATAAGATAGCTGATATAACTCCAATTGGTGAACTCAAGAATCTTACGGGACTTTTCCTGGAAAAAAACTCAATATCCGATATAGCTCCAATAAATAAGCTTGTCACCTTACCTGCTTTGAATCTGGCAAATAATCATATTAATAGCCTGGATTGTTTTTCATCCAAACACAAAATTACTTGGTTGGATCTTAGAAATAACAATTTAAAAGATGCAACAGGTATTGAACATTGTGAATTTCTCACCAATTTAGATCTAAGTGGAAATCAGTTAGTTTCTTTTGATCACTTCAGAAAACATAATAGGCTTCGCTATCTGGACATTTCTGATAATTTTATTAATGGAAAACTTAATATTGAACATATACCCAATCTGAAGAGTTTAACTATTGAAAAAAATCAGATTGACGAAATCATAATTCATAAAGAACATGTAAACTTAAGCAACTTAAATGTTTCGTCAAATTCAATCAATCATCTAAAATTTCTAAAATTTACTCCCCATTTAAAACAGTTTATAGCATCTGATAATCCTCTTAAGGAAATTGAAAGCATCAATTATTTAAAAGAAATTGAAACGTTATATTTATGGCACACAGGTATTACTAATTTAAATGGTTTTGAAGAATTAGAAAACCTTCAAGAACTTGGAATAGCTGACAACGAACTACAAACGGTGAAGCCTCTCAATAAGTTAAAAAAACTGGATATGTTATTACTAGGTGGAAACTTGAATATTAGTCAGGAAGAAATAAATCAATTACAAGAAGCTGTTAAGCAGGATTTTAGAACGCCAAACTGGAAAGAAAAATAGGTATAAAATATATAATCATTGCCAAACTGTTGTGCGGCATACGAAGAATCACTCAAATGCATACATATCCAAATCTAATTTTAATAATTTCAATGCTTTTCATTTTTAATACATGTAAAGCTCAATCGGATACAAATGACAACCAATTAAAAAATACGATTGAAGTTAGAGCAGATATTGCAAAAAAATTGAGTGAATCAAAATCAAAACTTGAAAAAATATATAAAGAAACTGTTGAGTTTCTCGACAGTATAGGATCCTCTGATGCTCAAAATTATAAGACTTATCTGATTCAAAGCCAAAACGGTTGGAAAAATTATTGTGAAGGAAAATGTAGAATAACAGAATACAAAAGTAGGGATGCTGCCCAAGGAGGTTTTGCTTTTTACAATATTTGTATGACGGAATTAAATGAAAAGAGAACAATGGAGTTGAAAAACTTGTTGATGGAATGGAAATCTGAACTCGACAACTAATTAATGATAAAACGTGCTAAAAAGTACTACTGAAAACACCTTATCAAATAATTGCAAATTTCCCCCATAGTAGATTGTAAGAAATCATAAGCTATAAAGAAAATTTTTTTTCCTGTTCCCACAACCACGCAAGCATAAAAGCCGTTAATTTTAGGTTCTTCTAGCATAGGCGAATAAGTATAAAATCAGAAATTTTCTTCCTTCGCTTTAAATAGGATTACTTATCTTCACAACATTAAATAAACCATCTAAGAATGAAAATATTAGTTACCGGAGGTCTTGGATTTATAGGGTCGCATACGGTTGTTGCCTTATTAAACGAAGGCTTTGAAGTAGTTATTATCGATAACCTTTCTAATTCATCCATTTCGGTATTAGAAGGAATTGCTTCCATCTCTAACCAAACCCCAGAATTTTGCAAATTAGATTTAAAGGATAAAGCACTAGTTTCCAATTTTTTTGAAGAGCATTCCGATATCAAAGGAATCATTCATTTTGCCGCCTCAAAGGCCGTAGGAGAAAGTGTAGAAGAACCTTTATTGTATTATGAAAATAATATCAACACCTTGGTGTATATACTTCAGGAAATGAAAAAAAGGGAGTTGACTAATTTTATCTTTAGCTCTTCGTGTACAGTCTATGGCCAAGCTGATGAATTACCAATTACAGAAAATGCGCCGGTGAAAAAAGCAGAATCACCTTACGGCAATACCAAACAAATAGGAGAGGAGATTCTTAATGACTTTGCGAAAGCCAACGATATTTTTAAAGCTATTTCACTTCGGTATTTTAACCCTATAGGAGCGCATCCTTCTGCAGAAATTGGGGAATTACCCATAGGAACCCCACAAAATTTAATTCCATACATCACGCAGACCGCAGCCGGGATAAGAGAGGAACTTTCAGTATTTGGAGATGATTATCCTACAGAAGATGGTACGTGTATTCGGGATTATATTCATGTGATGGATTTAGCAGAGGCTCATGTAGTCGCGTTAAAACGTTTATTGGAAGATAAAAACAAAAAGAATTATGAAGTTTTTAATCTAGGTACCGGTAAAGGAAACTCGGTATTAGAGGTAATCAATACTTTTGAAAAGGTATCCCATCAAAAGCTTGCTTACAAAATTGTAGGAAGAAGGGAAGGAGATATTATGTCGGCATTCGCAGATACTACCAAAGCAAATTCCGATTTAGGCTGGACAGCCCGTTTTAATATAGAAGATGCTTTGGCTAGTGCCTGGAAGTGGCAACAAAACCAGTAAATTATCTTTTACTGGTTACATAAAAAGCATGGATTACACCAGGCAACCAAAAAATAAGGGTAAGGATAAGATTAATTAAAAAATCTTTTCCTAAACCTTTGTTTACGAAAACACCTAAAGGTGGTAATACAATGTTTAAAATAATAGTTAGTATAGACATAGTTTTTTGTTTAAAACTAGACAATATCTACTTACTGTGAAACTATTTAAAGATAAGTATAACACAATTTAACTAGAATTTAATTACAGTTAAATTCAATATCATACACAGGATAGCTGTAAGCAGCTCCAAAATCGTAATGCCACCATTCCGTTCGTATGATATGGAAGCCGAATTTTTCCATTCCTTCCCGCAAGGTTTTTCGGTGATTCAAAATCTCTTCCGTTAAGTTTTTATAATCCTGATGAGCCTCTTTACCAAAGTAATCGTAAGAAGTACCCATTTCGATAGGTTGCCCGGTTTCTAAATCGACTAAGGTTAAATCTACGGCAGCACCCCGATTGTGAACAGATTTTTTAGTGTAGGGATTTGCCACATAACGAGCATCCGGATAAATCTTCCACATTTTCTTTTGGGCACTTAAGGGTCGGTAACAATCAAAAATTTTGATTTGATAACCTAAATCACAAAAATAATTATTGGCTTTAGCTAAGGCTTCGGCTGCTTCCGGAAGCAATAAACATTTCTCACACTCGTAAATAGGTTCTTCTAAAAAATTATTCGAAGTCGCATACCGAATATCATACGTAAAGTTATTGGCATATTCCTCTAAATCTATAAATTGGGATAAACTGTCGTTTGTTTGAGAAAAGCAGACAAAAGAAGAGAAGAACACAAGAAGAAAGTATTTCATAAAGTATGATTTTGAAATTTCAATATATACAAAATGAAATTAAAAAGCCTTTAGTAACATACCAAAGGCTTTTCAATAATTCATAGAGTAGAAGGTCTATCCTTCGTATTCTTGAAGGGCATTGTTGTATTCCCTAATTTCTTCTATGTTCATTTTATTATCAGAATTTTTAATCAGGTTGATCAAGTATATTAAACTCTCGTCTGCATTAAAATCATCTGTTTCAAAACCTTCTTCTTCACCTTCAATTGGATCATCCTCGGGGATAGGAATATCAAATGTAAAATTTTCTTCTAGATGTTCACATGTAAGACGTATAGCTTTTGCTACCACGGGTTGCTTTTCTTCAACAGCATAAGGGCGCAAGGCTTTTAAATCTTCTACCAAAGTATTGGTAATAATACCAACATGATCCAAATCGTCTAAAATTTTCTTTATTAATTTCTGTGCTTTCGGATTATTCACAATAGGGGGTTTTATAGTTAAACGCACTACAAAAATAATTTAATAAAACTTCCTTGCTTTATCATGCCACCAAAATTTTCATAAAAATGGCATATTTTTTTCAACTACTTTTTTTGAACGTTTTTTTCTGAAATCTATTAGATTTTAAGCTTTTGATTACTAGTGATATAGATTAAAATTAAGATTTCAGGCCAAAAAATTTCTATAAACCTTTAAAACTCGTTAATTTTGCAAGGTTTTATTTTAATAATGATAAGTTTAGGAATACGTATTTATGGCAGAAAAAGTTGCAGAAAAAACTTTATATGATTATCAGGAAAAGGATTTAAATAAAATTTTTGAATACCTAGAGGAGGAGTCGGATGATTTTAATTTGCTTTACCAACTTCCTACAGGAGGGGGTAAAACTGTGGTTTTTTCGGAGATCATAAGAAGGTATATTGAGCAAACCAATAAAAAAGTAGTTATCCTTACCCACAGAATCGAGCTTTGTAAGCAAACATCTAAAATGCTGAATGGTTTTGGGGTGCGCAATAAAATTATAAATAGTAAAGTAAAAGAACTACCAGATCAAGACGAATACCAGTGTTTTGTAGCAATGGTAGAAACCTTGAATAACCGTTTGAGTGACGATAAATTAGAGGTGAGTAATGTTGGTTTAGTCATTATTGATGAAGCCCATTACAATTCGTTTACCAAGCTGTTTAAGTATTTTGAAAAGTCTTTTATTTTAGGAGTAACCGCAACTCCTTTAAGTTCTAACATTAAGTTACCGATGAAGGATAACTATAAAGAACTTATTGTAGGAGAGTCTATTCCTTCTTTAATTAATAAAGGTTTTTTAGCCCGGGCAAATACATTTAGTTATGATGTGGGCTTAACTTCTTTACAGGTGGGAATTAATGGAGATTATACCGTAAAGTCTTCAGAAGATTTATATACCAATTTTTCGATGCAAGAAAAATTGATGCAAGCCTATGAAGAACGTTGTAAAGGTAAGAAAACATTAATTTTCAATAACGGTATCAATACGTCATGGTATGTTTATCAAACTTTTAAAGATGCTGGTTACGAGGTAAAGCATTTAGATAATACCCATAGTAAGAAAGAACGTAAAGAGATTTTAAGATGGTTCCGCGAAAAACCAGATGCTATTTTAACTTCTGTGAGTATTCTTACTACCGGTTTTGATGAACCAAGCGTAGAAAATATTATTTTAAACAGAGCAACAAAATCACTGACCTTATATTACCAGATGATTGGTCGTGGATCACGTAAAATTCCTAATAAAGATGAATTTAATGTGATTGATTTAGGAAACAACGCTGCTCGTTTTGGTCTTTGGGATGCTCCCGTAGATTGGCATTTAATCTTTAAAAATCCTGATTACTTCTTAGAGAACATCGTTTCTGATGAAGACATTGAGCGAGAATTTAAATACAGAATGCCGGAAGAGGTAAGAGAGCTCTTTAAAAACACTGAGAATATAGATTTTGATATCAAAGAAGAATATGAGTCTGCCGTAAATAATGGCGAGAAATCGAAAATGGTACTCGAGAAATCTATAGATCAGCATGCGCAAATGTGTGCCGAAAATAGTGAAGACGTTTTTGATGCGCGTATTTTAGCAAGAGAATTAAAAGATGATATCCGTGATCGTGTAAAACGTTATTCACGTTGTATTATTAACAATACCAAGAATTATAGAGATTGGCTTTTTGAAGATTATAACCGAAAGTTACGCTCTCGAATTAATGAAATGTTTCAGGAATAAAATAATTTCTGATAATATTAAAAAATCCTCTCAAGTTGAGAGGATTTTTTGTTTTTATGAGTTGATGAAGTTTTCAGTTTACTTCAAAATCACCCGAACAGATTAATAGTTAGTATGATTTCCATCGACGTTATACACAAAAGCCCTATATTTTAGTAAAGCTACAAATACTGCTCCGCCAATTGCATTTCCGAGGATGGCAAAACATATAAATTTTAAATAATCGATAAATTCAATTTGAGGAGAAGTAATCATTCCCGAGAAAACTTCAATATTCCCAATAATACTGTGATGCAATCCGGTAAACGACATCGTTGCAGTGATTACAAAAATAATAACAATTCTACTTATTGTTTCAGAAGAAGAAGTAAGGAGCCAAGATAAAAGTCCCATAAGCCATCCTGCCAAAATAGCACTTACAAAAATGGTTAGGGAATCAGGTTTGGTTACATGTTTGGCAATAGCTTCAAAAGTAGAAAATTCAAAAATACCGAGTTTGGGACCAATCCAAATCAAGACCAAGGACATTAGATAACCACCCAATAAATTTCCGAAGATCACCAACCCCCAAATTCTAAATAAACTTCCGGCTTCTCGCTTATTATTAAGTATAGGTAATGTTAAGAGGGAAGTTTGTTCCGTAAAAAGAATAGATTGCCCCAGGATGACAAGAATAAATCCTACCGGATACACCAGTGAAATGAGCTTAAAAAGTGTTTCTTCAGAAAAACTACCTCCTGCATAATAAAATAAAGTACAAATAAGTAAAAAACTAAACCCAATTTCTAAGCCCGCGGTTAACGAACTTAATATAATACTACTGGCTTTTTTATTATAGGTTTCTTGGCCCTCACATATCTGTTCTTTTAAAATCTCACCGTGTGATTTTTTAGAACTATTATTCTGTTTTGAGTCAGATTTTTTTAATTCTGAATCTATATTTTCTTGAATTTCTTCTTCCTGTTTGGTCATGGGTCAAAAGTAATCTCTAAGCATTATATTTTTATTAAATTAAAGATTTTTTTAACAGGAACAATAAACTTGTGTTATATAACAAAGTATTAATAAAAATTGCCTAAACAAGCCATAGTTTTGAAGAAAAAACAAAAAAGCTATGTCACAGAAAATTAAAACCATTAATCCCGCTACAGAAGAAGTAATTAAAGAATATACCTTAATGCAGGAAGCTGAAGCAATAAAAGCGGTAGAAGATTGTCACGAAGCATTTTCCAAATGGAAATTCACTTCATTTGAAGAAAGAACAAGTAAGTTAAAAGCAATTGCTGCTGAGTTGAAAAAAAATAAGCAACAATTAGTGGAATTGATGACCCAAGAAATGGGAAAATTGTTGAAACAAGGAGAACAGGAAATAGATTTATGTATCGCTATTTGTGAATGGACCGCAGAGAATGGACCTGAAAATTTAAAAGACGAAGAGAGAACTTTACCTGAAGGAGGAAAAGGATTAATCACCTATTCACCACTAGGGGTGATTTATGGTATCCAACCTTGGAACTTCCCTGCATATCAAGTAATAAGATATGCTATTGCTAATCTAATGGCAGGAAATGGAGTTTTGCTTAAACACGCCGAAAGTGTTACCGGTTCAGGATTAATGATTGAAAAAATATTTAATGATGCCGGCTTACCTGAAAATCTTTTTAAAGTATTAGTCATAGATCACGATTTATCCGATAAAATCATTGATCATGAACTAGTGAGAGGGGTAACCTTAACCGGAAGTCCATCTGCTGGTAGAATTATCGCCAAAAAAGCAGGAGAAAAATTAAAGAAAACCGTATTAGAATTAGGTTCTAATGATGCCTATATTGTCTTAAAAGATGCTGATCTTGAATTAGCCGTGAAAAAATGTGTACAAGGTAGGGTGTATAATAATGGAGAAACCTGTGTAGCTGCCAAACGCTTTATTGTAGAAGAAGAGATTTATGAAGATTTCAAAAAAGCATTTGTAGAAAAAATGAAAACCATCACCTTTGGAGACCCTACCGGTGATGAAGCAAAAATTGGTCCGATGGCTAGAAAAGATCTACGTGACGAATTACACGATCAAGTTCAGGAAAGTGTTAACAAAGGAGCTAAAGTATTATGTGGGGGAGAAATACCTAACCAAAAAGGATACTATTATCCCGCTACTATTCTCGACAATTTAAAACCGGGAATGCCGGCTTACGACGATGAACTTTTTGGTCCGGTAGCTTCATTAATAAAAGCAAAAGATGAAGAAGATGCGTTTAACATTGCCAATTCCAGCAAGTTTGGTTTAGGTGGCGGAATTTTCACGAAAGATGAAGAAAAAGCCTTTGAACTAGCTAAAAAGCATTTTGATACCGGAATGGTATTTATTAATTCTTTCGGACTGGCACAGCCCAATATGCCATTTGGTGGTGTAAAAGATTCCGGTTATGGAAGGGAACACGGAGGTTTTGGCGTAAAAGAGTTTGTAAACTCCAAAGCAATTATGGCCTTAAATAAATAAAAACTCTTTTTTTAAAATTTTATAAAAACAAACCCTGAAGTGAATTCTTCAGGGTTTTCTATTTTAGTCAATAACTACTTCGGTTTGTTTAAAATTGTTTTCCAGAAAAACATCCTTAACATAAGAGAAGATTTCGGGTAAGTAATCAAACGGAATGCTAGAGATTTCGTGTTTTGCTCCTTTAAACGTATAAAGTAAGTAAGCAGTGTTTAATTCTTTTAATCGGTTAGCAATACTTCTAGAACCATCCAAAATTAAATAGCCAGGTTGTGATTTTTCACAATAATGATGTGCAGCGGTAGCATAAGGCACCAAATTATCATCAGTTCCGTGGAAAAAGATGGCAGGTGTAGTATTTTCATCATTCATATACCGGGTGTCCAATATAGCTCCGGCTAACGAAAATACCCCTGCAAAATCGATGTCTTCGTAAGTTGAGTTTTCTTCCCATAATAATTCTTGCTGATAAACCGCATGTAAAATAGCTTCAGCTCCGGCACTGCTTCCTCCGGCGATAATTTTATGAGGATCAATATGAAATTCATCTTTGTGTTGAATCATATAAGTAACGGCATCAAGGTAATCTTTAGCAGCTTTCTTAAAAGTTTCCCGTTTTCCTTCCGCAGAAAAATCACAACCAAAAGATTTCCCCTTTCGGGTTAACCGGTAGCCAATTTGTACTGCTACAAAACCCCGTTGAGCACATTCTTTGGCAAACTTCACCTCATCCTTGTTATGGGGAGATCCCACTCCAAATCCACCGCCGTGCATAAAAATGATCACCGGTCTTTTGGTTGATTTATCATTTTGAGGTTCATAGATGTACAGCTTTAAGTCTTCTCCGTCTTTTTGGGCATACGTACGTTCAATTGCTTTTTTGGACTTAAAAAGAGGATCCACAAAGCGCTCCTGTGCATGTAGGAATAAAGAGGTAAACAGAAATAGAATTAAAAATTTAAATTTCATGAGTTAAGTTTTAAATGAAAAATAGGATATAAAAATACCATATCAAAAATTGTTTTAAACGAAATTGATTCATCTTTTGTGTGCAATTTCTCTGTTGATACACAAAAAAAGGATTGATATTTTAAAATAATAAAAACAAGTAGAACTACCTGTTTTTGTCTAAATAAGAGAAAAGATGATACGTTGATAGAAATAATGATTTAATTTTGAGTAGGGACTAGATAAAATATTCAAAAACCAGCTAAATTATAATCGGTTTTAGGGTCTGTGGGGTAAGAATCTAAAACTTTGGGTGACTATAATCGCTGGTTTTTTTATTTTAAAGGAATCCAAAAATCATATCGTATTCCTTTTCCTACTTTTGATGCTAGTTGAGATTTTCCTTTTAGAAAAAAGATTCTGTTTTCAATATTTTTAAGTCCTAATCCCGATTTTTTATGATCTTGTTTCTCAATATTGAAACCAAATCCATCATCGGTATAAGAAAAATTTATAAATTTTTCTAAAACTACAACTTTTATCTGAATGTGAGAAGCTTGCCCGTGCTTTATGGAATTATTGATGAGTTCTTGGAATATCCTATAGATATGGAGTTGTTCTTCTGTTGTAAATAAATCTAAGTCATATTCATTCTCAAAATCAATACGAACTACATTACTAAAGTTGGTATCGTCAATAAGCTCTTCCATCGCTGCGCCTAATCCAAATTTCTCCAGTAATGGAGGGAAAAGGTTATGGGCAATTTTTCTTGAACTTTCGTTGGCCTTCGTAATTAAAGCTAACAGATGTTTTCTTGTATTTTGTAATTCTTCCGTAGTCATTTGAGGCCTATTTAATAATTGAAGATCCATGGCCATCAAATTCAATTGTGAGCTAATATCGTCGTGAAGTTCGCCACCAATACGTTTGCGTTCCTCTTCCTGTACCAAAAGGTTCGCTTCCAATAATTCTTTTTGATGAAGTATTTCTAGATTTTTTTTCTCCAATTCTTTTTGAACGAGTTTCTTTTTAGAGAAAAAGAAAAATAAGGCTACAACTATACTTAAGACCAGTAAAAAGCATAAAAGGCTAAATACCATTATTGAGGTTTCTCCTTCGAAAAGTGAAGCTCTTTCCACTGCCAAGAAATTAATACCTGATATCCCAAGTAAAGTGATGCGTTGATAATCCATATATAATAATTCAACTCATTATTGATATTAATAATATCTGTTGCACTTATAAAAATAATAGAACTACTAATAAGGTAAATTAGTAATCCCAGTACAAAAAACAAATAATAATTTTTTCTGGACAAGAGTTCATAAAGATAAATCACCGCAAATACAATTAATACCAATGACGTTATCAAAAAACCTATGGGATTAAATTGATAATAAAGTGTAGGCTTCATGAGGTATTGAGACAAAACTGTAAGCAAAGCAATACTACTAATAACGAGCACAGTATTTTTTAATCTATTTAAGCCAATTTCTCGAAATAAACAGAAGAAGAATAAACTCAATAAAGAAAATCGAATAAGTAAATAGTAAGTCGATAAAAAATGATTATTTAGGCTTAATTGTGAAAAAACTAATGCTATCCCTTGAATTAAAAATGACAGAATGAGGTACAAAAAAACAACCTTATAGGTGTTAGAAGAATTTCTAAAGCCTATAAGGTAAAGTATAACATTAATTAATAAAGCACCTGTACTTATATAAGATAATAAAGTATCTATGCCCATCAAGCAATTAATCTAGTTTATATAAAGTACTGTTACGGTCACACATGTGAGGACATGGGGAAGTGAAATCTAAAATTATACCGTTTAACCTACCGGTTCTATCGGGTAACATGTCTTCATACTTATCTGGAGAGTCAGGATTTATATTATGTTTGGTACCTACCATCATTAGTTTTTCCTTATCGTTTTCATCTACACCTACATAAGCCCTTATTCCATCAATACCTTCTGCCAATAGTGCAAGAATATCTTCTTTAGGAATAAAAAAAGCTTTTAAGGAATGATGTGCATTGTAAGTTCCTTCTACTTGTCTCCATTTTTTAGCCCAATCAATGGCTGTGTCAAGGCTAATCTCATTTGAATTTCCGTTCATAATAAATAGTTTTTGGTTTATAATTTCTTTAAATATATAGCAGAAAATCTAATTTTTTAAATGAAATTACGTTTTTCTATACAATTTAAAAACCAAGTATTTATACGCTAGTTGTTTAAGTTGTTAAATTTTACCTTACCGTATATTAAAAAATATGGAAGATTTACATGAAAAAGGGATCAATCTTTTTTTAGAAAAAGAATTTATCTGGCTCAAACAACTTATACTATTTCGGTTTGAAAGCTTTTTTCATGAACAAAGCAATAAGTCTATCGATGAGATTCAACCTCCGATTATTGGAATAGATACCGCTTACGAGCAATTTTTATTAGATCATCAGTTAGATATGGAAGAGCGGGTGATCCTCGCTGTTGCTTTGGCTAAAAATCTAAAGCCTGAAATTTTCAACCCGTTTCTTATTGAAAATTCAGTTACTCAAAAAGCTTATCCGGAATTTGGCGGTATCATTAAAGAAGACAAATTTATCCCCACGTACCGTACCGTCGCATTTTTATTGAATGATATTCCGGAGGCTTTACCTTTAAAAATCTATACTTTTTTTGAGCAGGATCACTTTTTTTACCAAGAGCATATTTTAGATTATGCCCATACCAATTTTCAAAACCGGTTAAATACTCCTGTAGCTTTAACTTTAGAAATAGAATATTTATTACTCACGGGAAGCAAATACAAAGCTGAATTTAATGCCGATTTTCCAGCGCAGGAAATCACCACCAACTTAAACTGGGAAGATTTAGTAGTTTCACCAAAAGTGCAACGTCATTTAGAAGAAATTTTAAAATGGCACACCTACAAAGGGCTTTTCCAGGAAAAGCAATACTATGCTAAATGGCTTAAAAAAGGCTATCGTAGCTTATTTTTTGGCCCTTCAGGAACCGGAAAAACCTTGGCTGCTTCCTTATTGGGAAAAAAACTAAACGTTCCGGTATATCGGGTAGATCTGTCGATGATTATTTCTAAATACATTGGAGAAACCATTAAAAACCTTGAAAAGATTTTTGCGAGGGCAGAGCATAATCAATGGATTTTATTTTTTGATGAAGCCGATGCTATTTTTGGGAGTAGGAGTCAGCAACAAAATGCGAACGATCGGCATGCCAATCAAGAAATTGCTTACCTCTTACAACGTATAGAAAACTATCCTGAACTTATTATTTTGGCCACCAACCTGCAACATAACTTAGATGAAGCCTTTATTCGTAGATTTCAGTCGGTAGTGCATTTTAAAACACCGGAAGTACAACAGCGTATGAAGTTATGGAAAACTATTTTTCATAAAGACTTGGGGCTTTCAGAAGCTTATTTAGAAAAAATGGCTGAAGAACATCAGCTCACCGGCGGAACACTCATTAACATCCTGCAAACCGCTCGCTTATTAACTGAAGATACCACAGAACAATTGAGTGAAGCTTCGGTAAATTTTGCTATCCAACGCGAATTAAAAAAAGAAGAAAATATATTTTGATATGGTTGAAAAAACCTTGCATACGGGTTTCCGTAATTTTAGTTGATGTAAATGGGGTAAGTTTGGGTTGAACTCATAAACGATTATAAATAACTATAAAGTTATGGAACTATTCAACCAACTTAAAGGGCTTGCCGATAAAGTAGAACAACTAAAAGAGCAAATACAAACCGAAGAATCTACTAAACATGCATTTACCTTACCTTTTATCAATATTTTAGGTTACGATGCATTTAATCCAACAGAAGTTATTCCGGAATTCACGGCCGATTTAGGACTTAAAAAAGGGGAGAAGGTAGATTATGCCGTTTTTCAGAATGGAGAGCCTATCTTAATTGTAGAATGCAAACATTGGAAACAAGATTTAAACGTACATAACTCTCAGCTTTTCCGTTATTTTCATGTCACCAAAACTAGATTTGCTTTACTCACCAATGGCATCACCTATCGGTTTTATACTGATTTGGAAGAGACCAATAAAATGGATGAAAAACCATTTTTAGAGTTTGATATCACCAACCTTAAAGAAACTACGGTAAAGGAAATTGAGAAATTCCATAAATCTAAATTTGATGTTTGTAAAATTGTAGATAATGCCAGCAATCTAAAATATACCCGTGAAATTAAAAGCATTATCGATCAAGAATTGCATTCACCTTCTTCAGAATTTGTAAGGTTATTTGCAGGAAGAACCTATGGGGGCCGATTGACATCTAACGTAATGGAAGAATTCACTGATTTGGTAGAAAAAGCATTCTCTCAAATCATTAGTGAAAAAGTGAATGATCGTTTAAATTCTGCGTTAACCAAAGAAGAAGAAAAGCAGAAAATAGAAGAACAAATAGAAGAGGAGCCTAAAAGTAAAATAGAAACTACCGAAGAAGAATTAGAGGCCTATCAAATAGTCGTGGCGATTCTTCGAAGAAAATTGCCTAAAGAAAGGATTGTACATCGTGATACCCAATCTTATTTTGGTATTTTACTAGACGATAACAATAGAAAACCACTTTGCCGATTACACCTAAACGGCAGTAAAAAATACATCAGTCTTTTTGACAGGGATCGAAAAGAAACCAAAGAACCTATTGAAACGATAGACGATATTTATAAATTTGAAGAACAATTATTGCAAACTGCAGATAATTATGATGAGGAATAGTAGGTAAAAGAAATCATATATAGTTATCCGTAGGTATATCGAGAAATTAAAATTCGTCTGTTCGAGTAATTTTGTGCAGTGAAACGACGCAAAATTGTATCGAGAACTGAATTTTAACTCCAAGTCCTATTCCCGCTACAAAAACCGTTGCCAATTTTCACACGAAATGACGGTGTTGAATTTAAAAAATTAAGAAGCACTAAAAGTAAATAACTTATAAAAGTCATGCCTTTTGATTATTTTAAGCTAACTAAATATCTCTTTATAAATAAAAGATTAAATAACAATTCTTCCGCGAAAAAAAGTCTATTAAACCAACTCAATTCTGGATATTTTAAAAGAGTAGAGGAGTTTTAAAGTTTCTTATAGATATAATACTTACTTCATATTATTATTCATCAAAAATTGACGATTACAATTAAAAAACTTTTCTAATTACATTTAATTATATACAAAACAGAAATTTTAACATTATATGTTTTTAGGAGTTAATTGTTTGTTTTAGTTTTATGTAAATCAACAACTTACAAATTAATTTCTATTATGAAGAATACACTTCAAATTTACTTTATATTTATTTCACTTATACTTTTGATAAGTTGTGAAAAAGATGAAGAAGAATCTTTAAATAAAAGTTCTAGCGATAGAATTAATAAAAATTTTTCTAATAAAACATCAAAAAAAGCAACAGAAGTAATAGATTTTCAAAAGTATGTCAACAAAAATGCGCAGAAAGATAACTTTACGCACTTATTATATGGCAATACTTATGTTTTAGAAAATGAGTCAGGTACCTCCTACAGTACAGGAATAGTTCCATTAGAGAAAGAATTTTATAATGGGAGAAAATCATATTATGAAAATTTAGTAGTAATTGAAGATAATCAAGCTAATGCCAATGGTTTTATTGTACGTTACGATATAGATACAGACGAGCCTATAGGATGGGAGCCTGTATTCGGTTATATTTTAAGTAATCCTTGCCTTCCTATGGCTACTTCTAACGAGGTTCCATGCAATTGTTCTGGAAGTCATACCTGCGATGAAATCTCTCAATGTTGTTGTGGAGAACCGGGCTGCGAAAGTGGCCACCAACCATTATGTGGTAGTGGAGGAAGTTCCATCCCCTGTGCTAAATTGTACACGGAAGATGGTAGCGTCGGAGTCGTTGGCGGTGGCGGCGGTGGCGGTGGCGGTGGTGGAGCACCATCGCCCGAGAATAATCCCATACATATGCCAAGTGGGGAAAGTTACCCGAGTGGGATGGTTGTTGTACCTTTTACCCAAGTTCCAGAGGTTAAGGTAATAGATGAATTTACCGAAATGAAAATAGCCACAATTGTTACGCTTATAAATGCCGACGAAACAGTAAAAGATTGGCTTATAGATAATAATCAAAGAAGTAATATCTTAGCGATAATAGATAATCTTTTTGATATGGTACTTTCGCCATTTATAACGCCAGAATTAAACGATATACTTTTAGAACTACTTATATATCTTACAGAAGATAATACTAGCCTTAAAAATGAAAATACATTGACTATAATTGAATTTTTGGAAGAAAATAGAGAAAATGGGCAAATACCCTTAGCAGTCATGGAAAAAATACAGGAATTTCTAGAAATAACAGAAGAAATTCCGGAGGCCCGTTTTGATAGGTTTAATGAACTGAACGATATTTTAGAACAAAATCCTTGGGCATTAATACAAGACTGTGCAGAACAAAACGGAATGGATACTTCCAATTATCTAGACCTATACAATCATACCATACCCCAAGCTTGTCTGGATCGACTGAATACATTAAACCAAATTACACCAGGTTATTTCAATCAACCTATTTCAGAGGGTAATGTACCCTTGGCCAATATAGATTATTATGGTGTTGAAATCACCAATTATCCAGATTTTAATAACGATGGAAACCCCGATAGTGAAGACGAAATTTATCAAGCCTTTCGGGAAAAATTTACCGATTTGGCTAGTGGAGAAAAAGAGGACTTTCAGTTTAGTTGTGATTCTAATTTTGATGGGAATATAGATTTAGAAGACACAGGAGATATTAATTGGGAATTTATTCCGTTAATATCCCAAGATGGAGATGATTTTGTTTCAAGTAATCCAATAGCTTCTATTTTGCTAATTGAAGCTGAAGCTTCGGGCTTTTTACCTTCAATTGCTACTGATGATGGAGCAATTATGGTTTCTGATTTTACTAATAACTACTGGACAATTTCTACCATTTCAACACCAAGTAATGGTACTCAACCTTTTTCAGGTAATCGACAATGGGGTTGGTTAATCAATCAAAGTGGTAATTTTGAATTTTTCACCAGAGCTGTAGATGTTGCTAATATAAGTATATTATTAAATATTGGGGCAAATACAGAATGCCAACAAGAAACTTACTATGATATCGCTGAAGCCACTTGGCAAAATTTACAACAAGAAATTGCTAATTGGATAAACAGTAATGGCGGGCAAGCAAATGTTAATACACCAACTACTGTAAATGTAAAAAAAGAAACCATTAAAGAAGTATTGACCAATAACGAATCTATTCAGCAAATATTGAGTAATTGCAATTAATTATGAATTCACTGAAAAATAACATATTATTATTCGCTAGAATTATTTTACCTGCTATTTTATGCGCATCAGTTGTGTTTTTATTTGGAAGTATTGAATATTTCAAATACAATTCTATATATTTTATAATATCTCTATTTGGTATTATATTAATTATTCTAAATCTAAATAAAATAAAATATAATATTATTATAAGTCTTGTGCTGTCATTAAATCTATGTTTTTTAGTTTTTTTTTCATCTATGGCTATAGGTTCTGGAATATATTATTTTTTTAAAAAAATAATATTGTTTTTTAGATTAAACATTACACAATTAGATAATATCTTTTTTAATTCAAACAATATAGTATCGATTGCTATAATAGCTCCTTTATTAACGCTTTATCTTTATTCATTTCTATTTAAAACAAGAAGAAGCAGTTTCTTTTATTTAATAGCATTTAGTTCAATTGTTATTTTGGTTATTCTTGTATTAACAAAAGCTCTATTAGGAAACAATACTAAAATGTTTATTATCTGGCAATTTATTGTGGCTTTAGCTTTACAGTTGATTTTGTATCAAAAAGAATTAAAAACATTGTTTAAGTCTAAAAATTAATAATGTTTAAAACTTTTATAGACAATAGAATAGCGGTGAGGCAGGTTAATCTACCAAAACGGTAATCTTGTACTTTTTACAAGAGCCAGAGATGTTGCAAAAGTTTCTGCTTTAGTCAATGCATTGTCATTTGGAAGTGATCCTTGCCAACAAGACACCTATTATAATATTGCAGGAGCAACTTGGACGAATATGCAAAATGAAATTAAAGAATGGATTGAAAATGAAGGTGGAGGGCAGGCAAGTGTTAATGAACCAAAGGCTATTCTTGTCAAACGAGAAACTGTTGAAGAAATACTTACTACCAATGAATCTATTGATCAAATATTAAGCAATTGCAATTAGTTATGAAATCATCATTGTTAAAAAGCATATTTTTAGTAAGTAGAATCATTCTGCCTGCAATTCTTTGTGTGTTATTGATACTGGGATTGAAACAATATGTGAAGTATCAATTAATATTGATATTTAGCATCATTATTGTATTTTTTAATTATGGAAAAACTAAATACAATTATTTATTAAGCTTTTTAATTTCTATCATATCATCTTACTTAGTTTTCTTTATATCCTTTGGGATATATTTAGGGATTGGATTTATATTTCAAAACATTGATTTAGAAAAAACAGGTTATGGTATTATAGAGAAATTTATTTTTTTGATTATGGTTTTGGTCGTACCTCCTTTACTCATGTTTTATTGCTATAGAATTATTTTTAATGCTGAAAAAACTAATTATTTTAAATATATTAAATGGAGTTCTATAATTGTTTTAGTCATATATGGAATAATCCGATTTTTTCATAAAGATGATTATTTATTTGTTGTATGGCAATTTATAATGGTTCTAGCATTACAGTTGATTTTGTATCAAAAAGAATTAAAAACATTGTTTAAGTCTAAAAATTAATAATTTTTAAAACTTTTATATACAATAGAATAGGGCTGAGGCAGGTTAATTTACCAAAACGGTAATCTTGCACTTTTTACAAGAGCCAGAGATGTTGGAAAAGTTTCTGCTTTAGTTAAAGCATTGGCATTTGGAAGTGATCCTTGCCAACAAGACACCTATTATAATATTGCTGAAGCTACTTGGAAAAACATGCAACAAGAGATAAAAAACTGGATAGAAAATGATGGAGATGGCCAAGCAACTATAAACGCACCGAAGGCAGTTCAGGTTGATAAAGAGAAAATTATAGAAATACTTACTAGTAATGAGAATATAAATCAAATAATAAGCAACTGTAATTAAAGAGATGAATACTGTGATAAAAAAAACAATGTTATTCTATTAAGTAAAGTTATTTTCCCTCCTATTATTTGCTGGTTAATTTTATACTACTATCAAGGTAAAAACTTATTCATGTTTCCTTTAATTTTTACTTTAGTTATTGGCTTAATTAATATAAATAAATTCAAATTTAACTTTTTAAAAAGTTTGTTACTTTGCGTGTTCTTCTCATATCTTTCTTTTTTTGTTGGTTATTTTGGAAGTTTTTTTCTAGGAAAATTATTGGGTGGTTTTGGTGATTTAGGGAATATAAGTGCAATAATAATTTCTGCATTTATCATATCTCCTATACTATTGTATTACAGTTATTCATACATATTTGAATTATTTAAAACAAAATTCAACATCTATGTGATGACAATCACTTTAACTTTAATGTTTATTATATCATTCTATACATTTTATATAATGGATTATATTTCCGATAACAATTTTTTCGACACTAAACTTCTAAACCCTTTTCTTCTTTGGCAAGTGATTATGGCATTGGCTCTACAATTAATCCTTCACCAAAAAGAATTGAAAGCTTTGTTTAAAACTAAAAACAGGTAATGGCTACTCAACCATTTTCAGGTAATCGAAAATGGGGTATATTTATAAATGAGAATAACAATTTTGAATTATATACTAAAGCAGTAGATGTTGCCAAAGTTGCTGATTTTATTAAATTAAATCCATTTACTAGTTCAGATTGTGATGAAAATACTTATTATAATATTGCCGAAGCTACTTGGGAAAATATGCAGGAAGAAATTAAAGATTGGATTGAAGGTGATGAAAATTACGAAAATAGTGGAGGTCAGGCAGTAACAAAAAATCCTGAAGTTGTAAAGGTTGATAAAAACGACCTTAAACATTTACTGGAAAGTGAAAATACAATAACTATCCAAGATTTGGGGTGTAATTAATATGAACATGATTACTATAATTAAAATAATTTTACTTCCCGTAATTTGTGCATTGATTTTATTTTTTATAAAATTCAATTTTTATACGTATCCAATACCACTTGGTGTTTTTCTAGGCATTACTTATGTGATTTCTTATAAAAAAAACAGGTTTCTCAACTTATTTTTAAATGTACTGTTTTCATTTATAGTATATTTCACCGGATACCTAATACTATTATTACTAGGAATGTTTTTAAATCAATTAAGTAATTTAGGAACAGTATTGGCTTTTGTAATTGCTGGATTTTTTGTATCACCAATATTATTATTTTTTGCTTATAATTTCTTATTTACATTTCCTAAAACAAAATTTTCATTTATGGTGAAAACAATTTCAGTTTTATTTTTAGCTATATATTCTTTTGTCATATTTAAAGATGGAAATACAGAATATATCAAAATTGCAGACAAAAATAGTTTTTTAAATCCTTACCTACTTTGGCAACCAGTTATGTTATTAGCTATACAATTAATCCTTCACCAAAAAGAATTGAAAGCTTTGTTTAAAACTAAAAACAGGTAATGGCTACACAGCCTTTTTCGGTTAATCGACAATGGGCCGGTTAATCAATCATATCAAATAATTCTAGTTTTATGTAAATGAAAGAAATATACGATCCAAAATTTGTAGAGAAACTATTTGATAAAATGAGTAGTTCTTATTCAAGAGTAAATTATATAACATCATTCGGATTTAGTGAAAGATGGAGACGTAAATGTGTGGAAGAAATTAAAATTAAAGAAGGCTCTATAATTGTTGACTTGATGACAGGAATGGTAGAATGTTGGAAATTTATTTTAAAAAATTCAGGAGATAATTCTAAATTAATTGGATTAGATTTTTCAACTGAAATGATAAACCGAGCTGAATTAAATAAATTAAAGTTTAAAAATTCAAAAATTGAAATTCTGAAAGAAAATGTATTTGATAATTCGATTTCTGATGAAACAGTAGATTTAGTTATTTCAGGTTTTGGATTAAAAACTTTTAATAATGAACAACTACGAAAATTATCAATTGAAATTGAACGTATTCTTAAACCTAATGGAGAGTTCTCACTCATTGATGTTTCCGTTCCAGAAAATAAATCATTAAGAAGTATGTATATGTTTTATCTAAAAAATATTATTCCAGTTTTAGGAAAATTATTTCTTGGTAATCCAAATACATATAAAATGTTAGGCATTTATACAGAAGCATATGGAAATTCAAAAAATGTATTTAAAATTTTTAACGAAAGGAAATTTCAAATTGAATATATAGAGTATTTTTTTGGTTGCGCAACCGGAATTAAAGGTAAAAAACTAAAAAATTAATAAATTTTATCGAGAAGTGAGTTACAGAAAAATTAATTTTCTCAATACATTTTTCTTAACTCTTATTTCTATTGTACAACAAAAAGAGTTTAATAATCACCGCCACGAACTAAAAATCGTTTCCTTTAGCCAAGGGAGCTTTATCATGGAAAATGACCAAGGAAGCGAATCCAGTAAAATATCGGTGCCGCTTTTTTCTACCGTTAATTGGTAAGCGTTTTCGACCTTTTCAACAAAACCTTTACGCTGGAGAAACGTATAGCGTAACGAACGAATACTACTGTTTTTCAGTTTTTCCCAATGCATCAAACAAGCTTTTAAAAGATCGGTAGCTATGGCCATTTCTTTTTCAGTTAAGGCAGAAGGAACAATCACTTCTGTTACGGGAAAACCACATAAAATTTTTGGGAAAGTAAATTCTCCTTCGTCTATTTCTTCTTCCTCACTTATTGTTTTTCCGGTGGCAAGAAAATGCAAAAGCAATACTGCTCTTTGCTTTTCGGTGGTAGATTTAAATTTTCCCGTCGGTAAAACATACCCCAATCCTGTAAAAAGCTGTTTTAAAAACGGATGAAGAATCACCAAGCCTGTGTTGGTCATTTCCCATCTTCCTTCCGGAAGTTCTTCTTTTACTTCTTCTTCAGCAGAAATCTCTAAAGCTTTATCCGTATTTTTTTGTTGAATTTCCTTCCAGTTTTTCCATTCTTGTTGCCGACAAAATTGAAAGCCAACTTTTTCTATTTTCAAAATGAAATCAGCAGGATGTTGTAGTTTTAAAGAAGCCAACCAATTTATAATTATAGTCCAAGCTTGGGGTTCTTTCTTTTGTATAGCATAAAAAAGCACTTTCCAAAAGTGAGCTTCAAAGAGTTGAAAACGATGCGGACGTTCATTGGCAGGTAATGCTGCATATATTTTCTCTAATCCTATATAAAATTCCTTTAAAACAGTAGCATTTTCAATAAAAGCAGTGTCAAAAAGCTGTTTTTTAGTAGAAGTAGGACGATTTAGCCATACTTCAAAATAATCTTTTTGCATCAGCAATACTTGAGTCCATGGCTTCAATTCCTGTGATGAAATAGAAGTGAATTGAAACTTGATTTTTTCTAGTTCTTCTTTAGTAACCATCGTTAGCAGGAACAATTCAAAAGAATTTAACCTATAAATTTTATTGAATTTTTTCCACGTTTGTTCCAGTTGGTAACGCTGTTGTAAAACCTGGAGCAAGTACAAGAATTCTTTAGGTAAATGCGGTATGGTTTTTCTGAAATCTGTTTTGGAAAAGTCAATAAACAATCGCTTTTCCCATAATTCTTGATACGGTAATTCGGTTAACTTTTTTAATGAAATCACGAGCGTTTTCCAATCCTTCTTACCTTCAGTTAAAAACTTTCCTTTCGGGAAAAATTTCTTTAAAATTTTAAGCGCTGCCAACGTAGGGAAAGAGGTTGGTGAAGTATCGGTAAGTCTCGACAAAAACAAGAAATGTTGATAAAATCGTTGAGGATAGGAGCTATGGTAGAAACTTTTTTGCAATAGCCGCTCCCGTAATTCAACTGAAGATAAACCCAATTGACTAGCTATTTTCGGAAGTTGGTTTTTCCAAAAAGAAGAAGGAGTTTCCCTAAAACCGATTAGGATGAATTCACTAAAAAAATACTCATAAAGTTTTTTGTATTGAGGTAGAGGAAATTCAGTACTCAAAAGTTGCCAAACTTCAATTAAAAAGCGATGATGAGGCGTGAAAATCTTCATAAAATTCTCTTGTTCTACCGTAGTTAAGGTAAACATCCATTTTTCGAAAAACTGAGTTTTAATTTCTTTCTGCTGAAATACCTTTTGAACATTTTTAATCGTTTCTATACTTAAAAATGATTCATGATGAAGGATTTTTTTAAAAGTATAAAAGCTTAGTTGATGGTTTTTTAGTTGTTTTAATTCTGTTGAAGTAGCAGAAGAAAGAATCACTAATTGGTCAGTAAATGATAGCTCAGGAAAGCTTTGTAAGGTCAATTTCTGTAAAAGGACATTTAATTCCTTTAGCATTAATTTTGCAGTTGAAGGTTCCACTTTTTTAGACGTATTCAATTCTTCTATCAATAGGTAAATCACTTCGATGCTTGATTGATTTTTGCTTAAAAGTTGAATCTGTTTCAGGATTTCTTCCGCCGTAATTTTTCCTTTTTCACGGGTTATATTCACGATCTTTTCCAAGATTGTTGAGTACTTCTCTTTATTCGCTGGTTTTTTTATAAATAATGAAGTTTGTGAGAGTTGCTTAATTACATATAACAATTCTAACTGGGAGCTTGCTGAAGAAAAAAAGCTTTCGGCACAGTAAATTAGTGTAGTTAAAAATTGGGTATAACTCAGGTTATATTGATTACTTATGGCTTTGGTGTGGTAAATTATAAAGGATTTAAGCTGAAAATAAGAAGAAAATGAATAGCTAAAATAATCTAGCGTAAACTCCCAAACGGCTTTTTTAAAATTAGTTTCCGGTGGTTTTTCTTCAATCAATTCCCGCTGTTTGTATAAAAGTTGATGGTATTTTTTTATTTGTAGGGTAGTGGTTTCGCCAATGTTTACCTGCAATAATTGATAAAGTTTTTTTTCTTGAAGGGGCGATAACCATTGTAACTTAATTTTTTGACGTAACCGGTAAGAAAAAAGGCTATTTTTTAAATGTTGATTTTCAATTTTCCTATTACTAGAAGGAGCTTCTAAATAGCATTCAATTTCATGAAGTTGAAGGTTTTTTTGCTGACTTTTTTCCGCAAAAACAGGCGTTAAAATATCTTCTCGCATGCTACATAAAAGCATGTATAATTCTTGTTGAAGAAAGGATTGCTGTGGAATATTTTTAATATGGTTAATAAATAATTCAACTAAAGTCTTGTATTCAATATGGTAATGATTCGCGATTTGTTGTAACTGATTTTCAAGGAATTGCTTTTTGGAGAAAAAAGAACCCCGCGTCATAAAAATATACGTGAGAATAAACTTTTTCACCAGAAAGCTAAGTCGATATTTGGATAAGCTTTTTAAACTTATTTCTTCTTGAACTTTTATAACTTCTTGTTGGTAGGTACTTATAAATTCAACTTGTTGAGGAACAAAAGCTTGTAAGGTTTTTTGCCAGTAGGGCTCAATTAAGTGTAAGCTTAAACGGTTAATTTCGTTGGTTTTCCAAGGATGTTGGAAAGCTTCTGTAATAAAATTTTGATATGGAAGCTTTCTTCCCCAGAGTGTTAAAAAGCTTTCTTTTTCTTGATAATACCAAGGGAAAAATCCATAGTTTAAATAATAAAATACGGATGATGAAATTGATTTAACGAGCGTTTTATCTTTCTGTTTTTTTAAAGTGGGATAGACGTTTTTAAAGTATTGGTTTAGCTGTTCTTCCAAGGCTTTTTCAAAAGCTAATGGCAATTGTTGTTCTAAATCTTCTTGGTAAAGTTCACCTAAATCCAGTTCCAATTTTTCAAGGAAAATTTCCTCGTTTTCAGCATATTTTGTAAAAAGGTTTTGGGTGGTTCTTCGTAAACTCTGATCAAAAATTTTAACGCACCGGTCTTCCGTATGATGATGTGATTTTTCACTCAAATGAAATAAATCAAATTGAAAAGCTTGGATATATGGATCTTTAGCGTTGCTCATCGATTCTAGTAGAAAGGAATTGTACGATTTCTTCTGAAAAGTTGATTTCTTCGGAAGCCGATTTTTCATAAATCAAAGATTCCATTTCAAAAAACTTCATGGCTTCATAATCCAACCACACAAAATTTATTTTTAAATGAGCAGGAAGACAATCACAAATAAGTTTTTCTGTCTTTTTTTGAAAGGCAACCGACTGAAACCTTATGCTCCAGGCCGGAAAAATAAAGCTAACGGTATGTAAGCTATATAAGCGTTTATTGGCAATTCTAGAATGGTCTAATAAATAAAAACCTTCACTTCGTTGATTGATTTGGTAAAATTTTCTAACCGCTAATTTAATAGCTCCATAAGCTTTCTGTTTGCGATGCGTTCGGTAAATAATGTTTTTATAATTGGTTTCTCCTGTTTGCAAGCAAACCGAATATTCATGATGTCCGGTATTTTTTTCAATGGTATAATTAGTTTTATCGATGCCCGATTTTAAGATATTTTCTAAGGGTTTTTCATCCTTTACATAAAACCAGTATTCTTCCCAATAGGGGGCTTGGTCGTAATAATCACGTAAGTAATTTTGCCCGATAACCTGTGCGTCTTCATTGAGTTGATAAATGGAAATCTCGAACTTATCGAGGCTTTTGTAGAATGGTTTTTGCGGAAGTTTATCAATCCATAAACGCAATAAAATTTCCAGCTCCAGAAAACTGATTTGTTCTTTAAATTGATGAGAAGTGTAAGCCGTTGCAGAAGTTAATTCCGGGAGGTATTGAAGAAACAGTTCTTTGCAGTTGAGTTGTTGCTGTAACGAGCGTCGCAATTTCCCGTAAAATAAGTCATGAATTTTATAATCCAGCTGAATGTTGAACCGGCTAAGTAAATGATCCAGCACTTGATTTCGTTTTTTTAAAAAATCAATTTTATGAACCGTTGCATAGCTTAATTTAATTTCTGAATTTTTTAGCGGCTGTTGATTGTAATATACAGAAGGACTTTTTACTTGGTAATATTTTCCAAATTCTTCAATGCTTTTCATCACATTGGCCATGAATTGCTCCAAGGGTAGAATAAAGTTTTTTAGCTGCGTATTATCTAGATCTTTAGCAGTAGAATAATTGCTGTGCAATTCGTTTTTATCGGTAATTTTATAAAGTGTGGGGAGATCTTCCAGAAGTCGATGAAATTTGGAAATATTCCGCTTCTTTACATGCTCTGAGAAGGAAAAAGTCTCACTATCGTTATTTAAATGATATTGACGTTTTAAATTTTGAGTGATTTTTCCGTATTGATAAAACACTTCCTCCTTATTCAATTCAATTAACTTAGCTTCTTGATATACTTTTACCGGATGAAGCATATTTGGAGCCAAAAAAGGAAGTTCATTTTTAATTTTAAAGTGCGGATCTACTATTTTTTGTTCATTTTCCCGGCTGATTCCAAAATGAGTAAAATTTTCTACCCATTTACTTTCAATAAGGTGATGTTTGATTTCATTTAAATCTAAAACTTCGTGGTAAGCTTGTAAATCTTTATCAAGAATAAAGCCTTGTTCCATGAATGGCCCTTCAAAAATTTCTTCCAAAGGCTCACCTTTGTTCATTAAATTAGATAAAGAATAGGAGGTAGGTTCTACATTGACCAATTTCTCGTTAAACAGGTAAAGCAGTTGGGCAAAGGTTTTTTCTGGTGAAGCTTGGGGTTCAATATATAATTGGCCGTGTAATTTATATTTTTCAATCTTTAGAAAAGTGATATTATCTACATCTATTTCCAACCCTAAGATTTTATGTCTTTTTACAAAATTGGTTACCCGTTCTTGCTCCTGTTCTTTTTGAGCGTTGTGGCTAAGCTCGATGATAATTTCACTTTTCAGTTTGTTGTTTTTGCTGTTGTTAATTATCCATACATTTCTAACGCCTTTTAGTTCATCGAGGATTTTCATTCTAAAATCTTCGGAGGTTACGGGAGAGGTAGGGAAAATAAGTTCAGCGGGATACAAAGCGTTTGCTGTAAGAATTTCTGAAGTAGGAATGCTGGAAGAATAAAGAATATCTTCCATCGAAAATTTGGTTTTGTATTCAATTTCCGTAAGGATATAACAGAAAGCTTCCAATAGGGTAATTCCCGGATCGTGAGAATTATAATCGGTCCATTCGTCACCGCTAATTTTCTCTATCCAGGATAAAGCCTCTTTTCGAAACTTGTAATAATTAGAATCTTTATTTTCTATTTGATCAATCTTCAAAGTTTAAGATTTAAACATTTACGGTGGTTTGTCCGGCATTCATTACAGAAATCATTCCACCCCAAGCACACATACAGGTAGAAGAATTACTTATACAAGGTTGATTTCCAATCATCAACGTAGGATTTCCCGGTGTCCATGGCGCAGGAACTACAGGAATGCATGGCATGGGGGTAAGTACACCAAAAGCTGCTGTAGTAGCCGCTGCCACTGTTGGATTGGCTATGGAAGTACACATGGCAAAAGGTAAAATATTGACTAATGGAATATGATCCATGATATTGGCAGCAGGCATATGGGAAGTTAAAACCCGATTGAGGGGCAAAACCATAAGTTGGGCCGGTGCGGTTCCAAATGAACAACTGAGTTGTGCACCCATACAAACTTCAAAACTCATAATGTCAAGATTTATAGTTGGTTAGTAAAATAGCAATTATCGAATCCAATAATTTTACTACGATAAAAAACAAGAGGTAAAAAAGAAAAATTAAACCCCAATATTCATCAACTGAAATATGGGTTTCTTTTAGTAGATCCGGTAAATTTTTAAATTCTTCAGACAACCATTGATGCGTGATCAGACTCAGCAAAATTGCCAATCCTAAAATGATCATTGCGGTTAAAAAAAATTTAGCCAATACTTTTTGTAGGGTTTTCATCACGGCATTTTATGATTGAAAAATTTTATAAATGTGGTGTTTTTGTACAGCATTTGAAATGCAAAACCAATCACTAAACCTATAAGCCCAATAATTAAATAATTGGTGTATTTAAAATGAAATCCCAACCAGCAAAGTGCAATAGTCACACTAAGTAAAACTAACAAGCTGGCGTATGCGTGCTGAAGCAAAAAGTTTCTTACCCGTTTTCTTCGTAAGGAAATTAAAAAGGCCAACAGAAAAGCAAATACTATTGCCAAGAGTATGCTTTTAATAAGAAGATAATTTCCTGTAAATGGATTTTTTTTAATGGCTAAATCTACAGGAACAGTAAGTTCTTTTTTAGGAATTTTTAAATCGCCAGGAATGGTTCCATCTTTGCTTCCAAACTTTTTGTCGAGTACCGACCAAAGTTCGTTATAACCATTGTCGTAACCCAACGCCCAGATCCCTACTCCAGCTAGGTTTTCACGATTAATAAAATCGTATTTGTGAGCAAGGCTTGTAGAATCTTCAAACCATACTTGTTGGTGACTCCCATCTTTTAAGTAGCTGTAATAGGCAGATTTACTCAATTTATCATAAGAAAATACGTGGGGTAATTTCTCTTTGAGCTGTCGGTAAGTTAAGTGGGAGTCAAATTTCTTTGCTTTTGCAGGAAGTGATGAGTCTTCGGTTTGCCATAGTCCCCCATAATAGGGAACCGTTAAAATTAATTGATTTCTGGAGAGTCCTTTTTTTAGGTAATCGTTTACCGATTTTTCTACACTATAACTTCCCCAAATGTTTTCACTATTCATAGGAGCGATAGGTCCTGCTGTATTACTCCAAGAACCAAAGTAGTCATAACCCATCAGTAAAAAATAAGCGACATATTTTTCTAGCAAGCTAACATCATAAACTCCATTATTAATAGCGGGCAAGGTGATGCAGACGGTTTTTTTCTCTTTTTCAAGGCTTTGGGATAGTTGCTTGATAAAAGCTTCAAGATTACTTTTTTGTGCTTTGGGAACGTCTTCAAAATCTAAAACCACACCTTGTAATTCATGTTTTTTTAAGATTTTTAAAACCTCTTCTTCTGTTTTTTGCTGCGCTTTTTTGTTTTCTAGAAAAGTAGTATTGTTACTATTGGTAAAATTTGATATTGTAAAATATAGGTTGCAGTGATATGCTCTTGCAGAATCAATTAAGGATGTTTTTTTCCAACTTTCTGTTTTTTTTAATGTCCCTGATTTTGGATCGAGTTCAAAAGAGAAATACGCAATATCGGTAAGTAATTCAAAATCATAATTTTTATAAGCACTTCCCATCCAATAGGGGTGAAAACCAAATACCCGTTTATGCGTGGTGTCGTTTACAGAGTGGTACTTTAGTTTTTTAATATCTTGTATAGAGTCCCAATCTTTCTCTAGAAAAGAAGAGGAATTTTTAAATTTTTTGAGATTCTGAAATCGAGTAGCAATTAAGTGGGGCAGACGCTTTTTAAGGACTCTAGGCCTAATTATTTTTTTCTTTTTAAATAAATGAATAAAAAAATTAGCATACTTAATTAAATTGGTTTGAGGCTTTTTAATCGTATCTTTTTTCTCTACTTTTTCATTTATTTCATAGGCATAAACATTAGTATTAGTGAGACTAAGACTAAATAGTAGAGCTATACCTAGAAATAACAAATATCGTTTTACCATACGATGAATTTGCTAAAGATAGAGCTACAATAAAAGAGTATAAATACTTAATTTAACTTGATTTCGAATAGGTGAAATTTGGAGTTAAGATAAAAACTTATAAAATATCGAAGCTTTTTCAATTTAAACTATGGTATAAAAAGAAAGTAGTTGGTGAAGAATAAGAGTGGAGTAGTGTTGGTGAAATTTATATTATACACTGTTAAGTGTTTGGTTTGTTAAAATTTTAGAGCATAAATATTTTTATCGATAATATGCGTTTTTTAACGATTAAAAATGTTATATTTGATAAGCCAACCAATTAATTTATCATTTAAAATGATACGCCTTGCATTAGCTGATGACGAGATATTATTTAGAAACGGATTGGTTCGTATTCTAGAAGATTATGAAAATTTTGAAGTAGTCTATAGTACTTGTTGTGGTGATAAACTTATCGAGAAAATAAAAACAAGTCCGGTTCAACCTGATATATGTCTTCTTGATCTACGGATGAAGCCGATGGATGGTATAGAAACTACGAAGCAGCTGAATAAATTATCTCCAGACATCAAAATTATTATCTTAACGTCTTATTATAGTCCTAGTTTTGTTAAATATATGGTGAAGTTAGGTGTTAATGCTTTTTTACCCAAACTTACACAACCGGAAGAATTGACCTTAGCTTTAGAAACTGTTTACCAAAAAGGAATTTATTTAACCAATGACTTTGCGGAAGCAATAAGAAGTCAATCACAACAGCAGCAAAGGCCTTTTTTTGAAATTAAAGAATACCTTACCAAGAAAGAAAAAGAAGTATTGTATTGGATTTGTCACGGCTTGACCAATCACGAAATTTCTGAGAAAATTTTTAGATCGGTACGTACCATTGAAGGTCACCGGCAGCATATTTTAGATAAAACCGGAGCAAAAAATACAGCAGGATTGGTTGTTTACGCTTTAATGAACAATGTGATTAATATTGATGAAGAATTTTTGAAAAAGAGCATGTATTATCAATTATAATAACTTGCAAATATTGTATTCCATAAAAGCATTTTTGCCGTAATCACTGGCAGTTCTAATTTCTAGGCTATAATTAAACGGAGTTCCTTTCCATCTTAATTGTAAGCGATGCCACCATTTCCATCCAAAATGATTATGCGTTTTCTTAATTTTTCCTCTTTTTCCGGCATAAGCATTCATTAGAAAAGCGTGTAATAACGCATATTTACCTTCTCCTTTTTCTGCATACGCGTGCGCTACAATTTCAAAAGCTTGTATATCTTTTAAATTTTCAAGTATAGGATGCCATTTTCCATCTGCCAATAATTTACCTTGAGCAAAAGTTCCCACTCGGCTATGCATACCTATTGCTCCGGCTACATCTAAATTATATTTTGGTTTGGGATTGGAAATTCCTACTCGCTGTGAAGAATGAAAAGTACAAAGTGCATCTGAATTATCACCTGATTTAATTTGTAGTGATTTTTCATTTTCTATATTCTCCAAACCCAGATTCCAATCGGATTCTTGTTGGTTCAAGTCTTCATAAAAACTAATGAGTTTATTACTGTTTTTTTGCGAAGGCGCAAGCTGCAAACCATCGGTGAAATTATTGGATAAGCCGTCATCCAATTTGTTAATGGTAGATTCGATAAGAGCTTTAAAATCATTTTCTTGAGGACGCGAACCGTTTTTAAATTTTTCAATAAGACTTTCGCGGTTATATAGGTGTTGATTAGTATTAGTAGTTTCCATAATTATTTTTTTTAGGGTTTACTTTTACCAAATGGTAATTTTCTTTTTTCTCTGTGTTGGTTTTATTTTCTTGCTTTTGAATATCCTGTTTTTTAATAATTAAATCAGAACCGACAACCATACCTCCAATAGCGTTTCCTAAGATTTCATTTGAACACTCTTCTTTATAAAAACTTATTTTATGATCTTCTGCAGGAATAAAAATATTTTTATAAGAAGTAGGTTCTAAAATTTCCTCTCCTTCTGCAGTATCTGTGTAATTATAGTTCCCTTGCGTATAGGAGAGTTTAATAGCGCCACAATTTTTTACTTCTTTTACAAATGCTAATTTTTTTAATCTTGAAGTAAGTTTTAGGATGTTAAATGAGTTATCCGGTGCTTTGTCACTGTTTTTAAAATCATGATTAGCTAACCACGGAGCAATTTCTTCATTGATCACTTGATTAATTTCTTCTAAAGAAGGAATAGAGTGATGGGCATTAATTACTAAGTTGGCATACACTTTTACGATTTCAGGCAATGGTGAAAATACCTTGATCCCTATCCCCGGAAATGTTTTAGCTTGTATAAAATTTTTAATTTGGTTTATTCGGGTGCCATTAAATGATAATTCAGACATTTCATGAAGGCTTTTAAACCTTGGCATCATGACCAGATGTACTTCTCCGGCTTTCACTTTTTTAGAACTAGCAGGAGTAACTACTTTTACCCATTTGATATCTTCAAAATTTTCATAGAGTAAGTTTTTATAGTCATTTGTTTTAACCATTCGGTTTTTATGTTGCAAACGCTGGGAAACCCGCTTATAAAATTCTTGTTTTTTTTCAGCATTTTTCCCTCCAATAGAAGGCATAGGTTGCCTAATTTTATCAATTTCTTTGATGGTTTCTTTCGTACTATTGATGCGTTGTGCAGGAATATGTTGATAGGAATTATAGTTTTCAATTTGATGACGGCTCACGGTCACCGGATTGGTAACAATACATTCACAATCGCCGATGTATGATATGAATTTTTGATCAACAGAAAACCGAAACCAGTAATTTTCAGTACTAAAAAAAGGATGATGGCTTGATAACGAACTTGGGGTTTTAAAACTTAGCGTTCCCGAAGAAGTTCCTTCACTAATGCTAGATTTTAGTATTTTTCCTTGATCAAGCACTTTCCAGCTATCTCCATCAAGGTATTCAATAAGAAATGTGTTTTTTGCATAATCGGTATTGGCAAAACTCTTTTTTAGTTTAAAGTACAGCGATAGGCTTTGTCCAGGGATTAATTGCTGAACACCCATATACAAATAGCCTCGTTTTTTTAAATTGGGAATTAACCGATTGCTGCTTATGTGATTGTTTTTAAAGGCAGGAGCAATTCCCAATGGATGTAAATGGTAAATAGAAAATGGTACTGTATTTTCTTTTTTACTAATCGTTCCTAAATTTATACTATTACTGCTTTTATAATTAACGATCAACCTTTTTGCATAAGGGACAAATGGTGGATTTGGCGGAACGATAGGACGTTTCTTTTTGGAGAATTGAATTTGTTTTTTAGAGAAATTAATCATTTCGTTTCTATAGATTCCTTGCCCAAAACCATACTTTGGAGAAACCAGTTTAAATGGAATAAATGCGTCTCTATTTTCATTTAAATTTAATAATGACGCGGGAGGAATACCCGGCATCTTTTTATTGATCAGGATATTTTTCCAAGAAGTAGAGGTGTTTAATTTTCCTTCTTTAGTTAAGTTAAACAATTGATGAGTTTGAGGAGGTTTCTCCTCCGGTGTGACAATCTGGAAGTCTTCATCTTTAAAACATCCAGTTTCATATTCTTGATAATAGTTTTCAAAATTAGGGTATGGAAGTTGGTCCCATTCTATGGCTATCGTTAAGTTCTGAAGGTTTTTGTGTGACCATTCTGTATTTCCTATATAAAATTCGTCATTCGCAGTAGGGTTTACCCCTAAAAGCGGAAACGGTGCACTTTGGTCAATTAATCCATGCTTGTTATAAAGTTGAATGGAAGTACTATTTCTTACTTCAATTTCTATATCACATTTTTTCCAAACCAATTGTTTTAAAAAAGAATAAGGATAGTAAGAAGTGTTGTTTTTAGGAACAATTTCTATAAGTGGATATTTTTCTTCATACGCAGAGGGATGAATTTTTTTGTTGAAAGAAATCCAAGCTTCTTCTTTTGCCGATAAATGAAATATTAATTGAATGCTGTTGGATTCTTCGTTTAAAAAATCATGAACTTTAAACGCATACGAAACAGATTTCCAACCGGAAAGGGCGGTGATCCTCACTTCAAAATTTTCATAAAAGAAATAATGATAGAGTTGTTCTAACGAATAAGAACTTTTATCTGCCATTTTTTTTAGGAGTAGCCTTGCTTTCTGACTACTTTCTTCGGTAAACTGAAAATTGAGTTGGTAGCTTCTTTCTCCGCTGGTAGTATAGAAAAGGGGAGAGGCGATGGCCCAACCCATAGTAGTCAGGCTGTTTTCGCTGGGTTTCCCAAAAAGTTTCCAAGGTTTTGGGTTGTCGAAATGATTTCTTTCTTTTAACGGAATGTTTTTATAATAAATTCCGCTAATTCCTTTGGCTGTTTCCAACGGATGGTTTTGGGGTGAAGCATGAACCAATAGGGTACTTAAATGGGTGATTTTGGCTCCCGATAAAGTTACCGGTTGATAATTGCTGAATTCAATAGGAGTTTCATCAGGGTTTGTTCCGGCTTTAAATAGGGTATGATTAGGTAACTCATACTGATAAACACCTTCTTTTAACTGAATAAAAATATAGGTGAAATCAGGAGTGGCTTTTTTCTTTTGCTGCTGTAAAACCGTTTGGTAATAAAAATCAAGATGCCGTTGTGGAAGTTGATTCAACTTTTTTTTAACCAATTCAAAGGCTTGGGAAAAACCATAGAGCAATCCTATATGCGGCGGATGTTCTTGGGTAGAAATCCACTGGGCCCAATCTTTTCTTTTTACATTTCGCTGTAGGTGAAGCAAGCAGTTTAATATACGGTAGCTGTAATCTTCAAATTCTTGTTTTTTATAAGCTATATTATTTTCAACACTAAAGGCTTTTTCGTCTTCTCGCAAAAAAGTTTTCAGTAACGAATTTTGTTCCTCGTTAATGTTATGAAATAGCTGTAAACGATCTGAATGGATATCTTTTAGACTATCCCTTATTTCTTTCCAAATCCATTCAATTCCGTAGGCTAGCGAAAGAGATAACCATCTTTCTACTAGTTCAATTAATTCTGAAAGAAAATTTTGATACTTGGCGAACGGAGTTACTTCCCAATTATTCAAGAGAATTTCTCGTTTTCGTTGAAAAACATCCAGTTTTTTTTCAAAAAGTTCTATCTGAAAGAAAAGCAACTGATCTTTAAACAATTCATCCCAATTCCCTTTCACTTGATGATCTTCTCTAAAAGGAATCTGCTGATAAAACTCCAATAGGTGTAACATCAATTGGTTGGGTGTCCTGGTTTCAATATCGGGAGGTTTTAAAAACTCCATAAATCAGTTATTTTTTTGAAGTTTCTAATTGTTCTACGTGCGTACCTTGAGACAGGTAAAATGGAAAAACCACATTATGCCGACTATTGGTTTTTCTCACCACATACAGTAATTCTATTTCTATAAAACCTTCTTGAATGTGATGGTTTAATTTAACTTGTATTAAATCTATTCGGCTTTCGTATAAAGTAATGGCTTTGGTAATGCTGTCTTCCAAAAGATGGAGTAGGGAATTGTCTATTTTTTTAAACACTAAGGGAAGTAAATCGTGACCATATTGTGGTCGCATCACGCGCTCTTTTTTTATGGTATTAAGTAAGATAAAAAGACTTTCTTCAATATCTTTTTCAGCGGTTACCATTTCTACATTTTTGGTGGCCCAATTAAAGCGAACAGGAAAGCTCCAACCTTTTCCTAAAAAAGCTTTCTTGTGATCTATGGAAGTTTTTTTTGAATTTATCATTGCTTTTTTGATTACCCGTAATTTTTAATAATTCTTTATTTTCGTCATTCCAGACTTGCCAGCCGGCGAAGCAGGCTTGATCCGGAATCTTATACTGTATTGAAAAATAAACTATTGTGATGACACCCTGAATCAAGTTCAAGGTGACGACAACACCTTATGATTTATTGAGGACATTCCATTATTTTTTAATTAATCATTACCATTGCTCCTTTAATCGAGGTATTTCCGGAAGCTTTTATTTCTGTACTGGCTTGCGCTTGTGCCGAAAGGCTTGCATCGGCTTTAACCGAAACGTTCAATCCTTTTAAACTAAGTGCATTATCAGCGGTAACCGTATTGCTGACCGATTTTTGAGTGATTCCGTTATCGGCTTTTAAAGAAATATTTTGTGCTTGAAGGGAAATATCACTCGTGGCTTTCATCGTGATGTTTTTATTACTGGATATAGTGATGCCATCTTCGTTCATCTCCCAAGAGTTACTGTGTTGATCTTTACAGCTAATGCTTTTCTCTTTATCGTTGATCACTACCGTATTTTTTGCAGGGGTTTCTAGGGTGATGATTTTATTTTCATCATCAAAATCAAGTTTTAGTTTACTTTTGGTCAGAATGGTTTTGTGGGTATTTTTTTCATCCGGCTCTTGATAGCTTTTATTTTTTTTACTGTACATACTTCCTAAGATAATGGGAGCAGAAGGCTTGTCTTCTAAAAAGCCCACAATTACTTCGTCACCTACTTCGGGATAAAAAAAGGCTCCCACTTCATTGGAAGCGTAAAAACTGTTGAGCCTGGCCCAAATTCCATCAGAATCGTCTTCTAATAGAGGAAAAGAAATTTTTACTCGATAACGTGATTGAGGATCTTCTTGAATTTGTTTTACCGTGGCAATTTGCAATCCTGTAATTGCTGTGGAAGTAGAAGAGGAGGGATTCTTATACGAAAACCATTCTTCATGAAAACCTATGCCCAGTTCTGTTTGCCAGTGTCCTCCTTCTAATTGATGAACAATAGAATTGACAAACATATCTCCATTTAAGGTTTTTGATAAACCTTCTAAGCTTACCAATGAATTTAACTTTACTTCAGAATTTCCCGTACAGCTAATGTAGCCACTGAATCTTGCCAATCGGTTAAAAAGAAACTGTGCGTCTGCCCAAGATTTAAGTTCAGCTTCTTCCTGAAAAGTGGTGGTTTGTAGTTTCCTTTTTTGCTGAAGTACGCCACCCAGTTTTTTTCCGTCCAGTCTTCCTTCTTTATTAACGCTTGGTTCTGTGGCGGTTTGGGAGGTTATTTTTTGCTGATCGGCATCCCAAGCTTTTGCAGTAATCCCCGAAACTTGATTCTCGCTATTGATAGCAATATCCATATCGATTAAATTAGTTCCGTAGCTAATGGTGTAAACACTTTCTCCAGATACGCCAGGTTTTACAATGTTTACTTGATCTTGTTCGGTATAAACAAGGAGTCCATTTAAAGCCGCCCGATTCAATATAAAATCCCAATCGGTGGTATTGTACTGAAGAATGGTTTCGTGGGTGTTGGATGTAGCATCAACCGAATTTTGAAGGCTATAGGATTTAAGTATTTTGCTAATGATATCACTGTCTTTGGATTTTTGATAGTAGGCACTATTGGGACATAAGGTGGTTTTTAAAATATGATGCCTGCAAGTAAGCATCATCGATGGACCTTCTTGCGGATGAACTTGAATGGACTGGTTAACGATAATACCTTTAAAAATCGATTGTTCTTTATTGTGATAACCTGCCTTGACTTCTATACTTTTCCCGGGATCGTACTTGCCGGAATCACTTAAATCGAAACTTTCAGCGGCTTTACTACCGTCGTTTAGAATAATGGTAGCTTCAGGAATTTGATTAATGGCGTTATGGATAGTAATGCTTCTAATTGTTCCCGAAGCTGCAGAGCCTTCGATAAGTAATTGTAAAGTAAGTAAGTCTGTAGCAGCCATAAATTTATTGTTTTAGTTGTGGAAATGCCAATTCTAATCCGGGTGTTAATCCTCGAAAACTATCTAAGTCATTTAGCTTAGCAACTTGTTCGTATAAATTAGCATTTTTATAAACCTCCTCACATAAATTGGGAAGGCTAGAAGTAGCCGTGATGGTTTTAATATGGTTCATATCGGGCGATTGCTTATTGGCATTGGCCGATAATAGTGCCGGATTGGTATAGCCTACAAAACTGAAATCTATTTTTGCCCGTAGGGGTTCACCGGAAGAAGAAAACATGGTATAATGAATTTGCATGCTTTCTAGGTTGCAATAGAATACCAATGCCCCAAAGGATAATTTTAGGTATTTCGTACGATGAATTGAACCCTCATATTGATAGACCACTTTTTTTAGACTCGTAATTTCTTTGGCAATGCTTCCTATATTGTTTTTAATACCGGTCCCGTCGATATACATGGTGAAACTGACTTTTTCTGATTGAACGGTATTGAATTTAGGAGCATTTCCCGCACCTTCTGCTACCGATTTGGTTTCAGAAAAACTCACCCCGTGTTGATGGCTATAACTCTCCGGATTAATTAAGGTTTTATAACTTCCTGCCGAAGAAGAAAAAGCCACATCGGTATAAGCATAAATGGTTAAGTTGACGAGTCCTTGGTTCATGGAAATAGTTTATTTTGGTAGGGGTAATATCTTGATGCTTGCCCCCACTAGTGAATTTTTAAAGTGTGAAAACATGTTTCTGTGAAATACTTTATAAGGTTGATTCATAGAAATTTCGCTTAGAATCAGGTATCTGATTTATCAATATGAGATTTATTGAGTATCATCTACTTTTTAATCGAATAATACGATAGTGTTGTTTTTTCTAAAGAGTTAAGTTCCCATTCATGATCTTGTTCTTGAACTTGTTTCTTACCTTCTTTCACCATTTTTGTAACCGAACTTCCTTTACTATCTGCTTTTAAAAGAGTTTTTGCTTGTTGAAAACTTTCAGCACCTCCATAGTTAGATGCTGGCACAAGTTGAATATCAGGTTTAATATCAAGACCTCTTAAACTCTCATAAGCATAATCAGAGCAAACCTGAAGGGCTATCTTAATACCCTTGTATTCACGTACAAAAGGAGCAGTACCATGTTCAAAGAGTTTGCCGTCATCACCTTTACCTCTATCTCTTTCTCCAGAGACAGATTCAAACATCTTATCATAAACTTCCATAGTTTGATTATAAAAAACCAAAGCTCTATTGAATAGCTTTTTTGTACTACTCTTATCTTTTAATTGTTTGGTTTCATACTCCCAGTCAAATTCATATTCTTTTTTTACATATTCCCTCGTATATAAAGCTATGTTTTTTTCATTTTTTTCAACATCTCTATAAGAAGATACATAATTCAATAATTGATCATGCTTTATTTGCAATTTGGCTACTTCCGATTCCAGTTCCTCTTTTGTAATAACTTCGGAATAACCTATTGTCCCTGGAACCATAACCAAATTGGGTGGTAAAGAGGAAGCAATGGATTGCAACTGACTAGAAATATAATCAAATTCTTTCTTATCCATAAAATGGCTATCCTTACTTGGAGCTGCAAAGAAATATTCAGGCGCAGTCAGTATATATAGTTTGGAGGCATCATATACTGAATAAATAATCTTTAAAGCTTCCCTAATACAATTTATTCTATTATTATATTGGGTTTTACTCTGCCAACCCTTATCGTGAGTGGGAGCACTAATCGTGAATGCACGAATTTCTGACATCTCATTATTAGTAATATCAGGAGAATAACCCAAAAGTTCTTTTACGCATTCAACATTTCTTCTATCTGCCCAAACAAAACCTCCTAATGGATTAATCACTCTGATGAAGCCTATATCCTCATAGTACTTATCATTTTTATCACTATTTTTTATCCTATGGGATAGAAAAGAATAAACAAATACTCCTTGTATCACATCAAAAATTATTTTTGAATTTGAATCAGAAACTTGAGATTGAGATAATCTACTATTTTTAAAATTCATCGCTGATTTAGTATTAACTAGCAATTGAATAGCTTTCGCACCCATCTCATCTGCTTCTTTTTCCAATCCCTTATCATCGTTAATATTCACTTTTCCTTTTAGCTGCATCGTAGGTTGTACTCGTCCTTGCTTTTGTTGAACGACGTGCCAAGCTTCGTGTGGTAAATGTTTTTCTTGTCCTGATGCTAGATGAATATTGGTTCCTTGTGCGTAAGCGTGCGCATTTAACTGAGCGGGTTTAGCGGAGTTGTAATGTACTTTTACATCATCCATGGAATATCCGGAAAGGTTTTCAATTCCTGTTTTTAAATTGTCGGGTAAACCAGTGTTGTTAGGCTTTTTCTGAATAGCATTTTTTTCTTCTAAAGAACTTTGATAAGTCTTTTCCTGAAGCGAGCGCAATTGCGAAACCTGATTGCTTTCATTAGCCATAGTTTGCAGCTTTCGCTGGGTTACTGCTTCTGAACGCTTATCCATCAACTGAAAAGTAGCCGGGCCATTTTTCTGCTTTTTATGCGTAGCCACCGATTTACTTTCAGGCTTTTGGATTTTGTCTGCGTGTGTATTCATCATTCATTTGTTTTAAAATGGAATATGGTTCGCCATAATCTATACTGAACTTGAACTTGTTTTAAGTAATTTAAAATCAATAGTGCTATGAGATGCTGAAACAAGTTCAGCATGACAAGAAGTAACCTTATTGCTAAAAATGGAATTACTTTTTCTGCTATCAAGAAACTTTCCTTATCTATTTTTATAGCGAAGTTCCCGTTTTAACTTCTTTAAACAAGCATTGATGATTTCTTCTTTTTCTTCTGGTGATATCTCCTTGTTCCGCTTTAGGGAACGGTCGATAATCGTAGATTTTACAATCAGTTCTTTTATAATGAGTGTCATAAGTTTTATTAAATAGAGTGAAAATGATTGTATGAAAAAGTGATTGATTCCATCAAATAATTGTTTTCCATTGCATCCAAGTTTCCCAACTTCCATTTGGAAGGCACCGGCTCGTAAAAAATCCAACTTTGCGAAGGAGTACCTTCTTTATCCAGTAAATGCACAATAATGGGATACATTTTTAATTTAGAAATGACCGCAGGCGAATTGATGATCGAAAAATTTAAAAATTCTGCCAATAGGGAATCCCTCGGAATAAAGCCTTTCTTTAGTTCTAAATCTGAATATTTTCTTCTGCTAAAGGCTTTATACTTAAAATCGTTTTCCCCTCCCGAAGCTATTTCTTCGAAATCTGTACTAAACTCGATTCCACTTACTTCTTTAAAAGAATAAGTTTGTAAACCTATTTTTACTTGAAAATAAAATCCGGGAGCGGGATACGAAAATTCCATACTTATGCATTTGCGATCACTAATCCTTCGTGAGCTACTTCTATGGTTTCTACCGCTACTTCATTACCATCAGATTTTAAATCTGTCCCGGTAATTTTGGTAGGCCAAGCATTATTTAATGTCCACGTCATTGTTGGGCTACCGCTTTCATCTAATAATTTAATGGTTACCGTTACCCGTTTGATGGTATTCATTTTAATTTGCTCGTACCAAGCGAAGAATTGGTTGTCTTTTACAAATACTCCTTTTTTAAAGGTGACATTTCCTGATTTGGTAATACCGGGCATTTTAATTGTTGAAAAAACCGAACTGTCCCCAGCTCTATATTCGATAGGTTGAGATTCTATATCTAAACCCGATATTTCTTGAAAGGAAGTGTTTTTCATTGCTCCCCCAAAATCTACCGTAAAATAAAATTTTGAAATAGGCCAATTTTGGTCGGAAGTACTTTGTTTTGAGCCATCGTCTGCCATGATATATATATTTAAAGGTTAGTTGAATTAATTTTTTTATGATTTTTGCATTTCTTGTTCGAACGAGATAACAATGAATTCTGCAGGTCTAGAGATGGCAACTTTTACTTCTACTATCATTTTGCCTTCTAAAATATCTTCTGCGGTCATCGTGGTTCCTAATCCTATTTGTACAGAGAATGCATCTGCAGGAACAGCTCCGGCTAAGGCTCCTTGTTTCCACATATTGATGAGGAAATTAGAAATCATTGCTTTTACAGAAACCCAAGTGCTTTTTACATTCGGTTCAAAAACATAAGCTTTACAAGCAAATTTTATAGATTGCTCCAACATAATCATCGTCCGACGTACATTAATATAACGCCAGTCCATACTATTGGCATCTAAAGTCCTTGCACCCCAAACCAAATTCCCCAGTCCTACAAACGGACGAATAGCACAAATGGCTTTTCCTAAAATGGGGGCGTTAAGGTCTTGTTGTTGATTATGGTCAATAAGTACTGCCGGTGAGATCACACTGCTCATGGCTACATTGGCAGGAGCTTTCCAGACTCCATCTTGGTTATCTACAGAGGTGTAAACCCCGGCGATTCCTCCGGAAGGCGGTAGTAAGTTCTTTTTTTGAAGAATGGTATCCATCACCATTTTATAATTGGGAATGGCTATGGAAAGAACGCTATTGATTGTATTTGGATCTGCAGGTGGAGCTGAAAGATTTTTAGAATCATCGGCTGGTTTTGCATTTCCTTTCTTTTTAGGGTCTTCCGGTTTTGAATCGTCTCCAGCATCAGCTTGAGGAGTGGCATCCATTTGCGAAACAAAATCCTGAATGGTTTTTTGCTGGCCGGGATTCAATTTATCTACATAGGCATTAATAATTCCTTTTAAGGTGGTAAGTCCGCTATCACTTAAATTTTGATAGGTAATTTCATTAGATTCAGTAATCGTGGTATGTACGTAAGGATAATAAGCGGCTCCGTAACTTAGGTAATCGGAAGCAACTTGATTTCTAAATTCATCTACCGGATTATAGTCAGGATCTTCTAGCCCATGATCACCATTGTAAACATCTAAAATGGCCACCCTGTTTTGTTGTTCTCCACAATGCATAAGCATTTGTTGCTGTAAAGAATAACAATTATCAGCATCCAATAAAGTAGCATCAGGAATCACCAACATAGTAGGTTCGGTTTCTTTTTCTAACCTTTTAATTCCATCTTCAAAAGGAGATTTATTAAAATCTGGAGCAACAGTTTGATTGCCGTAAGTTCCCACAGCGATAATAAAACATGTACCGCCTCCGTTTTGGTAGAAAAATTTTAAGGAATTGTAAAGAAGAAAATCACTATTATTGTTTACGGCAATAGTATATCCTTCGCCGTCTATTTTTAAATCAGGCTCTTGGCTAGCGGTATCATCACCTGCTTTACCATCATCTTTTTTATCGGAAGCATCCCCTAATTTGGTTAAATCGTATTTGGTTTGTGGACCTTTTCCAAACATTTGTTCGTATTGCTTAAGGGATTCTATCCTTACCGGTTTCTGCAGCAAGGATTGTCCTTTAAAATCGGCTATTTCGGTATAACCTATAAAAGCAGGAACTGCTGTCTCAACACCGACTACCGCATTGGGGAATGCACTTTTCTCTTCAATGTAAACCCCGGGAGTTTTTAAAGTTAACGCCATAGTTTAAAATTTTAATTAGTTAAATATTTATATAAGTAATAGTTGTGTACTCGTTATTATTAAGTTGTTGGTGCTGATAATTGGGAAAAGGAATGCTTTTTGAAAATTCTTTACTTTCAAAACTATTCTGCTTTTTATGCCAAGTTAGGGTGATGCGTTTTTCTGCTTTTGAATAAAAGGGTAGGGTAGCTGCTGATCGAAAAATCGATTTATTATTTTCTTGTGCTATTAATTGAAATTCCCATTTTTTCTGAACATCTTTAAGACTCCATTCACATTCCTTAAAATTGATAGCTGTAGAAGGAGCATACACATGGTATTCCCAATAGGTTTTTTTACTTTGAAAGTTCAGTTGAAAATCAATAGACTCTTGTTCTATCAATAAAGCTGTTGGGATTTGAATAACTCCTAAAGTATTTTGCGGAATAGAAGTTTGTTTTTCGGTATCAAATCCGTTAGCATTAATGCTTAGTAATCTATTACCACTCTTATTTTTATCAGGATTCCATTTCAATAGATTTTTTGATTCTGTTTTGGGTAGCTCTGTGTAATAAATAAAATCTTCATGCGTATACGTTAACCAAAAGCATACATATTCTAATTCTTGTAATGGAGATTCATCTTCTTCTATGAATACCTGTATGGAGCCGTTATTTATTCGGAATCTAAAGCGGTTATTTTTTTCAAATTCCCAAAGTTGGGGGAAGGGACGGAGTTGAATGTGCGGACATATTCCTTTATCATATTCGTGGAAAACGTATATGTTGAATAATTCCTTCATTGTTTTCCTTGAATGTTTGGTTGATTGATTTCTGTTTCTTTAGTAATAATGCTTTCAGCATCAATACTTAACATTCGCATTTTGTAAATCACCGAGGGTTGGTAATTGGCTCCTAAGGCTCCCCAAAAGTGGCTCATATGCTCAATCTTCATATTGACCAATTCAAAATTTAATTTGGCAATGGAATCGGGTAGGGAATATTGGGAAGCATCAAAAACACTATGTTGCTGAAAAAAGCTAATGATATGGGAAAGTAAGTTTAAGCCTTTTAAGTAAAACTTATCTTTAAAGTTCACCGAAAATAAAAGGTAAATGTTTAAATATACAGGAGGGTTCTTTTTAATTATTCCGTTAGAAGTTTTCATATGTGGATTTCGGTGAGCCATACTTTCTTCTTCTTCTATATTAACAATGGTTAGGTTAATTTTATTAGCCTGCAAATCACTATCAGCAGAGTTTTTTAAGTTGGAAAAGTTTAAAATATCTCCATCTTCTGTTTGAATGGCAAGGTATTCTTCCAATTGATTTTTTATAAAACCTAGTGCCTTGTTCAACATATTTTTAACTCTTTATTAACAAACTTAGGATTAGTTGATTAAACCTAATAGCGTAGAACTACTCGAAATAAAAAACAAGTAATTTTACTTGAGTTGTTTTTCTTTTGAAAATTTCTAGTGCGTCTTATTATTTTAACTTCAAGACCGTCATTTCGCATGAAAATCGATTAAGATTTTTGTATGGAAACAGGACTTGAAGCTAAAATTCTGTTCTCGATACAACAGTTTTTCAATACTTTCTTCTCTTTATTTGGTAATCTTTAGGATATATCTTTCCATGTAATGCTCTAAATTTACTTCTTCCGGTTCTTTTAGCCGCATCCCGGTTACCTTTAGAAGTATTACAAGTGCCACATAGAACTCTCGCATTTCCCATAAGTGCTCTACCTCCGTGAGAGGCTGCAACTTTATGGTCTATATGAAATGAGCCATCACCGGTTCTTCTTCCTCTATAAGTAGCGTAGCGAATTTGACGGTGTTTAAAACCACAATTCTCACAGGTATAAAAGTTGTTATTTTTTTTTCTGTTTTTAGCTAATATTTTTGCTTTTTGTCTTGGAGTAAACTCTTCTCTTCTTCTTGACAGTTGAAATACATGATTTGTGGGATGGTTATAGTTTGTTTTTTCTTGAATTATAGATGGATGGTAGTCCAAAAAAATATCTGAAATTTTTTGAAGTTGCAAGAGTTCTTGATTTTGCAAACTAACTTGACTAAGGTCTTTCAATTTTTGAAGTTGAATAGCTTGAGGGCTATTATCTTTTAAAATTGAAGTAGTTTTTTTATGAATAGCTAAAGCTTTTTTATAGCTTGGTTGACTTATGTTTTTTTGAGTATACATAATTATTGCGTTAGCTAGCTGTGTTCTATTATAAATTAGAACTGAAATTTAGAGTAGTTTCAACTTTTTAAAAACCGTAGAAATACGTAAAATAACTATACTTGATAATAAATCTTAAAATTTTATATAAAAAAAGGTTGTTGTATTCAATTTTAATTAATACTTTAGTAAAAGTAATATTGTATTACAGAATCCACGATTAAAGCCCCCACCTTTTTTAGTAGATGATCTAATTGCTATGTATTTGGTAATTAGTGAAAATTTAAACATAAACTAATTAAATCTATAATGTTATTATTTGATTAAATTATATTTTATGTAGTTAATAACTATATAGTTTAATAAAATAAATGATTAGGTTTATAATGTTATTAAAATTACTACTTAAATTATGTATTTTTTTATAGATCCAGCAAACTTAACAACGCAGAGTGATACTGAAGCTTATGGTCCAATTAGTATAATTGATAATCCAGACGGATCACAAAGTAGCGTTGACCCAAGCCAAAAATTTAATGTAACCTCTTATTTTAGTTTAATAAATGAAGCAAAAGCCTTTGCATGTGTTGATGGTCAATTAATTGTTCAGCAATCTAATGTTGATAATTCTTTAGTAAATATTATTATAAAACCATGTTCTATACTTGATGTGCCGATTGAAGTAGAATACTATATTTATAGGGGTATATTGAAGAGCTCACTAATCGATGAGCAAAACAATTCTATATTGCCGCAAGGAACTGGGGTAAATGATTTAATTAATAGAATATGGCAAGATCCACCTTCTGATGCTTCTTATGGTACATTAGGTTATGATGATGGGGAGTTAAATAGTAATGTAAATATAGAAGATGTGTTTAATTTTTTAATTCCAGGTATTGATTCTGTATATATAATGGAGGGTGAATGGTTAGGAATGTTTTCTAATATTCACAAAATTGGATTTGAAGTTATATTAAAATCAGATAATTTTTTGGTTAACCTTAATTATGTTAGAAGTTCAGGCTATGTTATTGATGTAACAAATTTATCGGGTATCAATGAAAGGGTTAAAAGAGAAGAAATATTAAATTTTTTAGATCCCGCGGCTTTATATGGCATGCATTTTAATGAGGGTGTGAAGTATTATGACATAAATGCATCTAATAATACTCAAACTACTAGCACAAATGCTAGTAATAATAAGTTTTTATATACTAAATTAATTGAAAAATTTTACTCGAAAAATAAGATATATATTGATATACGAAGTGAAAAAGGATACTCTTATAATTTTTATCAAAATTACAAGGTGTCTGGTACAGACTCTAATAATATCCAAATAAGAACTCAATCAGGCAATAGCTCTCTTAATGCACAGGAATATCAAACAAATCAATGGCCTATACTCATCTTAACAGCTATCCACGCTTCAGGAAATGAAAACTCTTTAAAACTTAGTTTACGAATAGATGATAACATAAGTCCTATTCTTTATACTAAAACCAATCTCAATAAAGATGTTCGAAATGTAGCTAATACAAGTAGCACTAATGTTGGTTCTCGTTACTTTAAAACGAATCAGCTTATAGGTAATGAAACGAATTCAGATCACACAACTTGGACAAATGTATTTAGAATACTTTTTCCAAATACACAGTCAGGAACTTCCCGTGCTTATATAAGCAATTATGTGAGATTGCATTATTATAGAACTAAGCACAATTTTAATAATGCTAATAATAGTGTTTTAGAAAATATACATTATTATGATTCTGCATTTTGTTCTATTGATATCCCACAATTTAGCTTGCCAGATAATTTAGATGTCGGATCTGTTGAGAGCACTAATCCTATATATGTTAGAGAGCCACTGCATTATGATGCAAATCATCCAAATTATGATGCTAATTATAACCTTGAAGGAACTGGGAATTTTGAGCTAAATATGATTAATGGTGCCTACTGGGGAGATAGCCTTGTACTTATGTATGCAAGAATTGAGTATGAAAATACAGCAAAAACTTCTGAAAAAGAATATTTAAACACTTATGATCAGCAACTATCTTCGTTCGAGCAGAATTATTCTTACAGGTTATTTAGAGACAGACTAAAATTCTTATGTAGAGAATATAATATCACAGGCAATAATAATACTACTAAAATACCAAGCATCAATTTTTTTAGAAGTAATGATTTAGCTGATTCAGGAAAAAATTATAAGGAAAACTGTATGCTATTAGGTTTGACTATTGATGAAATGATTTCTATAAAAGCAGATACACAATTAAGTGATAACCATCAACGTTTTATTCATTTAGAACCTTTAGCGGGAAACCCCCAAGAAGATAATAATAACAATAGATATTTTTCTTATACAGTAAGACTACAAGGCTTTGATTCTAATCAGCATGCAGATATTGTAACACCACAATATAATAGTAATGACATTATAGTGTATAGCAGGGATAACCAATTTTTTAGTTCTTATGCCTTTGCAGAGAATGAAGATATTACAGCATTACAAGACGGAACTATTTTAGATCATCGAATAGAATTTCGAGTTTATCATGATGGAATCGTCAAAATAACTGATAATCTAGATTTAGCGTTGGCTTTAGCATATGACCAAAATAGGATTCATTATGTATATTATGATGCCAATGATAATACTTCTGAAATGCAAGGAATATCTGAAAATGCAGCTGGTACAGAAAATGGTTTTGAATTGGTTATGGCTGATAAAATGAGGCGTAAAAGGTACTCAAGAACAGCAATAGATTATCCAGAAGCTGAATTCCCTAATTTAAATACGTTAACGTTCATAGATAATTATCAACTATATGGAATAACTAATGTTAGTGCAGGAAACACGTATTCTAATGAGAGAGGAGATATATTGGCGAAGCCTGCTTCTAATGTTGGTTTTAGATGGTATAGAAACCAAAAGTGGGAATATGAAAATGAAGTAGCTAAATGCTTTTTAGTAAAATTTATTAGTAATAGAAATCCAGACCAAGGTAATCCAATTACATTATTAGAGTTTACAAATATTAATCCCAACATTAACCTCCGCTATCATCAAACAATGAGATTGTATCCTAGTCTTGAAGTAGCAGCTGCCATGATAGGCGCTCTAATTATGTTTAATAATAATGTTCAATGTACAGGATTTGCCTATGTGGATGCTAGTTGTTACCCTAGCGCTTTACACGTTAATGGGGAGTCAATTGATACAAGCTATCAAGGCACTACTGAGTTAAATGTTAGTTTTATTAATGCGCTTCGTGCTTTTGGATTTAGCTATTTTAGAATAGGTGTAACGGGACATAATACTTCAGATAGTATTTACAATCATACCGATTTTAACAACATCAGAAGAGATATATTTAGGAGAGACTCATCAGGTACTTTACACTCTACTCATTTACACTCAGAACAAGTTACACTTAAAAATGGAGACAGGGTTATATGATAATACGTAATTATATATTGTCTTTTTTGCTTTTGTTTCAACTATCATGTAAAGATAAAAATGAAACAAATAATCAAATAAATATTGTAAGTGAAGACAATGTAGCTGAAGAATCTTATATTAAAAAATATTTTAGTACTACTGATATACCATATCTTTTAAAGGAAGAAGTTGATTCAATTTTGGTTAATGAAGAAAAGATTAAGAATGATAAGAACTATAGAAATCAATTTATAGGAAAAGCAAGAGGTAGAAAAAGTGCTATAAGAAAATTTCATTTCACATCATATAAAGGAAAGAAAGTCCCTGCACCTTTCAAAAGGTTTTTATTGCCTAATGAATTAGAACAATTCAATAAAGATTCTTTAGCCCAATTTATAATTCTGTATGAATTATATAAACAAAGGTTAAAAAAGGTTGCCACTATTATTAAATATGATTTATTGACCCATGACGAAATTCAAAAGTTAATTCAAAGCTCATTTAAAGATAGTATTCATTACAAAGAATTAGCAAAAAAGCGTTTTTTAGAAGATAGTATTAAATTCTCAATAAAGTATAATAGAATAACAGATAGCTTACAAAGTATTATTCATCCTATAGATTCTATATTACCTTTTGGTCCCAAACCTCTAGGCCAACTTGTAGAAAACAATAAAAATTTTTTAGGTTTTTATATTAAACAAGGTGATTCTATTACAGAAAAGAAAAAAAAGGAAAGAAAAGATATCTATGATATTTGGATGTATTTTCTAAAACTGCATCCTTATGTAGATGCAGATTTATCTGAAGATTATGAGGAGAAATTATTGCCGCCAATTGAAAACTACGAAATAGTAGAGAATACTCTTTTATCTACGTTGATACAAGATGGTTATCAAAAGGAATATAACCCGGTAAATGGAAGTTTTGTAACACGATTATCTAATATTAATAATTATGAACTTTATTATACAACAACAGGAGTAGACTATCCTATAGGTTGTGGTGCGTTTGCAAAAAAAGAAGAAGATTGCTGCTTTGCTAAAGATGGTTATGATTGTAACAGTACAGGCTATTTAATTCTTTATAATCGTGAAGAGAAGTTCGCCACAGTTATTCCTGCCTATATTTTAAATAATTCGCAAAGTTATGGGTTTCAAATACAGTTTTTTTATGTAAGTAATAATACAATTTTTATATATCAAGGTTATTCTATGTATAATTGGTTTGTAGATAAAAATGGAATGCTTGATCGATATCTACATCATAAAGATGGAAGTACAACTAGTGCCAGAGGTTACAAATCTGTTGGTCTAGCAAAGGCTTATGAGATAAAAATTCTAAATAATAATGAAGTCAAAGTATTTAAAATAAAAAAATAAACATATATTATGCCTAGATATATACCACCATTATCATTACTTATTTCAGTAAATGATTTACCTTCTAGCTTAGGCTTTGTAGAAAATAGTTTAAACTCGATTTTTTCCAAATTATACTTTAAAGACTTCTATTCTGAAGGAAGCATTCATACCCATGAAGTTAATTATAATATTACAATTGTTAGTTTTGAAAGATTAGGACTCAACATTGGTGGCGAAGAAGGTTTTTCTTTAATACTTAATCCTAGCTTTGTAGAAGGAAACACTTCAGAATTTCCTATGTCAATACTGTATAATTGGCCATTACTAAATTATATAAGAAGTTTTGATATTGAAACATTTGATTTCTCAATAGAAGCTATTTACAATTTGCTATTAGATATAGGGAACATTGATGAAGCTCAACTATTAAGTACACTAGTTAATGTTTTCTATCCTGATTTTGCAGAAGATGAAAGCGAAGACACATTTCAGAAATTTATAGATGATTTTAATACCAATAATAATCCTGCAACACCGCTTACATATAATATATTAAGTAGTGAAAAAGAAATAATAGAAGATTTAATTACACAGTTATCTTCTAATGGTAATGAATATTCGGTTTTTGACATTGCACTAAATGATTACTTATCAAGCGATGATGATTTTGGTTCTGTTCAAAAAAAATTAGAACGCTTATTTTATGATGTATTTGGAAATTTTAAAATAGATAACTTCCAAAATTTTCTTGTTCCAAATTTTTCAGCTTCTCTAAACAGTCTATTTTTAGCTCTTGAGTTTCCTAGAACTTGGTTAAAGCCAATCAATCCATCTACTTTAGAAGTTATAGAAGACGAGGCGGTAAAATCAAGGTTGACATACAATGCAGGAAGTTTATCATATCATTCAGAAAAAGGTTTTGAGTTCGGTCAATTGGATTCCTTTGATTTGACTCCGTCCCAAATAGGAAATACGGGACTTTCAATAGATATTAATAATTTAAAATTTGATTTTAGAACTGATAAAAATATCCCAGAAGCAGATGCCGATGGTCGCCCAACAAATTTTCAAGGAGTTTATGCTGATTTAGTTTCGATTGGCCTACCAAAGGCTTGGTTCTCCAATACCGATGTATTCAGTCTTCAAATTGTGGGAAGAAACCTTCTTATTGGTACCGGTGGAATTTCAGGGACAATTTCTTTAGAAACCGTTGCCGATAACAACCCCAATAATGGAAATGATTATTTAACTACCGAAATAGGAGGCTGGGGGATTGGCTTTAATTATTTTGACCTTACTTTTAAGCAAAATGTCATTACTTATAGCCGTTTAGAAGCACGTTTAGAGATTCCTGGGCTGGCAAAACAAAGCGGGGGTGACGATTACTTATACATGAGTGGTGATCTTAACACAGAAGGTGATTTTAATTTAACTTTTAGCAAACCCGATGGTATAGAATTTACCCTTTTCAATTTTGTTACGTTTAATATTACTTCTGCAAAATTGGGTAGGTTGGATAATGATTTTTATATCGGTGCTTCCTGTGAAATCTGGTTCCAGAATGGGATTATGGACAAAATTTTGGGAGGGCGGAAAATAGTTGTTCCAGAAATAAATTTTTACGATAACGGTCGGATGGAAATCGTGGGGGGTACCACTTCTATACCTGTTAACGTTAGCCTTAATCTTGGTCCGGTAGAAGTAGCAGTCACTGGCATTCATTTTGGTTCTCACCAAGAAAATGATAGAAAATATAATTATTGGGGATTTGATGGAGCCATCAGTCTTGACCCATTAGGAATTGATGCCCGTGGAGAAGGTATAAAATATTATTATACCGTCGATAATGATGAGCATGGAGGCAATGGAGATTCTTTTTTAAGGATACAAACCATCGAGGTTGATATGGTGATCCCAGGAAGTGCCAGTCCTGAAAGTGCGATGGCCATTATTCACGGAATGTTATCCATTCCCCAGCCCGGTGATTCTCCGGAATATATTGGGGAAATGACTCTTAAATTACCTCAACCAAAGATAACTGCCTCGGCATCTATGCGATTAATGCCCAAATATCCCGCTTTTGCTGTAGATGCTGCCGTAAGTTTCCCGGCACCTATACCTTTAGGTCCAGTAGGGATTTATGGATTTAGAGGTTTACTAGGGTACCGTTATGTAGCGGAAAAAGAAGCTGTAGGATTAACCTCAGGACAAGATTCTTGGTATGATTATTACAAATATCCACCACAGGGAATTCATTTATCTAAATTTAGTAATCCTGAAGAAACCGAAGGTTATCAAAATCCAATAGCAGTAGGAGCGGGAGCAGTAGCAGGAACATTATTCGATGGAGGAGAGACTTTATCGGTTCGGGCGATGTTGCTTCTTTCTTTACCCTCAGTATTTATGATCGATGGTCGTGCCAATATTTTGAGTAAACGACTGGATATTGTAGGAAGCCCTGAACCACCGTTCTTTGCAGGAATGGCCTGGGGAGACAACTCCATTGAAATGTGGATTGGTGCCGATTATCAAATAGGAAGTAACGGATGGATTTTAGACTTATATGCTGAAGTGCAAGCAGGGTTCTTTTTCAATAATCCTTCTAATTGGTATGTGAATTTTGGTACTAAACAAAAACCGATGACTGCCAAAGCACTTACGTTATTTGAATCACAATCCTATTTAATGCTATCTGCCAAAGGTATTTCTACAGGAGCTAGAGCAGATTTTAAATTAGAGAAGAGATTTGGTCCAGCTAAAGTAAAAGTATCTGCATACGTAGAGATTGGTGGAGATATTAGTTTTGAAAGATCACAAATAGGAGGTTATGTAGCTGCAGGAGGTGAAATTAAGGTAGATATTTGGATTGTAAAACTAACGATTGGTTTAGATGCACTATTATCGGTAGAAGCCGCAAAACCATTCTTGATCTATGCTGAATTAAAAATAAGAGCATGTGTGAAAATTGTTTTTGCAAAAGTATGTAAAAGCTTTACCGTTAAACTGAAATGGGAATTAAACTCTTATGTAGATAGAACTCCAATTCCTCCTTTACCTTATCAATCTTCTGGTAATCAAAAAAATCGAACTAAAGAGTTGGTGAAAGGTGTACATATGCTTACCAACGAAACTTTTGATGTTCAATTTTTAGATGTAAAAACCAATAACGCTACTTGGCAACCCAATGCTTCAAGTATTAATGAAATAATACCATTAGATACGTATATAGATATTAAAACCATAAAAGGTTTAATTCCTAATATACCTTCTAGTAAAATTGGTGGTTATACTTCAGGAGCTAATAACTATACAGATATTATTCCACCGGAAAAAGTAGTTCGTGGAGGGATGGAGTTACGCCAAGTAAAACATAAATACTCTATTGAAGAAATAGAGCTAAAAGCTTACGACGGTAGCAATTGGGTAGATTATGAACCTTTTAAAGCAGTAGTTAAGGAAGCGGATAGGAGTGGTTTGCCTAGTCTTATAGGATACTGGCAGAAATCTGGTAAACAGTATGATACGATTAGAATTTTGGCTAGCAATCCGTTCACTTATACAGAATCTGGCGAGCCGGGTTGGTTTATTCCAGAACAATATGGGATTACTCCTTCTTCTTTATTCTGTGAAGGAATTCAGCAAGAATTAACCTGCTTAGACTTTCTAAATAAACCATTAGGAAGTACTTATTACCCACCTTCGCAATATATTGGTCATTTTATTAACGGAGCTTATTTTACTCTAGATGGAATATATTATATTAATGAAGAACCTACTAATCAATTTGAAATTGCACAAGTTGATAATCCCCATGGAAAGCAACAATCTCTAAAGTTTAGTAATGAGGACGATTTAGTGATCATTTTACCTAATCCGGTAGCTGAAGTTCATTTAAAGCTGACCACCGATGCACAAGGAGTTAGGATTGATTTTTATTCTTCGTTGGTTACTGATAACATATTACCTAATCATCAATTAGTAAATCAAGTTTATAAAACGAAAACAGAATTATCTCAAGAGGTTACTTATGTAAATTCTACCAACCCCATTATAAAAATAATTATTCGTCCCGATGAAACCGACACCGATACTATCGACAATCTGCAATTACAAATAGCAGAGCTTTATGATGTTAGTTATCAAGAAGCAAAAGGTGAAGTAGGAGGTAGTGTACCAAAAGATATGGAACGATATAATTACCTATTAGAGCAAATAAATAGTTTACAGTCAGTGGGGTGTAAAACCGAGAAAAATAACGATAAAGAATGCCGTCCTGACGAAAAGTTGTGTAATGATCTATACGACCGGTTATTATATCTTTTTGAAAATTGTTTTCCGATCCCCTTAAATTCTTTTCAACAATTAGACACCAAATGTTTTGACGAATTCTTAGGTTTATTAGAACAATATTCTAAAAGTATTTATGAAAATATTAAGGAAGAGTGGAATACTTACTTATTCCTATTAGAAAAAATTAAACAATGGAAAAGTGATAGGGATATTGACATGGATATTTACCTTCATTTTAGAAACACTGCTTATACAATTATCGATATAGTTAAAGAGGTAGGTGATTGTGATTGCAAGGATAGCTGTGATATTAATGAAAGAGTTTGTTTTTATAAGAATCAATTTACTGTTTTTTATATTTATTATTTCAATATCTCTAATCCTGAACAAATAAGGGATAACTTACCTTTCTTTAATTATTTACTGAATATAATGGAAAGAGATATATTAAATTCTTCTTATCCTTTTGATAAAGAATTTATTACTGAATTTTATCCACTTTTCGAAGCTTTTTATAGTTTAAATATTAAACTTAGAAAAGAGAGTAACTGGGAACTATATTTAGAGTTTAAATCTTTATTTGAAAATATAATTAGCTTTTTTAATGTTCAAGGAAATTGCAATTGCGATGAAGGAGGAAGCGTAAAATTAAATTGTAGCACCTCTCTTCAGGAGTTATGCTGGCTAACATTGGAAGATTATGAATACAATCAAACCATACCCGGGCAAGGAGATATAGATCAGCAATATGAAGACATGGTTGCTGCTGTTCAAAATACAGCACAGCCTATCTGGAGACCTAACACCAAGTATTATATGCGCTTTAGATTGAAAGATATAGTAGATAATGGGGAAAACGAAAGAAATTTTGATTATTACTATGCTTTTAAAACAGTAGGTCCACTTGGGCATTACCATAAACATCCAGAAGTAGCAGAATTACCAAAAGAACATCCATTAGCGTCACTTACTAATTATATAGATTACGATAAATCTTATCCTGATGCTAAAGGGAATTTGTTAAAAGCAAAACCTGTTTTTTATGGAAATGAAGAATGTAAAATTAGTCTTTATTTCATTAAACCGATGGTTTATCATATGCTGAAGAGTTGGGATTCTTATGACTCGCTAGATTCTTTAATGGGTAAAATGCATATTATTATTAAAGATCCTGTAAATAATACAGTGATCCCTTATCCATTACCGGTAGAAGAGTATGAAGATAGCATACCCCTTACCGATAGCGAAGATTGGAACCAAGATGAAAACCCTATTACTTTACTTCATTTGCAACAATTGAATAATATGATAGATTTTGTCTCTAATAATGCAAATGAAATTACTTGTACGCCAAAGCTAGGAGAAAGTTTAGTACCTAATGTTCCGGTTTATGAAACGGTGCTTACCAATTTAAAACCGAATAAACTCTATACAGCCTTAGTCTACAATGCTTTTGATAAGAATGGTAATGATGAATTATCCTTAGATGAAAGTGAATTGATACACGAGTATGTTTTTAGAACTTCTAGGTATTTAAATTTTGAGGAACAAGTAAATAGCTATCAATTACAAAGTCAAGAGAAAGATGGAACTATTAATTATGCTCAAGCAGTTTATTCAATAGAAAAATCTTTTTCCACTTCAGAAATAAATGAAGCTTATCAGGCTATTTCTAATCCTAATTATTCAGGAGATGAGCAATTAGCGCTTCAATTTTATCATTTATTTGATAGAGTATTTGAAGGGATATTAGGTTTTACTCCTTGGGATCCTCCTACCACAACAGAATTTAATAAAATAATAGATAAGAATACCAATAAGGTCATCGCACTTTTAATTAGAAATCCAGAGCCTTTTAATATTCCTAAAATACCTGAGGATATAATTTCTGATACATTAAAAGTAATGGAAAATCAATCTTCCGAAGCTTCAGGTTATCATTATCTGTATGCTAAAGATTATTCACAGGTGCTTGTGATGAATAATAGTAAATCAATCATAGACATTTCCTTAAATTTTATGTTCAAGTATAAAGTTTGGCTGGGAAATACCTATAGCAATCAAAGTCAAGTTTACGTAGAGAACATTATCATCAATCCAGAAAATTAATAAAATGAGCTATTTATATCAATACGATCAACCTGGTGTGAGAATAGAAAACATTAAAGAGATTAATGGTTATTCTTATGTGCTAGGTTGGGAATACAATAATAATCAAACCCCTAAGGTAAATTTATATGTTTCTAAAATTGATTCTTCTGGAAATCAAGTTTGGCAAAAAAGATTTAAATATCCCGACGCAGTTAATAGTGGTAGTGTTAAAATTCATTTTGAAGATATCACTGAAGCAAGTTCCAAGGAATTGCTGTTACTTGCCTATGATGATGTGCAGGCTTTGATATTAAAGATTGATGATGATGGAAATTTAATTTGGGTAAAGAAATATTACGATAAAAATAATACGCAATTATATTATAATAGGTTAAGCTTCCGGCCAAGACTTCATACACTCTCAGAAGAATATTCCATATTGGTTGTTCAAGATATTCATTCCTATAATGGTGGGGTAAGAAGGTTAGATTATCGTTTTATAAAATTTCAAAACGATAATGGAAATTTTGTGGATAATAAAATTTTAGAGACCACAAATCCCAAAATAATTATCCGTGACCAACAAAGTTTTAAGGAGACCATTGTTTTGGCGGGATCTGATGGTAAAAATATCTGTATTTTTTATGTGGATATTAATTTAAGATTATCAAATACTTACAAATTTAATTTAGGTAAAAGTAATTCAAAGAGAAATTACTTGCATTTGTTTAGACTTTCTTCTATAAAAGAAGGAAAGTTTTCAGCAATGGGAGGTTACTGGTCAGATCAAGGTAATTATATATTTGTAATGAATTTTGACTTTTATGGTCTTAAGGCAACTAATTCCATAAATATTTCAGATAAACCTTGGAGTCAAATTGCTCAAGATATAGAAAATGTTAGTGATGATCATTTAATCTATTATAGAGGTAATCTTCATTCTTTAAGTAATTCTTTAAATTTAAATTGGACAAGAAAAGTTGAAATAGCCGCTATCAATAAAAGGCTTACACCAATTAATTTAAATGAAAATTATATTTACTCCTATTACTCTTATCCTTATCAGAGAGGGTATTATATCATTTCCAATTCAGGAACGGACTATAAAACTTGTGAAACTGTAGAAGTAGAGGATAACTTCAATTTTGAAAGGTATGAGCTTATTGCATCAACTAATCGTATAGAGCTGAATGCCTTTAATAGTATTGAATATCCTCAACCACAAATTAGTTTACAGACTATAAATATACCTAGTTCAACAGAAATTTGTAAATATCCTACAAAGCAACCTGAAATTGATCTAAAGCAATCTACTATTAGAGTGAAAAATGATTGTTTGCTTCCCGGAAGAATGCAATCCTTAATTTACCTGAAATTAAGAGATACTGAAGGCAATGTTTTAGGAAGTGGAGGAGATAATGTTTCGTTTACTACTAATTTAGGTCAGTTAGGAGCAGTAACCGATTATGGAAACGGTGTATATTCCGTAAGTTTTTCTAGTAATTCTTCGGGAGTTTCTACTATTAAAGCTTTTTTAGATGGTAAAGAACTTCCTGCTTCGGTACAAATAAGAGTATCTAAAGAATGTTTTGATCAGGAAGTAGATATAAAGTTATGTACCATCCAAGCATCTAATAAATGTTTACGCCGTAAAGAAAAATCAATTATAACTATTCGACTTTATGATTCTTCTGGTAATGCCATTATCAATGGGGGAGATCAAGTAGAGGTTTTTACTTCCTTGGGAACTATTTCTTCCATTCAAGATAACGGAGATGGAACTTATACGTGTGAACTTTTAAGTGCTTATGAGGGAATAGCTACCGTATATTTTACAGTAAATGGAAAAGAATCGGTTCAAACCATTGACATCACAATTTCTAAGCAATGTGGATCAACAAAGCCCAATGCAGATAATAGTACCATAACAGCTAGCCCTAATTGTATACATCCCAAAGAAGGACAATCTTTAATTACTATCCAATTATATGATGATAATGGAAACCCAGTATTAAATGGAGGTGCTAATGTAGCTATAAACAATACTGCAGGAAATATTTCCAATGTAACAGATCAAGGAGATGGTAGTTATACCGCTATATTAACCGCTACCGGAGGTTCAGGTACTTTTGTTTCATTTTCAGTAGATGGGGATTCAAGTCAAAATTATATATGGATTAATTTTTCGACTTCTTGTAATATATCAGGGGGTGATTTAACTAACAGTCAGATAAAAACTTCCTCCAATTGTATTGTACCCGATGGGGAAACACCAACAGAAGTTACCGTATATTTACTGGACAATTCAGGTAATCCTTTATTGGTAGGTGGTGATAATGTAGAAATACATACCACACTAGGTAATATTTCTAATACTATTGATAATAATGATGGTACTTATACGGCCTACTTAACCAGCAATCAATCAGGAATAGCTACTTTAACTTTCCTTTTAAACGGAAGTCAAGCCATAAGTTATCGAACAGTTGTGTTTTCAAAATCCTGTGGAGTAGGTATAAATTTAGAGTTGAGTACTATTCATGCTTTACCCTCCTGTATTACCCCTAATGGAGAACAACAATCAACCATTACTGTTCAATTAGTTGATACGAATGGAAATCTAGTAGTAACCGGAGGGCAAAATGTAATTATTCATACTTCCTTGGGTAATATAAGTTTGACTACAGATAATGGGAATGGGACTTATTCAGCTTTACTATCGAGTACAATTACAGGAACAGCTACTCTAAGTTTTTCTATATTAGGGGAAAGTGGGGCTCAACATGCTCAAGTACAAATAAAAGAAAGCTGTGAGGCAGATCCTCTAAATGAAGTTGATTTAGAGAAAAGTACTATCCAAATTATTCCAAATACGGTAGTAGCCAACGGTCAGGATCAAGCAACTATAAAAATTGTATTAAGAGATCAAAATGGAAATCCTGTTAATTTACTCCCCAATAACTTTGGTAACTATCTAGTAAGCATACATAAAATCAATAATTTTGGAGCTGTTAATCCCAACAATGCTGTTTTTGAAAGCACTACTGGTTCTTACATATCATATATCAAGAGCAGTAATATTGGACAAGCTCAAATAGGTTTTTATGTAAATGGAATGCAGGCTTCAGCCTCAGCTACTGTACAGTTTGTTAAAAACGACGATGGTGGCGGTAGTGATGAAGGAACTAAAATTTCTAACACTAGTGTAACGTGGTTGCAATCTCCTAACTTCTATTTGCAAGCAGCAGGATCGCAAGGAAATGACAGTACAAAAGGTATTCATTTAAGGTGGGTACTAAGAGGTGTGTTGGGAGAATTACACTTGCCTAAACGTAATTATGCCACCAATCAATATAATTTTAATAAGCCTAATGATGTTATCAAACTTTACCGAACACGGTACAGAAAATATACTTTTATAGTAAACTTCCAAGAAACTGCACCCACAGTAGTAGATAGTACTAATCATTTATGGATATACCGATATGAACAGCGGGATATCTATATTCATTTTAGAAATACAACTAAGTATGATAATGTAAGAAATAATACAAATCCTATAGAAGACCATGTTTCATTTTTACAAAATTATGGTTCAGAGTTAATTGAAATAGAAACAAAAGAAGAACTCTTTTTTAAAGTAACTTTAAAAGTAAATGAAGAGTTAGCCAATAATGGAAGTGTACAAGCAGAAACCTTATCGGTTTCAAAAAATGTTCCTTTAGCTAATAAAACAGTTTCAGCGAGACAAACATTTACCGGGATTTCTGAAATTTCAAAAATGGTCTTTACCTGTGAAAATGGAATAGGCGTGCGCTATAAAGCATATAATTGTATGCTAACAAGCATTGAGTTTGAATTTTATAGTGATTTCCTTACCCAAGTAAATTCCCAAAGTGATTGGTGGTTTTTAGGGGATTACGCATTAAGCAAAAATGACCAAACCGTATTTAATGCCTTAGAACCTAATTCAGGCGATGTTCATGCGAATTGGTTGCGTTTTAATGATAATGAACATGTAAATGTTGAGAATTATAAAAAGCAATGGAATGGCATATCTGAACCCGGCGACCGAAATATTAAGGAAGTAGTAAGTAAATACATTGATTTAAGTGATAATCAAAATAACCCAATTGCCAACGAATCAATTGCTTTAGATGGTACTGGACAAGATACTACACAAATTTCTAATTTAGATTTATTAAATATGGCAGCGTATGACTTCCATATTGCAAGAATGTTAGGACTGGGTAGTTTAGATATAGACACTGAAGTATTTACAGATCAGTATATTTATGTAACAGAATACGTCACATTTGGAAATCTTCAAGATGGAGAAGGGGCTCGAGAAGTTCAACATTTATCCATGAGTTTACCTACAGGTATTTCAGATGAACGCTTACCTATTCCCATAGATTTAAAAAATATAGTACCCGGCGTATTTTATGGTTATGAAAATGCCCAACCCATTAATTTAACCGATGAAAACGGCTATACTTTTGATGGGAAGACGCGTTACGTAAGTTTATTTACAGAAGAAATACCGGAAACTCTTTCTAATTTACCATTTTATAATAGTTACCAAGAATTTTCTGCTCATTTATATACCTTACCTATTTATGGAGGTTTAGAATACAAAATGGATAATGAAACCACTTGGCGAAAACCAGAACTTTCGAATACAGATGAATATCAAAATGTATTAGGCAATGGAAGCCTAGGTGCTAATGAAACAATTCCCTTGTTACTTCCTGAGTTAGGCAAACCATTCTATGTAGACAATCATACTATCAAAGGTTGGTACAGATACAAGTCTTATGCAATTAATTGGTTTTACAGAGCAAGCCAAAGTGAAATCCAAAAATCGATATATTCAGATATAAAGCCTAATAATTCTTTAATCGCGCCTACTAATGTACGTGCAGTTTTAGTTCAGCCTGAAAGTCCTTTACTGTTAACCTCCGGGAAGGAACAAGAAATGTTAGCGACACTTAAGGCAAATACTAACATAGAAGATAAAACACTAGTTAGATTAACTTATGATTATCACGCATTTCATGAAATTATTAAGTACAGTCTTCCCAATGATTCAACTATAAGTAATCAGGATTATGAGAATGACCCTACTTCAATTTTCACTGATGATGATGAAGTCTTTGCAGAAAGGGCAGAAATCTATTTCAGAAATCAAGTTCCTAATAATATTAGAGGTAAAATTACAGCAGTCAATAATGATTCTAGCAATCCTTTATTGGCAATTTTACAAACAGCTCCTTATAATTTGTCAAGTCAAGGCAATAATGAACAACTTGTTCCTCACATAAATAGCTCTCAGGTAAGTAATTATATAGGTGGAGTTATTAATATTGACGAAAATAGCTATATCATACAATCGATAGATACAAGTGCTACTTATCCTAAATTTAAAGTATATAAAACTCAGGTAACCGATGCCATAACAGGTGAAATCCCTTCATCTACCATTAATCCCGAAGAATTAGAACTTCCGGTAATTACCAATGATGGGTTGTTTATGGCTGTAGAGAATATGCAAAATGCTAGCAGTTGGGGGAATTCAAACCCATTAGCTACAAAAATATTAATTGGTGACAATTGGCCTGTTCACCGTGAAGTGATTGAAGAAAATAATGCAGATGGAAGCGTTCAACGTAAACTCGAAAAAACCAGAGGAATATGGTCTAAAGCAGATGAAAATCATACGACTATTGAAAAAGTACTAGAACCTCAAGAAGTACTTGATGCTAATGGAAACTTGCAATATGATACTAATGGTAATTTAATTACGGAACAGGTTCATAAAGGACTCTATAAAATCACTTTCCACGGAATACAATTGGATCACCATCCACAGCATACTACTTCAATAGGTCAAACCTCGGTAGATTGGGATAAAGGAATAGCTAGAGTATTTACGGAATCTTCTTTAGATTCGAGCAATACTCCTATAAAAAGTCGAAAAACTTTAAAAGTTGGTAAAATAGAAAATATAGGGGAAGCAGAAGATTTAGTAATTTATGTGGATGATCCTGATACGGTAGCCGTACCGGCACAAGATTTAGATCCAATTCCTACAGGAACAAATATCTCGGTTAATTTTTATCCTTCCTATAAAGTATATTTATATGAACAAACTAGTGTAGGTTTAAATGAAGAATTAATTCCTACTTCTAAAGATGTAGATTATTCCATTTTTGGAGTGAGAAGTGAAGATACGAACTATAATTATTTTAGTCCGGTAAGTACACCCGGTTTAATGATGGCTCAACGTATAGTTTTACCAGAACCACCCCAACAACCTTTGGGATCTGATTACGCCACTAGACCTGATTATTTTGGAAGATCTACTTATACTTTCACTACAGAATACAATCATCAACCTTATGGGGTGTTATTCTATCGTAGTAACGATGAAGTCTTATTAAATTCAATCTACTCCAAAGCAACTGTTCAACAAATCAGAACCGCTTTAAAAGACTTGGGAGGACCGGAAGAACCTTTCTTTACAGATCGATGGAAAAATTTTGTAGATTTTTCTACTATTAAAACCGATGGAGACTTCAAGGAATATGACGAAAACGGAATTTCTCAAGGAAGCGGATATAAATTTCCCAACCCGGATAAGCAAGAGTTTTTTGATTGGGCCAATCAAATTCTTCAAAATTTAAATGAGCCCCTTATTACCGAATCTCCCGGACAACTTGCCGTAGGAGATCCTAAAATAGTTGAGTTTTTTAAAGGAGCCATCTATAATGCTTTTGTGCCCTTAACGCGGCTTCCCATCATATATGAACATATTGAAGGGGCTAGTTATCAACCCAAAGATGAAAAGCAAAATATAAAAGATGAAAACGGGTATGCTTTAGCGCCGAACCATCCAGATTTTAAGATGGCGCCTATGATGAAAAAAGTTGGAAATTATAAAACCCAGTTCACCGATTTTAAATTAGATGGAACTTCTTCCAACTACTATTTCTATGGAGTTAAAGAAATGGGATCCCAAATGAAAATAGGGCAATTCAGTCCATTTTTAGGCCCTATCAAATTAGTAAATACCAATGCTCCTAAATCACCTGAAGTAAAGTCAATTAAACCGGTATTAGCCAATGAGCTTACAGGTACTGCTCCTTCGGTGAAAATTAGTATCAATTCTTATCCGAAGGTTCAAAATATTAAAAAAGTAAAACTCTTTCGTTCCCATACGAAAATTGAAGCTCAGTCTATTAGAACAATGAAATTAGTAGCTACTTCTGTTCTTGATGAGATTTCAAATAATGAAGAAGTTTGGACCATAGCAGATACGTTCAATGATCTTCCTCAAGTACCTTACGGAGATGCTTTATACTACAGGGTAATTGTAGAAAGGGAAGTAAAATATGCCGATAAAAATGCGGTTGTCATTACAGAGTTTGCACCCTCACAAGCTTCTAAGATATTAGCGAGTTTAATTGTAGAAAACAAAAAGCCGGAATCCCCTGTATTGGAATATTATTCTACTCCGCCTAATAATCAACATATCATAAGTTATGTAACCTTAACTTGGAATGCCACTTGTTATAAAGGTAAGTATCATGTGTATAAAATGAATAGTCAAGGAAATTGGACTAAAATACATACCGTTCCTAGAACAACTGAAGAAACGATTTATTTAAATTTAGAAGATACTGATCTTCAAGATAGTAGTCTCCTTATTGAGAATGAAGGAAACCCTATTTATCATCACTTTAAAGTAATTGCAGAAAATACATCGGGAATGCTAAGTACTGAAGAAAATATATTAACTATTCATCAAATAGATAATTGGAAAGATATTGGAGGTATTGGAGATATGATTAGCGAGATAACATTTAGAATTAGATAGATAATATTATAAAAACAAAACTTATGGCACAACAAAACCGACAAACCCTAAAATCATATTTTGAAACAGGAGATAAACCTACTGAAGATGAATTTGCAGACCTTATAGATAGTTTTGTAAATAGGTTAGAAGATGATTATGTAGAAAACCTACCCAATGCTTCTACTTCGCAACGAGGGATAGTGCAACAAGCAAGTTCGAGTGAAGTAAATTCAGCGACAAATAATAATAAATATGTCACTCCTTTAGGAGTCAAGAATTCTATTGAAAACTTTGCGCCAGTAACATCGGTAAACGGTAAAACAGGAGAAGTTATTTTAAATATAGATGAAAGCACTTCAAGAGGAACAGTTAATCAAGGTATTGCTAAATTTTATTCAACTAATAATAGTCAGAATTACATACATATACGTCTACCTTATAAAATTAATTCAGATAGTAAAATGTATTATGTAAAAGCCTCTGGTTATGAATACTACGGACATGATATTATAGATGTAATATGGGTGGGGTACTGTTATGCAGGTAATGGTGAAATAATAAATGATAAAACAGTAGTTAATAATTCTAATACTATAACTGCTGGACAATATGCAGGTTCTGATAACCATGTTTATTTGTGGTTTAAACCTTCACGTACTTATTATGTTACTTTCAAATTAGATTTTATGAGAGTAGGGAATGGGACATTCTTAAATGATGGAGATATTCAAATTATTCAGGATCCAAATGCTGCTTTATAGATTTATTTTTATTAAAATAATTCTCACTCAGGATCTTAAATTTTATATTTCATTAATATCTTAAACAGCAGATTTTTATGAAGTATGGATAAAAGATTTTAGCGATCCTGCAAACGTCATTAACGAGTTCTTTAGGTTTACTAAAGTGAATAGTGTAAATAAAAAAATTAATAATCTAAAACTAGTAACTACTTACGAAATAAGATTAAAAGTAGTGGACTATGATTATGGCAAAGTAGAGTTTTCAGATACGATAACGATTCAAACCACTAGTTAAAACTAATTTAGTTATATTAAACCGTAAAGAGAACATATAATTCTTTTCGTTTCTTTAGAATATTTATTTCTTTATATAAGATCATTAGGAATTTTAGTTATGAATAAAAATTATTTTAAACGGTAATTTTTTATTTATTAGGGCTTTACAAGTTTATAAATTGAAATTATAATATAAAAATTAAAATATTAACAATAAATACTTATTCATTTAAGTTAATATATAAGAATCCCCACAAAGTATTTTTTTTTCATTAATCTGCAAATAGTCATGAATTATTTGCACTAAAACTTATTTTCTATGTCAGAAAAACCCATTAAGTCTACATTGTTCAATTTTGTTTCAATTAGAAATCCGCAACTGTTATCGAAAGAAGAGAAAGAAAGGGGATTTATATTTTTTCCAGATACCAGTTTTTCCGAAAGTGCTTATTTAGAAAATATAAGCACTATTAATACACGTGATCAAAGAAGGCAATATCTGTCACAAGTCAGTAATTCATTTAGTTATTATACATCAAGAAAGTTCATCAGAATAAATCGAGAAGAACTTTTCGATTTTTCCTTATGGCTAATGAAAAACAAAAACACCATTACTAAAGCAGAAGCTGAAGAAAAAACAACTAGTTTATCGACATTATCTCTCCAAGACGAAATAGAATTGTGGGATAACCTTTTCTATCAAATAAATACAAAAAAATCAGATGCTGTACGAGAAGCCGCTATTCAATTAATTGTAGCTAATAACTTCATTAAAAAAAATGATTATTCTTCAGATTCAGCTATTTTAATTACTTCAGATGAGCAATTAAGGAGACTCGCTAATGCCTATGTGGTAATTCCAGATCCCATCCCTAGTAATTATATGATAAAAATAAATCCATCGCGTAGAGCTTCCTATAAAGATTTTCAGGTACTGGAAAGTCAAATAGATGCCCATATTGCTAGAATGAAAAAAGGGTATATATCACAAGCTATAGAAGAAATTAACCAAGCTATTCAAATTACCGAAATCACTAATCAAGATGCTTATAATAGGGCTTTACAAGAATATAATGTAAAAGTTGATGAAGCATATAACCAAGCTAAACCTGTAGAAGATCCCGAAACAGGAGAAGTTCATTATGAAGATTTAAACTTACCTGAATTTAGATTTGAAAGGCAACATGTATTTAATGATAGCTTTTTACAAAAAAATGTATCAGGAGAAACCTATAATTTGGTTAAAAATTTAAAACTGGAAGCAGTTTCTGAAGATGAAGATGTGTTAAAGATGCTTGAAGAAAAAATTAAAGAGCAAGAAAATATAATTGACCAAGAAGATAAAAATTTAGCTCGGGATATTTCCTATAGAGGGGTGAAATTTAAAGCAAAGTCTAGAAATATTCCTAAACATACATCTGTAGCTAAAATTACTAAAAGCAATATAGATAAAAATAAAGGCTATTTTTCTTTAAATATTGCCACAGGAAATTCAGATATGGGTGTGACGGCAAATGAATTTATTTTGAATTTTTCAGATAGCTCTTCAATACAAATGAAACCAAATTTTAGTCAAGGATCGGATGATACACTTATATTAACTAGTGATCTTATAGATATTAGTAATACTCCTATTAAAGCAGATGTACTTATTGATTTTGAAGATGGTAGAGAAATTGAAGTTAGTGTTCCTGAGGTAAAAGTTGAAGAACTTCAAATTAAAGACTTTAATGTAAGATCAGATGAATATAATCCAGAGCAAAAAGATATAATTACCTACGGTATACAAAAACTGGGAGTGGCAGACTTTAGAAAGGTAGAACAGGAAGTTTGCTGTTATGTTCCCGGTGAAGTTTCTCATATAGAAAATATATTGGCCAGAGAATATAAAGAACGCTCTACAAGGCAATTGCTAAGTACCGAAAATATAATAGAAGAGATTGAAGAAAAAGAAGTAGAAAAACTCTCAGATACTACCACTACAGAGAGAAATGAATTAGCTACAGAAGTTAGTTCAGTGATTGATGAAAATCAATCTCAAAACCAAGGGGTTTCTACAGGAGTAAGTGGCTCTTATCCGGGAAGCGGGATTAGTTTTTATGCAGATGCATTTATGGAAGGAGCTTCCTCTTCTGCAACCTCAAATTCTAATAGCACATCCCAAACCTATGCACAAGAAGTTGTAGAAAGGGCCTTAGAACGTGTAGTGACCAAAACAACCAAAAAGAGAACCACTAGAATACTTCGTGAATTTGAAGAAAACAACAAACATGGTTTCGACAATAGAAATGGAGATTCTCACGTAACCGGGGTATATCGCTGGGTAGATAAAATCTATAAAAATAAATTAATTAACTATGGCAAACGATTAATGTACGAGTTTAGTGTTCCAGAACCTTCAAAATTCTTTAAATCTGCCATTTTAAAAGAAGTTGCTTCCAATTCAGGTACTTCTAATACTAGACCAGATGGTATTATTTTACCCAGTATGCCAGAAGCACCCACTATTAGTAGTGCAAACAAAATAACCCGATATAATTACATAGATATTGCCTCTACAGTGAATGCTGAAGTAGAAGAGCCACCTAAGGAATATATAAAAATTGGTAAAAGTTTAAAAATACAGTGGTCAACCTCAGGAACAGAAAATAGAGATAAGAAATATAGTTCTGTAAGTGATAAGATTGAAATCCCTGAAGGGTATGTAAGTTTTTCAGGAAAATCTAACTGTCAAATGATGTTTCATCTTACAGGAGCAGAAAGTCCGAAAATTATAACTATGATAGGAACAGACTCCAAAGAATTCAATATTAGTCGAAGTGGTCAAAATATTTATAAGAATAACTCTAGGAGTCACTATATTTCTGGTGATGAATTTGAAGGTGAAATCCCTGTTGGAGCAATGATTTATGATAATTCTTCAGAGGCTTTGGTACAGTTTGAGGTAAAGTGTAAACTAACAGGTGAAGCTTATGAAAGTTGGAAAGTAAAAACTTACAACGCTATTATGGAAGCTTATGAAGAGCGGGTACAGGAATATAACGATGCATTATACTCAAACTTTACTCCAGAAGAGCAAACACAAACAGAGAGAATGCAATTTAATCCGCTTTTTAACCGTACTTTAGAAAAAAGGGAATTAAAAAGGTTGGCTATACAAATGCTTACCAAGCCATTCGCTATTAATTTGGCCAACAATCATTACAGTAATAATACTTCTCTTAATTTAACAGAAAACTTAGACGAACACGCTTCCAGAATTAAGTTTTTTGAGAATGTTTTCGATTGGGATATTATGGCCTATAATTTCTATCCGTACTACTATGCACAAGAAGATAAATGGGCAGAATTATTAAAAGAAAGTAATGGTACAGATAGCGTTTTTCAAGCATTTATGCAAAGTGGGATGGCACGAATGGTAGTGCCGGTACGTCCCGGTTTTGAAGAAGCAGTAGCCTATTACCTACAAACAGGTGACGTTTGGATGGGGAATCAATTGGCTATAGATATGGATGACGATTTGTATGTTTCTATTGCAGAAGAGTTACAATCTACCGAAGGAGAAGTAGAAGAGACATGGGAAACTCGTGTGCCTACAGATCTAACTGTCGTCCAAGCCGGTACTATAGGTCTAAATGTAGAAGGCCTGCCTTGTAATCCGGAATGCGGCGGTGAAGGTACCAATCCTATTCAGCAATCAAACAATTTATTGAAAGGTGTAAGCGATGGTAACAAAACCCGCTATACCCAAAATACGAGTAATGTAATAGATTTAGGTTATGTAGAGGGTAATTTTTGCAATATGGCAAATCCTTCAACAGAAAATACTTATACCTATGTAAATGCTGTAGAGGGAGGTTGGGCACGTGTACTAATAGACACTACCGGAAAAACGGCATTCCCATCAGTGAACAATGCCGAATTACTGTCAAGCGATGAATTTGAACCAGATAGTTTATTTGATTTATGGTTGGAAAATGATGGTGAAAACATTAATTATTTTTTCACAAAAAGATGATCTTAAAAGACATACATAGAAGACGCAAAGAAGGCTATAAACCCAACACCTTTATAGGAGGTGTTGGCGCTTCTCTAAGTTCTCCAAATCATTTTGAACAGTATTTTATTGGTTTAAATGAAGAAGATATTCAAAATTTTCAGATAGATGCCAATAACAATATTTCTTTTTATATAGAAAAGGACTATGACATCAAACAGTTTTTTTTTAAAAATGAAAATGATGCAAGCTATTATATTGATAGTGAAGGATATTTAAAAAAAATTAACCAAGGCTCTTTTAAAGGTTTGCCAAACTTTAAATGTTTTTATTCTCCATCCATGATTTCACATCGATCTGGTGGTGGATATGGAGGTTTTGGAAACATGGGACTTTTAAAAAGCATGTATTTGCCATTATTGGAACATACAGAAAATAGTTTTATAAATAATAACGAGAAAGCAAAACTTCTTTATTTTCCAAACCTTCGGGAAATTTGGCTACAAAACGTTGGACGTAAATCATTTTATGGATTAAAATCGGCTAAACACTTATATATAGCGAATTGTAAAAAACTTCCAGAGATATACAAAGGGTATAATTCCTTACACATATTCAATCAAATATCAAATGGATGTAAAATTTATGCGAATCCAGCTTTGGAAAAAGGTCAAGCTTATTGTGAGTACATTGTCGGAAGTTTAGTTGCTGGCGATACATTTACCGTTAATGACTTAACATATACTGCCGTTGACAGAGCAGCATTGGATACTTCAGAATTCGATATTTCTACTGCAAAAACAGAACATTTAGCGTATGCTATTAATAATGATGAAAGAGTAGGTGAAATAGGTAAGTTGAAGGCACTGTTTTATAAAAATAACATAATGGTTCAATCAAGTGAAACAGGTGAATTGGGAAATGAAACTAAACATTCGTATATAGGTGATTTTGTGTTAAAAAGTTCATCAGCCACTCATTTTATAGGAGGCAACGAACCTAGTTACTGGTTAAAGCTTGCCCGCGATAATTTTGGGGCTCAACTCATTTTTCCAAACGATTTAGAAGATCCTACTCCGGTTGGGGTTCCTAAAGGTTTAAATGTTTCAAGTGTAACTTCTACTTCATTTGACTTGAATTTCACACCACCTATGCCGAATGTAAATGGTAATAACGGATATGAGATATGGCTATATGATGGAATAACAGTATGGCAAAAATATACTCCTTTTGATGTAATTGAAAAATCAGGTGATACTGTAAACGATTTAGAATCTGGAAAGAAATATACATTAAAAATTAGGACGTTTGATGGATTTTATAATCTAGGGAAGTTTAGCGAGGAAACAGTCTTTAAAACTTTATAAAATGATCTTAAAAGACATACATAGAAGACGAAAAGAAGGCTATAAACCCAACACCTTTATAGGAGGTGTTGGGGCTTCTATCAACTCTATAGAAAAATTAGCAGAACTAATAGGGATAAATGAGTCTATTATAAAATTTTTTGAAAATGAAGGGGTTAACATTTCTTTTTGCATAATAGAAGATTATCATATCTCAAGATATAAGTTTAGGAATGATGGGCAATATAAAGACTGGGGACACGGAGACATATTAACATATTATATAGATATTGAAGGAAAATTAAAATCAATTGGTGAAAATTCGTTACAATCACACCCTAATTTAGAATTACTTTATCTTCCAGGTATATTGACATTAAAAAATTCTGCTATAAGGCAAAATGGTTATGATTTTGTTAATTTAAAAAGTCTGAAAGAATTAGGAAAAAGATGTTTTAATGGTTCTCACGTTACTGCAGTATTATCTATAGCACCTTTAGGAGAAGATGGAACTGAAAGTGGAATTTTTAAATATATAAACGACAATGTAACTATATACTGCCCAATCGAAAATGCGACGATTAATAATGGAGAACCTGATGGGGATATTCAATATTTATTAGAGAGAGGCAGTAATGTGGTATATGTTAAGAATTACACACCTTCTGAAAAAATCTTAGATTTATCAATTTCAAATCTAGAAGGAAGCACTTGCCGCTTATATTTTACTCCACCTAACTCAATCAACCCTCTCGATTTTTATGAGGTTTATATTGATGATGGAAGTGTTCTGTCAAAATACAAACCTTTTACTAAGATTTTAGAAAGTGGGCAAACTATTACAGGACTTGCTTCAGGACATTTAAAAATTTCCATAAAAGCAGTTGATGTATATTATAACCTAAGCGAAAAAAGTAATGAAGTATTGATTAATGTATAATAAAAATAAAAAATCTCTCTAAACTAAAAGCACATAGATTTAGCTTATCAATGACTGAAAGACCTATTGATTTATCACTTTTATGTTGAGATATTTTCTAAAAAATCTTTTATAAATATAGATTTTACTACCCTAACAAAGTGCTACAAAAAATTACGGTTTTTAAACCAAAAGTAGATTGATTAAAATATTAACTGATTTTTATAAAAATGATTTTAAAAGATATACATAGAAGACGAAGAAGAAAAACTGAGCTTTGGTAATCAGTACTATGTTGGGAAGTTCAGAACCAATACTTAATTTTTATTAAACAACAGAGGTAGCTTTAATTGCTATCTGTATTAATATTTTAGATGATGACAGATAACGAATATAATATTTTACTTGAAAATTCACGGCCCCATCAAGTTTTTAAACTTGATTGGAGCAGCTATTATTTAAAAAAATTTTCAGATACTTTTTTACCTAGGGCTTATACCCAAAACTTAACAGGAATAAATCTAAAGGATGTGGCCAATATTTTTGAAAACACTCCTAAAAGTAATGAACAACTTACTTTATTAAACAGCAAAATTAAACTAAGCATTTTCACATATCCTAAAGATGCCTTAATAGCAAGAAAAAAAGATTTATTAAAAACAGATCCCGAAGATTTAGTAATATTTATTGAAACAGATAAAAACGATAATCTAACCATATCTAGTAGCTTAAATAGTTCTTTGAAAAAATTATTATTAAAAGATGATGATAAAACTTTAACAGATAGGCAGCTTACTAAAACACAGTTTTTAAAAGAGTTGAATTATGAAGTAAGACCCTTAACTTTAATCGAATTTATCACAGGTAATCAACTTAAAACAGCAGATTTAACCAATCCGGCAAGTTTACGACAGTTACAGCAAACCTTTAAAGAGATGGAAGAAGAGTTTGGTGCTGGAAGGGTTAAAGATAAGCATCCTGAAGCGTTTGGCCATGGTGATATAGAATATATAGCTTTAAAACAAGTTGGTTTTAAAGAAGAAGAGATAGATATAATTTATTATGGTAACTGGCTTCGAGATTACTCACAAATTATAGTGCCAGAAACCATAGGCTTAATAGAAAAAGATTATTTTTATTTAAATAAAAAAGAAGAAAAAAATACTAATTTTAATAGTTTAAAACCTGGTATTAGTTATCTACCATTACAGGAAACCTGGAGCAAAATATTACAAATCTTGGCTGTAAAAGAATTTATTTATAATAAGCTTAAAGATAGTAATAAAACTCCTTCTCAAGATTACGAAATTCATTTAGAAAATTTTATAAAAAAATATGGCGAACTTACACCAGATATTTTAGGTATATATAGACCAGAGGAACACCTAGACAATCCAAAAGGAATTGAGAACTATAGTTTTTTAGGAGATACAATACTTAAAAAACCTATAAACTTCAAGTATAATCTTCCTGAAAATAATTATGAATTCAAAACATTTTATAAAGGCACTCTAGAGAAATCATTAGATTATAATCAAGATAGAATGTTGAAAAACTATCTTTTTAAAGATTATGAAGATCGCCCATCAAGCACAACCTACTTTTCTCAGCAATTACGGTTAGCGTATGAAAATGGAAAAACAAGACAAGGTTTTATACATTTAGGAGCAGCATTACATGTGTTAGAAGATTATTTTGCTCATAGCAATTTTATAGAACTAACATTAATAAAATTAGGTTGTACAAAAGTGTATCCTTGGGTACAAATAGATAAAAAAATAGAAAAAATTAAAGATGGAAAGATAAAATCTTCAAAAATTCCAGTAGTTACAGGCTTATTTGGTTTAGACGATACTCTTTATAGCATAACCCCAAAAATTTCAGAAGAGATTTTTGATATTAACTATGAAGAATATATCGCTCTAAAGCCAGGCGAAAAAACTTTTTTTGATAGTATGGTTTTAACGTTGTTAAAAGATTTATCTTCTAGGGAAAAAAATGTTCCTAAAAATTTGCGAATAGAATATTTAGGATTAACGTTTACAGATCTATTGAGAGGTTATAATAAATATTTGAAATTAAGAGACAATATTTCATCAGAACAACAAGCTGATACAGTTCTTGGAAAAATAATTACTTTTCTTCAGAAGAATTTAAATTTTATTCAACAAGGAATAAAATTCTACAGCAATATTATATTTAATATCACATTAAATATCACTGATGATGCAATAAAAGAGTCGCAGACAAGATTTAATAAAAATTTTGGCACTAATCCAACACATAGCCAGCTAGCTAAAGATCCTGTAGATCATCCTTTAAACCCTTTAGCAGGGCAACTAGCCATAGAGGCTGTTAAAGATGTTGGTCGAGAAATAACTAAATGCTGGAAAGAAGAATTAGCTATAGATTATTTAATAAACTATAGTTTAAAAAAATATTTTGTTCATCCTAAAAATACTACTTGGATGGATAACAAAGTTGAAGATTGGGCAAAAAAAAATAAACAAACTATTAGAAAATTAGAAAACAAGACTAATATTCATTACCATGAGAAGCAAATCAAAAAAGAACTATCTAAATTTCAAAGTTTTATTAAAAACTTATAAACCTATTTTAAATTTTTGTTTTTTTTATCTTTTATTTATTTTTTTCTCCTGTAAACCCAGTTGTAGTAAAAATGACATTCGAGTCATAAATTCGGCAAAAAAAGGAAATGTAAAAAGTGTTAAGGACTACTTGGAAAATGGAGGAGATCCCTTATTACATTGTAAAGATTATAAATCAGGTGGTAAAGGGAGTTTTGGAGTACTTTATGATCTTCCTTTTAATATTAGCATTTCAAAATCTACAGACCTTTTAAAATTATATTTAAAATATGATATACCTGAAGATATAAAGTCTGAAATGTTCCAAACGGCCATCCTAGCTAAAGAAACTGAATTCATAAAAATTTTCATTAATGAAAATTCTGATGCCATAAGTATTGCCAGTAGTTGTTATAGAGGCGATTTAATTAAAAACGAACTTAAAGAACTTTTACGTTTAGGATATGAAGTTAATAAAATAAATAAGGAAAGCGGTAACACTCTACTTATTGAATATGCCTATTGTCCAGTAAATGAAGATAGTAAAGAGCTTATTGAAACGATGAAGTTTTTAATAGAAAATGGAGCACGAACAGATATTAAAAACAATAATGGAAAAACAGCCTACGATGTAGCCGTCAATAAAAATGTTAAAGAATTTTTGAAAGATTACAGGTAATTTTATGAAATTGAAACACTTAAAAACCCTCCTAAGCAGAAGTAGCCAATTTTTACTAGTATTATTTCTTTTTTCTTGTAAAGATTCTTGTGACGAAAAATTTTTAAAAATTATTGATCATGTTAGAAATAACAATTATGATGAGGTTAAAAAGTATATGGAAAGTGGTAAAAGTGCAACGGAGAGTTGTTATGACTATAAAGGAGGCAAATTTGGTTCATCAACCTCATTAATAAATAAATGTATACAATTTGAAAAATTAGATTTATTGAAACTGATATTGAATTATGAAAATAACTTAGATAATTATTCAAAAAGTGAAATTTTACGTATAGCACTTAATGAAAAAGATAAGGTATTTGTATATAAATTAGTGAATAAATATAATGCACACATATATATAAATGGACATAATGAATTTTTAAAGATAGAAAAACTGAAAATTCTAAAAGAAGCTAATTATAACTTTAATTATACTGATCCTTTTGGAAACACATTGTTAATTGATATTATACAACATTCAAAATTAGAAGAAAAAAAACTATTAAAAATAGTAAAATATCTTATTGAAGTAGGGGTGAAAACAAATATTAAAAACAATAATGGAAAAACAGCCTACGATGTAGCCGTCAATAAAAATGTTAAAGAATTTTTGAAAGATTACAGGTAATTTTATGAAATTAAAACACTTAAAAACCCTCCTAAGAAGGAGTAGCCAATTTTTCCTACTCTTTTTTTTATTTTTTTCCTGTGCCCCTAATTGTTCGCAAGAAGAGCTGAAAATATTTGAAGAGGCCGAAAAGGGTAACTTGCCAGCAGTAAAGCAGTATTTAGAAAATGGAGGTGACTCTATTTTGGATTGTCACAATACTGCAGGAGGTAAATTTGGTTCTCGTAAGTGGTTATATATCTCAATATGTAAATCTAATTCTTTAGAGCTCATTGAATATTATTTATCAAAAGAGATACCTTTTGAAACTGAAAAAAAAATGTTTTATTATTTTTTAGGGAAAAATAATAAAACATTTTTAAAATACTTCATTGAAAAAAAACATTATCCATTAAAACAACCAAATAATTGTTTCTATATTGGTATGTTATCCTGTTTTAAAATACTCAATGATCTTGATTATAATTTCAATTGGATAGACCCCGAAGATGGCAATAATATATTAATGAAATATGCAAAATGCCCTGCTACGGAAAATGAAGAAGAGTTAATTGAAATTATAAAATACTTTATAAAAATAGGGGTGAAAACTGACATTAAAAACAATAATGGGAAAACAGCCTATGATATTGCCGTCAATAAAAGGGTTAAAGAATATTTGAAAGATTACAGGTAATTTTATGAAATTGAAACACTTAAAAACCCTCCTAAGCAGAAGTAGCCAATTTTTACTAGTATTATTTCTTTTTTCTTGTAACTAAAAATTTTTAAGCATTATTGATCACGCTAGAAATAACAATTAGGACGAGGTTAAAAAGTATATGGAAAGTAGTAAAAGTGCAACGCAGAGTTGCTATGACTATAAAGGGGATAAATTTAGTTCATCAACCTCATTAATAAGTAAATGTATACAATTAAAAAATTAGATTTTTTGAAACTGATATTTAATTATGAAAATACAGAGTAAAAGGAAAAATGAATGATGCTATTAGGGGTGGAATAATTGGACCTGTTAAAGAAACAAAAAAGAATAGTCGATTCTTTCAACAAATACTACTTGGTGCAAATATTATGGAAGGATGTAACTAACTAAAATAGGCACTAGACCATTCAAAATTTAACAAAATGGGAATATGAAGATTGGCAAGTATATTTAACAAGAATTGAAGAAAAAATAATAAAATAATGAAGTTTGAAGTTTACGATTATAGTTGGGAAAAATTAAGATATCTAAAAAACGATATTAATCAAAATATTTTAGGAATTTCTCCAAAATATATTAAATGGAATTTCAACAATCAAAATTTTATAATTAACACTAAAGATCCATCGGCGAATTTTGTGTTGATAGGTGAAGACTATTTAATATTACAATACAGAGAAAAAAGCGAAGAATATCCCTATCCTCGCAATATGGTAATCTATAATTTTAATGCAGTTGTGGAGCATGTCGTAGAAGTTCCATTCTTAAAAACTCCTGAAGTAGCTTTTAACCACCAAAACTTGCAAGCCAGTTTTGATGGTTTTATGCGTTTAGATAGAAAAGATGATACTTCCCCTTATGAAATACTAATAGACAATCAACGCCATGTACTGGTTAGCCTATATGATGAAAAGCATGGGGATTCATTTGATGATCGTGCAGGAAAGCCCCACGAGTTACAAGCCCTAAATGTAGAAACCGGAAAGTTTCACCCTACTTGGTGCAAATATTATGGAAGGATGTAAGTAATCGATATCAATTAAAAATCATGAACAAAAATTTTTTAGAAGGTCCAGAGATTACCCAATTGGTAAAACAGGCCCGTCAACTAAGAGAAAGCAAAAAGCAATTTTCAGATATTTATGATGAGGATGGTAACCAATATATAGATTTGGTACAAGAAGGCGGTGGTGTTTTGGGCATTGCTTTAGTAGGTTACACTTATATTTTAGAACAAGCTGGAATACGATTTTTTAGTTTAGCAGGAACTTCTGCAGGTGCTATTAATACCCTATTTATGGCCGGAATTTCAAATATAGGAGATCCCGTTGCCGTTAAAATCCTGAATATTTTAAGTAATCAAAATCTATTTGATTTTGTAGATGGCCCACGAGGTATTAAACGTCTTATTCAACGAAAAGTAGATGGCAAAGGCGGACTTATACCTGGATTATTATGGAATAGTTTATCTATTTACTTTCAGTTAAAAAGAAATTTAGGACTAAATCCCGGTAAGAATTTTGAAAACTGGATGGGAAACCATCTAGCCAAAGAAGGTATTCATACTTATGGAGACTTAAAGAAAAGAAGAAAAAAGTTACCTGTATTATATCATCGCTTTCAAAAGGAAATTACACCCGCACAATTAGCCGTTGTAACTTCAGAAGTAACCACGCATACCAAAGTAGATTTTCCGAGAATGGGTAAACTATACTGGGAAAACCTAGAAGAAATCTGTCCTGCTAAATTTGCTAGGGCTTCTATGGCCGTACCTTATTTTTTCTACCCTTATGTAGTAAAAAATATTCCTAACCAAGGAAAAGAAAATCAAGAAAATTGGATAAAATATGCCGGATACAGCGGTGATGTTCCCCCGGAAGTAAAATTTGTAGATGGCGGATTATTGTCTAATTTTCCTATTAATATTTTTCACGAAAAAAAAATACCTTCAAGACCTACATTTGGGGTTAGACTAAGTGTTTATAGAAAAAATTATAGTCAAGCAAACGGGTTTTTTAGTTTTGGAGGGGCTATGATTAGTACCATGAGACAAATTTATGATTACGATTTTATCCTTAGAAATCCTGATTATAAAAATCTAATTTGTCATATCGATGCAGATGATGAATTTAATTGGTTAAATTTTAATATGGAATTTAGTAGACAAAAAGAATTGTTTTTATTGGGAGCAAAAAAAGGACTGGAATTCCTTGAAAAATTCAATTGGGAAGAATACAAAAAAATAAGATCACAATTAATTAAATAAAATACTTATAACTAACAGTAAGTATTACTCTGAAAAATTATTAAATTAGGGGACTCAACCTTTAAAAATTTCATAAATTATGCTTGTCTTATTAGATAATGGTCACGGGGGGCTCATTAATGGGGTTTATCAAACTCCCGGAAAAAGAAAAGATTGGGGGGAAAGCGGAATCATATATGAAGGGGAGTTTAATCGTTCTATTGTTAATGGATTAATTGAAAAACTTACCCAATTAGGAATTAATTATGTGAATATAGCACCAGAATATAGAGACGTAAGTTTATCTACCCGAGTAAATAGAGCAAATAATTATAGTGGAGAAGATTGTTTTTACCTAAGCATACATTCCAATGCTGGAGGAGGACAAGGTAGCGAGGTATATACTTATTATGGTGAATCTACAAGCGATCAAATCGCAACCATTTGGGGAGAAGAGTTTAAAAAAGAATTTCCCAATAAGCCCTTACGTACCGATTATAGTGATGGCGATTTAGATAAAGAAGCAAACTTTTATGTCTTAAGGAAAACATGGATGCCAGCTATTTTAACGGAGAATTTTTTTATGGATAATTTTCTGGAATTTTCAGAAATCCTCATGACAGCAGAAGGAAGACAAAAAATTATCAACTATCATTTAAATACCATACTCAGAGTAAAAAATGAAATTTTTTAAACCAAATAAAATGATGAAGAAACTAAAACTCTTTTATGTAGTCATCTTAGCAAGCCTATTATCAATTTCTTGTGAAAGCATAAAAACCGCAGCTTTCGATCAATATTCCTATCAAAAAGCTACAGAAATTAAAGTAGAGTCCAATCATCTTATAGAAAATGCCACTAATCCTTATGGCAACTATGAAACAGAAGTTGAAGAACTACTTTCTGACTTAGATAAAATCATAGAATACGAAAAAAATAAACCCTATAATGATGTAAGTTTACAACTATGGCAAATCCTTTCCGATGATGAACGTAACCTATTGGCCGGTTTTTTAAAACGCTGGAAAGAAAAGGGACAGATGTCAGAGGTTTTCGTAAGCGAAGCGAAATCACAAGTGATGGAAGCTATAGATTTAATAATTCAATATGAAGCCAATAAAAATAAACAATCAAAAGAACAATTAATAAGTTTAATAAATAACTACTAGGCTATGGACTTTGACGAAATATTAAAACAACTGAAGGAAAACTTACTAAAATTAGTGAATGACGAATATGAAGATTTTAAAGGTTCTGGAGAAAAAGTTGTCAATGACTTTTTAAATAATTCAAAACAAAAATTAGAAAAGTGGACTAATTTGTTAGCCAATGAAATGATTACCCTCGAAGAATACGAATGGTTATTAAAAAGCCAAAAAGATCTTTTTGAAATGAATGCTTTATATACTGCCGGTATTTCTAAAATAAAGCTTGAAAGATTTAAAAATAAATCCATCAAGACCATTGTAGATGTAGTTACAAGAATAGTTTTATAGGAAAAGTTTATATCTTATAAACTTTTCCTTTTTTAAGATTAATAAATCATCCTAACTCATGATTCAACAAAAATGGGAGCCGGAACTATCCAGCTTAAAAAAGCGATAATAGCAATACCAATAATAATAACGATGACTGCAAACTTTCGAAAACTCATTTCTCTGATCTTTATCTAATACTATACTTGCTTAACTTCTTGTAAAAACTTATTTTAAAATCAAAAAAGCTTTTATCGGTGTTTATAAATTCTACCCTTTTCTTTTCGTGATGATTAGCTAAGCCCAAATCATACATTCCATAACTGTATTCCAAAACTTTCTTTAATTCTTGTTCATACTTACAAAGACTGGCGAAGGCCAAGGTGTTTTTGCGTCTTACTTGTTGTAAATTGTACGCGGTTTCTGAATCTTGAATGATCTTTTTATGGATAAGCTGAAGGTAATCTAGCTCTTGATGGTTTTCTTCCAGTTTTGTTAACCAATGTCGCAGTGCCATTAAATCTTTCTTTATGCACAAAGTTTTTGTTTCGCTTATTTTTTCAAGATTCGAATTCAAGAGCATATCATGAGTTAGGTTATTAAATTAAATAGATTTTCTTTTATTTCACGATACTCAGAAATAAACCGGAAGTACTTACTTCGATAAATTTCGTGATGATGTATAAAAAGCCGATCGCACTCCATATCGTCACATTCGTTAAGTAGGTCTCGGCTTTTACTATACTTATCTAAGGTTGAGATAAGTTGCTGATTTTGAATATTTTTTCTGTCGAGTTCTATGGTTAAAAAGTAATATTCTTTTCCTTTATATGCTTTACACAATTTGTGTAAATAGTTGATTTCTTTCTGAATAAAAATCAGATGACTTACCCAATGTTCTAATTCATTGGTATTTCTTTTATGCGAAATATTATGTTCGTCATCGTGTAAAAAAATGGCTTGTGATTTATCGTTCATAATTATATGGGAATATCTATTTTATGGGCTTCTATATCTTGTTTTACTTTCTGAATCACATAGGAAGCAGTAGTTTCATTGGTAAAAGCTAGCGCTACGATATCCCCTTCCGAATAGCCGATTAAAGCTACAGGAAGGGGGCTAAGTACAGATAATTTTTGATTTCGGAGGTCTTCCTCCATAGGAATCACTATTTGCAAGGGCATCGTAGAGGAATTGGAAATGGACTTAATGATTAATTTACTGTTTAACCTTACAATATCCGCAGGCATCTCTTCTTCATCTACAATAATGGAATCTTCCAGTTTGAGGGCAAGCTTTTCTAAAGCCATTTTATGGGCTAAGGTATGGTCATATCCAGAGATGTTAAGCAGTCTCTTCATATAGACATATTCCTTTTTTTCTATGATGTGGCTACCGTATTTCATAAGATTTGTTTTTATGGGAAAAGGCCTCTTTGGATATAGGCTTTTTCTATTCTTTTAATAGCAATACAATAAGCGGCTTTCCGCATATCGATACCTTCCTTTTGTGCGTAATGAAAAACACTATTAAAGGATTCTTCTAATTTTAGATCTAGCTTTTTTAAGGTATCTTCTAACTGCCAAATCTCTCCATTTTTGTTTTGGAGCCATTCAAAATAACTAGCTATCACTCCGCCGGAATTACAAAGGATATCAGGAATAATCGTAACGTTATTCTTCAATAGAATTTTCTCGGCATTATTGTTAATGGGACCATTAGCACCTTCAGCTATAAGTTTAGCCTGAATGTTAGAGGCGTTTTCTTCTGTAATTTGATTGCCTAATGCTGCTGGAATGATGATATCACAATCAAGCTGAAAAAAATGAGCGTCATCTATCATTTCGGCTCTTGGAAAGCCTCCAATACGTTTATCATTGATGTTTACATAGTCGTTTAACGAAGAAACATCTATACCTTGCGAATTATATAAAGTAGCAGAAGCATCTTGCACGCCTACTAAAACCGCTCCTTCTTTTTCTAAGAAGTTAGCTGCCCAATAGCCTACATTCCCAAAACCTTGAACTATAAATGTTTTGTTGAGTAAAGATTGGTTTTGTTTTTTTAAATACTTTTTAATACTTAAAAATACGCCATAGCCTGTTGCACGATCTCTGCCTTCAAGTCCACCGATGCCGTCTGGTTTTCCCGTCACCACGTGTTGGTTGACAGATCTTTTAGCCGGTAAACGCGTACTCATAAACGTATCTGCCATCCAGGCCATAGTTTGACTATTGGTATTTACATCTGGCGCAGGAATATCATGATCGGGTCCAATATTATCTCCTAAAGCATAGGTAAACCGTCTCGTAATTCTTTCTAATTCGGTAATAGAATAGTTGGAAGGATCTAATTGAATACCTCCTTTACCACCACCAAAGGGCAGCCCTGCTAAAGAAGTTTTCCAAGTCATCCACATGGCCAAAGCCCGTGCGGCATCAATATCTACCGTAGGGTGATATCGCAACCCTCCTTTGTAAGGACCCAAAGCATTATTGTGTTGCACACGATATCCCGTAAAAACCTCTACGGTGCCATCATCCATTTTCACAGGAAAATGAATGACGATTTCGTTATTGGTGATTTTTAAAATTTTTTGAATATCAAGATGTAAATTAATGTATTGAGCCGCATCGGTAAATTGCTCCAATACATTTTCCATCATTCCCTGAGAAACTTTTACTCCGGGTTTTTTATCGTTTATGAAGGTTGTATTCATGATTTTTCACTTAAATAATTAGGCGTTTTTAGAAAAATATTCATCACAAGACAAAACTTGATCTTTATGAAGGGTAAGCACACAGTAGGCTTTATGCTTACAGTTTTTACAAATAGAGTGAATAGGGTTGATCATAGTACATTTAATTTTGATGTACTAAAGTCAATGCCTATACCAAAAAAAATGAATAGAAATAGGGGAGGTTTGAATTACTGAAATACAGTATGTTACGACTTAAGAAGTATTTCAAGCTAATTGCAAGACCGGGTAAGAATGTACCAACCGGTACTTTTTTACCCGGTTTTTATTGACCGAGTTTTAACCGAATGGTTTTTCTATCGATCCCTAATATTTGGGCGGCTTTGGTTTTATTTTGATCGGTTGCACGCAGTACTTTTTGGATGTACTTTTTTTCCATCTCTTTTAAGGTAATGAACTCGTCCTCGGGAAAGTCGATTTTATATTTTAAATGTTCGGGAAGATGATGAACATCAATAATTTTATCTGATAAAATAACAGCTCTTTGAATTACATTTTCTAATTCCCGAATGTTACCCGGCCAATGATACCTTTTTAAAATACTTAATGCTTCCGGAGTAATTTTTACAAACTTATCTTTATACTCCAATCCATATTTTAATAAAAACTTATCTACCAATAAGGGGATGTCTGCCTTTCGTTCACGTAGCGGTGGCACTTCGATTTCTACCACCACGAGACGGTAATACAAATCTTCCCTAAAAAGATCTTTTTTACTCATTTCTTTTAGGTTACTATTGGTGGCTGCAATGATTCTTACATCTATTTTCTCGGGCTTTTGTGCTCCTACTTTTATCACTTCTTTTTCCTGTAATACCCTTAGTAGCCTATTTTGAACATTTAAAGGGGCATTACCAATTTCATCTAAAAAGATAGTTCCTCCATTTGCCGCTTGAAAGAAACCATTTCTATCAGTTTCAGCTCCTGTAAAGGCTCCTTTTTTATATCCGAAAAGTTCAGCTTCTAATAAATTTTCAGGGATGGCACCGCAGTTAACCGCTATAAAAGCTTGTTTAGAAAATTTCCCTTCATAATGGATCGCCCGTGCCAAAAGCTCTTTTCCGGTTCCGCTTTCGCCATGAATAAAAACGGTAGCTTTATTGTCTTTTACACGTTCTATAATTTCAAAAATCTCTTGAATAGCCTGAGATTCACCGATGATTTCTTTCGGGAGTTTTTTAGCTGTTTGTGCTTTGTCTTGGGTAAAAGCAATTTGTTGTTTTTGGGACTGCATCGATTTTTCTACCGCCAACCTTAGCTCTTCTTTGGTAAAAGGTTTGGTTAGATAATCTGCAACTCCATTTTTAATAGCTTTTAAAGAATCTTGTACAGAAGGATAACCGGTCACAATTAATTTAGGTAGGTGAGGGTAGTGCTCACTTACAAATTTAATAAGTTCAAAACCATCTATTTGTGGCATTTTTAGATCAGTAATCAAAAGATCGATGTTCGTATCTTTTAAAATATTGACTGCTTCTTTAACAGAGACTGCTTTGAATACATGAAAATCCCAAGAACTTAAATGCCGATGCAATAGTTCAACGATAGAAAGATCATCATCTACCACTAATATATTTTCTCTTAATCTCATAGGTTGTTAGTTGATGGGAAGTTTAATCTCAAAGGTAGTTCCTTTTTCTGTATTGTTTTTAGCACTAATACTTCCTTGATGACTCGCAACAATCCCGTGCACTACGCTTAATCCCAACCCGGAACCCTCGCCAATAGGCTTGGTGGTATAAAAAGGCTCAAAAAGTTTTTCTTTTGCTTCAGCCGTAAGTCCGCTTCCCTCGTCTTTCACGTTAATTATGATCTGTTCGTTCTTTTGAAATGCATTTATCTCTATAGTTCCTTGTTCCGGGGTAAAATAAATAGCATTCATAACTAAATTAAATAGTACTTGGGTAATTTGTAATGCATCTGCCTTTAAAAATAATTCTTCATTGGTTTTTAAAATACATTCAATTTGTTTTTTCCTAAGCGTGGGCCTTAACAAGTCGATGGCACTTTTAATGGTAGGGACAATGTTGACGGTTTCTCGTGCTTGTGGCATTTCACAAGCAAAGAACATTAATTTTTTGACTACTTCCCTAGAGTAAATCGCATTTTGAATAATTTTATCTAAGTCTTTACTTTCTTCTTCTTGCTTACAGTTTTCTTTAAGAAGTTCTGAAAACCCTAATATATTGGTCAATGGAGTATTGAGTTCGTGGGCGATTCCTGCGGTAATTTCCCCTAAAATATTTAACCGGTCGGTGCGTTCTACCTGGCGCCGTAAAGAATTTTCATTGTTTTTAATCTCAATTCTTTCCAATAGGTTACTAATTTTTAAAGCCACACTATCTATCAATTGCTTCTCTTCTTTTAAAAAAGAGCTTTTCTCTTCTTTTAAGCTGGCTGTTAGGCTTCCTTTAGGTTGATTAAATAGTTTGAGGGGACTGGTAATCGTAACCTCATAATTCATATCACCCGTGGTATAAGAAATTCCTTCATAAGCAATTTCTATTTCGGTAAACTTAGGGTATTGAAAAGCCTTTTTTAAGCTTTTTAATATCGCGTTGAGGCTGTTGGGTAAAGAATGAATATCGGTATTCCCAATAATGGAAGAGACCTCATAAAGGCAAGTAAGCTCTTTTATTCTTTCCCGTAATTTAAGTTCTGTACTGTTCATCAAGCTTAAGTTTTGCGATACGTGGAATAATATAAAATTAATTTGTAATGAAGTACTTATCTATAAAAATTTTCATCAAAATTTCACCCCATTATTTCATTATTGATACATTTTAATTTTCTCATCAACAGAAAAAAGACCTCTTAGAAGATGCATAAACTACAATAAAAATATTAATGCATGAACTAAACAGAGGCTTATGCTGATTGATTTTCTCTTCATGTGGTCTCGATTTAGAAATAACAGGTCTTAATTTAAGCTTCAGTTTTATTGCTGAGGTAAAGTCGTTTTATTATTCTTAATAAATGATTTAGGAGACTGCCCCGTAAAGCGTTTAAACGTTCTACTAAAATTGCTTAAGGTGTTGTAGCCAACAGTGTAACCTACTTTTTCTATGTTTTCTTTATGATCTGTAAACATTTCTATAGCGCGTATGATGCGGACATAATTTAAGTAATAATTAAAAGTCATCATTTCATTTTTGAATAGTCGGGTTAAATTTCTTACCGAAAAACCATATGCTGTTGCGACCTGTTCAAGTGAAATTTGCTCGCTATAATTCTCATCAATGTAGTGTAGTACGTTTTGTAGCCTTTTATTACTTGTTTTTATGATTCCTTTAAGCGGAAACGCCTGCAAATTATCCATCGTTTTGATCATCTTAAGGAAAGCGTAACTAAAATTATATAATTCCGGATTAATTTTCTTTGTTAGGTGATTAGTGTTCTGGCTTATAAAAATAAGATTTTCATAAATAAAGTCATTTGAACTTAACACTAAAAACTGATTCAATGGTATAGAAGAAGGGAAATATATAAGAAACAATTGCACCATTTCATTTCTACTTTCTAAATTATGTATTTGATTAGCCGGGATAAGTCCTATAAATCTTTCGGGTAAAAAATATTGCTTTTCAGCTACAGTAACATGCAGGGTACCTTTTAACATTAAAATAAGTTGGTGATGATCTTTATGAAGGTGATTACCTATATCTAGGTATTCATTTTCAGTTATAGTGGTATAAATATCGTTTTTCTTCATAATAGATTAAAAGTAATTAAAATGGCCGGATTTGTCAAAAAACAGGCTTTATTTACTATATAAACTTGATGTCTTCTAGTTAATTTTGTTAAAAAAAGATATGGATATTATAAAAGATTTAAATGAATTTTTAGGAGGTCACTTTCTTTACACCTATGATAATGGGTGGAATTACGAAATGTATGTAAAGAATAAAAATACCATAGATTATAGAATTCATACGGGTATGGTAGGTGGTCGTTGGGTAAGAGATCAGGAAGTTGATATTGTGAAAATTGTTGATGGTGTTTTTAAAATCTGTTGGACAGAGCCTACAGGTACCGATGTTAGTTTAGATTTTATCCCGAACGAAAATAAATTACACGGGGTGATATTTTTTCCGAAGTGGGTTCACGAGAGACCTGATATTACAGTTTGTTTCCAGAATGATCATATCGCTCTCATGGAAGAATCCAGAGAGAAGTATGAGACTTATCCAAAATATGTTGTACCCGAATTCGGTAAGATTTTCTTTAAAAAGAATGAAGGTCAGAATAACGAAAAGGTCATTGCTGAAGCTCCTCGTGAAGGAATGATAGAGGAAATGCTAAGTGGAGAACTAAGCTTTTCATAAAAATGCATCTAGCAAATAGTATGAAGCTATTACGGATGCTCAGAATATAAAAAAAATAGTTATGTCAAATTTAAAGATTAAAGTTTTTAATGGGGGAGATACCCTAGCTGGTTTTGCTGTAAATTCTGTTTTAATTTATGGCGAAAACGATGCTGTACTATTAGATACACAATTTGCACAAAGCAGTGCCCATAGATTTGTAGCTATGGTGACCGAAAATGGTGTAAAACCCTCTCGTATTTATATAAGTCATTTTCATCCAGATCACTTTTTAGGTTTAAACGTCATAAAAAAAGAATTTCCAGATATCGAGGTGCTATCCCTTCCCGGTATAGCAGATTTAATAAATGGTGCATTCGATTTTAAAATAGACTATTGGGGTAAAGAAGTTTTAAAGCTAGATGGAGCCAAAGAGGCCGTGAAAGTAAAACCTGTATCGAAGCCTTATTTAGAATTAGAGGGTGAAAAAATTGAAATTTTAGGCCCTTTAAGAGGAGATTCAGATGATGCATCTGCCCTATGGATCCCATCTATAAAAACCTTACTGGCAGTAGACGCGGTATTCTCTGATGCGTATGTTTGGATTGCCGATGCCAAAACAATTGCGTTCCGTAAAGATTGGTTTAAAGTTTTAGATGATTTTGAAGCTTTAAATCCAGAAGTTGTTGTGCCCGGACATTCTCCTTCCAACGATCCTAAATATTTTGATTCGGAGAATATCAAGTTTACCAAAAAATATATCGAAGACTTCGAAGAAGTATGGAAAAATGCCAGTTCGAGTGAAGAAATCATAGATACAATGACAGAAAAATATCCGGGACTTGCAGCAAAGATTTGCCTTGAAATGAGTGCGAAAATTCTAAAAGACCGCTATGAATGGCCAGGAGAATATCCACAGGAGTTAAGAGATCTTGAACCAGAAATTTAAGAGTAACCAATAAAAAAACAGAATTATGGAAAGTAGTATAAAGTTTGATTATAGTAATAAAACGGTCGTAATTACCGGTGCGGCATCAGGTATAGGAAGATCTACAGCTATCGCATTTGCCCAAAATAATGCGAATGTAGTCATAGGAGATATTAGTGATGGTGGTAAAGAAACCGCACAAATGATCCAGGATCTTGGCTTCAAGTCCGATTTTGTAAAAACTGATGTTTCCAAGTCTGCAGCTGTGAAAAACCTTATCGATTATGCTGTAGAAAAATATGGTAAAATTGATTTCGCCTTCAATAATGCGGGAATCTTGCCTCCAACAGCTCCATTTGCAGAAGTAGAAGAAAAAGACTTCGATAAAATTATTGATGTCGACTTAACAGGAGTATTTCTTTCCATAAAATATGAAATTGAAGCGATGCTAAAAACGGGAGGAGGAGCTATCGTGAATACGGCATCTGTAGCCGGTGTAGTTGCAGATCCGGGGATGGCCCCTTACGCTGCTGCTAAACATGGAGTTATTGGTTTAACAAAAGCTGCTGCTTTAGATTATGCGCAAAATAATATTCGTGTAAATGCAATAGCACCAGGGCTCATAAGAACACCAATGACAGAGCGTTGGTTAGATGATCCGGAGATTAGTGAAGCATTAATGAATAACAGTCCTATGAAACGTCCGGCAGAACCAGATGAAGTTGCTCATCCTGTGTTATTTTTATGTTCACCCGAAGCTTCTTTTGTAAATGGAAGTGTCTTTACGGTAGACGGTGGACAAACCGCTCATTAAATAGTTTCATTGGGGTTATAATTCCTATGCTAAGTTAAAAATTAAAAGCTTTTCTTAAATTAGAAAAGCTTTTTTCTTCTTTTAAGCTGGCTTTAGGGCTTCCTTTAGATTGATTAAATAGTTTGAGGGTACTGGTAATCGTAATCTCGTAATTCATATTACCGGTGGTATAAGAAACCCCATCATAAGCCATCTCAATTTCGGTAAATATGGGGTATTGAAAAGCCTTTTTTAAACTTTTTAATATCGTATTGAGGTTGTTGGGTAAAGACAAGTAAGTTCTTTTATTCTTTCCCGTAATTTATGTTCTGTACTTGTTCATCAAGCTTAGGTTTTTTTATAGAGAAATTAATGTCAATAGTTGGTTCTCAATATAATTTTGCTTTGTTGCATTGCATACAAGTATTCCAGCAACTGACGAACTTTAATTTCAATGGGCTATGGGTAATATATTGATCTTTTATGCTTGTTATTCACACTCTGATTGAGTGGTCTTATTTTTCCATTGAATCCAATATTCTTGTAAACCTTCAGGTGTTTTTTTAAGCTTGCTAATCTCTAATTGATGTCCTTTTAAAGTTAGCTTTCTAAGCTCATTCTTTCTTCTATTCAAGGCAGGTTCGTGATTCCATCCGCCCACGTGGTCAAAGGAGGTATATGCATCACATTTTGAATTGACAGCGATGAAAGGAATCGTAAGCTTATAAATTACTTTTCCACTTCCCATTCCTTGAGTGGACATTTTAATTTCTGAAAAGTTTACCTTTTTATACTTCTGCTCGTAATAGAGTTTTTTTAACTGATCACCAACAGCTTTACTCATCTTGTTGGAAAATTGGTGAGCAATATCTTTTCCATCTATAAATTCAGGCCCTGAATAGGTTCCCTCACAAGCATTTTCAGAACACTTGATTTCATTTTTTTGAAGTACCTCTCTTTTAATTGCTGTGGAGCTTACTTGAAATAAACTTATAATAAAAACGTATAATACTAATTTCATAGATGAGTTTAATTAGAATTAATGAAATTACTAAATTTAATTACAATTAGTAACCGAGTTGTTACATATAAATTCAGGAGGAAGCCAACCTTCCAATTCATCTTTTTTTACATAAGCCCATTTGTGATGACAAGCGAGAACATTTAAATAGGACTCTTCTTTTAAAAATCCAGTTGTTTTTGCATTTTTATTAGGCTGCTCAAATAAAGGTATTTTTTGATGGTTATAATTGGTGGTTTCAATCTGAATATACTTTGATTGAATCCAGTAATTTTCAAGCTCAGGGTTTAATTGATTTTTTCCAATTTGTAACCAATCCTTTGTCGCGTTTTTAAATAAAAGTGTACCTCCAAAATCATACTCGGGATTATCTTCAAATCTAAAGTATTTTATAATTTTTCCTTTGGGTTCAAGAAATACGGGGACAGAGTCATCATAAATGAGGTAAGTTTCAAAATTACATGGGGAGTTATTTTGAGTTTTTATCATTTTATGGCTGGTAGCGCTTGTTTCTTTATGATCACTCTTTTTTAATCGGTTACAAGAAGCCAAGCATAGCAAAATCAATATAGCATATAAAATTTTCATGCTTCAAATTTATGCCGGTGGACTAGTATAGGGTTCAGCTGCGAATTGTTTAAAAACCAAAATCACCAAAATTTATATTCCTTCTATTTTAAAAAGTTCTGTTTCGGTGGTTAAGTTTTGGTTTAAGCTGCAAGTTGATATTATTTTGCCGTTATAAAAACTTTCAAATTCCATGACGATATTTTTATTTTCTATTTCACAAATAATATCTCCATAGTTTACAATATCTCCTGGTTGAACAAACCATTTTGTTAACACTAACCCTTTTTGATCTCCTAAATCTGGTGAAAAGATGGATTCAACTTTTCCTTTTTCCAACTTTAAGTTGGATGGATTAAACTCAGTAGATTGTTCTTTAATTTCTTTTTTAGTTTTAAAATTTGGATTGCTTTTTAAGTCATTTAAAATTCTATCCAGTTTATTATTGGATGGAAAGAGTTTACGAATGAAAAATTTTATCATTTGTTTTAAGTATTTATAAAACTTTTAATAGCGGTTGAGTTTAAACATTAAAACACCCAAAGTCACTATATTTTTATTGTCTCTTACCCTGCAATTGTGAGATGATGGGTGGAGGTTGAAGGATAAGTTAATTAAAAGCCTTTACTCCATTTGTTCGTATTCCTTTATTCCTATTTGGTTTTCCATAAGATGCATTTCTGGTTTTCCAACAGCCACTCCCATTTTAATTCCACATCTAACAAAATATTCTTGACCTTTTTCAATATTAATTACAACTGAATCTTGAGATTCAGTTTTACCCCAAAATTTATGTTTTCCAAAATCTTTGATTTTATATTTAAATTTTTCGCCATTTCTAACTCTCCCTATTTCTGTGTCATCGTCAAGTCTTATTTTATAACCAATCAGACTACCTGTATATATTTTAGGTCTATAAAAATATACTACTGCATAATCAGCGTCTTTAGATAGTCTGGATTTATTTTGCAATTTTCTTTTTTCCAATAGCGCAGCCATTGATTGACTGTTGTTTCTATAAAGTTTTGTTTTTATTCGATAACATGTACTTGCAAAATTTGGTTCTTTAATTTCAATTAGTTGAATAATATTAGCTCCAGAATTTTTAGCGGTGTTTATTGCATTTTCAATAACGGTTTGATAACTACAATCGGTTGAAAATCCTGAATCCCCTATTTTTAAATCTCCAATTAAAACTGAATTTTCGGGAACTTTATCTTTTTCATCAAGTAGAATAATGTCCTCTTTAGATGCTATCGGAGCAAAAGAGGTATTTGTTAGATGAGTTCTAATTTTAGGTGAACACGCCATTAATAAGCTTAATAAGATAAGTAATAGGAAAGCTTTTTTATTCATTTCGTTTGTAGGTTTTTAATAACAGATTTTTATAAATTTTACTTACGGCATTGTTTAAAAATAAATAATTAAAAAATGCTTGTGTTTAACCTTATACGGTTTCCTGTACAAATATATCACCTTCGTTGAAATCTCAGACTTTAAAGACAAGCAAGTTTGCTATCCTATCTTTAAAAAGCGACGTCCTTAAGGAATGGGAGGGAAGAAGGGAGGTTTTTCAGAATAAGGCGAGAACAAGCAATTACTTATAGCCATTGTGACTGTTGCACAACCTCTTTAATCAAACTTCGAATTAAAAGCAGTTTTAAAGAATCCTACACACCTAAAAAATAACAACTTACCTCTTGTAATAAATCAGGATAACTCTCTTTTTTTAGAAATATAGGCTTTTGCAACGACTACCATTGTTGTGGGCATTATTTTTTATCTAATAAATTTGTTTTCATTAGTTATTTCAATAATATTTTGTTTCTCTGTGTACCAATCTACAAATTTGTCATATTCACCTCGGTTTAATTCTAACCAATTACTAAATTCTTCTTGTGCTCCAATTTGAAATAAATAATGGTTGTAAGCATTAAAGAGATTATTATCTATTAGTTCTTTTTGATATTCAAAAAGAACATTGGGATAATTTTTAAAATCTTCCTTAAAATAATTTTCTATAAATTTTTGTCTTATTTGCGATAACGAATTTAAATTGATTGTTTTTTCATCAGTAATTGCTAAAATAAAATTTTCGGCAAAAATTGCACAAAGTGGTAACTTAATATCTTCGTTTGGCTTTATTTCTGAAGCATCAATAATAATTTCACAAAAGTCAATCTTGGATTCATTTTCGCTTAAAGTTATTGATGATTTATATGCATTAAAAAGAAGTTCACTCATTTCTTGAGTTCGTGCTGTAGTTCTCTCTAAATTCATAAATATCTCGCCATAAATTAAACCTGAAAGTTTATCGGTAGAATTCAAAAATAATTTTGCTAAACGAAAGTAGTTTGAAGTAAAAGTTGGATCTACTTCAATTCCTTTTTCATAATTTTCAATTGCTTTTTGATATTCCTTTTGTTGTAAAAATATATTACCTTTTTCTAAATGTAGATTTCCTGAATTCGGAAAATGTTTCATTCCGTCTTCATATTCTTTAATTGCCTTTTCTGGTTTACCTAAATAACTATAACAGTTACCTGACATCTGATAAACTTGGCTATTTAAGGATTTATATTTTTTTACTTTATTTAAAATCTTAATTGCTTTTTCATACTCTTTTTTTTGAACATAAGCATAAGCGATTTCATAGGGATATATATAATTTTCAGAATCAAGCTTTTGACTTTCTTCCAGTAACTTTATACTCTCTTCTAATTTTCCTTCATCCATTATTTTAATTGCTTCTTTTGCTTTCGAATATGCAATTTCCTTGTCCGTTTGTGCAGATAAGGAAATGGATAAAAAGCAAAGCAGAAATCCAAATATTATTTTATTCATAAGGTCTGTTTATATTGCCCACACCATGCAAATAAACGCATGGCGTTTAGCTACACTAACGCACTACCTCAAATATAACTAAATTATCGTTTATCTAAAACAGCGACAAAACAAATGTATGCAGCCTCACTTAGTATCCACAAAGCCTTTAAGGGAAGCTTAAAAGAGGAATATAAGCAAGTGATATAGGTTATGGAATAGATGGATAACCCTGTCGGGGTTATCAACATTCAACACTACAACATCATCATTATGAAGTGATTAAAAATAAAATATTATATATGAAGAACTGGACTAGAGCTTTTCATAGGAGCTATTATTGTAAGTAGGTTTTTATTTATTCCAGCATATTGTTTTTAATTAGCGAGTCCATTTCCATTTGGTATTTTTTTCGCCAGTCTTTTCCGTTTCTTTTATTCAGATATTTTTCAATTTCAATATTATATGCGTTAATTCCACGTAATTGTGGTGAAGTTACAATACAACCAACATTTGATTCGTGAAATCCATATTTTTCTTTAAGTCCAATGCAAGGAACTCCGCAAGTATATGAAGTTGTTCCAACCATAGCAATTCTTGGCGATTCATGCCAAATGTCAATTTCCGATTATTATTTTCTTTTTGCGTTTCATTGGCCAACTTGCTTACAATAGGTCTAGTGTATGATTTCGTTACGTGTTTAAGCGCTAAAGTTAGCAAATAATACAGATAGAAAGTCTGCGAGGACTTTCTTAAGTAGGCAAGTAAAAGCAAATTACTTACAAACAAGTTACTGCATATTATTATTTTTTCTTTCTAAATATATTTTTAATTCCATTCCAAACTCTTTTATAAAATGGAGCTTTTTCATACACTACATATTCGATTATTCGACCTTGTTTAAATTCTATGTCTATAGTTCTATTTTCCTTATTTTGTAGAGATTCATAATCGACAGTTATTTCCGTTGTTTCAAGTCCAACGTATGAGTAGATTAAAGTGATTTCTTTTAAAGAGTCTATCTCTTTTGTTACATTCAGTCTGTAAATTCCATCAAAATCTGACGTAATTCCTGTCCGTGTTCCTTTGATAATTACATTTGCATAGGGTAAAGGTTGAGAATAGTTATCTGTTAATTTTCCGGAAATATAAATACTGTCATTTTTTATAGCATTTTTCTTTTTGAACTGCTTTTTTTCAGAGTTATTTAATAAGTCATATTTTTTTTCAGTTTGTTCTGTTTTTATTGGTTCAGCTTTTTCTTGACTGTAGCTACTAAACGACAAAAAACTAAATAGTCCAAAATAGAAAGAATTCCAATTATTGATTTTGATATTCTTTTCTTCTTTTTTTGGTTTAGCGAGTTGTTCCTTTGTGTAAAGTCCACAAACTTTTTCTTCCGAAAAAAGATGAGTTTCTGCAATTTCAGAATCTGTCATTTTTCTGAAATCAATAATTGTATTACTGCACTTTAAACAAAGTTTCCCTTTTTCATTTTCGGGCATATCAGCCCAAACTTGATTACACTTTTTTAAGTTAGAAAGATTAATTTTAGTTACTCTGTTCATTTTTTTAACGGCTACGTGTTTGTTTAATTTCCCCACCGAGGGGATTTGAGAATTAAAGATAACAAAAACCTCCAACTTTTACGCTTACACGGTTTTCTATACAAATATATCACCTTGCTTAAAACTATAGAGGATTACTTGCTCGTGTAATTAATTTATAAGTTATGCACTCTTCCTTTTAGTTTTCTTCTATTAAAATTACTTACTCTTGCTTGATCTTGTTTATTTATAATAGCAAAAGCAATCACTGGCACAAGCATAAAACCTCCGATAATATAAACGACATAATTATTTTTACTGGATGCAAAGATGGGATTAATGAGTAGCCAAAGTAGGGGAGTTCCTATAAGAAAAATTAAACCGGCCATCAATTGAGCAGTTTTAGAAGGTTTTGCATACAATTGGTCCACCTTAAAATCATTTTTTTCTTGACAGTTTTTACAGGTTAGTTTTTTAGTTTCCCCGTCCTTCATCGCAAATTCCACCCTTGTATAGGCAGCTGTTCGATAAGGGATTTCTTGCTTACAATTTTTACACTTTCCGTAAACTTTCATCTATATAAACTTTCTTTAAAGTTAAAATATTAAAATAACTTGAGTTCGAGCTAAGAAAATTTCGGAGACTGAGTGAAATCTTTGCAAAAGATTTTCTATCGAAGTTTCCATGTGGGTGGCTTTTCGATACAAATTTTCCTTGAAAATTCACTCCATGCTCCAAAATAGCTTAAAGTTAACATTCGGTTCTCTCTACAATTTTACTAGGTTTTCCTACTTAAAATGACTCAAACGGACTAATTTAATTTCTTAAGCTTACCTCTGATAAAGTTCTTTTAAAACCTCACACGGGTCAACATCGATGGCTAAGGCAATCAGGTAAAGTTCTTTTGCCCTTAGATGTGTTGACTCATTTAAAGTAAGTTCACTTAAGGTTGACCTACTGATTCCTATTTTTTCAGAAACACCGGCTTTACTAATTGACTTTTTAGCTAAATACAATCCTAGTGCAGTCATAAATCTTTGGAATTTGTTGATATACATGTAATCCCCAAAAGAAAAATATAGAATTTCTAACCCTGTTATTTAGTACTAATCAATAAGCTTCTTACATCTACGTCTAATTTGTTTGCAATTTGAAATAAAGTTTCTACTCGAGGCTGCATTTCATTTCGGCACCATTTAGAAACCGTAGTGCGGTTCATTTCTAACTGGTCTGCCAGCCAATTATTGGTTTTTCCTTGTTCAGCTAAAACGGCCTTTATCCGGTTAAAAACTTCTTTTTCCATCCTAAATAATTATCATCTATACCAAATGTAATAACTTTCTTTTCAATGCTAATCGCATTATTTTAAGCTTTATGGTATTCAATAAAATATTTTTAGTATATTTGTTATGCTTTAAAAGCATAAAATAAATCTATTTAAGTTTTTTTTGAATATTTAAAAATTAAATCATGAGCAGAAGATACACGAAAGCCGATTTAGATGAAATTGTTTATTCGCAATTAGAGAACCTGGATGCAATGCATGACTTATTACGGATTATGAAAGTACAAAATGAGTTACTGGATAATGCCAATAAAAAATTACGCCAAGAAATCTCAGATTTTAAGAACAAACAAGTGCGCTATACCATTCCCAAAAAGAGACGTTCTTAAGGAATGGGAGAGAAGGGGAAGGATTTTTGGGATTGTTGCTTTTATAATTATGCGGTTGTGCCCGCAAGACATAAAACCACAATTGCTGTTATACAGTATTGTGTTTTCGTGCTTTATTTGTATTCAATTGCTCCATTTTTTATAAATCCATCTGTTTTATCACAGACTATACCAACACTATATTTCGCTCTTGTTATTCCTACATAAAATTTCGCTCGGGCTTCATTACTAAATTTACTGACTGAAATTTCATTGTTAATTATCCATCCTAGCATTCCTTTTGTTGGATAAATTAAAACCCTTTCAAAAGTTAAACCCTTAGATTGTCCAAAATTAGTAATTGTAAATTCAGGATTTGTATCCTTGGTTGAAGAGTTCCATCGTAATTGAACAGGATTATATTTAGCTAAATATTCATCAACTTTGTCTTTACTAACTATATAAATGCCATCATGTTCTGTTATTTCGTCTTGTTTTGAGCCACATTGACTATGTTCGGGATAAAGTCTATTTGCAAAGTCACATATAGCCTGATTACATCTGTACGATTCAGAAAGTGATGTGTCATCAATTTGAAAACCTAATTTACTGCATTCTGTTGTAATGAATTCTTTTAATAATCCATTTCTGTATTTTTTATATTTTGTAGAATTATGGGTTAAATAGGTAACTTGTCTTGGGTCACAAACTAATGATAGATTTGAACTGCATTGTCCAAAAATCTTTAGTAATTCCAAATCATATCCCGCCAAATCTTGGCATTCATCAATTAGTATGTAGTCGTATATTTCTGTAAGACGGTTTATTATTTTGCCCTTTGTTTCTTTGTTAACTCTAACAGCAAGTTTTGCAACCTTATCAGAATAAATCCTTTTGTTTTTTGAAAAGTAGAATTTATCAAAATTATCAGCTTCTGCATAAGGAATTTTTCTTCCAGTTCTTTGGTCTGTGTATCTAATGCCTGATTTCTCGTTTACAAGTAGAAGTCCCTTTATTTTGTAGTCAAATAGAATTGTCTGATAGGGTTTTATACATTGCTTAATTAAAAATGAAAACCAAGTAGAAACATGAATATTTGAAGGAATACAGCCTATTAATTCAAAAAATTTATTTTTAATTTCTTGAGCATTTGATTCTGTGTAAGTGGTTATTAAAATTAATTTTTCAGGGTATAGCAAAGCTTTTTTGATTAAAGCTGTTGTTTTACCCGAGCCTGCTGATGCTATGATTAATTCATTAGTCATTGTTAAATAACATCTGAAATAAAATTGGGGAATGAAATTATTTCTTGTGTATCAAATAATTTTAAAGCGCATTCTGTTTTATTGAGCTTCATATATTTATGAAATTCGTCATCAGTTGTATAAGCTTTGTCAAAAATCAAATTGAACAACTCAATAGAATTTGATTTTAATAGTTTTGGTTCTAGCGTGTTGTAATTAAATGGTTTACCGTAAATTTCAAAATCCCCTTCATCTATTTCGCTATCGTAAGAAATTGTAATGTTGGGTTTAGCGTTTACTCCAATATAATCTCCATATTTTTTTTCAAGCTGTTCCAGACTCCAATCTGTATCAGTTATTACAATTACTGGCTTATTTATTTTTTCTGCTATTTGTAAAAATCTTAAAAAAGAAGTGCCCACTGAAATTACATCTATTCCATCTTCTATTGGTAGTTTACCGTATTTTTGAAAATATGCTTTTTGAATAATTAATTCGTCTGAATCGCCTTCAACAAGTATTGATTTATTACTCAGAATTAATCTAAGGGTATCGTAACCAGCTAGTCTTTTGAAGTAGGTAAAAGTATCATCTTCTAAATCTTTAAAAGTTATTGTTTTCTGTTCGTTTAATAAGATTAGGCTGTCTAAGCCTAGTTTATTTGCAATAAAACTACTGTGAGTAGTAACAATTATTTGTTTGTTTTCTGCACCTTTTCTTAGGTCATGAATTAGTTCATTTAATTTTGCGTGAGATAAATGATTTTCTGGTTCTTCAATTAAAAGCACATTGGATTCTAATGTTTTTTTATGTGATAGAGCCAATTTAGTTTTTATCACACATTGTTCTCCTTTTCCGATATGATGAAATGGAATTTCATCCAAATATGTTACTAAAGAGTTTTCCCACGAATTTTTTGAGGAAAGTTCAACTGACAGTTCTACTTTTTTGTTGGAAATATTTGAATCAGTTTGAATTTTTTTATTAATGTTAATTATAGAATCCTCTTGCATGAAAACGTCTTTCATTTTTCTGTGTGCTTGGGATACATCTACAATTTCTTTCTGTTCTAAAAAGTCTTTTATTATTCTACTTATATAAATATCGGAACCATTCTGCAATCTACCATTTGATGAGTCGATTAATGCGGGCTTAATAGGTATCAGCCTTGGTGTAACTCTTTCATCTCTCGCGAAGGACTCCCAGTAAAAATTATAGTACTCAATTGGCAAGCTTTTGATGCTTTCAGTTTGAATTAAAATCTGATATTCAGGTAAATATTTTTCATCAAATGCAATATTAAATGAAAGTCCTATTGAATCGGATTTTTCAGAGTTTTTATCTCCTTTGAAAATTGAAGGTGCATCAGGTGATAAAAAAACTTCTATTTTGATTGAAGGTGGTGCTAACGGTGTTTCAGTTTGAAGACTTTCAATATACTCTTTTACTGTTTCTTTGTTGAATATATATTCATTTAGTTCATTGTGGATATATCGACCCTTAAGCCAGCCAGAAAGTATAAGGTTTAGAGCTTCTATAATTGTTGATTTTCCTGCTTCATTTTCTCCGACAATGATATTGACATTTTTGTTCAATATCAGCTCAAACTCATTTTTGAAACATTTGAAGTTTTTTATTTTTAATTTCTCAAGATGCATCTATTTTGGTTTTTATGCATGAAACACAACTTCTTGTATATTTGTCAGTTGTGGGAATTTGAGATTAAAGATAGCTAAAAATTCCGATTTTTATGCTTGCGCGGTTGTGTCCGCAGGACATAAAGCCTCAATTGTTGTTATACGATGGTGTAAGCAGTTTTTTTTAATCCGCTTATGAATAGAATCAAATTTATTTGCTATTTGTATATATTCATCACTCCAACCATTTGACATTGCCAATTCTTGATAAGTACTGGTCGGTAAAAACTCCACCTTTATTTTCTCAAGAGTATCAAAGTCTAATAGTTCAATTTGTTTTTTGTCATAATCAAGTTCTTTTATCAAAGCTTCCGTATTTTCAAATCCTGCCCAAACGGTATCAGTTTCATCATTAATTCTTAATTTGATATTAGCCACTATTATTGAAACTTCTTTAAAGTCCGAATAAAATGGAATTTTAGATTTGAAATATTCTTTGGTTTCCAAATCGCAATTTTTATTCAACTTGATTAAAGCTTTTTCTCTATATTCTTTTGATACAACCCTATCAGAAATCAATTTTATATCCTGTTCAAATTCATCAATTAAAGACCAATCATTGTCATTAAATAAATTTTGCTGAGACATTTTTCTTCCGCGAGAGAATCCATCAATATCTCCACCAAACTTGTTATATATTTTTATTTTTTTAATGGTTAGCATTGATTTGTTTTAATTGCTTACAACGGTATTTTGTAAAAATAATTTGGATTGTTTAAAAACTAAGATAGCTAAAATTACCGACTTTTATGCTTGCGCGGTTGTGTCCGCAGGACACAAAACCTTAATAGGAATAAGGATATGTAGTTGCTAGTAGTTTTTATTTATTCAAAAGATTTTTTATTTTTTCTGTTGTAAAATTATTTTGTTCTATCTCAGAGGCATATTTGTCAATGTTTAGTCCAAAATTAAATCTTAATTCAAAATTTTCTCCTGTTGGTTGAGTCAAGTTTATGAAGAAAAGTCCAGCATCATTTTCCAGTTTATCGTCTTTGTTAATATCAAAAATTGAATCAACAGCAGGGTCGTTTGAATTCCTCAATATCGTGTTTGGACTTTTTACATTTCTAGAGTCGTCCTCGATTATGACACCAAGATATGTTTTAAAATAATTGAATTTACGCAGTTTCTTTATTTGAGAAAATCCTTTTTTTCGAGTTGTGACAAGTTTATTAGTTTTTACTGAATTGTCTTGAAGTGTGCTAACTTTAATTCTTTTAAACTCTATTATAACAGTTTGCTCAATATTGTTTTTTGGAATTAAAACAGCATCTATATCTCCAATTATTTTTTGTTCTTGTTTGTTTAATAGAGGTTCTTTAACCTCTAATTTATAATCAATATCTTGAAAATTTAAATCACAGATTTGTTCCGTTATAACATATCGGAGTTCATTTTGGGCAAAAATCCATTTGACTATTTCTTGCTCTGTTAAGTCGGTTACACTTGATTCATTCTTATTAGACTCATTAAAAAGTTTTACTTCATTTCCAGTAATTGGAACGGTATGTGAAACAACAGTTCTAAAAACTCTTAAATCTTCGTTCATTGTCTTCTTATTAAATTACAGGCAAAGTATTATATACAACCAAATATAACCCTTCCCACTAATAAACCCTAAAAACCAAATAACATATCAATAATAGTTATCTCTCCAAAAAATAATCCTACTTCTTTTCTTTCTCCATCACGCTTAAGGCTAACCTAATTTTAAAATAGGGGAGTTGTTCTTGAAAATGTTCAAAATAAGGTTTTAAGCCTTCGGGGTGTTGCAGTTCTTGTTGGGCTTGTTGTACTTGTTCAATTTCTTGTTGACTTACAAAATCGTGGATGTTGATGTCCTTTCCATCCATATACAGCTTAGCGATATGCGAATAAATCGTGGTGACGGCCAATTCCCGTTTTTTCGAAATTTCTTCTACGCTTAAGCCTTGTTGGTATAATTCATAGGTCGTTAAATGCGTATTCGCTTTTTTGCGTTTCTTTTTATGGAACTTTCTAATTTCGTTCATAAACACATCGCCATAGACTTCCAGTTTACGTTCACCCACCCCGCTAATCCTTTTAAATTCTTCATCGGTTTGGGGGCGTTCGCGTTCAATTTCTTTTAGCGTAGCATCGTTAAACACCAAATAAGCGGGGATATCTTCTTCTTGGGCAATTTCGTACCGTAGCTTTCGTAAACGTTCAAATAGACTGTTGCCGGAAGCTTTTTTGGGAGTAGTTTTTCGGGCGGTTTCTTTTTTCTCCTGTACACTTTGGGGTCGGGTAAGCCAGACTTGTTGCTTTTCAAACAACACCTTCTTGGCCAATTGGGTTAAGTGTAGCGCATTTTGTTGATGAAAAGCAATTTCACAATAGCCTTGATTAATCAGTTGGGTTAAGTAATGCTGCCAGTCGCGCCAAGCAATGTCACTGCCTATGCCGTAGGTTTTTAATTGCTGCAGGTTTTTCCCCAGGATGTTCTGGTTTTGCGCGCCCCGTAAGACATCGATTACCACCCCGGAAGGCTCGGTTCCTTTTAAACGGGCAATACAGGAAAGTAGTTTTTGGGCGATGACGGTTCCGTCAAAAAACTTAGGCGGATTTTCACAGACATCGCAATTTCCGCAGTTTTCTTCTAAGTATTCCCCAAAATAACTGAGTAAAATTTTTCTTCGGCAATCGGTGGCTTCGGCAAATTCTTTCATGCGTTCCAACTTCGCATTTTGCAAGTCTTCATTACTCGCTCCTTCGGTAAATCGACGTAGTTGGATCACATCAGCATAGGTATGAAACAAAAGCGCGAAGGAGGGAAGTCCGTCCCTTCCCGCACGGCCAATTTCCTGATAGTAGCCTTCAATGTTTTTGGGCATGTTGTAATGAATCACAAAACGTACATTCGATTTATCGATGCCCATCCCAAAGGCTACCGTTGCGCAGACAATTTTCTTTTTATCAAAAATAAAATCTTCTTGTACTTGGCTTCGGTCTTCGTGGCTTAATCCCGCATGATAGGCGGAAGCTTCAATTCCTTTCTGTTGAAGTTTTTCGGCTAGATTTTCGGTTCCTTTTCGGCTTAAACAATAAATAATTCCGGACTCATCGGGTCTTTTTTCAATAAACCGAATGATTTGTGCCACCCGATTTTCAGCCGGACGAACTTCTAATTTAATGTTTGCCCGATCAAAGGAACTAATAAATTGTTGCGCATGGGGAATGTTTAATTGCTCGACAATGTCTTGTCGGGTCGCTTTATCTGCCGTGGCGGTTAACGCAATAATCGGCGTGTTGGGGAGCGAACGTTTTAAAAAACCCAATTGCTGGTAACTGGGCCTAAAATCGTGTCCCCAAGAAGAAATACAATGCGCTTCATCGATGGCAATACAGCTAATGTAGGTTTCTTTTAAAATATCGTTGAGTGCCGATAGGCTTTCCGGAGCTACGTATAAAAGTTTTAAGGTACCTTGTGCGACCTTTTCAAAAATTTCCTGTTGCTCTTCCGGCTCTTGACTGCTATTAAAAAAATCGGCTTCCACGCCATTGGCTTTTAATCCGTCCACTTGGTCTTTCATTAAGGCGATTAACGGCGAAATCACCAAGGTAACTCCCTCCAGTAGTAAAGCCGGTAATTGGTAACAAATCGATTTTCCGCCACCCGTAGGCATAATCACCAAGGTATCTTTTTTTGCTAACACATTCGAAATAATGGCTTCTTGTTTCGGCCGGAATTCATCGTAACCAAAGTATTTTTTAAGCGTAGGATAGAGGTGTTCTTTTAAAATTGCTTCAGCCATAGTCAAGAAAATTACGAATTACAAAAGTAGATAAAACCAAAGGAGCACGAAAACTTAATCGTAATTTAGGTAATATTTTAAACCGAGCTGAAAACTGTTTGAATAAAAATTTTCAAGGGTAAAAAATTCTGCATTAGCATTCACAAATAGGGAATCAAAAACAGGCATGCTCAACGTAGCTCGATATCGTTGAAAACTACCTGAAAACGTATCTAAAAACATCGCTGCGCCAATACCAACATCAATTTGTTGAGCATCGTTTTTAATATTATAAGAAACCCCTAAACCGCCATATAATCGCTCTTTTGCTGACCAATACGGGTAACCTTGCTCTAAATTTGTATTCCCCAATAATCCTGAACCTTCTAGGTAAGGGTTAAAACTACTCGTTTTTGTAAGTGTAAGGTTATAGGAAAGCTTAGTTAAAATCATCGCATCGATTACATTTTTATCGTCATAATGATTGGCTTCGAGACTACCAATAGCATTCCAATTAGAATTAATTTTCCATTCTTCATACACGTTAACTTGCGTTTGGTAGATACCTAAACTATATGCCGGCCCGGTAATCGCAGGACGATAAAATAGCTGTAAAGAACTAAAAAAACTGTCTTTAGAGATAGAAGCTCCTACTCTTAAATGATAAAATACACGTTGATCTCGATCAAATTCGACCCTAGCCTTAGCGACGTAATTAATTTTCTCTTGTCGTTCTTTAGTTTTAAAACCATAGCGAATTCCGTACAGATAATGATTTCTGTTGACGGAAGAAGTATCGATATTTAGTGCATAAGCATTGTATTTCGTAAGACCAAACGTATGTGTATGAAGTTTTTTGTCTCGAACACCATAAGCTAATATATTGGTAAAAGAAGTAGGCTTAAGCAAATCACTAATTAATTCTGAGTTGGTTTCTATAAAATCGTTTTGCTGAATTCGTCTTTTCTTTTCAATCTTTTTTCGAACTTCCGGTAAAAAGAAATCAGGTTCAACTTCGAGTAATGCAAACTGGTTTTTTTCAGGAATAGTAAGCACTTCTTTATTTAACTCAACTTGTAATTGTGTTTTTTCAGGTGAATCTTTTAAGATGGAAGCTAACTTCCAAGATTTATCAAATTGGTTGGCATACAAGTATAATTGTGCCATCGTTGCTTTTACTTCGCTATCTTCCGGATTTTTTTCGATATAACTAAGATATTCGGAGGCTAACTTTTCTAGATCTCCCAATTCATAAAGCCACTGTAAGCGATCTTTTTCAGGGAAATTTTGTACACATTCAGACCATTGTAAGGCTTTTCTAAAACTACCTTGATCAGCAAAAGCATAAGCTAAATCTGTGGCTTGGCTTTGTAATTTTTTATTTTCGCAAGGGGTTAAATTAATGACTTCTTTTAAAGCATAGGGCGCATTTTTTTGCAATAAATACGCAATATAACGCGGGAAGTTTTGCTGTTTTAAAAACATAAACTCTCCATTTTCTAAACGCCACTCAGTTACTTCTTCTTGATTAATAGTTGGTGTACAATGGCTCCAAGCAATCGCTTTTTCTAAATCGTTCTTTTCTTTGTAAAACCAAGCTATCGACTCACTTAAACGATTATTTAAGTTCCCACAAGCTTCTATATTATTGAAAACTTTTAATGCCAATGCAGGATGCTTATCTATTAAACCGTATAGGTATTCTTCCTGAGTTTGTTCGTCGGTAGTAGCTTCAATAATATCGACAATTTCTTCTGCGCTAATTGTGATTTCGTCAAGATTTGTTTCTTCGTTAAACTCAATTAAATACTTCAGCTTTAATTCGACTTGCTCATCAATAAATTCAGCTTGTCGCAACATCCAACGTTGACGAGTGTCTGCATCGGAATAATCACTGTTTTTAGTAAACAGAAGTGATAAATTCACCAAATTTCGAGAAGGATTCTCCTGAAATGAATGCTCTAGTAATGGCCAAATTTCAAATTCTCGATTTTCCCAACCTAAATATTGATAAAGAGCTAACCAATCTTTTTGACTTAAGCCTGATTTTTTTTGCTGAAGAAGTAATGTTTCAATTCTTGCCTCTACCGGAAGATCTGGGGACTCATCAATAAACTCTTCGTGATTATCGAGGTAATTTTCGTAAGAGGCTAAGATTTGTTGAAAATCTATTGGCGTTGATTTTTTTTGATAATTTGGTAATGTTAATTGATCTGATTTTGTTTTAATATTGAATAAACTCCCTAGTAAAAAATCTCTTTTAGAATAGGGAATATTTTTATGGGTTAGATAGGCTTCAATTTTAGTAGTTTCTGCCTCCGGGAAATAAATAAACCAATAATTTTCAGTTAGCTGAAGGCTCGTTTTTAATTGAATACTGTCTGGTGTAAAGTTATAACTCACCTTGCTTTTTCTCCAGTTCTCGGTATGTTTAGCGGCATCGACTACTTTTTGATAACGAATAAAAGGATAGATTTTTCTAGTTTTTTCAAGGTAATTTTTAAACAACGGAAGAAAGCCTAATTCTCCATTTTTAGAAGTTCGCCAACCTAGACGTTTAGTGTTTCGATAGGCATAACTTCCGTGGCTGGTATTTTTATCGCTTGGTACTTGATATACATCGTCGGGATGAATAAAATGAGACCAAATACCGGTGTATAAGTAAAGAGAATGTTGATTAAATTCTTCTTCAGCATTTATATCATAACCAGAACTTATTCGGGGGAAATTAAAGAAATGATGGTTATAAGGTTCCGGGTCAAACTCTCGACCACCACCATCTTCAAATTCACCAATATATAAGCTACAATTATAACGAATACTGGGGATGGCTTTCTCTAAAGCAGAAAAACCAATACTATCAATGTCATTTGAAGGGGGGACATAAGTTCTTGGTAATTTTCCGTAGTTGGAATAGATCCATTTTTTTTCTACAGATTCTAGGGAAAGAATCATAAAATCTTCGTTAGGCCAATCGCTTGCTATCAAAGAAACATGGTTGTAACCGTGCAAACCAATTTCTTGATGTTCTTTTAAAGCCAAGCTCATTAAATAAGCGGGCACATCATTGGTATGTTCTTTTAAGGTAGAAGAATGATGATCCCATTCTTTAAACAAAAATGGTGGCTGGGTAATATTTCTATAATCAAAACAAGGATAGGTAGAGTAGACAATATTTTCATCCCGCGCAAGCTTAATCATATCTGGCCACCATACATTGGTATAGAATTGCGCTTGCGATAAATTCATTTCTGTTTGTATGGTTTCGGCATAAACATCGTAAAGTGGCGCAGGAAAATCGTCTAAAAAAATACTAGAAACATTAGCAATAGAATAAGGAATATGAGGTAAACCTTGTAAGATCGAAGCAAAAAATAAACCGCGATCTTGCTTTTCTGCATATTGTGAAGAATTGAAAGCTATTATTTGGCCCTTTCCTAATTGATTGCGGATAATCGTAGGATATTCTGGATTATTATAAGCACTTGCCCAAATCTCAATTTCATCTTTAAAATTTTCTTGCTTGAGTCCAAAATGCCGAATTTTATTCTGAAACCTAGTATTTTTTAATCCTGGCAACATATTAAGATGAAAACGATAACCAGTGGCAGTTTGATTAATACTGTAGTTAGCATCTGATTTTACCCCAGCAAGAAAACCAAATTTTTCATCGCTAGAAAAACTGGGAAGAAAAAGCGTACCGCCTTGTGCGATAAACTTTAAAACTTGTTGATAAGATTGGTTGGTAAGTAAGCCAACGTCATAAATCGCTAGTACTTTAGTGGTAGAATCGATTTTAAAGTTTTGGTTAAATTTTTTTAGTGGTATTACCGAAAACGGAATTTTAGCATAATCTAAAGCTTTACGAATATGTAGGTTACAGTTTTTACTTTCTTCATTATCCGCATTTAAAATATATTGAACTAGGGGTTCTTGACTTTGTTCATCGAAACGCACACGTTGGGTGTTTTTTTGAAAACTACTTATATTTTCGGACTCGTCTTCACGACACGAGAACACGATCATCATGCAGAGCATAAAACTTACATATACGAATATTTTGCAGTAGGCTTGCTTCATCTAAAATAAAAGTTCGTTTATTTTGCTGGCATGAGGTTCATTTTCAATCTCATAAACTTTTACAAATTCACCATCAAAAAAGAGCGAAATTTTTCTTCCCCGTTGTTGTAGAAGTTCAATAGTTTTTAAAGTTTTATCTTTTGTTTGAGTATCATTAAAATATTTTGCATTCAAGTTATCTTCATACATAAAAACAAAGGTGCTTTTGGGTAATATAAGCTCTGGATGAGCTTGTAAATAATGCGTTTTAGAACGATGAGAATGGTATAAAGAATCTTGTACTAAATAATCGTTATTAAAATAGCTGTAATCTATAAAATAATGACTTTTTCTACTAAGGGCTACATTTTGATAAGTATTGGTCACCGCATAAGAAAAGGGGAGAAGGTTTTTATCTAATTTATCGTAGGCCTGTATAATTTGCTCTTTAATTTTATCTTGATGAAAAGGAACTTTTGAGAGCGGGTTTTGACTTAAAAATAAAATAATGACTCCAAGGGTACTTACCGTAATCACAATTCTGTAGGGTAATCCAATTTTAAATTTTGGAGCCAAAAAAGCAATAAACCTTAATAAAACAAAAAAACTTATTCCCAATAGAATAGGAATAAAGACGCTATACAATTGATTTAATAAATCGACATCTATAAACGAATCTCCAAAACTATTTAGCACCAAGAGGACATTGATGTAAATAAGAAAAACCATAATCTGTAACCATTTTTTTCGATCTTTGATAAATAAGATCAAGGCAAAAAGCAAAGTAACTCCCCCTAAGATTTGATAATAGAATATTAATTGATTAATTGAAGTGATCAATTGCGGTGTATACGAATATATATTGAGCGAAAATAAATTAGAGGTATAAAAATCAAATAAACTTACATCTTTCACCACACTTGCTAGGTAATGGGTGATGAAAATAAAGAGCAAAGAGAGGTCGAAGGCAGCAAAGGATCTTAACAAATAAGGCTTATTATATTTAAAGGAAAATAATAACGACAGAAAGAGTAAGGGGAATAAAACAATGAAGGTCACAAATAAGTCCATAAAAAAGCAAGCCGTAAAAATAATCGTGATCCAAATAAAATAGCTGCTTTTTTTCTTTCGTAAATACGTAGGGTTTAAAATAAAAATTACCGTAGGTAATGCTATAGTTAAGGCTAAAAAGCTAGGTTTATGTTGTACTAATAAATTTAAATTAATGGGTAAAAAAGCATATAAAAATAAAAATGATAAGGCTGCAATTAAGCCCGGTATAAACTTGGTATGCGTAATTTTATAAATAACCCAAAATATAATTACCGTTAAAAGAGAACTTTCTAACAAGCCAAAGGATTCGATGATAATAAGATCACTAATATCGGTTAAAGCACCATAAAAGTTCATAATAGCATAATCGCCCATCATCGTCCCTTGATGAAAAAACCAATTTTGACTGCTTATATCTTTAATATTCTCTAAGCTATTGTACCAAGGTTCAGAAAGTGAAAAAGTATCGTATTCAAAAAAGAAATAACGAGATGAAAAAGCGACAATTGCCAAACCACAACCAATACCAATTTGCCAAAGCCGTTGTTTTTCCGAGATAAATTCTTGATCGGTCTTTTTGCGATCTTCAATTTTTTTGAAATTTTCTTCACTGATGATCTTCTTGCGGTTCTCAAAACTTCTAATCGTATAAATAATAAGTCGACTTCTAATTTTTTTAAACTGAAATTGAAACGATTTACCTCGCTTTAAGTTGATAAACGAGAGTACGATAAAAAATACTAATAAGACCAAAATGGTCATTAAATCGTAAGCATTGATTTGCGTAAGAAAAAAGCTGACAATTACCAATACGCTGATAAGTATTACATACCTGGGAATAAAATAATCTAAACCAACTTGATTGGAAAGCTTTAAAGTAACCAATCTATTTAATAGGTAAACAAACCCCAAAAAGACGACAAAACGTAAAGGTCCTAAAAATAGATCTAGATTTACAAACATCAATGGGGGGATAAGTTCTAATTAAATACCGGAATTTTTTGTAGTTTTATTTGTCCTATAAAATAAGACCAACCACTTGGTTTTATACGATCTAAAACTTTATCTCGAAGACGATGTGTATCTGCATATTCGATTAAAATAATAGGTACATCATATTCTTCTTCAATAGCTTTTAAATGCTGTACTTGCTCTTCAAATTCTTTTTTATTTCGAAGTCTGTAGTTATGGGTGGTAAAGTTATAATTAGTGGCTACAGATTCTATGGCAATCCCATCAATATAACGATGAGTGTCTTCAATAATAAACACTCCGGCGTTCTGTAATAAGTACATTTCGGGATAGCGTTCTTTCACTTTTGATAAGAAATTAACGAGTGCCGGTTTTTTTTCTGGAGTGGGACCATAAGGTCCGTAATTATCTACGTTATCTAAAAATAAACCATCTAAACCTTTGGTGATCATGGCTTCTTCAAATAAATCAAGAAGTTTATTAAAGGTTTGTTTATTTTCTAAATCGAGAATATAACTATCCCAGATTTCATTTTTGCCCAACGTAAATTCTTTTAAGCTATCGTAATAGGCGGCATCTTTATTTACTTCACCTAAACTAATGTAACCTAAAACAGTTTCATTATTTTCTTTTAAAATTTGAATATCCTTCTTGGAGAAATGGAGGCCTTCTAAAACAACAACAGAGTAGTTTTTAATTTGTTCAGGATAAAAATCTCCATAGCAAAAAAGCACATCATTTTTTTGATCCTGAGCTTTAATCCCTGAACCCAACAGAAAACTAAACACCATCATCATAAGGTTAATACGCTGCATAAAAATAATAATCTAAGTTTTTAAAAAAATTCAAAGTGGCTACCGTAGTATACCCCATAAAAAATATAGAACCAATTAGCATACCAATTACGCTATCTTCATAAGCTACTATTCTGCTTAAACTAATACCAAATACTAAATTTAATAAGAAGGCTATAAAAATACCTTTTAATGGTTTTTGATGTTGATTTAAGGTATATAAATAAAGTACGTTTAACATTCCTAAGGTAAAAAATAAATATCCAAAACTACCTATTAAACAAACTTTAATACTTAAGGCAGATAAACTCTCATCAAAACCTGCTTCGTACCCCCAAGGTTTAGTGATCACTCCATACAGAAAAATAGCTATAATCCCGGCGCTGATGGCAAATATACGTAAGTGCTTAAAATATAGTTTTTTCATATTAGCATTGAAAACTTCAATTTTATTATACTTTAATTTTCGCTGCCAATAATCCATTTTTCTACTAAAGGAAGTAATACTATATTCTAAGATGCCGGCAAGTAAGAAAAATACCAAAATGGCCAAATCCATCCCAATTTCATAGTCTTTTTCATAATATATGATATACGGAAGATCCCGATTTAGGGTAGAAGACCAAGCCAGAATTCTATCGGTAAAAATAAAGGTGTAAATTAAAATTCCGTAGAAAAAGTAATTAAAATTTCGATACACAGAAAGCATCATCTTTGGTGTGGCGTGGTAAAGTCCTTTTTTATCTTTTACGGTTCTTTTAAAAAAATAATCCAAATAAAATATAGCGATTCCAATGGCAACCAAAATCCCAATCCAATGCACAAAATAGATAAAAATACTACTCCAAAAATATAAAGCTAAGGTGGTACTTGTTCCGGCTGCAATTGCAACCGAAATTACCCAACGTTGTTTTACCGTATAAAGCGGAGATAATACTAATAACAAAACCCCAATAAGAAACGAATAAATAAAAACAATGAGCACAAATTCAAAGGGATAAAGGTGTATAAAAAGGTTGAGCCCCGAAATGATAATAAAAGTGATAATTAAACTTTTAATGCCCGTCCACAGTATTTTTTGGGTGGTTCTTCTCGTCATTAAATAATCTTCGTTGTACCAATAAAAAGAAACCTGTTTCCCAATAACTTGAACAAAGCCACCGGTGGTCACTAACCCAATAATGACCCCTAAAACCACTGCGGTAGACTGCAAGTTGTTAAAACCAACATACGTCCAAAGCGAGATCCCAAAAATGATGATCGAAATTATTTGTAAAAAAACCGGAAATAAATGAAAAATACCGGTACTATACTCCTTAATCATCATTTTACGACGAACCGAAGTATAAGCATTCAGTGATATCTCTTTTAAATTTTTAGCTTCAGCAGCCTTTTGAAATTTATTTTTAAGTTCCGATTCTTGGGTAAGTTGTTTAAAAATGTACACCGCTAAATGCGGGATCGATTCAAAACCGTAATCTTCTACCACATCAATATCTCGAATCCCTAAAGATTCTATGGTCGCAAAAACCACCCGCGGATTCACCGGTTTACCGTTTCGTTCTTTAATCGATGTTATTAATTGCTGTAGTAAATCTTCTTTAGAGTTCATCGATTACCTATCGCTAGTGTTGGTTTGGTTAACTTGATGGTATACTTCCTCGTATTGTTCTATAAAATTTTTAAGGGTAAAATTTTCAACTACTCGTTTTCTTGCATGTGCTCCCATTTTAAAGCGTAATTCTTCATTTTGTAAAAGTTCTATCACACGTTTGCCAATTTCTTCATAGTCTTTAGGTTTACATACAAAACCAGAGTTTTCATCTAAAGCTTCGTTAACGCCACCCACATCGGTAGCGACTACAGGAACCCCACAACTCATCGATTCTATAACCGTATACGGAAAACCTTCAGATATGGATGTTAAAATAGAAAGATCTCCTTCTGGAAAAATAAGATGAGAATCACTTCTTGTTCCCATTAATTTGAAATTTTCCTTTAATTTTAATTCTTCAATTAAATCTAAGCATTCTTTCGTATACTCGGGAACTGCTTGATCATCACCATAAATAAGAAACTTTACCTCTGGTATTTTTTTAACGGTTACGGCACAAGCTTTAATCATCGTTAAAATATCTTTTAACTCAAATATTCTGGCTGCTGCTACGACGGTAGGCACGTGATTTAAAGCTGAAGGTTTTTCTCTTGGTATAAATAACGTATGGTCAATTCCGTTATAAATTACTTTAATCTTATTGGGATTGGCACCATATAAAACTTCCCATTTTTTATTAAAAATGTTTACAGAGATAATCGCTTCAGATTTATAATAAACCAAGCTTGCGATAGTTTCTGAAAACTTGATGAGCATATTCTTTAAAAAGAAAGGGTATTCAGAATTATTAATAGCCAATAAACGCTCCCTAATAAAGACCCCATGTTCAGTAAGCATAATGGGCGTACCGTACTTATAATTTGCGATGAGCGCCGGAATTAATGGAAAACCACTTAGGGTTAAATGAGAGATATCGACTTTTGGCAAATCAACAATCGCTAGCGGAATTAAAAACCTATAAATCCAACGCATACCTACCGTTATATCCATCAAGGCTGCAGAAGGATTGTTCTTTTTTACTATATGGCTAGAAACAATTTTTACATACGCATTCCAAACGTGAGCGCTACGCATGGTTTCTTTATAATCATAATCTTCAAAGTAGAGCCAAAGCTCTCGAAAGAGAAGATCTAACAATCTCATGTCTTGATCTTCATTGTATACGAAAGTGAGTAATCGCTCAAAGAGGGGCAAAAACTTTTCTTCCACACATTGATCGGTAGTCCATTCTTTTTTACCAACAGTCTTGTAGTATTCTTCTCCATAACTTACGTAATCGTAAGGTTCATCGGGCGTCCAAAGTGGTACTTGTATAACCTTTTCTACATTATTGCTAAGTTCATACTTAGGTTTTTCTTCAAAAAAAGCATTGATCGCATAAAGTGTAAAATCGACATTGTTTACACGATTGCATAAAGTATGTGCCCATGTTGAAACCCCACCGCCATTAAACGGATAAGTACCTTCAGTAATGAGCATCACTTTAATTTTAGACATAGTGGCAAACTAAAAAAAATTCCGAAAATACAAAATAGAATATAATTTTTTAGGAGCTAATTTTATTTAAATAAAAAGTGCAGCCGGAGCAACACTTTTTAAATATACACAATTCAAAAAATCTTATTTTTCACTATGATCTTCTTCTAGATGATTATTATTTCCTCCTTGACTGTACAGGTGATTTTCCTCATCTGGTATTTTTTTGTTCTGTCGGTGAGGTACGTCGGTCGGTTCAGGAATGTCTAAATCATTTCCACTAAAATCAGGTTTTCTTTCCCGATTAATTAAGTTTTGGTCATCATCGCCATCCTTATGAATATTTTCCTGATTCAACATCTCTTTTTCTTGATCAGAGATTTCAGAATTATACTTTTCTTCTTTATTGCTTTCTTTTTTCATAGCGTTTTTATTTTCAAGTTAAGGAAATAAGAGTTCAGCCACAGAGGATTTAACGGCGTTTAACATCATTTTTTCAGGATTTTAATAAAAGGGAGGTTACTGAGAAGTTGAAGTCGAAGTTGAAGCCGAAATTGAAGTTGAAGTTGAAGTTGAAATTGAAATCGAAATTGAAGGCTGAGTTCTAGCATCTAATTTCCTGCTTCCCCACCTACTTTTTGATACAGTTTTATCTTTTTTATCGCTCTACCAAAATGAATTGAAGTGATAGATAAAATTAAATCAAATTTTTCCTGTTTCATATCATGTAAAAAACCGGTAAGTTTGTAGAACAACTATCGCTTATTATGAAAAATGTACTCTTTTTATTCCTTGTTATTTTTTCTTCCATATGCTATGCTCAGCAGCAAACCATTGAAATTTGGAACGGAAATGCGCCGGGAGCTATAGCAACGGAAGGCTATGCGGAACAACCCAAGTTGAAAAATGGAAGGTTAAACAGTACAAGTAAGGTGACTCATCCCACTTTAGAAGTTTTTTTAGCAAAAGAAAATCCCACACAAACTGGAGTGATCATTTTACCGGGAGGTGGCTATACGCATTTAGCGATGGAAAAAGAAGGTTATCAAATAGCGGAATGGTTCAATCAACAGGGAATTCATGCTTTTGTTTTAAAATACAGAATGCCTTCCGATAAAAGTATGACGAATAAGACGGTTGGTCCGTTACAAGATGCCCAACGAGCTATGCGCTTGGTAAGAAGAAATACTGAAAAATATAACCTGAATCCAGAAAAAATAGGCGTGATCGGTTTTTCTGCCGGCGGACATTTAGCTTCGACTTTATCTACGCATGATGCCCAAAGAACTTATCCCGTAGCTGATGATACTTCGGCTAGGCCCAATTTTTCTATCTTAATTTATCCGGTGATTTCTATGGAAGACGGGATAACGCATCAAGGTTCTAAAATTAGTTTATTGGGCGAAAATGCTGCTGCAGAATTGGTAGAAAATTATTCTAATGAAACCCAAGTCACGGAAGAAACCCCGATTACATTTTTGGTACATGCGACCAATGATACGGCGGTGCCGGTAGAAAATAGTATAAACTATTACTTAGCATTAAAAGACCACGGTGTAAGTACTGAAATGCATGTGTACCAAGACGGCGGACACGGTTTTGGATTGGGTAGGGAAGGAACGCACACGCAATGGCCCGAAGCTTTAAAAAACTGGTTAATGGTTCACCAATACCTTCAGCTTAATTAATTCCCTTGGCAAAAAAAGATCCTTACGCAGCGCTTCGCTATCGGGAATTCAATATATTCCTTTTGCTTCGTTTTGCCATGGTATTTGCTTGGTCCATGCAATTTGTGGTCATCGAGTGGGAGGTGTACAGTTTGACTAAAGATCCGCTATCCTTAGGATTAATTGGCTTAATGGAAGTAATTCCTGCGGTTTCCCTAGCCTTATTTGCCGGGCACGTGGTAGATCAAAAAGAAAAACGTAACTTATTGTTTCAATGCCTTTTTGGGTTTTCAGTAATTAGTATTGGCTTATTTTTATTGACTTGGCCTGTTTTTACTGATAGTCTCGCTACGCATACCATTTTATATAGTATTTATTTTTTCGTTTTCTTGGGAGGGATTGTCAGGGCTTTTATGGGACCTACCATTTTTTCACTCTTTGCCCTAATTGTTCCTAAAAAAGTGTATCCCAATGCGGCGACGTGGAGCAGTTCGGTATGGCAAATGGGGGCGGTATTGGGACCGGCATTAGCAGGATTTTCGATTAAATGGATAGGAGTTCATTGGTCGATGTGTTTAATTTTTGGCTTTTCGCTCGTGGCGCTCATCAGTTTATCCCAAATTGCCACCAAACCTATTTTAAATCCTAAATTAGGTGAAAATGTATTTAAAAGTTTACGGGAAGGGGTAAAGTTTGTTTTTCAAACCAAAGTCATTTTAGGGGCGCTTACCTTAGATATGATTGCCGTACTTTTTGGAGGTGCCGTAGCGCTTTTACCGGTTTTTGCGCAAGATATTTTAAACGTAGGGGCAGAAGGTTTTGGCATTTTAAGAGCTGCTCCGGCCGTGGGCGCATTATTGATGATGTTTACTTCAGCCTATTTTCCGCTGCATAAAAAAGCAGGACTAAAATTGTTGGCTGCCGTATTTGGTTTTGGGGTTTGTATGATAGTGTTTGGACTTTCCACTATCTTTTGGTTATCGGTATTGGCCTTGTTTGCTAGTGGGATAACCGATGGGATTTCCATGATTATTAGGCAAACCATTTTACAGCTAAAAACGCCGGACCATATGCGGGGTAGGGTAGCTTCGGTAAATTCGATGTTTGTAGGTTCTTCTAATGAGCTGGGCGCTTTTGAAAGCGGAATTACCGCCAAATTAATGGGAACCGCCGCGGCTGTCGTTTTTGGTGGCAGTATGACCTTAATTACCGTGCTTACCACCGGTGCTTTGTTGCCGAAATTAAGAAAACTGAATATAGAAGAAGATTTAGAGGAAAACACTTAACAGAAAAAACTTTGTGATGTCTATTGAAATTATTCAACATATACGTAAGGTTATTGATTTATCTGACCAAGAAGCAGAAGAATTTAAGAGCATACTTTCAGAAAAAAAGCTGAAAGCAAAATCCTATTTAATTGAACCCGGTGATCAAGTCACGGAAGAATTTTATGTAGTGAAAGGATGCTTAATCGCTTATTTTTTGGATGATGATGGAAATAAACACACCTTACAGTTTGCCGTTGAAGATTGGTGGATCAGTGATTTTGAAGCTTTTTTTAATGCTGTTCCCGCTAAACTTTATATTGAAGCTGTAGAAGATTGTGAGCTGTTAGGGATCAATAAAAATTTATTAAATACGTTGTACGAACGCATTCCTAAATTTGAACGCTTTTTTAGGATCAAAACTACCAATGCTTTTGTATCGTTAAGGACACGTATTCTTTCTTCCCTTCAAAAAAATGCTAAAGAGCGTTATTTAGAGTTTTGTGAACTCTATCCTGCAGTAGAAAAAAGATTGCCTAATTATCATATTGCAAATTACTTGGGATTACAACCGGAAAGCTTAAGTAGAATTAGGAAAGATTTGATGTAGCTTAACATTTTTTAACGCACTTAGCTAACGTAAATCATTCTTCAATAAAAATCTAGTGGTTAATTTTGAATAAAAATTAAATAACTAGAATTATGAGTAAAGATCAAGCTTTATTAAAATCATATAATTTAAACGGATTAGAACTTCCCAACCGTGTAGTGATGGCACCGATGACACGTAGTAGGGCAGATAATGAAGGAAACGTGCCTACAGTAGATTTACAAGGTGAGTATTATAAACAAAGAGCTTCTGCAGGATTAATTATTTCTGAAGGTTCTCAAGTTTCTGAAGAAGCCGTAGGTTATATTCATACCCCTGGGTTCCATACGGAAGCACAAGTAGAAGGCTGGAAAAAAGTGACTGACATCGTGCATCAAGAAGGTGGCAGAATTTTTATTCAGCTTTGGCACGTAGGAAGAATGTCGCATCCCGATTTCCATAATGGTAAAAAACCCTTAGCTCCTTCAGCGATTAATCCAAATTCTAAATCATTTACTCCGGAAGGTTTTAAAGATACCGTCACTCCACAGGAAATGAGTTTGGAAGATATCAAAAGAACCATTCAGGATTTTAAAAAGGCAGCTGAAAATGCGGTAAAAGCCGGATTTGATGGAGTTGAAATCCATTCTTCCAATGGGTATTTATTTCATCAGTTTTTTAATGCTACTTCTAATAAACGCGAAGATGAATATGGAGGAAGTATCGAGAAACGTGCCCGTTTTCTTTTTGATGTGTTGGAAGAAGTAAAACAAGTGATTCCTGAAAACAAAATAGGTCTTCGTTTAAACCCATCTTTAAATGGGGTTTTCGGAATGACGATGGACGAAGAAACCATTCCTACTTTTGATTATATCGTTAGTAAATTGAATGATTACGATTTGGCCTACGTTCACTTGTCTGAACCGTTTAATGACGTCTCTGATATTCCTTATGCAGTAGAAAACATAGCGGAACATTACCGACCTATTTACAAAGGAACCTTAATGATTAACGCCGGTTTCGATCAAGAAAAAGGGAACAAAGTAATTGAAGAAGGAAATGCAGATTTGGTGGCCTATGGAAAACTATATATTTCCAATCCTGATTTAGTAGAGCGTTTTGCGCAAGGGGTAGAACTCAGTGATTGGGATGAAGACACTTTTTATGTACCGGGTAAAAAAGGTTATACAGATTATCCTAAAAAAACAAAATAATCTAAAAAAAGCGAGCCGAAAAGCTCGCTTTTTTTCTTTGTGATTATCTTATTCCATAATTATTTTATTTTCTGCTTTCTTTCTTTTTTATTGTTTGTTTATAGATATTGAAATGATAATAATTTTTTGTTTTATTTATCTATTTAATTAATTTTTACGCTAAATATAGCTAAATCGTTAAAAATAAAGCTAATTGTTGTGTTTTTGTATAGGTGTTTGTGAGGTTTTGTTGTGGTAGGAATCGTTAATATTAGGTTTCTTTTATTGAAATTTACTTAAAATTTTATGCTAAAAATTGAGAATTTGATTTTTAGTGGTTTTTTAATTTTAATATATATTCAATAAACTATAAACTAAATTTTATGCGAAAAACATTTACTCTTATTTTTAGTGTATTTATAGCGACAATGCTAAATGCACAAGTAAACCCGATAGATTTTGAAGATGCAGGACACGGAGCCGATTGGACTTGGACGGTTTTTGAAAATGATACCAATCCTGCCGTTGAAATTATAGATAATCCAGATCCTTCTGGAATAAATACTTCTTCAAAGGTGATGAAGTTTACAGCTCTTCAAGCGGGTCAGCCCTGGGCCGGAACAGAATCTATGCACGGGGAAGACATAGGTACCTTTACTATTGATGAGACCAATAGCACTATTACTTTAATGGTTTGGAAATCAGTTATTAGTGATGTAGGAATCAAATTCGTAAAACCTAATGGAGATGCTGATGTAGAAATTAAAGTACCCAATACCGTAACTAATCAATGGGAAGAAATTACGATAGATTATTCTTCTAGAATAGGATCGCCTAATGCTACGGGAGTAGATCAAATTGTGATATTTCCAGATTTTAATTTAGATGGGAGAACGCAAGATAACATAGTTTATGTGGATAACATTAGCTTTTCTGCTGGGCAATCCCAAAATGAAGCGGCGCCTATGGTAGCTGCTCCAACTCCCACGGAGAGTGAAGAAAATGTTATTTCTTTATTTAGCGATGCTTATACCGATGTAAATGTTGATACTTGGAATACTACTTGGAGTGTGGCTAATTATGAAGAAATAATGATCGACAATAATCCCACTAAAAAATATACGCTATTAAGTTTTAATGGAACAGAGATGACGAGTCCTTCTGTTGATGCAGCAACTTCTGAAATGATTTATTTTCATTTAGATGTTTGGTCTCCAAATAGTACTGCATTTAGAGTAAAACTGGTAGATTTTAAAGGAGATGGCTACGAAGGAGGGAATGGTGATACGGAAGCAGAACTCAGTTTTACATTAAACCTTAATGAATGGAACAGTTTAACTATTCCCTTACAAGATTTTATGGATGCCGGGATGACCGATTTTAGTGATATTAATCAATTTATCTTTTCGAGTGACCCATCTGGGGAATCAACTATTTATATAGACAATGTTTACTTTGGAAAAGAGGAAATAATAGAGGAAGAAGAGGAACCCATGCTTGCTGCTCCCACACCAACTTTAGATGCTGCAGATGTCATTTCTTTGTTTAGTGATGCTTATACCAATGTAAATGTTGATACTTGGAATACTACTTGGAGTGCTGCCACTTATGAAGAAATAATGATCGAAAACAACCCTACAAAGAAATACGCTAACCTAGATTTTAATGGGATAGAAACAACCAGTCCATCGGTAGATGCAAGTTCTACAGGAATGATGTATTTTCATTTAGATGTTTGGTCACCCAATAGTACTGATTTCAGGATAAAATTAGTAGATTTTAAAGGAGATGGTTATGAAGGAGGGAATGGTGATACGGAAGCAGAACTCAGTTTTACGTTAAACCTTAATGAATGGAACAGTTTAGATATTCCTTTACAAGATTTTATGGATGCCGGAATGACTGATATGAGCGATATTAATCAAATTATATTTTCCAGTGATCCTACAGGCCAATCTACTATTTATTTGGATAATGTATATTTTGCTAAAGTCTCTTCACTTGAAACAAACACTTACCAAAACTTAAGGTTAACAACTTATCCAAATCCATCAAACGCATTATGGAATATTACTGCTGAAAGCTTCATAACAAAAGCAGAATTATATGATGTAAATGGTAGAAAGATATTCACGAAAAGTTATCATAACACCAATTCTATCCAATTGAATGGTGATCAACTTTCAAGAGGAATTTATTTTGCAACTATTATCAGTTCTCATGGTTCTAAAACCATAAAATTGATAAAGAAATAGAAAGGTAATTTATTTGTTTTTGCACGAAGCGTTTTAGTTGTCATATCTCGTGATAACTAAAGCGCTTTTTTATTTTCTTCTTCTTAAGTTACCACCTGAATTCGAAATAAAGTTTCCCTAAGCATTTTGGGGTATTGAGTGAATTTTCATGGAAAATTAGTATCAAAATCTTACCAAAATAAAAACTTCGATACAAAGTGTTTTACATGGCTTTTACGAGCTCTCCGATGGTATGAAATAATATAAAAATTACTTACCGATTTGCTTGCCATTCTTTTTTTAATAAAGCATAACAAGCAGAATCTTCATACTTGCCACGATACCAATAATCTTCTTTACATAAGCCTTCCTGGCGGAAGTTATATTTTTCTAAAAGTTTAATAGAGGCTTTATTCCAAGGGGCAACCATCGCACTAATACGATGAAGCTTCATCTTAGAAAAGCCAAAGGCTAATACTTCTTTTAAAGCCTCTGTCATCAAACCTTTTCGTTTAAATTTTTCTTCTTTCAATTTATAGAATAATTCAGCTCTATGATGGGTTGTATTCCATGTATGGTAACCACATTCACCGATAGGTTTTTGAGTTTCCTTATCAAGTAGTAGAAAGAAATAAAGACTCTGATTATAGGTCTCCATCCCGTTGATATGCATGAATTCAAAACGTTTATATTCTTCTTCATCACATCCTAAAACTGAAACTATTTTTTGTTTATCATTATTTTCAAATAATTGATGAAGGCTAGAAGGGACGAGTGGTTTTAAAATAAGGTTTTGTGTTTCAATAATGGACTTCATTTATAGTATTTATTTTTTCTGAATATAGGTATGAATAGAGGACTTTTGCTTGCTTATTTCAATTGCTTCTTATTTTTTCATTTTCGCAATGACATTATATACCTTTAAGTATCGCTTCTTAAAACAAGATACTTAAAATATTCAACTCTTAATTTCTCAATAATAAGTCAAGCTATTATAGTTACAGGTACTTCTACGTGTTTTTAAAATATAGGTATTTCTACGCTAATTGAATTTAAGGTATTATCTGATATTAGTTGATAATAAATATTTGATCAAGTAGCTACAATCAATGTTTTATTTATAGGCGGTATCTGAAAAGCCTTAAAAGAGTAAGAAAAACTTAAACAATTTATGATGAAAAAATTATTTATAAAATGGGGAGTACTTCTATTCTTGTCTCTATGTGTTATTTCTTGTGACAAAGATGAAATCACAGAAGATAGTCAACAAAGCAATGATTTAACGTCTCAAAACTTCTCTCAAGATGATGAAGGTCTGGTATATTCAGCCTTAGGATCAGAATTTTCTAAAACGCAAGCACGAACTATTTTTGCCAAAACTTTGGCGGTCACCATTGGACATAATCCGGAGCTTAAACACTTCATTTATGAAAAGGCTCATGAAATGTTTAATGGAGATTATGAAGTACTGTATTTAATGATTAAAGATGAGCAAGTGAATGGGCAACCTATTCATGAAATGCTTAAGGAATCTTCTCAGGAAATTGAATATGAAATGAACCTTCCCGAAAATTTCTTTAAAGAAGAAGTTTTAAAAGCAGATCCTTATATTACGGTTTATGTAGATGAAATTTACTTTGAAGAACCACAGTTATATGAAGCTCCTATTAGTGTAGGAATATTACCGGCAGAAGGTGATGATACTCAAATAGAAGCTTATATGGCTTTTACTATGGAAGGAGAAATGCAGTATGTTTCAGAATATACTGAAGATACTGCACTAATCGGGATAAAAGAAAATGAACGAGTAGTACTTATTAATACAGAAACACTCGACACTATAAATCAAACTAGTTTACAAAATATTTTATTTGGCGATCCTTGCGATAGTTTATATGAAGCGATCTTAGGATTTTTTCAGCAATATTTAATAAATGGAAATCCATATCTTCTTGTTCAAGTAGAGCAACTTACGGAACTATATAGATGCATGTGCCAAAATGATTGTGATCCAGATAGTGATGGTGATGGTGTTCCTGATAGTCAGGACGATTGCCCAGATGAAGCTGGTAGTCCAGATAATAATGGTTGTCCAGAAGACCCAGATTGTAATGTGCCTAATTGCGACAGAACTTCTATAGATAAAAAAGATGAAATTTATAGATTTAAATTTTCAGGCTGTTCAGCATTTAAGAAAACAGGAGAGTTATTTGAAGGGAAAAGAGAAATGCGGGCAGTAATTACTTATGGTTACCTAGACCCATTAACCAATACTGTAGTAACTTCTAAAATAAAAAAATCAGGTACTTTTAGTAAGAGTAGTTTAAGAAGTGCTAATTGGTTAGGTAAATGTAAAGGTACTAAATGGGTAACTGCCCACTGGGAGAGTTTTAACTGGGATTATTGTACTCATGGAGAACAAATAAAAGTATTCTGGTATGAAGAAGATCCAGGGCAATGGGGAACTTTCAATCTAAATTTTACATTTAAAAAAGGTCCCATTAATCTAAGTGCCAATGTAGGTATTCCACTTACAAATAAAGATGATAAATTAGGGGAATCGGTTATTCAATACTGTGATGGTGCCACAGGAAGTGGAAGTTTATACAATACAGGAGATATTCAGTTTTATTATAAACTTCAATAGTTTTATATAGAAAATCAAGAAGATAACAAACGGGGCTGTTTTATTAAACAAGCCCTGTTTGTATATATAATTAAATCCTGAGTATAAAAAAAGCCACTGAATATTATTTCAGTGGCTTTTTGGTTTAAAGAAAACTAAAAAAGTTAATCATTTTTATATTCAACTTTTTTCTTTTCGATATTTCCGTTTTCGTCTTTTTTGATTTTTACTTCTTTCTCGCTGTCTTCAATTTCTATTTTTTCACCGTCGTCGCTAACGTCTACGTTTGCATCTTCTTCGACTTCAACACCTTCGACTTCCATTGTTCCCTTTTTTTCTTCTTCTCTACAAGAGATAATGGTAAAACTAAGCGCAAAAGCGAGCATTAAAAACTTAACTACTTTCATTGTAAATTACTTTTTGGTTTGATCAATAAAAGTAATCATTTAATTCTTAAAGATTTGCTAATCTTTTTTATAATCGATGCTTCCGCCGGAAATACTTTTTTTTGTAGAAACTTTTTCGGGTTTGCCATAGTAATCTATATTTCCGCCAGAAGAAACATCTGCTTTAATTGAGCCTTCGTTATAAATATCAATATTTCCGCCAGAACTGGCGTCAACCAGACATTCTTTGGTCTTTAATTCTTTCGCATTTATGCTAGAACCGCTGCTTGATTCTCCATCAAAATAAATTGATGTTCCTTCTAATTCAACTTTGGCACCACTTGAGGCATCAACCGTAGTTTTTCTCACTTTCAGTTTAAGTTCAATAGAAGAACCACTGCTGGCATCTACCGTGATTTCTTTTTGCTCAAAAATATCTTCAGATTTTATGCGGGAACCACTACTGGACTTTACCAAGACTAAACTTTCTGTATGGTAAAGTGTAATTTCCCGGGTACCTGAGCTAATATTATTTTTGCTTCCTAAGGTAAGTCTGTTATTATTGATACGATAATCTAATTGTTCTACTAAGTTTTCATTGGTGTTTAAGATTATTTTATTTTCTGAAGACTTTACAAGTTGAATATTCCATCCACTTTCTCCTTTAATTTCTGTAAAATTATCGTTTAAAGGAATTTCTTTTGTGATCACTTCTCCTTTTCCTCTAATTCCAGAGATATCGAAATTGCAGGCAACTACTAGTGATGAGAGCATCACAAGTAGTACAATTTTAGTTAGTTTAAATTTCATGAGTTTATTTTTTTAGTTAGTTGAAGTTATTTAACGAGAGTTGAATCTTGTTCAGTTTTAAGTTCAATAGTTTCTTTTTCCTGTTCTTGATACCATTCATCATCGGTTTCATAGGTTGTATTTTCATCTTGTGAAAAAGAATCATTCTCTTCGTAGTCATCATTAAAATCTGCATCAAAGTCATCGTCGTCTATCGGACAAGTTTTACAGATAGTTTCTTTATATCCAATACTTAGGAAATGTCCTTCTTGTCCATCGAGTAAAATATCTCCGTAATAACTGTTATTGTAATGATAGGAAGATATATTTTCTTCTGCCAACAAGGTAGTTCCTTGTGGTAAATAAACAGTAACTACCACTTTTTGATCACTAAACATATTTGTTGTAGGAGTAATAAAATAGCCATCTAAGCTTAATGTATGATTGCTAAAATGGGTAGAATAATCAATAGCAGAAGCTCTTTCTTTGGCTGCTTGATAACTCTTTCCTTCCGCTTGTTTGGTGATTTCAATTTTCCCAATAGAATCACGGGAAGATTTTACCACTATACGCACATCTCTTGAATAAAGGATTTTTTCTCCGTTTCTATTTAATTTAATTTTCATACCACCATCTCTATTTAAATCATTTCCATAGAAATTATCACCTCTCATTGCTAAAAATAGCGTATCGGTAGAAGCGATGGGGATTGTTTTTGTTTCAATCACTTCTCCTTCAAAAGCGCGTTCTGTGGCTTGTCTAATTCCGAGGAAAGAGATCACAAAAATGGAGATAAGCCAAAGTCCTAATAATCCCAGTTTTACCGGCATCCCGATAGATTTTAGATTATCTACTAAGATTTTTAATCCTAAAATGAATAAGAAAAAGAAAGGGATTCCGGCCACAAAGAATATAAGCAAGCTTCCTAGCCATAACGGGATTCCGATATTGGCCAATTCTACATAATCCATCCAAGGCGCATCAAAAATTCCGAAGGTGCCAAAGCTAAGCAAACTAAATAGCAAGGCAATTAAACTTATCCCTGATAAAAGGATAATAAGGATGCCTATAAATTTTATAAATACTCTTAGAATGGCTACAAGAATATTCCCGATACTCTTAAAGAAGTTAGTGGCACTGCTATTGACCTGTTTTCCATATTTTTCATAGTCTACGTCTTTTACTTTACTGGCAACATTGTCAAAACCTTCCCTTACTTTCTTTTCTATGTTACTAATGTTAATGGGTTCGCCACGCATTTCCAATTTTTCTGCAGTGGTTTTAGCTTCTGGCATCACAATCCAAAAGATGAGATAAACCAATAAGAAAGTTCCGCTAGTAATAATAGTGGTGATAATGAAGAGAATTCTCACCCAAACTGGATCTATACTAAAATAATGTCCTAACCCGGCACTAACTCCGGCGATATAGGAATTATCAGGATCGCGGTAAAGCTTCTTGCTTCTTTTTTCGCTTTTTTGGGAAGCTTGAGAAGAATGTGCATAGGATTTAGGTTCTTCATCTTCAAAAATATCGTCATCTACCTTGTAATCTTCAGGTTGCCCCATGATTTCGATCACTTCTTCTACTTGGCGTAAGCTGATTACTTGACGATCTATTTTCATTTTTTCTGAAAACAATTCAGCAATTCTGGCTTCAATATCGTGAACGATTTCATCCCTTCCCTGAGCGTCGGTAAAAGAATTTTTTATGGCATCTAGATAGCTTTTTAATTTAAAGAAAGCATCTTCATCTATATGAAAAAATATGCCTGCTAGATTTATATTAACTGTCTTGTTCATTTGATTGATTTTTAGTCTTTGTTACAATAGATACTGCATTTTGTAAATTATTCCAAGTACCGGTTAATTCAGTTAAAAAATGTTTACCGGTATCGGTAAGGCCGTAGTATTTTCTTGGAGGTCCGCTGGTAGATTCTTCCCAGCGATAAGTCAATAATCCAGCGTTCTTAAGTCGGGTAAGTAGTGGGTAAATGGTACCTTCTACCACCAGTAATTTTGCGTCTTTTAGTGTATCTAAGATCTCTGCCACATAAGCATCTTTCTCTTCTAAGATCGAAAGGATACAGTACTCTAAAACGCCTTTACGCATTTGCGCTTTGGTGTTTTCAATCTTCATAAGGCATTTGTTTTATATGCGTTAAACTGTTCATTTTTTGATGGATGATTTTGATTGAATGATGATGATGAATGATGTATTATTAGTTATAAATAGTCTACAACAGAAGTGATTTTATAAGTTGGGTTTTCTTCTACTAAATCCTGTAAAACGCCCACATGCGCTTGACCAATAATCACTAATAATTTTTTATTTCCGGTTTCCAATTGTTTGTTTAAAATATTGGAGTAAATTTTTAAATTTCGATTGTAAAATAGGCTAATATATTCAGCTCCAATATATTCATTGTTAATAGGGATTTCTTTATTGTAATTTCCTTTTTCTGAAAATTTTCCTTGTTGAATATAAGCCGGAAGGTTAAAAATAAGGTGATGAGTTAAATCTATAAATTCCGGTTGGTTCATGGTTTTTATATAATCGTAAATAGAAAGTTCATTTGTTTGAACTTTTTGTTTTAATGGACGAGCGGTTTGCTGAAGTTTTTTTAATGCTTCTTGAAAAATCTCGATGTTTTTTCCCTCTTTTAATAAAGACTGTGAGGTAGAATCATAATAATTCACACCAACGACTCCCGGCAATTGTAAATCTTTTGCCATTCTAAAACCTATTTGCATGGTTTCTCCAGCTCCGTTTTCAAAATCCTGAAGCGATTGTTGACCTGTTTTGTATAGATTAAAAAGACTATCGATTGATTTTTGTTCTTGTGGTTCTAATTCAACCATAAGCATGTCTGGTTGAAATGCTTCTAGCTTCTTTGTCAGTTGTTGAATCTCTTTTTGTTTTTTCTTACTAAAAATATTGGAACTTTCCGCTCCGTTGTCCATTTGGCTAAGATGATCAAACCCGACAAACATAATTTCCACCTGTTCTTCTTGTACTTGCTTGTTTGAAAAAGAGGTGAGGCTAATAATTAAAAAGGCTAATAAAAAATTCATAGTTAAATAGTTTGGTTGTTAATATTGGTTTCTGGTAAATCTTCTTTTTCTGCTTCTTCTAATTTTAAAAACGGAATAGTTAGCGGGTATTGATAAGTTTTCCCTTCACCGGCCTTCATTGCTGCATTGATGACGCATAAAACTTCTAAGGCAAAAATGCCTATAGCAAGAATTAAAACGATTCCTAAAAACACAATAAACGGCATCGCAAATAGGGGAGATTGATTGCTAATCACAAAGTCATTACCGGTAGAAAAATAAAACTCATCCAACGTTCCAAAATTAATTCCCAATACCACTAATCCCATTATTGCGATAGTGGCAAGAATGGAAGTGTATAAGAATAAGCTAATTTGAAAGTTTAATGATTGTTTGGCGTGTGCACTCACAAACGGATATTTTTTATGAAGTACCCAAATAAAGATAGGTACTAAAAAATTTCCGAATGGAAAAAAATACTTACTAAAAGCTCCTAAATGAGCAATTGAACTGATTGTTTTTTGATTGATAGATTGCATAGTACAATAATTTCTTATGCAAATATATATCTAAAAAAAGGTATTATGCAATACAAAGTACTAAAATTAACATTTAGTAAGTTCTGTTTTTCTTAAAATTGAAGTTAAAAAATGCTTGAAAGTCTTATTTAATAAAGGTTTTCTGTTTATATGAAAAATATTTTCTATTTTAATTAAAATTTTAAATGTTAACGAAAAATGAAACTTACTCCTAAAAAAATAAATCTCTTTACGATGATGAAACTTCCGGCTGCTTGGTTTTGTGGAGTAAGGTTGAAAGAAATTTCGGAACAAGCAGCTAAGGTTACCGTAAGGCATCGATGGATTAATCAAAATCCTTTTAATTCGATGTATTTTGCGGTACAAGCGATGGCTGCCGAATTAAGTACCGGGGCTTTAGTGATGCAGGCTATTCAAAATTCTAATGCTAACATCTCTATGTTGGTGGCAGAAAATAATGCCGAGTTTTTTAAAAAGGCGACCGGGAAAATTACTTTTAGATGTGAAGATGGAAAGCTTATTCAGAAAAAAATAACTGAGGCTATTCAAACAGGAGAAGGACAAACTTGTTGGATGAAGTCTGTTGGACATAATGGGGAAGGAGTGAAGGTTGCTGAATTTAATTTTAAATGGACCGTAAAAAAGAAAGGGTGATTTTATAGATATGATAAATTATTGTTCAAATTGACTTTATAAATTATCAATTTATAAAATAAAGGCTTTGGTATTGTATGATATTTATTTTTTATGTAAATTAGAACGAATTTTAAAATTAGTGCTTATAGCCAACTTTACTTAATTAACTTTAAACTATTCAAATTTATGGCAAGAGCGATGTTTGAATACACTAAGGAAATCTTAACTAAAGTAAGTTTCGATGCGGCATTATTTTGTAAAGAAGTAAAAAAAGCAATTGATCGTTTACTTCCTTACGAATTAGAAGAGTTAAGAAATTTTATTGTATTCCTTTCTAAACAAAACCCTCATTTAATTTCAAGTCTAACTTATTTAAAATAACCCAAATAAAAAGCTGCTCAAATTTTGAGCAGCTTTTTTATTTTCAAGATGGTTAAGTATAGACTTTATTTTTTTTGCAACGGACTTATAATCTTAATATTCTGAAAAGTCACCGCTCCTCTTACTACCCCTGAAATGATCTCTTGTAAAGCTTCTATAATTTGCATTTTAAGTTCACTTTTATGATAGATAAGGCTTACTTCCCGAGCAGGAGAAGGTTCTTCGAACATTCTTAAGTTTTTATTTTCTTTTTCAGATAAGTCCAAGGTATGTAAATAGGGAAGAAGCGTCATCCCTAAACCTTCGTTAGAAAGTTTTATTAAGGTTTCAAAACTTCCACTTTCTAGATGAAAACTGCTTTTTTCGGTATTTTGATGGGATTTACAAATATTTAAAATGCCTTCCTTAAAACAATGACCGTCTTCTAATAATAAGATATCATCTACTTCTAACTCTTCCGGCTTAATCTTATCTTTTTTAGAAAGTCTATGTCCCGGTGGCGTATAGGCCACAAAAGGTTCATAATATAAAGGCTTTTCTTTAATGTTTTCTTGTTCTAAAGGAGTAGCAGCGATAGCTGCATCTAGATGACCGTCTTGTAAGCGTTCAATAATTGCTTCGGTATTTAACTCTTCAATTTTAAGTTTTACTTTGGGATATTTTTTAATGAAATTGGTTAAAAACATCGGTAATAGAGTAGGCATAATGGTAGGGATAATCCCTAATTTAAATTCCCCTCCAATAAAGCCTTTTTGTTGATGTACAATATCCTGAATACGATCACTTTCGTTTACGATATTTCGAGCTTGGGTCACTATTTTTTTACCTACTTCAGTTAACTCAATTGGTTTTTTGGTTCTGTCAAAAATCTGAACTTCAAGTTCTTCTTCAAGTTTTTGTATTTGCATACTTAGCGTAGGTTGGGTTACAAAAACTTTTTGTGCTGCTTTCGTGAAGTTTTGGTATTCAGCAACTGCTAACACATAATGCAATTGAGTAATGGTCATACTATTAGATTTTATGATGCAAATATACCACTACTATCAGATATATCTATTAAAATTTTCTAAAAATAAAAAAGTCAAGCAATGGCCTGACTTCTCTTTTTTGATTTAATGAATTTTATTAAAGCCGAATACTTATTTTTTGTTCACCTTCTTCTAATTTAAATTTTGCATCTTCCCAAGTTGGCGGTCCGTAAAGCATAGGATTGTTAGAAAGTCCATAATCTTCCTTCGGCATTCCGTTAGGTTGAAAATCCATTTGCTGATTGTCATTAGCATCGTGGAAACAAGAAATTCCATAGATTCCTGTTGGGACATCATTAAAAACCAAGGTGGCTTTTCCATCTTTAATTTTTACTTGTTGCGAATATTCTGGTTTGGTTTTTAGGAAATTGTCTTTGGTGTAAATTCCCAATATTAAATGTCCTTGATCGCTAGTGATATTTTCTACTTCAATAGTAATCGTAGAAGTTTCCGTTTCTTGTGCAACGATAATTTTTCCTAAAGCTAGCATTAAACAAATGAGTACAGTTTTCATGTGATTGAGTGTTTTTGTTAATTTTATAGTGTAAAGAAACGGGCTTTCTTCAGCATCTAATAAAATAAACTACTCAACTGTAGAATTTATCTTCTGAAATGTAACGAGCTCTATAAAAGTCCTTTAGATTTTACTTCTAAGTATTTGTTAATGGTATTTACCGTAAGGTTTTTAGGGGAAGTCAATACCGTTTGAATCCCATGGCGTTGCAGTTCGTTAACCATTAAATCTTTATCATCTTTAAATTGTGTGGCAACGGTTTGCTCGGCAATTTCGTGAATGTTGCTAGCCGGTTTGCTAATCACTTCTTCCAGTTCTGTATTTTTAAAGAAAATAACCACCAACAAATGTTTTCTGTTTAAAGCTTTTAAAAAAGGAAGTTGTCTTTTGAGTGCTGAAATATGCTCAAAATTGGTATAGAGCATCAACATACTCCGGTGGGTGATTTTTCGTTTGGCATAAGCGTATAACAATCCAAAATCACTATCCAGAAACTGGGTATCGATGCTGTAAAGTGTTTCTAAAATAGTTTGGAGATGTGTCTTTTTTCCATTAGGGGGAAGAAATTGTTGGATTTTATTAGCGAAAGTTAATAAACCAACTTTATCGTTTTTCTTTAAAGCAATGTTAGAAAAAGCCAAACTACTATTGATGGCATAATCTAAAAGTTTTAATCCTTCAAATGGCATTTTCATCACACGGCTCGTATCGATAATCGAGTAGATGGGTTGCGATCTTTCATCCTGATATTGATTGACCATCAAGTCCCCGTGTTTGGCAGTGGCTTTCCAATTAATAGTTCTTATATCATCGCCGTTTACATATTCTTTAATTTGCTCAAATTCCATCGTATGGCCAATTTTTCTGATTTTTTTAAGGCCTTGCATGGTAATACGGTTATCGAGTGCAAGAAAATCGTATTTCTTCATCTGAATAAATGAAGGATAAACTTTTACCTGTTGATCTTTATTGAATTTATACCGACGTTTAATTAATTTTAATCCAAAAAGGGCATAACAATTTAAACTTCCAAAGGTGTAAACTCCCCGTTCTACCGGTTTTAGTAAATAGGTAGTTTTAGATTTCTCATTTGCTGCAAGAGTAATTCTTTTTAAGAAATCCCTTTTTTGAAACTGAATGGGAATTTCATCAATCACTTCTAATTCAACATTAAAGTTATAGTGATTTTCTAAGATGAGAAAGACTTCATTTTCATCACTATTTGAAAATTTTTCAGGTAAAATTCTATCTGCTTGTAATCCTGAATTTTTATAAAGCGCAATCATTTCAACTAAAACCCATACCAAAAAACTCAATACAATTAACCATATAAATGGGTAAATGGAGTTTGCCCAATAGGAAACCAGGAATAGGAAAGAAATCCCGAAAAGGGCATAAAAAAAGCGTTGGCTTAGGTATAAAGATTTAATGAATTTAAGCAAAGTTATCTTGGGATTTCAATAGATTTTACGATCATTTCTACCACATCTTCGGTACGCATTCCTTCCATTTCTTTATCAGGAGATAAAATGATACGATGTCCCAATACCGGATTAAGCGATTTTTTTACATCTTCCGGAGTCACAAAATCCCTTCCGTTGATGGCCGCAAAAGCCTTGGAAGCATTCATGATGGAAATGGATGCCCTTGGGGAACCTCCCAAAAATAAGTGCGGATGGTTTCTGGTTTTGGTAACCATTTGTGCAATGTAATTCAGTATTTTTTCTTCAATGACAATTTCATGGAGTTGGGTACGGAATTTATTGAGTAGTTCTGGAGATAAAACCGGTTCAATTAAATCGGTAGGTTGCTGCTGTTTACGGGCATGATGCGATTGTAAAATCTGAATTTCTTCTTCTAGCGAAGGATAATCTACTTTTATTTTAAAAATAAATCGGTCTAATTGCGCTTCGGGTAGGGCATAGGTTCCTTCCTGTTCTACCGGGTTTTGGGTAGCCAATACCATAAACGGTGGTTGCATCGTGTGTTGTTTACCATCAATGGTAATTTGGCGTTCTTCCATAACTTCAAACAAAGCGGCTTGAGTTTTGGCCGGTGCACGGTTAATCTCATCAATTAAAACGATATTAGAGAAAATAGGGCCGGGTTTAAATTCAAATTCAGAAGATTTAGTATTTAAAATAGAAGTTCCCAATACATCACTGGGCATTAAATCTGGTGTAAACTGAATTCGGCTAAAATTGGTTTTTATAGATTTGGCAAAGAGTTTGGCAGTAATGGTTTTGGCAATCCCGGGAACGCCTTCTATGAGTACGTGGCCATCGGCCAATAAACCAACGATTAAAAGTTCTACAAAATCTTGTTGACCCACAATTACTTTGGCCATTTGTTCTTTTAGCTGGTTTACCGCATTTTTTAATTCTTCTAATGGGATGCGGTTGCTAAAATTTAAATCTTTATTTTCTTCTGAACTTACAGAGTTTTCTTGTGGAGCGTTTGTTTCTTGCTCGGGCTGAAGTTCGTTATGAGTTTCGTTTTCCATTAGATATTCTTTTTAAATTGAATAATTAAGCGATTTAGTTCTTCCACTTCTTTTTTGGAGATGGAATTTTTACGCTGTAGTTCTTGAATTTTTGAAAGTAATATTTTTATTTCTTCTGAAGTATTATCGGTTTGTATTTCTAATAATTCAGAATAGTTTTCTTGTTTTTGTACATCTACTTTCAACTCTTTCCGAAGGAAGTTTAAAAATTGATCTATTAATTTGTAGGCAATACTTTTATAATCTTTTCTATCTAAATACATTCCGGAAATTGTTCGGGTGTATTCGTAGGTTTGATTGCGTAAAGGCTCAATAACTTTGATACTTTTTTGCTTTCGTTTTCCTTCAAAAAAGACAAATAAAATCGCGGCAATCAGTACAAAATAATAGGCCCATTTTAAATAAGGATTTCCCAGTAAAATATAAAGGGGAGAAGTGTAAAAGGTTTTCCCGTTTTTATAGTGGTTGTCCCAATAAAGCGTTTGATCAGAATTTAAATAGGCGAGAAACTTTTCAGCATATTCAACATTATTTTCCCTTAGTAAAAAGAAGTTGCTAAAAGTTTCCGGAGAAGTTTGTAATAAAAATTTTCCTTTGCCAAACTTGTTTTCTACAAAATTAGGAAGGCTATCATAAGGCTCATCCTCTTGTAATTTTGCAAAGCCAAGGACTTTCTGTTTTTTTCCGTTTAAAGAATCAAAATAAAAGAGGGTTTTATCTCTGTTGAAACTATAATTTTTGTCTGCTTTTAGTTTTGGATTACTAAAATTGTATTCAGCAATATTGGTGAGCCCGTTTGTTCTAATTTTTTCAGTAAACGTAAGCTTCAAGGTATCTAATAACGGATAGCTGATATTGTTGGCAGAAATCACCGCGGTATTTCCTTTTTTTACCCAATTGAGCAAGCGTTCCATTTCTATTTCATCTAATCCTACTGATTGATTGAGGAAGAAATAAGTTCCGGTATGGGTCGAATCTGATAAAAATTCAAACGGAGGAACATTTACATCGTTCACCTGAAAATGCTCTTTTAAATTTTCATAGAAAACATAGGTTCCAAACGGAATTTTATCGGTTTTGGTATAGCTGGGAAACCAGTTAATGGGATCTCTTTGGTTAGCCTCTAAAAACACTAAAGCGGCCAACAAAACCAGTAAAATACCCAATATGATTTTATAACTTTTCCCCATTAATTCAATTGGTTTTGAAAGTTAGCAAATTCTTTTTCAGCCAATTTGTATTCATCGTACGTAATGGGGAAATCGCCATACCAAACAAAATCGTAAACTTTGGTAATCTTTTGAAAACTTTGGTTGAGTGGTTTAGATTCTATTTCAGTAAAATAATCGTGATTGGTTTTTTGAAATTGATAGTCTATAATTTTACGGTCTTTTAATTTCCGTAAAGTCAATAAATAAGAATACCTCACCGCCAATCTATATTGTTTATTTGCTAGAGCTTCCTGAATTAATTTGTCGATATCTTCCGAATAAATAATTTTTTCTTCCGCAGAAAGAAACACTTTAGGGGTATCTTTGCCCATCATTTTCTGTCCGGCAGGATTTATTTTTATAAAGAGATAGACGATAAAGCAAATTATTAAAAAGAGAATAACATATGGTAAATTCTTAATTAGAAAAGCCAAAAAGGAATTTGCTTCAAAGTCGCCCAGCAACCATCTCCAGAATTTATTCCAAAGATTACCCATCCAACGTTTAAATTTAACCCACCAACTGTCTTGCGCTTTTACATCGGAATAGTCAAAATCGCTATCGTTTTTATAGTCTTCAAATTGTTCTTGATTAAAAGAAACGGGTTGAAGGTTCTCGGTTCTATCATATTCAATTTTTGGTAATTGAATACTATCTCCTTGGGCTAAAACAAAAGAAGAAACGAGCAAAACCAAGCTATAAATAAAACAGCGAATTACTTGCATTTATTGATCTTTGCCTAAATTATCGATGGCTTCGTAAGCCCCGGTATGGTTTTTTTGTTCGTTAAGGCTGAAATAAATAAAAGCTACACTTATGGCTAGTATTCCAAAGATAATGCTTTGAGCAGCATTGGCTACTACGCTTAAAGCTAAATACACCCAATCGAACATAAATGATGGGTCGGAATAAGAACCTTCTTGTACAGCAGTGAAGGTTTTAGTCATGGTGTAAATAAGTGCAGGGATTTGAAAAATCATACTCATTAAGTAAACAATGATTCCCATTACCAATAACGTGAAAAATGTAATCCACCAATTATCTTTCACTAATCTAAAACAATGGGAAATGGTTTCTGAAAAACTTAACCTATCAAAAGTTTTAATGCTATAGGCCAAAGAAAGTGGAACCATTAAGTAGATTCCCGGTATGAAGCAAAACATGATTCCCGCAAATACCATAGCAAAAATAACAAAACCAAGTCCTAAGAAACTTCCCCAATCTTGGTTCATCCCATGCCCAACTTCATCTAGATTTATTTCGCCGTTATTTTTTACATAAGATTTAATGGAATGCTGAATGGTTCCATACATAAATGCTTGGTAAGCAATTGAAGTTATAAACATAAATAGCATTGCTAAAACCATATTAAAGCCAAAGCCAGAATTGATTTGACCTGCTCCTGAAAATATCTTTTCAAGATCTGAAGCGGTAAACGTGTAATAACCGGTAGCAAATAGTTGTATTAAAAATACCGGACCGGCAAATTTTACCAAAGCCTTAAACAGCAATTTATAATTTTCCCTAACAAATTTAAATGTGTCTCCAAGAACATCTCCTAGTTCCCGTTCTTTCTTAAACTGAATGATTTTCTGCATTTTTTCGAGCTAACTTATTTAGATAAATTGGGTAAAAAACGTAATAAAATAAAATGAATGCCAAAGATAAGCTTATAATTAGAATAGCTAACCAATCTGGCATTTCTGTATGTCGGGTCACAAAACCTTCTAAAAATCCTGCAATAATAAAAAATGGAATGGTACTTAAAATTACTTTCAGTCCGGCTTTTACACCATTTACAAACGAAGTGAGTCGGGTATACGTGCCGGGAAATAAAATACTTTTTCCCACTAAGAGTCCGGCCACACCGGCAATAATAATAACAGAAATTTCAATGGTACCGTGAATCCAGATAGTTCTTACCGATTCCCAAAGCAATCCCTTTTCGTAAAAGAAATATTGAAAACTTCCCAGCATTATTGCATTTTTCATAAGTAGGAAAAGTGTTCCTATACCAAAGAAAATCCCCATGACAAAAGCAAATAAAGCAACTCTAATATTATTAACGGTAATTCCTAAAAACATGTTCATTTCTTCCATTTCTTTATAAACCGCCATCGGATCGTTGTTTTCAATATTATCTAAAGTCATGTTTACATAAGCATCGCCCATAATAGCCCGAACAAAACTTTGGTCGGTTCCGGCAGAAAGCCAACCTACCGAAGCAAAAATGAAAAAACATATAAACGCAATAAGCAATTGCTTTTGATAATGGTAAAACTCTTTGGGGAATTCTTTTGTGAAAAAAGTAATTAATCGATTTCTGGATTCCCGTTTGCTCTTGTATATTTTTTGATGTGCTTTAGAAGCTAAACCATTAAGATATCTTAATGTATTGCTTTGTGGATAAAAAGTCTGCGCATAACTTAAATGATCAGTCACTTCTATATAAAGGGCAGATAATTCTTCTGGTGAAATTTGAATTTTATTCTGCAGAACGCTTTCAAATTTCTTCCATTTATCCTTATTTTGCTTAACAAATGCAGCTTCACGCATGATTTTCGAAGATTGTAGTTCAAAGAAACAGATTAAATGGATAATTTTCAAATAGAAACTGCCCAAAATGTCGCTATTGAGCAAAATATTGCCAACTTAGGGGATAGGGTATTGGCCTATATTGTTGATATTTTGGTAATTGCAACTTATGCCATCTTAGCCATATTTTTATTAGGTATGATATCACTAAGTTCCCGAGATACATGGGTGTTTATGCTTATTGTAGGCTTGCCGGTTTTTTTATATCCTTTATTGGCCGAAACTTTTTTTAATGGGCAAACTCTTGGTAAAGCGCTTTTGAGAACTCGAGTGGTAAAATTAGACGGTTCTAAAGCGGGGTTTTCCAATTTTGCCATTAGGTGGTTGTTAGGTCTTTTAGAGTTAGGAATGACTTCCGGTGCATTGGCACTAGTGGTTTATTTATTAAATGGACATGGGCAACGCTTAGGAGATATTGCTGCGAAAACAACGGTGATTTCAGAAAAACAACAAACATTCTTGCATCAAACCATAGGCATGGAAATACCGGAAGACTATCAACCGGAATATCCGCAAGTCACTGTCTTTTCTGATAACGAGATACAAACCATTAAAAACCTATATCAAAAAGCAAAGCGGGAATCTAATCATGCTATTATTGTCTCTTTATCCAACAAGGTAAGTTCTATGATGGAGGTGACGCCTAAGCAGCGACCTTTACAGTTTATAGATAGAATTATTGCAGATTATAATTATTATACCCAAAGGTAGATGGAATATTTAATGGTAATCGATATACTAGGAGTGATTTCCTTTGCTATTTCTGGAGTACTTTCTTCTATGAAAAAGAAAATGGATCCTTTTGGTATTTTCATTATCGCTTTTGTCGCCTCTGTAGGGGGAGGGACTTTACGGGATATTCTTATTGGTTTTCCTGTGGCTTGGATGCGTGATTTAACTTATATGTACGTAATTATGGGAACTTCTGTGTTTGCCATAATTTTCAGGAAAAAACTGGTCTACTTAAGAAAGTCACTTTTTTTGTTTGATACGGTGGGAATTGGCCTGTATACTGTTTTAGGAATAGAAAAAGGTTTATCGGCAGATTTCCCCCCAATTATTTGTATCGCTATTGGTACAATGACGGCTTGTTTTGGTGGGGTAATCAGAGATATTTTATGTAATGAAATTCCGCTTCTATTTAGAACGAAAGAAATTTATGCAACGGCTTGTATTTTAGGAGGAATTACTTACTTTTTATTAATGCAATTTCCTTTGAGCGACGGGGTGATTTTTACAATTTCCGGAGCGGTAGTAATTTTTACAAGATCTTTAGCTGTCTATTTTGATATTCGTTTGCCTTCGGTTTATTTTGATGTTGACAACTAATTTTAGTTTACAACAATACTATCAATCATAATATTTTTTTTGGGCCATTCACTTTGGTCGGTTTCTACTTTTGCCATTTCATTCACCACATCCATTCCTTGGGTAACTTTTCCAAAAACAGTATGTTTTTTATCTAAGTGATGAGCTCCATTTTTATCCTGAACAATAAAAAATTCAAATGGGGAAGAAGCTTTACTTATATTTTGTTCGCTGTATTTTGCTGCAGAAAAAGCTCCGTAATTGTGTAAATGTCCGGCATCGCTTTCACTCGGAATCAAATAATCACCCACTTTAGACCGTACCTTTTGGGTTGCAACGTTATCGCTATTACCGCCTTGGACTACAAAGTTTTCGGCTATACGGTGAAAAAAAGTAGTTTCGAAATAGCCCATTTTAGCTAACCTTATAAAATTGGCGCGGTGAAGTGGAGTATCGTTAAATAATTGTACGTGAATTGCTCCAAAACGTGTATAGATAATGGCTTTATCCTCAGGATTTTCTTTTCCGTATTTTTCAAGAAAAGCTTTTAAATCTTTTTGTTCAATAGTTTCAATAGAGCGAATATCGATATCCATTTCTTTACCCCCGCTAGGAATCTTTACTGAATTTAAAATACTATCGGTTCTTTGTTTTTCCCTTTTTTCTTGTAAATCTTTCTCGTTTACTTTCTTACTTTTATTGTTATCTTCACAACTTGTGAGGAAAACAAACCCACTAAGGGCTATTAGCAAAGAAATTTTTTGAATGTATGACATTTTCAGAATTTAAAAATTCGGTTTCAAAAATAGAAAAAATTCAACTGATAGGGGAGAAAGCCCATTTAGAAATGGCGCCTAATTTCAGAAAAAAAGAAATCGATCGTATAGATATAGCAAGTAAGAATCCTAAACGTGCCGGGGTGATGGCTTTATTTTATCCCAATGCAGCTGGGGAAACTTGCCTTACCTTAATCTTGAGAAAAACGTACAAAGGAGTACATTCAGCTCAAATTGGCTTTCCCGGAGGGAGGGAAGAAGAAGAAGATCGTGATTTAATGGAAACCGCATTACGGGAAACCCATGAAGAAGTAGGTGTTGCACCGGAAGAAATTAAGGTCTTAAAAAAACTGACTAAAATCTATATTCCACCTTCTAATTTTTGGGTACAGCCTTATTTGGGGATTGCTGAGCAAACACCGCAATTTATGAAGCAAGAAAGTGAAGTAGAAGAGATACTGGAAGTAAGCTTGAAAGATTTTCTTAATGATCGCAATTTAATTGAAAAAGAGCTCTCTACTTCTTACGCAAAAAATGTACTTGTTCCAGCTTTTTATTTAAACGAACAAATAGTTTGGGGAGCTACCGGTATGATGCTCAATGAGGTAAAGGGAATTTTGAAAGAAGTACTATAAGTTAGCTATTTTCGTATCTTTGAAGGTTCTAAACAAAGCAAAAATGGGGATATTCAAAAAAAATCCTTTTGGACATATATTATTCTTAAAAAAATGGCTCATTAGAATTATGGGAGCGATGACGCATCGTCGCTATCATGGTTTTAATAACCTTCACATAGAAGGGTCAGAAATTATAAAAGATTTGCCCGATACTAAGGTTTTATTCGTTTCTAATCATCAAACTTATTTTGCCGATGTGGTAGCGATGTTTCATGTGTTTAATGCGAGTTTAAGCGGCAGGGTAGATAATATTAGGAATATTGGATACTTGTGGAACCCAAAACTGAATATTTATTACATCGCCGCCAAAGAAACTATGAAAGCGGGGTTATTGGCACGTATTTTGGCTTATGCAGGTAGTATTTCTATTGAAAGAACTTGGCGCTCGAAAGGAAAAGAAGTGAACCGTCAGGTAAAAATGAGCGATATCACCAATATTAAGAAAGCTTTAGATGATGGTTGGGTAATTACCTTTCCGCAAGGAACCACACGACCTTGGAAACCTATTAGAAAAGGAACCGCTCATATTATTAAACAATATAAACCCGTTGTGGTCCCTATTGTAATTGATGGTTTTAGAAGATCTTTTGATAGAAAAGGGATTCGGATTAAAAAACGTGGAATTCTTCAATCGATGGTGATTAAAGAACCATTGGAGATAGACTACGAGAACGATTCTTATGATGATATTGTCTCTAAAATAGAGTATGCCATCGAGCAGCACCCTTCTTTCCTTAAAGTTATTCCTGAGAAAGAGCTGAAAATACAAGAAGAACTTAATGAAATGAGAAGATGGAGTTACAAAGAAGATCCATCTTCTGAGGCTTAAATGTTAAAATTAGTATATTTTAACAAAATAAAATTTAATTGGCACGTTAGTTGAACTATTATGTAGTGTATGTTAAAAACTGATTTTAAGTTGATTATGATTAGTTTTTGATTAAATTTGAATCAACACAACCTAATTAAAATTAAAATTTATTTATGTTAAAGCACATTTTCCTAAGTATTTTTTCAACCATCTTATTATTCACTTCTGTCAACGCACAACAGAGCTTACCTTTAAATGATTTTAATCAGATAGCTCCGCTTTCAGAAATTGAAAACGATCCACTTCAAGTGTTGTTAGAAGATGAGATTATGAAGAATCCTACCTGGAGACGTCTTATTAACAATAAAAAGATGTCTGTTGGAGTAGTCGATTTAAATAATATCAATAGTGTGCATTATGCAGGAATCAATAGTCAAGAAATGATGTATGCAGCTAGCTTACCAAAAATTGCTATTCTTTTAGCTTCTATGGATGCTATTGAAAAATGTGAGTTGGCAGAAACTCCTGAGGTAACAAGAGATCTTAATCTGATGATTAACCGATCAGATAATCACGCATCTACACGAATGATAGACCGTTTAGGTTACGATAAAATTGCTGCTGTGTTACAAAGTGATGAATATAAACTTTATGACAAAGTAAATGGCGGTGGTTTATGGGTAGGTAAGAGATATGCTGCCGGAGGACCAAGAAATCCAGATCCTATTAAAGGATTAAGCCATGCAGCCAGTGTACAACAAGTTTGTAGATTTTACTACAAAATGATTACCGGTAATTTGGTATCACCAGAAAAGTCTAAGAAAATGTTAGACATTATGGAAGATTCACATTTACATCATAAATTTGTAAATACACTAGATAGAATTGCACCAAACGCAAGAGTATTTAGAAAGTCTGGATCTTGGAGAAACTATCACGCAGATTCTGCCTTGGTATGGGGAAAAGATGGAAGAAAGTACATTTTAGTAGCCTTAGTAGAAGATCCAAACGGAGAACAAATTATAAGAGATTTAGTAGTTCCAGTTGAAAACATAATCAAAAAATCACGTTCTTTGGAAACTACTTAATAAAAAAGTAGTCAATCCAAAAAATGCTGAGAAAACTAGTACAGAGAACATTTGACATTAGAAGCGGAGAACTAGGCGTTTCGTTGTTAATGCAACTCTATATATTTTTAATCATCACAACGCTGTTAATAGTAAAACCTACTGTTAACGCGTTGTTTCTTTCTGAATTAACTTCCCAAAGTTTACCTTACGCTTTCTTATTAGTAGCCTTGGTAGCTATGGGAAGTTCTTATTTTTACAATAAGGCTTTAAAGCGTTTTTCCTTACTTAGGATTATCACCTTTACCTTAATCATTTCAGCTTTAGTATTTATCTCTTTAAAAGTACTTTTAAGCCTTCACTATTTTTCTACTTGGCTGCTTTATTTCTATTATGTTTGGGTAGCTATTTACGCAGTATTAGCCACTTCACAATTTTGGATTTTAGCCAATTTGGTGTACAACATCCGTGAAGCTAAACGCTTGTTTGGTTTTATTGGAGCAGGAGCCATTAGTGGGGGTATTTTAGGCGGTTACCTTACCAATTTACTAGCACCCATTATAGGGAATGACGATTTAATGATTATCGGTGCTATTTTAGTAATTGGTTGTATTCCTTTATTGCATATTATTTGGAGAAAACGCGTAAAAAGTTTAGGGGTTTTTAGACAACAGCAACGAACTTACGCTTCTAACGAATCGTCTTTTAAATTAATCTTAGAGTCTAAACACCTAACCTACATTGCGGGAATTATTGGAGTAGGGGTGTTGGTAGCCAAATTGGTGGACTACCAATATAGTGATATGGCTTCCAAAGCGATACCCGATTCAGATGAATTGGCTTCCTTTTTTGGGTTTTGGTTCTCTACTTTTAATGCAAGTTCCTTAGTCATTCAATTATTTTTAACACGAAAAATAGTTGGGGTTTGGGGAACAGCATCCACACTTCTTGTTTTACCTTTGGGTATTGGCCTTGCTGCTATTCTCTTTATTGTTTTTCCTGAACTTTGGGTAGTCGTACTTTTAAAAGCAGTAGATGGAAGTTTAAAGCAATCGATTAATAAAGCGGCGCAAGAACTTTTGGTTTTGCCCGTTCCTACCGAAATAAAAAATAAAACAAAATCTTTTATAGATGTTGTTGTAGATAGTGTTGCTACCGGAATTGCAGGCTGTCTATTGATTTTTGTTGTAAGGGGACTTGATTTTGAAGCTTACCAGGTTTCTATTTTAATCCTTGTATTTATTAGTATTTGGTTTTTCTTTATTTATAAAGTTAGAAAAACCTATTTTCATTCGTTTAGGGATAATTTAGTGAGTTTTAGAAATAAAAGTCAACTTGACAAGAAAAAGCAAAAATCAAAAAGTGTTTCTACAAAAGCTACTATTATAAAAGTTCTGGAAACCGGGGAGGATAGTGAAATATTATTTATGCTGAATAAGGTAAACGATGTTTCAGATAAAAGGTTACGGAGTTTAATTATTAAATTATTAGATCATCCCTCAAGCGAAATAAAAGCAGCTGCTATTTCCAATTTATATTTACTCGATAAAGGAACTGCTGCAGAAAAAGTAGAAAAACTTATTCATACCAAAGATGATGAAGTCGTATTAGCTGCTATGCGCTATTTACTCACCCATACCGATATTAACGATCTTCAGGTTTTTGATAGCTACCTTAATCACGAAAATCCTTATATTTCTTCAGCAGCGCTTTTATGTTTGGCCATTGAATCGCGGGACAATAAAAAACTTGCTTTGCGCTACAATTTAGAATTACGCCTAGAAAAGAAAATAGAAGACGTTAATTTACCTAGTGAAGATCATCGTATTGAAGAAACCATTGAATTGATTCAGGCAATTGGCTACGCAGAAAACCCTAAATTTTATTCCTTTATCACTGCGCATTTCAATAATAAAAACGAAGAAGTAATTTCTGCAGCTATTAAAGCGGCTGGAATAAGTTCTAGTGCTATATTTTTAAATGATTTGTTAGATTTTCTTCAGAAGAAAAATTTTAGGGAAGAAAGTATTAAGGCGCTAAAAAACTATGGTCATGCCATTATTAAAGAACTTATCTTTAAGTTGAATTTTGATCATATTTCATCCAATAGCAAACAATTTATCCCGGAAATTATAGGAGGTTTTGGAGGTCAGCAAGCCGTTGATGGGTTATTTAAATTATTACGAAATAAAGATTTAGTCGTAAGGTTGGAAGCGGCCAGGGTTTTAAATAAATTAAAGACCAGCAACACGACATTAAAATTCAGTAAAAAGAGCGTTGTACGTTTAATTCTTCAAGAATGTAAGCTTTACCACAAAACGTTGTCGGCAATGCAAATTCAGAAGCAAATTTTTATTCGCTATGAAGATACCTTGACTAACGATAAAGATTTAGAAGAATATTCTGCACGAAATAGTTTAATTGAAATTCTAGAAAAACGATTGGATCATGGATTGGAACAGATTTTCACGTTGTTAGGGCTTCGCTATCAACAAAAAGATATAGAAATTGCTTACCACGGAATATTAAGTGATAAGCAAGATATACGGGCAAATGCAATCGAGTTTTTAGACAATTTACTACATCCTAATTTGAAGGAAGCTTTATTACCATTGGTAGAAAACACGATGGTCATGTCTCACGAAACCGATCGTGATGATTTAGTGATTCCTACCGAAAAACATTGTTTTGAAATGTTATTGAAAGGAAAGGATTTAAAGATAAAATTAGCTGTTCTATACTTGATCGCCCAGTTAGAAGATAAATCTTATATCTCTCTAGTGAAACCCTTGATAATTCATCGAAATAAAAAAATAAGTACTTTTGCCCAAGATGCTTTAAATCAGTTGGAGAAAGTCTAGGATTTTTCGGTTTCTTCTGTTTTAGGGTTAATCACTTCATCTATTTTAGAAGCCAATACCATATGATCCCAAGCAGAATTTTTTCGAAGTACGTTCGTCATTAAACAAACCATATATTTTTTCCCGTTGGGGTGTTCAACAATAGCTACTGAATTCATATAATTATATACATTTCCAGCATATTCACCACAAGACTTTCCATTAGAACGATCACAAGAATATAAGGAGCCCGATTTAAAATACACCGCTGCATCTTTTAATTCTTGTGCATAAGCATACCTAATTCTACGATCGGTCATATACATTAATCGCTTAATTTCGAGGCTGGAAGGTTTATCTACTACTTTTCCTTGTTCCAGTTGTACTAAATACTTCATTAATCCTAAAGGAGTTCCTATACTTCCTCCAATATCGCCTACGTATTTATTGGCGCCAGAAGTAAAAAAGCTACCTAATCTCCATTCATCGTGAGTGATCCCTATTTTTCTTAAAGGTTCATTGACAATTTGGTTGGCTAAAAGTGTTAGTTCTTTTTTAGGGGTATTTTTAAAATATTCATCTACTTCTTCTTGTGTAAGGTATTCATATTTATCTTTAAAAGCCGCCATTAACAAAGCTTCTCGCCAAACTACACTTGCCGCGCCATTATTGCTTACACTCATCATATGGTCGGCCCATTCGTATAACGTAAAAACATCATTGGGACTTACCTTTCGCTTAACGAGTTTGTCATTTTCAATATCATAATCAGGAATGGTATGATGGTCATAAATAGCCCAATCGCCTGCTTTTACCCTTTTATTTTTTAAGATGGCTTTTCTAGCTTCCCAAGATTCCGGACAAATATTGTGAAGTTGGGTAAATAAAGCTGTAATGACGGTTAATTTTCCGACACTTCCCGGTTGATATCCCAAAGATTCTTTATGGCCCATATATTTGAGATGCTGCGGATCTGACATATCTAAAATGGTCAACGAATAATTTCCTGAGGGAATTACTTTTCTCAATTTTTCTGCAAAAGCTTCATCTTCCTGTAAAATTTCAGAAATGCTATCTTCTACTTGCGTAAGCTGAAGTTCAATACAGTTGAGCGGAAGTTGCGCTCCTATAGGTAAACTTAATTTTTGTGTAGAATCTTTTTTAATTCGTTCTAAACGTAAAAGCCTTGAAATTCCAGTAGATTCGTAGCCATCGATAGGGTAGAAGCTTAAGGTAATAAAGGAGATAAATCCTAAACCAAGGAAAGTGAGTAATAGTTTTTTATGAGACATATATTAAATTGAATTTTAAAGTTTTTAAGAGCAGATCTTATAGGTTTTAAAACCATAAGTCTATGCTCAATAAAATTTGATTAAACAATCACTTATTTTAAATCTGATGTTGTAAACTTATTTTTTGTTGGGTATCAATCTCAGGAGTAAGTGACTGCAAATATTTAGAGCTCTGAGCATTTTTATTTTCTACAAAGGGACGTATTTGAAACAGCCATAATTTATTGTCCTTAAAACCTAGCTCTACGTCGTAAGGACCTACATTCTCTTTACTGGTTTTCTCAGGCATGGTTTTTCTAATATTCTGAGCAAAATCTTCCAATTGCTTGATATTTGCTGAAGAAAGGATGGCGTGATTAAAACTAGTTGACTCTTTATCTAGCCCTCCATTTTGTGGTAAACGGTTATAAAAAGTTTCTCTAGCCGGAGAAAGTAAGCGGTCTTCGCCATTGAGATCGATTAACCAAGCTTCAGCAGATTGACCATCTACCGCACCACCGGCTCCTCGGCTAAATGCTACCGTTAAATCGTTGGGATTGTTATTGATAATTCCTTTGGTAATCATTACCCCAGAATAATCTACATCTACTGAAGGAATAATTAAAATTGAAGGAAAGACATTTTCAGGATTTTCTAAATATTGCTGTCTCCACTTAAAACTACGTTCGGTATATGGGGAAGCCCAAACATCTTTAATACCCTGAATAATTTTTTCACGATCCCGCACGTTGAAAACGGTAAGGTTAAGTCCGGCGCCGGTGAAATTTCCTAAATCTTCCATATTGGTGTCACTTCTTAAAAATACAGGAACTCCACCAATAGAGGTTCCAAAATTTGTTTGGAAACTACGTTCCAAATCATTCACAAAATTAGGAACCAAAGGCATTTTTTTTATTGCTTCCCGCAATAAGGCCAATCGGTCTAAGGTACAATGCTGTACTTCGGTTTCGGGAATATTGTTTTCCCGCATTTGTTGTGCTTGAGCAAAACTAGCCTTTAAATATTCCCAGTACGAAGCATCTTGTTGAGGCATAGGTAAATTCATATGTTCCCTAAAAATCCCAAAAGGAACGACAACACCATTCACCACATTATTTGGAAACATACTTTTTAGTTGACCTAAATTTGCAGCTTTGGGACCACAGATGATTCCTGAACTTTTTGCATCTACTTCTGTAAGATTTAGTGGAGAAGTTTGTTGAAGATTGATTCGTTCTATAGGAACACTTATTTTTTCTTGTTGGCGTTCACCTTCTTCTTTAAAAAGTGCTTTTTCTTCTGAAGACATCTCATCTTCAGCTTTCATTATAACCATTCCTTTTTCAGAAACTGCATAGAACACCATCTCTCCATCAAATTTTTTCAAGTCTTCCAAATTTTGATTGCTTAAAACCGAATTTGGAATCCCTAAATTTCTCGCTAATAATTGCACATGAGAAACCAAATTTCCTTCAGAAACGGTTGCAATTCCTGCCACCGGTTTTAAATCGGATGGTGGTTTTTGAAAAATGTAAATATTTTCAGGAGAGACTTCTACAGATTCCGGATTATCTTCCACTACAATTAATTTTCCTAAGGCATAGCCAGGATTTAATCCACGGAAAGAACTTTGATTATTCAATTTGAATACTTCATTGGAGAGCTTGGATTGTTCTCGTATAAAATTCCCCAGTTCACTTACAGTTTCTCCCAATCTAAGGGCTAAAGAAGAGCGTACCCGATCGTCTATAAAACCGGAAGCTTTCGGCTCAAAAGCATTGTATTTTTCAACAGCATCACCATAAATAGCTTTTACCATGGCAGCACTCCATTCTACTTGGCTTCGGGCTACCGCTAATATTTGATTGAGTTCTTCTAAGGTAATTTCGTTTAAATTGTCCAGTTGAAGTAAATGATCTACTTGGTTCCATTCCCACCATTCTACATTTCCCGCACTAGCCGAGGCTAAACTTAAGGCATAGATTTTATCTAATTGCTCTAATAGGGAAGAGGGCTTCCATTCAGGAGCGGTTTTAAAAATGATTTCTTCTAATTTAACTGAAAGATCTAAGGCGATTAATTGGTCGGATGTACTTTGAACTTGTGGTAATTCAGTTCTTATTTCGCACATTAAATTGGCAGCACTTTCAATTAAATGCTGATTGGAGATTGAGTCTTGTGATTGACTTCCAAAATTTTCTAATTGTGTTCTTAAAAATGTTCCTTTCGGAAAATTACTTGCTTCTTGTTTAAAGTAACTCAAATCAATGGGCGAGTAGAAATTTTCCATCGCACGGGTAAGAGAATCGATTTCTTTTTTCTGTTCAGCAGATAAATCTTTTTCATTTTCTTCCTTGAACTTTTTTACTAGCTGAATGTCTGTTTTATCAGGTTGGCCGTGGATTTTAGTCCGGGCATCCATAAATTTTGGATTATCCTCGGCAATGGTTTTTGATAAACTTCTAATGGTTTGCGATTCTTTGGTATCTTCATTATGGGGAATATCTTGAAGACTTTGACGAATGAGGTAGAAATTTTCTTCTATTCGATTGTTGCTCAGTAATAACCAGTTGTAAAAATCTTTTCCCCATTCTTGTTCATCTTCCGACTGTACGGAACCACGATAATATTGGGCTTTTTCCATAATCCAACCATTATCTACACTTTCAAGGTAATTATTGAGTTGGTATTGTTTTAAACGGGAATGTTGATGATTGGCATCCCAGAAAGCGCCTTTATCGGTGTATGCTAAAATATCGGCAAAGAAAATATGGTTTTTTTCTTGCAGCTGAATGGTAATAGGTTTGTAACTCGCATGCTGAATTCCACCAATTTTATCAGGACAAGGATCTTTAGAGTCCCGCTGCGTTCCATCATCACAAAACCATTCAATTTTTAAGTAAGGTCCGCGGTGAAGGTTTCGGTATTCTTCAATAATTTCTTTAATTCGCTCATTGGAGATTTCTTGTGCAGAAATGCTTCCGAAGAAAAAAATACTAAGTACAAGTAATATTCTAAATTTCATAGATTAGTTTTAGCCTAGAGTAATTTAAACCCTTTCTTGCAAAACTAACGAAGGTGATTGTTAAATCACTCTTAAATAAATGTTTGAGTACTTATAAAATTTAGAGTTCTAAACGTTTAAGTTCTTTGTAGTTCCTATACAGTTTTTTCAATAGAATCCCATAAACAAGGGAATAGATTAACCATAATATTACTATAAAAACAATAATTAATAATAGTCCAAAGCCGATGGCTTTTGGCCAATTAATTTCATCACGAACATTTTCAAAATCGCTACTGTATAACAAGGTGAAAATAAAGGTCACAAAGGCTACTATCCCTGAAGAGGCCAAGACATAGAAAATATAATATTTTACAATTTTTCTAGTTTTGAGAATATTCTTCATTAACTGATAGGCACTATCTGTAGTAGAAATTGCTTTGTATCTTTTATAAAAAAGCAGAACAAATAAAATGGTTATGGCGTAACCAAAAATATACATCACAATGACGGTATTTTTAAGATGAATGTTTTCTACCTGTTTCCAGAATTCATGATCGGCTAAAAACACATTCAGGAAAGCACCTAATGCTAATTCACCAAGGCTTATAAAAAATATCCATTTTACGATAGAGGAAGATTTCTTCAATAAAATGGGGTAAATTTCATTGGCTTCTATATGCGGAAGATTCTTTTCTTGCTTCTTCCAGTCTTTCTTTAATAATTCTAATTCATCCATGGGCTTACGGATTTAGTATGCTTCTCAGCTTCTTTTTAATTCGGTTCATCTTCACTCTTGCATTCACTTCAGAGATTCCCAAAGTATCGGATATCTCACTGTAATTCTTGTCTTCTAAATAAAGAAATACCAAGGCTTTATCAATATCGTTTAATTCTTTAATGGCAGCGTACATGACAGAAAGCTGCTTTTCGGTGGTATCATCATATTCTTCAGCTTTAATTTTAAAAGCTACATTTTCAAATTCTTGGGTTTTAATTTTACGTTTAGATTTTCGGTAAAGGGTGATGGCGGTATTTAAAGCTACCCGGTACATCCAAGTACTAAATTTGGCATCTCCCCTAAACTTGGGATAAGCTTTCCATAACTGAATGGTTATTTCTTGAAATAAATCGTTATGTGCCGCTTGATCGTTGGTATATAGCCTACAAATCTTATGAACGATGTTTTGATGCTTCTCTAAAAGCGCTACAAAAGTATGTTCCGTTTTTTGGCTCAATTTTAAATAAGTTTCTTCATTAGTAGTTAGGTTTACTAATTTGTTACAATTTTTTCAGAAATTATAACTATGCTAACATAATAATTGGCTTAGGGGTTATAATTTTGCACAAACTCAATTTCATTTTATGAATATTCCAGCTTCTAACTTACCTACTGTCGCAATTGTTGGTGGAGGTTTTGCCGGCATGAATGTTGCCAAAAAATTAATCAAGCTTCAAGCATTTCAAGTAGTCTTAATCGATAAGCGTAATTACCATACATTTCAGCCTTTATTATATCAGGTTTCTACTTCTAGTTTAGAGCCAGATTCTATTGCGTATCCACTTAGAAAATTAATTACTGAAAAGAAAAATGCCTTTTTTAGATTGGCAGAGGTTACTTCTATTGATACAGAACATACCAAGATTTTTTCAGATATAGGTGAGTTGGCCTATGATTATTTGATTCTTGCAACGGGTTCTAAAACTAATTTCTTCGGAAATGAAGCGGTAGAAAATAATGCAATGTGTATGAAAACCATTCCACATGCATTAAATATTAGAAGCTTAATTCTAGAAAATTTAGAACAGGCTACGATTACCAAAGATAAAAAAACGCGTGAGCGGCTACTTAATTTTGTGATTGCCGGAGCAGGACCTACGGGAGTGGAATTGAGTGGAGCTATTGCTGAAGTAAGGAATAATATTATTCCTAAAGACTATCCCGATATTGATATTTCTGAAATGAAAATTCACCTCTTAGAAGGTTTAGACCGGGTATTGCCTCCGATGTCTGAGAAATCGTCTGCAAAAGCAGAACGGTTTTTGAAGGATTTAGGGGTACAAATTCACTTAAATACCATGGTGCAGGACTATGATGGGAAGTTGGTGAAAACGAACACCGATGAAAGTTTTGAAACGGAAACCTTTATTTGGAGTGCAGGAGTTACTGGAGCACCGGTACAAGGCTTAAAAGCTGAAGCTTTGGTAGAAAGAGCTAATCGTTATAAGGTGAATGTTTTTAATCAGATAGAAGGTTATGAAAATGTGTTTGCAATAGGGGATATTGCTTTAATGCAAAGTGAAAAATACCCAAAAGGACATCCTATGGTGGCACAACCCGCTATCCAACAAGGAAAGCATTTAGCTAAAAACCTAGAGCGAATACTTAAAAACGAAAAATTAGAACCTTTTGATTATTTTGACAAAGGAACTATGGCCACTATCGGAAGAAATAAGGCCGTGGTAGACCTAAAGAAATCTACTTTTGGTGGTTTCTTTGCTTGGTTTATTTGGATGTTTGTTCACCTATGGTTTTTGGTTGGTTTTAGAAACCGAATAGTGACCTTTTTCAATTGGACATACAGTTATATCAATTTTGATAGGGCAGCTAGGTTAATTGTTAGGCCTTTTAAACTACATAAAGAAAAAATGGAAGATCTAGAATAGAATAATTCTTTCTTCCCAATTATTTTTCATCTAGATTTAAATGTACGGGTTTTAGAAAAGAAAACCCCAAGGTGCATATTCCTAAAACAATAAGAATATAAGCCTTATAGTTTTTTAAAAAACTTAGGTTATCAAAATCTAGGTAAGTAATACCTATAGCCAAGAAGATCAAAGAAATAACGGAAAATGTGATTCGGAATTTTTTCATGGCGGTAGGGTTTAAGGTTAGTAAATCCAAATGAAATTAAATTTACTAAAAAATTATTAATCAATAAATTAAAATATTCAATTAATTACATTAAAATTAATTTGGACTAATTTTTTAAATTGAATTGATATAAAACAGAAGAATTCGGTTAATAAAATTTGATGGTTAGCTCCATCATCATCGTCACCGCTAATAAAACCTTCAGGTTTAATATTGTTGGGATTGTTCAAAAGCTATTATTATTGGAGCTAATCTTAAAATCTTTTAAGGCTTAAGAAATAAGAATAAGCCAGAATAGCTAAGTTTATAAGGAATAATGATTTCTTAGGCTAAGCTATCGAAAAACTCCATCAATTTATCGTCCTGATCCAGATTAAGCTTTTTTCTTAACCTATATCTTGCCGTTTCAACACCACGGGTAGAAATATTAAGTAATGGAGCGATTTCTTTATTGGTCAAGCCCATTTTGATAAAAGCAGATAAACGTATTTCTTTTTTTGATAGGGTGGGAGCATTTTCTTTTAAGTTGTTAAAGAAGTTTTGATGAACCTTCTCAAAGTTTTCATCAAAGACCTTAAAGTATTCTTCGTCTATTTTATTTTGATGTAGTTTTTGAAAGATTTCAAGAATTTTTTGTTTGGAGTTTCTGTTCTTTACAATGTTTTTTAATTCTTTTAAATCGTCTTGTAAGGCATTGAAAAAATTCTTTTTATTAACCAAAAGCATCGTATAATTGGCTAGCTCTTTACTTTTTTGGATAATATCTTTTTCTAAATGTTCTTTGTCTTTTTCTACCTTCTCCTTATCCTTTTGGAGTTTTAGTTGTTCTATTTCCAATTGAAGAAGCTGATTGGTGCGTTGTTCCCGTAAAATGGTTTTTTCATTTTCTTTATGAATCTTATTTCTTACCAGTTTTTGGGTAATAAACACAAGGATGAAAAATATAATAGCGTATGAAAAATAGGCTAAATTAGTTTGGTACCACTTAGGTTGAATGTAAAAATCGTAGCGGGCCACTTCTGCTTCAATTCCTAGGACGTTTTTGCTTTTAACTTTAAAAGTATAGCTGCCCGGACGTAATAAATTAAATTCTTTGAATGGTAAACTTTGCCACGGAGACCAATTTTTATCAGCATTTTCAAGTTTATAACTAAAACCATTACTTAGGTTATTGGGCATTTTTGGAGCTGCAAAAGAAAATTTAATAGAAGTTAAATTATTGGGCAGCTCTAGTGTGGAATCGTTTTGTATGGGTAGGTTTCTTCTTTCATCATCAATGGTATAGGAAATAGCGGTAAATTGTGTCTGTATTTTTTCTTTTGAATTTTGTTGATTGAGGTTGTATAAATACAGTCCGGTATGAGTACCAATAAGTACTTTTTCCTTATTGACGGGAACAATGGTTTCCATCCCACGGTTGAAAGTTCCTTTCGTTTGTAAAAAAATATCTTTTACAATTTTGGGGTTGTTGCTTTTAGTTTCAAAATATCCCGCTTCATCATCTTGAATCACCCAAGTTCTATCACTATCCTGTACTATTTTTCGGGTATTTTTAGAGGTATCTACAATTTTATTAAGAGGTTCAAAAGGAGAAAATTGCTTAGAAATTTCGTTAAATTCATACACCCCATTATTAGTAGTAAACACTGTATGATTATTCCACTTAAACACATTCACGTTAAAAGGAGAGGGGAGTCCGTTTTTATCGGTATAATGATCAATAGCAATCGTTCTTTTTAAATCTCTGCTAATTGTTATCTTATACACTCCTTTATAACCGTGACAAACCCAGAATGAGTTTTCTTGGTTAGCTTTTAAAATGTCCCTGGCAGATTCATCAAAGCCTTCTACTTTGTTTTGTATGTTCCAAGAGCCATTTTCATTTTTTAAAATATAGATCCCATTATAAGTACAAACCAAAAATGTATGGAGATGATTAGGAAAAGGGATAACTTTCCACACCCCATTTGTATTTCCTATTCTTGTACTTGTAAAATCTTCATTTATTTTAAAAAGTCCTTTATCGTGACTCACCAATAAGGTGTTGTTAAAGTGAGCAATACTCCAAGCTTGGCCTTGCAAACTTTCAATCTTATTAAAGTGGTTGGGCGTACTCGCATTTTCTGAAAAATATACGCCTTGATTAGTGGCAATATATAAATTAGAATCACCAATAAAAGTATCATATACAGAAGCCCGACTAAAAATGGTTGTACGCGGACTACTATAATTAATCTTGTCTAAACCATTGTCGAGTAAGACCCAAATATTATTTTTACGGGTATTGTATAAATTTAGAACTGTACTACCTTGTAAGTTGTTAATGGGATGAACCGTATAATGATCCTTATTTTTTTTAAGTACTACAACCCCGCTGCTTAGCGTACCTAAATAAATAATTTCATTACTTTCAATAGAAGAAATAACTTGATCGTTATTTTTCATAAAAAGTTGTTGTGCTATTTTATACGAAGAATCTTGCAAACTATAAATAGTGCCAGAACCAGAAATCAAATCGAAATGATCAGTAATATGTACAATCTTTTCGTTGTCATAACTTTTCTTGTCTATTAACTTCTGTATTTGATTGGTTTGAAGATCGACTTCAAAAATTCCTTCATCAGCGTCCTGAACGAAAAACCTATTATTGACTACAAATGATTCAATAAAAGTGTTTTTGGAAGGGATTTGCGTAACGCTATTATTTTCAACAATAAAAAGCTTTTTAAAACTTCTGAAAATTACTTTGTTCTGAATCACATTGATTTGCCAGATGTTTTCAAAGTCTACATTTTCGAGCTGTAGTTTTTCTTTTAACGACTTAAATTTAAAATTTCCAAACTTATCTTTTCTAACAATACCTAATTCGTGATAACCGCCGGCATAAATTATTCCGGAAGAATCTTTTGCCAAACTCCTTACCGAAGAAGAATTTGGAAGGGAGGTGTGCTTCCAATGGCTGCCATCGTAAATTAGAACTCCATCATTGTTGCCAAAATACATAAGTCCATCATTATCTTCAACAACACTCCAAAATTGAGAATCAGCATTAAAATCTGTTCTCGTAAAATGATTGATACTTGGGTTTTGCGATTGATTAAAATAGTCTTGAGAAGAATTTGAATTTTGAGACCAACCCCAACAGAAGAGTAAATTGAAAATTAGAATAAGTAAAAAATCCTGTCTAAACAAAGTGATATTCTTATTTTTTAGCATTCTTGTTGTTGAAATATCAGTTTTTAATGTATAAAAACTAATAATTACTAATCTTAATTGGTTGTTAAAGACTGAAATTGATCGTAAATATACTATTTTTTTAAAAATATAAAATTCTGTTAGATAGAATTTTACCATAATTGAAGTAGTCTTGATGTAGTGTTAAATTAATGTGAAGTAATTAAAGTGTAGGCTGAAATTAAGTAACAAATCAAGCTTTATCTAATTTCACTAAAAATTTTTTAACACAAACCGAAATCGTTTTCGAGTTAATTAAAAAACAAAGCTTTGTATTTAATTTCTAGAAATAATTGCTCGATGAAGATAGGTGATTTTAAACTTTAATATATGGGAATAAAGAATTATTTAGTTTGTTGTTTTTCCTTATTTGGTTGTATGGTATTTGCCCAACAGGAGCGAAGCGGTCAAGTTACAGCAGAGGAAACCAATATGCCTATTCCAGGGGCTAATGTGGTCATTAAAGGAACAAATAAAGGGGTAGTAACCGATTTTGATGGAAATTACTCTATTGAAGCGGAATCTCAAGACACCTTAGTGTTTTCTTACGTAGGTTTTCTCACGCAAGAAATTCTTGCAGGTAATAGAAATACTATAAATGTAAATTTGGTAGAGAGCGCTGAAGCTTTATCTGAAGTAGTCGTAGTAGGGTACGGTTCTCAAAAAAGGGAAGATATTACGGGTGCAGTTGGGGTAATTAATGCTGCAGAGACCTTTGAAGAGCGACCCAATAATGATTTAGGTTCTTTAATACAAGGACAAGCCGCCGGAGTTCAAGTGCTTAAAAGTTCAGGAAAACCTTCCGCCGGATTTAATATTCGGGTTCGAGGTACAAGTTCTATAACTGCGGGAAGTGATCCTCTCTATGTGATTGATGGCGTTCCTACTACCGATACAAGATCATTAAATCCTTCAGATATAGAAAGTATTTCTATTTTAAAAGATGCTTCTTCTGCTGCTATTTATGGAGCACAAGGGGCCAATGGTGTAGTGTTGATTACTACCAAACAAGGTAAATCTGAAAAAGCCAAATTTCAATTTGATTCTTATGTAGGAGTTGCTCAAGTGTGGAAAACCCTAGAAGTATTAAACGCAGAGCAATACCGTGATTTAATGACGGAGCTTGGATACAATACACAATGGGATCAGTATCAAGAAAATACAGATTGGCAAGATAAAGTGTTTAGAGATGCTTTGTCACATAATTACCAACTTTCAGTTTCAGGAAAAAATAATGGAACACAGTATTATATTTCTGGAGGGTATTTAAGTCAAGAAGGAGCGGTAAGAAGTGCAGAAATGGAACGTTTTAGTTTTAAAACAAACTTATCGAAAGAAGTAAACGATTGGTTGAAAATTGGAACTAACATCAATTACACTCATTATTCTGATGTAGATGTGACCGATAATGCTGCGGTTAATCAAGGTGGGGTTTTATTAGGAGTATTGGCTACTCCTCCCAATATTGGTGTGTATAACGAAGATGGTACATTTACAAGTAACCCGTTTCAAGATTGGGAAAACCCAATTTCAAGTACCGACGGTGCAGAAAGAGGTTATAAAAATCAACGTTTATTAGGGAATATTTATACGGAAGTAGATTTTCTTAAAAACTTTACGTTCAAAACCAACTTCGGAATAGATTATAATGCAGATCGCTATGATTATTTTTTAGATCCCTTTAGAACCAGTTATGGTAGAGCTTTAAATGGTTCTAGTCAATACAACACCAATATTAATAACTATTTTATCTGGGATAATACACTAACGTACAAAAACACTTTCGGAGATCATAAAATTGAAGGATTAGTAGGTAGCGTATTTCAAAAGAACAGATGGGAATATAGCAATATTGAAAGAAGAAATTTTGCAAGTGCAGAAATTACAACTCCTGGTGCAGGTTCAGAAATTGTTGGAGCTAGTGCTGGAAAGAGTGAGAAAACAAATGCATCTTTTATTTCTAGAGTTAACTATGATTATAAAAATCGTTATTTGTTAACGGCTAACTTTAGAGCAGATGGGTCTAGTAACTTTGGGCCTAACAATAAATGGGGATATTTCCCTTCTTTTTCAGCAGGATGGAGAATTTCTAGCGAAAGCTTTTTAGAAAATGCAGATGCCATTTCAGAATTAAAATTAAGAGCGGGATGGGGTATTGTAGGTAATGATAATGTAGGTTCTTATGCTTATTTAGCGCGTGTAGGAAGTGGAGGTAATTACCCCATTGGAGGCCAGACCATGCCTGGTACTTACCCTGCCACAATTGCTAATAACGATTTAAAATGGGAAGAGTCAGAACAAACCAATATAGGTATTGATTTAGGTTTATATGATGGGAAAATAAAATTTTCTGTAGATGCATATAAAAAGAGAAACTACGATCTTTTATTTAGTGTACCTATACCAACTGGTACAGGATTCGGTGATGCTATTCAAAATGTTGGAGAAGTAGAAAATAAGGGGTTAGAGTTTCAGCTAAATACTGTTAATTATACCACAGAAGATTTTAGTTGGTCTACTTCTGCAAATTTATCTTTTAACAGAAATAAAGCTATAAATCTTGTAGGAAAAACCATAGCTACTGGTTCTGTAGCAAGTAGGGGTAATATTAGTTTAGTAAAAGAAGGAGAACCTCTTGGTAAATTTTACGGTTATGTTTGGGGTGGCGTAGACCCACAAACCGGTAATGTATATTACATTGACCAAGACGGGGAGAGTACCTTTGAACCTACCGCAGACGATAGAAGATATATTGGAGATCCTAATCCCGATTTTATTTATAGTCTAGGTAATAATTTTACATATAAAGAATTTGGTTTAGATATATTTTTACAAGGTTCGCAAGGAAATGACATTTTTAATGCTAGCCGATTGCAAATGGAATCGATGATAGATTCTAAAAATCAATTAGCTTCTGTGTTAAATAGATGGAGACAGCCTGGCGATATAACAGATATTCCACGGGTAAATACAGAGTCAAGTACCAATAATTCTAGACTATCTAATCGATATGTAGAAGATGGTTCTTACTTAAGATTTAAAGCCATTACGTTTAGTTATAGCTTTAAAGAAAACACCTTAGATAAACTTCACTTAGAAGCATTGAAATTTTACTTAACCGGAGAAAATTTAATCACCATTACAGATTATTCTGGCTTCGACCCCCAAGTAAATGCTTTTGGTGCTGATAATCTTGTACAGGGGGTAGATTTTGGAACCTACCCGCAAACTAGAAATGTGATTTTTGGAATGAATGTAAGATTTTAAAAAAGAATAATGAATATGAAAAATTTAAGAAAATATATAATTTATTCAGTGCTAATTGGTTCGCTAGCTTCTTGTAACGATGAATTAGATTTAAAACCGATTTCTGAAGAGACAGCAGCTTCGGCCTACGCAACAGGCCCACAAATACAAGCAGCATTAACTGGAGTTTACGAATCTTTTCAATCTTCAGATTATTACATATGGGATCGAGTAATCTATCAAGATGTTCGTTCAGACAACTATTATGCAGGAGGTGATAATCCTGAAATTTTTGAGTTTGATCGTGTAGAAGTTTCACCTACCAATGCGAGAGTAAATGGAATGTGGAGTAGTGTTTATAATGCCATTTCTAAAGCGAATGTGGTATTAGAAAATGCACCATTAGTGGAAGAAAGAATTACAGAAGAAGAACGTGAACAAATCATAGGGCAAGCTTATTTTTTAAGAGCATTCAATTACTTCCATTTGGTCAAAACATTTGGAGGAGTGCCTCTATATTTAGAATTTATAAATAGTCCCGATCCAAGTGTAATAAGAAAGCCAAGAGCAACCGAAGAAGAAGTTTATGCTCAAATTCTTTCAGACTTAGAAGAAGCTTTAACAAGATTACCTGATGATTATGGTACTGATGCTAGCGTTAATAAGGCGAGAGCAACAAAAGGAGCTGCCAATGCACTTTTTGCGAAAGTTTATGCACAGATGCCCAATCCAGATTATACGAAAGTAGTAGAACATGCCAATGCAGTCATCAACAGTCCTGCAGGTTATACTTTACTTTCTAATTATGAAGATTTATTTAACGGCAATAATTATAATAATGCGGAGTCAATACTAGAAATTCAATTTTTAGGAGGTGACGAAGGAAACTGGGCACCACAGATGCATTTGCCACCTTCAATTAGCGGCGATACTTGGAGAAAGTTTGTTACTCCATCGGTAGATTTAGTAGATGCTTTCGACACAGAAGGTGACAACATTCGAAAAAATGCTTCTATTCTTTTCGAAAATGTAACTTGGATAGATGAGTATTGGGGAAACACTCCTAATAGTAACATTCCTTTTGCTTATAAGTGGAAAAATGCAAGTGCTTGGAATAGCGCAGATAATGAATATTTACTTCGCTTAGCAGATATCATGTTATTAAAGGCAGAAGCGCTAAATGAGTTAGGACAAATTGCTCAGTCCGCAGAGATTGTAAATACCATTAGAGAGCGAGTAGAATTAGATCCTTTAACCGAAGAGCAAACTGCTTCTCAAAGTGCGATGAGAGACGCTATTTTAAAAGAACGTCGATTAGAACTAGCTCAAGAAGCTAAACGTTGGGACGATTTGATTAGATATGATAAAGTTATGCAAGTTATGAATAACGTAGATGATATCGATCTAAGGACGGGTCAGTCTGTAAATTACAATGTGACAGAAAAAGATTTATTACTACCTATCCCACAAGAGGAAATAGATAGAAACCCAACCCTTGAACAAAATCCTGGATATTAAAATGAAGAAGATATTAATAAATATAGTAATTGCCGCTACATTAATTGCCTGTTCAGACGACGATATTAAACGGTATCCTCCACCAACAACCGGTGGTGGCGGTAATGAAGTTGGAACGGCACAAATTTGGGTTACCAGTGGCGATGAGAGCAGGTTGCTTTCAGCACAAGATAATCTAAGTATTATCGATAATAAGGAGACATCATACCCTTCCATCACCATTAATGAAACTGAACAAATGCAGGAAATAGAAGGGTTCGGGGCAGCTTTAACCGGTTCTTCTGCTTATGTGATTAATAATTTAAGTACTGCACAAAAAAACAGTTTGCTTTCCGATTTGTTTGATGTAGAAAGTGGAGCGGGAATGAGTTATTTACGATTAACCATTGGAGCTTCAGATTTTTCCTTGGAAGATTTTACTTATGACGATATGCCGCAAGGGCAGGAGGATCCTAACCTAGATAATTTTTCTATTGCCCATGATGAAATGCATGTAATTCCCGTAGCAAATGATATTTTAAGTATTAACCCAGAAGTAAAATTTATGGGAAGTCCTTGGAGTGCTCCTGCTTGGATGAAAGATAATGAAAGTTTATACGGAGGAAAATTAGAAGAACAATGGTATGCAACCTACGCCAATTATTTTGTTGAATATATTCAAGCTTTTGAAAATCATGGAATTCCAATTGATGCGATTACTCCACAAAATGAACCTCTACATACTTCAGGTTATCCAACCATGCGTATGGAAGCTCAGGAGCAAGCTAACTTTATAAAAAATGCATTAGGACCTGCTTTTGAAGGAGCAAATATTTCAACAAAAATTATTGCTTACGATCATAATTTTGATGAAGCAGGTTACCCAATGACCGTCTTAGGCGATGGAGAAGCTAATCCTTACGTCTCAGGCAGTGCATTTCACGCTTATGCCGGAGATGTTAGTGCGATGTCACAAGTTCACAATGCTTACCCAGACAAAGGACTTTATTTTACGGAAATTTCCGGAGGAGAATGGAGTACCGATTTTTCCAGCAATCTAAGATGGTATGTTCAGAATATTTTAATGGGTTCTACCAAAAACTGGTCTAAAAACGCTTTGTTTTGGAATTTGGCCCTCAATGAAAATCATGGACCTACCAATAATGGTTGCCAAGATTGTAGAGGAGTGGTTACCATTAATTCTTCAGGAGAAATAGAAAAAAATGAAGAATACTATGCGATAGCTCATTTTTCAAAATTTGTAAGACCGGGTGCACATCGAATTGGCTCTTCAAATTTTGATGATAATTCAGGCTTAGACGGTATTGCTTTTCAGAATCCTGATGGGAGTAAAGCATTAATAGTACTTAATGAAACTCCAACCTCAAAGACATTTTCTGTGATTATGGGAGAGAATAGATTTGATTATACCCTTTCTTCAGAAAGTGTAGCCACCATCACGTGGGAATAAAACTAAAAATTTAGAAAGATGAAAAAATATTATAGCTATATACTTATTTGTTTATCGGTTTTCGGGCTATTGAGCTGTGAAAATGATGATAACTTAGACCCTATTGGGAATTGGGAATTGTCCCAACCCGAATTAATTTCACCAGAAGAAGGAGAAGAACTATTGCTTCAGGAAGATCGGGCTAATGAAAAATTTTATTTTGAATGGCAAGAAGCTGTTTCTACTGCAGGGTTTCAGGTTCGTTACGAACTTCAGATCGATACCTTAGGTAGCGAAGATCATGATTCACCGATCATCAGTGTGAAATCTGATAATAACGGAAAAGCAACTTCAGCAAGCATTCAGGCTTCAGATTTAGATTTAGCGTTATCCTACGCTGGTTATCCAGCTAATGAATCTTCAGAATTAGAATGGACGGTGGTAGCGATTTGTCAAGATACTAAAACGTATGCTACGAGAACCTTAAGTGTCACTCGATTTGAAAATGAATACGTTCCTAATCAATTGTTTATAGCTGGAAGTGCTACAGAAGTAGGGAATGATATTTCAGCAGCGATTCCTATGCGTCATTTACAAAATGCATCAGGAGCGTCCACTTCTATTTTTGAAGCTTATACTTCTTTAGAAGCAGGGCAAACTTTTAGTATATATAGTCGCCAAGAATTGCCAGCACATATCTATGGAGGTGAAGAAGGAGTTATCGAGAAGAACGGAACCCCGATTGCAGTAGAAGAAAGCGGAGAATATAGAATTACCGTAAACTTAAACGATAATACCTATTCGCTTTGGAAAATAGAGCATTGGAGTATCGTAGGAAGCGTTATTCCAAATGCTTGGGATGGTGACGAACCTTTGGAATATATGGGTAATGGTGTTTGGGAAACAACGATCTTTTTAACCGTACCAAATGGAGAATCAACCGGAGCTTTTGTTTTCAGGGCTAACCAAGATTGGGGATATTTATTGAAGCGAATTCAGGGAACTTCCAATGAACTTTATATGGAGTCTCAAGCCGGCGAGGCAGGAATAAACATCGAAGATATTCCGTTGAATAATTCTGGAGAATTTACCGTTACCTTAGATTTATCTGGCGATACCTACACTTATAATTTAGAAAGTAATTTAAGTGCTCCTTCAGAAACCCCTTCAAGTTTGTTTTTATTAGAAAATGGAACTTCGATTGCTCAATTCTCTTTAGAGGGTGATACGTTCACTTCAGCATACCTTCCATTACAAGCCGGAGTAAGTTATTCCCTAAATAGTGCGGAAGATGGTACGGGTACTTCTTATTTCACCTCGAATATCATTGGCGCTACCGATAGCCCTGATGGAGATAGTGTTGCTGCCGGAATGTCCTTTGTAGAAGGGCCAGGTGAGTTTAGCGTAGATCATGATCAGGCGTATAAACTGACTTTTAATTTTGCAACAGGAAGTGGAAGTTGGCAATATTACAACCTTAAACTTTTCCATTGGGATCCAAGTAATTGGGATGGACGTAATGAATTTGCAATGACTTATGTGCATCCTATGCAATTCACAACTACCCAAAATTTAGAAGCAGGATACAACCTAAAATTTAATTCGCCTTGGGACGTACAGTTTGGTACTCCTGAAGGTGGTGATAATTCGGTGATGAGTGGAGCGTTAGTAAATGGTGGTGGCGATTTAAACCCTATCACGCAATCAGGAAGCTATCAAGCTAATATCACTGTAGATTCTACCTACTCCAATGCAACTTTTGAAATTATAGCCGAATAAAAATTAATTCCTTAAACTTTCCTAAGCAGATGACTTTAGCCAATCATCTGCTTAGGTATTTTACATCAACAATGAAAAAAATACTTCAACAATATACAGGAGTAGCTTTAGGATTTTTACTAATGGCCAGTATGCATTCTTGTAAAGATTCTAAAACAATTTCCTCAAAAGAAAAAAACAGACCCGTAGGTAAGGTTTATGTTACAACGCTCGATCAATCCCAATTATTAGCCGAAAGTGAACTTTATCAAACCCAAAGTAAAAGTTCAGAACAATTACCGGTCATCCAAATTAATCCAGGGAAAACCTATCAGGAAATGGATGGCTTTGGGTATACCTTAACCGGCGGTAGCGCGATGCATATCCACAAAATGAAGGATGATGCACGTCACGCTTTATTAAAAGAATTATTTGGAAGAGATGCTAGTAGTATTGGAGTGAGCTATTTACGTATAAGTATCGGCGCTTCAGATTTAGACGCAGCACCATTTTCCTATGATGATTTAGCAGAAGGTGAAACCGATAAAAACCTCGAGCATTTTTCTTTAGCAAACGATACCCTTCATTTAATTCCGGTGCTAAAAGAAATTATTAAAATTCAGCCGAATATTAAAATTTTAGGTTCGCCTTGGTCGCCACCAACATGGATGAAAACCAATAACGATACCCGCGGTGGAAGCTTAAAAGAAGAATTTTACGATAGTTATGCCAGGTATTTTGTAAAATATATTGAAGCTATGAAGGCTGAAGGGATTACTATTGATGCAATTACGGTACAAAACGAACCTTTACATCCCGGTAACAATCCGAGTTTGTTAATGGAAGCCGAACAGCAAAAAGAATTTGTAAAAAATCATTTAGGACCAGTTTTCGAAGAAAATAATATCAACACCAAGATTATTGTTTATGACCATAATGCCGATCGTCCCGATTACCCTATCACGATTTTAAACGATTCTGTGGCTGCAAAATACATTGATGGTGCTGCTTTTCATTTATACGGTGGTGAAGTTGATGCCATTTCTAAAGTACACGAAGCACACCCCGATAAAAATTTGTATTTCACCGAACAATGGGTAGGAGCTCCCGGTGATTTTGCCAAAGAAATGAATTGGCATACCGAAAATTTAATTATTGGGGCTACCAGAAACTGGTGTAAAACAGTTTTGGAGTGGAACCTTGCTGCCGACGAAAATCAAGAGCCCCATACCGATCGGGGTGGTTGTGATCGTTGTTTAGGCGCTATCACTATTAAAGGTGATAACGTTATAAGAGAACCGGCATATTATATTATAGCTCAGGCTTCAAAATTTGTAACTCCGGGCTCTGTAAGAATAGAATCGAATCTACTCAAAGATTTACCAAATGTAGCTTTTAGTACTCCTAAAGGTAAGATTGTAGTGATTGTACAGAATAAAAATAAAAAAGAACAATCCTTTCTGCTTCAATTAGAAAAAGAAACGCTCGAAGTGAAATTACCGGCACAATCCGTTGGTACATATGTCATTTAAAAATCCCCAAAAACTATAAACTTTATGAAATTAAATTCATTATTGCTAGGAGTATTTTTATGCCTTGTAAATTTAGTCCAAGCACAACTAAACAGCACCGCTCACGATGAAGAAATTGAGTCGTTAATCGATAAGATGACCATCGAAGAAAAAGTAGGGCAGATGACCCAAATTACCTTAGATGTCATCACTAAAGGAGAAGATATTTATTCCAGTTACGAACCTTTTGAATTAGATCAAGATTCGTTAAATAAAGCTTTGGTCGATTATCATATTGGTTCAGTTTTAAATACTGCTAATAACCGTGCCCTCAAACCACAAAAATGGTATTCCTTAATTAGTCAGATTCAAGAAACAGCCTTAAAAGATCGGTTAGAAATTCCCGTGTTATACGGAGTAGATATGATTCACGGTGCCACCTATACCGTGGGCGCAACCATGTTTCCACAGCAAATAGGGCAGGCTGCTACCAGAAATCGGGATTTAGTAAGAAGAGGCGCAGAAGTTACTGCTTACGAAACTAGAGCCAGTAGTATTTCGTGGAATTTTTCTCCGGTATTAGATTTAGGAATGGATCCTCGATTTCCAAGAATTTGGGAATCGTTTGGAGAAGATCCTTATTTAATTTCAGAATTAGGTGTAGAAATGATCAATGGTTATGAGGGGGAAGATAATGACCTTTCAAATCCTGAACACGTAGCTAGTTCACTGAAGCATTTTCTAGGCTATCACGCAGCCACTTCAGGAAAAGATAGAACACCTTCTTACATTCCAACTTCAGCCTTACGCGAATATCATCTACCGGCATTTAAAGCAGCGGTTGAAGCAGGAGCACATACGGTGATGGTGAACAGTGGTATTATTAACGGAATTCCGGTACACGCTAATAAAAACTTATTGACTGGTTTGCTGAAAAATGAATTAAACTTTAAAGGAATAGTGGTAACCGATTGGGCAGATATTGAAAATTTAAATCGCCGAGATCGAATTGCTAAAGACGATAAAGAAGCAGTGATGATGGCGATAAATGCCGGAATCGATATGTCGATGGTTCCTTACAAATACGAAGTTTTTTACAATAATTTGGTAGAATTGGTGAACGAAGGAAAAGTAAAAGAAGAACGAATTAATGATGCGGTACGAAGAATTTTACGTGTAAAATTTGCATTGAATTTATTTGAGCATCCTACCACAAATCCTAAAGATTATCCTGAATTTGGTAGTGAAGCATTTGAAAAAGCAGCTTACCATACCGCAGCAGAATCGATTACCTTATTAAAAAACGAAGAAAATATTCTCCCTTTAAAAAAGAATACCAAGATTTTAGTCACTGGACCTAATGCTAATACTATGCGAACTTTAAATGGAGCGTGGACGTATTCTTGGCAAGGTGAAAAAACTCCTGAGTATGCGCAGGAATATAACACGATTTTCGAAGCGCTTCAGCAAAAAGGAAAGAAAAACAATATTACCTATGTTCCCGGAGTTAGTTATAAAATGGACGGAAAATACTATGAGCAAGCTCCAGATCAGTTAGAAAAAGCGGTTGCAGAAGCTAAAAAAGCAGATGTAGTTATTTTATGTTTAGGAGAAAATACCTATACCGAAAAACCCGGAGACCTCAATGATTTATACTTAAACGAACATCAGATAGCATTAGCCAAAAAAGTAGCTGCTACTGGAACTCCTGTAATTTTAGTGTTGAATGAAGGCCGACCACGAATTATTAGCCAGATTGAACCAGCTATGCAAGCGGTAGTGCAAACCTATTTGCCAGGAAATTTTGGGGGCGATGCGCTAGCCGATATTTTATATGGTGAGGTAAACCCTTCCGGGAAGTTGCCTTATACCTACCCACGCTATCCCAATGCTACAATTGGTTATATCCATAAACCTTCCGAAGAGCAAAAGAAAGCCGAAGGGGTTTATAATTATGAAGCCGATTACAATCCACAATACCGGTTTGGTGATGGCTTAAGCTATACCACTTTTGACTATTCCGATTTAAAAATCAATAAAACCGAAATTGGAGTAGGAGAGGATTTGGAAATTTCTGTTAAAGTGACGAATACAGGGAATCGTAAAGGGAAAGAAGTGGTAGAGCTTTATACCTCAGATTTGTATGCCAGCAAAATCACACCCGATGTAAAACGCTTACGAAGGTTTACCAAAATAGAATTAGCCCCTAAAGAATCCAAAACCATCAACTTTATAATTTCTACCGATGATTTAAAATATGCCGATAACAATGGCGAGAGTATTTTGGAACCCGGAGAATTCAAAATTTTAGTTAAAGATTTAGAAGAAAGCTTTTTTGTAAAATAAACTAGCTTTATTGTCTGCTTTCATAAACCTGTCTGAAAAAGTATATTTTTCAGTCAGGTTTACTTTTTAGTATACTTCAACTGTTGCATTTCCTCTTGAATCAAGAATTTCGATTGCTTCAATTTTTTGAATTTTCATAATTAAGTCAACAGTTTTATGTTATTTATTTCGCTTTATAGCAAAAATCAAAGTCGAATTTGGCAATAATTTGATTGATTTTCGGGTTTTGCTTTTATAGCTATTCTTTAATTCAATTTCTTTATTTATTCGAATTATAAGATATTCAGTACTCTTTTCAGGTTCATAAGAGTATTCAAGTCCGTTTATGATTAAGTCACAGGCTCCATCAATTAAAGACAATTCATAGAACTCACCTTTAAAATCTATTCCGAATGAGTTAGCAGAACCATAAGTTTGATATTTTATTTCCGTTTTTCCACTTGTTGTTTTTCCTATATAATTTTTATAACTCAAGTCATATACTTCATATTCATCTTTTTCAATTTCCAGCTTAGCATAGCTTCCTTGAAAATCTAGAAGTGATTTTTGGTTGTCAGAATCTTTTACAATCAAAATTCCGTTTACGGTTCCATTAAAATTTCCGGATTCTAAATCTTGAAAAATAGATTTAAATCCATTCCCATCAATTGCGTACTCCGGATATTGCTGTGCAAAACATTGCAAAGAGATAAAAGCTAAAAGCGGTGCAAGTAATATTCGTAATTGTATCATAACGATCAGTTAAGGACTAAATTAGCAATTATTTTCGTTTAGTACAGATTTTAGCAATTCCGATTGGATTATGATGTAGTCGAATCTGCGTTAATTGCGGTTATAAATTGATGGCAAACCGTTTTTATAATCCTACATAATCAGTTTCTTTGATTTCTAATTTGCCAAGTGGGTTATTATTTATTTTAATTGAATACCAAACTCTCCATTGATTATTAGTATCAGGGACAGTTAAGTCCGAAGTCAAATAAATATTGTTTCCGATAATGCTGTCAATTTCAGATAAAAGAAGATTACATTCGGTATAAAATTCGGGAATCAGTGATTTTGAAAAATCACTTCTGTCAATTTGCTTTTTGTCAACAATTGAGTCAATCAAAAGTTTTAAATAAGTTACCACTTTGTGAGAATGGTTTAAATAAGCTTTTTCTTCATTTTGAGCTAAATTCTTAACAATTGAACTATTTTTAAAATTATAAGTTGATAATTAAGCAATTATTTTTACACCGCATTGGCTGTAGGGTTTTATTCAATTTCGATAATTATTTTAGTCTTCCAACCAATACCTCCTTCTTTATGTTTTGTTAAAAACTCTTCCATTTTTCGTTTAGACTTTAGCACTTTTTTAAAGTCCGCGTTTTCAATATCAATTTCCTTTAAAGAATTTACTTGTTTTCTTATTTCAGCATCAGACCAAGTTCCAATACCAAAGTGTAATTCCGCTGTGTCTTTCTCTTTTATATTAAAAACTATCGAATCAGCATTTTTGTTTTCAATGTAATTCAAATCATAATTTGTGATAGTAGTATCTATTTTGAATTTCACTTTTAGTTCTGAATCTGCATTATTTATAAATTCAATAGAATGAGGTGGGTCACAACTCAAAAAAAAAAATAATTCCTAAAAGTCCGATATTTTTTAATTGAAGTTTTCTCATTTCACATTGCAGCCGATAATTACATAAACATACAAAATGTACCTTTATATCCATCTTAAAATCACTACTAAACTAACCGATTTTTAATTGATTTAAAAATATAAAGAAAACTAGGTCACAGGCTATAAGGTTTATTTTTAGCTGTTTTATCTTATTCAACAGGTTCAATAACTCAAAGCCATTCCGCTTCAATACCTAATTTTTCAAAATCATCTACAATATGATCTTTGGCGTAACACAAGGTTACTTTTTTCAAGTTGGGAAAGTGATGGGCATCTGCTACGCTTTCGATATCCCAATACGCTACATCGCCACCCGAGAACGGTATTAAATTCATATAGATATCGTTACCGCCATCTTGGTAGAGCTCAGTAAGTTTAGGGGCTAAACGTTGAGGAACCGGGAAATCTTTAAAGTATTGCGTTACTTCTGCAATGGGTTCATAGCCTTCTTCATCTATATCAATAGCTCTTTGGGGATACCATTTTGCAAATTCGTGTACATCAAACTTGGGAGTCAAGAGCCCTTGCGTATACATCAATTCTTCAATTACCGAAAGTTTAAATCCAAAATCTGTAAATGTGATGAGCGCTTCATCAGGAATGGGAATTACATATTTATCTTTGGGTATGCCTGCCGAACGATCGTAAGCTTCGTACTGACTCACTTCAATGGCTTTAATAGCATCAGCATCAGCATCTGCATCAAACCAGGCACTTATCGTATTTAAAACCAAGGCGCCCGAAGTATCTCCGTCAAAGAGTTTGACCCGTTTTTCGGGGTGTTGATGATAGTAGCTGGCAATAGCTTCATCTTCAAAACTAAAGCTTCCAGCGAAGGTTTGGGAAGGACTAAATTGATAATTCTCAGCTTCAAAGGTAATGCTAAGGGCATAGATTAGATGTGCTTCTTTAGAATAACCTAAGATACCCAGTTTGTCCCAGGTGTATACACCGCCTTTTTTGCCTTTAAAATGACGCGGTTTCTCTGCGAATATATTTTCCAACGCAGCTAAAGAGATTGGGAATGATACGGGCTTGTTATTGATGCTAAAACCAGTTGCAGTCAGCTGTATATCGATCATAATAAAGTTTTAAAAGTTTATAACCCAATTTGATGGTTTAAGAATTGTTCAAACGAGGCTGAGATTTTAGTCACTTCGCCGCCATCGTGCTCATACGCCCATACCGAAAAATCAGCTTCCGGATCCAGATAGAGGTAGTCTCCGTTTTCATGACCAATTACAAAACCTCTGGCCACCCGATCTAGTTTTACCGGACCACAATGTGCCGATTGCGCATAAAGCTCTGCTATATTTTCGCCCGCTACGTGCGTGTAAAGCTTTAAACATTCATAATTCGCAGCTTCACCAACTCCCTTCATCGTCCAGCGTTTTAACAAGGCTGCTTGTCCCATCATCGTCCAGGTACGGGCATCATCGTGTTCGCTAGTTTCAATTTGAGTGCCTTCCGGATTTTCATCGAGAAATTGAAGGTAGCTACCGGGTAATTCTTGCTGAAAGGTTTCGCTAAAAGCTAATGACATAATCTCATAGAGTATTTAAAAGTTCGGTTACAAAGTTGCACACCTTTTAAGGGAATAAGCTAACCGTTTTCAGGGATATTGAATTTTAGGAGAATTCGAATTCAAGGAAAACCAAAATAGAATTATGTTTGGAGTACGTGCTAAAATTTATATTGCAAGAGGAATAAAAAACAGATATATAAAAAGTGTATTAGAAGACTAAATTGATGTATTTTTTTAAAGTTTGATATTATAATCTGTATAATTGGAGTAAAAGAAACAATTCGACTCTAGATATACCAGTTTTTTTTTTGCAAACAATTTGCAAACACCTCTTTTTTTAACTTAATTAAACTCATTCTCAATCTATTTGTCAAATTTTGAATCCATTTATTTTGATTTCACATGGTTTAATCGTTAGTTCTATCTCTTTATCATTGAAATTGTCAAACTTTGTTTTTAAGGTGTGTTTTAATTCGATTAAATATATTCAAACATATTGAGGCTAAAATCAAATCATAGGTAGAATAATACAAACAGCCACCTGTAGCTCTGGATTTTCTTTTCTGAATTGTGGAGAGGTATAATATTCTCACATAAATGGATGAGCCGGATGGTTGAGACCACCAAAACCGGAGAATTTGAACTATTCAATAATTGGTGTTTGTGATTTGAAGTTCTGACTTTTGTGTGGTGTTGGAGGCTGCTCAATTTTATCCGGAGAAGGTGGTATACTAATTCCGGCGTTTCCAAAAGAGAGGGAAGTTGGTCGGAATTTTACACGTTGTGCGAAGCAATCGGTCCTGAAATTCAAAACCTCCGGGATCCCTGGAGGTTTTGCACTCTGATTATCAAGGTCATGTTTTAAATTTCAATGTAATACGATCAGATCACACCTCCCATCAATGGATCTGTAGTGCTTACTTTGCCATTTTCAACATGACCGGCAAATCGTTGCTCAAATGAAGGATATCCTTCTATGGTAATACTGTGATCATACCATCCGGCACTGCTTGCTACGTTCAGGGAAAATGTTTTGGTATTTTTCTTAAGATTGAACTGGAATGCCTCCCTTTTATAGGCATTATCCACAATGGTTATCTGCAATTTTTCATTGGTCGGGTTCTGGATTGTCCATTGCAGTTCAGTAGTGGAACCAATTTGATGGACAGCTATCTCGAGGTCTGAAAGCTCACCCATGCTTCCTTTGAACTCCCTATAAAAACCATTGGGGGCATATGCCTTTAAATGATAGTCATTGGAAGCCTGCTTTACGGGATACGAAAGTTTCTCTCCTTCGGTGACCGTGAAATCATAACAAGATCTTTTTGCATTGTTCACCAAAGCTTTAAGGTCATAGACCTGAAATGGAGCCGCTATCTTTTTGGTTCTGGACAGTCCCGCATGACACCTTATCATCAATTCCACTGCCTTGGTATCCTTTTGGGTTTTACAGTTCAATGACAAATTATAGGGTATGGCACAGGCAGGTTTGGTGCCTTTTTCCTGTTCTGGCACTCTTTCCAGTAGTTTGTTGGATTTTTGAAGATTTCGAACATCAGAATCGCTCAACATTATATAATCGCTGGGGAGTTGCTTTTCTTTTGCCATATAGATTTGTTCGATATATTCATTTCTATCAACTCTAAGACCATCTTTTGGAGGTATATCATCGGCTGCTCTGAATATTGAGGTAAGATTTCCACATACCGCTCTTCTCCAGGTCCCAATATTTTCCTCAATGACTTTTTTGCCAGTTTTCTTTTCTATAAAATGTTCCAAGAACTGTAAAGATGATGTATGATCGAACACTTCGCTGTTCACGAACCCGCCTTTTGACCATGGGGAAGCTACGACCATAGGAACCCTAAAACCAAGCCCAAGATTGTCCTTTCCTTCCACAAACTCTTCTTCTGTTGGAATATTTGTGGTGGCCCCGGTTGCATCGTCCCCCTGTTTTGGGGCCACAAAAGGTGGAATATGATCAAAATACCCGTCATTTTCATCATAGGTGACAATGAAAATGGTTTTTTTCCATTGTTCGGGGTTCTTGGTCAAGATATCCAAGGCTTCTGATACGTACCAAGCTCCGAACCAAGGTGATCCAGGGTGATCGGAAAACGCGCAGGGAGCCACCAACCAAGACACGGTGGGTAAAGTACCCTTGTTGACATCTTCCCTGAACTGATGAAGCACATCACCCTTAGGGACATTCACTGTTTTGCCCTCAAATTCCAAGGTTTCCAATTCTCGGTAATCATTGGTTCTATTATTGGTGATAAATGCTTTATGGTGAATCGCTTTTTCATGCTCGCTCAACTTTTCAAAGTTGGCTTCGCTGTACGTGTCAAGGTCATTTTTCAACTTGTCGATTTCCCCAAGGATCTCCTCCAACTCTTTACCTTCCAGCTTTCCAGATGCATGCAACTCCATCAGTTTTTTTAGCTCCTGTTGCATAAACTTGCGATGTTCTGGGTGAAAACGGACATTATATTGCTTTATGAATTCCAGGTCGTTATCGGTGAAATTGGCCAGCCAATAGCCTTCTTCCTCTGTGAAACCCGTGGGAATGCTCAACTCATTTTGATACACGCCCCAAGAGATTCCAGCTTTTTCCAAGCGTTCCGGATATGTTTTCCAACTTACATTTTTAAAATCGATCATACCATTATCGATATGTGCCTTGGATGCAGGGTTGTGTGCATCTTCACGAACCGTTCCTGCCCAAAAATAATTTCGGTTTGGACTGGTTCCTGTCAACGTGGAACAAAAATTTTGGTCGCATACAGTGAAGGCATCTGCAAGGGCGTAGTAAAATGGAAGATCTGCCCTGTCGTAAAACCCCATGGTAAGAGGTAGGGCAGCATAATCTAGGTTGCCAGATTTCTTGGCCTCGAGCCATTTGTCCATTTTTCCCCCGTTACGTGCTGCAACCATATCCTTCCAACCGTGGGGAAGAGATCCCATCCAAGTGGATTTTGTGTTTTTTATGTCTAAATGGAACGGCAGGGCAGTTTCGCCCAAGGAGTTACGTTGATACCAAACAGGTAGTCCTGTTGGTAGATCAATGGCCCTAGGGTCATTAAAACCCCGGACCCCCTTTAAACTCCCGTAGCAATGATCAAAGGATCTATTCTCCTGCATCAAAAAAACAATATGCTCTGCATTCAAATAAGTGGTTCCTGGATCAGGACTGATTGCCATTGCTCTGGCAATGGATTGTGGCACTGTCCCTGTAATTGCTGTAGCCCCTGCTAAAAGAGATGCTTTTTTTATAAAAGACCTTCTTGATTCCATTGTGTAAGTAGTTGGATTGATTATTCCAGGAATAAATGTAAGCCGAAGTCCATATTACTTCTGTTACTTAAACATTAAGCTTATGGAAATACTTGGCAACCTGAAGTATTTTTTGTGAGCTTCGTCAAAGCTACAAAACAATTGTAATACATAGTTTATCATTTGATTGTCCCCGCTTGTGCGCAATTGTATCGCGTGCCTACTTATAACCAACGGGCATGTTAAAATCTTAAGGCCCTAACCCGATAGCGCAGACTTGAGGTCCGTGCCCAGTCCTCCCCACTGCGCAAAATCTCCTGACTTTGAGCGAGCTATTTCCCCTTGCACGACATAGAACATTTGTAAAGCCTAATCTAGTACTGAGCGTAGCCGAGTGGCTAAAAGGATGAGCTCAAATCAAACCAGCTTTTTTGACGAAACTTTTACAATGTCAAGTTTTGAGTTTAAAGTAAGAACAGGAACCGCAAATGAAAGGAGGTGCTACTACTTCTTTTGTGACTAAAACACAACGTCAAATAAAACAAAGTGCGTGTGATACAACCGTTAAATACAACATATACTTATTGATGCCTATACGTATAAATTACAAATACAGTGATTAAACCCTTAACTGAAAATTCCCCGGATTCAGGGATAATAATTCGCAAATTGAATAGTTAACTTTGTAAGAAATCACAACTATGGAAGATCATAAACAACACGCCGCTTTTTTAGACTCTTTAAAGCGCAACCACGATAAAATACGAGACGACCGCGCTCATGCTATTGCAGAAGATGCACAGTTGATGTACAAACGGGAAACCGAAGATTTGGCCCTGTTTTTAAAGCGCTTAAAGCGCGAACAAGAGAATATGCTTGATATGAGCCCTACAGATGCCAATAGTCTGGTATTAGCTTCAGATTTTGATGCTAAGAATTATGTTGCTAAAGACCTAGAAATGGCGGTTAAAATAAGAAACTTAGAAATCAAATTAGAACTGGCCAAGAAGCGCTACGCGTATTTATTTGGTGGTAAAATAGAAGAACTATAATTATGGGAGGAGGAAGATTTAGTAACGAAGCTTACGAACAGTTAAGAAGATCTAAAGGATATCAAAACAAGTCTCGCGAAGAGATATTTACCGCAAGAAGCATCGATCCGGAAATGGATCCTGCCCAAGCACTTGTACGCGAATCTAGAGATTCTGAAGAGCATCCGGAGTCCCTTTCTATTATCGTAGGTTTAGATGTGACCGGCAGTATGGGCTTTGTGCCTGAGCTTATTGTAAAAGAAGCCTTGCCAGACCTTATCGGTTCACTTATGGAAGCCGGGATAGCGCATCCCCAAGTATTGTTTATGGGACTGGGCGATTTTGTTTACGATAGTGCCCCGTTGCAAGTAGGTCAATTTGAGTCTTCGGCAGAATTGTTAGACCGCTGGTTAACCCGTGTATATCTAGAAGGCGGCGGTGGCGGTAACAATCAGGAAGGCTATAACCTGGCACATCTCTTTGCAGCCCGACATACCGCAATAGACTGTTGGGAAAAAAGAAAGCAAAAAGGTTTTTTATTTACGATAGGGGACGAGCCTGTATTTAAAGACCTTCCGGCAGAAATTATTCGTAAATACACCTGTACCAACGAAGCTGCAAGCATGAGTACAGAAGCGATTATAAAAGAAGCACAAGAAAAATACAACGTGTATCACATTCATTTAGAGCATAATGAATGGTCTAAAAAGGATATACGAAAAGGAAACTGGAACGAATTGCTGGGGGAAAACTTTATCGAGTTATCTGATTATAAACGCGTAGCCAAGCGTATTGCTGAAGTGGTGATTCAAAATCATTTGCCTGCTGCAACATCTTCAGGAAACACCAGTTCGTCGCATTCAGATATTGATGTAGAAAATATGCTATAAATGCCAAAGTGCAGCATAGTTATAGATTTAGGTTTTGGCGATGCCGGAAAAGGGGCGACCACCCATTTTCTGGCATCACAACAACCTGAAGAAAGTTTGGTGGTTCGCTTTTCAGGAGGGCATCAGGTGGGGCATACCGTAACTACCAGAGAGCTTGAACATACCTTTAGTAATTTTGGGTCAGGAACCCTGCAGGGAGTTCCTACTTATTATAGCGCGCATACGACGCTTTTTCCACCGGCCATTTTGCAAGAAGGGAATTACCTAAAAGCCTACCAGCCCAAGTTGTATGTGCATCCATTGGCTAAGATCACCACCATCTATGATATTGCCTATAATCGCGTTGTAGAAAAACAGCAAGGTCATGGCTCTTGCGGTTTAGGTTTTGGGGCAACTATAGCCCGGGATCGGGATGAGGTTTATTTCTATGCGAACGATTTACAATTTCCGTGGGTAATTCAGCAGCGCTTACAGAGTATTCAGAACTTTTACCAAAGCAAAATAGCGCAGCAACCTCAAGCCGTTCAAGAGTATTATGCAGACGAATTGCAGCACTATGACGAAGCGTATTTTATAGAAAGCTGCCTTAACATCAAGTCTTTTTACGAGATCGCACAATTAGCGCAGCTAGCAGACACCTATCAACATTTTATTTTTGAAGGCAGTCAGGGTATTTTGCTAGATACCCAACACGGTTTTCATCCGCATACCACCTGGAGTGCAACCACTTCTAAAAACGCTATTGAGCTTATTTTAACTGAACTGAGCGATGCCCAGATCACTATGTATTACGTGACCCGTTGTTACCAAACCCGGCACGGCAACGGCCCGATGAGCAGTACAACTCCCGTAACCTTAATAAATAACGCTCATGAAGCCAATGTAACCAATGAGTTTCAGGGGGAGTTTAGAACGCGCGCTTTAGATCCAGACTTGCTCAATTATGCATTGAGTTGTGATGCCATTCATCAGCAAGACCTATCCCTCACCAAAAATTTAGTCGTCACCTGTTTAGATCAGTTGCCAGATTTTTCCGTAGAACATTTACTGGAGCAACTTTCCATTTCGTTTACCAAAGTCTACGGCAGTTTTGGACCTCGTCTGGAACATATAAAAATACTCAAGTAGTATTTCTTCAAACGCTTTTGGTACTTCCTAATTTTCAAAATCACCCTTTTCAGGGATACATGGCAAGCCATTCTCCAATACCTTCGTTTTCTTAAAAAATGAAGCTATTATGAACAGTACAATTGCCTATAACGAGGACATACATCACAAGAAATGGGAGGATTTTTATTTTGAACCCATTAGCATAACCACGCTTCCTGAGCTTACAGATCCTGAAAGTTATAAGAACAGTTTTACCTTTAGAGATGCCCTATTAACGGCCTTTGAAAAGCTCTCTGGCAAAAAAGTTTTAAAACTGTTGCTAATTACGCCCGATCTGAACACCAATGCTCATTTTTACGGTGTTGCTTATTTAGAAGGTAAAGAAATACACACCGCAACCATTCAGCAGACCGCAATTTTTAAGCAGTGGTATGCTTGTATCAACGATGATGAGGAAGATCTGGCCAAGCCAAAATTATTCAACTTTTCAAGCAATAGCTATAGTTACAGCCCAATTACTATCCAAAAGCACGGGCAGATTTTTGAAGCAACGGGAGAATTTATCGCCGATGCGATTCCGAATGCATTTATTGCAGAACAATTAGCCCAAGAAAAAGCCGATTTTATACAGCCTTTTATTCAGTTAGCGGCCGATTATGATTTTGAAGCAATAAAAGCAAATTTTGAAAAACTGGTTGCCAAAAACGCGTGGAAGGTGATTCCCCCAGCCGATAATCAAAAGCTTTATGCCGAATTTGAAGCAGAAGCGGGTTTTGCAGTTCCACAGCTGCTTAAAGATTTTTTAAGCCTTCACAACGGCATTGAAAACACCCGTTTTTTAAGCGCAGCATCTATGCTAAAAGAGTGGAGAGACTGGCAAAGCGTATATACCGAATGGACGCAAGAAGAATTGTTAGATACCTACAGCACCAATGAAGGGAAGACGTTGTTGATGTACACCACACCTTATTGGATTCCGTTTTTCGATTTGTACAACGGTAATTTTATCGCTTTAGATTTTGCACCTACAGAAAAGGGAATTCCTGGACAGGTCATACGCTTTGGTGCCGATCAGGAAATTGGATATCAGGAAGCCGAAAGTTTAAATGCTTTTTTAGAAGAACTATTGGATTCTGAGGAATTTGAAGAGTTTGAAGACGAGTACTAAGCCTGCTTAACCGATCGAATTCAATAAAAAACAGGTATCGACTTTCGCAACTTAGCCGGTGTGAACTCTAAATAAAACAAACTTAAAATCGTGGATGATAATTTGAATAACGCGAGTGCTTCAGCACTCTTTAACGATCGAATTTTACCCAAGCTGGATCTTTCAGATTTAGAAACTGCCGAGCAGCAAGCTTTGCTGCAGGTGCTGCAATTGATGAATGCCGAAGATTCCCCTTCTTATTTAGAACTAAAAGAAAATCTGGGAAATCAAGCTATAACTCCTGACTTTTCAGCAGCTTTATCCCAACAGATTTATCAGCATCCTGAAATTTATGCCGATGAAGCTCAGGGGTTTGATTGGGTAGCTTCTTGGCTTCCTTTACTGAAAAACGGATTTTTCCCAGATGAACAGCATACCGAAAAACTTCTTGAATTTCTTTATTTTGGATTGGCATTTTTACAGTCAGAAAAAATTTCTGAAGAAAGGCAAGCACAGGTTTTTGAAGTCTTGTCGGTATTGATTCATAGTCAATCTGAAGCTTCCTTACCGGTAGCGCGTTTTTTACTCCATCGCGCTTTTGATCTTCGCGATTACCAGACGTCGCATTTTTTAGTGCAACAGTGTTTAAGCTTCAAATTATTGACCGAAACCTATTTTGCCAAAGACGAGAACGAGGTTTTACAGGAATTCCCATTTAGAATTAACGCCATTTTTGTTGAACATTTTTATACAGGCAGTTGGGAGTTGCTCCTGGAAAGTATACATCAGGTTTTACCGGTAAGTATACCAGGTAAACCGGGAGCTTACGAAGTTTTAAAACCTTGGTTAAGCGAAGAGTTGGCGTCGTTTTATGCAGCAAATGAGGATTGGGCCATACACGCCCATCAACGCTTGGTAGAGCGCGTACTTTTTACAGAAGATGAAAGTTTTGAGTATCTGAATCTTCACACCGCAGCGGGGAAATACCCGTTGATTACTGCGTTTGCCGAGAAAGAATGGGACGAAAGTGACGTGTTGCTGTTCAGTTTAAAAGATAAAAACATTCCTTTAGCACAAACAGAAGCGGGCTTTTACAAACTGCAAGATTGGTTATTGGCCAATAAGGGAACCAATTTTAACCGGGAGGCTTTTGATAATTACGGGAAAGCCGTTTTCGCAGTAAATAGTGCCCGTGAATTGCCGGTAAAGTCAATTTCACTCTGGTTTGAGATGTGTAATGCTGCTCAAAAGAATTTGCGACAAAAAGCCTATTTCAACGAGGTGTTTTCGCATTTGCTTACTGACTGGCAAACCAAAAAAATGCCCGTAATGAGCAAAGACGGGAATGCGTTTCAAGTCACCGGGATGTATGTGCTTACTCATGTGTTGGGTGAGCTTACTTCCCTTAAAGATGGGTTGCCTGCCTATCAAGCTTCAGGCTTGGCAGATCCATTAAATCAGTTTTTACTGCTTTGTCTTTACGATTTCCGCAGCAATTTAAAAGAACAGATCAGTGAAGAACGTAACGCTGTTTTATACGATTATCTAATAAGCATAGCCTATTCTGCAAGAGAAACAAAACCCTATTTACGAGAAACCGGAGTACAGCTTTGTGTTGAAATTTTAACGACAGTTTATAAGCATACCCAAACCTTTGCCCAAGTGAATGAGATTGCATCATTAAAGAATCTTCACAGCAGCGTTGTAGCCCAATGCGAGGATTTTGCAAAATTTCACTACGTAAATGATGAAACCGACTTGACGCCACAAATCATCCAAAATTGGTATTTGTTTTTAAATGAGTATTACTACAGCCTGGGGAAAGAGTTTTTATGGGTAGATGCGGTATTGAAATCTCAGGGAGCGCGTTTAGCAGCTTATTTTAATGCAGAAGAGAAGGGGAGTTTTCCTGATGAGATACTGTATAGACTGTATAAATTTTTAAAAATGTGCAGTAAAGGTTCTGATTCTTATTCTGAATTGGGCAGCATAGGTTCAGCCATAGCGACGCATATTAGTCATGTGCTACACGACTTAAAACCCGAGAAGTTGTCTAAAAATGTGGTGAAAATTTTATACGACTACATCAACGGTCCAGAGATTAATGCCTTCCATCAAATGCAATTAGAAAATGAGATTCTTCCGTTCTACGCCTATTATTTTCAAGAAGAAAAAACCACCAAAACACTAAGTGAGGAGGAAGACGCAGCACTAGAAGAAGAACGAATTGATGATGACGTCGAAGAAGAAGAAACAGCAAAAGAACCAGCAGCTATCGCATTCGATTCTGAAACGCCACTGAGTAAAGAAGTTTTAGAGCAGGTGATTGTAGGGCTTTCCAACTACCAAAACTCCGGAATAGCGAGCAGTGTTTACCAGACATTTCTAGCGAAAAATAAGGCTGAACTAAAAGCCTTGTTAGAAGAAGATACCGCACTTAAAATGAACATGTATCAGGTATTGTACCTATTGATTATCGACCTGGAAGCCGCTCCCGGGAGTGCTTATGAAGCTTATGGAAATCTGGGTAGAAGCCTTTTTGTGACGCTGGTCAAAGGTTCTTCTATGGCATTAAGCTATACACAAGGGCTGGAAATGATGGCGGCCTCTGGTGCATATCCCGAAAAACTCACCCAGGCTTTACAACACGTAGTGACCGATTTAAACGCATAACCGATGAATACAGAAGAAATCACACCCCAAATCCAGAAGCAATTGAACTTTTCGGCTTTGCTTTTAAAAAAACATTCCAATGAAGTAGATCTAGAAAGTTGGTTTGGCTTCAACCCGATGAACGAGTGGCACATTAAATCTGCAAAACGCCTGCTCAAGTATTACGGCATCCATTCAGGCTTGCACCTGCGCAGTGCGCTGTTTGAATATGAAACGGGGATGAGAGTTTCTGCTCCTTTTGAAAAGTTAGCAGCGAGCTTGCGTCTGGATACCACCAGCAGTTTTGAAACCAAATACAACGCACTGAACAATGTAACCCAAGAGCATCAATACACGCTTGCTTGGAAATATAGATTCAGCCTAAAAGATCAAAAACTAAAAGGCTATGAACTTGCGAAATATGTGTTCTTAATGCGCTTGGGAGGGATTTTGAATTATATGGAATTCGAGGAGATTAGCTTACGCTTAAGTGATGTAGAAGCCCTTCTTAAAAACACATTTGATAGCTGGGGAGCCTTTCACCGCAATGTGTGTATTGGAGATGAATTTATAAACGGACGCGGCGAGCAGGATTTAAGCTCCTATCCCGGAATATTAACCCTTTGGGAATGTTACCAGCGTATGCACATCAACTATCCCCACTGGTTTAAAGAATGGTAATTATGGAATTGACACGAGAAGAAGTACTTAAACATATTACAGCGGCCGAAGAAGCCTATACCCAGCGACTCCATCATCAATTAGAATCGCATATTGTGGTGATTCAAGAGAATTTTGATGCGTTAGGAGCACAGGATCAAGCCATTTGTATTCGGTTTTATCGGTTGTATATGCGCTTTCTAACGCTTTTTGAAGCGGTAGATGTAGCCACGATGCAAACCTACCTGGAAGCCTTGGAAAATGAAGGCGTGGTAGAAGCTTCAGATTATGAATTGATCTGCAGTTTTTACCATAAATGTCCGCAAGAATTGTATGAAAAAGCACTGATGGCGTATTCGTATAACGAAACTTTACACCTTCATTATGCTTTAAAATTGAAGCACGAACAGCGTTTTGAAGAAGCTGTAGAAGTGCTTAAATACGTTTTAGAATGTTATCCGGGCGCTACCGAAGTGCGTTTCTTGTTATGGGAAATCGAACAGGAATATTTAGATGAATTATGCCATACTGAACAAGAGGTTGACGCAACAGCGCTACTTGATTTGGCTTCAGCTACACACAATACAACTGTATTAAAAGGCTTGGAACTGGACCCGCGATTATCAAAAGCAGAAGGCTACCACGTTCAAATTCAATTGGCGATTTGGCAAAACAGATCGGTAGCGGTTCGGGACCAATGGCGAGCGGAGTGGAAGTTTGTAGAATTGGCAACTAAAACCCGCAACCTACTGGCCGATTATGCCAAAGCCTTTATGATGTATGATATGGTTGCAGAAGTGTTGTCATTTCCCGAAGCTCCCGAGTTTCCGGCCGAAGATTTTAACGACTTTTCAGACTATAGCGACTATATGCAAGCCCTTACCCATGCAGGTTGGCAACGGGCACAGCATCACTATTTACTCATAGGGAAGTCCTGTTATTTCTATTCTAAAGACTTGAAGAAAATGGCATATTGCCTGCAACAAGGCTTAGAACTGCATCCTAAAAATCCGTTACTGTTAGAATTGAAGGGAAAATTCTTCTTCTTTCAAGCCGAATATCCACAAGCGGCAGAAGCCTTTAATGAGGCCTTTAGACAAGGCCTTTCGGCCACCGATTATTTACAAACTATGATGGATTTGAATGATCGGGTAAATGATCCTAAGGCTATTTTACAGGTGGTGAATCAGTTTCATCAGCGGCATTTTCCCAATGCTAAAAGCACGTGTTTTAGAGGAATAGCATTGCTCAAACTGGGGCTGGTAGCAGAAGCCTTAAGCGTTTTTAATGAAGGGATTGAAGATTATCAGCAGTCAGCATTTCACGCCTGGATGTACTACTGGCGCGCGGTGATTCATCGTAAAAATAAGAACTACGAGCTTTTCTTTCAGGACATCGAACGCGAAGTGCAATTTTACGAATTGGGAAGCAGCGATTACTGCAATTCCATGAACCTGAGTATGGAAGTGCTTTTTGAAATGGGCGATTATGAAAAATGCTACCAGTATGCCTGTTATTGCCACGAGCAAGGTCGATTAGATCCAGAACTTTATCCCGTATTTCAGTGGTTGTGTTTTTATGATTTTAAAGAAAATCCCGAGGGGCTTCGTCCCGCCTCAGAAGGTGATTTGGTTCCCGATCCCGAGACGTATATTGATTACCGAAACAATGGCTTGGTGTATTGGATCATAGGAAACGAGGCCGCAGCAGCAAAGTCTCTGGTAGTTGCAGCCCAAAATTCACCCGATGCAGGCGTCTATTATAAGTTGGCGTTTAGCGCTTCACGAGAAGCTTTAGATGATCACCAACTGAGCCTGGACATTTATGAGGAAATAAAAGCTCAGGTTCCCGAAGCCCGAATCTGGGAAGTAGATCATCCCTATCCCGCGTTACTGAGTGCCGCCAAGCATCATGAACAAGCGACAGCAGCCTGTTTAAATTTAATAGCTTCTTATCCTTACCGCGCTTTTTTCGATTATCCTCGAGATATTAATTACCTTGCGCAAGCTCTTAAAAAAAGTGCCCAAGGAGCAGAAAATATGACCGATTTTATAAGATATAGTGCGATGCTCTTAAGCACAGAAAATCCAGAGGAAAACCATTTAAAAGAGCAGCATCAAATGGTGAAAGACTTTTTTAAAGATCAACTCTTTTTAAGGCACAACCTTCTGGAAGCTGCCTCTCGTTTTGAACAGCCTTTAGAAGCAGTAGAGGCTCAGGATTTAGCGCATTTAAAATCCCGTTTAATAGCCACATATTTCTCCTGATGCCCAACCTGTTGTAATGCTAAAAATTCTAACATACCGGTTTGTCCTTGTGCTTGGTTGTCTGGTACTCACTCAGGGAATTTTAGGGCAAGAAGTCCCTACTCCTAAAATAGATTCCCTGGCTACTCTTTATCGGGAATATTTAAATACCCAACCCGAGCGGGCCCAAAAAGCCGCTACCCAATGGCTTAAGCTTGCTCAGACCAAGCAGTTAAGCCTTCAAGAGGCACGGGCACATTACGCATTGGGGAACCTGGGAAACATCACGGGAGATTACAAGAGCACGGTATTTCACGCGCAGCAAACTATTAAGCTCTTAACGAAGAATAAGGTAGAAAATGGACTCGCAGCGTGTTACAACCTGTTGGCTTTGGGGTATAAAAACCTGGGTGACTACCCTAAGGCCATGGATGGCTTTGTCAAATGCTTAAGCTATGCTGAAGCTCAAAACGATGAGCAACAGGAAGCCAACGCATACCAAAATATAGCTACCCTTTACGTATTGCAAAACGATTATATAAAAGCTTCAGAAAGTTTAGACCGGGCAGCTCATTTGTATCGGGAATTAAAAGACGATGATGGGGTGCTAACCACCTTGTTCAATTTTGCTAATATTTTAAAAGAAAAAGGCAAATTTGACGAAGCCCGAAAGCATTACCAGACGGTATTAAATTACCGGGAGCGTGAGGGAAATAAAGCGGTTATAGCCTATGTTCATATGAACCTTTCGCAGATGCTTGTGGAAGAAAAACGCTATGCCGAAGCGGTGGTTTCCTTAAAAAAAACGCTGCGGCTTTTAAAAGAACTTCAGTTTCAGTCAGATATCGCTATTGTATTGAATGACTTGGGACTTTCTGAAAGCAAACTGGGCAACACGCAGGAAGCCATTGATTATTTTGAGCAGGCATTAAAAATCGGGGAAGCACAATCATTGCTTCAGTACAATGCAGAAATCTATAAAAACCTGTCCCAGCTCTATCAGGATCAGGGAGCTTATAAACAAGCCCTTGAGAATTACGACAAAGGGGTAAAACTTACCACAACACAAAACTCGCTGGATAAAGAAAAGTACGTGGCCAAACTGCAGGAACGCTACGAAACGCAGTTAAAAGAAACCCGCATTAAACTTCTGGAAAATGAGCAAAAGCTTAGCGAGGCCGAATTGCAAAAGACCGCACTGAAGTTAAAACGCCAGCGTATTGTACGTAATGCATTTATTGCCGGTTTTGTTTTGGTCTTGATTACCTTGATCCTGCTGCGCCTCTTTTACATCCAGCGGCTGCGTGTTCAAAAAGAGTTGAGCTCACAGCAGGAAGAAAATGCGAGACAGCGTATCAACCAAATGATCAAAGATCATAAGCTTTCTGTAATAGAGCGGTATCAGGAAGGGCAGGAGGAAGAGCGTTCCCGGCTCGCGCGTGAGATTCACGACGGTATAGGTAGCGATCTGGCCGGTATAAAAATCGCTTTGGAGCATTATTTAGAAGGAGCTGCAGAACAACCCAAGGCAAAACGTTTATTAGAAGCGATTAGTAATGCCTGTATGGATGTACGCGGACTGTCACATCAACTGCATCCGTTGCCGTTTTCAAAAATAGGCTTTAGTAGTTTTCTCAATGATTTTATTGAACAGATCACTCAAAAAACCGAATTGACCATCCAAACTTTTTTCTTTCCGGAAGAAGAAATTGATGAATTGCCCGATGCGCTACTGGCCGATGCGTATCGTATTGTACAAGAATTGATCAACAATATCCTGAAACACGCCGAAGCTACCCGGGCAGAAGTACAGCTCACCAAACACCAAGACCATCTTAATATTGTGATTAACGATAACGGAAAAGGCTTTCAGAAAACCAAAAAACAAGGAATTGGACTCCGCAACATCCGCGAGCGCTTACAAAAAGTAAACGGAAGTTTAGATATAGACAGCGGCTCGGGAAGCGGAACGTCTATAACCCTTGATATACCTCTAAATTAAAACTATTGAAAAAGATAAACATCATTATCGCAGACGATCACCTTATGTTTTTAGAAGGCATTAATACCATTTTACAGGATATGCCTGAAATTGATGAAATACATTTGGCCACAGAGGGTAAACAAGTCTTGCGTTTGCTGAAGCAGTTTGAAATTGATTTGATTATCAGTGACATCAGTATGCCCAAAATGGATGGGATAGAACTGCTTAAAGCAATTAAAAAGAACCATAGCGAGATCAAAATAATTATGTTGAGTATGCTCGACAATCACCGTACGGTGCATAAAGTGATTCAGAAAGGCGCACACGGATTTGTACCCAAGTTTACCAGTAAAGAAGAACTGCAAAAAGCGGTGCGCACGGTGCTGGGTGGAGAGCAATACTTTTCAGACCTCATCAAACAGCGGTATATGGAGAGTGTTTTTGAACGTAAGAAGTATAAAAACATCGAGCTTTCTCCGCGGGAAAAAGAAGTATTAAAGCTGTTGGGAGAGGAGCTCACTTCTAAAGAAATTTCAGAACAGCTCTTTATTTCAGTCAACACGGTAGAAACCCACCGTAAAAACATCCTGTTAAAAACCGGCGCAAAAACCACCACCGGAGCGGTAAAATATGCTATCGAATCGGGCTTGTTTGATGATTAGGGGCTAGGTGTTGGGTGGTTTGGCAATTAATTTTGTAATACACAATGAACTGAACTTTAAAGAACTGGACTAGGGCTTTTCATAGGATGCATTGTTGTACACTGGCTTTTTTGTCTCTTATTCTAAATTTTTTCCTAATAAGCCTAAAAGTCCAACTGATAAGGCATACACAAAATAAGCATCCTCTTTACTTGGAATAGGCAGAACCTCATAATTGTTACCATCTGTGTCTTTGTCGTGAATGAACTTTGAGGTAAATTCAAAAAATTGCCAAATCCCATCGTAAAGATTTTGAATTCCTTTTTCGCTGTGTTGCAATTCAGTCATTTTTTTATTCAGTTCCTCACGAAACTCTTTGTGTCCTTTTTTCTTATCTCCAATTTTAATGTTCTCAAAAAACTTTCTCGCAAAGAGCATCGTTTTCTGCCAATCTCCAGAACGGATACTTAATTCCATATCTGTCACATTTTTCCTTAACAGCTCAAATAATTTGTTCCAAAAATCTGGTACTTCGCTATTGGGAACCTTTAGCTCAACAAGCATAAATTTTCCAATTCCCAATTTTTCTGAAAATTTATTTATCCATTCGCTTTGTTCGATGCTTACATTGGAATATTCTCTTGCGATTTTGATTTTGATAAAATCCTCAAACCTGTTGTCTGAAATGTCTTTTGTCAAGCTCATACTTTTAATTACCAAATCAAGAGAAAAATTAATTGACTTATCGGAAGTTTTGTCTCTTTGGTTTTCGATGCTTTCTATAGCGATTTGTGTCAGTTGAGCACTTAATTGGACAAATCTGCGATGCGGTCTGTTTTCTTTTCTGGATTGTTCTTTTTCATCCTTTGATAAAAGTCGCAACCCATAATCATAATCGGAATTGATTTGGTGTTCACTTATCAATGCAAGCACTCGATTATTACTTCCAATTAATTTACCAGTAACGGAAATAGGAATTTCGAGAGAGTAATCAAATTCAAGGTCGATTGAACATATTAAAGTTGGATTGATTGATAAGTCGTCAACTTTGATTTTAGGATTATTTACTCTCATTAATTACGTTGTGTTTTTTAGCTTGTGGGTAACGTACGTATAACACAACCAAAGTTGTGTTCTATCTATTTTATAAAATACTAATCTAACTATTTTTTTTGATCTTAAAAAACATCGAGCTTGCTCCGCGGGAAAAAGAAGTATTAAAGCTGTTGGGAGAGGGGCTGACTTCTAACCAAATTTCAGAACAGCTTTTTAGTTCAGTCAACACGGTAGAAACACACCGTAAAAACATCCTTTTAAAAACGGGCGCAAAAACCACCACCGGAGCGGTAAAATATGCTATCGAATCGGGCTTGTTTGATGATTAGGGGGTAAGTGTTGGGTGGTTTGGTAATTAATTTTGTAAATACACAATAAACTGAACTTTAAAGAACTGGACTAGGGCTTTTCATAGGATATGTTGTTGTGTGCTGGCTATTATTCAGTCGTAACTACATTTAACTGTTTAATTTCATTTAGTGTCGCCTCTCCAACTCCTGCAGCAGATTGCGGATTTTGTCCAGTTACCAATCGTTGGTCAACTGTTACGTGTTTTTGCCAAAGTCCAGATTTTTCAAAAATCGCTCCTCTTTCTATAAGTTTATTTTCGAGTAAAAACGGAACAACATTTTCCAATTTTACGGCTACTTCTTCTTCATTGGTAAAAGCATTTACTTTTTTACCGTCCACCAAATATTTTCCATTGCTCAATTTGATATTAACAAGTCCAGCGGGTCCGTGGCAAACGGCACTCACAACGCCATTGTTTTCGTAAATCTGACGTGCGATTTCAGCGATTGCCTCATTATCCGCAAAATCCCACATTGTACCGTGTCCGCCTGCATAATGAATCGCAACATATTCTTTTGGATTGACTTCGGATGGTTTAAGTGTATTTTCAACTTTGTTTCGATAAGCCGTATTATCCCAAAATTTCTTATTGATTGCATCGTCCATATTGAAACCGTCCACAGGTGCCTTTCCACCTTTTGGGCTTACAAAATCAATTTCGTATCCTGCGGAATGAAGTACCTCCCAAGGATGCGAAACTTCACTTAAATAGTATCCTGTTTTTGTGCCTGTGCTACCTTTTTGGTCGTGGCTTGTTACCACGAATAGAATCTTTTTTTCCATTTTATTTTGATTATTTGTTTGTGCGGTCGTTTGAATACAAGCGGTAAAAATGGTACAACCGACAATAACCATTACACCTGCTGAAATTGTTTTGATAAATGCTCTCATATGCTTTGTATTTAATGATGTTACAAAGTTGAAGAACCTTTGCAGATTGGCACAGGATGTAAATCACGGATTTTTTGTGAGGTAGGTCACACTTAAGAAAGTCGGCTTAAAGTTTCCCTTGAAACACCGAGATAGGAAGCCAAAATGGTTTTGGGTACACGTTGCAATAAAGTTGGATAAAGTTCCATTAACTGTTCGTATCGTCCTTTGGCATCTTTGTCGAGTAGTGAAAGGATTCTGCGCTGAAGTGCCACATAACCAAAATTGGATTTAATTCTAAAGAAATGTTCAATTTTTTGAAGTTCAGAACATAGCTTTTCTCGGTTTTCCAATGAAAGACAAAGTATTTCGCAGTCCTCAAGGCAATCTATATTTATTGTTGCCTTTTCTTTTTTGAAATGCGCTTGATAGTCGGTAACCCACCAATTTTCCATTGCAAATTGTAAAATATGTTCTTTGCCCTCGTCATTGGTATAGTAGGCTTTTAGCAAACCTTTAATGACATAATGGTCATTAAGAACTTCATTGTTCTCTTGAACTAAAAATTGGTGCTTTTTAAGCTTCTTTTTTCTGAAATGTGAGAGGATGTAATCGAATTCATCATCCGAAACTGGCGTTATTTCCTCAATATGTTTTCTTAACTCAATGCTCAATTTCAGTTCGTTTTTTCAGCTTGCACACAACGTACGTATAACACTACAAAAGTTATTATATCTATTTTATAAAATACTAATCTAACTATTTTTGATGATCTTAAAAAACACCGAGCTTGCTCCACGGTAAAAAGAAGTATTAAAGCTGTTGGGAGCGGAGCTCACTTCTAAATAAATTTCAGAACAGCTTTTTAGTTCAGTCAACACGGTAGAAACCCACCGTAAAAACATCCTTTTAAAAACCGGTGCAAAAACCACCACCGGAGCGGTAAAATATGCTATCGAATCGGGCTTGTTTGATGATTAGGGGGTAAGTGTTGGGTGGTTTGGCAATTAATTTTGTAAATACACAATAAACTGAACTTTAAAGAACTGACTAGGGATTTTCATAGGATGCATTGTTGTACACTGGCTTTGTTTTCTCCAAAATTAAATCGCTGTATGAAACTGATATTAAATCTGATTCCGATAGTTTAAATAACTCCATATAAAATTCGCATTGATTTAATAAATCTTCTTTACTCTTATTTTTATTAACATCAGTTGCTTCAATTTCTATAAATGTTCCTAAATCCTTTACAGTGTCAAGTTGAAATTTTACATTATCTATGAAATATATTTCTCTTTTTTTATCTACGATTGTTAGAATTCCATTTGATATAGTTAATAACTGTTTAAGAGAAGAATTCGGTTCTGAACAGTAAATTATATAATCCGATTTTTTTGGACCTTTTTTGTCTTGTCTTTTGTAGAAAATGAGTTTATTTTCAATATTTGCTTCCCTTAATTTTAATCTACCTTCATTGGTTTTAAAGTATGTGTCAATTTGATGGTCAATACCTTTAAAATCCGCACTTTTAGATTGTAATATTTTTCTTATTTCTGAATTGTTATTTGACTTAGCTTTTATTTCTATATTCAAATTACCCATTTTGTTTCCGGTTTTTTTTAGCTTGTTGCCAACGTACGTGGAGGCTGTATAAAAAGGATCAAAAATCGTCATTCTGAATTTAATTCAGAATCTCATCCTGCTAATGATAAATTTAGTAGGAGAACCTGAAACACGTTTAGGTTGACAAAAATTTTTAGACAGCCTCATCTATTTTATAAAATACTAATCTAACTATTTTTGATGATCTTTAAAAACATCGAGCTTGCTCCGCGGTAAAAAGAAGTATTAAAGCTGTTGGGAGCGGAGCTGAGTTCCAAAGAAATTTCAGAACAGTTTTTTAGTTCAGTTGGTAGATTGGATGTATATCGTAAAATACTTTTAAAAACGGGTGAAAAGTTGGACAGGGATGCTCGGCTTATATTTAAAGATTACAAAGACCTTAAATCAGGAGTATAAGTCCATTCTAAAGAGACTTTATCTATCTGATTTAGAGATTGTATAAGACAAAAAAACCGCTTAAAAGCGGTTTAAATAAGTGAGATTTTCTAAGAATTAGAGGCTTGTGCCACGACTACCGGTGTTGTGCAACGTACTTTCTCCGATGTTAATTTCAATCCCGATTTTTTTTCATTATTTCCACCAACCATTTCGCTTTCTAATATACATTATTTGTCCTGTATGATATGCTGTATGGGCGGTCATATTCGCAATTTCAACATTCCACTCACTTATTTGTTCGTCAGTTGCGTTTTCAGTCAGTTTTTCCCATTCAGTTTGAATACTATCTAATTTTCTTGTCGCATTTTCCCAATCTTGTCCGTTGTTCTTTTTGAAGGTTTCTTTATTGTCGCCTTTAAATTCTGCAACTTTTTCTCCTTTAAAAGCTTTCAGATTCATTTCATTCCAGAAAATTAAATGAGAAACTAATTCTCCAATCGAGTGATTTTCCGTGCTGTCTTTCCAATTCGATTGTTCAAGAGTAATTCCTTCGATTGCTTTTTTTGTCGGCACAAACCACTCCTGATTTGTGTGGGTGTTTTTCAATTGTTCAACGAGTAATGATTTTACATTCGGTTTATTATTTTTCTCTGAACAACCTAAAATTATGAGTCCTAAACAGACTATTGTAAATATTCCTTTCATTGGTTTTTGGGTATGTTGCACAACGGTTAGTATATGAAAAGTAGCAGATTTATAGCCACTAATTTTCAGTGTAAAACAAAGATAGCAGAAAAGGAATAAACTAAGTGTTTAGCTCTTTTCTGCTATTTTTTATATACATTGTTAGCGGTTCGTTATTATTCTTTTTTTTTATTACCAGTTAATTTCCTCCGTTTTAGGATTTGTTTCTTCACTAAAGAATTTTCCTGTTGGCCCATTTTGGTCAATTGTAGCATACTTTACAACTCTTCTAGCTGCTGTTTCCGCTTCTCCGCCATTTCCAAACGTGAAATCTGTAGCAGTTAATCCTGGACAAACAGCATTTACTTTAAAATTTGTATCACGAAGTTCGTAAGCTAAATGAATCGTGTACATATTTAAAGCGGCTTTAGAAGCTGCATAAACGGCATATTTAGCATAGTTGTAAGCTGGCCAGTTTGGGTCACTTTGTAAGGCAAGAGAACCGACACTTGTACTTAAATTTACAATTCGAGGTTCTTCGGATTTTTTAAGTAAATCGATAAATGCTTGGGTAACCCTTGATGTTCCTATTACATTGACATTAAATGCCGCTTGAAATTCTGCTGGTGTGGCTTCTAAAGCGGTGTATGGATCATTTCCTCCATTGATACCCGCATTGTTTATTAAGATATCTAAAACATCAATTTTTTCACTAGCTGTTTTAACTGAATTGTCATCTGTTACGTCAATTTGAATGCACTCAACATTGGCTAAACCTTCTGCTTTCAATTTATCAACAGCGGAAGCACCATTTTGGATACTTCTGCTACCGAGATAAACGTAATACCCTTTTTGCAATAATAATTTAGCTGTGGCAAAGCCAATTCCTTTGTTGGCTCCTGTGATTAATACTTTCTTCATTTTATTTCTTTTTTAATGATGATGCAAAGTTCTATCGATTAAAAAAGAGTTGTTTTACCAAATGGTAAAAAGCAATTTTAGCTGATGTTTTTTCTGATTCTACTTAAAGATTGTTGCGTTACACCTAAGTAAGATGCTATATATGTTAAAGGAATGCGATTAACTAATGAGGGATAGTTTTCTATAAACTCCAAATAACGTGTTGTAGCATCTTGAGAAATTACTGGATTTTTTCTAGATTTTTGATACATACAAATTTGAACCATTTTACTTTTAATAGCGTCCCATCCCACAATAATGTTTGAAAGTTCTTCCCAAGCTTGCCTTGAAAAAACAATAAGCTTACAATCGGTACAAGCCTGTAGGTAATCGGAAGAAATGGCGTTAGCTTCAAAATTCACATAATCACACATTATACTTTTTTCTTGAATAAAACAACGTGTTATTTCTTCTCCTTTATTATTATAATAACAACCTCTAAAAATACCCTCTACTATGAATGCAACTTGTTTTGGTGTTTTACCTGCTTCTGAAAAATACTCATCTTTTCTGAGCTCTAATTCAGTTACTTTTTTTTCAATCAGTTTAATTTGTTGCGAATTCAAAATTCCAAATTGTAAAATATATTCTATCAGTTTTTTCATTATTGCAAGTTGGGGAAATTTGAGTTTGCTTAATTTATCATTTGGTTAAAAGTGTCGGTTTTAATGACCGCTAACGTACGTATAACACCACAAGTTGTGTTCTATCTATTTTATAAAATACTAATCTAACTATTTTTTTATGATCTTAAAAAGCATCGAGCTTGCTCCGCGGGAAAAAGAAGTATTAAAGCTGTTGGGAGCGGAGCTCACTTCTAAAGAGATTTCAGAACAGCTTTTTAGTTCAGTTAGTAGATTGGACGTACATCGTAAAATACTTTTAAAAACGGGTGAAAAGTTGGACAGGGATGCTCGGCTTATATTTAAAGATTACAAAGACCTTAAATCAGGAATATAAGTCCATTCTAAAGAGACTTTATCTAGCTAATTTAGAGATTGTATAAGACAAAAAAACCGCTTAAAAGCGGTTTAAATGAATGTGTTTTTAACTAGTTAAAGGCTTGTGCAACGACTACCGATGTTAGCCACTGGGCTTTGTTTATTAGTCATTAAAGCCATTGTCTTCTTCGAAATAAAATTACTCCCAAGATCGATAAAATCAACGAACCTAAAATTATTGAAGGCATTGCCCATAATGAATCTTCCATAAAATTTGGAACGTTCATCCCAAACATACTTGCTATCAAAGTCGGTATCATTAATATAATCGAAATAAGTGTCAATTGCTTCATTACAACATTCAAATTGTTAGATATTACCGAAGCAAAAGCATCCATCATTCCACTTTGAATGTCCGAATAAATCTGTGCCATTTCACGTGCTTGTTTATTTTCAATGAATGCGTCTTCCAACAAGTCTTCGTTGATTTGGGTGGTTATCTTTTTTGAATTACGAAGTTTTGCCAAAACAATTTCATTTGCTTTAATTGAAGTAATAAAATAAACCAAACACTTTTCCATTTTCAATAATTTATTCAATTCCTTGTTTTTAATTGATTTTTCAAGGTCTTGTTCAATCATTGAAGTCATTTGATTTATTTGTTTTAAGAAACGCAGATATAAATTTCCCGAACGAAGAAATAGTCGAAGTATAAAATTAATACTGTCGGTAATTTCTTTGTATTGGTCTCGAAATGGAGACGGTTGTCTGATTGGCAACACTTCATTGTCTTGCAAACACAAAGTTAGAGTGAAGCTTCTTGTTATAAAAATACCTAATGGAATAGTATGAAATGGAACTCCATTGTTTCTAACTTCGACTGGAATGCGTAGAATTATCAAAGTCCAGTCATCATCAAATTCAATACGTGGTCGTTCGTCTTGGTCTAAAATGTCATTTATCAGGTCAGTTGGCAATCCATAATCAATTCTAAGTTGATTAATTTCGCCTGATGTAGGATTTGTTACATTAATCCAACAACTTTTTTGTGGTTCGTTGATTTCAACATAGCCACCGAATGTTTTGAAAATTTTAATCATGATGATGTCTCCTTACATTTTATTCTGCAAGGAAACACGAAGCCCTTACAGAATTGTTAATACTTTAATTTACTAGGATACGGGCCTTCGTCCATTGTCATTTTTTTAATTTTTCGATTGCAAAAGTAATTCTATTTTTGAATAGATTATCTTTCTTTGCAGGATTTTTTTCAGCCTTGTGGCTAACGTACGTGAGGCTGTATAGAAAAGGTCAAAAATCGTCATTCTGAATTTAATTCAGAATCTCATCCTGCTAATGATCAATTTAGTAGGAGAACCTGAAACACGTTCAGGTTGACGAAAATCATCTTTTTAGACAGCCTCATCTATTTTATAAAATACTAATCTAACTATTTTTGATGATCTTAAAAACATCGAGCTTGCTCCGCGTTAAAAAGGAGTATTAAAGCTGTTGGGAGCGGAGCTGAGTTCCAAAGAAATTTCAGAACAGTTTTTTAGTTCAGTCAATACGGTAGAAACACACCGTAAAAACATCCTTTTAAAAACCGTTGAAAAGTTGGGCAGGGATGCTTGGCTTGTATTTTAGACTAAAAACAACCCCGCTAGTAGCATTTAAAGCGTTGCTAACCTATGTGAACTTCCCAAGTGTATCAAGGGTATAAAACTAGAAAACCGCTTAAAAGCGGTTTAGATAAATAGGTTTTTATAGAAATCACGGACTTGTTCAACGGTTACCGGTGTTAACACGTTTTTATTCCATAGTTCTTTTCCACCAAGGTTTTCTTTCGGCTGTTATATTTGAATTCAGAATATTATTTATTTCTCCTTTTTACCAATCCCACAAATGAGTGGTTTTTTCATCTGCAATAAATCCTTCAAAGTGGTTTTCTATATATTCAATTTTGTTTTTATCAACTGCCACTAAACAGAAATAACTATCCCATTCGATTGTGAATAGAATTTCTCGGTCAGATGAGTAAATATAATAGTCTTTATAATCTATTTTGTCAATAAATTCATATTCCGAAAGCTTTGTCAAATCAAGTTCAACTGTGTTCTCAAAGAATTCGTCTACTATTATGATTATATCTTTATTGAAGTTCTTAAACGCTTGGTAAATCTTTTTTTTTGTAAACAAGTCGAATCCGCCTTCTGATGGGTGCCAAATTTTCTCTAAATCTGTATAATCATTTAAGGTTTTTAGTAAATCTTGTCGTTCAAGTTTCTTTTTATAGGCTCCAATAGATGTTTTTAAGGCTCTATTCAATTCTATGCTATCGGATAGCTCTGTATTAGAAACGATTTCTTTCCATTTGATTAGAACTCCATTTTCATAAATCTCTTTTTCTTTCGGATAATCTTTGTTTGAAGTGAAAATTTCTACGTTCTCAAGTTTAAGCGATTTTAATTCTTTCGTTTCCGCTTTTGCTTGCTCCACATTTATTTTTTCAGATGCTTTAAAAGATTTCGATTTAGTTTCATTTTCTATTCGGAAAAATGGCAAGAATGCTACATAAACTGAATCGTAAAATTCCGAGAAGTGTTCCTTCAATGGAGTCTCTTCCTCTGGATATATTTTATTTTCTGTGAATATGCTCATTTCTAATGCACGCCTACGTACTTATAACACAACAATTTATGTTATATCTATTTTATAAAATACTAATCTAACTATTTTTGATGATCTTAAAAAACATCGAGCTTGCTCCGCTTTAAAAAGACGTATTAAAGCTGTTGGGAGCGGAGCTGACTTCTAAAGAAATTTCAGGACAATTTTTTAGTTTAGTCAATACGGTAGAAACACACTGTAAAAACATCTTTTTAAAAACCGGTGAAAAGTAGGGCAGGGATGCTTGGCTTGTATTTAAAGATTACAAAGTCCTTAAATCATGAATATAAGTCCATTCTAAAGAGACTTTATCTATCTAATTTAGAGATCGTATAAGACAAAAAAACGCTTAAAAGCGGTTTAAATGAATGCGCTTTTTAACTAGTTAAGAGGGGTGTGCAACGGTTACCGGTGTTGCCAGTAGTTTTTATTCTATTTTCCAAGCAGTTGAAAGTCCAAAATCGAATTCATCTCCAACATTCACCTCTCTCATCATAATTTCTGTTTCGGAATGATTTTTGCTTAAAATTTTCACTTTAAAAAACACATTTGTTTCATTATTAATATTGTATATGTCAGTAATTATTCCACTAATAGAAAGGTCTTTGGATTCATTAAATTCCCATTTCAAAGTTCCATTTCCACAAGGATAATCTACAACACTGTTATTCTCGCTAACTGGCATTTTTATATTTATTGAGTCTCCAACTTTAAAACTGTTATAAATCTCAACCGCTTTGATTTTTTGATTTTTTTCACAGTCAATTATAGGTCTCCAATATTCCACAAATTTATCAACTTGAGCTTGTAATCCTATATCTTGATTATTCAGATACCTATGATAAGAAGTCAGAATTATGGATGACATATCATCGTAGTGATGGATTCCAATTGAGTCGAAAAATTTAGTTAGATTTTCTGATTGTTCATTATGTCTCAATAGGTTATTTCTCAAATGCATTCCAATTCCGAAATGGTAATTTCTCGGTGTTGTAGAATCATTTTCTGAAATGTTCTTAAACGTCTCAATTTCTTTTGCATCCCAGTTTTTATCTAGGTATTCAAATGAGAATTTCAATTCTTTCGGAATCCTTTCTTGTCCATTACAAGAGAGTAATGAGAAAGACAAAAGTAAGATTGACAAATATCTAATGTTCATATGGATTTGCGTTTTCTCAAATTACTGACAACGTACGTATAACAGAACAAAAGTTGTGTTCTATCTATTTTATAAAGTACTAATCTAACTATTTTTAATGATCTTAAAAAACATCGAGCTTGCTCCGCGGTAAAAGGGAGTATTAAAGCTGTTGGGAGCGGAGCTGACTTAGAAAGAAATTTCAGAACAGTTTTTTAGTTTAGTTAGTAGATTGGACCTACATCGTAAAATACTTTTAAAAACCGGTGCAAAAACCACCACCGGAGCGGTGGAGTAGTTATTGAATCGGGTTTGTTTGGGGATTTAGAATACTATATATTCTGTGGTTAAAATGAGTTAAACATAAAAAAAAACGACTTTAGTTCGTAACCAAAGTCGCTGTTGTTTTATAAATCGTTTTGAATGCATCTTTATGGAGCTAATTCATAATTCCAATTTTTAATCTTAGCTATCGCTTCATCGGCTAAATAATCGGTTAAGCCTACAGAACCACTCGTTTGTATTAACCTATCTTTTAAAAATTTTGGTAATGCATTTAGAGACTTGTCATCATCTATTATTATAAAGTTATCCTTTAAATGTTTAGCATTAAACCAATGAATTAGTTCCTCTCTTCTATTTAAATGCTTTGTATTCTTTGGAAGTCTAGTTATGTTATTAACATTGATATTTCTTCGCTTAAAAATAGTATTCCATTCTTTTAAAGTATACTTATACTTGTGAGAAGTAGTCAATACAATGTCTGCATTTGAAGTAGAAATAATTCTATCAAGTGATCTAACGGCCTTTGGACTAAATTCCGGAAAACCATCTTCTAATAGTTCCGGTCTTTTCCAAGAGTTAGCAGGAACCATTACTCCGTCTATATCTAAGTATAAAAACATTTTACAAATTTAATCAATTATTTTGTCATTTCAATTATTTTTTCTAAAGGGATATTATTGAATTCGGCATCTAATTCATTTAAACGCCTAATTTTATATTCAGTATCCCATTCTTCCTCAACAAATTCAACATCTTTCCAATCATATTCAATTGTTGCGCTTGTCTTCGATGATTGGGCTTTATCGAGTTTAATTTTTGCTAATACTTACATATCTATGATGACCATCAATTATTAATGTGTCGCATACTTTGATATCGTCAAATTTTATTCCATTTATCATTTTTTTATAAATTCTATTGATTATTGGAAGACAAAGTTTCTTATGAGTTGATATTAAAGTATTGTCAGATTCTTCAATTGCTTTTAAAATCAATTTTTGATCTATATTTCTCATTTTTTATTCCCAAAGTATTGATTAATAATTAGATAAATCAAATATTTGAATGTTCGTAATTATTTTTAAAATGAGAACTAATCTAGCAGATTTTTAATTGATTTAAAAGATAGATGTATGAAATTCAGGAGTTTTTGAGCCTAAAACGTATAAATACATCCTTTTAAAAACCGGTAGGAAACCACTATCAGGTCTGTGAAGTTTGTTATCGAATCGGGGTAATTTGATAGATAACGGTCTCGATTATGAGTAGGGGTGTTGTTTAGCACTTTTAGAAATGTTGCGCTAAGCTTATTAAAGGCTAGGCGAGCCCAAGTAATTACTTAATGGCTATGGTGTGCCATTTTTCGTTGTTTATATTTTCTCTTCGTAGCTATTAATTTATACCTCATATCATCATAGAATAAACTTATTACTAAAATGACCACTCCTAAAATAAGCGTGTTTAATCTCAAGTCAAGTCTTGAGTAAAGAAATCCGCCGATTATTCCGCCAAGGAAAAAGAAGCAAATTATATACATGCGAAGTTTTATAGTCGCTTTAATTTTTTCTCTATGGGGATGATATTCAGGAAAGAAAAGTTGTGATAATTCAATTCCTAAATCTGTGAACAGTCCTGTTAAGTGGGTTGTTCTTACGACAGCATTTGAAATTTTTGTCACAAAGGAGTTTTGATGTCCCATTGCAAAAAGCAACAGACAGACAATGAGATCAGGGTATTTTAGTTCACCGGTATTGCTTATGATCGCAATTGATGATAAAATGAGACATTCAATTAGTGTGGGTAAAACAAAAACATTCAGTTTTTTATTTTCTTTCAGTTTTTCGATTAGGAAACTTGATGAAAAAGAACCAAAAAGGAATGAAAAAATATACAAAAAATAAACTGTCCCTTTCCAAAATTCAAAATTGGAAACATCATTCATAAAGAGTGCAAAATGACCTGTCACGTTTGTAGTCAGTTGCTTAAATTCTAAAAAGCCGGTAACATTTACAATTCCAGAAACAAAAGACAAAATCGAGGCCAGCCGTAGGTTATGTTTTAATGTTCTACTCTTCCCTTGGTGTCTAAACATGTTATTTGCATTTCGTTCGTTTTATCAAATTCTACACACAACCTATGTCATAACCCAACACGTTGTGTTCCCCCCATTTTAGTTCAAGTACTAAGCTAACCGATTTTTTTTAATCTTAAGAGAAATAGGCATCCAGTTTGGTATAGATTTCAGTAAATGTGTGCCAAAACCAGCTCAGGCTAGCTTCTTTATTCGTGCTAAGAAACTCCATATTTAACCGTTTCTCTTACTCGATAATCGAGATTTAAATGTTTCGCAGGCCTGCCCCGACGTCGTTTACTCCTCCAATAGCTTATTGGCTTTTTGATATGCTGCTATTTTTGTGATCAACCTTTTATGCAGGTATTCGTTTTTGTTTTGAAGTGTCAAGGCTATCTGTTGAGCCTCTTTGCAATACTGGGTAATCTTGTCTTTACTCCAATGTTTGGGCGGACTTTGTAAGTTGGTAATTCTGTCTGCTATTTTAACCAGTCCCACTTCTTTTTGAAGCGCATTTATTCTGGTTAAGCTGTCCGTCATTCTTTCGGTTTTGGATAGCAGAGTATCGTCCTTGGTCAATGCCTGAACAGCTTCAGCGATGGGTTCACCAAATTCAGTTTTCAGTTCTTTAAAATCGGCGGATGTATCTTCAAGGGTATCGTGTAGCACAGCGACTTGAATGGCAAAACCAATATCAAAATTTGGGTCAGTACTGTAGGCGACAAAGACTTCCATCGCCACATTAGAGATGTGCAGCAGGTAGTTGGCATTTGTTCCCGGGACTGTTTGTGCACTGTGCTTTTCTCCGGCAAACTTTATAGCTTTTTGATAGAATTCCTGTATCATCGTCGTTTAATTTTTAGTAGGCGTTGTACGTGCTGCATCAGACGTTTTCAGTTGGTTTAGTGAACTACCAATGGGTAGGAAACGGCAGCTGCGCTTCTATACCTTCCCAATAGGCTTCAAAAGAGTCTGGATGGGCAATGGGAGTGAGTTCAGTGCGGATAATGTGATGCGTTTCAGGATTGAAATACTGAAAAATAACCGCTGTAACCGGTGCCATCGAACGCTTAACAAGCGTATCATCAGCTTCAGATGCATCACTTAAAAACTGAATCCAAACAGCTTCTTTAAAAGTGTCTGTATTTACATACACCTTACTTGCCGGGTGCATTTGGTATTGGTGATCGAGTTGCTTTAAATAATGGGTTGTTTCTTGTTCAATGCTTTTTTCGATCAATTTATAATCTTCTGCTTGCGTATTCAGACTCAAAGAAGTCAGTTTCCAGTCCTCATTTTCTTCAGAAGTGGTTTTGGCTTGTAAAACAGCAGTAGAGTAGGGAGGTGTTTGTAGGTTGAATTCAAAATAATTGGAACTCAACAAATCACTTTTGTTGGTGTTCATCCTTGCGATTAAGGCGGTAAGCGTTTCTTTGAGAAACTCTGGAGTAGGCGTGTTTTTAAACTGAAGTTGCGCGCTATAGTAGTCAAAGTCTAATGCTATGCCTTGCTTTTTTAAAGCAGCAATCATACGTTGTTTGATGCGGAAATTGGCTTCCACTTCGTTGTACTGTTCCTGAATGGATTGTGTTTGAAAGCCCCCCTGCTTAAGCGAATCTTTTTCGTTCATCAATTTAGCGTCAAAATGCAAACCAAACCGAATTTCGGGCGTTTGCTCATCAAAAATTTCCACACTAAACATATTGGGGTTCATATTCCCTTCATTCCAAAACCGGGTTAGATTGGTAAAGCCTAATGCTTGTTGGGTATGTTTTTTTAAATAGCGGTCAAGTGTTTTCGCAGCTTTGTCTTTACTCATCCCGCCAAACAGGCGCGCACACGAGCTTAGACCACCCAGGATCACAAGGATTAGCATACCTATATAAATACTCGTTTTCATCTGTTACTCGTTTTTGATTGTATAAGCTACACTTCAACTAAGCCTAGTGCAGGTAGGCATTGTCTAAATCATCCTATCGGTTGGCTTGCAACTTCCGGTAATAGACAGTGTATTCAATCATGTTTAGATAAACTAATCTAAAGCATAATTCAGGGAACACCCTCACGGAATTCCGTGAGATTTTACATTCATTAAAACAGGTCATTTTTCCCATTAGCTTAACCTATACATTTGAAGTATTAATTACAATTAAAAAATTATGGGATTACAAGAAAAGAAAACTGCAAAAGCAATTGAAGATCAATATCTAGCAGATTACCAAAAAGAAATTAACGAGATTGTAGGGAAAGAAGTTCCGGTAACTATCAACTGGGACACTTTTGAACTAGACTTTATGAAGTTTGTACCTAGCGTGTGTTTGCAACGTCTTACCGATGCTTTTAAAGAAGTGTGTGCAGATGATATGGGGAAAGAAGCGGTGCAGGAAACCATCAATTCTGTAGCGGTTTATTGTATACCTAATGAAGGCGCAGAAGAGAAGAAAGAATTGAAAATAGCAGACGGTGTATTTTCGCTTACTGCCTGTTGGGGTGGTCATCACAGCGGTTATTTTCCTGATATTGCTATTAAAGAATACTTAGAAAATAATCTATAATCGCCTAAAGTTAGGAGTTTATATAAAAAACGGAAAGCTGCATCCAGCTTTCCGTTTTTTTGTGATTAAAAGTAAGGTTCGTGACCTCTAATTTGTAATAATTGCTATGCGGGTCAGTCCAGGCGAGAGCCGGTGAGTACGGCTTGATCTGGAATCTTATACTGTGATAAAAAACAAAGTCTTGAGGATGCGAACCTGAAACAAGCCCGCCTGGCAGACAGGCTGGATCCAGGTTCTCCTACTGATATAATGAGTTTGATGGAGATTCTGAATTAAATTCAGAATGACGGTTTAGTCACTTTTTAGACAGTCTCTGTTGGTTTTTTGGAAGTATGGAGAAGTAACTAGTTCATCTGTACTTGATTGATGGTAACCTCTTTTAGCTGTGCGGCAAAATAGCCGTTTTGTTGATAGCCGCTATTTTCGGTAAACGATTGGCTATAGCTATTTAGAATAGACTGTTTAAAATGAATGCTTAAGCTGGGAGCTTTTTCATTTTTAAAGAAAATGTGTACCACACCAGACCACGTACCGGGGTGGTTGGCGATCCATTCTAAAAACAGTTCGTCTGGTTCTTCCCGATTGCAGCCCGAAGCGTGCACATCTATTCGTTTTTCAGATTCATCAGCTATAGGGTAAGCAGCAGAAATGCTATAATCAAATTGCTGTAAGAGGTATTGCTGTTGGGTATGTTCATCTTTGTTTAAAAGAAGTTCGATACGGTCTATAACGGTATTTGGTGACATCATCAGTAGGGGTTAAGGTTATAAATTCTTTTCGATTGCGTTTTGAAGTTCGGTTTTATTCAACACGCTTTTCCAGCCTTTTTCCAGATTGAAAGTAATGCGAAGCATGCTATCGCTTAATTCAATCGTATTAGCCTTTGCAAATTCAAACTCAATAGCTTCAACAGTTTCAGAAAATGCTTCTTTTGCCAGGTTGTTTTCGGCAAGGATAACGAGCGTTTCTTGTAGTAAATCAATCGCTTTTTTAGCGTAGTATTTTTGGGTATCACTTGGGTTTTCTCCCGCATTAAACACGATGCTCAACGTTTTTCCCAGCGGTTCCTTAAGTGCTACACCAGCAGCTTTTAGTTCTTTTTTAAGCTGAAGCTGTGTGGGCACCTCTTCTGGTCTGGGCGTAAACGGTATTTTACCATCAGATAGCAGATGTACGTAATCTTTTACGTTTTGCAACATAATACACGAAATACTATGAAAACTTACATATTGCAAATCGGCCTCATTATCGTACCAATTTCCAATTAACACCACCCCTTTATCGCGATCGTAATTTATAAAGTAACCCGAAATGGTACCCTCTGTATTGCTAAAGCTAATCTTTGGCATATTTGGGTTCTCCTGTTTGCGCTCATGGTCTGCAACTTCCTGAAGTATTTCTAAAACTTCATTCGTCTCTAAAACAGGTAACTGCAACATGGTCTTAAAATTCATCATTTTATCGTTTTAATTTAATTACAAATTTGGAGGTTAATGAGCAGGATTTTATACCTGTATTCCGTGAAATTTAAGATTCACGCTTGGGGATTTTTGAATACACGCGCTTCTTAAAAAATTCACAAACCCTGAAAACCGGGGGTATTTAGTTTTAGAAAATCAGTTCTTTTGGGCTCGAGTTGCACTTGAAAAAAAAAGCGGTCCTGTGTTGGCCGTAACTATTAAAATCGACCAAGAGCAACAAGGAACCATCGCGATGATGCTAAACGCCTGATTGCTTGTTTTGTGTACGATTTGTAGTACCCATGCTAGAAAGAAAAAGAATAAACAAATGAAAATCATCCCCAATCTTAATTACTCCATTTTAGGACTTGCTGCCCTATTGTTTTTAAATGCGTGTGATAGTGCCAAAAGCGTATCCCGTCAATCGATGAGTGCTGCTAAAACGCCTATTGATACGGTAAGCTTCGATAAAAGCTCTCGTTTTTTTCAAGGCATAGCACGGGTAGAAAAAGACAGCAGTACCTTTTTTATCAACACCAATGGAAAACGCGTGTTTAAAAATTTGATACACGAATTTCAGCCAATAGACAGCGTTTCTCCTACGAATAACGGAATGCTAAGCGTATACAAGAATGAGAAAAAACTCATGCGCATTGTACAGCTTGATAACAGAAACTATGGCATGCTGAATGATTCAGCTGAATGGGTATTGCAACCGGAGTATGATACCATCGCATTGCTGTATGATCGTTATTTAAAACTGGAAAAAGAAGGAAAAACAACCTATGCCGATACCTGGGGCAACCTAATAGTTCCCTTTGAATTTGATGATGTTCAAATACTAGGTCCCCGCTATTTTAATGTAAAAAAGGATGAAAAATGGGGTGTTTATGATGCTGAACACAACAAGGTGATCATCCCTTTTGAATACGATGATTTTGATTACTGCAGCGGTTGTGGCAAAAAGCCCGATTATTTTTATGCTGAAAAAAATGGAAAATGGGGCGTTATCAATCTCAAGAATGAAGTGTTGGTGCCTTTTAACTATCAACACATCCATTCAAATATGCGAAGTGATGAGTGGGTTGCCGCATTTAGAAAAGAAGGAAAAAACGTCATTATAAATATTCCGCAGCAAAAAGAATTTGCCGCTCCTGAGTATGATAGCTTTCAGATTGAAAACGGACATTTAATCGCCGCAAAAACCATAGATGATCACCGTTATTATGGGGTGATTAACCGCAAGGGAGAAGAAGTCATTCCTTTTGAATATTCAGGAATTTATAATTCGTATTCAAGCTTTCAATCGGGGCCTTATTTTTCGATTAAAAAAGATGAAAAATTTGGAATTATAGATACGTTGGGCAATGTTATAATTCCGCCAAGTTATAAAAGCCAATTACGCGTGCAAGGTCATTATTTCATCAGTAGAGAAAACCGCAAAGTTGGCGTGCTTGATCGGGAGAATACAGAAGTATTGCCTCCTAGGTATGATGAGATTATCATGACTGAAATGAAAACTGCCAACAATAAAACGGAATCTATTTTTAAGCTAACCGCCAATGAAAAATATGGGTTTTACATTCCCAAAACCGGTAAGCGTATTCGCCCGACCTATGATAAGATCCATTTTTTAAGCAATGGGCAGCGTACGCCTTATGTTTCCAGAGCTGAAAGTAAAGGGTTAATCAGCTTAGAGAAAGACGGAAAGACTAAACTTTACAATCTAAATACCCATACTATGATTGCTGATAATTATGTTGATCTTAAATTTCTGCCACATCAAAAAATGCTTGTAAGTAAAGAGGATTATGGTGATCAAGGCCTTTATGATTTAAAAGAAGATACGTTAATCCTACCGATAAACTATAAATCTATTCAGGTTTTTGAAGAACAACCCCAGCTTATAAAAGTGGTAAAAGATGTAGGGAATTATCAAACCCAGGCAGGTCTTATGGATGAGGAAGGTAAAGAAGTACTTCCAGTACATTATGCGGAAATCGAAGCATTGGATGCCGCTACGTTTTTACTGCACGAGAGAGACAGCTTGTATTACAGCTATTCGGTTAAAGCTCATAAAAAAGAAAAGCTTCCGTTTACAAACGTCCTTTTAAATGACAGCACTTCTTTATTGAGCGTTCAAAAAAACGGGAAAATGTATCTGTATGATTATAAGCGAAAACAGCTTTTGCTTAACGAGGGATATTCGGAAATTCAACAATTGAAAAATGGAAATTTTATCCTATTTCAAAAAGACAGCACCGATCAATTGAAATTTGGGTATGCCAATGCAGCAGGAGAACTTATGGTTCCGGTAATTTACGATACCAAAGCAACCCTGTTTTACCCAATTCTTGAATTCGAGCACTATCTTCTGTTGTTAAAAGAAGATAAAGCTACCGGGAAAATGCTAGAGGGGTTTGCATCTCTTGAAGGAAAAATTCTAGTTCCTCCTCATTTTGATAAGGTGTATCCTGAAGAAAGCGGAAATGGCTTTTTAACCATAAAGAATAACCGCTACGGCGTTATTACTGCTGATGGAAGAGAGCTATTAAAACCCTTGTATGTCATTGGGATTTACGACCGTTTCAATAGTCGTACCCAAGAAATGAGCTTTAAGTTTCCCGTACCTTTTGAACGCGAAGGCGTCTGGCAGTTTATGAGGGAAGACGGAACCAAAGTACCTATAAAAGCCCAGGATTTGATATTGTTTCACTAGAAATACTGCTTAAAACGCTGCTTGTTTTGAATGTTCTATACCCACAACGAAGCTTGCCGTTTCTAAAGATGTTCACCTTAAAAGCCCTAAAATCACTGAAAACAGGGTGGTTTTTTAGGCCAAAAATTGAGTTCTTTGGCCGTATCAATTACCCTAAACTAAAACGACTAAAACATGCTAGTTAAACAGCTTAAACGTACCATACTCATTTCCCTAATTTGCTACAGTGCCTTTACCCATGCACAAACTACAGAGGATAAACAATTAGATAAATACCACGGTTTCTTTAAGAGTGCTGATACAGATGCTCCTGTGATCTTAGGAATGAATGCTAAAAGAAAGCAATTTGTAGTTAAAAAGCCAGCTGCTGAAACAGACGCGGTCAATTATTTTCAGGGTACATTTACGGTGAAAAACGATACGGCTTATGCAACCACAACTGCAGATCAGGATGCAATAAAGCTTTACGGAAGCCATGCTGATGCTGTTGCTGATGAACAGCTGTTGATTTACTTTAGAAAGCTTGACCCTAAACGCATACGCGTAAAAACGGGTAAAGATTTTGATGCCTCTACTTTTATTGCTTCTGAAAAGTTTAAAACAGAAAGCGATAGTGTTTATTCTTTGCAGGTAAAGAAAGGTGATACTTTGTGGATAGCTATAGCTATTGGTGAACAAGAAGGGCATAGCTATAGCTTTTCGCTTCATGATACCCCTTACAATCAGCTATTAGTACAACCCAATTATGCTCAGGTAATAACTTGGGTTGAAAAACCGATTTACATCAACGATGAAGATGAAATTCATTCACTTTTTGATGGGGGAATGCGTTTAAAACGCGCTGCACGAGCGCGTATGTATCCATCGCTACCCATGATACCTTCTAATCCTCGATTTAAAGGAACCCGCTACTTCCCAATAAATCGGGAACAGCTTTTTAAACTCCCAAAAGAATAGCAAATTAACTAGCTGTTACCACTAATGAGATGCCGTCACGAACATGCCCGTCCGGCAGGCGGGCTTGTTTGAGGGGCTTATCTTGAATGATTTGCTCTTAAGTATACTATAAAATTCCAGATTAAGTTTGTCTCTCAGGTTGGTAGGTTTAGAATTGCAAAACTACCAGTAGTACACATTGCAGATAATCAACGATACAATCACCTACAGATTTTGTGGTATTCAATAGTGCGTGAACACCATATCTAAGATTTTTAATGCTTGATTTTTTTCATCTAAAGTATAGGTTCCTTTCCCGGAAACCGGAATGGCGGTAAGAGCATGCATGCTGCTTGTATGCGGTTCTTCCAGATGTACATCAAAAGAGAATTCGGCATTTTTAAACGCAAAGGTTTTGTTGGCCGCATTGATGGTAATCGCTTCCGCAGCCAATTTTACCTGCCAAATACTTGGCGCATAATTCCCCAGCTCTTTTTCTACGAGCAATTTAGACCAGCAGCTGTGCATCGTGCATATTAAGTGAGCTAATTCTTTTTGCATCTTAGTAGAAGATGGGTCTGATCTAAAAGTTTTAGTTGTGCTTGGCATCATCAATCTTTATGATCAGGAATTTTTAAGGATTCAACACGTTGTAGCTTACCAATAGGTACCTACCAAAAAGGTCATGCGTATAAAGGCAACGACACTTTGGGAAGTAAGCTGTAGGGGTGCTTGCAGATCGGTAACTTCTTCATCATCGATAAAGACCAGGAATAAACCGTCTTTAAAGGCAATGCGTACATTATCGATGGCTTCTTGTTCATCAGCCAAATTTTTATTGGCTAAGTCGCCAAAGTCTACTTTTCCGCTTGTAGCCTGGTCTTGAATTTCTGACGGACTTAAAAAGCCAATTACATTTACTGCTAAGCGTTTGTTATTAAAGGCTGCTACCTGATTTTTTACACAAGCGATAAGTAAGTCTTCTAAGGTTTGTGGGGTTTCTGCCAGGGTGAAGGGTACATTTTTCACCTTTTTCTTCCCCAATCTTTTTAATTGTAACGTGAGTTGCATAGTGAACGTGACTTTTGCGTTAGCGATTGTCGTGAAAAGCCCACAGTGCGCGAGCACGCGGACTTGTAACAGAAAGCGCGCCCCACGGGAGTGGGGAACGCCCTCATGCTACTATTAATTATTGATTTGTGCCAAAATGGTAGGGTCTTGTATTTTATGATCTTCGGCCAGGAGTTTCATTTTAGAAATAAGCTCGGCGGTTTTAGGATCATCATCTACAAAGGGTAAAAATAGACGGCCCCGATGCTGACTGTGTACGGGCAGGATAGAAAGTGCCAATCCGTTTTTACTTACCTGTGCACTGCCTAAGTGAATGCTGTATTCACCGAGTTTTCCCTGGATTAAAATATGGCGGTTTTTAACGCTGATGTTCTCAAGTTTAAACAGTCTCGCAGATTCTTGGGCCAGTGCTGCACGCATTTGCATCGTACTGTGGCTGGCTTCAGGATCTACACCGCCTACGTGGGCGACGCTCACCACTAAGTCTATATCGCGCATAATTTCGCTAAAGACTACCGGTGGGATTTCGCTAAGCGGAATGGGCTTATAGTCGGTTAACGCATGAAAACACACTTCTTCTAGTGTAGGTGCTTCTACATCTGAAGGGGAAAACCAATCGGCCATCGCATACATCGTAGCCATAAATCCGCGTTGATGATAGACTTTTTGCAAGCCTTCGTCCCGGTTAACCGTCCAGCCCCGGCTGCGCAATAAAGCTGCGGTTTTGTTAGGCTGAATTTGATGCCCTTCGTAGCGTTTAGATCGGTATCCGGTTTCCCGTTCTTCTTGGGTGATCACATACAACTCCCTAAATACTTGTTTAAAAGGCTGTACGATGCGTTCGGCAAAAAGGTGTTTCTGGTATAAATCCCATTCTACAGTTTGAAAAAGATGAGCAGGGTGGGCAATAACCAAGACCTCTTCTTTGGCTAACTGGTGTGTTTTTCCGGCTACGTTGGTTAGGGTGCCGTTTTTATAAAAACCGCTGATTTCTTTTTCTGGAGCAAACAAGACCAATTGGTGAAGCATTGCTTTTACAATAGGATGCTGCATAAGCTTCTGTATTTCTGCAGCGGTAAATGGGTCTTCATTAAGCATCGCATTTTCTAAGGATAAACGCGTTCTTTTGTATTGTTGCGTTAAATACGCTTTATGCTCTTTTAGTTGAATAACCGATTTTTCTTTGCGGTACTTTACCGGGATTGATTTTAAGGGTTTTCCGGCTTTGGTTACCTGAATACTTGCTTTACCTAAGGTGTTAATGACCAGTTTTAATTGGGTTTCATCAAGGGTTAGGGTAGCATTTTCCATAATTTCCTGGGTTGCTTTGGCTTCCATCGCCCAACTGAAACGTACGCGGTCTTGATAGCCAGCGTTTCTGGATAGGTTGTCTAAAGCAATTGTCACAGCTAGATTTTCACTTTCTTGGCGCTGCGCTCCAAATTGTTTACTTTCTTTTAAAAACTGCTGCAAGAGGTTGTAGCGCTTTAATAAATCTTTTTCGGGGACGGTTTTACTAAGCGGAATTAAGCCCAGAGCCCGAACGTAATCTTTATCGCGTTTTTCTTTGATTTTTTTAAGGGTTTCGGTGATTTTTACTTCGCCCAACATCACACTGGAATATAATTTTACCTGACGGTGACCGTTTCCATCAGAAATATATTTGGCCGCATCGTGTAAAATTTTCCAATTTGATTTTCCTAGATTTTTATAGACTTTATTGAACCAATCGATATCAATAGCGCCGATGGCAAAATCTGATTTTGGAATGTTGGAATACCGGGAAATGATGGTTTCTTTTTCACTGCTCATATAGTCTGAAACGTGCGCCTGAAACCACCAAACGGCATCTTCTAACTTTTCTAATCCCAGATATTCGCCTACATAACCAGCCCATTGTGTGGCGTAGCACGCCAATTCGATTAAGCGTTTTTTGGGAATTTTGGCTTCGTCAGCAAGCGCTACAAAATCGGCATAACTCTCTGATTCACCGGGAATGCTTTTTCTAAGTATGGCACTGAATTTTGATTTTTTACTGTCGTTATAATAGCTATACCCGCGTTCAAAAGATTCTTTGCCTAAGCGTTGTAAAATTTCAAATACGTAATGGGTGCCCGGTACTGTTTGTATATGCCCGATATAATCTGAAGCTTCTGTGGCTAAATCGCCGCGTTCTAATTCGACTTGCAGGAGATTGGTTTTAAGGGGAGCAAATACGTGTGGCGGAATTGGATTTTTAGGAATTCTACCGCTGCGCATGCGGTAATTGAAGCCACCGTCTATAATGGACATCAATTCTCCGGAATATAGTGCCTGAAACAAGAGATCATCCTCATTGATCAGCTTGTTTTGATACAACTTAATGGTTACCTCGATCTTGGGAGCAGGCATGTCCCTGGCATTTTTAACTTTTTCTGCTGCGACTTCCTGAAGTTGCGAAACCGGGTTAGGATGCCCCAGGTATTGAGCGGTTAAGTACAGGTGCAAATCCCAAAACTTTTTTAGTTGATCCAGGCTGGCATTCTCTAGTTCATCTTCATCCAGGCCTCCTATAAATTGCGAAGCTATACTCGTCCAATTGGAAGATTGTATGGAATAGTCATTTTGCTTAAAGCCTATTTTTTTATGCTTTTCGGGAAAATTAGCAATTATATCTTCTAAGAGATCTAATTTGAAATTGATGAAATTAGCCTGGTCTTGGTAAACTTTGAAGAGCCTTTTTAGAACTTTTAAGTACACTTGATTTTTTCCATAATACGAACGTGGATTATGCTCTATGGCTAATGCTTCGAGATTGGGAATGTATTGTTTGCCAAACGGAATAAGCGTACTGTAGTAACTGTACGGGTTATTGGCATTGGCTATAAAACGAATAGCCATATACATTTCATAATCGTTTAGTTGGCTATGTTCATACCATTCTATCCAAAGCTTGGCTAAGGGGAGGTTATGCAATTCTTCTAAAGGGGTAGGGTCTTCTAATTCTTTAATGTCGTGAATGCCCTGTCCTAATAATTGGGTAGTGGTTTCTCCCTGATAGCCTTCTCGCTCGTATTCATAATTGCGCTGCTCATGGATGCGTTTAATCAAATTATTTACGGCTTCACTAATTTTTTTAGGGTTGATAAAAGCGCTTAACTTATTGCTTTTTCCTGCGGAACTTACAATACCCAGCTTATCGAAAAAGTTGATCTTGGTTTGAAATTTGGGTTGGGGGGTATATAGCGGACTCAGGTTGCTGTAGTCTACAGCACCAAAACCAGTACTAAAGGTATTTGCGTGTTCAGACTTGGTGAATTTGTCCAGGAAGACTTGTTCATTTTTGGAGTGTTTGGGACGCGCTTTGTAGCGTTCTATTTGTTGGTTGATAAACTCGGGATATTGATCATCGTTATCTAAAATCGATAAAATTTCGAGTCCCGCTAAACGCTGATTTACATTTTTAGCTTCTATTAAATGAAGGGTAGTGGTCTGTAAAATGGGTTCAGGTTGATGGACCACCAATTCTATTAAAGCCGAACGTAAGGTTTTACTTTTACGACTTAGTAATTCTTCAGCAAGCGTCAGGTCTTCTTCATAGAGCGGCATCACATAAAAGAGTTGAATACCGGTAGCCATTACGGTTTCATTTCGGTTTTTAATGGCTTGATGCGCTAAGTTTCGTTTCCAGGAACCGCGTTCGTAATCGTAATCGGCTTGCGGTTGTGGGGCACTTTTTTTACCCCAATAATAGCGATGACTGTTGGGAAACACTTTACGAATGTAATTTTCTCTATATACCGAGGGAAGCTGATCGATATCATCAGCGAGCAGGGCTAATTGTTCCTGGTTAGCCTGATTGATAAGAAAATTGAAAAACGATTCTGAAGTAGGCTGAAAGTCAAACCACGAAAATATTTTTCCTGATTTTTGTGCTTTTCCGTTTTCAATAGCTTGAGCAACTTCATATACGCGTTGAAAAAGGTCGGTATCCAATTCGATTTGGGGTAAATTTAAAATCACCCAATGATCGATAGCCGGATCTTTACCCAGCTCTTTTTTAAAATAGTCAACAATAGAGGTGTTGGTCCTGCCGGTTTGCGATACAAAATAAAGCGCTGCTAGTTTGGTGTCTCTATTTTCTGTTTGATATACCCGATTTAAAGCTTTTTGATTGGCCAAATCTACATCTATAATCCCTACAGCCCAGAGTGCTACATACACTTCTATATTATCTCTGCTGTTAAGGAGTTCGTCAACTTTATCGCTATTATGAATTAAGCTTTGGGCAAGCTGTAGGATTCGATTCACCGTAGCTTTTTTAGGCGCTTCCCAATTAAAACCAAACCATACATTTACAGCCCTTACCACACTGCTAAAACGGGCCAGGTCATTTTCTAAAATAAGATTGATAATGTATTTAAGCGCTCCTAAATGGGTCTCATCTAAGCTTTCTAAAATAGTTTGTCGCAAGCCTTCTTGCCGTTGCGCTGCAAGGAGTAAGTTGCCTACCAGTTCCCAGTTTTTTTGTGCTGGGGTAAGCAATAGGCCCTTGATAAGATCGTGACTAACACCACCTATCTCGTCTTCGCCCTGAATGATATCAACTACCACTTCAGCTACCAGTTTTGGTTTTTGGGTGAAGATAGAAGCAAAGAAGTAGCTGTTTCCGCGATCGTAATAGGTGCTGTATTGCAATTGCTCTTGAAGTGGTAAGCTGCCCATTCCTAAACGGCTCAGGCTTAAAAAGCGTCTAAAGATGTTGATTTTTTTAGTGAGCAGCTGGAAGCTGGCTTTCGATCTAAATGCTTTTCTAGCATAACCTTCCTGATAGGGAAGGGAGTCGATAAGCTGCCACATCATACCTAAATAGGGTGCTTGAATTTCTCCAAACAAAAACACACCCAATTGCATGCCTTCTTTGCTAGACCAAGGATTCATCGTTTCTGGTGCTGCAAAACTGGCTGTTAAATCAGAAGCCGTATAGTAATTGTATTGGTCTTTTTTGAGTTGAGTAAGTACCCAACCCAGTTTTTGATACGGTGCTGAAAATTGATGGAAATCTTCTTTTTTTAGATCAGCTTTTTTAAATCTGGAAATGTATTTATGAGCTTGTTCGGTAGGTATCATAATCGATGATCTTTAGAATCGCGTTTAATTTTCTGCAAGATACCTAGCTTATGGCTTTATTTACTCCCTGTTTATGGGGATATTTTTAGGGAAGGCGTTAAATCGTATGAACAAGCGATAGCCTTACCCAAACCAAACAGCATTGAAGCTATTTAAAACGAAGCATTGATTTGTTGTTTGGAGAAGTAGCGGGTGGGGTATCCCTGCTATTTTATTTTTACGATACTGAGATCTACAAACCGGATAGGGGCAGTTTGAACTGAGGTTGCATCACTATCCCTATTAAGCACGTATTCAACCTCAATCACATCATTAGCATTTGATTGAAAGCTTAGAACTCCACTAGTTCCCCAATAATCATTACTGGATAAATTAACTTGCCCTCTTACTAAATAACCAATTAATGCACCATTTCTTTTGACAGAAAGGACATATTTTCTATTTCCGCTTCTTAAATTGCTAGTTGATAAACCTGCTTTAATGGAGTATATACCATCTTTTAAAGTTTTGATTTTTCCGATACTTATTACTTCATAATAATCACTATCATTATAGGTAAGGTAGGTATCGTCAACAGGAAGATGATAATAATCATCATCACCTAATGTAAGGTTTCCATTTTGCCCTCTGTTAAATAAAATAGTAGGTAAGCTTCCATTAAATAATAACCATTCGGTTCCGTTGAAAGTAAAAAGGCTATTCTTTGTTGTATTATAAACCATAGCCCCTTGCAAAGGTGTGGGGATGGCTTGCATTTGTGTGTCTGTCATTCGGGGAGGAACAAATGCTCCTGAAGTACTATTAATTTCAAAAGCAGAACCATCATCTGGAGTAGTTGTTCCAATTGCTACTTGTGCTGAAACTGAGAAACTAACTAAAGAAATAAAAAAGATTAGTATAGCTTTTATTTTATTCATAAGTATAAAATTAATTTCAAGAATATGGTTCTAATTACAGAAAAAATTATTCATTTTTAAAAGTTTTCTTTTTATCAGTATAAAAAACGGATAAACTGTTTTTTATTTTATTCTTATCACCTCAGTATTATTAAATAAAAGAGCTGTACGGTTAGCTTTTTTAAGTTGTTAGATTTCTTGGACGAAATATCATTATAAGATACTATTGAGGCTGAAGGTATAGAAATCTTGAAAGGTGTTGTAAGTTCCAAGCATATTGAATATGCCTCGAAATTAAATATAAAAAGTATATTAAAAAGTTGAAAATCTCTTCCTTTAGCAAGAGTTTCCAAAATTGAAGTAGCGTTATTTGGGACAACAATTCTGTTTGGCTAGACAGATCTGAGTAAGTAGTTAAATTGTATGGAGTACAGTAAATATGACTGATGAAATGCTAAATGAATATTTGAACATCACCGTCGAGATTCAAATGATAATTATAATTTTATATTGGAAAAGTAAAAATGGTGCTTTAGTTCTGAGTATTAATAAAACGCTGCACTTATAATGAAGAGTTGTTTAGTAAGGTTTGTAAAAATCCAAATACCTATTTTATAGTAGCTAATTTGCTTAGGCAAAAGGCTAAATTCATTAATTTTTTCAGACGGCATGATAAACTAACAGTCCAAAGATAATCCAAATTATGCCCCATATACTTAGGGGCATAATCAGGATTATTTTATTTTTCTTACAATCTATAAAATCATAAGAACTATTGCTCTAGCCAGCTTTTAAATATCTTGTACTATAAATTCTTGCTTTGGATTTGGCCCGTATTCATTGGTTTGCGGATCACTATCGGTAATTAATAAGACTAACATCCATATGGGACCTACCAATGGAATACAGCCTACTAATAACATCCAACCACTTTTGCCAATATCATGCATTCGCCTTACAGACACCGCAAGGGATGGAAGTAGAGAAGCTAACATATATAAAACATAAATACTAATAAAAGCCGGAGCTTCTAACCACTTGCCCAATCCAAAACTCAAGATCATACAACCTATAGAAAATAGGGCGTTGATTAGACCAAACATAAAATACTCTTTTCTTCTTGCTCTGCCTTTAAAATCCAAATATTGACGAAACACTTTTAAATACCATTTCATAACTTATATTTTAATTTAATTTAATTTAATTATACTGTAAATAGAAAGGAAGCTGTAATGATCCATATTCCTGAAATCACTCCTAGAATTCCAAGTTTTCCCTGAAGGGGAACAAGCTTTTCTCTTATTTTTCTGCTTTTCTGTTGGTAATCTGGTGCGTTTTTAGAGAGCATTTTACTTATTAGCGGGAAGCCTAAAAGAAAACCAAGCGTAGCTTCCACGATACTCCCAATAAGTAACGTAAACCACCAGATAGGAGCACTACCTAAAAGATTTAAACTAAGAAGACTGGAAATAATTCCCCATATCCCGAAAATTGAAAAAACCAGTCCGATCCATCCTTGGTATGGCTCTACCTTATCCAGTAATTCTTTGGCATTGGGTTTCTTTGAGAGAATTAAGGATGGCACAGCAATAATGCTGAGGAGGATTAATGAAATTCCATAAATCATAATACTATTGTTTAAAGATTAACTGATGACAAATATCTACTGTAAGCTTCGTCTATATTAGCCTGAAAGCAGTGAAATCCTTATCCCTGAAAACAAGGGGTTAAATCATCTTATGTTCTATGGCGTAGCGGGTTAATCCCGCTAAATTGCGTACTTCTAGTTTGTTAATTAGGTTTTTACGATAGCTTTCAATCGTGTGTTTACTTAAAAATAGGATATCTGCTATTTCCTGAGTGGTATGTTCTTTAGCAATTAATTGCAATACTTCTTTTTCTCTTTGGGTTAGCCTGACTTCTGAAGTCTTTCTACTATTGGTCATAGCTTGAACTAATATAGATTGAATATGAGTGGAAAAGTAATTTTCTCCTGCAAGTATCTGTCTGATGGCCTTTAGTAGTTCTTTTTGTTCGGCATTTTTAGAAAGGTAACCATTCACCTCATTTTCAGTTAAGGTTTTAATTTTGGCGCCGTCTTCGAGCATACTGATCACTAAGGTTTTAATTCCGAAGAACTCTTTTTTGATATTCTTATTAAGTGCAATACCGTCCATTCCTGGCATATTAATATCTGTAATAAGTAAATCAATTTGCTCATTTTGATTGATTTTCAAATATTTTAAAACTTCTTCACCATTAGACGTGGTGTGTACGATATTCAAATCGTCTTCATGTTCTAAAATGCTTCGAAGGCCGTCCACAAACATTTTATGGTCATCGGCAATAATGATATTATAGACTGTTTTCATTGTTTTTTATTACTGCTTCCTTTATTGGAATATGAATACTTATTACTGTTCCTTTACCAGGATTGCTGTCGATAGATAAACTCCCTTGAAGTTCATCTATTCTACTTTTTAGGTTTTTTAATCCTATTCCTTCTGAATTATTTGGCAAAAATCCTATCCCGTCATCTTCATACATTAGGGAAAGGCTACTTTCTTCAGGAATATAATTTAATTGAATCATCACTTGATTGGCCTTTGCATGTTTATAAGCATTAGTGGTTAACTCTTTAATCATATTAAATAAAGCAACCTGAAGTTTTTTAGATAGTTGATTAATAGCCTCTTCTGGATAGGCATTAAAATAATAGCTTTGATTTTCAGGCTCATTAAATTGATCCATGTAATTCTGAACGATGGGTACAAAAGCCTGCTCTTTAAATTCTTTAGGTAATAAACTATGGGAAATTTCCCTTACCTGACTATAGGTACTGTCCAGCTGTTTTTTTACACTAATAGCAGTTTCCGTAGTTAAATCAAGCTTATTCATTTGAAGTTTAATCGCTGCAAGATTTCCGCCAATACTGTCGTGAAGTTCTTGGGCAATACGCTCACGCTCTTTTGTCTGTATTTTTAGGGAAGTTCTGGCCAGTTTTAACTCCTGTTCTTGTTGCAAGCTTTGCATCTCTTTACGGTTTAAATCTTCCTGTTGCCTGTTGAGTTCACTTTGTGCCTGTAATTTTTGGTAGTATACTACGAGTAATAAAATAATAGGAATGAGAATGATTAAAAAACCAATTAAAACTGCGTTTTTGATCGTACGTTGTTTGTCGATTTCTATTTGATCTTTCAGCTTAGCCTCTTGGAGTTTCATAATTTCTTTCTCCTTTTCTAAGCTTTTATATTTTTCTTCTAATTCTCTAACCTGGCGTTCATTTTGCTGTGAAGCTATTGTTTTATTTACAGCTTCATATTGCGTCATTAAATTAAAAGCATTTTTAAAATCTTTTTTGGCAAGGTAAAGATCAACAAGTGCTCGATTTACTCTCTTTTGTAATTCTAGACGATTCCACGATACCGTATTTATATAGGCAGTGCTTAGCGCAATTTCTGCAGCTTCATAATTTTGTTCTTTTAAGTAGATATAGCCTTCATTTAGCACCGCGTGGATATAAAAACCATAGTAGCTTTTTTCCAGACATTCTTTTTTTATTTGCTGAAAAATTGTTAGAGATTCTTTAGAGGTATAGTTTTCAGATTGCAGTCTGGCAAGGTTTAATTGTATGCGATAGGATAGTTTATCAAGTTTTTTTATAACCGGTAATTCTAAAACTTTAGTGTAGGTAGCTGTTGCTAAATCCCATTCATTATTTCTATATTGAAAATCTGCAAGAGCAGTAAGAACCAAAGCTTTTAAATTGTCATTGGCATGTTTATTCTGCAAAAGCTCATCTATAATTTCTTTCGCTTTCTGTAACTCTTCTTTTTGTAAATAGGTTTCAGCTAAGCCTAATTTCAAATACATGGAAATAGGTTTGTTTTTAGCTATTTTTAAATTTTCTAGTCCTTGTATATAAGTAGCAATAGCTTCTTCCAACAATCCCATCTTCCTTTTAGCAAGGGCTTCGTAATAAATTCCGCGGTAGTTATAATATTTGTAGTCTGGACTGGTAGTGGGTAATTCTTTAATTGTTTTTTGCAGACGCTCACCATATACTATTAAAGAGTCGGCCAAATCTGTTTTGTCAAATACTTGAGCGATGGTATCCAGGTATGCCAGCCGTTGTTCGGTGCTTTTAGCATTCTCTAAATTTTGATAAAAATAACTATCTACCTCATTGGGAATTTCAGTAAAAGCTTTGAAATTAGAATAATCCTGCGCTTGCGCCTGGATAATTATTAAGAAAGAAAATAAAAAGTATACCAGCCTTTGGAAGGACATAAAATTGACCCTTTTTAGAGCTTGCAAAAATACGACTTATAGAAAATACAAAAGCCTTATTTGTTATAAAAAATCCTTAAAAACCCTGAATTCAGGGAGTTTTTCGAGAAGTCTCAACAGTATCTTTCACCTCGTATTTTAATTTGATAGAAATCTTATGAACGGACAATTTAAAACGAAAGGATTTGATAAGGAACAGCTTAAAGATTTTTCGAGCGATCTTAAAAGACAAGGTTTGTTATTCGATATACGCTGGAAAAAGAATCATAAAATTGTAAAAGAAACCAGTGACAAAGCCAATGTACTTTTATTAGAAATTGAAGGTAAATGGTTTTTTAAACAGATAGGGAATAAAGGATTGATACGTCTAAAATATCTTGATGATCAGCAAAAGAAAATTCTATTGAAAGTTTTGGGAGAATATCACTTTTATTCTGAACCAAAATGGGAGTTAGGAATAGCGATGGTAATATTTTATCTTGTAGTAGAATATTATATTAGTGCAGCCCAACAAATGGATTGGCTGATGCCTTTTATTATGGTTTGTACGCTGCTGGTTCTTCTATTCCTGTGGGTAGCTTATTTGAGGGCTCAGGAAAAATTAAGTGAAAAAATGTATAAACTTAGTATGATTTTTGGTCTGCCAGCTTATGCTTTAACGGCTATAGGTTCATTATTAGCCTTGCCGCTTTACAACTGTATTTTACGATATCATTTAAAATTCAAAATATTGAATAACTCAACTATCTAAAATATGAGAGTAAGCAATTAATAGGGGAGGAAGAGGAGTTGTTACGATAGAAAGTTTAAAGGAATTAATTAAAAAATATAACATAGTCCCCAACAATTAGGATTGATCTCTTTTTTCTCTTTTATTTATGAAAGTTTATTGTTTTAAGATTAAGATACAAAAAAAGCCAATAATCTAAATGATTATTGGCTTTATATTGTCGGGGTGGCAGAACTAACTTGCCACTAGACAATATTTTAATAACCAGACACTTATATTGTTTCAATAAAATCAGGTAACCGAATAGGTAACCTTTGCACCGATTTTATTCGTGAAAGCAAAGATATATGAATATTGGAATATAAACACGAACAAATCCTATCATATTTAATTTCAATAAGCTCTTTTTACAAAAAACTGATTTTCAATATAATAAAAAAATAGTTAATTTTGTTTCTTGATCTTCCAAGGTAAAAGAGCCTATCAAAATTTTCCAGACAGCCACAAACCCTTTGAATTTTTAAGCAATTTTCTCAGCTTTAAATCCAATCTTCTTTAAAGTGGTCTCTATATCTTCATCGGTAGCACCATTACTTTCCACAGTTAAGATTTTATCGGGGTTATCGGTATCCACTTCCCATCTTTCAACACCGTCTTGCTTGTTTAAAAAAGGGGTTACTTTTGATACACAACCACCACAATTGATATTTGTTTTAAATTTTAAAGTTTTCATTGTTTCTGAATTTATAATTAATATTAAAGTTTTACTCGTTTCAGTCTTAAGCTATTTGCAACTACAGATACGCTGCTAAATGCCATTGCTGCACCTGCAATCATAGGGTCTAATAAAAATCCATTTACGGGATAAAGTACTCCTGCGGCTATTGGAATACCAATGATGTTGTAAATAAATGCCCAGAACAAGTTCTGACGTATGCCCAAAACGGTTCTTTTTGACAGTTCCAATGCTTTGGGTATGGATTGCAAATCTGACGTTATCAATGTCATTTTTGCCACGTCCATAGCTATATCCGAACCTTTACCCATAGCGATACTCACATTGGCCTGTGCCAAAGCGTGGGAATCATTGATACCATCGCCAACCATAGCTACTATCTTTCCGTCGGCTTGTAACTTTTCAACGAAACCTGCTTTCTCTGAGGGCATTACTTCTCCTTGATAATTTGTTATTCCTACTTGTTTTGCGACAGCTGAGGCAGTTTTATTATTATCTCCAGTAAGCATATAGACCTGGATGCCTCGTTCTTGAAGCGTTGTTATGGCCTTTTTCGAAGTTTCCTTAATCTTGTCTGCAATAGCGAGTATCGCCAGAACTTGTTTTTCATTACTAAAGAAAATGACTGTTTTTGCTTGCTCTTCAAGACTTTCTGCTGTTTGCCTTAAGGAAGCGCTGATTTGAATATTTTTATCGACCATTAGCTTATGGTTGCCCACATAATATTTTGAACCATTTTCTGTTTGAGCTTTTACGCCTTTTCCTGTAATACTTTCAAAAGAAGCAATTTCAGTTTTTTCAATCTTTTCATCTTTAAAGTGGTTGACTACTGCTTCTGCCAGAGGATGTTCCGATTGTGATTCGATAGTCAAAAGAATTTCCTTGTATTCATTTTGGTTTTCAAGCTTATCCTTCCAATGTACGTTTGTTACCACTGGTTTTCCTTCGGTAATCGTACCGGTTTTATCAAGAATGACAGCATTCACTTTATGACCCAGTTCTAAACTTTCAGCATCTTTTATAAGAATATTATTTTCAGCTCCTTTGCCAATACCGACCATTATAGCGGTAGGTGTTGCCAAGCCCAAGGCACAAGGACAAGCGATAACCAATACGGCTACAGAAGTTAATAAGGCTTGTGAAAATGCATTATCGCCTCCAACCGACATCCAAACAATGAAAGTAATGATAGAAATAACCAATACGACAGGAACAAATATTCCGGCAATCTTATCGACCAGTTTTTGGACAGGTGCTTTGCTGCCTTGCGCTTGCTGAACCATTTTAATGATTTGTGACAGCAAGGTTTCTCCACCTACTTTTTCGGCTGTAAATTGAAAACTCCCTTTTTGGTTTACCGTGCCCGCAAATACCTTTTCATCCTTTATTTTTTCAACTGGAACAGGTTCTCCCGTAATCATACTTTCATCTACGTAAGAATTTCCTTTGGAAACTTCGCCGTCCACAGGAATCTTTTCTCCCGGACGAACCAATATGGTCTGACCAACTTGCACAGACGAAATAGGAATTTCTTTTTCTTCCCCATTCTCAATAATTTTTAGCGTTTTGGGTTGTAATCCCATAAGCTTTTTAATGGCCGAAGAGGTGTTTGATTTTGCCTTTTCCTCCAATAGTTTTCCTAAAGAAATAAATGTAATAATTACAGTAGCAGCTTCGTAATACACGTGAGGCTCAATACCACGGCTCAACCAAAATTCAGGAAAAAAAGTATTGAATACACTAAAGAGAAAAGCGATTCCGGTACTCAAAGCTACCAAGGTGTCCATATTCGCTTTACCGTGTTTGGCTTGCTTGAAAGCATTGATGAAAAAGCTACGACCGAACCAAAAAAGAATTGGAAAGGTCAGTACCAAAGAAATCCATTTACCTGGTTCCCATTGCATATAGAACATACCCAATACAAAAATGGGTAGCGTAAGAATAGCCGACCAAATAGTACGGCTTTTTATATCTTGATAATGTTTTTGCTGTAGTTCTTGTTGAACTTCCGAAGGATTCTCCGCATCAATGATAATGTCATAACCCACTTCGCGAAGTGCGTTTTGAAGTTGATTAGGGCTCAACCCCTTTTCATATTCTACGAGAACAGAACTGCTGGCAAAATTCACACTCGCCCTGTTCACCCCTTCCGTATGTAAAAGAATAGACTCTACACTAGAGGCACAAGCTGCACAGGTCATTCCCGTTACCGGAAAGGAGTTTTTTATGCCTGGGTTCGTTTTCTCTTTTTTCTGGTGTTCAAATACATTTACTGCTTCCATAGACTGTTTGATCTTGTTTGATACAAATTTCGAAAGATAACAGGCTTGAAGTATTATGGAATGGGCTGAATGATTTGTAATATTTTCAGATTAATGGATTTAATTCTACACCTCATCCAAATTCTTTCGGTTTTTGTTTGTAGAATTTTTGAAATGTGTAGGTGTCATCCCCGTAATTTTTTTAAATTGATTGCTTAAATATGCAACGCTGCTATAGCTCATTTGAAATGCAATTTCGCTTAAACTCAATTCATTATATACAATAAGTTCCTTTACGCGTTCGATCTTTTGGTTGATGATATACTGCTCAAACGTAATACTCTCTACAGCAGAGAATAAGGAGCTAAGATATTTATAATCCAGATACAATTTCCCACTAATATACTCTGGCCATTTTATATCGAGTGCCTCGTTAGAGTGATGGATTTTATCCACCACCAAACTTTTCATTTGTTCAATGAGTTGACTTTTTCTATCATTAACCAAACTGAACCCTTCATTTTGAAATTCCACGGACAATAAACTTTTATTTTTAGGGCTCAGCTCATTTGACAAAGCTACTTCACCCAACTCTATAGTATTGTATTCAATATTCAATTTGTTCAAAATACGGGATACAGAACTTATACATCTGGGGCACACCATATTTTTTATATAAAGGATATTGGGCATATTGTGGATTTCATATATTAGAATGGATTCTCACGCCTTAAAAACTAACAAAGATGGCAGCAATCAAGGCCGTTATAAAAATAATAACCATAGCAAGAATACCATAAATTTTATCCTTTTTCGTAATGGTGTTATTGCTGGTTTTTATGTCTTTTCTGCTTTTATTTTTTCTCCTATTTTCACTCATATTCTTTCTCTAATTTTCAAGTAGAAAATGGCTTTATTTTTGGAAATTTACTGTGGAAATAACTACTCAAATGTATCCCTAACCTCGCCACAGGTCAACATAGCTTGTCCATAATATGGATTTTGGATTTCTTTTTCTAAACTCAACCAATAAGCTCCCTTGTTACTATTGGCCATTGGACAAAATTGGCTGTAAGCCTTTTGGTTTACGCCAAAGAGTTGAACACTGCTTATCATATGGGCAGATAAATGTTTAAAGTGATCCCTTTGTTTTTTGATATCTGAAGAAAGGGAAATAGCATCTGTTGAGGACTTTAATTCCTTTTGAATGGCCATCCAGTGCTTGTGCGCTTTTTCATCTTCCAATAATTTCATATCCACCTTGCTCAGACTTTTTTCTACCCGTTCAGCAGCTTGCTGTGCGTTTTTCGCATTATCATTTACTAAGGCATTTTTCAAATCAATATAGCCATCAAAAACCTGCTCTACCTGCTTTTGAAACTTGGCAGGAACATCTATTCTTTCGTTCATTTTCGTATGGTCAATGCTATTACCAGTGGCTTCGGTGTTTGCTTGCTGCATCCCAGTATGTCCTTCGTGCCCTGTCATTGTCTTGCCACCTTCTTGATTCATCATTGATTTTTTACCACTTAACTGTGCAGCGGCATCCACGGTAAACGTTCCATTGGTCACGATTACATCTCCATCTTCCAATCCGCTTGTTATAGAATAGGTTTCCCCGTTTCTGTTACCTATCGTCACTTCACGCATTTCAAAGATAGGTTCGTCGGGATCGGTTTTTACATACACCAATGAACGTTCCCCTGTCCACATTACCGCGCTTGCTGGAACAAGAAGCTGTTCTTCACCAGAAGGCTCAATACCTTCAAATTTACCTGTAACGAACATTCCTGGCTTCAAGAGGTTGTTTTTATTTTGTATAGTAGCCCTTACCGTTACTATTCTGGTTTGGGTGTTTAATACCGGGTCAATAAAAGATATTTTCGCATCAAATTCTTTATTGGGATAGGCATTGGTGGTCATTTTTATTTCCTGCCCTTTTTCAAATTGTGAAATTTGATTTTCGTAGGCATCAAACTCTGCCCAGACCGTATTTAGGTTGTTCAATTTTAAAATGGGCTGCCCCTGTTTTACGTAATCGCCCTCTTCCGCCATTTTTTCGGAAACTGTTCCGGAAACCGTGGCATAAATGGGGAAATTTTCACGAACTTCTCCAGATTCTTCGATGCTGTTGATCTGGCTTTCTGAAAGTTTCCAGAGCTTCAATTTATTCCGTACGGATTTATAAAGTGCGGGCTGGCTTTCTTTAAGGGAAGCCGTGGTAATGAGTTCTTGTTGGGCAGCAACAAGATTAGGCGAGTAGATTGTTGCCAAAAGCTGCCCTTTGCGAACTTCTTGTCCTTCATAATTTACATTTAGGCGTTCAATCCTCCCATCAAAATAACTGGCCTGTACTGCACTCGCTTCTTCGTTTTCCACGATTTTACCGGATAAAGACGTAACATTTCCATTTTCGCCTACAGCATTACCAACTACATTGGTTTGAATATTGGCCAGTGCCATTGCGTTTTTGGTCATTTTAATTTCATTTGCAGATAGGCCATCAGCTCCAGATTCGGCCGGGATAAGTTCCATTCCACAAATAGGGCAATCTCCCGGTTCCGGTTGCATAATCTGTGGGTGCATTGAACACGTCCACATTTGATTGGCGGTTTCGCCAGAATGATCGTGAGTATTGGACACCTCGGATACGTCCTTACTAGCCGTAGATTCATCCACCGGCTTCCCGAAAATTAGGTATCCTGCCAATAGGCCCACAATACCTGCGATACTTATGTATAAAAATTTCTTGTTCATAACATATAAAATTAAATCTGTTTATTTACTTCTTGTTTTCTAATCGTTTGATATACTGTTTCATTTCAGCAATTTCCTTTTCCTGAGCCTTAATGATTTCATCCGCCAATTTTCGTACTTCCGGATCTTTTATATCGGCTCGCTTGCTGGTCAAAATGGCTATGGAATGATGCGGGATCATTGCCTTCATATATAAAACGTCTCCAATGATGGGGGCCTGGGCTCTTACCAAGCCAAAAGCACCCGCAAACAGAATCGCGCTTCCCGCAAGTATCGCGATGTTCTTTTTCTTGTTTTGATACATTTTTCGCATAAAGAACCACATAATGACCGCCATACAGGCTATTCCCAAACAGGTCATATAAAATCTGGTAAGACTAAAATACACGTGGTCTATTTCGTATGTATTGAGATACATTGTGACGTACATAGCGATAAAGGAAAGACCAAGCATAGCTATAAACCTGCTATAATTACTTTTTTTTATTCCATCTTGTTTTTTTTCTGTTGACTTCATTTTTTTATTTTTTTTGATTGATAATTGTTAAGTCTTTTTACTTAGGGTCTATTTAAATTGATAATCTTTTTCTTTTGACTACCATTTTGTTAATGATTACTCCTTTAATTTCAATCTTAATTCATAAAAAATTTTACAATCAGCCCGCCCGCAATCCAGATATAACTAATAAAGGCCGCATACTTTAAGATGTTTTCGAGCAATTGGCTTTTAGGGGCCATTTCGCCCATTTTGCTGTCCACATCCTTCTTTTTGAAAAATCCTAGATAAATTAAATACCCTGATATTGCTAAAAATGCAAGGTTTAGGTAGAAAGTGTAGTTTATCTTGAAATATTCGCTATTCTGAACCTTTACCTGTGATGGATCTGGTAATAGGCTCATCAGGTCAAAAGAATAGTGCAAAATCAGAGAGGCTCCAATTAACGCAGTGAACAGCAGAAAGAGAATAAATAATGACATTTTCCAACCGTAGTACTTCGCATTGATTCTTAAAATTGGAAAAACGACCAGATCACTGAAAATAAAAGCCATTACCCCCGCAAAACTGACCCCTTTTCCGAAAAGCAAAGCAGCCAAGGGAATATTGCCCATAGACCCTATAAATGTTACAAACGCTGCAGCGGGACCCACTATAATGTGTTCCAGGATTTCAAAAAAAGAAAAGTCCGTATTTCCCTGACCGCTTCCAATAAAGAGGGTCTGAAACCACGCATCAGGTACAAAGGCTGCAACAATGCCGGCAATGGTAAAGCCCACGGTTACATCTTTCCAGACCATTTGCCATTCCATCTTATATTTTTTACCCACTTTCGCCCAGCTATCTTCTTTTTGAATCTGCTTTTTCCAATTTTTGGAATCGTCCATTCCTGAACCTTCATCTTCCTTTTCAAGATTTTTTCTTGCTTTATCAATGAGCTTTTTGGGATTTATGAGCTTTATTAAAATCCAGCTGATCCCTATCAATAAAATCCCCCCGGCATATTCGCCTACGACAAACTGCCATCCTAAAAAAATGGAAATGATAATACCCAACTCGATAACGAGATTTGTAGAAGCCAATAAGAAGGCTATGGATGAAATAAAACTAGCCCCTTTTTTGAAAAGGGATTTTGTGGATGCAAGTGCTGCAAAACTACAGGAGCTACTAATAAAACCGAAGAATGTACCCAACAATACGCCCTTGGATTCTTCACCGCCCATTGTTTTCTGCATCCGCTTTTCGGTCACGAAAATCTGAATCATACTACTTATGATATAGCCCAATACAAATGCCCACAGCGCCATCCAGAAAAATCCAGTGGTAGTGTATGCTGCCTCGCCCCATTGTTTTAGAAAGTCGTTCATATATTATTTCATTTTAAGGATTTAATAACTGCAAGATTGAACATAGGAGTTAATGGGAATGGCTATCGTGACCTTCTTCAGATTCATTTCCCAAATACTTCCCTTGGGGACCTACACCTTCAATATAAACCAGTTGGGAACCATAATGCCCAGCCCAGCCCACAGAATAACCTGAAAAAGCAAGTACTAAAAACACTAAAACTTCAAACCATCTTTTTTGTTTTAAAAGGAAAAGACTTCCCAGCTTTAAGATAGCGGCGGCGGCACTAGACCACATCGCCCACATCGCATATTTGTCGTGCTGTTCCAATACCTTTTTTGCGGTTTGGGTAAGACCTTCGGTATGGGGGTGTACAAAGTTAGCGGCCACGTAGGCCGCTATAAATCCTGCCCCTACCGTTAGCAATATGACCCAATCCATTGTCCGGTTCATTGTAAACAGTTGTATCAATTGCAATACAACTGCCAAAAGCAATAATACTATGGGAAAATGAACCACCAAGGGGTGAAGGTTAGGAAATTCGTCCAAACTAGCTTTAGGATCGGTTTGTGAGAATGAAACTGAACTACTTGTTCCAAAGGCCGCAATGGATTTTTCATTTATTATTTCCGCTTTTGTATTGGAAATAGAGGAATCATTAGCCATAAACGCAGTTGAAAAAAAACCAAAATACGTCAACATCAATACGGTAAAAAATAGTTGTTTAATTTTCATTTCTATGGTTTTTTAAATTAGTTTCCAGTTAATTGGAGCCCCAAAGCCCCCATAATTATAATGGCCATTATCCCATAAATGATATAGTTGAACCACTTTCTAAAGCCACCATTCTTTTGTTCTTTTTCATTTCCTGTTTTGCAACAATCTTTCATCGGCTTTCTTTTTGTGCCTGTCAAGGGAAGGGGCTTTTTAAACTAATTAAATTAAGAATACCCTTCCCTTACAGGACTTTATCATTATACCCTAAAAAGGAAAGGTTTAACTAACTAACCAATCTTCAATGAAAAAAAAATCCTTTCCTTCTTTCGGGTATAACTTTATTTATTTCATTTCTTCATCGCTGCTGAAATTTTAAGCGCTATAGATTATTTTTTAGCTGGGTCATATATTTTATAATTTCCTTTTTATCCGTCTCGGAAAGGTTTGCATCCGTATGAATCAAGGTATAAGAGTCCAGCGGCATTTCGTCATCTTCAATTTGACTAATAATTGACCGCAACTTGCTATTTTTTCTACGGTCGGAATATTCACCCCATTCATTAAAATTCAATTCGGCTTTTCCTTCTTTTATGTGATCTTCTAAAAACCAAGCGGCTGGTTGTATTTTATTGTACCAAGGATATCCTGTATTGTTGCTATGACAATCATAACAGGATATCTGTAATTTGTTTTGTATGGTAGTAGGTACTTTGTTAACCAGCATAAAATCGGTTTTAGGTACAGTGCTACTTAGATTGCGACTTGTGGGTATAAATTGAATACCCACAAACGCAACTAACAAAACCAGTACAATGATTTTGATGATTTTCATTAATTAATTTCCTTTTGTACTTCCCCACAACCCATCATTTTACTTCCATAATATGGGTTTTTGATCTCTTTGGAAGCACTTAACCACTGCGCTCCTTTATTGTCATTGTACATTGGACAAAAATCCTGATATAGTTTTTTATCGGTTCCCGTTATAGCGATCATATCAATAACATCTTTGCTCAAAATGTCAAAATGCTCCCTTTGGTGTTCCATAGGACTTTCTGAAATATGCTCCGCGTGTTCCTTTGCATCTTCAATAATATCGGTTAATTCCTGCTGTTCTTCGGAAGAATAACTGGCCTTATCAAAATCATCAAAGTCAGCTACCAAATTCCCCCCGGCTTCGGCGGCTTTTACCTGGTTATCTGCCACTAAGGCATTTTTTATTTTAAGGTAGTTATCGATGATTGCATCTGAAGCATTACTACCGGCATTAGCCATTTGTTTTGAGCCATCTTGATTATTACCATCTTCCTGGTGCATTTCGTTGGACATTGGTTCCGCAGCCCCTTCTTTTTTTCCGTCCTTGCAGGACATTGCTGTTAGGGTTACTAAGGTCATTGTTAGGATACCTATTGTCTTTTTTAGTTTTCTCATTTTGATTTTAATTTTAATTGTTGTTTAAAAATTTAATTTCTGTCATACCCATATTTTAGGGTCTATTCTATATTGGATTTTTGATTAATCCTCCCCCTTTAAATAGGGGAAGATTACTAATTATTACTAGCTTAAATAAGCTTCACAGGCCTCTGCGCATTTTTTACACGCTTCTGCACAATCCTTACAATGCTGGGCATCGTGTTTTGCACATTCCTCTGCACATTTTTTACAGGTTTTATGGCAGTATTCTACCATTCCCTTGGCATCTGAATAATTTGCGGCGAGCAATTTTGCGGTTGCGCTGCAAACTTCTGCGCAAGCTCTATCCGTCCTGATACAATCCACCATCATTTTGATGTCATCTGCATCCAGACAAGCATCTGCACAATAATTGCAATGAGCAACACAGTTGTTCAATGCTTCAATCAATTTTGAATTTTTCATAGGTTCTATATTTAAATTAATAATCGGTTACTTTGTTGAAAATCACATTCCCAAATTTGTTATTATTTCTTGGGGTTTCTATTATTGGTAGGATTAATCGTTTCTTTACGTTCGATATATTCTTCTTTTGTAATTTCGCCTTTGGCATAGCGTTCATCCAATATTTTCAGGGCATCCTTTCTTTTTTTCTTCTTTTGCTGTTTTCTGCCAGAGTAGATAACAATACATAGTATTATAACTCCCAGTAAAATCAGCCAATCCCATTCGTACATCATAACAGTTGGTTTTTAAAATCTTGCGGAAAGCCCACCACCCGCACCGAAGCGGTTGTCGTAACTTGCCATCAAGGAAAAGTTTCGTGATAAATAATATTCTACTCCAGCATTCCAGGTCACTTCTTTGGCGAAATTATCGCCTGCGGGAAGGGCGTCAACCCATCCAAAATCGGCTTGATATTCATACTCTCCAAATATTGCAGTTCTTGGAAATATGAGGATTTCCCGGCTTAAACTTATTTGGGGTCTTAATTTATTGTCAATACGCACATCTAAATTAAAGAGATAAGGTGTCAAATACCGAATCCCGGCAATTGCGGTGGTTGAAATTTCGTCTAAATTATCTTCCATTTCGTTTTCGACGTTCACCCCGCCAAAGACACGCAAATAATCGTGCAGATAACGTTCATAGGTTACTTCGGCTTCCAAGTTCTGGTTCCAGCCATATTCTGCCGAAACATTAAATTGATTACGAATATTGGAAGCGACAAAATCAAAAGAAGCCATATGTGAAGCTGCTTCTGCTAATGACCAAGTGTAAAATGGATCTGTTTCTTTGATTAATTTGGAAACAGGATATTCTTCCATCCTTGGATCGCGTGGGGTGTCGTAGCTTATTATTCTGTCCATTCCAGCATTCATATGATAGAGGATATGGCAATGTAAAAACCAGTCCCCGTACTCATCCCCATTATTCCCATAAAACTCTATGGTAACTTTCTGCATTGGGGGGACGTTTACCGTATGCTTTAAGGGGGAATATTCTCCATTTTCATTAATAACCCTAAAAAAGTGACCGTGCAAGTGCATAGGGTGGTGCATCATCGTAAGGTTATTGTAGGTAATTCTGGTTACTTCATCGCCATTTATCTTTATCTTATCGGTTTCACTCAACGGAACGCCATTCATACTCCAAATGTAACGGTTCATATTCCCTGTAAGGTTTAGCAGGATTTCCCTTACAGGAAGATTTTGATCATATGAAGTTTTTTCGGGTGCTTTAAGATAATCGTAATTATACTCTGAAAACATATCCATTCCATTCATCTCCATATCATCCATCTTACCTTGGGAATGTTTCATCTTTTCGTACTTCATTGAATCTTTCGGCATATTCATCTTGTCATCGTCCATCTTCATTTTCGACTTGTCCATATCCATTTGCATCCCATACTCTTCTTTCATTTCATACCGCTCATCTTTCTTTGGCTTGAATTTTAGGGCGTGTGCCCCCATTTTCATATCCATTTTTGCCATTTGCTGCATCATCTTGATTTTATCGGGTTTCGGGACAACTTCCGCTGGAAGTGTTTTGCCCTTACCAATATAAGCTGTGGTCGTCCCAGAACCGTCCTGTGTCATTACACGCAACTCAATTTTTCCATTTTGTGGAACGGTAACAATAAAATCATAAGTTTCAGCAGTGGCTATAAAAGTCTTATTATGGGCAATGGGAACTACATTTTGACCATCAGCCGAGACCAACATTGGCGTTTCGCCACCGAAGGTCATCCAAAACTGGGAGGAGGCGGAACCATTTATGATACGCAACCGAACCTTTTCTCCTGGTTTAAATTGCGGATATTCAACCGATTCTTCGCCATTGATCAAGAATGCAGGGTAATAGACGTCTGCAATGTCTGCACCTTCCATCCGTTGTCGCCAAAAATCGAGTTGCGCGCCAAATGCTCCCCGCCCAATAACTTGATTCAAAGGTGTGGAAGTACCTTTCTTCATTTGATACCATTCATTACCACGTTTAAGGTTACGCATCACATTTTTAGGTTTTTCATTTGTCCAATCAGATAGCATCAATACCAAATCTTTGTCATAATCCAGTGTTTTTTCTTTTGGATTGATTAATAAAGACCCAAAAACGCCACTTTGTTCCTGAAACATTGTGTGGGAATGATACCAGTACGTTCCGGATTGTTTGATGGGGAATTCATATTTAAAGGTGGTGCCGGGCTTTATTGGTGGAGTTGTTAAATAGGGTACACCATCCATAAAATTGGGTAACAGCATTCCGTGCCAATGAATTGAGGTTTCTACGCTCATTTCGTTTTTTACATAAATAACCGCATATTCGCCTTCTGTAAATTCTAACGTTGGCCCAGGAATACTGCCATTGATGGTCATACCTTTTACCTGTTTTCCTGCTTTATTGACCATTTCTTCCTTGAGGGTCAAAGTGTATTCGTGTACCGGCAAATTATTCACATTGCCTTCTTCTGGACGAGCGGTTTGTGCCTTTACATTGAAAAGCGCAAACATTGCTAAAAATGTCAATAATACTTTATTCATCGATTTGATTTTTAACATAAAAATATTGATTTTTCTAAAAATAATGTTTAATAATTATGGTTTATACTTATATAATTCGGTCTAAAGGGTTTCTAAAGTTTTTTTCTAAAGTTTTGTATTCTGTTAGGCTCATCCCTGTTTCGGTTTTGAATTGATTGCTCAAATGTGTTAAGTTGCTATAATTTAACAATTGACTTATTTCGGTAAAATTCAACTCTTTATTATGTATCAATTCCTTGGCCTTTTCAACCTTTAGTTTTATAAAGTATTTTTCAAGTGTTACTTTCTCATTATAGGAGAATATTTTACTGATTCTGGAATATTCTTGGTTCAACTCCTTTGAGAGTATATCCGAAAGCCTTTCATTATTGAGAGGTAAGGTTTTTAACAAACTGATTAAGGTTAACTTGACTTGTTCTACCATTTTAAAGTTCTCACTATTGATGATGAAAAATCCATTGGATTCGATTATTTTCTGAAGGGCAGGGATTTCATCTTTCGAATCAATATTTACCGTCAGTTCTCCCAATTTCACATTCAAGACCTTGATACCTTCATCTTTTAGCTCATTCTTTAAGACTTTGATACATCGGTCACAAACCATATTTTTTATATATAAGGTCTTTTCCATTCTTAGTTGGTTAAATAATTAATGGTTGCCGATTGCGTATAATACGCTTGAATGGCCTCTATTTGGTTAATCCCAAATTTTAACTGCAACTCTTGGATATCCAATACATCATTAAAGTTAATCGTGCCTGTTTCATAATTCCTAATTAAGATTTCTTCGGCATTTTTGGCTTGTTTTAGGTTTTTCTCCTGAATGTTGAATTTTATCCTGGCCTCGTTCCGTTCTGAAATTGCTCTGGCAAACTTCGATTTTAACGTGTTTAAACGGTCATTCTTTTGCGATTGAATTTCCTGTTGTTTTAATTCATTCTGTTTGGTTATCGATTTATATTTATTGTTAAAAATGGGAATGGAAACCGAAACCATCGGCATCAAAATATCTTTACCATTATCACTAAAATTCATCTCTGGGCGTTCTTCGATAGGGATAAAATCCAATCCGACCCCTAAACTTGGTAAGCTTTCTTTTTGATTGAGTTTTTCTGATTGGACAACCGATTCATATAACTTATCGAATTTAAGCAACTCCGGATTTAAAGAAAGTGCTTCAAAACCAGGGACGGGATCATCTTCTGGAATCCCTAAATTAGTGACTACCTCTGTAGGTTCGTCATATTTACGATCTAACAAACTATTCAAGGCCGCCTGGATTCCTTTGGCTTTTTGAAACAAAACTTCTTTCTGTTGTAAGATTTCGTTTTGGCGTATTTGTAACCGCAATACATCTACCGCACTGGCATTGCCAACTTCTGTGGCAGTTAAAGCCAATTGCTCGTAGGTTTCCAGTAGCTGGATATTATCGTCCAAGACTTTTTGCTTGGCCCTAATTCCATATAATAAATAATAGAATTCTGATACCGATAATGCAAGTTTTCGTTTGGCGATACTAACCTCCACATACTCGGCTTCTGCCATAGAGGAAGCATAATTTTCCCTTGCGGTAATTGTCCCAAACCAGGGCAACATCTGCTTAACAGAAAATTTAGCGCGTTGCGCCCCTGTACGGGTTTCTGGCTCACTTACAAAATAGGCCGCTCCAAATTCGGTATTGGGCAAGGTATTCACTTCATTTATCTTTTCCTCAGCGATATTGTACCGCAGCTCGAAAGCCTGAATCTCCGGATTGTTTGCCTCCGCTTCCTGAATATAGGATTGCAGTTGTTGCCCATTCATTTGAGTTAGGGTCGATAAAACAATTCCTATGATTAAAAAATATCTCATTTGCTCGCTCTTTTAAGTTGCAATTCCTTTTTCATACTGAACAATACCGGAACTACAAATAGCGTAATGAGGGCTATGAGCATTCCGCCAAAGCTGGGTATGGCCATCGGTATCATTATATCGCTTCCCCTGCCTGTAGATGTCAGGATTGGCAGCAAGGCCAGGATAGTGGTAGCCGTGGTCATCAAACACGGACGGATACGTTTCTGCCCTGCCTCTACAATAGAATCCCGTATTTCTTTTTTATTTTCGGGATTATTGCGATCAAAAGTTTGGGTAAGATAGGTAGCCATTACCACGCCATCATCGGTAGCGATCCCAAACAGGGCAATAAAACCTACCCAAACAGCCACACTTAAATTGATGGTGTGCATCTGGAAAAGATCCCGTAAGTTTTCTCCAAAAAAATTGAAGTTTAAAAACCAATCCTGTCCGTAAAACCAAATCATTAAAAACCCTCCGGCAAAGGCAACCGCAATTCCAGTAAATACCATTAGGGAAGTGGACACGGAGCGGAATTGAAAATAGAGTATTAAGAAAATAATTGCCAAGGCTAAGGGCACTACGACAGATAAGGTTTTTTCTGCTCTTATTTGATTTTCGTAGGTACCTGTAAATTGGTAGTTGATCCCTTTGGGAACGGTAAGCTCACCGCTATCGATTTTTTCCTGGATCAGTGCCTGGGCATTTTCCACCACATCGACTTCCGCAAAGCCGTCGAGTTTGTCAAACAGCACATATCCCACTAAAAAGGTGTCCTCACTTTTGATAACCTGTGGCCCTTGCTCGTAGCGAATTTCCACAAGTTCCCCCAATGGTACGGGGCTTCCTTTTTCTACAGGCACATAAATATCTTTTATATCCTCTGGGTTTGCCCTTAGCTCCCGTGGATAACGTACCCGCACCCCATAGCGTTCCCTGCCTTCTACGGTTTGGGTTAACGGCATTCCACCAACGGCTACTTGAAGTACTTGCTGGACATCTTCTATAGTAATTCCATATCGGGCAAGACGTTCCCTTTTAATATCGATGAGGAGATAGGGTTTTCCAACAATACGATCAGCAAAAACAGCTTCTTTTTTTACTCCTTCAGACTGTTTGAGAATATCTTCCAGTTTCATCCCGAAAGCTTCGATTTCCCTTAAATCTTGACCTTTTACTTTTATTCCCATTGGCGCACGCATTCCCGTTTGTAACATTACCAGTCGGGTTTCAATGGGTTGTAATTTAGGGGCCGAGGTTACACCGGGTTGCTTGGTTACCCTTACAATTTCGTTCCAAATATCATCTGGGGATTGTATTTCGGGACGCCAGTTCCGGTAAAAATCGCCATCTTCATCAGCAATGAGGTTTTGGTTTTCCACAAGAAAAGGATCTTCAATTTCTGAATCCTTATAATTTTCATCTTCATCCACTTCACTATTGGGGTTTACCACGAGGTTCCCGTTCTTAAGGACAAATAAACCATCCTCATTTACTTTATATCTTTGACGCTTGCCGTTTTCATTCAGCATATATTCCGATTTATACTGAATGATATTTTCATACATTGATAGGGGTGCCGGGTCAAGGGCGGATTCTGTCCGTCCGGATTTTCCAACGACCGTTTCTATCTCTGGAATACTCGCAACTGCCATATCCAATTGCTGTAGTACCCGTTTATTCTCTTCCACACCTGCGTGAGGTAAAGAGGTGGGCATTAGAAGAAAAGAACCTTCATTTAAGGAAGGCATAAATTCCTTACCCGTATTCTGCATAATTAGGACTCCAAAAATCACAATGACAGTCGGAACTGAAAGGAATAAAATTTTATTACGGAGTGCCCAACGTAAGATTCTTGTATAATAACTTTGAAACAACCAGAATACCCCTAATAAACCGAAACAGATAAACCCTACGAATAGCAAGTTCCAAAATATACTTTCATCTACGCCAAGTGGCCGCCAGTATTCTGCAAGTAGAAAGACAATCGCTAAGGCAGAAATAAAAATATTTATAGTGTTGGCCCGCTTATCTGAAAGTGTAAGTTTATCGGAAATATTAGAAGCAATATTTTCATCTTTTAAAAGTGCTGTAATTCCAAAGCCAATTAATAATAGTCCTAACCAATATCCAGAAACTATTGCCGTGATCCCTAAAAGGATCAATAACCCATTGAGGATATATCCGCTAGTTCTCCTGATGCTTTTTCTACGAAACAAAAAAGATGCGAAAGGTGGAATTAAGAATAAAGCCACGATAAGAGATGCTATTAATGCCATTGTTTTGGTAAAGGCCAAGGGTCGAAATAATTTTCCTTCCGCGCCAATCATTGTAAACACCGGTATAAAACTGATAATAGTGGTCAATACCGCGGTAAGAATGGCTCCCGACACTTCGGCAGTGGCATTATAGACCACAGTATTAATAGGCTCCCTAGTTCCTTTTTCGCGAAAGCGTTCATCTTCTTCATCCAGGTGCCTGATGATATTTTCACAGAGTATGACCCCAACATCTACCATTGTACCAATAGCAATGGCGATACCCGACAATGCTACAATATTGGCATCAACATTAAAAAACTTCATCGAAATAAAGACCATCAATACCGCAACTGGCAATAGTCCAGAGATAAGTAAGGAAGCCCGTAAGTTGAACACCATTACAACAATCACAAATATGGTAATGAGTATTTCCAGTGTTAATGCTTCATCAAGGGTACCCAGGGTTTCCTGAATAAGCTCCGTCCGATCGTAAAAGGGGACGATGGTAAGTTGCGAGGTACGACCGTCTGACAGTTCTTTGGAAGGCAGACCAGCCTTAAGTTCATCTATCTTTTCTTTTACATTATTGATCACTTCCATCGGATTGGCACCGTATCGAGCCACGACAACCCCGCCTACCACTTCAGCCCCTTCCTTGTCCAAAATTCCACGACGCGGTGCGGGCCCCAAGCTTACGTTTGCTATATCTTTAATTCTTATTGAAGTATAATCTTCAGAAGTAACAACAGCATTTTCTATATCGGCGATGGACTTTACATACCCCAGACCACGCACCAAGTATTCTGCCTGGTTGATTTCCAAAGTTTGTGCCCCGATATCCTTATTGCTTTCCTTGACTGCTGTAACAATATCTCCTAACCCGATATTATACTGGCGCATCTTTTCGGGGTCAACATCCACCTGATATTCCTGAACATAGCCTCCTATGGAAGCTACTTCCGAAACACCACTTGCCGAAGAAAGGGCATATTTCACATAATAATCCTGAATACTGCGTAGTTCGTTTAAATCCCAACCTCCGGTTACATTGCCATCTTTATCGCGCCCTTCTAAGGTGTACCAATAAATTTGCCCCAAGCCGGTTGCATCTGGGCCTAAAGAAGGGTTCACGCCATCGGGCAATAACCCGCTTGGTAAGGAATTCAATTTTTCGAGAATACGGCTTCGGCTCCAGTAGAACTCCACATCCTCTTCAAAAATGATATAGATACTTGAAAAACCGAACATAGAAGAACTTCGGATGGTTTTCACCCCGGGAATACCTAATAAAGTAGTGGTAAGGGGGTAGCTTATCTGGTCTTCTATATCTTGTGGGGATCGGCCTTCCCATTTTGTGAATACAATTTGCTGGTTCTCGCCAATATCTGGGATGGCATCTACGGCTACAGGATCGGTAGGAAGAAAACCGGTATCCCAGTTAAATGGCGCATTAACTACGCCCAAACCTACAAAGAGTGCGAGCATCAAGACCGCTACGAGTTTGTTCTCTATGAGAAATTTTATGCCTTTATTTAGCATATTTATTGATATTTAAACAGTTATACATCGAATAAAATCCTGATAGTATCAGAAAATTAAACACAACAAAATGAGCCCAAAATGGAGGTAACCATAGGGCAAATCTTTCCGATAATTATCGGAAACTGTTTAAAATCAAATTAAATACGTTTCGTGTAGCTTCTGTACGTCCCTTATGAGGTTGGGAGGTGTATAATCTCTAAATGGAACAATATTCTTATCCAGTCCATCAAAAAGATTAAAATAGGTATAAAAGAAAGTAGCAACAAAGGCTTGTTGCTCAAAAGATAATTTTGTGAAAGATGAGTTTAAATCATCTTGACCTTCAACCACTATTTGAGTATCTGAACAACAAGGTTTTTCCGAGAAACCTTCCTCACAACTTTTTTGGGATGGCTGATTCTCCATTCCGCAGGTCTGCGCATTATGAAATAAAGCAAAGTCAACCAAAGAATCTCCACAATAATGAATATCCACCGTGAACGACATAGTGGTAAAAAACACTAAGCTCGCCAAGGCAATAGATAATATTTTATGGAAAAATGATTTCATAATTCTGCAAAGATATAAAAAACAATAATATATAAAGATATTACTAATTTTTTATTTCGGTTAAAATAAACTTTTAAAGAGTTTTATTTCCTTTTTTATTTTCGACAAAAATAAAAGGATTAGACTTTTTAAATTATGACAAATATCATATTTCAGTTGTCTTTTTTCCATTACGTTTGGAAAAAATAAGGTTTAAAAAATTTTTATAATAATCTTCTACTAAGAAAAATAGACCAAAAAATAGTTAACATTTGTTAATTTTTTTTATATTCGTATTGTGCAAAGTTTTAATAAAATAATAGCTATCTCTTTAGTATTTGCAGTAATGTTCGCTTCGTCGTCCTTTACTGTGAATATGCATTTCTGCTGTAATAAGCTTGTGGATATGGCTGTTTTTGCTAAAGCTCAGGTTTGTGATAACGCGATTAAGGGTCAAACCAATTCTTTGAAAGAATGTTCTTTTGAAAAAAAAGGTTGTTGTGATAATAAATCTTTTGTAAAAGAAGGTAGCGATAACTTTCAAAAAACTTCATTTGAAATGGAAAATCAAAATCTGGTTTTCCTGCACACATTTTTTTACGCTTACGTAAATCTATTCGAGGGACTTGAGCAAAATATCGTCCCTTTTTTAAATTATGATCCACCCCTCATACCAAAAGACTTTCAGGTACTCCACGAGGTATATTTAATTTGATTTCTTTCTAAGTGGGCTCTTTTTCAAATAACCTACACTTCCCGTATTAGCCGGTACTAAGAACAGGCTAACAATGGTGCGCTCATTCCTGAGCACGCCACACTCTCAACTATTTGCAAAAGAGCAAATTATAAACCTTTGTTAGATAAAATTTTCTAACAGTAAATAAATAATACTATGGATTTACAGAAAGAATTCTGGATAAAGAATATGGTATGTAGCCGCTGCCTAAAAGTTATAAAACAAGAACTTGAAGAGCTTGGGGTAATTGTGCTCTCTTTGGAATTGGGCAAATTATTAGTGGAAGCTTCCAGCAAAACGGATACGGATATTACTGATGCTGTGACTAAAGTGCTCCATTCCAATGATTTTGAAATAGTACAAAGTGAAGAGGAAATGTTGGTTGAAAAAGTAAAAATTATCCTAATCGAACTGCTTACTCAACTACCACTTCATTTAAAAATGAATACTTCAGAACACTTGTCTTCTATTCTTCACAGGGATTATAAAATATTGAGTAAGCTATTTTCTAAAAATGAAAATACAACAATTGAAAAATACTTTATAAAACTGAAAATAGAAAAGGTAAAGGAACTCATTCAGTTAAAACGACATTCTTTTTCAGACATAGGTCACTTGTTAGATTATAGTAGTGTTAACCACTTGTCAAGACAATTTAAAGAAGTAGAGGGTATGAGTATGACAGACTACAAAAAGACGGAAAATTGGAAGCGTAATTTTTACGACGAAATTTTATAGATAACAACGAAAGTTATGCAGATGAAATACTTTAAAAGCAGGTAGATTCACATTCATTTTAAGCCTGGACATCTCCTCACGGCTTGTGTTGATAACCCCCCAATTATCTCATAAGCCTGTTCAGGTCTTGTAAGTAAGGGGCAATAAATATTAATTCAAAAAAAACAAAACAATGAAAAATCACTGGTTATGGATGGTCCTTATGTGTGCAGTGCCACTCTTGCTCATCTTTTTGGCACCATCATTTGGAATTGGTGGCGGCACCTGGCTTTTTGCATTTATCATAATAATGTTCGCCATACACTTGCTAATGCCAATGCGGCACGGGAACCATACTCACGGGTTATCCGATGAGAGATTAAAAAAGAAAAACAAAAAAGAGGATCAAGAAAGAAATCATCATCACTAAAGTTTAAGATATGAAACAAAAATTTCAAATAAACGGAATCAGTTGTGCTGGATGTGTGGCAAGGGTCAAAAAGACCTTGCAAGAGCATCCCGCCATCGAAAAAGCAGAGATTTTTCTGGCACCAAAAGGAGCTACACTTATAACAATGAAAGAAGCTCTTTCGGTGGATGAACTACAAAAGCAACTCAATACTATTGAGGGCTATACAATTGAGGAAATAGAAAAGTAACCTTAAAATTAAAAATTATGCACTTTTATGACGGAAGTTTCGGAGGTATGCACCTCATTTGGTGGTTTATCTGGTTGGCCTTAATCATTTGGATTTTCTTTATCCCAACCGATATTCCATACCAAAGAACAAAAGAAGAAAAGCCTTTGGACATCCTAAAGAAGAGGTTTGCCAAGGGCGAAATTTCAAAGGAAGAATTTGAAGAATCCAAGAATTTACTAAACTCAGATAACTAATCTTAAAACACACAAATTATGTATCGATTAAACGTAAAAAAATTCGGTTTTGCTCTTGGTCTAACAGGAGCCTTGATATATCTGGGCTGTATGATCGTGATGGCTACAGCGGGACAGGAAGGATCCATAACATTTTTTAATAGCCTTGCGCACGGATTGGATGTTACCACTATTATTAGGATGGACGTACCCTTATCGGAAGCACTTATTGGTATCATACAGATTTTTATTTTAGGATGGCTTATTGGCGCGTGCATCGCTGCTTTTTACAATGCTCAAATTAAAAACAAATAAAATTGTGAAAGTTGAAAAAAGTTATGGCGAAAATTAAGATCATTTTAATTCATTTTCTATTGGGTGCAGGTATTTTTTATTTCCTAGTACACCCCTTTACAATGGTGCTTTATTGGTTTGAATTTAGCGAGACAGCTTTTTCATTTTCCTTGTTCCAAGAAGTTTTAAAACAACGTTTTTTAGAGTCCTTTACTTTCGATATGCGGGGAATGGGTGGCCTTTTAACATTATTGGGAGGTTGCTTGGGAATAGTTTCTGGTTTGTTCTGGATAAACCTTAAAAAGAAAAATGAACTCATTGAAACACAACAGCGGCTGCTTGTTCGTGACATTGAAGAATTAATTCAAGCTGGCGAAAATGAACGGGTAGAATTTAAGTCTTCCATACGTTATGATTATTACCGCAAAACAACCAATCGCGACCTAGAAGTTATCATAGCCAAAACCATCACAGGGTTTATGAACGCAAAAGGTGGAAAATTAATAATTGGTGTTGATGACGACGGAAATGTTTTGGGGTTGGAAAAAGATTATAAAACCCTAAAGCACAAAAACAGGGATGGGTATGAACGTGAGGTGTTCAGGATTATTTCTACGCAATTGAGTCACGAGGCTTGTTTCAGCAACCATATTTCATTCTACAGTATTAATGAAAAAGATGTGTGCGTAGTGAATATCGAACCTTCCAACGAACCGGTTTATGTGAATGATGAAGGAAACACCACTTTTTATGTACGCACAGGAAATGCTACGTATCCATTATCAGTAAAGGAAACAGTGGATTATTTAAAAACTCAAAAAGCATAAGTATATGCAATAAGGCATAGGACATCTCAATTAATAACAAATTCAAATTATGAAAATTATATTGGCCATAGACGGTTCAGATTTTAGTAAAGTAGCCATTCACGAACTTATAAAAATGACCCCATCCTCAAAAAGTGAAATTCATATTATAAATGTTTATGAAGTTCCTAAAACAACCGGTCTGGGATTGCATACTATGGGCGGCAGGATAGGTAATTACATAGAAGAAATTAGAAGTAACGCTCAAAAATTGGGAAACAAAATCGTTTCAGAAGCTTTCGATAAAATCAAGACCGAAAACAAGGCACTTACTATAACCACAAGTGTTGTTGATGGCCTTCCTAAAAAAGAAATTTTAGAAAAAGCAGAAGCCTTTGATGCCGATTTAATTGTAGTCGGTTCACAAGGACAAGGGGCTTTTTCACGCTCTTTATTGGGTTCCGTTTCACAATATTTAGCAACACACGCCAAATGTTCAGTAATGATTGTGAAAGACAAAGACGCAAAATAAACTATGGCTAATTCCAATGATATAAAAATTAAATATGAATGTTAATCACTCAAATAATACTATTACAGAAACTGCTTGCAAGGTAACAGATGAAATCTGCCTTCCAGATTCCAACTTACCTCGTGTTGTAATTATAGGTGGTGGGTTTGCAGGTTTAGCAATGGTTGAAAAACTGAAACACAAAGAGGTGCAGGTGGTACTGTTCGATAAAAACAACTTTCATCAATTTCAACCATTGTTTTATCAGGTGGCCACCAGTGCCCTGGAACCCGATAGTATTGTATTTCCCTTCAGGAAACAAATCAATGGATATAAAAATGTATTGTTTCGCTTGGCTGAAGTCGAGGAAATTCAACCCTCTTCAAATAGCCTAATAACTTCCAAAGGAAATGTTAATTATGATTACCTAATCCTGGCAACGGGCACCAATACCAATTTTTTTGGGATGGATTCAGTAGAATCCCACAGTCTTGGGATGAAAGACATTCGTGATTCTCTTAACATCCGCCATATGATGCTGCAAAATTTGGAACAGGCAGCTATTACCTGCGATGAAAAAGAACGTGATGCGCTCACCAACTTTGTAATTGTTGGTGGTGGTCCTGCTGGCGTAGAGATGGCAGGAGCTTTGGCTGAATTCTGTAAATATATTCTTCCAAAGGATTATCCGGAATACCCTTCTTCCATTATGAATATTTACTTAATAGAGGCCGTTGATGAATTGTTAAGTACAATGTCTGAGAAAGCATCTTCGAAAACCCTAAAATATTTGAAGGATTTGAATGTAAAGGTACTGCTGAATGAAGCTGTAAGCAATTATGATGGCAATGAAGTCACTACCAAAAGTGGCAAGACCATTTTAGCCAAAAACCTAATCTGGACGGCGGGTGTTAAAGGACAATTTCCAAATGGTATTGATGAAGAACACATAGTCAGGGGCAATCGTATTAAAACCGATGCCAATTTAAAAGTAGAAGGTTACGAAAATATTTTTGCCATAGGCGATATCGCAGCCCTTATTTCTAAAGATACCCCAAAAGGACATCCACAAGTAGCACAAACCGCTATTCAACAAGGCAAATACCTGGGGGATTCGATATTGAATATCATAAATAACAAAGCCATAAAACCCTTCGAATATAAAGACAAAGGTTCCTTGGCCACAGTAGGTAAACGTAAAGCAGTAGCCGATTTGGGCAAATTCAAATTTTCGGGCTATTTCGCCTGGTTGCTATGGTCTATCGTACACCTTATGTCCATAAGCGGTTTTAGAAATAAATTAATGGTTGGTTTTAATTGGGTGGTAAGCTACTTTTCTTATGAAAAGAGCAACCGCCTGATTATTAGAAATTTTAAACCCACGTCATCCCAAACAAAAGAATCAGGCCAATATGAAAGTTAATACAACAAATATTCAAAAACTATCTTTAATTGGATCTATATCCCTCGGCACCGGTGTGATGATCGGTGCAGGTATATTTGTCCTTATGGGACAGATAGCCGAACTGGTAGGTGATTTATTCCCCATAGCATTTATTGCGGGAGCGATTGTGGTAGGTTTTAGTTCGTACTCTTATGTAAAGTTTTCAAACGCATTTCCTTCGTCTGGAGGAGTAGTCAAGTTTTTGGATAAGTCCTATGGCCCGGGAACCACCACCGGTGTCTTTTCTTTGCTGATGTATGTTTCTATGGTAATTTCAGAAAGCCTTGTTGCAGGTACCTTTGGAGCTTATACCCTTCGGTTGTTCCCCGAAGATTTTGCCGGTTATGCGTCAATACTGGGTATAGTATTGCTAGTAACGGCTTATATAGTGAATGTTTTGGGCAACAAAGTTATAGGTGCAACTGCAACCTTCACGGCGATAATTAAGGTTGTGGGAATTGCATTATTGGCTATTGCCGGACTTATAGTTTCAGGTTTTTCAGATATTACCGGAAACTATATCCCTCAAAATACCGAAACATTACCGCAAGGATTCGCCTTTGTGGCTGCTTTGGCCTTATCTATTCTCGCTTACAAAGGGTTTACTACTATCACCAACCAAGGTGGAGATATTAAAAACCCACATAAAAATCTAGGACGGTCCATTATTATTTCTATTCTTATCTGTACCCTCATCTATGTAGCACTCGCTTTGGCAGTTGCCGGAGGTTTAAGCATTCCTGAGGTTATTGCGGCAAAAGATTATGCCCTTGCGGCTGCAGCAAGACCTATTTTTGGCGAATGGGGATCCTGGATTACCATTGGCATTGCCATAATTGCCACAGTATCTGGGGTCATTGCTAGTGTTTTCTCATCATCACGCTTGTTAGCGATGCTCAGCAATATGAAACAGGTACCGTCTTTAAAAAGGATGGGGAACTTTAAAAATCCTGCGCTCATATTCACGGTTTCACTCGCTATTTTACTAACTGTCCTATTTGATTTAACAAGAATCGCTTCTATCGGCGCTATTTTCTACCTCATTATGGATATTGCTATTCATTGGGGGCTTGTAAGGCACCTTAAAAAAGAAGTTGATTTTAAACCAATTATTCCCTTGGTTGCCATTATACTGGATGTCGCAGTACTCACGGCCTTTCTTTATATAAAATACCTGAATGATCCATTGGTGCTTATCGTGGCAGCAATTGGGATTGTTCTAATCATTGTTGCGGAACGCCTTTTTATGATTTCGCATACAGACGATGAAGGAAATATGCATATGGGAATGGAAACTACAAGTAATAAACACAATAAATCATAATTAAATAAAAAAGAAAATTATATGAAAAACATAGCAGTTATAGGATACGGAGTCATTGGAAAAAGAGTGGCCGATGCCATCAATTTACAAGAAGATTTGAATCTTGCGGGAGTATGCGATGTCATCAGCGATTGGCGTTTACAAAACGCCGTGAGAAAAGAGTATGATATCTATGCCGCAACCGCCGAAGCCGAAGATGAAATGAATGCTTCTGGCATTTCGGTAAAGGGCAACTTGCAGGATTTATTGGAAAAAGTTGACCTCGTAGTGGATTGTACCCCGAAAGCAATTTCAGCATTAAATGTGCCTCATTATAAAAAGAAGGGCGTCAAGTTTATTGTGCAAGGTGGTGACAAGCACGAAACCACAGGTCATTCCTTTAGTGCTGAAAATAATTATGAATCGGCATTAAATTTGGATGCCACACGGGTTGTTTCCTGCAACACCACTTCTATTTTAAGAACATTGACCGCTTTAAAAAGAGCCGATTTATTGGATTATGCCAGAGGAACACTTTTAAGAAGAGCTACAGATCCTTGGGAAAGTCATCTAGGTGGTATAATGAACACAATGGTTCCCGAAAGAGATATCCCAAGCCATCAAGGTCCTGACGCTAAAAGTGTCGATCCTGATTTGGATGTTATTACTTCCGCGGTAAAAGTACCGGAAACATTAAGCCATATGCATTATTGGAACGTGAAGTTAAAAAAACAAGCCTCAAAAGAAGAAGTGCTTGATGCTTTTAAAACCTCTAGTCGTATCAAGCTAATTCAATATGATCAAGGTCTGGTTTCAAACAATACCATTAAGGAAATGTTCTTGGATATGGGAAGACCTTGGGGCGATATGTACGAAGTAGCCCTTTGGGAAGATATGCTGAAGGTACAGGGCGATGAACTTTTTTATGCCTACGTGGTCGATAACCAAGCCATTGTCATCCCTGAAACGATTGATGCTATTAGAGCATTAACTGGAATTGAAACAGATGGAGCAAAATCCATCGCCAAAACAAATGAAAGTTTAGGAATTCATTAAACACTATCAAGATGAAAACAAACAAAAACATAATAGAACTTTTAGGAGAAAAAGCAGACTTCTATTTAGAACACGTTTGTGAAAAAATAACCAAGGATGAACTGCAAACCCCAAGTAGAACAAACCTAGATAAGGTATTTACCCAAAGTAATAGAAATCCACAGGTACTGCGAAGCCTTTCGCAATTGTATAACCACGGAAATCTCGGAGGCACAGGTTATTTGAGCATTCTGCCCGTGGACCAGGGTATTGAGCACAGCGCGGCCTTTTCATTCTATAAAAATCCTGATTATTTTGACCCAGAGAACATCATAAAACTTGCGATGGAAGCCGGCTGTAATGGTGTGGCTTCCACCTTTGGGGTTTTGGGATTGAATGCCCGAAAATACGCCCATAAAATCCCCTTTATCGTAAAGATCAACCACAACGAGTTGCTCACTTATCCCAATAAATATGACCAAACGTTCTTTGGTAAGGTAAAAACAGCTTGGGATATGGGTGCAATTGCCGTGGGTGCAACTATTTATTTTGGTTCACAGGAAAGTAATAGACAGCTAAAGGAAATAGCCGAAGCTTTTGAAGAAGCCCATAATTTGGGTATGGCAACCATCCTTTGGTGCTATTTGCGCAATGAAGATTTTAAAACAGAAAAAGAAGATTACCACACAGCAGCAGATTTAACCGGGCAGGCCAACCATATAGGGGTAACCATTCAGGCAGATATCATCAAACAAAAATTGCCGACAAACAACTTTGGTTTTAAAAATATCGGTTTTGGCAAATACGATGATGCGATGTATGAAGCGTTGACCACAGACCATCCCATTGACCTGTGCAGGTTACAGGTAGCGAATTGCTATATGGGTAAAATAGGATTGATAAATTCAGGAGGAGGTTCTAAAGGTGAATCTGATTTGGTTGATGCCGTAACTACAGCTGTCATTAATAAAAGAGCTGGCGGTTCTGGATTGATAATGGGAAGAAAGGCATTTCAAAAACCATTTGGCGAAGGGGTGGAAATATTACAATCCGTTCAGAAAGTATATCTGAATGATGAAATTACAATAGCGTAAACTATTGCACATAGAAATATAAAAATGAATCAATCCATAAAACATATTGGAGTATTTACATCTGGAGGCGATAGCCCGGGAATGAATGCTGTATTATACGCAATTGCAAAAGCAGCAGAAGCAAATGGCATAAAAGCTACCGGAATTAGAAAAGGTTACGAAGGATTGATTGATGGTGATTTTATGTCCTTAGAAACACATCAATTACAGAAATTGGTACACAAAGGCGGCACCATCCTTAAAACTGCCCGGAGCAAACGTTTTATGGAACTGAAAGGCAGAAAAAAGGCACTACAAACCTTACAAATAAATAATATAGATGCTTTGATCGCCATAGGTGGCGATGGCACATTTAAAGGATTACTTGCTTTTTCAGAAATATATGACATACCATTTATAGGTATTCCTGGAACAATAGATAACGATATTTCTGGGACTGATTATACCCTTGGTTTTGATTCCGCAGTAAATACCGCTATTGAAAATATTGATAAGATAAGAGATACGGCCGAATCCCATAACCGTGTGTTCATCGTGGAAGTAATGGGTAGGGATTCCGGTTATATTGCCCTGCATTCAGGGCTTACCGTTGGTGCAGATGCCATACTCATTCCCGAAAGTGGCAAAGATATTATTGATTTATTGAACAAGGTAAAGGACTATGATAGCGAAGATGCTTTTCTTGTCGTGGTTTCTGAAGGAGATGAAATAGGCGCCGAACTTGTGGCATCAAAAATAAAGGAAATCAATCACAATGTCGATTTACGCATAACGAAGCTTGGCCACGTGCAACGAGGTGGAAACCCATCTGCTTTAGATAGAATGCTTGGTATTAGGCTTGGAGTGGCAGCAATAGATGCACTTTTGCAAGGGAAAAACAACGTAATGGTAGGGATTTTAAACAACGAATTATACCTAACACCTTTTGAAGAGGTGGTTAAACAACATCAAGTAAATGATGAATTACAGAAACTTTTAGAATTATTTGGTAAGTAAAAAACAAAACTCTTATAAACACTTAAATCTTAAAATTATGGATCGAGTAAAAAATAAAATAGCCATTGTCACGGGAGGTGCCTCTGGCCTCGGAAAATCAAGTGCTATTTTGTTAGCACGTGAAGGAGCAAAAATAGTGATAACAGATTTGGACGAAGAAAACGGAAATGTAGTAGTTCAACAAATTAAAGATAATGGCGGTAAAGCCATATTCATAAAACAGGACGTGTCGGAAGAAGATCAGTGGGAAATGGTTATGGATACTACACTCAAAACATTTGGGAAACTCCATATTCTGGCAAATTCAGCCGGTATAGGAGTTGGAGGAACTGTGGAAGAGGTCACCCTTGCAGATTGGAAAAATCTTCTAAATATCAACCTAGATGGCAGTTTCCTAGGCACCCAATACGGCATTAAGGCTATGAAAGAGACCGGGGAAGGTGGTTCAATCATTAACTTTTCTTCTATTGAAGGCCTTATTGGCGACCCCAATTTAGCTGCATATAACGCAAGTAAGGGTGGTATAACTTTATTTACCAAGTCTGCTGCACTTCATTGCGCGAAACAGGGTTATGGCATCCGTGTCAATTCCATTCATCCAGCTTATATATGGACACCAATGGTAGAAAATTTCCTTAAAGCCCAAGGTAATTTAGAAGAAGGAAAAAAGCAATTGGAAAGTTTGCACCCTGTTGGACATATGGGAGAGCCAGATGATATAGGTTATGGAGTGGTGTATCTGGCTTCGGATGAATCTAAATTTATGACAGGTTCTGAATTGGTAATCGACGGCGGTTATACCGCACAATAAAATACAAACTAAAAAAATCAATAAACTATGAAAAACATACTCGTACCAACAGACTTTTCAAAAAATTGCAATAAAGCAGAAGAACTCGGAATTGAAATGGCAAAGCTTTACAATTCCGAAATCCATTTTTTCCATTTGATGAAAACCCCCGTAGAATGGGTAAAGTTGGATAAACAAAAAGAAAAGCAGTACCCAGAAACAGTAAAGCAAATAGGCCTCGCAAAAGCCTACCTGAGCGAACTGGAGAAAAAAGCCGAACGACAAGGCCTTGAATGCAGGACTTTCCTTGAATTTGATGGTGGTCAGGCAAATATCCTTAAACATTCGGGTCATTTTCATCACGATTTTATAGTTACGGGAAGTAGTGGCACCCGAGGCGGTATACGTGAGTTAATGGGAAGCAACGTAGAAAAAATTGTTAGGAAAGCTGATGTACCGGTTGTTATAGTCAAGGATGAAGAAGTATCCTTTCCTTTCAAGGATATCGTTTTTGTTTCAGATTTTCTTCAAGATGTATGCGATGCATTTAAGCAGGTTATTTCGATTGCTGAAAAATGCGGTGCACATATCCATTTATTGAGGGTCAATACTCAGACCGATTTTAACAGTATAGAACAAGGGTTGGACCCCATCAAGGAGTTCCTGAAAAAATTCCCCGATTTGGATAACCTCTCAATGAATGTATATAACGAACCTGACGTAGAAACAGGGATAAACAATTTTTTAAAGTATAGAGATGCCGATTTGATTGCAATGTGTACCCACGGCCGTACAGGTTTTTTAAGCCTGTTCTCTAAGAGTATCGCCGAGGGTGTAACCAATCATTCCGAATTACCAGTAATGACTATTAAAGTGTAAGGATGAATAAATCAGTTCTGATAAAAAAATATTCCGGTGAGTACGAAGCTTTTGATATAAACAAACTCATCAATTCCCTGCGGCGTTCACGGGCAGATGAGGATATCATTCAGGATATAGCCCGGAAGGTGCAAGAGCAGATTGAAGAAGGAATGACCACCAAAAGGATCTATCAAATGGCCTTTAAAATGCTAAAGGCTAAATCCAGGGTAAGTGCTTCAAAGTACAAGCTCAAAAAAGCTTTGATGGAACTGGGTCCAACCGGTTTTCCATTTGAAAGATTCGTAGGCAAACTATTAACGCACGAAGGGTTTTCAACACAAGTTGGTGTGATTGTGCAGGGCAATTGTGTGCAGCACGAAATAGATGTGATAGCCCAAAAAGAAAATAAGCACTATATGATTGAATGTAAATACCATAGCGACCAAGGGCGGGTTTGTAATGTAAAGATTCCGCTATATATCCAATCGAGGTTTTTGGATGTAAAGAGACAATGGGAACATCAAAAAGATCACGATACAAAATCCTATCGGGGAGGACTTTATACCAATACCCGTTTTACTACAGATGCCATTCAATATGGAAATTGCGTTGGTCTAATGCAGGTGAGTTGGGATTATCCGCAACAAAATGGTTTAAAAGACAGGATAGATAAAGCTGGTTTGCATCCTCTAACAGCCCTGACGACCTTAACCAAAGCAGAAAAGACCAAATTACTGGATAAAGGCATCGTGCTCTGCAAAGAGCTACACGAAAATCCAACCTTTTTGGAACAAATCGGTATCGATAAGCCAAGACATAAAAAAATCCTCGAAGATTCACAGGAGTTATGCAGAACGAATTAAAGCAATAAAAATGAAAAACAATAAAATAAACGTCCATTTTTTGGGAGCGGCAGGCACGGTAACCGGCTCAAAATATTTAGTGGACACAGGAGATAAAAAGATACTGATAGACTGTGGACTTTTTCAAGGATTAAAGGAATTACGCCTTAAAAACTGGGAATATCTACCTGTAAAGGTTTCAGAAATTGATATGGTATTGCTTACCCACGGCCATTTAGACCATACAGGTTATCTACCCCGATTGGTGAAGCAAGGGTTTAATGGTCCTATCTACGGTACGAATCCTACTTTGGACATTGCAAAAATCATTTTGAACGATAGTGCAAAAATTCAAGAACAGGAAGCCGAACGTGCCAATAAAGAAGGCTATTCCAAACACAATCCTGCTGAACCATTGTACGATTTAAAGGATGTAGAAAAAACCATCCCACATTTTAAGGGCGTTCCTCAAGCACAATGGATTCCCTTATTTGACGGTATCAGGGCTCGCTTCCAATACAACGGACATATTCTGGGTGCAACTTACATCGAATTGGATGTAAATGGAAAATGTTTTGTCTTTTCAGGAGACGTTGGTAGAACCAATGATTTATTACTCTATCCACCACTAAAACCAAAAAAAGCGGATGTGCTTTTTATAGAATCCACTTATGGAGGAAGGTTTCATCCAGATGAAGTGGAAGCACTTCCGCAGATTGAAAAATTGGTCAACGACACCATTAATAAAGGGGGAAGCTTATTTGTTCCTAGTTTCTCCGTAGAACGTGCCCAGTTGATGATGCTGATTTTTTGGAAATTACTCAAGGAAAAGAAAATCCCAAAAGTACAAATGATAATGGATAGCCCAATGGGTGCAAGTGTATTGGAATTGTTTCATCGCACGAGGGATTGGCACAGATTGGAAGGCAATGAATGTGATGAAATGTGTTCACACTTCACGGTCGTAAGCAGTTATCGGGAGACGATGGAATTACGAACAGATAAGAAACCAAAAATCGTGATTGCAGGAAGTGGAATGCTCACAGGTGGAAGAATGCTCAACTACCTTGAAACTCAAGCACAAAACCCCATTAACACCTTGCTTTTTGTGGGTTATCAAGCTGAAGGAACGCGAGGCAGAAAATTATTGGAAGGCGATAAAAAACTAAAAGTGTATGGGAAATGGGTGCCCTTTGATATGGAAGTAGCCGAAATTCAAGGCCTCTCGGCACACGCTGACCACACAGAACTTATGGATTGGATGAGCAAAATAAAAAATAAGCCAGAGCGGATTTTCATTGTACACGGTGAAAAAGAAAGTGCAGAAGCATTACAAAAGGGTATCAAGGAAACCTATGATTGGGATGCTGAAATCCCACAGCTTTACAGCATTGAAGAAATAAAATAGGTTGTAAAAAGCACAAAAATGAAATTATGGAACAACACTCAAATATCCTAAAATATAAACATCTGGGTATTTATACCCAGAATGAAAACGTGGTCTATATGCGCGAAGATTGCCACGTCTGTATTTCTGAAGGTTTTGAAGCGCTTACCCGAATTAGGATATCCAATAAAAACACATCAATTGTAGCAAGTCTTAATGTTTTAAATTCAGATATGTTGTTACCCAATGAAATCGGACTATCAGATGCTGCCGCGAAAAAACTGAATGCTTCTCAAAATGACACGCTGTATGTTTCCCATTTGGAACCTATTGAATCCTTAAGTCACCTTAGGGCTAAAATCTACAATCAAAAACTGGATTATTCAGCCTTTAATGAAATCATTACCGATATTGTGGAAGGCGATTATTCTAATATTCACCTTTCGGCATTTATTACGGCCTGTGCAGGTGACCGATTGGATATTGATGAGATATCCGACCTTACTAAAGCTATGATAACTTCTGGAAAGCAGTTGGATTGGAACAAAGAAATCGTAGTCGATAAGCATTGCATTGGCGGATTACCTGGCAATAGAACAACACCATTAGTGGTTGCCATTGTGGCTGCTTACGGTCTTACGATGCCAAAAACATCGTCACGAGCTATCACTTCTCCAGCTGGAACAGCAGATACTATGGAAGTAATGACCAATGTTACCCTTTCATTAGAAGAAATAAAAACCGTAGTTGAAAAAGAAGGAGGCTGCATTGTTTGGGGCGGTACAGCGCAATTGAGTCCTGCGGATGATATTCTAATTAAAATTGAAAAAGCCTTGGATATTGATAGCGAAGGCCAGCTAATCGCTTCGGTACTTTCAAAAAAAGCTGCGGCAGGCTCCACGCACGTTATCATTGATATTCCCGTGGGAGAAACCGCCAAGGTTCGTAGTTCAGAAATGGCACAAAAACTAAAGAATCATATTGAAACCGTTGGAACGGCTGTTGGGTTGAATGTGAAAGTTATTATTACAGATGGCTCACAACCTGTCGGAAGAGGTATTGGTCCTGCTTTAGAAGCCATCGATATATTAAAAGTTTTAAAAAATGAAGCAGATGCACCCAAAGACCTAACAGAAAGAGCATTGCTTTTAGCCGCTGAACTAATAGAGCTTTCTGGCAAAGTAGAAAAAGGGAAGGGATTAGAAACCGCACATCAAATTCTCACATCTGGTCAGGCTCATAAAAAATTCCTTGCTATTTGTAATGCGCAAGGTCGCTTTTCAAAACCTGTTTTAGCACCCTATAAAATCGAAATTAGAGCAGAAACCTCTGGGAATCTAAAGCGAATAGATAATAGGAAGATTGCTAAACTCGCCAAGCTTTCCGGCGCACCTCAATCTAAATCGGCAGGGATTCTTCTAAATGTTCATTTGGGAGAACAAATCGAAGAGAACCAACTGCTTTATGCCATATATGCTGAATCCAAAGGCGAACTCAACTATGCTCTGGAATATAAAAACAACCATAATGACATCATAACTATAATTTAAAAAACTATGAAAACAATATTATTCAGTCTTCCCGGAAATGAAGAACTAACAGAACTAATGGCCACAAAAATGAATACTGAAGTGGGCAAAGCCACTTTGCGGGAATTCCCTGATGGAGAATCCTACACGCGCATATTGTCTGATGTTAAAGATAAATGTGTGGTACTGGTATGCACCTTGCACGAACCAGATGCAAAACTGTTGCCACTTTATTTTCTAAGCCACACAGCCAAATCATTAGGAGCTATGTGCACCTGTTTGGTAGCACCCTATTTGGCGTATATGCGACAAGACAAAGTTTTTAACGAAGGTGAAGGGGTAACTTCTGGTTTCTTCGGAAAATTGATTTCAGGTTTTGCCGATAGCATTACCACTGTTGACCCACATTTACATAGAATTAGCTCTTTGGGGGAAGTGTATCAAATTCCGAATAAAGTGATTCACGCTGCCGATGCTATTTCAGATTGGATAAAGGAAAACATCAAAAACCCAGTACTTATCGGTCCCGATTCTGAGAGTGAGCAATGGGTTTCTGAAGTTGCTAAAAATGCAGGAGCACCATTTACGGTATTGCAAAAAGTACGTCACGGCGATCGTGATGTGGAAGTCTCTGTACCAGATGTGGATACATACAAAAATGCCACACCTATTTTAGTGGATGATATTATTTCCACCGCACGTACAATGATTGAAACCGTAGAACATTTAAAAAAAGCAGAAATGAAACCCCCTATTTGCGTCGGCATTCACGCCGTTTTTTCAGGAAATGCCTATCAGGATTTGTTGGATTCCGGCGTGGAAAAAATAGTGACCTGTAATACCATTCCACACCCTTCAAATGCTATTGATTTGAGCGATGTACTGGCAAAAGAAGTAAAGAAATTAATGCACCATATATGATAAAGCGAAGCTTCATACTCATTATTATATTATTCAGCATCTCAATGAATGGACAAACTGAAATGCTCATTGGGCAGATTTCAGGCAGGGATGTAATTCGGGAGAATTTCAATGAAGAAGGTGCTTTTTTAAACAAGCAAACTTTTGAAGCAGGAAAGATTATCGATAAAAATGGATATTATGAAATCAAGGTTGTTACGGAATTGTTTGACAAGGATAAAAAATCTACTGACAAATACACCACGACCTATCGCTGTAAGCCTGATGAAGCCAGTATAATGATAATGGCATTTCCTTTTTCAAAGCCAAAATCAAAGGAAACTGAAATAAACACTATTTCTGATAATTTTAAAGCGCTATATAATTTGGAAAGCTTGGAAGATATAGAATTGGAAATGAGTTTTGACTCGGGCTTATTGAACTTTTTTGGTTCAAAAAGCATTATAAAAATATACGATCGAAAATTTAATAATAGCGAAAATAATATTAATTCAAAAATCAATATTAAGGCTTATGCCTGGGGAATTCGCATTAAGCAACTCAATTATACCGTTATCGAAAAATTAAATAAAAAAGGTCTATTGACCTTTCAAAAATTTACAGAAGAAGATAAGAGTTATTTTACAATAAACTATAAATAAATAAAGACAAATGAAAAATTACGATACACTATCAGAAGCTATAAATGATTTACAGGCTAACGATTATCCCTATGATTTCAACTTAAAGCCTGAATGCTTGGAATGTCCTTCCTTGAAAATTGAGATCCGGCCAGAAGATTTTAAAGTAGATAAAACCTTTCGCTTTGAAGGAATGAGCAGTACCGATGATAATAGTGTTTTATATGCTATATCTTCCAAAGATGGAATTAAAGGACTTCTGGTAGATGCCTACGGTGTCTATTCTGAGAATATTTCAGAAAAAATGCGAAAAAAATTAAGATAACACTTAAACAATACTATAATGGAAAATCACGAACACCACAAACACGAAGAAATGGATCATTCTAAAATGGACCATTCAAAAATGAAACACAAAAAAGAAGATCATTCAAAAATGAAACACAAAAAAGAAGATCATTCAAAAATGAAACACGGAGATGGAGACCATTCCGGTCATAATATAGGTCACGGCGAGATGGGCCACGACCATCATAAAATGATGATTGCCGATTTCAGGAAACGCTTTTGGGTAACCTTAATCTTGACTATTCCCATCCTCATCATCTCCCCGATGATCCAGGGGTTTATTGGGTATGAGTTCTTGCTTCCCGGAAACCAATATATTTTATTTGCCCTTTCTTCGGTAGTGTATTTCTATGGCGGCTGGCCATTTATTACCGGATTTTGGTCCGAAGTTAAAAAAGGTGCACCGGGGATGATGACCCTTATTTCTATGGCCATTACTGTGGCTTACTTTTATAGTTCGGCAACGGTGTTCGGTTTAGAAGGAGTTGATTTTTTCTGGGAACTGGCTACTCTTATCGCAATTATGTTAGTAGGACACTGGATAGAGATGAAAAGCGTCTTGGGAGCTTCAAAAGCCTTACAGCTTTTGGTAAGTATGATGCCAGCCGAAGCACATCGTGTAAAAGGTGATACCGTTGAAGATATTCAATTGGAAGATTTATTAAAAGACGATATAATTTTGGTTAAGCCTGGTGAAAAAGTTCCTGCTGATGGTATCATCACAGAAGGTTCCAGTTATCTAAATGAATCTATGCTTACCGGAGAATCTAAACCAGTAAAAAAAGAAGAAAAAGATAAAGTAATTGGAGGTTCGGTAAATGGTAATGGCAGTTTAAAGGTAAAAGTAGAGCATACAGGAAAGGACAGCTATCTCAACAAGGTCATCACAATGGTTGAAGAAGCACAAAAGTCCAAATCAAAAATGCAAAACCTCTCGGATAGGGCTGCAAAATGGCTTACCTATATCGCATTGGGAATTGGATTTGGTACATTGGCGGTTTGGCTGATTTTAGGCTTCCCTTTTGTGTATGCTTTGGAGCGTATGGTAACGGTAATGATTATCGCCTGTCCCCACGCCTTAGGCCTTGCCATCCCATTAGTAGTCGCTATTTCTACTGCTGTATCTGCACAGAACGGATTGTTGATTCGTAATAGGACAGCTTTTGAAGAATCCCGCAAAATTTCAGTTCTGCTTTTTGATAAAACGGGAACGCTTACAAAAGGGGACTTTGGGGTTACCCGCATTGAATCTGTAGATGAAAAATTTTCGAAAGAGGAAATATTACGATTTGCGAGTGCTTTGGAGCAAAGCTCGGAACACCCTATTGCCGTTGGAATAATTAAAAAAGTAAAAGAAGGCAAAGTTGCTATTCCAAATCCAGAAAACTTCAACGCAATTACCGGTAAAGGGGTTGAAGCCAACGTAGAGGGGAAACAAATAAAAGTTGTAAGTCCGGGCTATTTAAGAGATGAAAAAATAATTATTCCCGAGGATGCTTATAGCGATGCCGCAGAAACTGTTGTTTTTGTCTTGATTGATGGAGAATTGGCTGGATATATTGCGCTTGCCGATGAGATCAGACCAGAATCTGCCGAAGCTATAAAGGTCTTTAAAAAGAATAATATTAAAGTTTTAATGGCTACTGGTGATAATGAAAGAACTGCCAAAGCTGTTAGTGATAAACTCGGATTGGATGGATACTACGCCGAAGTTTTACCACATCAAAAAGTGGAAATAGTAAAAGAGTTGGAAAGTAAAGGAGAGTTTGTTGCAATGACCGGCGACGGAGTGAACGATGCCCCAGCTTTGGCCCAGGCGAATGTGGGTATTGCGGTAGGTTCTGGCACGGACGTAGCCGCCGAAACCGCCGATATTATTTTGGTAAATAGCAATCCACAAGATATTGCTAACTTGATTCTGTTTGGCAAGGCTACCTACAATAAAATGATCCAGAATCTTGTTTGGGCGACGGGGTACAACGTTATTGCCATTCCGTTAGCTGCTGGGGTGCTTTATTCTACCGGTTTTGTTTTAGGCCCAGCCGTTGGAGCCGTACTTATGAGTTTGAGTACAATTATTGTGGCCATTAATGCTCAATTATTGAAAAAGAAAATTGGAAAGAAATAATGAGCAAAAAAAGAAAGCTCGGCAGGATTATTTTGATCCTGCTGAGTTTATTTATGGTAATGCTTGGGTATGGCATTTTATTACCAATCCTTCCATACTATACCGAAAGGCTTGCTTTAGGAGATAACCTGGATACTGATTCGATTAACTTTCATATTGGTTTATTGACCAGTATTTATCCGCTCTTTCAGCTTCTTTTCGCTATACTCTGGGGTAGGTTATCCGATAAATATGGACGTAAGCCCATAATCATTGTCGGATTAATTGGATTTATAGTAATGCAACTGCTTACTGGACTGGCAACATCTCTTACAATGCTCTATATAGCGCGTATCCTTGGAGGTATATTCACATCGGCTGTTATTCCTGTCAGTAATGCATACCTTAGTGATATCACTTCTAGAAAGCATAGGACCAAGATTATGGCTTGGTCTGGTGTGGCTATAAGTTCCGGGGTTATTTTTGGACCCGTTTTAGGCAGCTTCCTATCCCAAACCAACCTACATTTTAAATATTCATTAGGGATATTACATCTGGATCGCTTTTCAATCCCATTTCTTCTGATAGCTCTTTTGGGTTTTATTGTAATGATGATACTTATTAAATGGCTTAAAAATACAGCACCAGTAATCAATTTTGCTTCAGGAAAACAAAAATTAAATTTTAGCTTTAGTAGGTTCTTTATCGTCCTTTTACTGCTTTCTTTTGTAATGCAGTTCGTAGTCACCCTCTTTGAAACGGTTTTTTCAATTTATGGAAAAGACGAGTTGTCATTTACCAGTATTCAAATAGGCATTGGTTTTATGCTTTGTGGGGTGGTAATGGCGGTATTACAACCTGTATTTGCGACCTACGGTAAAAAATTGATAACGGCAAAGAAACAAATCGGGGCCGGATTATTGATTTCGGGAATTTCAATGATCGCATTCCCTTTTTTCAACAACGAATTTTATGTCTATGTGTTAATCATCACATTTGCCACAGGAGGTGCTCTGGTAACCCCGAACCTACTTTCGGCCGTTTCCTTACTTTCAAAAGAAAATGCGGGCAGCAATATTTCTATCCAAACATCGGCAAATAGTGTGGGACAGATTTTAGGGCCGGTTATAGGGACTTGGCTTATTGCAGGTGGGTTTTATTACCCATTTATTATTGCCGGCATCATCATACTGACCGCTATTGGATTACTGTATTTTTATAGAAGCTTTTACAAACCTACCAACGAAAATACCCAAAGATCACTTACTGATAATTAACCGAATTCTAAAGCCCCATATATGTTTTGCTTAAATTAATACATAAAATATTAGATGATTACAAAGAGGATATGAAGGGGGTTGTAGAATCGAATCTTAACGATTTTAACAACGTTGAGCAAGGAATTTCCGTTTCCAGGCAGTATTTACAAAAATTAAGAATATGTGTAAGGCAAAATGAGTTCAGTAATCAACAGGACGAAATAACATTCTTTAAAGAACATAAACCTTACATATACAGTCGGTTAAAATTTTATGCTAAACTCTATAATTTCTTGATAAATAGGCCTGCGGGAACAATAAAATCCCAACAGGAATTTATAGACGCAGAAATAAAAAAACTTCAAGAAAGTAACCGGCGTAATATAGATTTCATAAAGTATTATAGGGAGCAATCTACGGTTCTCGATGAATTTTATTTTTTGCGCGGAAAGGATAAAATCAGTTTGGTTTCCAATACCTCCCATTTTTATACCGATGCCGAATTCTCTACAAGCCACGATAACGCCGTCGCTAAAATTATGGCTTATGATCTTTTAGTTAACCATTATGTTCAAGAACTGAGCTATTTAAGAGATATATCTTATGGGAAATCACGAGAATTAAATACCTTGGCCAACGGGGATCGGCTAAGCTGGACTGCTTCAAAAACAGATTTGATAGAATTGATATATGCTTTACAAGCCTCTGGGGCCATAAAAAGTGGAACGGCCGGGATTAAAGAAATGGCTTCGGCTTGCGAAAGTATTTTTGACCTAAATCTTGGTAACGTGTACAGGACTTTTTTAGAAATCAGGGAAAGGAAGATAGACCTGACCAAATTTATCGATAGGCTAAAATCTGCGCTTTTACAAAGGATGGAAGAAACCGACGGTTAATTTATTCAACCCTGAAAATGTTAAATTTTCTCCCAAGTTGGGTACGACTTGGGAAAAAATAAAATTAATTTTTTTTATGGCTGTTTAGTGTTGACCTTCCAATGAACAACAAACAAATAAAACCATTTTAACTCATTGAAAATGAGAAAATAAAAACACCCAACTTGGGTATACCTTGGGAATAAAACCCATTAAACTATCCCAAATTTGTAGAACGAAAGTCAAATCCTGCGAGGGGCTATCAAATTAGTTTAGACTGAGGCGGTAGCCCTTTTCATTTAAAACCGTTCTATTATGCCAACAAGTATCATTACCACAGACGATCTTCGGGAATTCAAAATGGAATTGCTCGATGATATTAAAAAGCTCCTATCCCGACAAGCAACCGGTAAACTCAAAAAATACCTGAAATCTTCCGAAGTAATGGAACTGCTTCAGGTCAGTCCGGGAACACTTCAAAATCTTCGCGTCAATGGCACACTGCCCTACACCAAGGTGGGAGGTATCATTTACTACGATGCCGAGGAAATCCAGAATGTAATGACCGCAAACCGTGTGCAGCACGGATTAAACTCTTAGGCGATGAATTATATAAAGCTACTCAATGCGGCTTTTGAAAAATTCTTTTTCGATGACCGCTTGAACCCAACCCATATCAGCCTGTATATGGCGTTGTTCCAAGAATGGAACAGCAGCCGTTTTGCAGATGAATTTTTTGTGAACCGTCGCGAATTGATGCGCGTGGCCAAAATAGGTTCTAAATCTACCTATCATCGCTGTGTTACCGACCTAAACTCGTGGGAATACCTATCCTATTTCCCATCGAACAATCCATACAAAGGCAGTAAAATCAAGATGGCCATTATCGGGACAAGTGATGAACCGGATACGGGACGGTACAATCCCGAATTGGAACAGCTTGCGGAACGGTACCATCCCATACGTGAACCAGTAGTGAACCAGCACCGTCCCACCAATGGACAAGCTGTGTACCAGCACCGTCCCGTGAGTGGACAAGCATTGGTATCTAATATAAACAATACCAAACAAGTAAACATTAATAAACAGCCAAAGGGCAGGCAGGCCGTTTTAGATTTTTTTATTGAAAAAGATTTTAATGCTGATGAAGGAAAAAAATTCTTCGCGCATTATGAAGCCAACAATTGGCAAACGAGCGATGGGAAGTTGATAAGGGATTGGCGGGCTCTGGCCAAAAACTGGATGGATAGAACCGAATTATTTACCGGAGAAAACAAACCAAACAAAAAGGGAGCGTCCCAAAATCGGGACAACCTCAAAACCACTAAAACCAAGGATTATGGACAACCCCTCTAAAATTACCGAAGGCGGCGTGGAATATTCGCTAGGCAAATTTGATGGGAAATGCGTGCTTTACGATTTCCCGAAAATCCTAATTTACTTGAATGCCAAGGGAAAGCTACTCTTTGGAAAGAAATTTAAAATTTATGAAGAGGACAAGGATATTTTGCTGAAACTCTGTTCCTACTTCATCAAGGACAAGGAAAACTGCCAAAAATTTGACATCGATATTGAAAAAGGCATTTTACTATCGGGCCCGGTAGGGTGCGGTAAAACCAGTTCATTGAAACTTTTACGGCATTTAGTGCCGTTGCAACGTCCGTATGAAATGATCCCCTGTCGCAATGTTGCATTCAGTTTTAACCATCTTGGTTTTAAGACCATCGAGGATTATGGAAATACGAAATTTTTCTGCTTCGATGATCTGGGCGTAGAACCTGCCGGAAGGTTTTACGGCAAGGATCTGAACGTGATGGGCGAAGTCCTGCTATCGAGATATGAACTATACCTACAGACCAAACGAAAAATCAAGACGCACGCGACTACGAACCTCAATGCCGAGGAACTGGAAGAACGCTATGGAAACCGTGTCCGTAGCCGGATGCGGGAACTGTTTAATTTGATTGCTTTTGATGAAGGGGCTGGGGATAAGAGGAAATAGATTAAGCCCGCCAAGACTTGAATATTATAAACAACTCAATAAAAAATTGCTTGCCTAATTCCCGAATGTTTTTTATCACTTCTAAAAATGCCTCTTTCATAATTTGGTTTTTAAATAGTTATCTATTCCCATCAAAATAGCCAATGCCATTGCCTTAATTTTTTCAGGTATCAAAAAATAATTTCCCTCATCTTCATTGGTAAGAAATCCAGCTTCCACAAGTATGGCCGGGCAATACCCAATCATTTCCCTCAGAACTTGAAAGTTGGCAAACTTCACACCTCTACTTTCATAACCTATTACTTCACAAAGTGCCCTTTCAATTTTATAGCCTGCAAATACCGATTCCATCGAGAATTTTTCTTGTTTTCTTAAAGCATAAACCTCAATCCCTCTCGCATCCGGATTATCAGAATGATTGCAATGCAAGGACACAAATAAATCCGCTTTTAATGCTTTGGCCAGCTTAGTTCTGTCAGATAAAGAAATTAGTGTATCACTATACCTGGTTAAATAAATATCCAAAGGCTCTTCCAATACATTATTCAGCTTCAAAATGGCATTTGCAATATCCAAAACCACATCCTTTTCTTGGATTCCATTTACACCAATTGCACCAGCATCTTTTCCTCCGTGTCCAACGTCAATTATTATTCGTTTTTGAACACTCGTTTCTTGTCCAAAAATGACACACATTTTTAGAAGCAAAATCACAAAACTGACGTTTTTGAGCACTTTTTTCATTTTCACTTTTCGGGTTATTAACAACTTACCTTCCAAAATCCATAAAATTTGATGTCAAATAATGGCAACGGAATTCAATTAATACCAAATAATATTTTATTCACAAATATTTGATTTTCAAGTATTTGAATACAAATATATGTACTTTTCCCTTAACGAAAACGAATCAAAAATTTAAACTGTTCCGTTATGAAAAAATCAATCTACTTGGCAACTTTTCTTTCGTTGCTCTCAACATCACTTTTTGCACAAATCGGCGGAATCGAAGATTCAGTTGACGATGTTTCAAACACCATCAGAACCATTTTTCCGATAATCCTCGGGGTGATTTTCCTTATCGGTTTCCTGTTCAACGCAGGACATTTCTTTGGGGAAAATGCAGACCTTAAAAAAGGAATTACCCGTGTACTCGTATTTGTGCTAATAGCGGGAGCTGTGGTTGGAATCTTTACTTACCTAATAGGAATCGTAGTATAAATGAACCCTCATCGAGGGCTTTAATAGAAGAGCTTTATGAAGAAATTCGAGGTCTATAAAAACATCAGGAAGCGGGCGGTCATTTTCGGACTGCCCATATCCTTGTTTGCCATAATGATGGTTTCCATTCTCGCTTCGCTACTGGTCATCATCTTCTCGTTCAGCTTCGGAATAATCATTGGCGTATTGCTGCTCAATTCAGCCTTGTATATCGCTTTGACCCGGATAACCGGCAATCCACAGCTTTTCCAAATGGCAAAAGCCTTCCCACAAATCATCAGTAACAAAAGAAACTCCGGCATCGATTATGAACAAGATTAACCTTTCGGCATACCGACCCATAGCGGATATTCAGGACAATATCATTTTTGCCAATAATGGCAATGTGGTCTTGTGCTATGAAGGCAATTTGCCCGAAATCTATTCCTTGTCCGAAAAGGATTTTGAGGATATGCACGGGGCTTGGTTTCAGGCTTTGAAGTCGTTGCCGGTGGGAACTGTAGTTCATAAGCAGGATATTTATTTGAAAAAATCCTATTCTTCGCAACAACTGCCCAATAAAACCTTTTTGGAAAAAGCGACCCACGATCATTTTAAAGGGCGTGAATATATGGAGCACCGCTGTTTCCTGTTCTTTATCCTGACCAAGAACAAAGCACTTAACAGTCCCAAATATGTCAACCCCTTCCGAAAGGTTTCCAAGAGCATTATCCGGGAACTTGATGATACCGTGCAACGCTTTATCGGCTCGGTAAGTGATTCGGTTTCCTTTATCAACAATAGCCGTAAAATGGAATTTTTTCCGCTTGAAGCGAAAGGGATTGAGCAACTGACCAATGGGTACTTTAATGGCTTCAATGAAGGTTTTGATACGGATATTTTACTTGAGAAAAAGAACGTCAATATCGGCGAAAATTATTTTGATGCCCTGGCCATCAACAGCGAACTGTGCTTTGGCGAAAGTGTACAAAGTAGCAAGACCAATGAGAAATTCACTTCTGACGATTTTGTGTTTCATCAAGGGTTTATTGATGGTTTAGGGCTTACGCTTAACGAAAACCACATTGTCAACCAAATTCTTTATCTGGACGATAAACAGAAGTGGCGCAAGCTGCTCGATAAGAAAGTCGAGGAACTAAACAAAAGTTCCAACTTTGGTTCGCAAAACAAAGTGGTATTAGGAAAAATCCAGCACATCCTTGACCAGATCAATGCGGATGACAATGCGCGGATTATTCGTGGTCATCTGAACATTGTCTATTGGGATAAAAACCCGGTCAACCTTAGCCGGATCGGTTCCAAAATAAAAACTGAATTCAAAGAATTGGATATCATCCCGTATTACCCACGAGGCGAAGAACGTAAAAACTATATTCTAAATAGTTACTGCTGCTTTTCATCCAACTTTTCAAACAACGATCTGTATGTAACGGATTTAAAGCACGCACTTTGCCTGTTCATCAACAATACAAACTATAAATCTGATAATACCGGAATCATCTTTAATGACCGTGAGCATAACATTCCCGTATTAAAGGATGTTTGGGACGAAAAGAAGAAACGCATCAAGGCACGGAACTTTGCTATTTTCGCGCCAACAGGCGAAGGTAAATCCTTTTTGGCAAATAATATTCTGCGCCAATATTTTGAAAGTGGTGTTCGCCTTGTCATTATCGATCTGGGTGGTTCTTATACCAAGTTTGCTAAACTCTATCCAGAGCAGTACACCGTACTTCGTTATGAAAGCGGAAAGAACTTGGGCATCAACCCATTTTACATCAGCGATACAAATGACCTGACACCGGAACGTCTTGAAGATTTATCCGTGTTTTTGTTTGAACTATTCGCTTCGGACTTAAAAGTGACCAAGGCACAATCTGTTTCTGTCAAGAAAATACTGCGTCATTATTACGATAGTACTTCAGAAAATCACTCCTTGGATGGTTTTTACAATTTCATCGAGCGCAACCAAAAAGACCTTTTGGGTCAACTTAAAATCCATCCTGACTACTTCAATGTTACGGGCTTTTTACACGTAATGTCGGAGTATGTTGCCGATGGTCTATATAGCTTCCTTTTTGAGGTCAGTGAAGACCAGACCTATAAAATTGAGGACAAACGATTGATCGTTTTTGAACTGGATGAGGTCAAGGATAATAAGGAAATTCTTTCGGTAATGTTGAAGCTGATAAAGTCGGCAATCCAACGAACCATTTGGAAAAACAGGGCTGAAAAAGGCATTATTCTATTTGATGAGTTTGCGAAGCAACTGAAGTTCGACAATGTACTCGAAAGCGTGGAATTCTATTATCAGGCTATCCGAAAACAGAACGGTGCTATTGGTATCATCCTGCAATCCATCAATCAACTACCAAACAATTCAACTTCCGCCAGCATATTGGAAAACACACAGGTTATTTACAGTTTGAACAATGAAAAAGGCTATGGCGAACTAGTTAAAAGACTCAACCTTTCAACCCACGACCTGAACCAATTAAAGTCTATTAAAAACAATCTTTCTGGATCACGCAAGTACACCGAAATGTTCATCAAAATTGGTAGGGAAAGCAACATCTTCAGGCTCGAAGTTCCGAAGGAAGTATATGCAGCTTATCTAACGGATGGACAGGAAAATGAAGAAATAATGAAGCTCTACGAAGAGCATCACGATATGAAAAAAGCTATAATTCAATTTACATCTAAAACATAATATTATGAAGACAAAAATTAAAATTTTAGTAATGTCAGTAGCCCTGACTTTGTGTATGTCGGGTAATGCGACTGCCCAAGGAATGCCCACTTATGACAATACCAATTTTATCAGCTTGGTAAAACAACTCATAGAATCTGGAAAGCAGACAGCCCAGATGATTAAGTCTGTAAAATTCCTGAAAGACGCAAAAGAGGCAATAGAAAAAGTATCAAGCGTTGTCCAGCAACTGAGGGCAGTTGAGGAAATTGGACAGAACAATCAACGCCTTATCAACGTAATGCAAAACGATGTACAGGATATTCTCAACTCGCCTTACATTAAGCCAGATGAAGTTTCAAAGGTTGTGGAATCTTTTGATGCCATAGTTCAAAACTCATTGGACACGGTGGATTTTATCGACGAAGTCCTATCCAACGATTACCTTAAAATGAGTGATGCCGAACGTGCTGAAATTCTAAAAACAAAAGAACTGGAATCAAAGCAAATGGTTTCCACCATCACGACCAAAACAAAACGCTATCGTGACATTATTTCCTTCAGAAAAATGCAGGATAAAGTCAATAACCGAGAAACCGAATATTAAAAATGACCGCAACCATACTTTTAGGAATCGGACTGGAATATATAGACACGGTTTTCCAGACTATACAGGCCAGCGACTTTTCGCAATACACCATTGCCGGAATGAAAACGCTTGCTGTCTTGTTCTTTCTGGTTAACATCCTTAAAAAGTATAACGAAGGCATTGCAGATAAGGATGGCTACACTTGGGGATTGAGCCCTGGCGAATTGGCCAAAAATTTTGCTATCGTCATTTTGGTCATTTTCTCAACACAGGTCTTAAGCTTTTTCGATGGCATCTTAGTCGCTATTGAAGGGCAATATCGAGGGACAGCACCAGCATTATTGCCTTTACAGATGCAAGACATTCCTTTAGAGGAAGACGTAAGTTTGTTTGATGCCGCAAGTTCGGCAATGACGCTTTTATACGAAGCATTGGTCACGCCATTGTACGGTTTTAAGATATTGGCTTTCATAATGAGCACCATACTTTGGATATTGGATTTGTTCATCTATCCGTTATTCTTGGCAGAACGCTTCTTCCTTTTAGGAATAATGCAAGCCTTCTTTCCTCTGGTCATTAGCCTGGCAGTTTTTGAAAAATTTCGTTCGCTCGCTTATACGTTCTTTAAACTATATGCAGCGGTATATATGCTCGTGCCAGCATTCTTTCTTGTCAATGTATTTATCAATGCCATTTATACTGAAATCAATACCAATTTTTGGGTCAATCTATTCGGAACCGATACAGGTCAAGGATTTTTTGCACCTGTGGTTCAATTGGGTTCAGTAGGATTTATTGTGTTCCTGAAATTCAAACTGTATAAACGTGCCACGTCCTTTACACTCAGATTATTTACTGCCTAAATCAGATTAAATATGAAAACACCATATAAGAATATTTACAACGTCCTAAAGCTGAATCGGTTTATCGTTCTGACAGTCATTGTTTGTGCATTGCTGTCCAGCACATTTTCAGTTTGGATGGTATTCAACATCAATCAAAAAGCACTCAATAGCGCCTTTGCCATAAATACCGACGGCAATATCATTCCGCTGAAGCTCGTGACCCAAAAGGAAAATTTTCAGGTTGAAGCTTTGGCACATTTAGACCTGTTCCATAATTACTTCTATAACATCGATGCCAGTAATTATGAACGCAACTTGGAAAAGGCATTGTGGTTGGGCAATAGTTCCGTGGATAATCTTTACCGTCAGAAAAAAGCAGATGGTGTTTACAACAGATTGCTTCAGTATTCCTTGGTTCAAAAAGTACTGAGTATCAATTCAAGAATAACCGAAAATAATGGGGCGTATAGCTTTACAACTACCACCATTTTTGAAATCAATAGAGGTTCAATAATCGATACCTATGAATTGATTTCAACAGGAAACCTAATGACGGTTGACCGGAACTTTCCCAACAATCCCCACGGTTTACTGATTACAAATTACTTCGAAAACACCTTAAAAAAACTAAATAATGAAAATTGAAAAGAATAAAATAGTATTTGCTGCGGTGTTGGCCGTGATTTTCATATTCCTCATTTCATATTCCGTGATGGTAATGGGCGATGATGAAAGTGAAACTGAAAATCTTAAACAGACCTTAGTTCCTGATTTGGAAGAAGACCAAAAAGAGTATGATTCCAAACTGGATGCAATTAACGACTTGAAAAAAGTACGTGAAAACAATGCACCCAGTATCTACGATGAAAAATTGATTGATTCATTGGGATTTTACGATCCAGACCTTCCAGAACGTGAAAAAGAACGTATCGTAGATAGCATCTATGAGGCTGGTAAGATTCAATATTCAGAGAAACGATACCAAAACTTTGGACAGAAAAGAACTGTTCACAAAGTGGTGTCAAGAATTGATTCCGCTGAAGTAAAGAAGAAACAAAAAATTGAAGCAAAGGAATTGGGCTTGGAACATCAATTATTCTTCGCAGCTTCGCCAAAACCCAATGAAGTTTCAATCATAGGCAATACAGATGAAACTATTTACGTGGTGGTAGATGGCGACCAAGTCGTAAAAGCGAATACCAGATTGCGAATGCGCCTGACAAAAGCTGCTACCATCAATGGTAAGCTAATGCTAAAGAATACGCTTGTATTTGGGTTTATCAGTTTTCAACCAAACCGAGCTTTGATTGAAATTGAAAACATAAAGCACCATCCCACTAAGCTCAAAGCTTTCGATTTGTCAGATGGTAGCGAAGGTATCTATGTACAGAACAATTTTAGGGCAGAAGCCACCACCGAAGTTCTCGACGATATTATTGGCGATATCAATATACCAACAGTTCCGCAAGTAGGTGGCGTAACAAAGGTGCTAAGGCGAAGCAACCGCAATGTAAAAGTTACGGTGCTGAACAATTACAAACTCATTTTAAAACCCAAGTTATGAAAACATTTATCTCAATTTTAATACTGGTGTTGATTTCCGCTTTCGCACCTCGACTTTGCTCGGCACAGGCTACAGCACAAACAACAAAAGTCCTCGATACCATTTATGCCAATGATACCAAAAATGTTGCGCTGTTTTTTCCAGAACCCATACGGCAAGGTATAACCGGTTCAGACAATTTTGTATTTACCTACAATCGAGAAAAAGAACAATATTTCGGACTTCTTCAAGCAAAGCCCGGAAAAGAAAGTAACCTTTTAGTAGTCAATAGAAATGGTTCAATTTTTTCGTATATTGTAAGATATAAGAAACAGCTCTCTAAGCTCAATTATTTCATTCCGTTATCAAATAGTATCGGTAATGAAAAACCGATTGTAACTGATTCGGTTCTTGTTGAATCTTCTGAAGAACTTGTAGATAATAGAACCTATTATTACCAAAAATTCTGCTCGTATCTTCTCAATAGAAAACAGCGCATAGGTCGAATTAAGAAACGAAACGAAAGTATTGTTTTGAGTGTTGAGAATATTGTTTTTGATAAGGAAGAGCTCTACTTCGTTATCCAGATTGAAAATAATTCTGCTTTGGATTACGATTTGAATTTCTTGAACCTGTCGATTGAAACTCGGCAAAAAGGAAAAAGAAAATCGTTACAACGCCTCTATCAAGAACCTATTTACATAAATAATCTGCCTTCAAAAATTACAGAAAGTGAAACGGTTCGCTTCGTTTATGTGTTGCCCAAGTTTTCATTATCCAATGACCGTAGGGCAGTTTTGGAATTGAATGAAAAGGATGGCGAACGAAATATTGAAATGAAACTATCACATAGATATATTAATAACCCAAATTAATACTGTTATGAAAAAAATGTCGTTTTTTCGCTCACATTACTGTTCCTTTCTTGTGCTGATTCTGAAACTAAAATTTCAGGACCAAGTGCTACAGCCCAAATCGTCATTGAAAGCTTTTATGAAAAAGATGAGGAAACCTTAAAAGCACATTCCACACCACAGGCGTATTCCAACTATATGAATACCATAAATATGTTCAACGCTAAACCAAAGGATGATTCTAACTTTACTGTTTTGCAGGATACGATTATGGGCGATGTGGCTTGGGTAAAATATACCACAGCATACGATAAAACGCCTGGTATTTTTAAACTGATCAATCAGGACGGCAAGTGGTTGGCTACTGCAAGAGGTTCAAAGGATAAATCGCCTTTTTAAAATAATCACATTCTTGGAACAATCGTTTCTTTCAACCATCGGAAAGCGGCATCTTGATCGTATTGAATTTCCGGCCGCAACAAACCTTCCATATCGCCTTCAAAAGCTACATCGTTTTCCTTGGCTTCTATATTTTGTAGGAACTCTTTTTGCGAAGGAACTTTGCCAACGGAAAATTCCACATAAGCCTTAAAGCACTTGATAATTTCATCAATGTCGAGATATACATTTCGTCTGGAATAATCCAGATCAAACAAATCCCTTCCTTTACTTCGTTGATAGAGTGCCCTCAACTTCGTGCCTAAAAGTTCATTGATGTTATAGGTTTTAATATCAGCTCTTCCGGCAAACCAGGGATTATCGATTTCAAAAGGGAAATCTACCCAACTGAGTACGTTGAAGTGTTCTTTACAATTAATCTCTAACTTTAGCCGACGACGCTCATTTTCATATTCCGATGTAAAACGGTACAGCGCTTTTGCTCCGTGCCCTCTTATCTGTGTATGTCTATCTTCTTCAAAAAAAGTAATGACCTCGCCTATGCGCTTCATAATGGGTTTGATAGGGCCTTCCCGAACCTGTACAAGGTCAATATCCTCGGAATATCTCGGTGCCGGGTTCAGATATAATTTATGTAGAGCGGTGCCGCCCCGGAAAGCAAGGTTTTTCCTTAGAAAATCATCGGCAAAAATTGCTACCAACGCCCGACTAATAATCAAATCCTGTTCAACCTGTGCAAATTCTTTCCAAGATGCGTATTCCCGCCATTGGGCTATATAAGGTTTTGAAATCATAGGTCGCTTTCTAACTGTAGGTTGATATCTACCTTCCACTTATTATCCACCGAACCTGGCCTTTGCTGGTTGGTTGGCTTTAATAAAACCGGATGTATTTTTTGTTTTTCCAAATGTTGAAAGATTAAATCGGACAAACTATTCTCTGAATCTATTTTATCCAATAAAAAACCCAGTCGCTGAAGTGTTGCCTTATTACCGTACCAACTCAATAAATCCTCCAAATCGTTTGGGGTAACTTCTTCCCGCAATTCTTCGATGGTGGATAGCATTCGATTCAGCCCCCCCAATTTATTTTGATAATGCACCAGATCTGCCAAGGTCAACGCCGGACTGGAAATATGGTAGATTCCGGCATCTGATTTTTTTGAATGTATATTTTTTTCCGGCCAAGCGGAAGTGGTCAAAAAACGGATGTCAATGGCCGGTTTTTGGATATCCAACAGTTTCGGAGTTGCTGTCATTACATAATCGCGCTGGGCTTGTTGATGGCTTGCACCGTAAACTTTGGCCGCGCTATAGAACCCCAGATAATATTTGCGTTCTAAATAATCGAAAAGTTTATCGATATAGAGATTAATGGGAAGTTTTCCAAAATTGGAATATCTGGGGGTAAGTATAAGGTAAAAGCCTTTTCTTAGATTAATGACTTTGTTCTTTTCGATCAGATGCGCCAATTCCAGCCAAATTGCGTTTTTGCTTTTTGCCGTCTGTCTCATCAGTTCGTCCAGGGAAAAAGAATATTCTTCTACAGACAGCAATTTATCGATATATTCCGCTACCATAGCTTTAGTAATTATTAGAGCAATATATAGTTTTTAGACATAAAACTAAAATAAATACTATAATATTTCAATAAATTATTCAAATATCGACCTCGCCTCCTCATAAACCCGCTCAAAATTAGCCTCTAAATCGGCCGGCGTAAATTGCTTTGATTCCTCTGGAAGCTGTCGATGTATTTTCTGCAATTTAAACTGAACCTTTTTATCCTTCCCGTCCGCATAGGTAATAAACTCGCCCTGTTTCAGGCGAAAGAATACATCTGCCCTAATTTTCGGGATTTCCTTTTCTCCGGTGGTTATTCGGGTATCAAAATCAAGGTTATGGCCCCGGCTTACGCTTTTGGTGGGGTCTTTTATAATTTCAAAAAAGCGTTCGTAATATTTGGCGGTATCAGGATCGTTGACCTTGCCGAAAAATTGGTATGAAAGATTGCTCAAAATCGCTTTGCTTGCCTTATCGCCGTACATCATATCGTTCTGAATCTTGTCCTGCATTACATAGATTGTTGAAATATCATAGCTACGCAACGTTGCCGGGATGCGGTGCATATTCAATAGCCGAATGGTCGGGGCTTCTTCCATCAACAGGAAAGAAGGTTTGGAATTCCGCATACTCATTTGTTTGGTGATCGTATGGATAATGGTTGCAATAACAGGCGAATAAGAAGTCTCGAACTTGGGATTGTTCACGATGGAAATAACTGCGGGATTATCTTCATTATTAATGTTGAGTGGCACTTCATCCGCTGAAAGTGCAATAAAAATGCGTTGGGTACTGATCCGTTTCAGCGCATTGGCCAAGGTGCTTTTTACCCCTGCGGTCTGCCGTTCTGAATCCTTACCACTTATAAATGCATCGGCCATCGCCCGTGAAGTTGAATTGGTTTCCAAGAACTGGATTAGGCTTTCCGTATCCAAATACTGATAAATAGCAATCAAATGCGGTAGGGTACAAAATTCGGGATAGGATGTCTTTAACTTCCAAATCAAGCCGCCGATCAGGCCTTCCGCAGCATCGTTGAAGAATTTGGTCGTGCCGCTCGTACCGGATTCCCTCTGTTCCAAAAGGTTCTCGATCAACACCCGGGAAACCTCATTTACGCTTTCCTCGTTCTCTAAATAGCGCGGAGCAATAGGATTGACCCTATGGATAATTTTATCAAAGGAAATGACCTTAAACGGGATATCGCCATCCTTGAAAAGCGGATAGGCCATTTCCGTGAGTTCAAAATCTTTGTAGTCGTGAATGATCCCGCAAAAGCATTCTTTTTGGAAATGTTTCAGAAATCCAAACACTACACTTTCGGTCTTGCCACTTCCGGCAGAGCCTATGATGGATGCTCCACGTTTTACGTTTTCAAGTTTAAAGTTACCCTTGCTCGTTGCAAAATTGACCTGATATTTGCTATCGCCACTTTTAGGCTGATCAATTTTGTGCAAAAAAACATACAATACTGTATTAATTAGTATCAGCGGACAGACCAGAACCAATGAAATCAAGATCAATTCGTTACTACTCGATAGGCAGAATATAAGACCCCCAAGCAAAACCAAGTTTAAAATAAAGGCATAACGCGTCAATCTGTACAGCATATAAAATAGCGTACTTGTTAAACCAATGATTAAGAGTACCGTTGTAAGGTTGTTCAATTGCATAACAAAAATTTAGATTCCGATGGAACTTGATTTGATGGCCACGTCCAAACCTTTGCGCAGCTTATTAAAAACCTTTAGGGCAAGCTGCGCCTGGTTGGTCGGGATGCTTGGCATTATCGGGATGCCCGTTTCCCGCATCAGTTTGAAGGCTATTGACTTTTCGTTAGTGGGCAATTTTATCAGGGCGGCAAAGTAAATCTTGGGATTCTTTCTAAAATCCTTCCGGGCTTTGTAGGTTTCGGCAAAGTTGCGCTGATAGCCAAAAGTCTTATCAAAGGTCTTTTCGGCATTTTCAAAAAATTTATCCCGGTCAAAGCCCCGTTTGACTTTCTTGCCGTTCATTTCCACCTCGGAAGCTTTATACTTGCTTCCGGGCGAAAGGCTGAATGAATTGGAAGCATCCTTACGGCTTACGATAATATGAATATGGGTTTGATTGCCCGCCTTGGGCATTCCCTGAACAATCCGTTTCCCATCTTGTTGGTGTGGGGCCTGGCATTCCAATTTTGCGATTTCCCGTTCCCGCTTCCTAACACTCCCTTCCATTGAGCCGCTTTCAATACTTCGGATCTCGTTTTTTAGTTGAAGTATTTTAGTGGCAAAAGGCTGGTTTTCCCTGACCTGTTTATCCGTCCCCTTAAAGGTTCGTTGGTGCTCGATTTTCGCATAATATTTTATATCATTGATCTTTACCGGTCTCCCATTGATTTCCCGGTTGAACGATACCACATAATCCTTCATTAGTTCACGGGTATACTTTTTCAGATCTTCACTGCTGTTCTGTAACCGGTTCAGTTCGTACTTCGACGGACTGACCGTGATCGAATAAAATTTCGGTTCGGTCTTTTTCAGTTTGGCACCATTCCCGTCAATATCCTTTACCACTTCTTCCGCTGAAAATTCATCCCCATATTGGTTGAAAAAATGTTCCATATCCTCCTGCTCCAGACCTTGGTTTTCCTTCTCCAGATAGCCCACAAAATCGGCTGAACTTTGGGAATAGTTCCCGCCCAATTTTTGAGGTGTGATCGTGATGTACATAGTTCAAAAATTTATAGTTCGTTGTTGTGGTTTTGCTTTTCCTGAAATCTTACTTTCGGCTTTTCTTCCACAAATTTCTTCTCCAAGATCAAGGGTTTCTTTTTGGGTTCTTCGGTCTGGAAAAGGGATTCGATCATCGCCACGGTGGGTCTGGTCTGGGTCTTTTCCATATCCCGCATTATGGCGATTACCGCATTGATACGTTTCTTTAGATTGGCCTCGATCGTCCTTCCGGTCGGGCCCAGTTTTTCCCGTGGGGATATCTCGTTGTAGTGGAAAAAATCGAGCATCGTGGCCATTGCCTCGGTGTGCGATTTGAAGTGTGTTCTTGAAAATTGCTGGAAACGCTTGGCGGTTTCCTTTTTGAACCTAATGCCGATAAATGAGTCCATAATTCGCCGATTTGTCGCAAATCCTTCCCTAAAAATGGGCGCTCACAGGGCATTTGTCGCAAATTGTAGAAATCTAAATAATCGGCTAATTTTTAAGTATTTAAAAATCAGTTGATTACCAAGGAATAGGAGTGCTTAACATCGCATCGCGTGTTACCCTCTTGCTACTCCTTTTCGTCAGCCACAGGCTGACAAAAATTTCGTACAATCTGGCTAAAAAGCCAATTGCCAATTTCAGGGAAAAGATTTCCCGTTATGTAATTTTTCGATGGGCAGGGTTATCGGCGAAAGTCAAAAAATGGATACCCCTGCGTAAAATTGAATGCTGAATTTCAGCGAAATAAAGATAGGTATTTTTCAACTTATGGGATATAATTTTCTTAAAAAATAGCTTCTGTTTTTAGAAAAAGTATTAAATTTAAACAGTAGACCTTTCAAGGTCTAAAGAACAAAGGGAAAATTCAGGTAACAGCGAATTTTCCCTTTCTGGTTATTATATGTACCCCTGAAATTTCAAAGGTCTTTCCATTCCTATTTGGTGCATCTCAAATATTAAACACATAGGTATAACTGTATAAATTCCGTAGTGCTTCCTCTTCGATCATCATATCAAAATTGGTGCAATGCTTTTTTGAATACTTCCGAATATCATCGCCAAATTTTTGTTCAACGTCGTTTTTTGAACTTTCCAAAAGGCGTTCTTGGGCTTCCCCGTTCAGGTCTGAAAAATTTAGATAGATCATAATTTTTAGGTTTTGAAGGGGTTAATATTCGCTCGGTAACATCAGCGTATTATCTACAAAAAACAACCGCAGTTCATCGAGCGGAAAATCAGTCGCCCGATACCCGTGTTTTTCCAAAATATTATCATTTCCATCCGTGTAGATTATCTCAGCTTCGTAGCCCGTAAAATCCTGTTTGTCCTCGGACAATCTCTTGAAGTCGATAGTAATAAATTCGCTTCGGTTCATCAGGCTTTTTGCGATTACGGAAGTGTCCGTAATGAGCCAAAAACATTCCGCAGCTTCCGCCAAATATTTCAGTCCGTTGGTGTATCGTGTTCTTAATAATGGGATTTGAAACATCGTTTCCGAACCGTGAAAATGTTGTAATCCGTCTTTGATTTCGTTTACTTGTGCTTTACTCATCGGTAAATATTTGTTTTGGTATTCGTGAATCTTCGATTTCATTTTGATTTCTATTTAAGGAGTTAATAATGAAAAAGAGGGCGCGACTTTCGAGAGGAACGCCCTCTTTAATTTTTAGATTAATCGGCTGAATTATTGCCGTTCTTGGTTCCCAACAAAAGGATTTCGTTGGCTTCCACTTCGGTAACATATCTTTTGATACCGTCCTTGTCCTCGTAGCTTCGGGATTTCAATTTCCCGGTTACCCCGATTTCCTTGCCCTTTCCGGCATACTTCTCGATGATTTCGGCAGTTTTGCCCCAGGCTACAATCGTGTGCCATTCGGTATTTTGGACTTTTTCGCCCTTGGCATCTTTGTAATACTCGTTTGTGGCGAGTGAAAGACGGGCTACCTTTTTACCGCTTTCAAGGTTCGTGATCTGTGGCTCTTGGCCAACGTTTCCGATTAACTGTACGTGATTTTTTAAAGTGTTCATAATAAAAGAATTAAAGATTAATTAAGGCTACCCGAACCCTTCGGATAGTTTGCGTTTATGTTTTTTTGAAGTGATTTACTTATTATATCCAGAGCGTTTTCCTTTTTTGTTTTTTTTAGTCCCGCTTCCTTTTTGATGTTTTTGTAAGATTTCATAAGTTTCGATTTAGATTTACTTCCCATAGAGCCGTCCGCTGTTACCTTTTTTTTGTTGCTGATACATTTTCAATAGTTGGAATTAATAAGGAGTTATAAAAGGGAGGCACGACCGGTTATGCACTCCGTTTAACTTCCAACTGTTGGTATTTTGCTTACAAAAAAAGGGTAGGGACAGCGGCGGTGCGGGAGTAGGTCTAAATGCCTTTTGTGAAGTACAAAAACATAGGAAGCGGGACTAAATGATTAAATGGAATTCCTATCAGGCGGACTTAACTTTAAAGATGTAGATTGGAAATGAAGTGTTTCCCGCTTTTTTTGCGGGAGTAACGTAATGGAAATCGGAATCTTTGGAGTTGTGTCCAAGACCTTTGTAGGAAAGCTCTTTGTCCGGAATGTAGCTTTTCGCGAAATGGAGCGGCAATGTGATGACCGGGTTATGAAAACAAATTATTCTCTTGAAGTAGTATTTAAAGCGGACTTAACTTCAAAGGTGTAGATGGGAATGCAGTTTGGCCGCCTCCCGAGTTTTCTCGGGAATGGGCGGCAAGTGGAATGGGAATCGGAAGCTTTGGAGTTTTGTCCAAGACCTTTTTTAATGAAGCGCTTTTCCCGAAATGAAGCTTTTTCGCGGAATGTAGGGGAATGGGCTGAGTGGGATAATGGAAATGCAATTCTCTTGTTAAATAAGATGGAATTATAAAATTCTATTCAGCTTCGGATGTTAATATTTCACAGGTTCTATCAAGGATTTCTAATAATTCTTTCCAATTAAATATTCTCAATTTATCAAGTTTTTCGTCGTGAAGAACTAAATTATTGATTGATAGCTTTAAATCATTCAAACTGTCAAAATCATCAGGAAACATATGTTTTAAACTTGAACTCTTATAGCGTTCTTGCATTGCTTTAGTAAAGTGTACTAAAGTGTCATTACTAACAGAATTTAAAACGATAAAAAGTTGATCCCCATTTATATACTTTAAAAAATCTTTAGAATATTTCTTTGACTCAAAGAGTTGGTTTAAATCTTCAATATTTTCATTTTCGAGTAATTCCATCAATATATTGCTTTCTGAAGCTTCGGATTCCTCTTTAATAACTTTATGCACAGCAATAATTTTGTCCCGTATTGGTTGCATTTCAGGTATGCTTACAGCAAAATGCGCTAAATTTTCAAAAATCCTATCGTTGATTTCCTTACGCTTTGAAGCTAAATCCAAGCCTTTTAAAAGTATATCGTCGATTTCTTGTGATGTTTTTGCTACTAAGCCATTCTGTGAAAAAAAGTGATAAAAATTTGAGAGCCTATCATAATCATATATAGAATAAAGACCATTTTCAGCATTCCGTAATACGTTTGCCACTAATTTTTCAAATTCATTTCCATCAATAGACCTAAAATTATAAGTAACGAGCCTCATAAATTCCAATACCTCTTTGGGATGTTCTTCGGGCTTTCTTTTTTCCAGTTCATCTATTAAATTTTTAACATCAAGATACCCTGACAGGATATAAGTATAAATGCTTCCGTAAAATTGAAACTCATTGATTCTACTTTCCACATACCTCAAATAGAATTTTTCAGCATAGGTCGGCTCTATCTCTGGTTCTTTTTTATCTTCTGGAAAGAAGCTATTCATTGGAACACTTTTACCTCTATTTTGATACCAAAAATAAGATGTATTTTCCAGCCCATTAAAATCATTACTCTCATCAGATTTTAAATGACCTCTCTTGAACTCAATTGAAATAAGAGCTGTAAACAGAATAACCTCTTCTTGAAATTCCGTAGCTACATCTTTCAGGCTTCTGTGAATTTTAAAAAGACTCTCTAAAAAGAACGATATAATTCTCAAATTATATTCTTCGTATTCATAAAATATCCCGTAGATATAGTCTTTATTTTGCTTTAAAAATGTAAAATATGCATCTTCGGAAGTATATGTTTTATAGAGAGTCGGAAGGACTTTTTCCAGTTCAGGTTCATAATTCAGTTCTCTGCCTATAACTTTTTCTTTAATCTTTAAATACTGAGCATTGTCATCAATTTTAATTGCATCAGCCAAGATTAAACATTTCAAGTTTTTGTGCTCTACGAAGTCATTTATAAAGCCGAATAATTCTTTTATAGGTATTTGGCATCTTTCAAGGTCATCAAAACAAAGAACTTTATCATTAAACTTTAAGCCATCTAAAGTAACACCACTCAAAATATTACTGAAATCAACCTTGAAAAACTTGATTACGGTATTTCCTATGTTACCAGTTAGTCTTGCTATATTTTTTAAAGCTTTATTTTCAGGTTTTCCAAAAAAAGGAATTAATTTAATCATCAATTGCTGTTGCAACTGCTCTACGGTTTTCAAGCCATTCAACGAAATATATAATGGCTTTAGCTCTTGTTTTTTGACTATTGCGTGCAGCGTTTTTTTCCAAAAAAAGGTCTTGCCACTTCCCCAAGTACCATTAATTAGTAAAGCGTATTGTGTTGCCTCTTTCTTTAAATATTCTTTAAAAATCTCTTCAATATGTGCAGTCTGCATATTGTGGCGTGTTTAACTGTTTAATACTGATCTCAAATTATTCTTGGTTTTAAGCATTCTCCTCTTTTTTAAACTGGTAACAATTCCACAGCCTTACACCAATAATAAAAAATGCTTTTATCTGGTTGGCGTTTCAATTTATTCAAGTATGCCCAATCTGTTTTGTCAATAGTAAGTTTGCTTAAATCTTGACCCTCATAATATTCAATTTCAGACACTTCTGGTTGTAAAAGGATGGCATTCAAATAAGCTACTCTGGCCGAAGCTGCTAATGCATCTTCAATTCTGAAATTTCCGGTCATTAAAAATGCACCACCAAAACTGCGAATACCCAAATTCAAATCTGTAAATTTCTTTTTTGATTCGGCAGTTGGGTTGCGTTCCCTTCTAGCAATAATGGTGCAAGTGTTTATGGAATCCCAAAGTACGTCTGCTTCTGTAAGTTTCCTGCTGCTAAAATCTTTATCTAAACTTCGATAGGATAATTCGGCTTTCGCAAAAGCCGAAAAACTTTTCTTTACCATTTCCATATCTGTAATGTTTTCAAATAGTTTTCCTAAATCGAACATTTGCTTGCAAATTTCCATTGCAAAGAGCTGGTCTTTTTTGTAATAAGGTATACCGATGGTTTCCGGTGCAAAAGCAGTTAGCTTGTCGCCACAAATGGCATTTATAGAAGGTGTTGTAATTGTTGTTGCAGTTCCGTCATACGATAGCCACGGTGTATTTATGGAAGACTCGATTAGCTCAGGGTAGTGCGGACTATCAAAAAGAATGTCCAACAGAATTGTTCCTGGAACGTTCGGGTTATACACCGAATTAAATTCAAAAGTATAATGTGCCTTGGGTACACCTTCCTTGTAGCTTCGACGTTCATTCAATACGTGTTTTTTGAAATGGGAATTGGAAACTACCGCATCAAGAATTTTTTCTAAAGGTTCACGGGTTACACTTGAAATTATATCGATATCGATTGAAAATCGATTTCCTTCTTTGAGCAATAGTACTAGCGACGTTCCCCCTTTAAAAACAAAGTCTAGTCCAGCTTCCTTCAAATGTTCCAATAAAAATAATGCGTGCACCATCTTTTCGAGAATAGTTGCGTTAATAGCCTTGTGTTCTTTTTTTGCACGGAAGCTGTCCAGCCATTCTTTCGTGAAACTTTTATTATCAATCATATTGGATGTCCTCTAGAAAATTTGGAATATGGTTACTTATAAATTGTTTGATTTCCTGTTCTTTCCTACGCCGTTTGGCATAGCTGAACAGTTTTGTGAAATTAATACTGTAGCGGTCTATTATCTTTTCATAAATGTTTATCATTTCAGAACCTTGATAAAAATGAAACAAATCTTCATCTGCAAACAGATCCACCATTATTTTTTCAAGTGTTGCAATAGACACAACTGCTTTTTTATTTTCAAATTTAATAATTGGGGCTCGTGTAACGAGGTTTTTGATGACAACTGGCACGTTACTTTCAGAAATATAAAACTGGATTTCCTTTTCATCGGGGTTAAGAAAAAAATCCATTCGCATAGTATCATTGAGGTAATAATAAAGTGAATCGGCAAATTCCTTTTCTACTTCGACTACAATCATTTCATTGGATGTCTGGTGCTGAGAAAACTCGTTTAGCCATTCGGTTTCCCATACAGCATATTTAATATCCTCATAACGTTCATTTGTTTTGCGAGCTATTTTAAATACGCTATCAGATAGTACTGGTTTATACTTGGGTTTGTAGGATATTACATATAATCCACGTCCAATAGTTTTAATAATATCTTTTTTTTTAAGGTCATAAATCCGCCAACTAAAAGTACTTTCTTTCAAGTCTGGTTCAGATTCCAAATAGAAGTGAAATAGCTCGTCCCTATCGAAGGATTTTCGCTCCTTAAATACCTCTATAATCTTATTTTCTATAACTTTTGGCATAACCTATGTATCTAAACTTTGCCAAATATACAAAAAAGTGGTAAATATTTGAAAACTAATTATTGCCACTATGCAGATAAAGTGGTAAATATTTGAAATGGTTGGTTTTGTCGTTTTTTTAAATACCCACTAAAATTATCGTATGAAATGGTATTTAAAGCGGACTTGACTTCAAAGCTGTAGATGGGAATGGAGTTTGGCCGCTTCCCGACCTTTCTCGGGAATAGGCGGACAAGTGGAATGGAAATCGGAAGCTTTAGAGTTGTGTCCAAGACCTTTGAAATGAAGCGCTTTTCGCGGAATGGAGCTTTTTCTGCGGAATGTAGGGGAATGGGCTGAGTGGGATTGCAAAGCTAACTTTCCAAATAAATTCTTTTGCTCAGAATAAAAAAAATCCAGTTTAAGGTACTGGATAAACCTATTATGACATTAAGCCATTTCATAAACGACATCGAACAGTTTTTTGTCCAAGCGTTCCTGTTGTGAAAAGCTTTTTTTCAATGTATTGTGAAGCATTTGATTGAAAGCATTATAGCCTATCCACAAATTAGGTTTTTCATCAAGTAACAACGCTTCGTTATCCAGAATTTCAAGTATTTCCCGGGATTTCTTTGAAGGATCATTGTTCTTATCGCTACATTCGTACCGGAACAATTTCGTGCTTTCCAGAATTTCTTTTACAAATTCCTTGGTGTCGATGATTTCAAATTCCCTCATTCTGTCGAACTTCTTGGTAATGGTGTAAAATTCATTGTCCAAGAACTTATCGAACAGATTGTTCAACCTTGGCATTATCAGGTCGGTATTGTTCTTACTATGCTTGATGGAAAACTCAATTTCCGCTTGTGAAACGTGTAGGCCATTGGAGCATACTTCCCTATAAAAGCCAAAATGTCCAGAAGTTTTCTCGCTACCATCATAGGAATTCTTAAACCGCAGCATCGGCAGTATCAGGTCTTTTTCATTCTTTACCGAAAATTGGTTGTTATCATCAATGATAAAGTCGGTAATGAAAGACCTATCATTCCTGTTGATTGTCCGCTTCTGATAATTCAGTCTGGCATCGGTCAACATTTCTTCGGCCTTTTTGAAGAAAAGTTCGTTCGGTACGTGGCCGTAGCTGTTCGATACCACGTTGACAATTTTGCCATTCGAAATTATGGCATTTTCAAGTCCCCTTCGGGATTCCATCTGGGTCAGGCTTTTCAAGGATTTCATTTCTGATGGAACGAAGATTTCATCCTGCTGTAAATTTGATAAATACATAACATTTGATTTTAGTTAAACAATTAATATTTAAGCTAGAACCAAACGGAAGATAAAATCTCAGCTCAAAAGGAAACGGAATAAATAGCGAGTGCGGGAGCGGCTTTATGCCGTAAGCTTTTGATGGGAGTATTTTACGAGTTTACCTTTGCGCATATATTGATTGAATACTATACCTCCCTTTTTAAGGAAAAAAGAAAACCTACTCTTGGGGAGTGGGCTTCCTGTTTTAAGGATTTGAAGTTACCTTAGAGTTCAAATTTTACAATCTGTTCCTCAATTTCGGATTTTCGTTCCTCCAAAGTGGACTGTAAGTGAGTTGTAACCAATTTGATAAGGTTCGTATTGGTCGTTTTAAATTCCAAATTGTGGGAATCCCGGATGTAAAATGAAGCTGAATCCCCTTGGTTATAGTTGAACTTTGTCAACTCGCTCAAGGTCTGGTTCAACCGTTCCCGTTGGGTGGCCAATCCTCTCAGTTTTTCAAAATTTTGGATCCGGTCATCCAAACTGATGGTAGCTTTTTTCGATGCTACCGCTTTTTCTGTTGAAGCAGCTTTTCCAATGGCTTCATCGGTCAGCTTTTTCTGTACTTCCTTTTTAACGGATGCATTTTCCTTTTTTGCAGTTCCGTTTTGTTTTACTGTTGTTGCCATAATTAAAATTTTTAAGTTAAACATTATTTTAAATCGTTTTGGCAGCTTGTAAGGCAACGAGCAATACCAAAACAGGGCATTAACAGCCACAGGGAAGAAGGGGCAAGGTATGAGCGGTTATTTTTCGCAGAAAAATGTTCGGCATCCCGAAGGGCTTGACCTTGACCAAGCGATGGGATGTGGCTACATTTGCCCCCGGTTTGGTTTTGGTTGCCTCAGCTGACCGAAACAAAAAATGACTTAACGCAGAAATTTATGGCTCAATACAAAACCCAAATCTGCAAGGGATTATTAGACGAAAAAAAAAGAGTGCCGACTGGATTAGAACCTAAAAGGTGTTTTCCAAATCAAATTATTGATAGTGCACCCTTGTTTCGGCCTTGTCCGTGGTGTTTAATTTACTACGCAACGAACGCATATCAGATGACACTTTTTGTTCGATGACCCTGGCGTAGATTTGCGTTGTGGAAAGCTTTGTATGACCGAGTAATTTTGAAACGGTCTCAATGGGCACGCCATTGGAAAGCGTAACCGTAGTAGCAAACGTGTGCCTTGCCGCGTGGAACGTAAGCTTCTTATTGATTTTTAGGATAGCAGCTACTTCCTTCAAATATTTATTGATTTTTTGATTAGAAAATACCGGCAGCAATTTTTCGCTTTTGTTTTCAGTTCCCTGGTCATACTTTTTCAGGATGTCAAGGGCTTTATCCAAAAGCGGTATTTTTACCGCTTCATCGTTCTTTTCCCTTTTTGTGAATATCCAGTAATCCCCATCGATGCCGCGTACAATATGGTCGTCGCAAAGCAACTTCACGTCGATATAGGACAGACCCGTATAACAGGCAAAAACAAAAACGTCCCTTGTTTTTTGGTGCATCCCTTTTGAAAGCTGACTGGATTCCAGAACTTCAAGTTCCGATTGGGACAGAAATGCTCGCTGGTGTTTTGTGAACTTTAGCGAGAACCTCACAAAGGGGTCTTTTTCGATCCACTCCAACCGAAGGGCAAGGTTCATCATCTTTTTCAAGCGTTCCAAATGTTTCATAACCCCATTGTTCTTTAGGGGCTGGGAGCGGTTTATGGATTTTCCATTACGAAGGAACTGTTCAAAGTCAATGATGAACTTATAGGATAATTGTTTCAGAAAAACATCATTGGTCTTTAGTTTGTGCTTCAAATACCGTTTGATATAGCGTTCCGTAGTGAAGTAATTTTTCAAGGTGCCGGGCTTGAGTACCGAAACCATATTCTTATTATGGTAGGAAACCAGTTGAAGCAGCGTTTTGTGCTGTTCATCTTCTCCGAGATACCGGGCCTTGATGGCCTGGGCGGTAACATATTTGGATTCGCCCAGAAGCTGTTTGTGGCAAGCCAACAAATCGGAATACACTTGGTCAAGGTAAACATTTAGTGCCTTGCCGTCGGAAGTCCTTAGTGTTGACCTTTTGGAACGGGTATCCCAATAGGTAACCGATGTGGATCGTTTTAAACTGATCTCGGCACGTTTTCCATCGACCGTGATACGGGCATAAATAGGTGCAAAATCATCTTTTGCTTTGGCCATACTCAGCCAAAAATGAATGGTAAAAGTCTTTGAAGTCTGCATAAACTCTCGCTTTAAGTGAATAATCGATTTGTTTACGAAAGTCAAATCGCTGCGAAAGTCAAGTCTATTGAATTACCAATGTAGTGAAAATTCTGGTAATAAATCAGGTAACCGAATAGGTAACCTTTGAATTGATATTAAAGCCAATCTTATGATTTTAAGAAAAATGAAAATCCTTGATTTTCATAAGATTAGCTATATTTTGGTGTCTATTGACACCGTAATTGTCGGGGTGGCAGGATTCGAACCTGCGACCTCCTGCTCCCAAAGCAGGCGCGATGACCGGGCTACGCTACACCCCGAAGGTGTCTTTTGTCATTGGAGCGGCAAATATAAAATTAAATTTTAAACTACCAAACTCTTTTTTTTGTGGCGGAGAGACCGGGATTCGAACCCGGGCATCCAAGAAGGATGACAGCTTAGCAGGCTGCTGCATTACCACTCTGCCACCTCTCCGTTAAATTATGAACTTCGCAAGTTATTTTTGCGGTTGCAAATATAAAGCCTCTTTACGTTCTTACCAAACAAAATATAGGCTTTTTTCTAATTAAATTCTATTCAGCTTAGCGGCAAAGAGTTATACTTTCTGTTTTTAAGAACTTTTTTCCAAACGAATGAGTTTAGCTACATTTTTTACCATACGATGATGCTTTTTTACAAAAGGATTCTGCGTATTCCAGACATATCCGGCTAAAACTGCACAAAGCTGTTTTTTAATTTCCAGATGAGGGTTTTGGTGTAAAATTATTTCCTGTAAATTACCGGTATACCATTCTTTTACATAGGTTGAAAAGACCTCAATACCCGATTTCATATAATTTACATATTCAATTTCCCAATCCACATTTTCATTTTGTAGCTCCTTGTCAATTAATTTTGCTGCCAAAAGTCCACTTTCGGTAGCAAAAGAAACTCCCGAAGAAAATACAGGATCTAAAAATTCTGCACTATTACCAGTCAATACAAAACGATCTCCACATAATTGAGTCACATTTTTAGCTATGTTTTTAATTTTAATAGGAGGGAAGTTGAATGAAGTTTTCTCAAATTGGTCTTTAAATTCTGGACTTAAGGCTAAAATTTCTCGAAAAGCCGTTTCATTATCTTTAGAAAAATTTTCTAGCCATTCAGTTGGGGCGACCACACCTAAACTTGTATTTCCATTAGAGAATGGAATATACCACATCCAGACTTGCTGTTCCAAAATATCGAAGGTGATCGTATTTTGATGTTTAAAATTTTCTCGATCTACATCTTTTACTTGAGTGAAAATTGAAGAATGTGAACTTACTTTTGGCGGTGCTTCCAAATCAAGCTGTTTTGCCAAAACCCTTCCGTTACCACTAGCGTCAATTACAAATTGAGTTTCAATTTTACCTGAATTAATTTTCGATTGATACGCTACAGTAACAAATTCTTTTACAGAAAAATCAACATTAGTGACTTCTGTTTCAAAAAGGATTTTAACTCCTTTTTTTATACAAGATTCGGCTAGAATCCTATCAAAATGGTCCCGGGGCACTTGCCAGGTCCAATCCCAACCTTCTCCAAATTTATCTTTAAAGTCAAAATCTCCTACAATACCATTTCTAATAAATTTAGCTCCTTTCTTTTTTTGGTAGTTCTGTTGCTGTAAATCTTCAAGAAGTCCGGCTTCTTCAAAATTATCCATGCAACGGGGAATTAGGCTTTCTCCAATGGTATACCTGGGGAATTTGCTTTTTTCCAAGATACAAACCCGATAGCCTTTTTGCACTAAATAAGCTGCAGAAACACAACCGGAAGGTCCCGCACCAATAATTAAAACATCTACCTCTTCTGTATTCATCTAATTTTTTTTGCTAGGTAAATATACTACATTTGTCGGGTAAACCTTAAGCCATTTTTAATGCCGAAAGCTCAATTTTCCTTTAGTTTTTCAGAATTTAAAGCTATTATTTTTCAGCATAAAGAAGTTGAAATTTCAGATGCTACACTTCAAAAGATGAAAGAGAGTTTTCAATTTCTTAAAAGTTTTTCAGAAGACAAAGTGATTTATGGTGTGAATACAGGTTTCGGACCGATGGCACAATATAGAATCCCGAAGGAAAGTTTAAAGGATCTTCAATATAATTTAATAAGAAGTCATGCTTCAGGAACCGGAAACATCTTAAATGAAGATGAAGTGAAAGCAGTTATGCTGGCACGTTTACAAACATTGAGTTTAGGAAAATCTGGAATCCCTTCCGAAGTGATTTTGCTCATGAAAGAGCTTATTAATCGAGAAATTTATCCGGTTATTTTCGAACATGGTGGCGTTGGAGCAAGTGGAGATTTAGTGCAATTAGCGCACCTAGCCTTGGTTTTAGTTGGTGAAGGCGAAGTATTTTATAAAGGAGAGCGAAAAACTACTGCAGAAGTGTTTAAAGTTGAACAGTTACAGCCCATTTCCATTCAAGGTAGGGAAGGTTTGGCCTTAATTAACGGGACTTCGGTAATGACGGGAATTGGCTTGCTCAATTTTTATTATTCAGAAAGATTACTCGATTGGTCAATCTTTACGAGTAGTTTGTTAAATGAATTAGTGGGAGCTTACGACGATCATTTTTCTGCTGAATTAAATAATGCCAAGTTGCATATCGGTCAGCAAGCAATTGCTAAGCAAATGCGCGAATTTTTAAAAGGAAGTAAACGCATCAAAAAAAGGGAAGCTCATTTATACAAATCGGTAGAAGAGGAGGTTTTTAAAGAAAAAGTACAAGAATATTACAGTTTACGTTGTGTTCCACAGATTTTAGGGCCTATAAAAGATACCTATCAAAACGTACTGGAAGTGTTGATGAATGAAGTGAATTCTGCCAACGATAACCCGATTGTCGATTTAGAAAAGCAACAGGTGTATCACGGTGGAAATTTCCATGGAGATTATATTGCTTTAGAAATGGATAAAATGCGATTGGCAACCACCAAACTTTCCATGTTGATCGAGCGGCAAATTAATTATATGATGAATGCCAAACTCAATGATATTTTTCCACCTTTCCTCAATAACGGAAAGCTAGGTCTCAATTTTGGGATGCAAGGTGCTCAATTCAGTGCAGTCTCTACGACGGCTGAAAACCAGACGCTTTCCAATTCCATGTATATTCATAGTATTTCCAACAATAACGATAATCAGGATATTGTGAGTATGGGGACTAATGCTGCCAATTTAACCAAACGTGTAATACATAATTCTTACGAAGTTCTGGCAGTACAAGTGATAAGCTTGGTACAAGCCGCTTATTTTTTAGATCAAGATAAAGATTTAGCACCGGAAACAGGAAAAATTCTTCAGCAATTCAAAAGTTTTATTCCGCAGCTAAAGGAAGATCAGCCACTATATCCGCTTATTCAAGAAACCTCCAACTATTTAAAAAATCACGCTTGTTATGAAAACTAAATATGCACTAATCACGGGTGGTTCTCGTGGTATTGGCAAAGCGATTGCTAAGCAAATAGCGAAAGATTTGGGGTATCATATTTTGATTACTTACGTCAATAATGACGAAGCGGCCAATGCCACCAAAAATGAAATCGAGACAGAAACATCGGTACGTTGTGAAGTCCTAAAGTTTGACATAGCCAACCGAAACCAAACGGCGGAAGTTTTAGAAAGCTGGCAAGAAAATTATCCAGAGTCCATTATTGAAGTGCTGGTAAATAATGCCGGAGTCACTAGGGATGGTTTGTTTATGGCGATGAGTGAAAACGATTGGGATCAAGTAATCAATACCAGTGTGCAAGGTTTTTATAATGTTACCAAACCACTAATCACGCCTATGATTCGGCAACGTTTTGGAAGGGTTATCAATATTGTTTCCGTTTCCGGTGTTAAAGGAACAGCGGGACAAACCAATTATTCAGCTGCAAAAGCCGCCATTATCGGGGCTACAAAAGCTTTAGCGAAAGAAATAGCTAAACGTAAAGTGACCGTAAATGCAGTAGCTCCGGGTTTTATTAATTCTGATATGACCGAAGAGTTAGACGAAAAAGAATTAAAGAAAATTATTCCCGCAAATCGTTTCGGCGAACCTCAGGAAGTCGCAGATTTGGTGAGTTTCTTAGCTTCTAAAAAAGCCAATTACATTACCGGGGAAGTGATCAATATTAACGGCGGACTCCATTAAAACTTTAGGATGGCAAAATGGAATGGTAAATCTCGCGGTAGCGTTTCGGGAATCAAAGTTTTTGTGTTTTTCATTAATAATTTTGGACTCCGAGCGGCTTATCTTTTGCTATGTTTACCCGTTCCTTATTTTGTGATTGCAGCTCCAAAAGCCACAAAAGCTTTATTTTACTACTTTCATCATCGCTTAAAATTTACGGTGATTTCTTCCATTTTTAAGATTTTTCAAACCTATTATGTTTTTGGTCAAAGTTTAATCGATCGGGTAGCGGTGACCGTAGGGAAGCGGGATCAATTTACCATGAATTTCGATGGCATACATCACATCAAAGAACTTATCAAACAGAATAGAGGCGGAATCTTATTTACCGCTCATATCGGTAATTTTAATATTTCACGTACTTTTTTTGAAGAATTGGGGAATGAAACTACCATTAATATGGTGGTCACCGATCATGAACATAAAGACATTAAAAATTATTTAGAATCGGTTACCGGAAAAACAAAGTTGAAATTAATCGTGGTCAAAGAGGATCTTTCGCATTTATTTCAAATCAATGAAGCTTTAAGCAACAATGAACTGTTAGTATTTGCAGCTGATAGAAGTGGAGAAGGCAAACACATGAAGACCAATTTTTTAGGAGAAAAATCGCAGTTTTTTGAAGGTCCGTTTAAGTTAGCCGCCTTAAAAAAACTTCCAACTTTAATGGTGTATATCATGCGGGAACCCAATTATCACTATCATTTTTATGCTAGAAAATTAGAAGTAGAGCATCACCAACCTCAAGAAATTTTAAAAGGCTATTTGCAGAATTTAGAGGAAATGGTGAAAAAATATCCCACACAATGGTTTAATTTTTACGATTTTTGGGATTAATTTAATATTTGTCAATTCGAGCGGAGTATAGAATGAATTAAATAGATGCTATATTAAAAAATCTATCGACTCTGCTAGAGATGACAGCTAAAATAAAATGAAAACACTTTTCACTAAATCTCAGGTTGAAAATCTGCTACCGCAAAAAGAACCGTTTGCGATGGTAGAAACTTTGTTGGAAAAAGAAAATGAATTGTTTTCAACTTTAATGATTTCCGCAGATAATTTATTAGTGGAACAAGGTTGTTTTTCTGAAGCAGGACTGCTAGAATTTATGGCGCAGAGTATCGCAGTATTTTCAGCTTATCATTCTACAGAACAGGAAAAAGAAGCTCAAATGGGTTTTATAGGAGCTATTAAAAAAGCTGAAATACTAAGTTTACCGAAAGTTGGCACTCAAATTTTCGGGAAAGTAGACAAACAATTTGAAGCTATTGGTATTCAGTTAGCTAAGGTAGAAGTATTCAATTCTTCTCAAGAACGTTTAGCTTGGGCTGAAATAAAAACTGTACTTTCGTCTTCAAAATAAGATTGGAAAGTCTTACAAAAATCACTATTTTTAGTTTATGAATTATTCTAAATACATAGAAATTAATCCTGAAATCCGTTTCGGAAAACCCATTATAAAAGGAACCCGTATTTCTGTTTATGATGTATTAAATTGGCTGTCTCAAGGAATGAGTAAAGAAGAGATTATTGAAGATTTCCCTGAATTATCAGAAGAGAAAATTAATACATCGCTCAGTTTTGCAGCTCATCGAGAAAACAGAATTAGAGTGGCTTAATGAAACTTTTATTTGATCAAAATATTTCATTTAGGATATTAAAGCTATTACCTGAAAATTTTTCAAAATCCAATCAAGTTAGGATTGTTGGTCTAGAAGGAAAAAAAGATATTGAAATTTGGCAATATGCGAAAAAAAATAATTACGCTATTGTGAGCTTTGATGCAGATATAGCTTGTTTAGAAATTGAATAATATGTATAAACAAAAACCACCTGTACATATTATTGACGATGAAATTATCGCTCCGCTAGGCTGGGGAACTTCCGCTAATTTAGAGCAAATTAAACAACAACAAACCGCTATTCGAAAGCATGATTTAAACGCTGATAATTCATTTTACGCAGCGCTTTTTGATGATGATCTTATTCAGAAAAAATTTAGGGAATTATCTTTTTTTGAAGCCGAAGTTTTTACCAAACTCGAAAAATTACTGCTTTTAACCGTTCATCAATTAATAGAACGTAATCCCTCTATCGATTTAGAGGAAACAATTCTTATTATTTCTACTACCAAAGGAAATGTAGAATTATTAGAAGCTTCAAAAAATACTACTCCTGAAAAAGTAAAACTATACAGTTTAGGAAAAACAATTCAGAAATATTTCAACTTTAAAAATAATCCGATTACACTTTCTAATGCTTGTATTTCTGGGGGATTAGGGTTAAGTGTCGGGAAACGTTTGTTAGAAGAAAAAGCCTATACCCATGCCATCGTTTTAGGCGGAGATGTAATTTCGCATTTTACCCGTTCAGGATTTCAATTACTCCAAGCCATGGATACCGAAATCTGCAAACCTTACGATAAAAACCGAAAGGGAATTAATTTAGGCGAAGCAGCTGCAGGTGTCTTATTAAGTACCGAAAGACAACATTCAAGCATCCAAATTGTGGGAGAGTCTACGGCAAATGATGCGAACCATATTTCAGGTCCGTCAAGAACGGGAGAAGGTTTGGTAAAGGCTATTTCTGCAGCTTTAAAAGAAGCAAAGTTAGCACCTTCAGCTATCGATTGTCTTTCTGCACACGGAACGGCAACCCATTACAATGATGCCATGGAAGCTAAAGCTTTTGAGAGATTGAACCTTCAACACAAACCATTAACGAGTTATAAAGCTTATTATGGCCATACTTTTGGGGCTTCTGCTTTAATCGAAAGCATTTTAAGCGTAAAATCACTTCAGCAAAATGTATTATTTCCTTCATTAGGTTGTAAAGAAATAGGAGTGGAGCCGGTACTGAATATTCAACAAGAATGGGAAGAAAAAAAATCCAGGTATGCTTTAAAAACTGCCTCCGGATTTGGCGGTTGTAATTTTGCCATGATTTTTAAAAACTTGAATAATGAGTAATATTCATAACATTTCTGCTACGGTTATCCTTAGAAATCATCAGGTAATTCTTAACGAAAAGGTGGTTTTTGAAACTGCTGAAGATTTAGAATTATCTTTATTTCTAAAAGCTTGCTATCAAGATTTAGAAATCGATTATGGGAAATTTTATAAAATGGATTTGCTTTCTAAATTAGGTTTTATCGCTACAGAATATTTACTGAAAGATCAAAAACTAAATCCTGAAACAGCTTTAATTTTACAGAATAGTGCGGGAAGTTTAGAAACCGATACAAATTACCAAGCCAGTATTTCAGATAAAAATGCTTTTCCTTCACCGTCAGTTTTTGTGTATACATTACCCAATATTGTATTGGGAGAGTTAAGCATTCGCCATCAATTGCAAACCGAAAATGCTTTTTTTATTTCTGAAAAATTTGAAGCTCCGTTTTTAATTGTTTATTTGCAAAACTTATTAAGTACCCAAAAAGCAGAAGCGGCAATTTGTGGTTGGCTCGATTTGGATAAAGACGGATATAACGTATTTTTGAGCCTGATAACGAAAGAGGAAAAAGGCAAAGCCTTGACTGCTGAAAATTTAAAGAACTACTATGAGCAATTTAAGACAAGAGCTTAAAAAACAAATAATTGAACAACTAAATCTTGAAGATTTAGAAATTACAGATATTAATGATAACGACGAACTTTTTGGCGATGAAATAGGACTCGATTCTATTGATGCTTTAGAATTGATCGTTTTGTTAGAAAAAGAATACGGTATAAAAATAACCGACCCCAAAGAAGGAAAAGAAGTTTTTTATAGCGTAGAAACGATGGCGTCGTACATCGAAAAACATTCCTAAATTTCCTACCGGGTTTTTAAAACCTTTTAAGTGTAGCAATTAAATCTATACATGAGTAAACGTATTGCCATAACCGGGATGGGCGTGGTTTCTGCTATTGGAACGAATGTCCAAGAAAATTTACTTGCCTTAAAGCAACAAAAGTCCGGTATTGGTCAATTACGACTATTAGCTACCGTTCATCAAAATTTCCCTTGTGGTGAAATTAAATTAACGAATGCCAAGTTAGTTGAAGAATTAAAAGTTCAGCAAGAAGAAACGTTTACCCGTGCGGCGTTATTAGGAGTGAAAGCGGCAGAAGAAGCACTACAACAAGCGCAAATTTCAGCTAAACATAAAATAGCTTTGGTGAATGGAACTAGCGTTGGCGGAATGGATTATACAGAGAAACTCTACCAAGATTTTTCTAAAAACCCACATACCACCAAATATATTGAAGCCCAACATCCGGGGTTTACGAGCGATACCATTGCGCATCATTTGGGTATTAAAGGTTTGGTAACCACGGTAAGCACGGCATGTTCTTCTGGAGCCAATGCTTTAATTACCGGTGCCAAACTTCTCAAAGCCGGAAAAGTAGAAACAGTTTTGGCGGGGGGAACCGATTGCCTTTCAAAATTCACTTTAAACGGATTCAATAGCTTAAAAATATTATCTGAACAACTTTGTCAACCTTTTGATCAACATCGAAAAGGCTTGAATTTAGGAGAAGGTGCCGCTTATCTAGTCTTAGAAACTGAAGAAAAAGCGAACGCGGAAAACAAAACCATTTTAGGCTATTTAGAGGGTTATGGTAATGCAAATGATGCATTCCATCAAACCGCCTCTTCAGCAACGGGAGAAGGTTCTTTTTTAGCGATGCAAGCAGCACTCAACGCTGCTCATATTCATCCAGAAGAAATTTCTTATATCAACGCTCACGGAACCGCCACTGAAAATAACGATCTTTCTGAAGGTATTGCGGTACAACGAATTTTTAAAAAACAATTACCAAAAATATCTTCAACCAAAGCTTTTACCGGTCATACCTTAGCGGCTGCCGGCGCGATTGAAGCGGTATTTTCCTTGTTATCCATTCAAGAGCAGAAAGTTTGGCCTAATTTAAATTTTCAAACGCAAATGGCAGAATTATCTTTTTCTCCTGAAACAAAAATCGTATCGCAGAAAATAGAAAAAGTACTTTCTAATTCGTTTGGGTTTGGGGGTAATTGTTCTTCTTTACTATTTTCGGCTGTATGAAAAAAGCTTGCTACATCAATGGTATAAGTTCTCTTTCTCCGCAATCTACGGCTGAAGAAGAGAATTTTGATTTTCAGCAAATTCAAACCTTTCAAAAACCGGTTTTACAAGTTGCGTTTAAAAACTATAAAAAGTTAATTAAACCCGTTGCTATGCGAAGAATGTCGAAATCGGTAAAAATGGGGGTTTTTACAGCAGCTTCCGCTTTAATCGATGCAGAAGTAAAAACACCGACTTCTATTTTAACGGGTACAGGAATGGGCTGTAAGCAGGATTCTGATATTTTTTTAGAAAATTTACTGTTGCAAAACGAAGAATTACTATCCCCTAGTAAATTTGTACAATCTACCCATAATACGGTGGGCGGTCAGGTAGCTTTATACTTAAAAAGTAAAGCCTATAACTTTACGTATGTTCAAGGTTCGGCTTCTTTTGAAAGTGCCTTACTCGATGCCCAATTATCGATATTAACAGAAGAAAAACCACATCAAATTTTGGTAGGCGGAATTGATGAAATCTCTGAAAATACCATTGGTTTGTTGCAACTCGATCAACAAATTAAAAATGAACCGGAGATTAAAAACCTTCAACTACTTGATTATCCTTCAAAGGGAAGTATTATTGGAGAAGGTGCTCATTTTTTTGTGATTTCTGAAGAAAAAACGGCAACTAGCTACGCTCAACTTCTCGATCTTCACCTAGAAAATGCTATCGAGGTGGAGGAAGTAGCAATAAAAACAAAACAATTTTTAGCACAAAATCAGCTTCAAGCCTCTGATATTGATTTGATCATTTTAGGGAATAATGGCGATAAGGATTTTGATACTTATTTTCAACCGCTTCAGCACGAATTTAAACAAACGCCACAGGTGTTTTACAAACATTTGGTAGGCGAGTCCTACACGGCTTCAGCTTTTGGAATGCAATTGGGTGTCAAGATTTTAAAAGCTCAATTTATCCCGGAAGCTTATCGGTTAAACGCTATTCAACCTCAAAAAGCCATCAAAAAAGTTTTACTTTACAACCAGTTTCGAGGTAAAAATCATAGCTGGATGCTGTTAGCTCATGTTTAAACGTAAAACAATAAATACAATTTTTTTGCTGTTATTGATAGTAACGGCTTATGCGGTTTTTAAATACCATTGGCCTATTTATTGGTTTTTAATTGTTGGAGGAGTTTGGTTAGCACTAACGATTATTGGTTCTACCAATGTTCAGTTGAATTACTTTTATCCCGCTTTGCATAAAAATCCAACAGTAATGGAGTCTAAAGTTGCATTGACTTTTGATGACGGTCCGCACACGAATACGATTCAAATTTTAGACTTACTGAAAAAATACAACGCAAAGGCTACATTTTTTTGCATTGGTCATTGTATAGATGAACATCCCGAAATTTTTAAACGAATTATTACTGAAGGACATACCGTAGGAAATCATACTTATGCACATCCTAAAAATTATGGATTCTTAACCTCAAAAACCTTAGTTAGGGAAATAGAAACTTGTAATCAAGCCGCTAAAACCCATGGACAGGTAGATTTAAAACTCTTCCGTTCTCCGTTTGGTGTAGCCAACCCTAATATTAAAAAAGCCTTAGGAAGAACCCAAATGCAACCGATTGGCTGGAGTTTACGCTCGTTTGATGCCTTATTTTCCTCAGAAGAATTTTTATATAAAAATATCATTAAACAGCTAAAAAAAGGTGACGTAGTTTTGTTACACGACAATCAAGCACATACGTTGATAATTTTGGAGCGATTATTGGTATTTTTACAGCAACACAATTTCAAATCTGTGACCATCGATGAGTTATTCCATATCAAAGCTTACGCTTAGTGTTTTAGCGTTATTACAGCTTAATTTTTTAACACAAGCACAAACCGAATTAACTTCAGCAGAAATTGAAAATTTTCAACAACAAGTTTTTGAAAAAGCAGAAGAAGTTCAAAATTTACATGGGAAATTTATACAAACCAAACACGAAGAGTTTTTGTCTTCACCCGCAGAAAGTTCAGGTCGTTTTTATTACAATACACAAAACCAATTAAATTGGTCGTACGAAGAGCCATTTGCAATGGAAATTCTTTTTACAAATGATAAATTATTTCTTACTGAAAACGGCAAGACTCGGGAAATCGATGTTTCGGCTTATAAAATGTTTGATCAATTAAGTGAGCTTATTTCAGAAAGTATAAACGGGAAAATCATTCAGCAGCAGGATTTTGAAATCGCTTATTTTAAAACTGAAAATTTCACTCAAGCCGTTTTAAAACCTAAAGCAGAAACACAGCAATTATTCAGTAAGATTGAATTGTTTTTTAATGCTAATGATTTAGTTGAAAAAATTAAATTAGTGGAAAGTGAAGAGAGTTTTGTGATGATTCAGTTAAAAGACTTACAAGTGAATCAACCGATTTCGGAACGTGTGTTTGAAGTTACTAAGTAAAGTTCACGTCAAGCTGAACTCGTTTCAGCATCTACTCCCAATAATTTTATTCTCAAATCTAAATGACGTAAAAATCAACTAAGGGATTATACAATTAAATTTTTAAAATCTATGCTTGAAAACTTCTCAGAAATAATTCAGCAACAATATAAAGAAGAGCAATTTGAAGTTCAGTTCAAGCTGAATGCTAATCACGAGCTTTATACAGGGCATTTTCCCAATCAGAAAGTAACCCCTGCTGTAGTGATGATTCATTTATTTAAAGAGCTTGCTGAAAATTTCACCACAGAAAGACTTCAACTAAAACAAGCTTCCAATCTTAAGTTTTTAAGCGTACTCAACCCCGATGAAAATAACCTGTTCATTTGTAATGGAACTCTTGAATTGCAAGAAAATGATTGGGTATTAAAAGGACTTGCTAAAACTTCTTCACAAGTTATTGCGAAAGTAAAATTGATTTTTACGACTTTTGTCGACCACTAAATCAAGAATTTGAAAGAAAACTCGGCTTACATACCTATTTTTAATGAGTTAAGTTGCTGTGTCATTATTCCCACTTATAACAACCAAAAAACTTTAAAACGGGTGTTGGATGGTGTGCTGGAATACACCGAAAACCTTTTGGTGATCAACGATGGCTCTACCGATAAAACTTCAAGTATTTTAGCTAATTACCCGCAAATTCATACCATTCATTTTAAAGAAAATAGGGGGAAAGGCAATGCGTTAAAAAAAGGTTTTCAAGAAGCCGGAAAATTAGGATTTAAATACGTTATTACTTTAGATTCAGACGGGCAACATTACCCGAAAGATTTACCCAAGTTTATAGAAGAACTTCAACAACCGCATGAAAAGCCGCTTTTAATTATTGGTGCTAGACAAATGGATAGTCCCGGTGTGCCGCAAGGAAATAGTTTTGGGAATGTTTTTTCGAGTTGGTGGGTTTATATTGAAACCGGCTATAATTTAAAAGATACACAATGTGGGTTTCGATTATATCCTCTAGAGATCGTGAACAAGATCAAGTTGTTTACCCCAAAATTTGAGTTTGAAATTGAAATTATGGTGAAAAGCGCTTGGCGCGGTGTTGAATTGAAAAATATTCCTATCGATGTGCTTTATGACCCTCAGGAACGAGTAACACATTTTCGTCCGGTAATTGATATTACCCGAATTACCTTATTGAACATCTGGTTTGTTTTTGTTTCTTTTTTCTTTGTAAAACCGGCACGAAAACTAAAGGAAATTCGGCAAAAAGGAGGAAAGCGTTTTTGGCGGGAAGATATTTTGAAAATTCAAGAGCGTCCGTTTCAAAAAGCAAAAGCCGTTGCGTTGGGTATTTTTATTGGTATTTCTCCTTTTTGGGGATTGCAATCCTTAATTGTTTTTTTTGCTGCCGAATATTTTAAACTCAATAAAGTATTGGCGTTTTTCGCTTCAAATGTGAGCATCCCACCAATGATTCCGTTTTTGTTGTATTTCAGTTATCAATTTGGTGCTATTATCTTAGGAAACGAACCCGATGCAAGCCTTAATATTGAAAATATAGAAAGTGCCTTTGATATTTTAATGGGCGTAAAGCAATATTTGATTGGTAGTTTTGCTTTAGCTGCCGTAAGTGCAATTGTTTTAGGAGCATTATTTTTCTTAATTTTCAGTTTATTTAGTAAGAAAAATCCAACAGATGCATAAGTGGCTGTTTAAAATTTATCAACGTGTTCAAGCCCAAAAAACAATTGCTTTTTTGGTGTTTTTGTTGATGATTATTCTTTTTGCTGTTGGTGCTTCTCAACTAAATTTTCAAGAAGACGTTCAGCAACTTATCCCAAAAACAGAAGCATCTGCACGTTTGCAGCGAATTTTAAAAACGGTAGAATTTACTGATAAAATTATCGTTGATATTTCTACGGAGAAGGAAGGGAAAGAAGATAGTTTGGTAAGTTATGCAGAAAGCTTGTTAACTAAACTTCAGCAATCGCCCGATTCAATTTATATTGAAAAAGTCCAAGGCAATGTTCAAGATCGGGAAGTAACGCAGACTTACGATTTTATTTTAGAGAATTTACCACTTTTTTTAGCTGAAGATGATTACCAACTTATCGATCAGCGTTTAGTAAAAGATACTGTCAATGCAAGGTTAGAAGGTGTTTATAAAAGTTTGGTAAGTCCATCAGGGTTTTTGACAAAGAAATTTGTATTAAACGATCCTTTGCAATTGAGCAGTTTGGGCTTAACTAAACTAAAAAGTCTTGAACTACAAACAGGATTTCGCATTTACGATAATTTTTTAGTGAGTGAAGATGGTAAAAACCTATTGCTATTAATTACACCAAATCAAGCATATGCAGATGCTTCCAGTCAAGCAAAATTTGCTGATTTTCTGTACAACACTATCGATCAACTCAACCAAAAACATCAAGTAAATGCTAGTATTTTTGGAAGTTTGCTTTATAATGTCGCCAATGCCAATCAGATTAAACAGGACATTCTTTTTACCGTTGGCATAGCCATTCTTATTTTATTGGGAATTCTTATTTTTTTCTACCGAAAAATATACATTCCACTCGTTTTATTTTTACCGACTTTGGTAGGTGGTGTCTTTGCCCTAGCTGTAATTTACATACTCAATGGCGAAGTTTCGCTTATTAGTTTGGGAATCGGAGCAATTCTATTAGGGATTTCACTTGATTATTCGCTTCATATTTTAACGCATTACCGAAATCAGCCCAATGTAAAATCGCTGTATAAAACCATTACCCAACCGGTTTTAATTAGTTGTTTCACTACGGCCATCGCATTTTTCTGTCTATTATTTTTAAATACCGAAGCCTTAGCCGATTTAGGTCTGTTTGCGGGCTTAAGTGTAATTGGTTCTGCATTGGTAGCGTTACTCATCATTCCGCATTTGTATCAAAAAAAAGAGGCTATTTCGCCTCGAAAAACATTTTTAGATAGAATAGGGGCGTATCCTTTTTCTGAAAATAAAATCTTGGTGGGAAGTTTATTTTTAGCTTTTCTAGTAGGCTTGTTTTTTATGCATAAGGTTGAATTTAATAAGGATCTCTCCCAACTTAATTACCAACCGAAACAATTAGTAGAAGCCGAAAAACAACTGCAATCCTTAGAACAAGGAGAAACTAAAACGCTTTATTTAGCAAGTTATGGCAATACGTTAAACGATGCCTTACTGACCAATCAAATGCTTTATAAGCAACTTCAAAAAGCTAAAGAAAACGGAGCGATTACGAGTTTTAGTAGTATAGGTGGAGTGGTTTTATCTACCCAAGAACAACAGGAACGCATCGAAAAATGGAAAAACTTTTGGTCGGTAGCTAAAAGGAAAAAATTAGTTCAGCAAATCAAAGAAGCTTCTGATTCTTTAGGTTTAAAACCAACTGCTTTTCAAGGTTTCGAAAATTTATTGGTGAAAGACTTTAAAACGCTGAACCTTCAAGATTACCAACAAGTTTCTAATTTATTTATCGATGACTTTATTCAACAATCTTCTGAGGAAAATTTAGTTACGATCACTTCTTCCATTAAAGTTCCTGAAAAAATTGCTGCTGATGTCATTGAAAAATTTAATGAAGAAGAAGGAGTATTAGCTATCGATAGAAAAGCGATGAACGAATCTTTTTTAGGAAGTTTAAAAAATAATTTTAATGAATTATTGTGGTATTCCTTTATCGCTGTTTTCATTATTTTAATCATTTCTTTTCGAGATCTTAAGCTTACTTTACTTACGTTAATCCCGATTGCAATCACGTGGGTATTGGCTTTATTGATCATGTATGTTTTTGGTATTCAATTTAATGTATTAAATATTATTATTTCCACTTTTATTTTTGGTTTAGGAGTTGATTATTCGGTATTTATAACTAGTGGTCTAAAGTATGAATTGAACCATAAAAATAAAGTCTTATCAAGTTATAAAACTTCTATTTTATTATCGGTCATTACCACTTTGTTAGGAATGGGGGTGATGATTTTTGCAAAACACCCGGCCTTAAAATCAATTGCTTCAGTTTCTTTAATCGGTATTATTTGTGCAGTTTTAGTTTCGTTTACCTTGCAACCCTTTCTATTTCGATTGATGTATCGAAAAAGAAATTAAATCCTGCAAGGTATTTTCATTCTTGTAGGGATAACGACTATAAAACCTACAAGGTTTTAAAAACCTTGCAGGATGATAGCGCGGTAATTTTTATATTTGCTTACTATGCGGTTTTATTATTTCATTTTATTCATTTTTCTTGCTTCCTGTGGTGTTCAAAAATCCTTGGAAGACCGACCTGATTTAACTGGAATAGAAAAAATTGACACGCTTCGCCTTCAAGAAGAAAAAGAATATTACCGTTTGGCTAATAATTCTCTGCGCAAGAATCCACAAGGTTTATGGGAACTTTATGTAGAAGGAAACCCATTGGAACGTGGCTTAGCCATTGGTAGTTTAAGTCGTGATTTGCTGAAAAAGCAAGAAAAAGCTTTTATGAGTAAGTTAGATGATTTTGTAGACTCTCCGCAACAAAAAAAGTTTTTAAGTAAGATCGTCAAGTGGTATAACCGTAAAATGTATTTACATATTCCGGAAGAATATAAGCAGGAAATTTACGGGATTTCCCGTTTTAACTCTCACGATTATGATGAGTTTGCCAAGCCTTATGTACTTTCATTGTATCTGCATGGCGCGCACGATATTGGTCATGCACTAAGTGATTTGATGTTGGTGGGATGCACTTCTTTCGCCGCTTGGGATGAACATACAGAAAACGGACAATTATTACTGGGCAGGAATTTTGATTTCTATGCCGGTGATGCTTTTAATGAAGAAAAAATAATCGAATTTTTTAATCCGGACTCCGGTTATAAATTTATGATGTATTCTTGGCCGGGATTTATCGGTTCGGTTAGCGGAATGAACGAACATGGCCTCACCGTAACCATTAACGCCGGGAAATCTAAAATTCCGTTGATTGCGAAAACGCCTATTTCTTTAGTTACACGTGAAATTTTGCAATATGCCAAAACCACCCAAGAAGCGATTGCCATTGCTAAAAAACGGGAAGTCTTTGTTTCAGAATCAATTATGGTGGGAAGTGCCGAAGAGCATAAAGCTATTCTTATTGAAGTTTCCCCAAAGAATTTTGGCGTTTACGAAGTAGAAAATTCTAGTGAGTTAGTGTGTTCCAATCACTTTCAAAGTGAAGCTTATACAGAAGATGCAAGAAACCAATCGGCCATTAAAAATAGCCATACGCAACAACGCTACGACCGGATGAAAGAATTATTAGCCGAAAGTAATCGACTGAATCCTGAGAAAGCCGCTGCCATTTTACGTGATAAAAAAGGAATAAACGATAAAACCCTGGGCTATGGGAATGAGTTAGCGATTAATCAGCTCTTAGCACATCACGGCATTATTTTTCAGCCTGAAGAACGTAAAGTTTGGGTTTCTTCAAGTCCGTACCAATTGGGTGCTTTTGTTGCTTATGATTTAGATGAAGTTTTCAAAGAATTTGAACAAGGCGATCATTCACTAAAAGGAATTGATTCACTGGGCATCCAGGAAGATCCTTTTGTAAATTCGAAAGCTTTTAAAAACTATGAAAACTACCGAAAAGAAAGTCGGTTACTTCAAGAGCATATTCAGCGTAAAGAACAAGTTTCCGAAGAAAAATTAGTAAGTTTTATCGCTTTAAATCCTGATTTCTGGAAAGCCTATTATTGGGTAGGTGAGTATTATTTTCAGCAGAGAAATTATAAAAAAGCAATTGTTTATTTTAAACAAGCTTTACTGCGGGAAGTAACGACTTTACCAGACAGAAAAATGCTTGAAAAACGAATTAAAAAAAGTTACCGAAAAATTTAATGGAATCTACCCTCACACAAATACCTTCAATGACCTGGGAATTAATTCAGCAGCAATTAAAATATGTGGAAACTAATTCTGTATTTTATCGGGAAAAATTTCAGCAACTAGGAATTTCGGTAGATAAATTACTCCCAAAAGATTTTACAAAATTTTCCATCACGACCAAAGAAGAGCTGGCAACGCGTAACAAGGATTTTATTTGTGTGCCGAAAAGCGAAATTATAGACTATGTCACCACTTCGGGTACTTTGGGCGAGCCGGTAACTTTCGCGTTAAATGAAGCCGATTTACAGCGCTTGGCTGCAAATGAGGAGAAATCATTTCAGCTTGCCGAAGTAACCCTAGAAGATGTGGTACAGATTACGACAACGCTGGATAGACGTTTTATGGCAGGAATGGCTTATTTTTTAGGCTTGCGTAAACTTGGTGCCGGTTTGGTACGGGTAGGTTCCGGTGTACCTGAATTACAATGGGATTCGATTAAACGCTTTCAGCCAACTTACTTGGTGGCCGTTCCTTCGTTTTTAATTAAACTGGGGAAGTATGCTAAAGATCATGGTATCGATTGTAAAAATACCTCGATTAAAGCGGCAATTTGTATTGGAGAGTCTTTACGTGATGAAAATTTTAAATTGAATGCCTTAGGGAAAAAAATTGAAGAACTATGGGGGATCGAATTGTTTTCCACCTATGCTTCTACAGAAATGAGTACGGCATTTACCGAATGTGAAGCCCATGAAGGAAATCATATCTTGGAGGATTTGATTTATACCGAAATTGTTGATGAGCAAGGTAATTTAGTAAAGGATGGTGAAGTAGGGGAATTGGTAATTACCACGTTAGGAATTGAAACCATGCCGCTTGTACGTTATGCTACCGGCGATTTGGTTAAAAAAATTACTTCGCCTTGCAAATGTGGCAGGCAAGGAGCTCGATTGAGTTCGGTACTGGGTCGAAAAAAACATCTCATTAAATTTAAAGGCACGAGTATTTATCCGCCACAAATCACGGAAGCTTTAGCCGATTGGCCGGGGATCGATTTGCATTTAGTGAAAGTTTCTACCAGCGAAGTAGGTACAGATCATTTAGAAGTAATTCTACCCAATTCATTTCCCAAAGAAGAATTGGCAACTTTAAAGCCGCATCTCCGGGCAAAATTACGTGTCGTACCCGAAATTGTATTCTGGGAATTTGAAAAACTTCAGCAAACGGTTTTTAACCCTAAGCATAGAAAACCGATTCGATTTATTGATGAACGAACACAGGGTGATAAGATATAGATTGGATGTACTTTGAGTGAAAATCTACAAATTTGATTTTTTACCAAAAATTGGTATATTTTAGAAAAGTAAATTAACGGAATTTAGGAATATACTCTCGAAGATTGATCGGAAAATCAAGCTGACAAATTTCTGTAGAAATATAAATACGGCTTTTCAGTAAGTAAATAAAAAAAAACCGAAACAGGTTTGCTTCGGTTTTAGAATATTTAAATTTTTGTCTATTAGAAAAAATAACCTACTGAAAATTGGAAAACACCGTTTTGATTTTTATCGTTAAACCCATCTAGATCATTAATATCAGATAATCCAAGATTGTACCTTAGCCCAAAATAAAGTCCGTTATCTAGTTTATAACTTACTCCAAAGTTCACCCCTAAATCCACAGAATTAAATGAATCTTTGACATCGGTACCTTCATTATCTGCAGCTAGTAAAAATCCTATTTGAGGTCCGACTTCAAGGCTCAAGCCTTTGGTAACATAATACTTTCCCATTAAAGGTAAATTTAAATAACTCAATTCTACCGTATCATCACCAATGCTATAACCTTGACCAGAATACATTAATTCCGGTTGAAAAGAAAATTTTTCTGAAATAGGTATTTCACTCATTACACCAAAGTTAAATGAAGTTACAGGGTCTATATCTCCTGTATTGTCTCCGCTAATAGAAGCAAAATTCAAACCTCCTTTAACCCCAAATTCAACTTCTTGAGCAAAAAGATTTGCCAATCCAAAAAAAGTCATCACAGTAACTAATAATAGTTTTTTCATAATTTTTGTTCTTTAATTGATTTATATACTCCAATGACGTGATGAAGTTGGCGATGTTGCAATCGTCATCATATAATTCTTCGATAACTAGGAAGTAGGAATCATTTGAATAAAAATTGATTCCCCTAATGTGAAAATTTAGTTTAATGACAGAACTACACCTTTTTACACACCAGAATCATTTTTTCATGATCAGAATTGCTCGTAAAAAACAAATAGACATTTCCACCATCTTTGATGCTCAGTTTTTTTCTAATTTGTTCAACGCTTAACGGAAAATTTCTAGTGGTTACGTTAGCTTTTGTAATTCCGAGTTTCTTAAAGGCTTTCTTTTGGAAAGGAAGCTGCTTTTCAATTGTAAACACCCGGCCCGGAAAGTCTATTTGCTCTTCAGAGGTATATAAATGACTATGAGGAGCGATTTTTTTTAGTGGAAAGTGTTCTCCTAACGAATTAAAAAAACCGGCTTTTAAAATAGCTGAATTAGGTTCATATAAATAATGAAGTGGTTTATTGTAATTGATTTCCACAGTGTCCTCAGCATAAAAATCAGCTTGAAATACTTCTTTTTTACCTTTATTGAAATTCACGCATGTAAAAGGAAGTTGACTTTCATTGTTTGCTGAAGTGATTTTCCATAATAATTCTTTCACTTCATTATTCACGGCGATTACTTGAATTTCTTCCACCTGAAAATTCAATTCTTTTAAACCTAAACTCAAATCGAGTAGAGGAGAAGTCTTCATCAATATTCCATTGTGAGAATGTTTCAGCAATAAATCTAAGTAGTGAAGTATATCGGGTTCGCAATCTTGTAATCTAAATACACGACCGCCAATCTCATTTCTTCGGGAAGGATCTATATATATCCAATCAAAAACCTTATCGGAGTGTTGAAGATAATCAATGCCATTACCGCTATAAAATTTAATATTTCCATTTGGAGATAACTGCTGAAAGTTATGATTGGCAATTTTAGAAAGTTCTTCATTGATCTCGTAATGAGTAACTTCTTTAAATTGTTCTGCAAAGAAAAAACTGTCAATTCCAAAACCGCCGGTAAGATCGATTAAAGATTCTCCTTCAACCTGTTTGGCCTTATAGTTTGCGGTAATTTCAGAAGAAGTTTGTTCTAAATTAAGGCTTTTTGGATAGATGATATTTTCCGTTGAAAACCATTTGGGGATTTTATTTTTGGCTTTGCGTTTGGTTTCAATTTGAGTAGCCAGTTCTTGAATAGAAACATCACTAAATGGACTTCCTTTTAAAATAAGTTGTGGAAGATCTGTTTTTAAATTTTCGTTGATAAACGCTTGAACTTCTTGTTGAAGAATGGCCTTATTCAACATTATAAATCTTTAGTAAGGTTCTTTACAATTTTGTATTCGCTAAATGCTTCTTTAGCAATTACTTTGATGGCAGTGTAGGTGGGGATAGCGACAATCATTCCAATTACATTAAAAAGTAAACCGGCAATTAAGATCACTAAGAAAATTTCTAACGGATGTGACTTTACACTTTTTCCAAAAATAAGAGGTTGATTGATAAAATTATCAATGAGCTGAGCGATTAAATATCCGCCTAATACATAGAGTAATTTAGGTAAAATGATAGAAGAAAAATCGGCTCCCAAATTACTTGATATCACAAACATCATCATTAAAACTCCGGCCACTACTGGGCCTAAGTAAGGAACAATATTTAAGAAAGCACAAATACAAGCAATAGCTATAGGATTATCTACATCAAAAACCATTAATAAAATGGAATACAAAATAAAAAGCACTAAGAGTTGAAGGGTAAGCCCAACAAAATACCTAGAAAGTAAGATTTTAATTTTATTGAATACCAATTTAAAACGCTCTTCTTCCCCATAATTGGAAAAAACCAAAATACTGTTCAGCATTAAATTACTGTCTTTGAGAAGAAAAAACGATATAAAAATAATAGAAAATACGCCTATAAAAGCAGTTCCCAACCCTCCGAAAAGCAGGTTCATAAAATCAGGAATTACCTTTAAATCAAAATTTTGAACAAAGGTAGTTTGACGTAAGCCTTGAATAATATCAATTTGTTTGACCCCTAAATATTCTCGTACTTGAACATTCAAGACATTGAGATCTTTTTTAAAGGCATCAATGTCAATCTGTGCCAGGTTTTCACTTTGCTGAATAATGATAGGTACAAAAAGAGCGATTAACCCAACAAACACCAGTAAAACCATCAATAACACGACTACTACAGCAAGTTTATTGGGGAATTTGAGTGTATCCCGTAAAAAAATAACAATTGGCCTTCCTACTAAAGCAATTACAGCAGCAATTGCGATATAGGCGATGACTGATTGTACTTCATGAATGAAATAGCACAATACAACTACTCCAAGGATAATCCCCAAGGCTTTTAAAATACCAAATGCTATCGATTTGCTCATTGACTTACTCACGCTGTAAAGATATTATTTCTGTTGAAATGAGTTTAATTTTTTAGTAATTTCATACAAAGCAATGCCGCTAGCTTGTGCTACATTCATACTGCTATTCTTCCCAAACATAGTAATATGAATATTTGCTGAAGTTTTTTCTAGCAGGTTTTTATTAACTCCTACATTTTCTTCGCCTACGATTAGCGCTACAGATTGATTTTCCTGAAGTTCAAGTTGTTCTACCGAAATGCTATCATCGGTAATTTCTAAAGCTAAAAGTTGAATATTTTCTTGTTGAAATCGTTTTATCACTTCTTCAATATTTTCTTCAAATTCAAAGGAAACCGTATGTTGAGTTGAACGCGCGGTTCGTTTTAAGCGATTACTTTTAATAACTGCTTCGTCAATTCCGCAAAAAATGATTTTTTCAATATGAAAAGCATCGGCCAATCGAAATAAACTTCCGAGATTGGCAGGACTACTCACTTGATCTGTAATTAGAGTGATGGGAAATTTTTCCGAAGAAAATTTATTGGAATAATGGTCTAATTGTTCACTCATCGATTAATTTTCAAAAGCGTATTTAACAATATTAGCCCCCATTTTTAAAGCTTTTTCTCGCACTTGTTGTGGATCGTTATGTACTTCTGCATTTTCCCAACCATCGCCAAGATCACTCTCGAAAGTAAATAGTAATATAAGTCGGTTTTCATAAGTAATTCCAAATGCTTGTGGACGTTCCCCGTCGTGTTCGTGAATTTTAGGTAAACCTTCCGGGAAATTATAGGCAGAAGAAAAAATAGGGTGATCTGCCGGAAGCTCCTGCAATTCTTGATTAGGAAATACTTTCTTTAATTCTTTCTCAATATAAGGACGCATGCCATAGTTGTCATCAATATGAAGAAAACCTCCACTAATTAGATATTTTCTAAGGTTTTGAGCGTCTTCTTCAGAAAAGAAAACATTTCCATGCCCCGTCATATGCACCAACGGATAAGTAAAAATATCGGTACTTCTAGGTTCTACCGTTTGGGGCTGCTTATTTATAGAAGTTTCTATATTTTCATTACAAAATGCAATGAGATTGGGAAGGGAAGTAGGATTTCCATACCAATCGCCACCACCACTATATTTTAAGACCGCAATATCTTGGGCTTGTAAAACAGTGAAAACGAAGCAAAAAAGAAGCGTAAAAAGCTTTTTCATAGCAATTGAAAAATTTCAATAAATATAATGAGAATTTTATTACTAAAATTCATTAATTAATGCAGCAGTATGTGTGGCTACAATGGCAGCAGTTTCGGTACGTAACCGAGTATGGCCTAAGGTAACGGGAATAAATTGCTGTTGAAGCGCCAATTCAATTTCTTCAGGAGAAAAATCACCTTCAGGGCCAATTAGTAGGGTATAAGCTTCACCGGCTTGTAATTCTTTTTGAAAGGATTTTTTTTCTTTTTCCTCACAATGAGCTATAAATTTTTGTCCATCATGGTGTTGTTGAATAAATTCTTTAAAGGAAATCGCTTCTGTGATTTCCGGCAAAGTATAATGTAGAGATTGTTTCATTGCGCTTTGTAAAACCCGCTCAAACCGATTTATCTTGACCACCTTTCGTTCACTATGATCACAAATAATAGGTGTGATTTTATCGATTCCTATTTCGGTAGCTTTTTCTAGAAAAGTTTCAAAACGATCATTCATTTTGGTAGGGGCTACTGCTAAATGCAAGTGATATTTTTTATCTCTTTCCTGCTCGAAATTTTTAATTTTCGCTTTACATTTATTAGGGTTAGCTTCAATTATTTCAGCTTCAAATAAAAACCCTTTTCCATTGGTAATGTTTAGGTTATCACCTTCTGATTTACGTAAAACTTTAACAATATGTTTACTTTCATCTTTAGGGAAAATTACTTCTTTATCGTTTTTAGAAATGGAAGGATTATAAAATAATTGCATAGTAATTTTTTAAAGGGAATAGCGAGCTTGAGCCGTGATACTGGCATCTGAAAATTCTTTATTCAAATATTTGTAATGTCCCACAATAGCGATCATCGCAGCATTATCGGTAGTATATTCAAATTTAGGAATGTAGGTTTTCCAACCAAAGCGTTCTTGGGCATCAATAAGTGCAGTTCTAATTCCACTATTGGCAGAAACGCCACCACCGATGGCAATTTCTTTAACCCCGGTTTGTTTTACAGCTTTTTTTAGCTTGTCCATCAGAATTTTTACCACCGTATATTGAAAGGAAGCGCAAATATCTTTTAAGTTTTCTTCAATAAAATCAGGATTCTTTTTTTCTTCACGCTCCAAAAAGTAGAGCATCGAAGTTTTTAAACCACTAAAGCTAAAATCCAGATTTTTTACATTCGGTTTAGGAAACGGAAAAGCTTTCGGATTCCCTTCTTTAGCATATTTATCTATTAAAGGACCACCGGGATAGGGAAGGTTTAGCATTTTCCCACATTTATCGTAAGCTTCACCTACCGCATCATCTAGGGTTTCACCAATGACTTCCATTTTAAAAAAATCAGAAACTTTTACAATTTGGGTATGTCCGCCACTGATGGTCAAACCGAGAAATGGAAAATTCGGCTTTTCAAAATCTTCTTCTTCAATGAAATGAGCCAAAATATGAGCTTGCATATGGTTGACTTCGATTAATGGAATTTTGAGTGCAGCTGCCATCGACTTGGCAAAAGAGGTTCCCACTAACAACGAACCCATTAAACCAGGACCTCTGGTAAAGGCGATAGCCGATAAATCTTCTTTTTTGATTCCCGCTTTTTCAATAGCCTGATGTATTACCGGTACAATGTTTTGCTGGTGTGCACGGGAAGCTAATTCGGGTACTACACCACCATATTCTTCGTGTATTTTTTGGGTAGCTACTACGTTACTTTTTATCTTTCCGTTACAAAGCACGGCAGCAGCAGTATCGTCACAAGAAGACTCAATACCAAGAATATATATATTTTGTGAGTCCATTATAATTTTTAGGTCTAAAATTTGTTAGAATTGTTCTTAAAGCTATGTAAATTTGCAAGCTTTGCGGTTGTATTTGTACAACTCAGCACAAAATTAGGATTATTCTAATTAAATAAGAAAAATCAAGCTTAATTAAAACCAGAACCTATTAAAAAGTTTTTTAAAATATTAGGTAGAATTATAGTAGCTATTTTACTATTGTTCTTGGTTTTGGTTTTGGTGTTTTCCATTCCGGCAGTACAAACTTCTGTTGCCCATAAAGTTACCGAAAGAATCAATAACGATTTTAATACCAATATCAATGTTGAACGCATAAGTATTTCCTACAATGGAGATGTAGTTATTGAGGAAGTTTATATTGAAGATCACCATCAAGATACGCTTATTAGCGCAAAACAGTTGAGTACCTCATTGATCGATGTTCCGGCGATTCTTTCCGGTCAGCACCTAGATTTTGGTGATCTGGAAGCAGAACAATTAAAACTTCGCATGAAGCTTTATAAAGGGGAAACAAAAGATAACCTTTCCTTTTTTGGTGAAAAATTTGATAATGGTCAACCCTCGCAAAGCCCATTTGTTTTAACTATAGATCATATTATCGCTATCAATAGTGAAGTGAGCTATGAAGATGAAAATTTAGAAGATGAAGATGTTTTTTCATTTAAAGACTTAAATATCAATGCTTCTAATTTAGTCGTTGATGGTCCAAATGTTTCGGTGAATATAGAAAGCATGAAGGCAGAGGAAAGCAGAGGTATCAAAATAGATCATTTGAGTACTGATTTTAGGTACACTAAAGAAAGTATGCTCTTCGATGATTTTCAACTACAAACCCCTTATTCAGACATAACTAGTGATATCCGTTTTGATTATGAGATAGGAGGCTTGGCAGATTTTGAAAATAAAGTACAGATCACTGGAGATTTCAGGACTTCTAAAGTAGATACCCGTGATTTAAAATTGCTTTACAATGAGTTTGGTGATACCGAAACTATACAGTTTGAAGGAGATTTAAAAGGTACTTTAAATGATTTTCAGTTGAATAACTGGCATTTAACGGGAATGGATCGAACCGTGATAGATGGAGACCTGGATTTTAAAAATTTAATCGATAAAGAAAAGACCTTTAAAATTTCCGGAAATTTTAAGGAGCTTTCTACCAATTATTACGATTTGGTAAATTTACTCCCGAATGTATTGGGGAAAAATTTACCTAAACAACTTATTGAAGTTGGAAGTGTCAATTTAAACGGTTATTTAAGCGCTACACCTACAAGGGTAGTGACTAATTCTCAGATTAATACTCAGTTAGGAAGTGCTAATTTAAATATTGCGCTAGATGATTTAAATGATTCTAAATTTGCTAGTTATAAAGGAAAGATTAAGTTTATTCGGTTTAATTTGGGACGCTTACTGGATAATTCTTCCTTAGGTTATGCTACTTTTAGTTTAAATGTAGACGGACTTGGTTTTTCACAAGAAACCTTAAATACGCAAATAGATGGAACCATCAATCAATTGCAGTTTAATGGATATACCTATAATAAAATCAAGGTTTCAGGAAAATTAGATGCCCCTGTTTTTAATGGGAAATTAATAAGCAACGACCCTAATTTTCAATTTGAATTTAATGGCCTTGCCGATATTTCTGATGACAATAACATATACGATTTTAAGGCAAACGTAAAATATGCCGACCTTCACGCATTAAATTTTGTGGAACGTGATACCTTATCAATTATGAAAGGGGATATTCTTATGAATATGAAAGGTAAAAACCTGGATGATGTGAGTGGTTCTCTTTATTTACAAAATTTCAGCTATAAAAATCAGGATAATCTTTTTGAGTTTGAAGAACTAGAACTCACCTCTAGTTTCGATAATCAAGTGCGAACAATTACTATTAACTCTCCTGATGTGATTAGTGGAGAGGTAGAAGGGATTTTTCAAGTGAACCAAGTTCCGGCTTTATTCCAAAATGCGGTAGGAAGTTTGTACACCAATTACGATCCTATTCCTACTGAAGGAAGTCAGTATCTCGATTTTAATTTTGATATTTATAATAAAATAGTCGAAGTATTCTTTCCGAATATTGAATTAGCGCCCAATACCTTCATCAAAGGAAGTGTACAGTCAGAAGATTCAGATTTTAAACTAACTTTTAGATCTCCTCAAATAAACGTATTTGAAAATATGTTTCAAAAGGTGAATCTTCAAGTAGATAACACCAACCCGCTTTTTAATACCTATGTAGAAGTTGATAGTATTTCTACTAATTTTTACAATGCTTCCGATTTCAATTTAATTAACGTGACCCTCAACGATACACTTTTTGTAAGATCTGAGTTTAAAGGAGGAAAAAACAATAACGACGATTTTAATTTTAGTTTTTTCCATACGATTAATAAAGACCAAAAGTCGGTAGTGGGAGTTCGAAAATCTGATATAAAATTCAAAGAAAGTAAGTGGTATTTCAATAAAAACAATACTAAAAACCAAACTATTGTCTTCGAAAAAGACTTTAGTAACTTCCGAATAGATACACTTACCTTAACTCATCAAGATGAAGAGATAAGGTTAAGCGGAGAGGCGAGTGATACGACCTATAAAAATTTCAATTTAAAATTTGATAATGTAGATCTTTCTAAAATCACTCCTTCCATTGATAGTTTAAATTTAGCCGGAATTGTAAACGGGAAACTTAAATTTTTGCAAGAAAAAGGAGTGTATTATCCCACTTCTTCTTTAACCATCGATGATATTGCGATAAACGAAGTAAAGTATGGCGATTTAAATTTAGATATTGAAGGAAACGAAAATTTGACACAGTATAAAATTGAAGCATTGTTAGGTAACGAAGAGTATGATTTTCTTCAAGCTTCAGGTAATTTAGATGTGAGTAATGAAAACCCAAATATCGATCTCAATGTTAATCTCGATAGTTTTAAATTAAATGCATTTAGTGCTTTAGGTGCCGATGTAATTTCCAATATTCGTGGGTTAGCTTATGGAAATGCTAAGATCTCTGGAGATTATCGAAATCCCGATATTACTGGAAGGTTAACCTTACAAGATGCGGGATTAAAATTCCCTTACCTCAATGTAGATTTAAACTTTCAACAGAATGCAGTAATAGATTTAACTAAACAGCAATTCTTGTTTAACAATGTAGATTTTGTTGATACAAAATACAAAACCAAAGGGATCATCAATGGAACCATTTCTCACGATGGATTTAAAAAATGGAGACTGGATTTAGATCTTGACGCTCCAAAAAGACTATTAGTGTTGGATACAGATTATACCGAAGAATCTCTTTACTACGGAACTGCTTTTATTAGCGGTAGTGCAAATATTGCAGGACCTACCGAAGAATTGGTGATTAATGTAAATGCAGAAACACAAAAGGGAACGATTTTTAAAATTCCGTTGAATGATACTGAAACCATTGGGGATAATTCTTATATCTATTTTCTAACTCCTGAAGAAAAACAAGCAAGAAAAGAAGGGAAAGAGATTAAGGTGAAAGAAGTAAAAGGACTAGAACTTAACTTTGAATTAGATGTTACCCATGAAGCTGAAGTAGAAATTGTTATCGATCAAAACAGCGGAAGTTCTTTACGCGGGAGCGGTGCCGGAACACTTTTGATGGAAATAAGTACCAACGGGAAATTTAATATGTGGGGAGATTTTGTAGTCTATAATGGTGTTTACAACTTTAAATATGCCGGTTTGGTGCAAAAAGAATTTGAAGTAGTCCCAGGTGGCAATATTACGTGGGATGGAAGTCCAACTAAGGCAGATTTAAATGTGCGTGCTTTGTATAGAGCTGAAGCAAATCCCGCAATTTTATTAGAAAACCCGGTTATTAATAGAAATATTCCCGTAGACGTTTATATTAACCTAAATGGCGAATTAAGCGAAACCGATATTAGCTTCGATTTGGAATACCCTAACCTGAGTTCAGTTGTAAAGTCAGAACTTCAATACAGAATCAGTGATCGTCAGAATACCGAAATACAGGCACTTTCCTTAATTACTCAAGGAAGCTTCTTTAGTCAATATACGGTGGGACAAAATGCTCCTGGAAATCTAATTGCAGAACGTGCTTCCGGTTTATTTGATAACATTTTTAGTGATGATGATGGTAAATTTAAAGTAGGTATTAATTACGTACAAGGAGACCGAACTCCAGACCAAGATACGGCCGATAGGTTTGGGGTCACTTTATCTACACAGATTAGTGAACGCGTACTGGTAAACGGTCGAGTAGGGGTTCCTATTGGTGGAGTTACGCAATCTGTGGTAGTAGGAAATGTAGAAGTTGAATTATTGCTAAATGAAGAAGGAACCTTACGGGCAAAATTATTCAATCGGGAAAACAATATTCAATACATCGGGCAGCAATGGGGATATACGCAAGGTGTTGGGATATCCTATTCAGTAGATTTTGATACCTTTAAAGAATTGATCTATAAAATATTAAACAAAGAATTAAAAGTAGAGCAAGTTCCTGAAGAAGTAGAAAAAAATCCAAAATCCCTTGCTCCAGATTATATCGTATTCCCCGGAAAATAAAGTTATAGCATTTACTCTAATAAAATTGTTTTTGATTAAAGAGAATACTGGAAGCTGAAAAATCTTTGTAAAATAGTTTGTAACAAGATTTCCTGCAAGGTCAAAAAGACCTTGCAGCTTACTTTATGAAATTAATACCTGCAAGGTTTCCAAAACCTTGCAGGATATATTTAAACTATTTTTTAGTTTGATTACTTAATAATTTATTTTGAATAGTTCTCGACTCCGCTCGAACTGACATTGGTTTAGTTTTATCAAGTAAAAAATAATTCACTCAAATAATCGATAAACTAAACAATCTTGTTCCAGTTCTTCCAAATAAATAAACTACAAACGCTAGCGATAAGATAAGCGATGATAGCGGAAGTGATTTCCGCATAAATCCAAAATCCTGTTCCGAAGAGAATGGCATAAATACCGATGGTTCCGGTGAAAAAGGCCAATACTTTGTAATTAAAATAATGGAATTTCCCTTCTTTATCAAAAACCAAATTTTGAAAATTAGCTAAGGTTTCTTCATTACTTGGTTGGGTTAATAAAGTGGTCACCACCCAAACGATAGTGGTAAAAACTACTCCAAATACCAATTCCCAATGACTTTCCCAAGTGATTAGGGGTTGCTCTAACTTACTATTGATAAAAAAGAAAATAGCGATTAAAAAAGAACTCAGCATCGCTGCAATTTCACTATAGGGATTAATACGTAACCAAAACCAGCGAAGAATAAATAATAATCCCGTTCCTGCACCAATTTGTAATAGAAGATTAAAAGCATCTCGTGCTTCTTCTAAAATTAATGAAAGTAATCCTGCGGTAATCATCATTAAGAAAGTGGCTATTCTACCCACAGCAACTTTTTTCTTTTCAGAAGCTTCCTGATTCACGAATCGAGCGTAAAAATCGTTTACCACATAACTACTTCCCCAGTTTAAATGCGTGGAAATGGTACTCATAAAAGCAGCTATTAAAGAAGTGGCCACTATCCCCAATAAACCGGAAGGTAAATAAGTAAGCATAGCCGAATAAGATAAGTCGTCTTTTACGAATGAACTATCTAAATTTGGGAAAGCATTTTGTAGGCTCGCTAAATCGGGAAAAACCACTATGGATGCTAAACCAATCAAAATCCATGGCCATGGTCTTATGGCGTAATGGGCTAGGTTAAAAAACATGGTAGCCCAGACAGCGTGCTTTTCATTTTTAGCAGCCAACATTCGTTGTGCAATATAACCGCCGCCGCCGGGTTCTGCACCAGGATACCAAACACTCCACCATTGTACTGCTAATGGAATAATTAATAAAGGGATAAATAATTCGGGTTTTGAGAAGTCGGGGAGAAGATGGGTATTTTTACTAACTTCAGGATTGGAGAGTAAAGCAGATAATCCACCAACTTCAGGTAAATTAACAATATAAATACTAGCCCATACACTTCCAACCATAGCAATAATAAACTGAACAAAATCAGTAATCAAAACGCCTTGCAGACCTCCAAGCATAGAGTAAGTAACGGTAACCAAAGAGGCAATCACCAAAGTTTCCCAAGCGGCAAAATTAAACATCACATGCCCAATTTTGATAGCTGCTAAACAAACCGAGGCCATGATTACAATGTTGAAGAACACTCCTAAATACAAGGCTCGAAAACCTCTAAGAAAAGCAGCACTTTTCCCACTATACCGAAGTTCATAAAACTCTAAATCGGTAGTGATATTACTTTTTCTCCAGAGTTTTGCGTAGAAAAAAACGGTAAGCATTCCGGTGAGCAGAAAGCTCCACCATATCCAGTTCCCATAAACACCGTCTTTTCTTACGATTCCCGCTACCAATCCGGGCGTATCGGCAGCAAAAGTTGTTGCTACCATAGAAACCCCTAAAATCCACCAAGGCATATTTCTTCCAGAAAGGAAAAAGTTTTTAGCGTTTTTCCCGCTGCGGCGAGCTACTACAATTCCTATAAATAAACTAATTAAAAAAAAGGCTATGATAAATAGCCAGTCTAAAGTAGATAGCAACATGAATAATGTTTTTGGTTGCTAAATGTAGTAAAAAGATAGAATATTATGCATCCATTACGGCAATTGCGCTAATTTCAACATTTACAAATTTAGGAAGATTAGCTACTTCAACGGTTTCTCTTGCCGGAGCAGTTTCTTCACTAAAATATTCCGCATAAATTTTATTGATGGTACTAAAGTTATTCATATCACTAATAAAAATGGAAGTTTTAATCACATTTTCAAAAGTCATATCAGCTTGTTTTAAAATGGCCTCTAAATTTTTCATTACCAAATGTGTTTCTTCCTCCAATGAACCTTTAAACAATTCATTGGTAGTGGGATCAATTGCAATTTGACCAGAAGTATAAAGCATATTTCCGGTAAGTACTGCTTGATTGTAGGGCCCGATGGGAGCCGGAGCATGTTTAGTAGTAATAATTTTTTTCATCTTGAATATTTTAGAGGTTTCTATCTCTTTCCCTGTTTTTATCGTATTTAATATCACTAAGTACGCTGGCTTTAATACCAATATAAAAATACCAAGATTCACGTGTACCAAATGGTGTCCAGTTAAAGCTCATTCGCCAACTTTCTAAATCACGCTGAAATCTAAGTTGAGTAAAGGTAAATCCTTTATTTTTAATATCATAACCGGAGGAGGCGCCTACCGACCAACGTGGCGATAATTCAACATTCCCAGAGAACATTAAGGAGTGTGATGAAATTTCATTTTGTCGTGCATTATTATTGTAGGTAACCGTATAAGAAAGCCTTAAATCCCAAGGAATAGTATAATTATAACGCTCCGTATCATTTTCTATGGGTTCATCATCGTCTTCTTCATCTTCAAAAGTACCATCGGTATTCATTCCTTTACCAAAAAGATCATCTTGTCTTCCTCCTTGTCTAAAGGTATCATTTTCGGTTTTATCACTGTTTTTATCGGTAGTACTATCAAAATCTTTACTGGAAAAAGAATATCCAAAACTTGCATTAGCACGTGTTAACCTAAATAAACTACCACCATTATTAATATTCCATTCGTTTATCCGGTTATTGTTATTATTTAACGCATAAGGATCTAAGGCCGCGTTAAAATTAATATCCAATTTATCTTTTAAGACAGGTAAAGTACCTCGTAACTGTAAGGGAGAAAGTGCTAAAGAATCGGCAGCTAAGTCGTACGAAGTACTCACTGAAAGATTACTTAAAAGTTTTCGCTTAATAGGTTCTTCGGCTAAAGAATCTTTCGGTGTTATTTTCGCTTCAAAATCATTGGTCACACTAAACCCAATACTACTGGAATAGCGGTTACTAGGAGCTCCATAAAGGCTTCCTTGAAATCTAGAATATTCAACTACTTTTTCATCTAATCCAGAAGTGGCAGGGATTAAATAAGTATCGTAAAATTCGTCAAACTTCGGATTAATACTATAACTCACGCTTGGTCTTATCACATGACGAATCGCCTGTATTTTCTTGTCTTTGCCGAAGTTGAACATTCCGTAAACTGTGGTACCAACGCTAGAGCTAAAGTTATATGTTCGGTAAGAATCAAAACCTCTAACCGTATCTGTTACTTCTTTTTGAGTATTTTCATTGTAAGAACGCTCATAAGTTTTGAAAACCCAGTTTTCTTGATAAGAAGTCCCGGCACTTACACTAAAATATTTAAATACTTTGAAGTTCGTGTTAATGGGAATGGTATGCTGAATTCCACTCACCGCATCTCGAAACATTTGAGGTTTAAAAAACAAGGAATCATTGGTATTGTACCTGTTTTCTGCTCTTAAACTATAGTTGAAGTTAATATTTTCGATGATTCCCTTTTTTGCACCTACTTTGGGAGCAAACGGATAAATTCTCGCCATACTTGCCTGTATGGTGGGAAGCGTCATATTAATTTCACCGCTTCTACTATTTTGAGTATGGGTGGCCGCAGCTGTAAAATTTACCTGTGGATCTCCTTGAAAAGTCCTATTATAAGAAACAGAAGAGCTTAAGGAGTTATTTAAAAAGTTACCGGTATTGGTTTGGTTAATTGTACGTTGGTAATACTGACTACTTCCTAAATTCACCGAAGCGGCAAACCTAGAATTTGGATTGGATTTTGAATCCTGAGAATGGTTCCAAGTAATATTATAGATGGATTGTTCTGTATAGTCTGGAAAACCAGGTTCGCTATTCAAGAGTTTTTCATACCGGAGATTAAAAGCACCGGAATACTTATAGCGCTTTTTGTAATTAGATTGAAACCTTAAGTCGTAACTACCGTTAGTGTAGTAACTTCCTGTAGTTGTTAAATCTATATAATCGCTTATGGCAAAATAATATCCACCGTTTTGTAAAAAATAGCCTCGTTGCGCATTATCCCCAAAAGAAGGAATAATAAAACCGGAAGCCCTTTCTTCTGTCAAAGGAAAATAGCCAAAAGGTAAGCCTAGCGGAGTAGGGACGTCGGCGATATACATATTTACAAAACCGGAAACGATTTTCTTATCGGGAACCATTTTAATTTTACGGGCGTAGAAATAATATTCAGGATTGTCTACATCTTCAGAAGTGGTAAATTTTACATTTTTCATGTAATATACAGAATCATTCTGCCTTTTCGTGACTTCACCTTTCACTTTAAAAGCGCCTTGATCGGTTCTAGAATTATAAACCAATGCTTTTTCTGTCTTAAAATTAAAACGAATACTATCAGGTTCTACTACATTTTGAGCTTGTGTAAAAACCGGACGCTGCGTATAATTCCCGGTAGAATCTTTGATTCCGAAGGCATAAACTTCTTGCTTACTATTGTCTAAAATAATCAAACCGGCTTCAATAGTTAAATCACCATATACAATTTTTGCTTTATCGTACAGGTAAGCGCGTTCATTTTGCCTGTCAAAACGAATATAATCCTTAGCAGTAGAAACAATATTATCGGTTAGGAAACTATCGTTTTTCTTCTTGGTTTTAACCGAATCAATAAGGACAGTATCTAATTGAACAATATTAATTTCACGAATTAAAAAGTCATTTGGTTCGCTAAAAGGAATTACTTCAGGGCTATTTAAAGATTGATTTACAGGTACTAAGGAATCTCTTTGCTGAGCATATAAACTACCCAAAAAAAATACTGGTAATAAATAAAATAAAAGTGTGTATTTTAGATTTGGTTGCAATGCTAATAGTACTATTTTTGTATTGTTTGGCCTGCTTTTTGAAAACCCAAAATTACATATATTTTTGAAAGCTAAACGTACAATCTTATAAAATTGAAAATTTAGCAAAAATTAGGCCACTAACTCTTTCATTATGAAAACGAATAAATTTTCTTTTATTATAATAGTTCTCTTTTTAATTCTGTTGAATTCCGACAGTTTATTAGCAACTAATCCTCCTACTAAGAAATTTGTAGTAGTGTTGGATGCCGGACACGGAGGAAAAGATCCAGGAAACCGAGGTAATGGTTATAAAGAAAAAGATATTGCCCTGAATATTATTCTAAAAATAGGTGCCGAATTAAAAAAACATCCTGATGTAAAAGTGGTTTATACCAGAACCACCGATGTGTTTATTCCTCTAGACAAAAGAGCAGAAATCGCTAATGAAGCAAATGCCGATTTATTTGTGAGTGTGCATTGCAATGCACATAGCTCTCAAGCTCACGGTACAGAAACTTTCGTACTTGGATTACATAGAAATGCAGATAACCTTAAAATAGCGATGAAAGAAAACTCCGTAATTTACTTAGAGGAAGATTACGAAGTAAAATATGGAGGTTTCGATCCTAATTCCCCAGCTTCTTATATAGGGATGACTTTAATGCAGGAAGAATACTTAGATCAAAGTATTTTACTGGCAGATTTTGTACAGAAAGGTTTTACCAACAAATTAAAAAGAACCGATAGGGGAGTAAAACAAGCTGGATTTTTAGTGCTAAGAAAAACTTACATGCCAAGTGTTTTAGTGGAGACCGGTTTTTTAACCAATAATAGTGAAGGGAAATTCTTAAATTCAAATGCAGGTCAACAAAAAATGGCCGCTTCTATTATTGAAGGGATTTTAAATTATAAAAACAGTTTAAATTTACATTCTACAGAGGTAGAAACACCTGCTATTTCAACTATAGAAAATACTTCATCTGCTTCAGAAGTTTATGATAATATCACTTTTAAAGTCCAATTAGCTGCTGGTTCACAGCCTTTAGAAACCAAACCCTACAATTTTAAAGGATTGGAAGGGGTAAGTCGCCAAAAAGAAGGAAAACTTTACAAATATTATTTGGGAAGTACTTCAGATTATTTAGCCATTCAAGAAAAGCAACGCAAAGCAAAAGAGGTTGGTTATAAAAATTGTTATATTGTCGCTTTTAAGAATAATCAAAAGATTAGCGTTAATGAGGCGTTAAAAAGTAAAACAAAATAGACTTGTTTTCTATTTTTAATCTTTAAATTTGTTAATCACTAAATTCATATACTCTTGAAATTAACCAACGAAGTCAAAACTGCTCTTTTAGCTATAGTCGCCATCGTACTTTTGGTATTTGGGTACAGCTTCCTAAAAGGCAATAATTTATTAGATAGCAACAGAACTTTTTACGCAGTATATAACGAGGTAGAAGGATTATCTGTTTCTTCCCCTGTAACCATTAATGGACTACAGGTAGGAACAATTACCGAAATAGGCTTTTTAAATAAAAAAGGTAGAATATTGGTAAAGATGACCGTTCAAGACAATTTTGAATTTTCTAAAAAAAGTAAAGCTCAAATTTATGGAGGGGATTTAATTGGAGGAAAATCAATGGCTATTTTACCTGATTATACAGCAGAAATAGCAAAATCTGGAGACACTTTAATAGGGGAGATTGATGAAGGTTTATTAGAATTGGTAAACGATCGTTTAAAACCATTACAAGAAAAAATAGAAAACACAGTAGTAAGTGCAGATTCTTTATTAAATGGTATCAATGGAATTTTAAATGAAGAGACAAGGGATAATTTAAAAGGAACCATTGCTAAACTTAACGAAACCATGGGCTCATTTAAAAATGCAGCTAATAATTTAGATGGTTTATTAGATCGAAATTCCAGTAAATTAGACAACACTTTTACTAATTTAGATGAAATGTCTACTAATTTAAATAACTTCTCAGATACCCTTTCTAAAGTAGAAGTAAATAGATTGGTAACAGAATTTGAAGGAGTTATCAAAGATTTTAAAGGAATTGCAGATGGGTTGAATAATGGAGAAGGTACTGCTGGAAAATTATTGAAAGATGAAAAAGTCTATAATAATTTAGACCGGGCCACCAAACAATTAGAAGAACTTTTACAAGATATTAAACTTAATCCAAAACGATACGTACATTTCTCTGTATTTGGAAAAAATGCAGGAGAATATAAAGAACCAAAAGATTCTCTAAAATAACCACCTTCTATGCAAATAGTCTCTCAAATACTTTTTGTGGTCGCGTTAGTTTTTGGTATTGGCTTTTTTGCCCGAAATATCAAAAAACTAATCAGATACATTAAACTTGGTAAAGATATAGATAGAACCGACCAACCTAACGAACGCTTTGCTAATATGGCCAGGGTAGCTTTAGGGCAGTCAAAAATGGTAAAAAGACCCATCGCGGGGATGCTTCACATCTTTGTTTATGTAGGTTTTATAATTATTAATATTGAAGTTTTAGAAATTATCATAGACGGTATTTTTGGAACTCATCGTATTTTTTCATTCTTAGGAACTGCTTATGATATACTCATCGGTTCTTTTGAGGTATTGGCCTTATTGGTTTTAATAGGAGTAATCGTTTTTTGGATTCGAAGAAATATCATTAAGCTGAAAAGGTTTTGGTCTAACGAAATGAAAGGATGGCCAAAAGATGATGCCAATTATATCCTTTATTTTGAAATGGTGCTTATGAGCTTATTTCTTATCATGAATGGAGCCGATCATCAATTGCAAATCTTAGGAGCCCATCATTACGCCAACGAAGCCGGAATTATGGGATCTTTTCCTATAAGTCAGTTTTTACTACCACTATTTGACGGATTAAGTATTTCAACCTTAATTATTATAGAACGAGCCGCTTGGTGGTTACATATTCTAGGAATTTTATTCTTTTTGAATTACTTATACTATTCAAAACACCTTCATATTTTATTGGCTTTCCCAAATACCTATTATGCGAAACTAAAACCTAAAGGGGAATTAGATAACCTAGAAGCGGTTACCAATGAAGTAAAATTAATGATGGATCCGAATGCAGATCCATTCGCTGCACCAGAAGCAACTGAAGGCGAAGAAGAAGTACCTGAAAAATTTGGAGCTAGTGACGTACACGACCTCAATTGGGTACAACTTTTAAACGCCTATACCTGTACTGAATGTGGACGCTGTACTTCAGAATGTCCCGCCAATCAGACCGGCAAAAAACTTTCTCCGCGTAAAATTATGATGGATACCCGCGACCGTTTAGAGGAAGTAGGAAAAAATATAGAAAAAAATAAAGAATTTAAAGACGACGGAAAGCAGCTGTTAAACGATTATATTACTACTGAAGAACTTTGGGCATGTACTACTTGTAATGCGTGTGTAGAAGCTTGTCCGGTAGGTATAGATCCACTTTCTATTATTATCGACATGAGACGTTATTTAATGATGGAACAAAGTGCTGCTCCCAACGAACTGAATATATCTATGGGGAACATAGAAAATAATGGAGCTCCGTGGCCATATAACCAAATGGACCGATTAAATTGGGCTAACGAAAACTAAACAATTGTGAAAGAAAGAAAAGACGAAAAGGACGTAGAAGATTTACTAAAAGATAAATCTGAAAATGGAGAATTGGTAAGTCCTGTTCTTCCTCGAGAGGTAAAAAATTACCTTATCGATATAGACGGGACCATTACAGAAGACGTTCCCAATGAAGAGCCGGAACGTATGAAAACCTGTAAACCTTTTGAAGACGCTCTACATACTATTAATAAATGGTATGAAAAAGGACATCGCATCTGTTTTTTCACTTCAAGAACAGAAGATCACCGCGAAATTACGGAGACTTGGCTAGACGAAAACGGATTTAAATATCACAGTTTACTCATGGGAAAACCAAGAGGCGGAAATTATCACTGGATAGATAACCACTTGGTAAAAGCCACACGTTACAAAGGAAAGTTTACCGATTTAGTAGAAAAAAGTGTAAAAATTCAAGTGTTTAAAGATTAATTCTTTCACTTAAAAAATAAATTTTATGGCAGAAGCAATTAAAGTACCTACAATGGCAGAATATATGGCAGAAGGCAAAAAGCCCGAAGTCTTATTTTGGGTAGGTTGTGCCGGAAGTTTCGACGACCGCGCTAAAAAAATCACCAAAGCTTTTGTAAAACTGTTGAGCAAAGCAGGTGTAGAATTTGCTGTTTTGGGAACCGAAGAAAGTTGTACAGGCGATCCTGCCAAACGCTCAGGTAACGAATTTCTTTTTCAAATGCAGGCCGTTACCAATATTGAAGTGTTGAATGGTTATGAAATTGAAAAAATTGTCACCGCTTGCCCCCATTGCTTCAATACCATAAAAAATGAATATCCTGAATTAGGTGGAAATTACCAAGTGATGCACCATACCCAATTTTTAAAAAGCCTTTTAGATGAAGGAAGATTAAAAGTGGAAGGTGGAAAATTTAAAGGAAAACGAATTACTTTTCACGATCCTTGTTACTTGGGAAGAGCCAATAATGAATACGAAGCACCACGAGATTTACTAAGAAAACTGGAAGTAGAATTAGTAGAAATGCGCAAGTGCAAGAAAAATGGACTTTGTTGTGGAGCCGGTGGCGGGCAAATGTTCAAAGAACCTGAAAAGGGAAATAAAGACGTAAATATTTTGCGTACCGAACAAGCCATAGAAACCCAACCTGAAGTAATCGCGGCCGGTTGTCCATTTTGCAATACTATGATGACTGACGGCGTAAAAGGAAAAAATAAAGAAGGGCAAATTGAAGTAATGGATGTTGCTGAAATGATTGCCGATGCGGAAGATTTATAACCATTGAATGTTGAAGATTAGAGTATATGCTGATTAATTTTAAAGATTTGCCGGCAGAGGCCCGGGTATGGATTTACCAAGCAAATCGACCATTTACCGAAGAAGAATTAGAAGAAATAAAACCAGAATTAGAAAATTTTCTTACTGCTTGGACCGCACATGGGGCGAGCTTAAAAGCCGCTTATACTATTAAATACAACCGTTTTATTGTATTTGGTTTAGACCAAGAAATCAATGCTGCAAGCGGATGTTCTATCGATGCCAGTGTACATTTTATTCAATCCTTAGAGAAGAAATATAAAATTGATTTATTGGATAAGATGAACGTTACCTTTAAACAAGGGCAATATGTAGCACATAAAACCCTACTTGATTTTAAGAAAATGGTTAAAAACAAATCCGTTTCTGCCAATACAATCGTATTTAATAACCTAGTTAACAACAAACAAGAATTTATCCAAGACTGGGAAGTTCCTTTAAAAGAAAGTTGGCATAGTAGATTTCTTTAATTACCATACTTTAATTCTGTTTTGTGGCGTTATTCTTGAACTATCAAGATAAAACCTTCTAGTTATACATGAATATAAAACACTTTACTTATCTATTTTTCTTTTTTTCTTTGAGTGTACTTGCTCAGAAAAATCACCCTTTAAAAACAGAAGATTTCCGCGTTCAAAAAGCTTGGGTAGATAGTACATATAATGCCATGAACTTAGACCAAAAAATAGGTCAATTATTCATGGTCGATATTTTTTCCAGTAAAAGCAAAGCAGAAACCGATAAAATTAAAGACCTAATCAAAGAAAATTATATTGGAGGGATCATCTTTTCAAAAGGGGGACCCATGCGGCAAGCAAAACTCAATAACGAATATCAAGAACTGGCAAATGTGCCGCTTTTGATTGGGATGGATGCTGAATGGGGCTTAGCAATGCGATTGGATTCTACCTATGCTTTCCCTTGGAATATGACTTTAGGTGCTATTGAAGATAACAAACTTATCAAAAAAACAGGAGCACAAATAGCCAAACATTGTAAACGCTTAGGAGTTCATATCAATTTCGCTCCGGTGGTTGATATCAATAACAATCCGGATAATCCTATTATTGGTAATCGTTCTTTTGGCGAAAACAAAGGAAATGTAACAGAAAAAGCGGTAGCTTTTATGCAAGGAATGCAGAGTGAAGGGGTTTTATCTTCTGCAAAGCATTTTCCCGGTCATGGCGATACAGACGTAGACTCCCATAAATCATTACCCACTTTAGATTTTACCAAAAAACGCTTAGATAGTTTAGAATTATATCCCTTTAAAAGAATGATCAAAGAGGGCGTTTCCAGTATTATGATTGGTCATTTAAACGTTCCTGCATTAGAACCGAGAATTAATTTTCCTTCTTCCTTATCTAAACCTATTGTGACTGATTTGCTTCAAAAAAAATTAAATTATGAAGGTTTAGTTTTTACTGATGCTTTAAATATGCGTGGCGTAGCCGATTATGACGAACCCGGAGAGATCGATTTAGCAGCATTTTTAGCAGGAAATGATATTTTACTCATTTCAGAAAATGTACCCAAAGCAGCCGAAAAAATCAAAGAAGCTTACTTAGCCGATGTCATTTCAGAAAAACGATTGGAAAAATCGGTAAAGAAAATCCTTTCTGCAAAATATAAAGTCGGTTTAAACCACTACCAACCCGTAGATACCAATTATTTAATTGAAGACCTAAATAGTATTCATAATGATTTGTTGTATGAAGAATTAATGGAAAATGCCATTACGGTAATTAAAAACAACAAAGGCATTTTACCTATTAAAAATTTAGAAGATGAGAAAATTGCTTATGTGAATTTAGGGGAACATCTAACCGAAACCTCATTTCTTCAGCAATTAAAAAAATATACCGAAATAGATCATGTCCAAGCGGATAATTTAGGAGATTTATTAGAAAAATTAAAAGATTATGACTTGGTGATTCTGGGATACCATAAATCCAATTCATCTCCATGGGCATCGTATCACTTTTCAGAAAAAGAACTGGTTTGGCTGCACGAAATTGCCCGAACCCATCAAACCATTTTAAGTGTATTTGCAAGGCCTTATGCTATTTTAGATATAAAATCGACTACTAATATAGACGGAATTGTATTAGGTTATCAAAACAGTGAAATTGCTCAACAAAAAACCGCACAAGTGATTTTTGGAGCCATTCCGGCCAAAGGAAAATTACCGGTTAGTTTAGGACAGAATTTTCCGGTCGGCACAAAGTTTACTACACAAGAACTCCAACGTTTATCTTATGGTTTACCGGAAAGTGTAGGAATCAATTCCGCTAAATTGTATAAAATCGATTCCATTGCGCAATTAGCTGTAAAAGAAGAAATGACCCCTGGTATTCAAATGTTAGTCGCTCGAAAAGGAAAAGTTATCTATCAGAAGAACTTTGGCTATCATACCTATGAAAATGAATTACCAGTAACCGATACTACGATTTACGACTTGGCTTCCCTCACCAAAATTATGGCTACTTTGCCTTTGGTGATGGAGTTGGAAGAGCAAGGTAAAATTAGTTTAGATACCAAGTTGAAACAATTAATTCCTCTAGCTCAAGATTCCAATAAAGCTGATATTACACTCAAAGAAATGCTGAGCCATTATGCCAGGTTACAAGCTTGGATTCCTTTCTATACTGCTACACTTTCAAAAGACGGAACTCACGCATCACCTAAGTATTTTCGTTCAGAAAAAACCGATATCTTCAATGTTCCGGTAAGTGAAAAGTTCTATATGCGAAAAGATATTCAAGATTCTATGTATCAAAAAATCATTGATAGCGATCTTTTAACAAGAAAGGAATATAAATATAGTGATTTGCCTTATTACTTATTAAAGAAATCCTTAGAGCATTATTATGCCGCTTCACTCCATACCTTAACGCAAAATCACCTGTATGAGTCCTTGGGAGCTAATTATATGGGATATTTGCCTTTAAGAAAATTCAATATTAACGAAATTGCTCCTTCAGAAGTTGATGATTACTGGCGTTTTAATACCATTCAAGGAACCGTGCACGATCAAGGTGCTGCAATGTTCGGTGGAATAGGAGGTCATGCTGGTATTTTTAGTAATGCCAATGATGTGGCTAAAATGATGCAAATGTATTTAAACAAGGGGAGTTACGGTGGCATTCAATATTTTAAACCGGAAACTATCGATAAATTCAATACGTGTTACTACTGTGAGGATAAAGTAAGAAGGGGTGTTGGCTTTGATAAACCTCAGTTAGAAAAAGTAGGGCCCACCTGTGGTTGTGTTTCTATGACAAGTTTTGGGCATAGTGGTTTTACGGGAACTTTCGCTTGGGCAGATCCGGAAGAAGAAATTGTCTATATTTTTCTATCCAATAGAACTTTCCCATTTGCCTCTAATAGAAAGTTGATTTCTCATGACATCAGGACCAAGATTCAAAAGCTTATCTATGAATCTATTATGTACTAAATCCTCATCTTATTTTAATTTTAAACGTTTTTCAAGTGATAAAGCCGTAATTTTGAAAATAGACTTACGACTGAACTGAATAGTTTACAGCGTTTAAATTTATAAAGAATGAAAATAGGGATTGTATGTTATCCTACCTTTGGCGGAAGTGGAGTAGTAGCTACCGAGTTAGGCATGGCACTTTCAAAAAGGGGACACGAAATACATTTTATCACTTACAAGCAACCGGTGCGATTAGAGCAGCTTTCTTCTAATATTTACTACCACGAAGTGAATGTTCCTGAATATCCTTTATTTCATTACCAACCATATGAACTAGCGCTTTCCAGTAAGTTGGTAGATACCATTAAAATGCACAAAATTGATTTATTGCACGTGCATTATGCCATTCCGCATGCATATGCAGGTTATATGGCCAAAAAAATGTTACGGGAAGAAGGCATTCAAATCCCGATGGTTACTACGTTGCACGGTACCGATATTACTTTAGTAGGCAATCACCCGTTTTATAAACCCGCAGTAACCTTCAGTATTAATAAAAGTGATGTTGTCACTTCGGTTTCACAAAGCTTGAAAGATGATACCTTAAAATTTTTTGAAATAAAAAAAGATATTCAGGTAATTCCTAATTTTATTGATATTTCAAAAAAGGATAATCCATTTACCGAATGTCAACGAGGCTTAATGGCAGATGATGATGAAAAAATTGTTACACACATTAGTAACTTTAGAAAAGTAAAACGCATTGATGATGTCGTAAAAATCTTCTACAATATTCAAAAAGAAATCAAGGCAAAACTTATCATGGTAGGAGAAGGACCAGAAGTTTCTTCTGCTAAAGATTTAGTGAATGAATTGGGCATATCGAAACATGTGATGTTTTTGGGAGAAAGCAATGAAATTAATAAAATACTTTGTTTTTCAGATTTATTCCTATTGCCTTCCGAAAGTGAGAGTTTTGGTTTGGCTGCTTTAGAAGCAATGATTAATGGAGTTCCAGTGATTTCATCCAATACCGGTGGTTTACCGGAAGTTAATAAGCACGGTTATTCCGGATATTTGAGCGATGTTGGCGATGTAGAAGAAATGGCTAAAAATGGACTTTCCATTTTAAAAGATGAAAAAAACTTAAAAATCTTTAAAGAGAATGCTAAAAAGATGGCTACAAAGTTTGATATTCATGCCATTGTTCCACTTTACGAAGAAGTTTACGAAAAGGCCTTGGAACCGGTTAAATAGCTTTTTAGTTATGTGAAGATGATTTAAGTTTAAGGTAGAGCACTCAATACTTTCAAAAAAGAACATAAAAAAATCCCGACTAAATTTACTAGTCGGGATTTTAGTTTATGATAAAATGAATTTAGAATTGATACCTCACCCCAATCGCAAAATCAGGCACAAAATCATCAATTACTTCATAATCAGAAAAACCAATTTCCGGTCTTAAATCGGCAAATACTTGTAATGGGATATCAAAACTGTATTCAATACCAATATTTCCGGCAGCATATAAAAAAGCTCCGTCATCGTGATCGTGATGATCCGGATAATGATGGTTGTCATCAACCACTCCTAAACCACCACCGGCACCCACATACCAGTTAAAACCACCTTCAATATTCCAAACCCATTGGTACAAAGCAGTTGCTTTTACTAAATCAAAATGAGAATCATTACGCCAACCTAAATCGAATTCTAAACGATTATTATCGGCTCCCACTTTTCTTTGGTAAGAAACTTCTGCACCAACTCCATTAGCTCCCCCTAAACGAAGACCTAATGCATTGTTTGCTATTTCTTGTGCTTGGATGGTAAAAAACGTTCCTATTATAAAAATAGAAGTAAAAAATAATTTTTTCATAATTTGCTTTTTTTATTTCTAGAACAAATATATTTCTTTCGTACCTCCCTAAAACAGTGGCTTCGCCAAATATTTGTTAATCTTACTTAACAAAAGTTAAATCCATAATTCAGTACAATATTTCCTAAAGTTGTACCTTAGTAAAAAATTCTTTTGAAAGAGAAACTTCTACATTTATCCCAACAGCTTCAAGGTGAATTTTATGCTAACCAATTAGTCAAATCACTTTACGCTACAGACGCTTCTGTTTATCGTGAACTCCCTTTAGCCGTAGCTTTACCTAAAACAGTAAAAGACATTCAATTGCTTATTCAGTTTTGTGTAGAAAACAACACCAGCCTCATTCCAAGAGCTGCGGGAACTTCTTTGGCAGGACAATGTGTAGGTGATGGAATTGTGGTCGATATTTCAAAATACTTTACAAAAATCATTCAACTGAAGGAAGAGGAAAAAACAGTAAGGCTCCAACCGGGCGTGATTCGAGACGATTTGAATCGCTATTTAAAACCCTATAATTTATTTTTTGGTCCCAATACCTCTACTTCTAACCGATGTATGATAGGTGGAATGACAGGAAATAATTCCAGTGGGACTACTTCTATAAAATACGGAGTTACCCGCGATAAAATTCTTGAAATGAAATGCCTCCTATCTGATGGGAGCGAAGCTACTTTTAAAGCTTTAACCGCAGAAGAATTTCAACAAAAGTGTCGGCTTTCTACCTTAGAAGGAAAAATTTACCGTGAACTTTATGAATTATTGAAGCCCAAAGAAATTCAAGAAGAAATACATCAGAAGTTCCCAAAAGGGGATATTCATAGGCGAAATACCGGATATGCCATCGATGAAATCATTACTACTGAAATCTTTTCAGAAAACACCCAAAAATTAAATATCTGTAAACTTCTTGCCGGAAGTGAAGGCACATTAGCTTTTACAACAGAACTTACCCTACAATTAGACGATTTACCTCCAAAATACTCTGCTCTAATAGCAGCGCATTTCCATAGTATTGAAGATTGCTTAGCGGCCGTTGCTCCGGTGATGAAACATTCGCTATTCACATGCGAGATGATGGATAAAACCATTTTAGATTGCACAAAAAGCAATTTAAAATATAAAGAAAATCGCTTTTTTATTGAAAAAGATCCACAAGCGATTTTAATGTTGGAAGTCCGTGACCATCACGAGAAGGATTTAGAAATTCAATTAAATTCACTTCTAGACGAACTGACAGAACATACGAATAGTTACGCACAGCCCATTTTAAAAGGAGAGCATATAGAAATGGCCATAGAACTTCGCAAAGCAGGACTCGGTTTGCTAGGGAATATGGATGGGGATGAAAAAGCAGTGGCTTGTATTGAAGATACGGCAGTGAGCATTCCTAATTTGGCAAATTACATTAATGAGTTCACCGCAATTATGAAAAGTTATGGTCAGCGAGCCGTGTATTACGCCCATGCTGGAGCGGGAGAATTACATTTACGTCCCATTCTTAATTTAAAAGTGGGCAAGGACGTAAAACTTTTTAAGCAAATTACGCACGATGTAGCACGATTGGTTAAAAAATATAAAGGTTCCTTAAGTGGAGAACATGGGGATGGACGATTGCGTGCCGAATTTATTCAGGAAATGGTGGGAGAGAAGAACTATCAGCTTTTTATTCAAGTGAAGAAACTCTTTGATCCGCAGGAAATTTTTAATCCCGGAAAGATTGTTTTTGCCGCCCCCATGGAAACTTCCTTACGTTATGTTCCCGACCGAAAAGAACCGGAAATTAAAACTATTCAAGACTTTTCTGACACCAACGGAATCTTAAGGGCTATTGAAAAATGTAATGGAACGGGGGATTGTCGAAAAAGTATCGAAGCAGGCGGAACCATGTGTCCAAGTTACCGTGCGACCAAAAATGAAAAAGATACCACTCGTGGTCGTGCCAATGTATTGCGCGAATTTTTAACGCAAAGTGAAAAGCCGAATCAATTTAATCACGAAGAAATAAAAGAAGTACTTGATTTGTGTTTAAGCTGTAAAGGCTGTAAAAGCGAATGTCCATCTAATGTAGATATGGCATCGTATAAAGCGGAGTTTTTATACCAATACCAAAAAGAAAATGGATTCAGTTTTAGAAATAAACTCTTTGCCCATAACAATAAAGCCAATCAATTAGGAGCAAAATTTTCAGGAATCACGAATACCTTGTTTGCTAATTCTATTTCCAGTGGACTCCTCAAAAAAATGATGGGTGTTGCCCCACAACGTTCCTTACCTAAAGTGTCCAAAAAGAGTTTACGAGAACTAATCACTTCTGGAGAACTTAGTGTACGACCAAATAAAAAAACAGGAAGTGTTTATCTATTTATTGATGAATTCACCAACTTATTAGATACCACCATTGGTATTGATACCATTGAATTACTAGTAGGTTTGGGCTACGAAGTAAAAAGTATTGACCATGAGGAAAGTGGAAGAAGCTATATTTCTAAAGGTTTTTTAGAGGAAGCAAAAGTCTTAGCCAATAAAAACATTCAAGTGTTTAAAGACTTGATTTCAGAAGAGATTCCGTTAATAGGTATTGAACCTTCGGCTATTTTATCATTTCGTGATGAATACCTACGCTTAGCAGAGAATAGGCAAGAAGCTTCCTCTTTAGCTAAGAACGTGTTTTTAATAGAAGAATTTCTTTCTGCAGAAATCAAAAAAGGAACTATTTCTTCAACACAATTCAGTAAAGAAAAGAAAACAATTAAAATTCATGGCCATTGTCATCAAAAAGCCATGTCGAATGTAAAGCATACGTTTGATTTACTAAATTTACCGGAGAACTTTGAAGTGACGATTATTCCGTCAGGTTGTTGTGGAATGGCCGGTAGTTTCGGTTACGAGAAAGAGCATTACGAAATTAGTATGCAAATTGGAGAACAAACGCTCTTTCCGGCAATTAGAAAAGCCAATCCCGAAACTATCATTGTGGCGAATGGTACTAGTTGCCGACATCAAATTAAAGATGGAACACAAAAAAATGCCCACCATCCGGTGAGCATTTTAAATAAATTTTTATTGAAGTAGTAGTTTAACTACTATTCAGCAACTATATATGTTTCAATTTCTTGAGTTTCTTCCATACTAAAATCAGGAATAGAAGGAATATTAGGGAAATTTAATTCTTCAAAATCATAATTAATAGAAGTCTCACTCTTAATTAATCCTACATTATCCGCATAATAATTAGTCATTTGGATGGCGTCTTGACTTTGTAAAATAGGAATTTGAAATCCTGAAAGAGAAACGCTTATTTCTAAATTAACAATAATACCTGCCGATAAAACATCTTGAAACTCTTCTTCATTCACTGTATAAGAATTTAAAAATTCATTTTGAACTGTACGAAGATTATATTCAATAGTAAAGGGAACCGTTCCTACTTGAGGTAAATTTACATTTCGAGTAATCACATCATTAATCTGGGTAAGGTTTTCTCCCGAGTTTGCTTCAGCATCAAAAACGATGATGTTATTTAATGGAATACTTAAATTATCTAAATCAAGGCCAAAACCAGATAGATCTACACTAAGCTCTCCATTGTAAATTAATTGATTATCTGCCATAATTAAACTGCCAGCAGTTAAAATTCCGGTAAAAAAACCTTTTTCATTAATAGAAGCGTCAGATTCTAACTTATAATAAGTAACCCCTTGTTCTTCAGAAGTAGATTCCACCGTAAGGGTTTCTTGAGAATTGGTAGAAGCTCCATCTTGATAAGTGGTTTCATTATTATAGGTCCAACTGTTCCCTACAGTTAACGGGAAGTGGTTAGAAATAGTTTCCTCAGCGTCATTGTTATCATCATCAGAACAACTTATAATGGCAAAACTTACTAAAAAGTAAAATAGATACTTAGGTAATTTCATATTATTTTGATTTTACCACAAATATACTATTTAATATTTATTGTTTAGAGGTAATTGTTATAGCAGCAACTAGATTTTGAATTTCACTCAAATCTTCTTCTGTAGAGACCACTTCTTTTTCATAATTTTCTTTTTGAAAATGTTCAAGGTTCCATTTTCCCTTATGATACTCCAAAGAAGTCAAATTTTCAACCCAATCACCGGAATTTAAATAAAGACAAGTACCAAATTTATTCACTTTCCTTACGATTTGTGGCTGATGAATGTGTCCACAGATTACATATTTGTAGTTATTTTCGATAGCCAAATCAGAAGCTACTTTTTCAAAATCTTGAATATGTTTAATTGCCTTTTTTACGCTATTTTTAATTTTTTTGGAAAGTGAGAATTTTTCACGTTTCATTTTAATCAAGCACCAATTAACAAATCGGTTAATTAAAATAAGAATATCATAACCCCAACCACCTAATTTGGCTAACCATTTTGCATTTTGGATAGAAGCATCAAAGACATCGCCATGAAAAAACCAAGCTTTTTTTCCATCTAACTCTAAAACCAATTTATCTAACACAGAAATCTTACCCATTTTTACATCGGTAAATTTTCGAAGCAAATCGTCATGATTTCCGGTAATATAGAATACCTCTGTACCTTTAGCAGAAAGGTCGATAACCTTTTTAATGACTTCTAAATGTGATTTAGGGAAGTAACTCTTTCTAAACTGCCAAATATCAACAATATCACCGTTTAAGATAAGTTTTTTGGGCTTAATGCTATCCAAATAAAGAAGCAGTTCTTTTGCATGGCAACCAAAAGTTCCCAAATGCACATCTGAAATTACAACCAAATCAACTTTTCTCTTTTTCACTCCTAGCAACTTTTCTTATGAACAAAGGAATAAAAATAAAACGTTAAGTATATTAATTACAGTTTAAGCTATGTTGAATTAATCGTTATACTTGTAATGGATAAATATGTATTTATCAAGAGAATGTTATGTAGATTTTTAATTATTTATTGAAAAAAATTACATTTGTTGAAAATCAAGTTATGGCAGGAAATTCCTTCGGAACAATTTTTAAGTTAACCACCTTTGGTGAATCTCACGGAAAAGCTATTGGAGGAATTATTGATGGTTGTCCCTCTGGTGTTGAAATTGATTTAGAAGCTATTCAAAATGAGTTGAATAGGCGCAAACCAGGACAGTCAAAAATTGTAACCCAACGGAAAGAACCCGATACCGTTCAGTTTTTATCGGGGATTTTTGATGGAAGCACCACCGGAACTTCCATTGGCTTTATCATTGAAAACACCAACCAAAAATCTAAAGATTACGGTCATATTAAAGATGTGTACCGACCAAGCCATGCCGATTACACTTATGACCAAAAATATGGAAACCGGGATTATCGTGGTGGAGGAAGAAGTTCTGCACGAGAAACAGCTTGCCGAGTGGTTGCCGGAGCCGTAGCCAAACAATTCCTGAAAACTGTTCAATTTCAAGCTTATGTTTCTTCTGTAGGAAAAATTCAACTACAAGAAAGTGATAGCATTGATTTTAATGAAATTGAAAAAAATCCTGTACGTTGCGCTAATGCTGAAAAAGCATTAGAAATGGAAAACTATATCAAGCAAATACGCAAAGAAGGCGATACCGTTGGTGGCGTGGTTTCTTGTGTGATAAAAAATGTTCCCATTGGATTGGGAGAACCGGTTTTTGATAAACTTCATGCCCAATTAGGCAAAGCTATGCTATCTATAAACGCGGTAAAAGGTTTTGAATATGGAAGCGGCTTTGAAGGCTCCAAAATGAAGGGAAGCGAACATAACGATCTTTTTAATAATGATGGTTCTACCACTTCTAATAACAGTGGTGGTGTACAAGGTGGAATCTCAAACGGAATGGATATTTACTTTAAAGTAGCTTTTAAACCGGTCGCTACTTTAATGCAAAAACAGGAAACCATTACTAACAAAGGCGAAAAAGTAGAAATGGAAGGAAAAGGTCGTCACGATCCCTGTGTAGTTCCCAGAGCAGTACCCATTGTAGAAGCCATGGCAGCCTTGGTGATTGCAGATTTTATATTGTTAAACCGTACCATAAAAGCATAAACTTTAGATGAAGAAACTCGCATTACACTGGCAAATATTATTAGGAATGGCATTAGGGGTGATTTTTGCCCTTTTGATGACCAATTTTACTTGGGGAGCAGATTTTATTGAAGATTGGATCAAACCTTTTGGAACCATCTTTATCAATTCTTTAAAATTAATTGCGGTACCCTTAATATTAGCTTCGTTAATCAAAGGAGTTTCAGATTTAAAGGATATTTCCCAACTCTCAAAAATGGGATTTAGAACCATTGGCATTTATATTATCACCACCATTATTGCAGTTTCTATTGGCTTATTGATGGTAAATTTAGTAAAACCCGGAAGTACCATTACCGAAGAAACCCGAACTGAATTGGTAGAAAGCTACGGAGGTGATGCCGATCTTACCAGACAAAATGCCGAGAAGCAAAAAGAAGCCGGACCTCTACAAGCTTTAGTAGATATTGTACCAAGCAATATTGTTGGTGCTGCGGGAAGTAATGCCAATATGTTACAGGTGATTTTCTTTGCCATTTTCTTCGGGATTGGATTGATTTTGATTCCTGAAAAACAATCTGAACCCGTAAAAAAATTCTTTGACGGTTTTAATGAAGTCATCCTGAAAATGATTGATATTATTATGCTAACTGCTCCGTTTGGTGTTTTTGCGCTATTAGCAGCCTTAGTCGTAGAAGCTCCAAGTGCCGATTTATTTATAGCACTGGGAATGTATGCTTTATGCGTGATAGGTGGATTATTATTGATGATTGTGATTTATACCCTATTGGTTTGGGTATTCACTAAAAAGACACCGTCCTTTTTTATTAACGGAATTTCTCCTGCCCAACTTTTAGCATTCTCCACCAGTTCGAGTGCAGCGACACTTCCCGTCACTATGGAAAGGGTAGAGGAGCATTTGGGCGTAGGTAAAGAGGTTTCAAGTTTTGTATTGCCGATTGGGGCAACGATAAATATGGACGGCACAAGTCTTTATCAAGCGGTTGCAGCAGTATTCATTGCGCAAGCTTTTGGAATGGATTTATCGTTTTCTGTTCAATTAGGAATTATTGCAACCGCCACTTTAGCTTCTATTGGCTCAGCAGCAGTTCCTGGGGCTGGAATGGTAATGTTGGTAATTGTGTTGGCACAAGCCGGAATTCCTGAAGCAGGATTAGCATTAATTTTTGCTATCGACCGACCTTTAGATATGTGTAGAACAACAGTTAATGTAACCGGTGATGCTTCTGTATCTATGTTGATAGCAAAATCTGTAGGGAAACTTCGGGATAAACCACTTGTAAAAAACTGGGACGATAATTATAAGAAGAAGTAATGTAACAAATTAAAAGATAAGGAGGATGCGATGCTGAAACAAGTTCAGCATCACTTCAATTTAAATCACAAACTACTCCAAAAACTTATTTTTCAATTCAGGGGTAGGGATGCGACAATTATCTTTTTTGCCAAACCATTTATACCGGTTTTTAGCGATAAAATCGTAAACCAAGTTTCTAAAACTTTCCGGTAAAAACAAAAAATTGCTTAATAATCGGTAACCACCAGAAAGATGCTTGGCAATTTGTAAAGCTGCAGTAGATTTGATGTAATAGGCATTTCCCGGATCGATTAAAATAATGGAATCGATTTTAGAAGTATCGATACCTCGTTCTAACGTAAGTTGCTGCCCTAGTTGACTTTGCAAGGAAGCATAACGAAATACATCATTTTTATCGTGGTCTATAATAATATTCACGGCATTATTGCAAAGGTTACAAACGCCATCAAACAAGATGATTTTTTTATTTTCAGGAAGTTCTGTCATTATTTTTTGGCGCGTTGTACCAATTCTAATTTACTTAAATCGGCTTCGGTGGTAAACATTCCATAGTTAATAATAGCTTTTCCTTTTTCAATTTTATCTATCGTTCCAACAGAACGGCTATCTTCCAAACGTACACGATCATTTACTTTAAAAGAAACTACTTTCTTTGCTTCTGCCTTTTTTTCTTCTTCTACCAGTTTCTCTTTTTCTTCTTTCTTCTTTTGTCGGATAACTTCAATTTTCTTTTCAGCCTCCTTTTTTATTTTTTGCTCTTGTTTTTTCTTGACTTCTTGTTTCTTTTTTGATTCTTTTTTACGTTTAGAATTTTCAATAGCTACCATTTTTAAAAATTCTCCAATCAGTTCTTTTTTATTGTTATTATTGAAGAAAGTTAAACTAATATCCTCTAATTTTTGTCCTAAATGTATAAGCCGTTGATTGCTATCATACAGTTCTTGAAAACCTTCCAATTTCTTCTGTACGCGGGTGTTGATTTCATCTAAACGTTCTTTTTCTTCCGAAGCTTGAATTTCTTTCTTTTTTAAATTAGATGTGGTTTTAGCCAATTTAGAACGTTCTTGTTGAAGTTTGGCAATACTTTTATCAAATCTGATTTTTCCACGCTCTACTTTCTTTTTAGACCGGTTAATCAAACTATAAGGGATTCCGTTTTTCTGAGCTACCTCAAAAGTAAAAGAACTTCCGGCTTCCCCTAAATGTAACTTATACAAAGGTTCTAAGGTTCTAGAATCAAATAACATATTCGCGTTAGAAATAGCTTCCGTTTCTTGTGCCATTTTCTTCAGGTTGGCGTAATGGGTGGTAATGATTCCGTAGCTGTTTTTTTCGTAGAATACTTCTAAAAAGGTTTCTGCTAAAGCACCACCTAATTCCGGGTCACTTCCGGTACCAAATTCATCAATTAAAAAGAGGGTTTTATCATCGCACTTCCGAAGAAAATAATTCATATTTTTCAATCGGTAGGAATACGTGCTTAAATGATTTTCAATACTTTGATTATCTCCGATATCCGTAAGTACTTTATTAAAAAAACACATCCGGCTAAATTCGTGCACGGGAATTAGCATTCCGCTTTGAAGCATTACTTGTAAAAGCCCTACCGTTTTTAGAGTAATACTTTTTCCTCCCGCATTAGGTCCGGAAATTACAATAATTCTATTATCAGGAAGTAACTCTATGTCTTGCGGAAAAGTTTTCTCTCTGTTTCTTTTATTATTCAAATAAAGAAGTGGGTGATAAGCTTCTTTTAAATAAATCTCACGCTCTTTTGTGATTTTAGGGAGAATCGCACCTAATTCTTCAGCATATTTGGTTTTGGCAGCTATCACGTCTATTTCACTCAACAAATCTTGATATTGAATAAGCAATTCACGAGAAGGCCGTATAAACTCTGTAAGTTCTTTTAAAATACGCTTAACTTCTTCTTTTTCTTCATACTGAAGGTTATTGAGTTCACGAGCAAATTGTAAAGTAGCTTCCGGTTGAATATAAACGATACTCCCGGTTTTTGAACTTCCTAAAATAGAACCTTTCACCTTTCGGCGATGCATAGCGGTCACAGCCAATACGCGAATATTATCAACAACAGTTTCTTTAATTTCATCTAAATAACCGGCACTTTTGTAAGCAGAAAGTGCACTTACAAAACTTGAATTAATTTGTGATTGTACACTGTTAATCGATCTTCTGATGTTTTGAAGTAGAGGAGAGGCTTCATCTTTAATTTCACCAAAACGGTTAATTACTTGATCTATTTTCTCGATGAGATGTTTAGTAAATTTAACTTCATCGGTAGTTTTATGCAGATTAGGATAAATTTCTTGGTACTTCCTAAAATGAATAATAAGATTGTTTACGGTTTGTGATATGGTGGCTATTTTACGAATACCACTCACTTCTAAGATGCTCTCTTCGATATTTAGAAATTTAATTTCTTTATCGATGGTCTCAAAACCATGATTGGGAATTCTGGTTTCTTGTAATGCCGAAGATTTATATTCATTAGTCTGATGGAGTGAAAACAAAGTTTCTCCATAAGTGGTAAGCGGAACTATTTGTAAAGCTTTTTCTTTTCCTTTATCGGTAATGCAAAGTTCACTAACTTGTTGGCAAACGGAAGGAAATTCTAAATCTTTAAGGGTCTTTTCTGTTATTTTTATCATAGCAATTTTCTACATTCGTAGCAGCGCAAATTTAAATAATATTTTATGAAGGTAAACATAGATGAAAGCTGGAAAAGTGAATTAAAAGAAGAATTTGAAAAACCTTATTTTGTTCAATTGACAGAATTTGTTAAAAATGAATACCAATCGCATCGATGTTACCCTAAAGGGAAAGCTATTTTTGCTGCTTTTGACTATTGTAAATTTGATGATTTAAAAGTGGTAATTATCGGTCAAGATCCTTATCACGGGGTAGATCAAGCCAACGGATTGTGTTTTTCTGTAAAAGATCATATAGCGATGCCTCCATCATTAATCAACATTTTTAAGGAAATTGAACAGGATTTAACTAAACCTTTTCCTAAAACAGGAAATTTAGAGCGTTGGGCCAAACAAGGCGTTTTACTGTTAAATGCTACCTTAACGGTTAGAGCGCATCAAGCCGGAAGCCATCAAGGCAAAGGTTGGGAACAATTTACGGATCAAGTAATTTCAACCATATCAGCAAAAAAAGAAAATGTAGTCTTTTTATTATGGGGAGGTTTCGCCAAGAAGAAAGCTCAATTAATAGATAAAAACAAACATCACATCCTTACCTCCGGACATCCTTCACCATTAAGCGCAAATAGAGGGTATTGGTTTGGGAATAAGCATTTTAGTAAAACCAATGCATTTTTAAAATCTAAGCATCTTGAACCTGTGGAATGGTAGAGGTATTTGTTTTTCTAACTTCTTGCTCATAATTTGCCTTTTTAGCTTTTGATGTACCGGTTTCTTCAACTTTATTTCTACTGAAAATAAATATGAAAATATTAAGTATAAGTAAAGCTCCTAAGATGATAAAAAAAGTTAGCATACCTCGGTTTTAGATTGGTTTCTACAAAATAGATACAATGATAACGCAAAGGTTGCGTAAAAAATTTAGATTTCATTAAGATTTTACAATGAAATCTTTAAAATCAAGTTTTTTATTAATTAAGTTTAAGTTAAATAATTGATTTTGAGTTTCCTTTATGGTTTCTTCTTTTATTTGATTTTGTGACCATTCTGTTTTTTCAAGCCAAAGTGCTACATCTTTTTCTTTCTGTTGGTACTTTTTAGCTAAAATTTCAGTTAGTTGATGGGTATCTTTGAAGTTTTCTGTTACCGAATTTAAGGTAGAAAGTATTTTTTTAACTTCGTTTTTATTTGATTTATAAAAACTATCGGTTGCTGCAATAACAAAACACGGCCACGGACTGGGACAATCCCCAACTCTTCTAAACGTACCATTATCTACTAAAGGTTTAGTGGTAAAATGTTCCCACATAAAATATTGAGCATCATCATCAGGTAATGCTTTTACCGCTCCCGATAAATCATTTACCACTTCAAAATCCAGTTCTTGCGTGTTCCAACCTTGATTTTTAGCATTGATATAAGCAAGTAAATGAGAACCAGAACCGTAACGGCTTATGGCTGCTTTGGTATTTTCTAAATCTGAAATGCTTTTATAGGAAGAATTTGCAGCCACATGAATCCCCCAAATTAGCGGACTTGCAATATAATTTTGTAGAATTTTAAAATCGCTCCCCTCAATAATCTCCTTCACAATGCCTTCTGTAAGCATTAAAGCGATATCTATGTCGTTATTTTTTAAAGCTTGGGATAGTTCGCCTGTTCCGCCATAAAAATCTATCCATTCTACTTCTAGTCCTTCTTTTTCAAAAAGTTTTTCTTCAATTGCAATATGCCAGGGGTAATTGAAATGTTCAGGTACGCCACCAACTTTAATCTTCTTCATTAAGAATGTTTTTTCTTTAAGTAATTGTATATTTCATATTGAGAACGAATAGGATGTGCAGGATCGTGTGCTACGTATTCATTCTTCTGCGTATAGTCTTGGACTCTTGCTTTTACGTTATCGTCTAATTGAATTTGTAAAATTTCTTTTAATTCTTGCTTAATATCTTCATCAAAAATAGGTGCCAGAACTTCGATACGACGGTTTAAATTACGGTTCATCCAATCGGCACTTCCCATAAATATGCGTTCTTCCCCGCCATTATGGAAAATATAAATTCTTCCGTGTTCTAAAAATCTATCTAAGATACTGGTAATGTAGATATTTTCGCTTAAGCCTTTAACTCCCGCAATTAAAGAGGTGAAACCACGTACTAAAAGTCGAATTTTAACTCCGCTCTTATTGGCACGATATAACAAATCTATCATTTCTTCATCCTCAAGACTATTCATTTTTGCGGTAATCTTGGCTTCCCTTCCGGCTTGAGCCTCGTCGATTTCTTTTAAAATCATTTGGGTGAATTCTCTGCGTGTTTCAAAAGGGGAGACCAATAGGTTTTTGGCCCTAGGGATGATTAATTCACCTTCTAAAACCTTAAAAACCCGATCTAATTCTTTGGTGATTTTTTTATGGGCAGTAAATAAAGCGTGATCGCAATAAATTTTACTGGTTTCAGCATTAAAATTTCCAGTACCTACGTAAGCGTATTTTATACTTTCTCCATTTTCAATCCTATCGATTAAAAATATTTTGGAGTGGACTTTTATTTTAGGATAGCTATAAATAACATTCGCTCCTTTTTCTTCAAATTTTCGTCCCCAAGTAATATTGTTTTCTTCGTCAAATCGAGCTTTAGCTTCAATGAAAACCGTAACTTCTTTGCCTTTCTCTAAGGCTTTTAAAAGGGAGCTGGTTAAGGCAGATTCATCGGCTACACGATATAAGGAGATTTTAATAGCAACAACGTCATCATCTTCTGCAGCTTGTTCTATAAAATTTTCAACATAAGAAAAAGACATATATGGAAAATGAAGCAATTGATCTTTTTCTTTAATGATTTTGAAATAATCTTCTTCACTTTCAAAAGCTTTATGCAGAATAGGTATAAGTGCTTCGTATTGCAGTTTCGGGTTATCAGTGGGATCGGGAAAGGAGAAAAAGTCACTAAAATTATGATACTTTCCGCCCGGCATCATATCTATTTTCCCTAAGCCTAAATGTTTTCTTAGTTTTTTCTGAAGCTCTTTAGGCATTTCAGCATCGTACAGTAATCTGGTAGGTTGTCCATCGGTACGTTGCTCTAAAGATTCATAAATTTTTTCAGCGAGAACTCCATTAAATTGATCATCAATATATAATTCAGCATCCCTGGACATTTTTACCTGATAGATTCCTTCTACTTTTCGTTGGGGAAAAACTTCGTGGATTTCTGCCCGGATAATATCGTCTACAAAAGTGATGTAATGTTCTTCACCAGAATTTTTTAATTCGATAAACCTTCCTACTTGATTTACCGGTATATTCACCACTCCGGCTTCTTCTTCATTCTCAAAAGCAATAAAAAAATAGATGGTATTGTTTTCTAGAAATAACTGATTCTTCTTATCAAAATCTACTAATTGTGGTTCAAGTAAATCTTTAATTTTAGCTTGATAAATATCCTGAGCTTCAGTTAATTGATTTTTGGTAAAATCTTTATGCTGAATAAGATGAATATGGTTTTCAGCTAATTCAGGTAAAATTTCATGTTTAAAAATTTCACCAAACTCTATTTGTTGTTCTTTTACGTCTTTTATAATCTGCTTGACCTTTTTACTGGGCTTTAGAGCAAGCTTTTTACGTAAACTTTTTTTGATTTTTTTGATTTGCCGAAGTTGAGAAACCCGTACCCGATAGTATTCATCTAAGTTAGAAGAAAAAATAGCCAAAAACCTTAAGCGTTCCAATACAGGGTTGCTTTTATCTGCGGCTTCTTGTAAAACACGCTTATTAAAATTAAGCCAATCTATATCTCTATGTTGAAACCTTTTATCTGGAGTTTCTGTCATCAATAAAATTTTTCTAAAACTACAAATTACCCTGCGTAGCTATTTTTAAAGTTCTGTTAAATAAAAAACTTAGAGTGTGACTATTTTTTTTAGGGTGAATTTGATGAGTTGATCCACGATTTCTCCCGGGTTTTTACTGAATTCTCCCGTTAACCTATTGGCTAAAATCGCATTTAAAGACAAGGCTTGGTGCCCAAATAACTTAGCCATTCCATAAATACCGCTGGTTTCCATTTCTAAATTAGTCACCCGAAGATTTTTATAATTGAATTGAGTGAGCTTTTGCATAAAATTTTCATCTTGAAGCGGTGCACGTAATACCCGGCCTTGCGGAGCGTAAAAACCGACATTGGTGGCAGTAATTCCTTTAGAAATTTCTCCACTTTGGGTAAAATGATCAAGTAATTCTGCTGAGCTATTTACTACATAAGGTTTGGCCTTAAAGTCAGCTAATGCCAATTGATGTTCTACTTCTTTGGCGATTTCTAGTTCTTGAATACTTTCACTTTTATAAAAATGCAATAAGCTATCAAAACCAATTGCAGTTTGTGTAGCCACCAAGGAGTTCATAGGAATATCTTCTTGAATTGCTCCGGAGGTTCCTACTCTTATAATCTGTAATTGTTTCAAGTTCTTTTTTACTTCCCTTTTTTCTAGATCGATATTGGCCAACGCATCAAGTTCGTTAAAAACAATATCAATATTATCGGTACCGATTCCTGTGGAAATCACACTTATTCTTTTGCCTTGATAAGTTCCGGTTTGCGTGTGAAATTCCCGTTTTCTAACGTTTACTTCAATATCATCAAAATACTGAGTAACCTTTTCCACACGTTCAGGATCTCCAACGGTAATAATAAGATCGGCAAGTTGATGGGGAAGGAGGTGAAGGTGGTAAATGCTGCCATCTTCATTCAATACTAATTCAGATTCCTTAATGGGCATTTTTATAATTTTAATAAGTGATGCGACTCATGATCGTAAAGAAAGTCATATTTTCTGGCGCCACCGTAATATAAATCATCCTTTAGCTCTTGATAAAAGTTTTGTGATTTGTTGAGGGCCAACTTACCTTCTTCAGTAAGGGAATATTTTTGATTATCCAAATAAATAAATGACTTCAGGTTATCGATAATCCGAAGCATTTGTATATCTCCATAACCATAATACCCTTGGTATTCAAGCGAATACCCTAAAAGTTGATTGTGGCTGCTAATGGTATGGGAAGTGATAATTTTTAAAAGATTGGCTTCTAAAGAATTTAATCCTGATTTCACATTAGGAAAGCGTTCTATATGGGCGCGTAAACAACTGGATAGGTATTCAAAATTGGAAGTCTTTTTAATTTCCGGTTTTAAACGAAGTGGATTATTTCCGCAATATAATTTCCAAACCAATTCAGCTAATTCTAAATCGTCTTCGTTCAACAAAATTTTATGGTTAAAATGGTTGAGCAGTTCTTTATCACTTAATTGTGATAAACCCTGCAGTTTTTCTTCTCCTTTTAACCGTTTGCTGCACACCAGATAAATGGGCTTGTGGATATTTTGTTGGAATAAAAATGAAATGGCCGATATCATATTAATATGGCAAAACAAATCGAACTCAAACCAAAGAATAATCTCCTCATAATCTTTAGCTTGAGCTAATTTTTCTAATTCTGAAACAAATTTAATGTCATAATCAGAAGCAGGAATATCATAACAAGTTTCTAGAAACTCTTTTCTTTTAGCTATAAATTCTTGACTTCCTACCTCTTGAACGGTTTGTCCTTCGCAAAGCATTTCTCGCCAAATCACCACTTCACCGGGAAGGTTAAGTCGGCTCATTTTATCGGTTAGGCTATCACCGTTTGTAATATGAAGCATTTTATTTGTCATAATTTATCCGCCAACGCGTTTTACTTGAAAACCTTTATCTTGAAGCATTTCCATAATTTGAGGACGATAATCTCCTTGTATAATAATCTTTTCATTTTTGAAGCTTCCTCCAACACCTAAAGTAGTTTTAATTTCTTTGGCCAGTTTTTTAAAATCATCATCGGCACCCGTATAGCCTTCAATAATGGTAATAGGCTTTCCTTTTCGTTTTTCGTATTTACAAATTAGAGGGTCGTCCTGAAGCCAAAGATCGTCTTGTGGTTCTTCTTCCGGACTTTCTTCGGGTTCGTGATCGGGAAATAAATTTTTGAGTTGGTCTTGTAAATCCATTAGATTAGTTGTTTTCTTTAATTAATCCAATTTCCACTAAACGCTGATGTAAAAATTCTCCAGCGGTAATATCTTCGTATTGTTTAGGATGATTTTCATCGATACATTCTTCTAAACAATCTAAGCGCATATCACTTCTAGGATGCATAAAGAAAGGAATTGAATAACGAGGTTCACTCCATTGTTCTTTGGGTGGATTTACTACACGATGAATGGTAGAACGCAGTTTATTATTGGTATGGCGCTCCAACATATCGCCCACATTTATGACCAATTCATCTTCAGCCGGCTTGGCATCGATCCATTCCCCATCTTTTCTTAAAACCTGAAGTCCACCGGTAGAAGCACCCATTAACAGGGTAATTAAATTAATATCGCCATGGGCTCCGGCCCTTACTGCACCTTTGGGTTCCTCGGTAATAGGAGGGTAGTGAATAGGCCTTAAAATACTGTTGCCATTACTTGCCCAATGGTCAAAATAATGTTCTTCTAACCCAATATACAGCGCCAAAGCTCTTAACACATAAATTCCGGTTTTTTCAAGCATTCGATAAGCTTCCATTCCGGTATGGTTAAAGTCTTTTAATTCTTCAACTTTTACATTTTTAGGATATTCTTCGGTAAGTTTAGCATCTTCATCCGGTTCTTGACCAAAGTGCCAAAATTCTTTTAAATCCCCTTCCTTTTTACCTTTGGCATGTTCTTTACCAAAAGAAATATAACCTCGTTGACCACCTAGGCCTTCAATCTCATATTTTTGTTTTATTTCCACCGGTAAATCAAAAAAAGCTTTTACTTCTTTATAAAGCTCTTCTACTAAATCATCGCTTAAAAAATGATTCTTCAAGGACACAAAGCCTATCTCTTCGTAAGCTTTTCCTATTTTATCAACAAATTTTTGCTTTCGTTTAGGATCTTTAGATAAGAAGTCGGCAAGATCTACACTGGGTATATTATTAACTGACATAGTTTATATTTTGAAGTAAAACAAAATTAACTAATTATATTCAATTTAATGTGTTAATCAAAATATAAAAAGAGCTTACGAATGGTAAGCTCTTTTTAGTTAAAATAAATTCAAGTGAATTATTCTTTAATTATTTTAAAATTTTTACAGATCTTATTTTTGTAAACTTTAATGAAATAGGTCCCTTTTTCCAATAAGCTCATATCTAATTCCGGATTAATTTTATTTACCTGAACTTGATAAACTTTTTGTCCTAATAAATTATAAATCTCTATGGCTGTAATACTGTTTTTAGATTCAATAGTTAAAATTGAAGAAACCGGATTAGGATAAAGACTTAAATCATCTAGACTTTCAAAATTCCGAGTAGATAAATTATCCGTAGTAAAAGTTTGTGGTCCTTCCCAATCACTGGAAGTTTCGGAAGTACACATAGTCTGTACGTAGATGTCATAAGTTGTTTCTGGATCCAATCCTTCAACAGTAGCATTCAGCATACCTGTTCCTACAGATCCGGTAGCAATAGGCGTATCGGTATCAATATTGGCTCCTTCAGCAAATACCGCCCAGTCATAGCCGTCGGTTTCATCTGGGGAAGCTGTCCAAGAAAAAGTCACACTATTCTCGGTAATAGTATCAACCGTCAAGGCCGTAGGAGCGGCACAAGGTATGGTCTCTGTAGTAAAAGTTTGTGGTTCTTCCCAATCACTGGAAGTCTCGGAAGTACACTTAGTCTGCACATAAATATCATATGCTGTTTCTGGATCCAATCCTTCAACAGTAGCATTCAGCATACCTGTTCCTACAGATCCGGTAGCAATAGGCGTATCGGTATCAATATTGGCTCCTTCAGCAAATACCGCCCAGTCATAGCCGTCGGTTTCATCCGGGGAAGCTGTCCAAGAAAAAGTCACACTATTCTCGGTAATAGTATCAACCGTCAAGGCCGTAGGAGCGGCACAAGGTATGGTCTCTGTAGTAAAAGTTTGTGGTCCTTCCCAATCACTGGAAGTCTCGGAAGTACACTTAGTCTGCACATAAATATCATATGCTGTTTCTGGATCCAATCCTTCAACAGTAGCATTCAGCATACCTGTTCCTACAGATCCGGTAGTAATAGGCGTATCGGTATCAATATTGGCTCCTTCAGCAAATAACGCCCAATCATAGCCATCGGTTTCATCCGGGGAAGCTGTCCAAGAAAAAGTTACAGTATTCTCTGTGACATTATCAACAGTAAGAGCAGTAGGAGCAGCACAAGAAATATCTTCTCCTTGATCTCCGGCTAATATTCCTGTATTAGGAGTGGCCTCATACGCAAAATCTTTTACAATAAAAGAAGAATCTTCATTTACATCGAGTCTTACCCAACCATAATGGGTTTCTCCACTAATATCGAATTTTACCCCTAGATATTTATCAGTGACTCCTACCCAATTTCCATCATTCACAGAATAGGTATATCCAAAGTAAGAAAACCCATAATTCCAGTTTAAAGAATTGGTATTGGAGTTATTAAAAAAAACCCCATCAGCATTGGAACTAATCATATTTCCGGAATTTAAGGCGTAGGGATAGGTAAAACCACCAGAACCACTCCCTAAAACTTCATTATCACCTTGTGGGTTTGCGTATAAGGCTCTTATAAAAGAACTAAAGTAATACGATTGAGAACTACTCACACTATTTTGCAAGATAATATCATCCACACCATCGTTATCAAAGTCAATAGCATAAGAACTTCCTAGACTACCGGAATAATCCGGATTCACATCAGTATAAATAACTTGACTATTAGCCTCACTTAATCCGGTAAGTGCCACGGCTAAAGAGCCATATTGCCCTAAGCGTTTCGAGAGTTTGTTGGAGTAATTTTTTTTCATAACATAAAGAGATAAGTTTTATTAAAATTACAATAATCTTATTAAATTATGTTAATTTAGATTATCAATTTAAATGTATGAATGGAAAAAGTTACAAAATCACAATGAAGGGTTCGCTGGGAATTCTTGCTTTAGGTGATGTAGGGTTGATAAAGTGGCGTAAAGTAAGGGATGAAAAATTAAAAGATAAGCGAAACCATGAAAAAAAATAAGCTCTTATTAATTGGTTGGGATGCAGCTGATTGGAAAATAATTGGTCCATTAATAGCAAAAGGGCAAATGCCAGCCTTAAAAAAGCTTATAGATAAGGGAGTGTATGGAAATATGAGCACCATGAATCCTCCATATTCACCTATGCTTTGGTCTACAGTTGCTACTGGAAAAACTCCCGACAAACATGGAGTTCTTGGTTTTATAGAACTTCACCCAGAAAAACAAGCCATTAGGCCTGTTACGGTAACTTCCAGAAAAAGTAAAGCATTATGGAATATCTTTCATCACGAAGGCTTAAAAAGTAATATCGTAGGATGGTGGCCCAGTTTTCCGGCAGAGCCTATTAACGGAGTAGTAGTTTCAGATAAATTTCAAAAAAACCTTAAAGCCAATCTAAGAAATCAGGATTTACCGGAAGGTACTGTATTTCCTCAAAAAATGGCCAAAGAGTTAAAAGAACTCCGCTTTTTTCCTGATGAAATTACAGAAGCCCATATTCTTCCTTTTATTCCTAAAGCTGCTCAATTGGATATGAAGGATGAGCCTACTAAAAAACGTTTAAACGCATTTGCGAAAGTGTTGGCAGAAAACACTTCGGTGCATGCTGCTGCGACTCGACTTATGCGAACCACCGAATGGGATTTTATGGCAGTTTATTATGATATGATCGATCATTTTTGCCATGGCTTTATGAAATTTCATCCTCCTAAACTCCCGCAAGTTCCTCAGAAACTTTACGAATATTATAACCAAGTAATTGTTAGTGCATATCGTTTTCAAGATATGATGCTAGAACGAATGATGGACTTGGCCGATAAGAACACGTCGATTATTGTCATGTCAGATCACGGCTATGAATCTTCTACTAAGAGAATTTTAAAAATGCCTAAATATCCCGCAGCTCCTGCTTTAGAACATCGGAGGTTTGGAATGTTTGTGGCTTCCGGTCCCGGTATAAAAAAGAATGAAAAAGTGTATGGTTTGAGTTTAATAGATGTAGCTCCCACCATCCTTCATTATTATGGTTTACCCATTGGGAAAGATATGGACGGTAAGCCGATGTTAGAGATTTTTGAAAAGCCTAAAAAACCTAAGTATATAGAAAGTTGGGAAAATGTGAATGGAGATTTTGCAACCCATACTTCCATTTCTGGAGAAGATGCTTTATCAGATCAAGATACGATGGAACAACTGATGGAGTTAGGCTATATTGAAAAACCCGATGCTAAAATTGAAACCGCTATTTTTAAAACCAAATGTGATATTAAGCATAATTTGGCTAGGGTTTATATGGGCAAAAAAGATTTTGAAAACTCCAAGAAAATTCTATTGGAACTTATTGAAATCAAGGATGAAAAGATTGATTTAATTCCTTTTTATATGGATCTTATGACCATCAGTATGGAGCAAGAAGATTTTGCTAAAGCCGAAGAGTACATGCTTACGCTAAGATCACTAGACCAAAAATTTAAAGTAAATACAAGCCTGGTAGAGGCCAAGATTTTACTTTCAAAAGGTAAAATCAATACAGCTATTCAACTACTCGAACAAGTTGAACAAAAAAATACAAAAAGTTCAGCCATATCATTAGAGCTGGGAAATGTCTATTTTAATATAGACAAGCTTCCTTTGGCATTAAAAGCTTACGAAAAGGGATTAACCATAGAACCGGACAATGCCAAACTACACAACGGAATGGCTAAAACCTATTTTCAGCTAGAAGAATATGAAGAGGCAGCCGATCATGCCCTAACAAGTATTGAGTTAGTGAGGTATTTTCCGGAAGCTCATTATATGTTAGGAAGATGTTTAGAAAAATTAGGCGATGATGAAAATGCAAAAATTGCTTTTGAAACGGCTAACATGCTTCAACCGAAAATGTATAAAGCAGAGCAAGCTATTGAAAATATAGAATTTCAATCAAGCAATGATTCACAAGAAAGTTCTCCTCAAGTTTTTGATAACGAAATTGTCGTGGTTTCAGGATTACCAAGATCTGGAACCTCGTTAATGATGCAAATGCTTGTGGCGGGCGGAATAGACCCACTAATTGATGAAAAGAGAAAAGCAGATCATTCCAATCCTAAAGGCTATTTTGAGTATGAACCAGTCAAGTCGTTGGCTAGAGATAATTCGTGGCTAGACAAGGCACAGAATAGATCGGTAAAAATTGTGGCTCCATTGCTAAAGTTTTTACATCCTAAATACCGATACAGAATTCTATTTATGACACGGGATTTAGAAGAAATTATTACTTCCCAACAGGTGATGTTACATAAAGACATCAAAACATTACCGGTAACTCTTTTTAATTCCTATAAAAGAGAGCTTGAAAAGATAAAACTATTTGAAAAGCAACATCCAAATGTCTCGATTAAATATGTGGATTATAAAGAAGTTATTCATCATCCTGAAAAAATGAGTATAGATATTGCTAAGTACCTGAATAAGGAATTAAATACAAAGTCTATGTGTAATTGTGTCGATAAAAAACTATATAGAAATAGGAATGTTTAAGGATATTATTATAATTTTGATAAAAAACATTTCTAAAATTTATGAAATTGGTAACCACCACTCAAGATTCAGTATTAAATTTCAGCAGCTTTCCTATTTCAAAAGACTTACAATTAGAACTTTATAAACGATTATTAAAACCACGTTTAATTGAAGAAAAAATGCTGGTTTTACTTCGGCAAGGTAAAATCTCCAAATGGTTTAGCGGCATTGGCCAAGAAGCTATTTCAGTGGGAGTAACTTCAGCTTTAAAAGATGATGAATATATTTTGCCCATGCACCGAAATTTAGGAGTCTTTACTTCCAGAAATATTCCGTTGCATCGGTTATTCTCTCAATGGCAAGGAAAAAAAAGTGGTTTTACTAAAGGAAGAGATCGAAGTTTTCACTTTGGAACGCAGGAGTTTAAAATTGTAGGAATGATTTCGCATTTGGGTCCGCAATTAGGCGTGGCCGATGGAATTGCCCTAGCCGATAAACTGAGGAACGAACAAAAAGTAACGGCTGTGTTTTCAGGAGAAGGAGGGACCAGTGAAGGAGACTTTCATGAAGCCTTAAATATCGCTTCCGTATGGCAATTACCAGTCCTGTTTTGTATTGAAAATAATGGTTATGGACTTTCCACACCGACCAATGAACAATACTTCTGTGAACATATTGCTGATCGCGGGAAAGGTTACGGAATGGAAGCGCATATCATAGACGGAAATAATATTTTGGAGGTTTACCAAAAAGTAAATGAAATTGCCGAAAGCGTTCGGGAAAACCCTAGACCTATTCTTCTAGAGTTTAAAACCTTTAGAATGCGGGGTCACGAAGAAGCGAGTGGTACTAAATATGTTCCCCAAGAATTGATGGATACTTGGGAAAAGAAAGATCCAATAACCAACTTTCAGAAATACCTACTGGAAACCGAAGTCTTAACCGAGGAAGAAGATTTAAAATTCAGAAAATCCATCAAAAAAGAAATCAATGAGCATTTAAAGATGGCTAATGCTGAAGAGGCGATTGTTTCTACTTTGGAAGCAGAATTAAAAGATGTTTATGCGCCTTTTAGTTTTAACGAAACAAAACCAACTTCCATTAAAAAGGAAATACGTTTAATTGATGCCATTAGTGAAGGCTTAAAACAATCACTGCAAAAATACGATAAGCTGGTCGTGATGGGACAAGATATTGCCGATTATGGTGGTGTTTTTAAAATTACCGAAGGTTTTGTAGATGAGTTTGGCAAAGACCGTATAAGAAATACACCTATCTGTGAATCAGGAATAATTTCTGCTGCCATGGGACTATCCATTAACGGAATAAAATCGGTCGTCGAAATGCAGTTTAGTGATTTTGTTTCTAGCGGATTTAATCCGATTGTCAATTATTTAGCTAAAGTTCATTACCGCTGGAACCAACAAGCGGATGTTGTTGTTAGAATGCCTTGCGGCGCAGGAGTAGGAGCGGGGCCATTTCACAGTCAAACCAATGAAGCTTGGTTTACCAAAACTCCTGGACTAAAAGTAGTTTATCCTGCTTTTCCTCAAGATGCTAAAGGATTATTGACAGCCTCCATTGAAGATCCCAATCCGGTTTTATTTTTTGAACATAAAGCATTGTATAGAAGTATTCGCCAAGAAGTTTCGGTAGACTATTTTACCCTTCCTCTAGGTAAGGCAGCTCATTTAAGAGAAGGAAAGGCGGTAAGTATAATCACTTATGGAGCCGGTGTACATTGGATATTAGATTACTTGGAAGATCATCCGGAAATCGATGCCGATGTGTTGGATTTAAGAACGCTTCAACCTTTAGATGAAGAAGCCATTTTTAATTCGGTAAAAAGAACAGGAAAAGTTTTGTTGCTTCAGGAAGACTCGATGTTTGGAGGAATTATGTCTGATATCTCCGCATTAATTTCAGAACACTGTTTTGAATTTCTAGATGCGCCTATTAAAAGAGTGGCCAGTTTACCAACACCCATTCCTTTTGCTGCGAATTTAGAAAAAGAATATTTAGCCAAAAATCGTATTGATAGTACTATTCAAGAACTTTTAGACTATTAAGTTCTTAGCTAAATTTTAACAATTTATAGTTAAACATTCTTAATTATTATCTGAAAGAATGAAGCTGGATTTAATTTTGATAGCGATTATATAAACTATTTTATAACCAATCATTTTTAAATTATGAAAAAAGTTTTTTCCGTAGTTGCCCTATGTCTACTTCTTGTTGCTTGCGGTACTACAAAAATTGAAAGACAAGCTGAACGTACTTTCACGGGAGATTGGACGCTTACCGATATTACCTATCCCAACAGTTCAGGATTTGTAGATGTTACTCTATTTCAGGATGCTTCTTCTAATTGTTTTAGAAACTCTTCTTGGAATTTTATCAACAACAACAATAAAGGAACCTACACGCTCAGCGGTGCTGATTGTATGGGAGGAACCCGAAATTTTGTATGGGCGGTAAGGGAAGAAACCCCAGATAGCGGTCTTTACGATTTTACCTTAAAACCAGTACAAGAAGGAGAAAATGCACGTAAAATAAATACCGGTTTTAAATTAAACTTAGTTTCTTTAAATGAAAATAACATGGTTTGGGAGCAAACCGTTTCTTACGAAGGACAACCGTTTAAAATAAGAATGAACTTTATAAAATCTAATTACTAAATCAACTAAAAAACGATATTATGAAAAAAATGGCAAATAAATCTTTAGTGATAATTATGGCTTTATCACTTGTATTTTCAAGTTGTGATGCTATAAAAAACGCTAATAATTCACAAAAAGGTGGAGCTATTGGCGCTACCGGAGGTGCTGTAATAGGTGGTGTTATCGGTAATAATGTGGGCGATGGCAACAATACTGCTTTAGGAGCAATTATTGGTGGAGTTGTTGGTGGTGCCGCCGGAGCTTATATTGGAAATAGAATGGATAAGCAAGCGCAGCAAATTGAAGAAGAAGTTCCTGGTGCTGAAGTAACTAGAGTAGGAGAAGGGATTAGCGTAACCTTTGATGAGAATAGTGGTGTTTATTTCGCAACCAATAAGTACAACATCAATGAAAAATCTCAAGAAACTTTAAACAAATTGATTAGTATTTTTCAAGAATATCCAAACACCAATGTTTTAGTAGAAGGTCATACCGATAACACCGGTGCCGATAGTTATAATATGACACTTTCAAAAGAAAGAGCTCAGGCAGTAACTAACTACTTAACCAGTCACGGTTTATCTGCCGGAAGGTTTACTACTAAATGGTATGGAGAAACTCAACCAAAATATGATAATTCTACCGTAGAAGGAAGAGCAAAAAATAGAAGGGTAGAGTTAGCGATTGTAGCCAATGAAGAAATGAAGGAAGAAGCTAAGCAAAAAGCTAATTAATTAGAAAGTAATATTTATTCCATAAAAAATCCGCTGAAAATATTTCAGCGGATTTTTTGTTTTTGTTGGGTTATATTAATGATGCGTTTGCATCTTTTCCTTTTTCTTTTGAAGCTGAGTTTTCAATTCAGAAATTGTTTTATTAACCGCCATATCAAAATTTTCTTGGTTTGCCGAAGCAAAAATTTGAGGGCCGGGAACGCTTAACTGAATTTCGGCAATTCTACCTTCTTCTTTTATAGAAGAATTTTCAGTTTTAAAATAAACATCTGCACTAACAATAAAGTCAAAACGCTCTTTTAATTTATTAAGTTTTTCTTTTGTAAACTCTTCTAATCGCTCGCTCGCACTAACGTGAACGTAATTAAAATTTGTATCCATAGTTAATTATTTAAATTCAATTTAAAGATACGATTTCACCAACTTTAATCCTAAATTTTTAATATGGATTTAGGAAGATTTTACCTCAAAAAGTACACATGCTTAAAAACTTGTTAAACGCCATTCATTACCAGTGAGGAATACTTAAATTAAGGGGAAAATTAACTAAAAAGAAAAACCAAAATGGCAGCATTAAACGTCACCCAAAAACTCATTAATGATCATTTAATTGAAGGCGAACTTATTCCCGGTAAAGAAATTGGTATAAAAATAGATCAAGCTTTACTACAGGATGCCACCGGAACTTTAGTTCAATTAGAATTAGAAGCGATGGGATTAGATAGGGCCAAAACCGAAGTCGCCGTTCAATATGTAGATCATAATTTACTGCAAACCGACTTTAAAAACGCCGACGACCATTTATTCTTAAAATCTGCCGCTCAGCGATTTGGCTTATGGTTTAGTCGTCCCGGTAATGGGGTAAGTCACCCAGTACATATGGAACGCTTTGGAAAACCCGGAAAAACCTTAGTAGGTTCAGATAGTCACAGTTGTGCTGCCGGTTCGTTGGGAATGCTTGCCATAGGTACAGGAGGATTAGATGTAGCTGCAGCCATTGCGGGACAGCCTTATTATGTGAAAATGCCTAAAGTAATGGGTGTAAAATTAACAGGTAATTTACCAGATTGGGTAAGCGCCAAAGATATTATTTTAGAAATGTTACGCCGTCATGATGTAAAAGGGGGCGTTGGAAAAATTATTGAATACTATGGTGACGGACTAAAACATTTAAGCGCTATGGATCGTCACGTTATTGCTAATATGGGAGCAGAGTTAGGAGCTACGACCACTGTTTTCCCTAGTGATGAAGAAACCAAACGCTTCTTAAAATCTCAAACCCGTGAAGAGGATTGGATAGAACTAAAAGCCGATGAAGGATGCGAATACGATTTGCATGATGAAATTGTGTTAGATGATTTGGTTCCTTTAATTGCGTTACCTACCAGTCCCGGAAATGTGGTTCCTGTAAGCGAAGTTGCCGGTAAAAAAATAAGTCAGTGTGTCATTGGTTCTTCTGCAAATCCCGGTTTACGTGATTTTTGGATTGCCGGCGAAATCGTAAAAGGAAAAGCGGTTAATGCTGAAGTAAGTTTAGATATTAACCCTACTTCCCGACAAATCATTCAGAATATGATTGATATTAAAACCTTTGGAAATTTAATTACCGCCGGAGCGCGTTTTCACCAAAGTGGTTGTATGGGATGTATAGGGATGGGACAAGCGCCTGCCAGCGGAACCATTAGTTTAAGAACCATGCCTAGAAACTTCCCGGATAGAAGTGGAACCAAAGATGATCAAGTCCATTTATGTAGTCCCGAAACAGCAGCTGCTTCTGCATTAACCGGAAAAATTACCGATCCGCGTGATATGGAAAAACTATATGATATGAACTATCCGGAATATGTAGATCCCGAGATTCATATTATCAATACCGATATGTTGGTCGCACCACCGGAAGATAATGAAAATGTAGAATTACAAAAAGGTCCTAATATTAAATCGCTACCTCATATCGAAGAATTAAAAGATTCAGTAGAAGTTCCTGTATTATTAAAAATGGGTGATAATATTTCTACCGATGAGATTTTAAAAGCAGGAGCAGAAGTATTGCCATTAAGAAGTAATCTACCAGAGATTAGTAAATATGCGTTTACCGTTATCGATGAAACTTACTACGATCGTGCGATGGAAACAAAAGATAAATTTGGCGGACATATTGTAGTCGCTGCTGAAAATTATGCGCAAGGATCGAGTAGGGAACACGCTGCCATTGCTCCTAAATACCTAGGACAAGTAGCGGTAATTGCGAAAAGTTACGCCAGAATCGCTTGGCAAAATTTAGTGAATTTTGGGATTCTTCCTTTAGAATTTGAAAATTTAGAAGATTACGATAAGTTTGAACAAGGCGATACGATTAAATTAAAAAACTTAAGAGCGTCGGTGAAAAACCGTGATACTATTGAAGTTGAAATTATCAAGGAAAACGGAGATTCTGTGACGGTTCCTACCAAACATACGATGAGTGATCGACAAATTAGGGTATTGCTAAAAGGTGGTATTATCAACGATTTTAAAGAGAAACTGAATTAAATTTCTAACATTTAATTCAAAGAAAAAGCCTGAAAATTAAATTTTCAGGCTTTTTTATTTCTTTCAATGATTCAGTAATCATCATTAAGGCTGTGGGATTTCCCCGGTATCGGCATCAAATAATACTTTCAAATCATTAGACTGTTTTACTTGCACTGCACGTTCGCCTCTTATTCCAATAGGAAATACCAAGGTTTCAGGATGTTTTTCCAAAATTTTAATCGCATCATTTTCATCCACTTCTACATGATCATCGCCATACATTTCTTTAAAAATAGGGTGATCTTGATCTATTAATTTATCTACAGTAACGCCTAACATTTCAGCTATTTCAGCCCATTCTGTTCCGGTAATGTTAGATTCCAATAAGTCAATAGGGAGTACTTTTAAGTTAGAAGACTCGGCATGCGCTCTCACTTTTCTTCCTAAATCACTTTTTGAATCATAATATACAATTAGTTGTCGGTCGTTTTTTGCTAACACGGTCATATTATTTTTTTAAATTATGCTTCAAGTAAAGATTAAATTGGCAATTAGCCAATGACTTTATCATTTTTTTAGCAAGTTAAAGGATTAGGTATAAAATTCCATTCCTTAGCAATTATAAACGTAACTTTGCGCCAAGAAAACAAAACTTATGCAGACGTTTCAACAATTAGGAATTCATAAAGACTTCGTTAAAGGATTAAATGAATTAGGGATAGTTAACCCTACTGAAATTCAAGAAGAAACCATTCCTGAATTATTAAATAAAAATACCGATTTTATCGGGCAGGCACCTACGGGAACCGGTAAAACTGCCGCTTATGGATTACCCATTTTACAGGACATTGAAATCGAAAATAAGGTGATTCAAGCCTTAATTTTGGCTCCCACAAGAGAATTGGCACAGCAAATAAAAAAGCAGTTGTTTAAATTCACCAAATATGTAGAGGGCAAAATATTTACCGAAGAAGTGTATGGAGGTGAGAAAATCCAAATCCAGATCAATAACCTAAAGCGTCCTACCCACATTGTCGTAGCTACCCCCGGAAGATTGTTAGATTTAATTGAACGTGGTGCGGTAAATTTAAAACACATTAAAACCCTAGTCTTAGATGAAGCCGACGAGATGCTGAGTATGGGCTTTAAAGAAGATTTAGATAAAATTTTAAAATATACCGGAAACTCCAAAAACACCTGGTTGTTTTCAGCTACTATGCCTGCCGAGCTTGATCAGTTGATTAAAAAATACATGTCTCCCAAAGCGATAAGGGTAGAACCAAAGAACGATTTAATCAATAAAAATATTACCCATCAATATATTCAGGTTTCCAGAACCAATAAAGATGATGTATTGATCAATTTATTGGACCAACATCAACAAGAACGGGGAATCATTTTTACGAGAACAAAAGCCGGCGCTCAAAAATTAGTAAAAAGCCTAAAAGACGAAGGTTTTTCAGTAGAAGCCTTGGAAGGGAATATGCAACAACGCGATCGTGAAAAAGTGATGCGCGCTTTTAAAAAAGAAAGCCTTCAATTTTTAGTTTCTACCGATGTTTCCGCACGTGGAATAGATGTCAATAACCTGGCTTTTGTGATTCACTACCAATTACCGGAATCTTTAGCCTATTATACGCACCGAAGCGGAAGAACGGCTAGGGGAGGAAACTCCGGAATTTCTATTGCACTTATTTTACCGCATGAACTTCCACAGCTAAAAGAAATAGAACAAAAACTTCAGATAAGCTTTAAGGAGAAAGCCTTATAAATACAGACTGAGTGAAATCTTTATTTGAAATTCAAATGATCAACAAAAAAGGGAAAGCTAATTAAAGCTTTCCCTTTTTTGTTGATGGTTATTTGCTAGTGCTCATCAATGATAAAATTATCTATCGTCATTTGAAAATGTTCAGGTCACTATGAGATTTCGTGTCCAACACGGAATGACGAAAAGATAATCAATAACTTACCCGTTAGACTCCAGCATGGCCAAGAACTTATCTAGGTTAGGTAAGATAATAATTCTGGTTCTTCTGTTTTTATCTCTCCCTTCTCGGGTTTCATTATCGGCAACAGGTTTGTAACTACTTCGGCCGGAAGCAATCAGTTGTTCACCATTCACTCCATAGTTATCTTGTAATACTCTTACTATAGAAGTGGCACGACGTACACTTAAATCCCAGTTATCTTCCAAATAAGAATCCTCTACAATCGTTTGGTCATCGGTATGGCCTTCCACCAATACTTCCATCGAAGGTTCAGATTTTACTACTTTTGCGATTCTTTTCAATAAATCATTAGCACGTGGACTTACCCAATAGCTTCCGCTTTTAAACAATAGTTTATCAGAAATGGTAATTTGTACGACGGTCTGATCTACGTTAATATCAATTCCTTCGTCTTCACCTTCATTTAGGGATTTGGTTAGATTATACGAAATCGCTACATCTATACTGTCACTTAAGGTTTTCGCATCTTTTAGTTTTTCAGGATCTACCTTAGCTAAGGTTTTACGCATGGCTTCTTTATTCTTCACCGACATCGCAGCGATATTATCAACCATCTCTAATTTGTTATCATTTTCTTCCTGCAAAGAATTGATTTTAGCATAGTAATTAGAAACCTTTTGCTGAATTTGCGCATACTTATCTTCGCAATCTTCTTTATCTACACGAGTTTTCATCAATTCACTCCGCGTATTATCCAATTGAGTTTCCAGTTCTGTATATTTCTTTTTAGAAACACACGATCCCAATAAGAGGCTCATAGAAATGGTAGATACCAATACAACTTTTTTCATCATTTGTTTTTTTTAGTTACAAGAACGAAGTAATGGGTTTAGGTTCTTAAAAAAAGTTTGCAAAACCTTATACTTTTGTTAAAAGTGAACTGTAGAAATTCTACACACCCTATGAAATCGCTTATTTTTGGTAAGATTATTGATTCTTGTTTATTAAAGAAAACTTAATTCTTAGTATTTTTGAACTATACTTAAAAGCTTATGAAAGTTATTATTTTATTACTCCTTGCTGTGTTTAGCTTTGGTTCAGTACACGCACAATTTGATAGTCCTACTACAACGACTAGCGGAAATTTATTAAACTCGAATGAAATCAATACTTCTACGCGGCGAACCGCCCCAAGTTTAAGCAAACGGAATTACAATTTTTACAAGCGACCAGAACAAGCGACCTTAGATGAAAAAGAAGAGAAAGTAGATATTTCTGAAAATGAAGGTTTTATAGAACCAGAAATTGATTTTAATCCTAAATACGCTCAAAAGCCGGGAAATGAACGTAAAATGAGTGAAGAGTATAAGCAGAACCAATATTTAGGCGATTTTAAAACCAAAAGCGGTGAAATAAAAATTATCTGTCGGGACCATCAAGCCGTCGATGGTGATTTGGTACGGGTTTATCAAGATGGGGAAGTGGTGGCCGATAAAATTTACCTGGAAGCTCGTTACAAGACCATTTATATGAAGTTAAAAGAAGGTTTCAATAAAATAGAAGTAGAAGCCCTTAACCAAGGACAATCGGGTCCTAATACCGCACAATTTCAGGTATTGGATGAAAGTGGAAACGTGATCACTTCCAACGAATGGAATTTAGCTACCGGTTACAAAGCTTCTTTTATCGTGGTAAAAACCCCCTAATACATTTTTTAGAAGAAAATTATTCCTCAGCTCCGGTGAGGTAGTAGAAGGGGAGGCATCATTGCACTCAGAGTAAATTACTAGCTTCAAGCCCTATTCTCGATACCAAAATCGTAACCGATGAACCGATGGTCTTGAAGTCAACTCGTAACCTAAACTAGAAGTTTTATAGTCCTTTGAAATCTTATAGCTTATTGGTGGTCTGGATATAGACTTGGGTGATTTTAGGAACTTCCTGCTTAATTTGATTTCGAAGTCCTTCCATCACTTGTTCGGCTTTTAGTAATTCTAGACTATCCTCTAAATCTACTTCCACAATCAGCAAAATACTTTCCGGACCAAAATGCATGGTCTGCGGTAAACCAAACTCTACCACGTGGACATTGTTTTCTAAAATGTTTTGTACTTGTAGCAATACTTCCGGACGAGCACTTTCTCCCAGTAATAAACCTTTGCTTTCATGGGCCAAGAAAGTAGCTACCGTTAACAAAATTGCACCAATGGCAATAGAAGCGATTCCATCGATATATGGATTCTGTAGCCATTGTGATAACACTACGCCAATAAGCGCTACCGCTAATCCGATCACAGCCGCAGTATCTTCAATGATCACAGCAAAGGTGGCCGCGTCTTTACTTTGAACAATACTGGAGATTAAGTTTTTAGATTTGGCGCGGGACTTATTAAAGGTTTTTAAAGCCAAGATAAGGGCAGTACCTTCAAAAATTAAAGCGGCGATGAGTACGATATAATTCCATGTAGGATCTTCTGTAATGTGTGGATCTTGCAAGGCGTGAATCCCTTCGTAAATCGCAAATCCACCACCGAGGGCAAAAATTAGGACGCTGACGACAAAACTCCAGAAATAAACTTCTTTTCCGTAGCCAAAGGGATGCAGCTTGGTGGGTTTTTGTTTAGAACGTTTAATCCCCAACAATAAAAGTAATCCATTACCCGTATCTACCAGGGAATGAATGCCTTCTGCTAGCATTGCTGAACTTCCTGTAAAAAAAGAAGCTGTAAATTTACTGATTGCAATTAAGAGATTGGCACCAATTGCCCCGTAGATTGCCACATTAGAATTTCCCGCCATCGTATAAATTAGTTTTTGCTCGAAAATACAATTTTATTTCTATTCACAAGTCATCGTCTGTTCCTGGGTTTTCCACAACATCATAAGAAATTCAGTTCGAGTGTTTTGCTATACGAAGTAAAGGAAAATGTATCGAAAATCTAACATCATTGTAAATTGTGACTAGTATAAATGTCGTTGAAATAGAAATTGAAATAGAAATTGAAATAGAAATTGAAATAGAAATAGAAGTCGAAGTTGAAGTTGAACTCGAAGTTGAATTCAAAAAATTCTGCTCACTGAAGACTACTAATTAAATATTAGCTTACTTCTAATTTCCAGAAGTCCTGTCTCGTTCAGGGCTTGTTATTTCATCTGTTCAAGTTTTTACTGCAACAAGGTGGAGGGAAAATGTATCGAGAACAAAATGAAAGTAAAACCAAGCAATAAAAATATCTTAAATACTTACTTAAGCTAGTAGAAGTTATTATCTTGTAAGTATGAAAAATAGAGTGAATTATATCCCGTTAATGCTCATAAGCTTATTCATGCTTGTGGCTTGTAAAAGCACCAACACTAGTGTTGATAAAGAAAAAAACTGGCAAACGGTGAAGAGCTTGGTCAGTGGAGGAGAGTTTGAAGTGGATAACCAATGGTTATATCCGTTGCGGGGCAATCAGATTAACTTAATAGGAAATCCTAATTACATACGGTTTTATAAAGATAGTGTAGATGTCTATTTACCATATTTTGGAGTACGTCAATTTGGAGGCGGTTATAATGAAAGCGGAATTAACTACAGCGGAAAGCCTAAAGATTTTTCTATGGTGATCCATGATGACATTCGGGAAATTGAAATTAGCTTTGAAGGAAATTATAAAACCGAAATCCTCAATTTTAAACTGAATATTTATCCAAGTAAAACCGTACGGACGTATGTACAATCATCACATCGGGATAATATTAGTTACCAAGGAAGAATAAAAGCCTTGGATAGTCTTGCTAAAGAATAATGCACGGAAACTGAGTTTAATCTTGATAAAAGATTTTGTACCGAAGGTTCGAATACGCTACTATCGAATTCAGCAAACTCATTAAAATCACCAGCATAAAGGAAAGGAGGAGTTAGTATCATAAAGAATATTTCTAGTTTCCGAAATATCCTATTTTACATAATATATATTATAGAACAAACTATACTAATAGGTATTTAGGCGAATAGCACTTTTTTGTGCTATTTTACATAGATGCAGATAGTAAATTATATCGATAGATATTATGTAAAAGCCTATTTGCTAATAGTAACTCCATAACCTCAATGTATTATTTATCTTAGAACTATATCATCAGCATTTATGTAACAGCCGATTAATAAATTTACCTTAGTGAATTATATTGCCTTCTTATAATTCTCGTGTTCTTCACCATTGCCCAGAAAATTTTAAATACGCGATTCTCAGCGATTGGAATTTATAGATTTTTCGTTATTCTAAATTTTAACTATAAGATGCTAGCATGACTTTTCGATACAACTAATGCTTCGTTAGTACTACGTATTATTCACTCAAAGTCGGGTTTTGTTTTGCTCTAATGTCATTCCTGCTATCTGACACAATTTTCAGTCGCAGAAAGAGCTCTTTCGAAATAACGTTTTCGTCATCCTGAACTGGTTTCAGGATCACATCCAATAAAAAACAAGTTCTATTTTACATAATATTATGGATTGACCTGAATACATTTAAGAAATAAAAATAAATCTGTTCGAATGATTTTGTGCCATGAAACAAAGCTAAATTTTATCGAGAACTTTATTTTCGCTTTAATCTCTATGCTCGATACAAAAATCGTAACCGATTTTTAACCGAATTGAGGGCTTGAAGTTCAACGAGTAAAATGTCCAGTTAGTTAAAGCCATACTTCTTTACTTCTACGAAGGCTTTAGTGGAGCTTAATCTTCCATAAGAATTCTAAAACCACCTTACTCCTCCACCATCCATAACGGGTTCTCGTTGAATTTGCTCCAAAGTTCCCGTAGCTGCTGCTCTAGCGGGATCAGTTCCGGAAACGGGAGTTCTTCTAGGCTTTCTTTGGCCATTCTCCCGAACATTTCATCAATTTCGCTACGGTCTTCGGTGCCTTTTTGCAATTCGATGATGTATTTTAAAAGGTTGTGGCAAACCGTAAATTGACCGCAGGCAATGAGTTTGTTCATGCGGTTCACCTTGATATCTTCTTCACTCCACCACAAGGTCGTAGGCATTTGTGTGGCCGTTAGTGCTACATCTTGCAATAATTTAGACGGTGGAGGTATCGCTACTTTATCGTCATCGTTACGCGTGTAAGAATTACGCTGCCCGTCCAATTCATAAATCATCGCTGTTGCTCTACGATGTTTGAGCTTACTGGAAGAATACAGCAGGTCATAATTCAAGCGGCGTATCTGATTCATGAATACATAGTTAATCATCGTAAAGGCACTGGACATGCGCTCGGCTAACATACGTTTGATCAAGGAAACCTTAAGGTTTTTAAGCCTTAGTATATCATCTTCAATAGGTTTGGGCACATTTTTCTCAAAGAGCACGGCAATTTTTTGTAGATAAGTATTTTTAACTACTGAGGCGATCAAGCCTATCATCGTCGCCAATATACTTGCTCCCAATAGCACCCCAAAAACGATGTAAATGGAGGCATAGGATCGCTCTCCGAACACATGCATATTATTAAGTATGAGCATAAGCAAGGCAATCAATCCGGGAATCCAATAGAGGGCACGGACTTTTAAATAATCTAAAACTTTTGAAACGGCATCTGTCAGGCTAACACCGGCGGCTGAGTGAGATTCATGGGAGGGCTCCCAGGCTGGCATCTGGTTCCCTCCTACATCATTGATCAGAATAAGATCTAACCTGCCGCCTTTTCTTTTATCGGCAAGGACCATGCTCCCTATTCCCTGATTGTCTGCGATGCCTCCATCCATCAAGCCGACTCCATCTTTAAAAACCTCATAGCTCTTGAGTTGTTGATAACTGGAATTGTTATGATCTTTGATATAATCGTCAGGGAAAACGAGCGGCGCAAAGCCTATGGGAAAACAAGACGAACTGGCAACGATATCCCCTATTTCAATCTGATCTTTCAAGGCTTTGATTTGACTCCTATAACTTTTGTATAAAGGACCATTTCCAAAATCACCTCTGTTCTGAAACCTATAGGTTAACCCATAGGTAAAATCGGTGGCGTTAAAGCAAACGGTATCAAATTGCTTAATATGATCTTTGTGAAACATCTCAAAGGTTCCTTCAAAGACTTCCATCTCTTGATAACACAAGGCAAAGGCATTGATCACAGAGCGCCTTTTATAGGCATTTTTTTTCCAAACCTGATCGTCCTTGAGTTTCTTGGTGGCATTTTCAAGAAGCTGATCATTGCTGGGTTCAAAGGTGGCATATAGCTTTTGGTAAAAATCGCTGAAAGGCTGATTCTTTTGAACCGATCTGGTGTATGCCGCTGCGAGTAAGGTTCCTCCACTCACAGAACTGATGGACTTAACAGCCTCCAGTAAGCTTTTTTCTTGGAATTCAATTTTATCAAGGACAGCAAGTACTCCCAACCCGTAAAAGGTTGCCCGATAGCCTCCCCCACTAAAGCAAAGACCAATTTTGTGAAAAGGTTTAAATTTTTCAGTCATAGTTGATTTATTATGCGGTTGAAATCAAATCGTATAAGATTCAATAGAAACCGCAGTTTACAAAATACCTCACAGAGGTATTTCTGTTTTATTGATGGGGGTAGAAAAACTAGGTATTAAAACCTTTGGGTAAGTTAAATGTACTAAAAAATTAATCATCAACCAATTCCCTTTTCAATTTCGCTATTCATTAAAGCGCAAATTCCCTAACGTGGAAGCTTATAGAACCAAGCATCCTATGGTATATAAGCAAAATAGCACCAAAGGTGCTATTTTAACTAAAAGCATAAACCGTATGCTTCCATAGGTATGGTCATAAATTTTATTTTTTAATAAACTTTTTGGTGATGGCTCCTTGCGCACTATGTATTTTAATTAGATAAAGCCCGTTAGCTAAGTTACTCACATCAATCGTATGTAAATTTTTCGCATCAAGTACCATTAATCGATTCCCGAGTAATGAAAATAGTTCTACTTTGAGTAATTGAATTGAATTGGATGTTAGATGTAAGGAACCGGTGGTTGGATTCGGGAAGATTTGGATGGTATCTAAATCAAATCCTTCCGTACCCAAGGTAGCCACTTGTTGTACGTCATCAAAATAGAAGGTAGAGCTTGCCGTTCCATCTCCTGTATTTCCATAATCAAACATAAATACCATTTTATCGTAAACCGTAGCCCCCAAACTTGAAAAATCCCAAGTTAAGGTTTCCCATTCTCCAGATTTTTGAGTGAGTACATCCAATTCTGAAAAGCTTCCTGCATTGGATTGCTGTTCAAGTTTCAAGCGTACTGTGGTATTTACGGGCGCACTCGTCCAAAGTTTTAAGGTAATATACCTATCGTTAGTAAAATCTAATCCTCCTTCTAAATTTAGGTAGGCTCCGGCCCATACATCACCTCCATCTCTCACCAACTTTGCCAAATGAGTACTGTTATTTCCCATGTTTTGAGGTGCGGTAACAGGTTCTACAGTCGCGGTCCCTCCATTAAAATTGAAAAAATCGGAAGTCACCGGTGTGGTTTCAAAATCAAATGGCAAACCTATCCCTGCTGTAGGAGCACATTCTAAGGAATTATAAGTAAACGTCATTCGACCCAGATTAAATTCTCCATTCGTGGCCGTTAACCTTAATACATGAATACCTGCGGTTAAATCAATAGTGGTCACTTTCGTATTCCAGTTTCCCCAATCGCCTGTAGTGGCTACCCCAATTGCCGGACTTACTTGCTCGCCATCAATTTCAAAATAGAAAGGTCCTCCTCCATTACTATTTCCTGAAGCATAACGCAAATCAAGGTCGTAACATCCTGTTGTTTGCACATCCACCGTGTATTCCATCCATTCCCCGGAAGAAATCCAACCTACCGTTGCACCTTCATTCGTTTCTTCTACAGCATCTACGTATTCATTGGGTCTAAATCCTCCTTGATTATCTAATGTGGAGTCGTAGTAACTGATGTTTTGGCCATTTCCTCCTTCAAAACTATCATAAGTTCCTGCTTCAATAGTTCCCGGTATTAAATGAGGGGTTCCCAAATAAGGCAACTGCTCCCCTACTTGAATCGTAATGAGGTTAGAAACCTTAAAATCAGTACCCACATAAATTTTAGCATAGAGGTGATGAATTCCCAAAGCGATCGTAGGAATCGTCCACTCATAAGGTGCGGTGGTATCTTGCCCTAACAAGGTATCCCCCATATAAAATTCAACTTTGGTAATTCCACTACCTGAAGTTTCAGTGCTAAGCATCACCGGGTCATTTTCATTTGCCTGATAAGTATCGGCAGAAAGTATGCCTGAAACATTTAAATCTCTATTGGTCGCCATGGAATTGGCAGGAACCTCTAGCATAAAACCATCTGAAAAGTTCACGGTAATGGGTGCATCTGAATAATTATGCGCTACATAGGTCATTTCTCCGTCATTGGAAAACGCCACCGCAATAGGATAATCGGCAGTAATCGAAGCATCTACGGGTCCTAGCACATTCATCGTATGAAGCCAATGGTAGGTTTGCGCATCGGAAATCCCAAATTTTAAGTTTCGATCGGGGTAAGAATTATATAAATCCAATGCTGCCGGAGCATCAATTAAAGAGAGGTACTTCCAATAGGTATCGTGCCATAGGTTGGGATTATCTTCGTTGCTTAACACGCCGGTGTTTGCTGTAATTTCTGTCCATAAAGATTGTGCATAGGCTTGGTTATGTCCTAAATAAAAGGAACCTCCGTGAATGGGATACATTTCTATTCCATAGGAGGCTGCTATATCACTGGTCCAGAAGGTACCATTGTCATAAGAATTACCCCAAACCCTCGAGACAAGGCTATATTGCTGTGAGGGTTGAAAATTACGTTCGTACATATCAAACCAATATTCCTCAATAGCGGTTTGCTCGGTAGTATAAATATAGATTCCTAAATCCCTGATGGCATTGTTTTCGGTAATGGTTCCCCAATGAATAAGTGAAGAGGCAAATTGCATACTTTCAGAGGTAGATTCTTGATCGTTTCCTTGAGGAAACGTAGCAAATCCATTGGCCCAACTGTGTCCGGCGTAAGGGCTGAAGTTTCTTAGAAATGGGAAAAGCGCATCATTTCTATCATCAGTCGCTGCGTCCCGAACCAATAAATTAATCATCGCTCCCCATTCGTTGACCCAACCTGGTTCAAATTGCTCCATAAACGCAGCGGCATGAATAAAATATCCCCAATGAAAATGGTGGTCGTTTATATTATTGTCTTGTCCATGCCCAGCCGGATAGCCTAACATCGAAGACCACGTATCGTTATAATAAAACAAAAAGGCCACTTCCCCGGCTTGATAGGTTAACCAATCTTCCAATCGTTCTTTGATGGTGGCTACCATTTTATCCCTCGCGACAAAATCCCCTGTTTGATCGGCTATTCTTGCGGTTTGGATCAATCTATTCATCACCTGCCCCTCATTATAGGAATCCGTCCAAGTTGCCAATTGATCATTTTCAATCGATGCTATTTTGGTATCCAGATCGGCAGGATTAAAATCCGGACTATAGTGGGCTAAATCAGGAAGGGTTGGCAATATCCCTTTAAATGTATTTTCTACCGTAAATGAATTTCCATCCAAGGTTTTTAACTCTCCTCTTACACTATCATAGCTATATTCATCTGGCGTGGGAGAGCCGGGAGCTAAATTATTCCATTGATGGGGCAACAATCCTAAGAGCATATGGGTATTTGTACCTTCTTTTACCTCGGTATCAACGCTGAAGGTGGTGGTCAATTTTGAATTCGATTCATTATAACTCCATGAAGAAGTGGTATTCGTGGGGAAAACATAGGCGTAATTTTTATACGCTTCAGCCACTGTACTCACATTAGTAGTACTCTGCGGTAACATGGCCATCGACCAATAATCGTTACCATTTAAGGTGGAAGTATATAGGTTCCCGGATTGGTTCCATGTGCTACCCGTTGGGGCATAGATCACAAAATCTGCTCCGTTGGTCGCATCGGTAACGATTAGGATTTCGTTGGAAATTGTGGGTGTTCCTGAATTGACTTTGATTTCTACGACAGCGTCATTATCCTTTTCAAAATAGAGAAAAGGCATCCCGATCCCGGAAGTGGCTTGTAACTCATGTGTACCATCATTCCAGTTCATGGTCACTGTCCAATCGGAATAATCGGAGGCGGTGGCCATGGAGGCGTTTAAACCGGTAAGCCCCACTTCTATGGGAGCCGAATCACCAATAGGTCCCCAAGGAATATAAGTGACGATTAATCCTTGATTTGTCGTTTTTAAGGTCATCGGGTAATTAAATAAATTATCCGCGTGATTTTCTTTAATTAATTTTGACCACCAATCATTCGTGGGGACAGGTTTTCCTACGGCATTGCCACTGACTTGTGGCGAACCGGAAGGAAATCCATTTCTACCGGCAGAATCTGTTCCGGGAAAGGTGTTGGTATAACTACCACTTTCCACGCTTACCTGAGCGGTAAGAAAAAAGGAGTTGGCTAGTAGAAAAAATAAAAATATTCTAAGGCTTTGGGTAAAATTAGTTTTCATATCGATGTGTTTATCATGGTACCTGCTAAAGTTCATGTATTCATGATGAATACTTCTAAAATCCACCTATACTTAAACAATACAGCTAGCGATAATTTACAACTAATTGCATAATTACCACAACAACAGCTATACAATTACAAAAAATGCAATTTTTTATGATTAAAAATGGCTTGTTGATATTTTTAAACCCATGAGGATTTATCCTACTACTTTCTATAAAATGTATTCCGTTCTTATGGGATAAACTATGAATATTATGTGTTTATGCGAATAACATTTTTAATTTCTATTTTACATAAATGCAGATTTTAATCTTATATCTATTAAATAGATTATAATATTATTTTAAATGATTGAAATAACTATAAGGAACTCCAAAATACAATTCTTCCATATATTTTGGTAATTCATCTTGATTATCAGTTTTTTTATTTAAATGAGATATAATTCTTTTCAAATATGAAATTTGCTGTTCTCTTCTTTTATCTAATTCTTTTAATTGTTTTAAAGCAATTTCATTTTCGCTTAATAAATGAAAACCGTTAGTCCAACATAATCCTTGATTAAGATTTTTCTTATTATAATTATAAATTGTAATTCTTCCTACAGACATCGAGATTAATCTTTGATGTAAACTGAATACAATTTGATTAATGGTTTTTCTTGAATATTTATCTATATATGGTAATTTTCTGTTTTCATCAAGGCCAAGAGATATTAAGATTTTTTGTGTTTCACTAATCTGTTTACTAATTTCTTTTTTTATAGAGCTTTTCCTAACCCTTAATTCTCCTTTATAATTTATTTGGTAACCTACAAAAGATAGCCAAGGTATATTTCTCTCATTTACATACTTATTTCCCCAAAAATAAGGTTCCTTTGATTTAACTTTCCAAAATTCATTAGCAGAATCCTTATAATTTTTAAAACTTTTTGGTTCATGATAAAGTAGGTAATTATCCCTAATTCCTTTTTTATAAACCTCTAAAGCATTTTTACATACACTATAATCTTTATGAGATAAAACCATATCATCACAATATCTTACATATAAAATATCTTTATTTACTTTTATTACAGATCTATCAATCTTGTTTAATATAAGGTTTGCTATAAAACAGGAAACTGCATTTCCCTGCGGAACACCTATTTTATAATCATCAATATATGTTTCTGAATAATTAGATTCCAATTCATTTTTCACCCAACCAAATTCACCAACAGGAACTCCGTTATCTTTAAAATATTTAGGATTATTATTTTTGGTTAGAACATCTACATTAAAAGAATAGGAATCTAAAAACAAATTAAATAACTTAATTGCGGTGTTAGATATTTTAATTCCTTTAACTGATAATTCTTTTATTGTTTCATTAAAAATTTTAATTAAATGCTTATGCTGAACTGTATCAAAAAACTTTTGAATATCACATTCAGAAACCCAAACCTTTTTGTGTTTCTTTCTATACTTTAATATTTCAATAATTGAATCGTGATGATTAGGAACAACACCATTTTTTCTAGACCTAAAAGCATAAGAACAATCTAAAAATAAACTATCAAAGTTTATCGTTAAATATCTTGAAAACAATGATGTAATAATTTTATCCTCTAAAGTGAATTTTGCAATTGGACGATATATATATACATCATTTTTATTTGATTTTGGTAAAGGAAATATTTGTGGTTTTTGAATTATGTATCTACCATTAGAGATATTATCTACCTTTTTTCTGATATTATCACAAAATAATAATAATTTATTGTACCAATCTTCAGGTGTTTTTCCTTTAAAATCAACTAAATATTTTTCAAGTTTATAAGATTTCCAAAGCCTCATTTGATTTCGTTCTAGGCTATTTGTTAATCTATTTGGATCAAGTCTTTCTTTTTGATTTAGTTTTTTCCAATTTCTGCGTGTTGGAAACAAAGATTGAATAGTGAGAAAATCTAGGTCTTTTGGAGATATTTTTATTTTATTAGTTCTATTATGAAAGCTAATATCTCTAGACATATGTTTTTTATGTCTTTTATGAGATATCCCGGCTCTATGCTTACAAAGTATTTTAACTATCGATGTATCTGTATAATAATCTTCTAACTCTTTCATTTTAAAATAGGACGTAAAATAAAATAAGGCGTAGAGCGTAGAAATTAATTTGATTGAGATACATTGCTGCTCTGATATACAAATACAGCAGAAACCATAAGCATCAGGATTATTAGGCTCGTAAATTGTTTCAGTGATTTCGGTTATAACTAAAATAGTTAATGCTACTAACACCTAAAGAATAAATTCTTATACCTGTTCAACATAATGAAGTAAACTTCACTCTTGCCTACGCCTTAATCCAAATATACTATATTTATAGTTTAAAATTATAAATTGAGATGAAAGTTTCTAGATTTCAAAATATCTATACTAAATCTATAGTTCAATCAAATTTACTAGATGAACTTAATGATATAAAAGAAGGAAAATATCAAAACCTTATAGAAAAGTGTAGATTTTTCACTAATAAAAAAGATTATGATTCTTATAAAACTCTAAAAATAAAACTACCGATAGTTACTTTTTGCGGAACATTTAAAAACGGTAGAAAACTAGAAAATTTAGATAGTTATAATAATATTATGATCTTGGACATTGACCATATTAATTCATCTAATATTAATGTTTTAAAAAATCAACTAATTAAAGACAAATACATTTATTCAGTTTGGTTGTCTCCATCAAATGAAGGATTAAAGGCTTTAGTAAGAATTGATAGTAGTCCTAAAGAGCATAAATCAAGCTTTAATTCGCTCAAAAAATATTTCAAAACAGAATATAATATTGAGTTAGACAATAGTGGAAGCGATATAACAAGATTATGTTTTGTTTCTTGGGACAAAGATTTATATCTAAATACAAATTCTGAAATTTACGATGATAAATTAATTGAAGAAGAGATTGAAGCATCTAAATCAAAAAAAATAGCTTTTAGTAAATCTCTTAACAAAAGTGCTTATGCTACTGAAGGTTTAAATAAATCTGAACATAGAAAAATAATTAATCTTATAATTAAATATTTAAAAAGAAAAGAATTATCAATAACAAGTTCTTTTGATGAGTGGTTAAGAGTAGCTTTAGCTATTGCAAGTACTTTTAGTTATGATTTAGGTGAAAAATATTTTTTAAGTTTATGTGAATTAGATAAAGAAAAGCATAACGAACTTGAAAGCAAAAACATACTTAAGTATTGTTATAACCATAGAAATTTAGAAATGTCATCTTCTATATCACTAGGAACAATAGTTTTTTATGCTAAAGAAAAAGGGTTTGTTACTAAAAAAGATAAGTTTACGATATAATATAGTTCCAAACACATTATGCTTACCCTCTCACTTTCAACTCTAAAAAAGCGATCTATTAAATTTGGAGAAAAAAGCAACTTTAAAAATCTCTTTGGAAACAATAAATAATCTCAAAAACTAACCCTTTCCCTTAACACGTCTATTAGTGCTTTAGCTCCATAGGGATAAATATCCCGAATATGAAGTACGCTTATTTTATGAGCATAGGTCGTTCCAAAGGTTTGGAGAAGCGCTTGTCGGTGTTTGTTTTCCATGACTAATACTTGATCTGCTACGGCTAATTGGTTTTCAGTGATATACGTAGTACCCAACTGCCGACAAATTTTTGCATTGGTGCCAGCCGAATCAAAACATATATCGGGATAGTGCTGACTAAAATAGTCTTCAGCGGTTCGGGAACGATCTTTATTCGCTGAGCAAACAAAAAGGATATGCTTTGTTAGCATTATTTCGATTGAAGAAGGGTTTATATTTTGTATTGAGCATAAGACTTTAAAGTTAAATTCGGTTCTCGATACAATTTTCTTTCGTTTCACTGCACAAAATCACTCGAACTGACTAATTTTTAATTTCTTACTGCATGACGCTTTAAATATACATAATTTCAATGGGTATTGGTTCACTATTCCGCTCCACATTTCACTCCTTCCCATGATAGAAACCGCTATAGAAATGACTACCTTTGCGAAATGCCTTTTAAAAAATTACACCCCGAACTAAAAGAAAAACTAGCTCAGCTAGAAATGGAGACTCCTACTCCACTGCAACGCAAAAGTATTCCGGTGATTAAAAGCGGAATGAATGTGTATTGTATTGGGCCTAAGGATGCGGGAAAAACCACCACGCTTATATTAACCACTTTACAGAAGTTAAAATGTGAAGCGGTTGGTGAGGCTCCGCGAGCGATTGTTTTGGTAGAAAATAAAGAAAAAGCCCTAGAAATGCAGGATCGGTTTACGGTCTATACGCGGCATACTTCCCTACGCACTTATGTAGCTTACGAAAAAATGCATATCGATTTACAGAAGTCGGAAATCTTAGAGGGTGTAGATATTCTTATTTCGACCCCTAAGAATTTAAATAAGTTATTTTTACTGAACGGAGTGCATACGGCACAATTAAAAATCTTTAGCATTGATGATGCCGATTTTTTAAGTCAGCAGTCGGCTTACGCCGCCTTATTATCGGTTACCCAAAGCCTGATGAAGTGTCAATATGTAATTTATGCGGAAGAAATGAATGCTAAATTAAAGCGTTATGACAATTATTTTATGGAATATTCTAAAAAAATTAGTCTTTCCTAAAGCTTTAAAAGCTTGGTAAACTTATAAATTGCTTGTTCGTATGATTGCTAAATTACATTATTTAACGCAGGGAAATTCTCCGCAGGAACACCTGGACCACGTACAAAAAGCTTGTACTTCGGGAGCGGAATGGGTACAATTGCGCTTGAACGGCTTAAGCGACAAAAAAGTACTGAAGTATGCGGAAGAAGCTCGGGAGATGACGGCACATTTTCAAACGCGGCTTGTGCTACAGGATCATTATAAAATTGCCCAACAAATTAAAGCGGATGGCGTTCATTTAGCACATAGCATCGCCAGCCCAAGTTCGGTAAGAAAACATTTATATTCTTGGCAATTCATGGGGGCTACGGCACATCACCTCGCTGAAGCCGAAAAGTTACTCACCAAAGAATTGGATTATTTGTATTTAGGTCCGTTTAAAAATACGAATCCTGATAGTCTGTTAAAACCTTTAGCCCTCGAAGGCTATACGTTGATTCTAGAAGCTTTATCGACAGCGACTCCGCTATTCGCTATGGGTGAAATTCAGTTGGAAGACGTAAAGGCGATTTTAGCCACCGGAATTTCTGGACTCGCTATTGACGAGGCGATTACCAAAGATTTTAATTCGATAAAGGCTTTTCACGAACTGTTGCAAGCTTCTTCTACTCAAGAACAGCGGCATAGTTTTTAAATAAACCCTCCCATCGTTCTACTAAAAAACCCCTGAATAAACTTCGAGGGGTTGTCATGATCTTAGAGCTTGTTCAGTTTTATCAAACTGAACTCCAATTTTTATTCTTGTTCCTGCGTACGTTTAGATTTCCGGTATAAATAATTCGGATAAATGGAACGTTTTGCAAAACGGTTTAATTTATTGCTTTGAATCATCTTTAGATAGATCGGTTTGGTCACCCCAAAAAATTCGTAGGTAGAACCATCCAAATAAGTCATTTCTAACACTAAGCCTTTATGATGATAATCGGCAATACCCGATTCCATGGCGGCGGTATATTCGGGTAAATTGGCGGCTTTGGTTTCGGGAGCAATACTTACTAAAAAGTGATACCCATCAATAATCTTACGGCTTTGAATTTCTGCTTCAGCTTGTTGTGCATCGCCTTGCTGAAATTTATCAGGATGCCATTCTTTTACCAAATTACGGTAACTCTTTTTTAAAGCTTTGAGTTCTATCTCTTGTTCAACTCCAAACAGCTTTTTATATTCATTGATGCGCTTCATATCTTTATTTTAAATCAAGGCGCGAAAGTAAGTCTTATTTCCATAGCATTCACAAAATCAGTATGCTATTTCTAACGAGTATATTTTAGCCTCTCCACAAGCGCTACAACCTACTTATCGCTGGATGGTTTTTAAATAGAGTTCTTCTACTTTAGTCCTTGCCCAATCGGTTCTCCGTAAAAACTTAAGGCTAGATTTTACGGAAGGATTAGACTTAAAGCAATTGATGTTAATACGTTCTGCCAAACCCTCCCAGCCATACTCATCTTCTAAATAGTTGAGCATATCGGCAAGTTTCACACCGTGTAGTGGATTGTTAGGTTGTGTTTCGTTCATCATTTACCAATCTATAGGTCTGTAATCTTTTAAAAATTTACCGCACCAATGTTTCCCAGTATTAATTCCATCAAACAACGGATCCAATACTCGAGCAGCGCCATCTACAATATCTAGTGGAGGCTGAAAATCGTGTAATTCTTGCTTTCTTTTAGCCAGTTCTGCTGGATCTTCATCGGTTACCCAACCTGTATCAACAGCATTCATATAAATTCCATCTTTTGCCAAATCTCCAGCGGCAGTATGGGTCAACATATTTAAAGCAGCTTTGGCCATATTGGTGTGCGGATGTCTCGATTCTTTAAAGAAACGATGAAACTTCCCTTCCATTGCGGTCACATTAATGATGTGTTTTTGACCGGTGTTTTCTTTCTTCATCAACTCTGCTAAACGATTACACAGTACAAAAGGAGCCACCGAATTTACCAGTTGAACTTCAATCATTTCAGTAGTTTCAATGGCTCCTAATTTTAAACGCCAAGAGTTGGTTTTTCTTAAATCTACTTGTTGTAAATCGGCATCTAATTCTCCTTCCGGAAAAACTTCTTGCGCCACTAATGAATTATCGAAACTATACGGAATTTGAGACAGCTTTGCCGAAGCCCTCAGTCCAATTCCCGGTTCAGGTCCGTGCCAAGTTACTGGCATATTTTTATTTGGAGAAGCTCCTGTTGGAAAAGATTTTAATTCAGTTAAACAATCGGAATGATCTGCTAATAAATCTTGAACACTTTTAGGAAAATTTTCTAGCGGCTGTTCTTCGTTATACATTAAATGCGCATAAAATCCAGCAGGTCTTCTTACGGTTTGTGCCGCATTATTGATTAAAATATCTAAGCGATCATATTTTTGTTCGATATAATTACAGAAAATTTCCACACTTGGGATATGTCTTAAATCCAATCCGTGAATATGTAATCTGTCTTTCCATTGATGGAAATCTTCTTCTTTAGAAAAACGAAGCGCAGAATCTACCGGAAAACGAGTAGTTGCGATCACTGTTGCTCCTCCTCTTAATAACATTAAGGTAATGTGGTACCCGATTTTTAAACGAGAACCGGTAATCACGGCAACTTGTCCGTCGACCTCCGCGGTCTGGAAACGTTTAGCATAGTTAAAATCGCCACATTCCGTACACATCGTATCATAAAAATGATGCAATTTGGTGAATAAGGTTTTACAAACGTAACAATTTCGGGGGGTTTCTAATTCAAGACGCTCCTTACTTTCAAGATCTGCAGCAGCCAGTAATTTTGGAGCTACAAACACGTGTGCTTCTCGTGCGCTTCTAATTCCCGTTTCTTTACGAGCACTTTTATCGCGAGCAGCTTGTTTGCGTTTAGCCGCTTTTTTAGCATCTTTTTTTCTACGTGAAAACTCTTCTCGGCTGGGCCTAGATAATTGTCCGGCGGCTTTAATCAAAGCAGTCCTTTTTGACTTCGGAATTTCAAAAATCTGGTCGGTATGATTGTTTAGGTTTTCAAGTATCTTTATGCACTGGTCAATTTCTGACTGGCTCACCACTCCTTCCTCTTCCCTATTCACTTGCATAAGTTATTTTTTGGTGCGAATATAGTTTTATTTCTTTTCTAAATTAGAATATTTTATAGGGATAAGTTGATTCAATTAAACTCCGCTTCTACAGCTATATCCCACTACCTGAGTATAGCATATGGAATGGCAAATTCTGGGATTGCTTAAAAATAGCCTATTCTTCTGATCAATAACGTGAAAAAAAAGTAGGGGTCATAAGCTATATTTTACGCTTATTTTCTATATAGATGGAGGTTAAAAACCAAAGCAAGCCTACTTTTATTTAAAAAAGGAAAATCATTGAATTCAACCTCAAATGAACGCGCTACAGTACCGAAATTCTAACTTTCTTTTTCTTTAACCTAGAATTACTCAGTTTTTCTACTAACTCATCTGCAATACTTAAGGGTACGGCTACAAAGGCACAGTCTTGTTTCAACTCGATCACCCCTAATTGGTCTTTATGAAGTCCGCCTTGTTTGAAGAATAAACCCGCAATATCACCTTTAGATATTTTATCTTTTCTTCCGCCAGAAATAAATAAGGTTTCCCAGTACTGCGGTTTGGTCACTGCTTTTTTCGCTATGGAGATTGTTTTGGCTCCTTTAATAAATTCAGGTAGCGATTCATCTTTCCCTTGTAAAATGTAAGCAGTACCTTTGGCATTAACCCTAGCTGTTCTTCCATTTCGGTGAATAAATTCTTCTTCGTGTCGTGGCAATTCATAATGAATAATGTACTTCATTTCTGGAATATCTATTCCTCTCGCCGCTAAATCTGTAGCTACTAATAGTTGGCAGGTTCCATTTCTAAATTTAATTAAAGCACGTTCTCGATCTTTTTGCTCCATTCCACCTGAAAAGCAAACATGGCTTATGTGGTTGCGTTCCAAAAATGAACTCACTCCAGCAATGCTTTCTTTTAAGTTACAGAAAACTATTCCAGGTTCAGCACCAATATATGCTAATAAATTTAATAAGGTTTTTAATTTACTTTTATCTGGAGAAACCACCGTTTGAAGCACCAACTTCGAAACTGTTTTTTCGTTTAGATAGTTGATGATGTGAGGTTGATCTAACTGTACAAATTTAGGAATGCTAACCCCTTGAGTGGCAGAAGTTAAAATACGTTTATTTAAACTAGGCAATTGATTGATAATTCCTTTCATTTCTTCTTCAAAACCATTTTCCAAAGACTTATCAAACTCATCTAATATAAGTGTTTTAATGCTTGTTTTTGAGAAGCGGTCTTTATTGAAATGATCTAAAATTCTTCCCGGCGTTCCTATGAGAATAGCAGGAGTGTGTTTTAATTCAATCTTATCTTTGCTTATAGGTCTGCCACCATAGACCGCATTCACTTTATAACCCGATCCCATAGCGCGTAGTACTTGCTCGATTTGAATAGCCAACTCTCTAGAGGGTACAATGATTAAAGCTTGAATTTCTTCATTAGCATTAGCTAAGGTTTCTAAAAGTGGTAATAAAAATGCCAGCGTTTTTCCAGTTCCTGTAGGAGACAGTAAAACAATATTTTTTTTATGTTCAATAACAGAAATTGCTTCTTCCTGCATAGGATTTAAAACCTGAATATTTAATTTCGCTAAAATATCCTCCTGGTTTTTAATAGTATTTGCCATAAAAATTATTGTTTTTTATCCTTTTTAGAATTCTCGTAAGCAGAATTGGAAGTTTTTTGTGTTAAGTAATAGGCCAAAGATTTTTCGATCAGTTCTTCTTTAGTCAAGTGATGAAATATCGTCTTCACCTTGGTTTTTAATTCTTCTGAAACTTCGCGATTGGGTTTGGTTTTAAATACCTTCTTCGCCCATAATAGGGTATTGTTGTCTTCTATACTTTGCGCATCTGCCTTTTGGTAAGATTGAAACTGAATGCCCAAGGCTTCTTCAAAATCGCTGAGTTCCTGCACTTCTTCTTCCTGTAAAATGCTTAAGGAAAAGCCCTCTGCTCCTGCTCTGGCCGTTCTTCCGCTTCGGTGAACATAGGTATCAAAGGTATCGGGTAAATGGTAATTCACCACGTAGGCAATATCCTTTACATCAATCCCCCGTGCAGCTAAGTCGGTAGCCACCAAAATTTGAATATGTCCTTCTCTAAATTGTCCCATAATACGATCACGAATGCCTTGGGTTAAACTTCCATGAATAGCTCCGGAAGAAAATTTATTGATGGCTAATTTTTTGGACAGTTTATTGACCGCTGCTTTGGTTTTACAAAAAATAATTCCGCGTTCTCCTTCCCTCGTGTTGAGAAAGTGAAGTAATACTTCTAGTTTTTCAATGGGTTCTACCACCACATATTGGTGCTGAATCCCTTGATGACCGCTGGTTTGCATATCGGCTTCTACATATACGACCTTCTTGCCCATATAATTTTGAGCCAATTGCTTAATGGTTCCGGGTAAGGTAGCCGTAAACAATAAAGTTCTACGTGTTTTGGGAGTAGCTTTAAACACAAGCTCTACTTCTTCTTTTAAAGCGCTCAGCATTTCATCGGCTTCATCTAACACCAAATACGAAAGCTGAGCTAAGCTTAAGGCCTTGCGTTCGAGGAGATCTAATAACCTTCCCGGCGTAGCGACCAAAATATGCGGTACTTGTTGTAAGTCTTCTACCTGCGCTTTCACCGGCGTACCCCCAAAAACACCTGTGATTTTTAATTCGGGAAGTTGGGTAGCGAATGACTTTATCATGCTTAGGATTTGTTGCCCCAATTCTCGTGTAGGGGCTAACACCACCGCTTGAATATGCGAATGTTTGGAATTCACCAATTGCAAGAGCGGTAATCCAAAAGCTGCTGTTTTTCCGGTTCCCGTTTGGGCCAACACCACCAAATCTTTTTGCTGCTGTAGGATAAGTGAAATGGCTTTTTGCTGAATAAGCGTAGGTTGATCGATCTTTAATTCGGCTAACGCCTGTTGAATTTCCTCTTGAATTCCTAAGCCTGAAAATGATGTTGACATAAATTATTTTTGGCAAAGATAACAAGCCCTTGCTGGAGAATACTATGAAGGAACAGGTATTTTTAGTTAGCAGTAATTTTCGACTTCAACTTCAACTTCCATTTCAACTTCAATTCTTTCCTCGATAGGCCGTTTCTATCCAATACGTTTTCAAGTTCAATTTCGACTTCAATTTCGAGTTTAACGACAGTTATACCAGTCACTTCGAGTGGTTTTAGACGATCGGTAGAGAGACTAAAATTGTATCGAGAAGGAGTTGAGTGGATGAGTTGTTGAGTTGACAGTGTTCAGTAAGCAGAATTTATTGAGTTAAAATTCAACTTCATAGCTATCTCCCCTCTCTCCTCTCAAGAACTTAATAACTCAAGAACTAACTCCCTTTGCGCTCCTAATCTTATTTTTAAAAGTCTACGCTGAATCTTATGGGAAGTATTGCAAAAGAGAATTAGAATTATTTTAGCAGTTCCTCTTAGGCTTATTGATTAACTTTGGGAGAAAACTCATCAATTCAACTTTATATAGCTATGCATAGATATCGACCACTCTCTTTTATAGGACTCTCCTTATTGTTTTTTATCATCACCTCTTGTTCGAGTACGAAAGTTGTAAGCAACTGGAGAAAACCGGATACCGAGGGACTTAAATTACATAAGGTATTGGTATTAGCGATGACCCCAAATACCGATTTTAGAAAACGTGTTGAAGATAAACTTTCGGAAACTTTAGAACAAAACGGAATTTCAGCCCAAGGTAGTTTAGCCTTTTTTGGTGAAGAAATGGATACTTTACCTCAGACTATGGAAGACTGGCTTCCGCATATTCAGCACCTAGAGCAAGAAAATTTTGATTCTGTATTAATAACTAAAATCGTGGGGCAAGAAGGAAAAGATTCTAAAAGTGCAATCGTACGCTACTACAATGAGTTTTTTGGAAGCTTTAAGGAAGATATCATGAAAAATAAAGATTTATATTCTGAAGAAGAAGGTTTTAAAGACTACTATATCCATCGCGTGGCCTCTAATTTATATTGTATTTGCGAACAGAATAAGGAAGAGGATTTAATATGGAAATTAAATGTGGATATTAAGCAAGCTTTCGATTCTGATTATTTAGTACAGGAAGGCTTACGCCTTTTTTCTAAACAGTTTATTGAAGATTTAAAAGAAGAGGATATTTTTGTGACGAGTAAGTAGCGGTTTTTAGTTGGTAGTATTCAGTATTCGGTGAGCAGATATTTTCGAGTTCAACTTCGACTTCAATTTCTATTTCAAAGAAACTCATAACCATTCAGTTATAATGATTTCAGCAGAGCAATAGCAATAGTGAAATGGTATCGAGAAGTTGTTTAGTGGATGAGTTTTTGAGTTGGTGAGTTCAGGTTTTAAGAGGAAGTTGGGAGTATTTTTCGAGTTCAACTTCAACTTCGACTTCAATTTCAACGACACTCATAACCAGTCAGTCCGAATGATTTCCATAGAGCATTTTAAAAAACAGCAATAAAAAACCCCTCTAACGAGGGGTAATCTAATTATTTCTTTGATTCTGCAATGGATACCTTACGGAATTCTTTTAAAAGCTTTTCTAAAGCTAAAGATGATTTTCTAGCTCTGGTTCCAGCTGCCTTGTTACCACTTTCTAATTGAGCATTGGCATCGCTTTCAAAAGATTCATAAGTACTTTTAATGTTTTCCATTAATTCTTTCATAAGAATAGTTTTTTTAAATTATTATTTTTAACTCTTGTCAGCAAAAATATAATTATTCTACAAAAGGCTTTAACCCAACAGCAAATAAAACTTGAAAATTTAATTTTTACGGAGTTTTTCTATTTCCTGCTGTAAACTATCTACCTGTTTTTGTAACTCTTCTGCTCCTTTACGCAATTCAGCCACCTCATTTCTTTGTTTTAACCGATCCTTGCGCTGTTCTTCCCGTTTTAACCGCTGTGCCTCACTTTTCATGCGCTCTGCTTCACGCTGCAATCGTAAGCTTTTACGTTCTAAAGCTAGTTGTTTTCGGTTAACTTCTTTTCCGGATAGTAATTCTTTTAGAACCTCCCCTGTTCGTTTAAATTTCTTTTGAAGTTGCTGATCTGCTTGGGTTTTATCTAATTTCATTCTTACTTTTCCAGAAGAAAGTTCGATCTCATATACCTCTTTATTTTCTGGAGAAAATATCCAAGAGAACCAAGAGTCCCGCTTGCTAATATTTTCTTTTCCGAAGCGGTTAACCAAGATTTCCTTGACCTGTGCATCAAAATTTTCTGAATAACTGGCTCTAAACTTATAACTGTCTTCTGAATCACTTACCGCAATAGAAAGGTTGGAATTTTCTTGATCATCCTTCTGCACATTGTGGCTATAACTGCTGGAAGAACTTGAGGTGGTACTTGTGTTCGTTGGCGGAACGGGCGTTTGTTGTGCTTGAATATACATAGAACAACTAAGCCATACGCTAATTAAAATGATTGTTTTCATATTTTTCATGATTTAAAATTGATAAATTATTCGTCTAAATAAAAGGTGATTCCTATTCCCCGGGTGCTCTCAATCCTAATCCGGGTTTCGTGTTTAAAATACTTGCGTAAACGACTAAGGAAAACATCCATGCTTCTTCCGGAAAAAAAATCATCATTCCCCCAAAGGTCCTGTAAAATCTGTTCCCGTTTGAGTAACCGGTTTTTATGCCGAAAAAGATAACTCATTAAAGCTGCTTCCTTTTCGGTGATTTTCTGAATTTTCCCGTTACGCTCCAAGTAGTAATTTTTAAGATCAAGCTGATAGGATCCCAAAAGAATTTTTTCATGAACCTCAGCAGAAACCTGCTTTTGCGATCGTTTTAAAATATTACGGAGTTTAAGGACTAAGATATCGGCATCAAAAGGTTTGACGATATAGTCATCGGCACCTAAACGTAGGCCTTTGAGTTTATCTTCCTTTAATTTTCTTGCCGTTAAGAAAACAAAAGGAATTTCCGGAGAGTCCAAAAGTATTTTTTCAGCTAGCTGAAACCCATCCATCTCGGGCATCATCACATCAAGTACAGCTATAGAAACAGGCATTTTCTCACTCTGCTTTAGCACACTTAGGGCTTCTTGCGCACGGGTTACCCAAGTCACTTGATAGTCGTGCACTTCGAGGTACTGCTTTAAAATGCTTCCGAAATCGTAATCGTCTTCTACTAATAATATATGGATGTTGCTCATCGTTCCATGGGTATTTTAATGATAAATGTGCTTCCCTTTCCTTTTTCACTTTCTACTTTTAGCACTCCCCCGTGCGCGAGGATAATTTGTTGCGTGTAATAAAGCCCCAGTCCCAACCCCTGATTGCTTTGCAAGTTACCTTGGGAAACCCGATAAAATTTATCAAATAAATAATGCTGTGCCGCTTTGGGGATCCCTATTCCCTGATCTTTTATTTTTAGTATAAAAAATCCTTTATCGGTTGATGTACTTAGGCTTATATCAACTTCTCCTTTACTATATTTTACCGCATTGTCCAACACATTAAGGATGGCTGTTGAAAAATAAAATTTGTCTATGGCTACATACACCGGTTCTTGCTGAAATGAAGCTTCTAAACTCAACTGCTTATCGGTTACGCTTATTCTAAAATCTTCAGAAAGTTGTTTTAGAAAAGATATTATTTCCAATGATTGAAGCTTCAGGTTTAAATGTTCAGCAGTAAGGCTATTGGTCATCACCTGATCTATCAATTTTTGAATACGCTCGTTTTGACGTTCTATAATGGCAAGGGAATTTTCTAAAGCTTCCGGCTTATTCAAAATCTGTTGGTTTTTTAAGCTCTTTGTAGCAATCCCTAACGTGGCTAAAGGAGTCTTTAGCTCATGGGTGATGTTATTGATAAAATCGGTTTTTACTGTACTTAGCTTTTTCTGTGTAATTAAACTCTTTAGAGAGTAATAAAACAGCCCCAACATCACTAGAAATAGAAACAGTGAACCAATTAACAATCCCAGCATCTGTTTAAAAACGATATTGTTCTTATCTTCAATATACATTAAGTCTTTAAATTTGATCTCCAAATTATAATGCTGTGTGGTGATGTCTCCTTTGGTTTGATCTATATAATCGTATTGCGAAAAGGTTCTGGTAACACTCACGGAGTTTGCTTTTGAATTGGGAAAATCATTTCCAAAAAGCTTAAAGGTTTCTTTTTCTCCTATGGGAAAAATAGTATCGTTTGTGTTATCAAAAATGACCACACTTACTATATTCTTTTTGTAATTTACAGAATAGCCTAGTTTTTTACCGGTCAATTGCTCCTGATAAATACGGTAATAATCTTTATTAAGGCTATCTGCCTTTTGCTGTAACCAATCAAGCATCTCTTTTTGAGTGGTACGCTTATTTTTATAGTCGGCAATCTGATTTTTCAAGTCTTCTTGCCAAGTGTCGACAATCGAATCTAACTCCTGATCATAATCTATAGATAGGATTTTGCTCCGGGTATTTTCAATAAAGGCATTGCTCTTTAAGGTATAGGTATTATAAATAAGATATCCCTGAATCCCGGACAGCGCTATAAAAGCGATGATAGAAATAAAGACAAGCCAAGTTATTTTAGGTTTCATACGGATTATTCTTGTTTCAAAAATACTACACTTTGGGTTTACTCCTCTTAAATTCCTTTGCGTTAACCCATCGTTAACCTACTAAAATCATGTTTTCTAACTATAGTAAGCTTTTCTAAAAAACAAGAACACTCTATTTACCTGTCAACTTTATAGCCACCCCTGCATTAACCCTGCGTTAACCTAGGATTAACCCATATCGGGGAAAAGTTGTTTCAACTTTGTAGCCTAAATAAATGAATTTATGAAAATTGGAATAGTAGCTTTTATCAACTTGTTCATGTGTTTTGCCTCGCATTCACAAGAATTCTCCATCACAGGTAGTGTTAACGACCCTCAAGGCCATCCTATAGTGCAAGCCGATGTGATTCTAAAAAACCTAAAGGATGAAATACAAACCTATACAGTAACTGATTCTTTAGGGAAATTCAAGTTATATGCTTCCGCAGGAAAATATCGCCTAGCGCTATATCATTTGGCGTACCAGCCTTATAGCGATACCTTAAGGCTCATTGCTTCTTCAGAAGAATTAAAGCTGAGCTTAGTCCCCAAACAGGAAAATCTATCGGAAGTGGTGATCACTGCCAAGAAGCCTTTGCTAGAAAAGAAATTAGACCGTTTGGTGATTAATGTAGAAAACCAACCTGCTTTTGTAGGAAAATCTGCTTTAGAACTGCTCCAACATTCGCCGGGTATTTATACCACGGGAAATGGTGAATTGCAAATGCTTGGAAAATCGGGAGTACGACTTCTACTGAATGGTAGGTTGCAATATTTAAGCGGACAGGAACTCCAAGATTTTCTATCAAGTCTTAGTGCTGATGAAATCGTTAACATAGAACTGCTTACAACACCTCCCTCTAATTATGAAGCAGAAGGTAATGCCGGATACCTCAATATCATTACTAAAAAAGCGAAAAAAGAGGCTTGGAAATTGCGTACCGGTATTCACTATGAGCAAGGCAAGTATTCCCGGGTCAAAGCTAATGTAGGTTTACAATACCAGATGGATAAATTAACTACCCATATTAATTATAACAGCGGTAAAATAAATTCTTTTGAAAATATAGCTCAATACAACCGGTTTGGTCCACCAGAAAATCGGCAACACTACCGATCTTTTAACAAAGAACGACGCCATACCTTTTATCAACATATTCGAAGTCAGTTGGACTGGGAACTCAATAAAAATTCTTCCTTGAGTTTAGCGTCAAGAATTTTAGTTCAGCAAGGAAACCGTCCGGGAAACAACCAAACTTTTCAAGTGCAGGAAAATGGTGCAATCCTACAGGAAATAAATACCACTACCTTAGAAAAACGCGTTTATGTTAATTACAGTAATGATCTTTATTATGAATACCAACTGGACACCCTCGGGAAGAAATTCATGATTAATGGAAGCTGGGCGGGTTTTGGATTGCAAGATCAACAAGCATTTTTAAATACTTTTGATAGCGATTTGCAGGAAACTTTACAGGAACAACTACGTAGCGATTTTGACAATACTTCTAGCATTAAAGCGATAAAACTTGACTTTCTACTTCCTTACTCCAAGAGTACTTGGGAAACCGGACTTAAATATACGTTTACCAAAGCCATCAATTCTTTTGTTTTTGAAAATTATGAAGATTCAACTTGGGAAATAGATACGGGTTTAACTAATGATTTTACCTACCGTGAACAAAATGCAGCCGCCTATCTTTCTTTTCAAACAAAACTCAGTGAAAAGTGGCAATTAAAAGCAGGAATACGAGCCGAATATACCGACACGAAAGGTATCTCCCCTACCTTGGAGCAAGTTAACAAATATGATTATTTTCAGTTGTTCCCTACTTTTTACCTTCAGTATGAATGGAATGAAAATTACCAAATGGACTTGGCTTATTCCCGAAGAATTAACCGACCCGATTATAGTAGTCTTAATCCGTTTATCACTTATCAGAGTCCGCTGTTTTCCAATCAGGGAAATCCTTTGCTGCGGCCTGAATTTACACATAGTGTAGAATGGAACCATACGTGGAAACATAGGTATATCTTCACTCCTTTTTATAATTATACCGAAGCTTATTATTCTGAAGTTCCCCTTCAACTAGAAAACAGTAACGAAACCCGCTATACCTTCGGAAATCTAGGAACTTACCAAAATATTGGTTTACAAATCATTTTACCCGTTCAGCTGAGCACTACTTTAGATTGGCAACATAGCTTCATAGGTGTGTACCAAAGCTATCGGTTGTCTTATCAGGATATCCGGCAAGAACCGGAAGGTTTTTTCTGGCGCTATCAAAGTTCATTATCGGTTAAATTTTCTGACGCTTTTCATGCCGAAATTTCAGGATATTATGAAAGTAGTTCGTTGCAGGCTTTTTATCAATCTGCCCCTCGTTCTGATGTAAGCTTAGGGGCAACCTACAAATTTCTTCAAGAAAAAGCACAAGTATCTTTTAGTGTTGCTGATGTGTTTTATACGCATCGGGCAAAGGTAAACATCGAATATCCTCAACAGGCTTTAGGCTTTTATCGTAGAAATGATACCCGACGGGTCCAACTGGGCTTTAGTTATGAATTTGGACAAGCCACCAAAGAGAAAAAAACCTTTACCAGTGCAAGTGAGGAAGAACAAAGCAGAGGCTGAACCTAGCATGGTGGCTAAGTAAACCCCTGCAAATTTGATCTTGCAGGGATTTTATGCTATAAATTTATTTTTTACTTATCTTTTTACAAATTGAGGTAGTTCTTCATAATAAGAACGTATTTCTGGTATTAGTATTTTATCATAAAATACAGACGAGGGTTTAATAGTTGTTTCTTTTAGACTATCTATCTCCTTAATTACCGAAACTATACCATCTGTATGCACTTTCATTTTGTATAAATCTAATAAGGCCAAAGAATCTTTAGGAGTTGAAGAAAGCTTATCATTAATAAGGACTATATTTTTTTCAATATAATATTTTGCTTTTCTTTTATTGTTATTCTGAAAATTAATGTAAGCCTGTAAAATATTTATATAAAATTCTTTTTTACTTTCAGATATATCCTCTGAATTATTTATTAAAGATAATAATTCTTCATATTTTCCTAATTCAAAATATACTGGATAAAATAAACCAAAATTAGAATTATTAATTCTATACTTATTATCATCTATAACTACATAAGCGCTATCTAAAAAAGATTTATTGCCCGTAGTCGCATATTTATAATTGAATTTTTGAATCTCTCTTACTATTTGTTCTTCGTTTTTATTTTCACAAGACAAAAAAGGAAGTAATGACAATAATATAACTTTCACAAAAAACTTCATTAATATTAATTCATTCATTAGTTATTTTACAGAATCAGAAAAATTCCTTTAAAAGAAAAATGAAAATCAATTTAGACTAAATGCACTAAGGGTTACCTAGTCTTTCTAGCTATTAGTTGATTTATAGAATAAAATTACTGATAAAATAATTAAGACTAATCCCGATACTACACTCAAAATATTCCCAAATACTAAATTACCTACTAATTTAGTATAAAAAGCAACTGCGAGTATTAATACTCCAATTGTAGAAGAAAAAAAGTTCCCTTTAAAAGAGTTGAACTTGTTTTTAAAGCTCCATGATAAAATCCCTATAGGTATTAATACGCAAGGATAAAATATAAAACCAGTCGTGTATGACATAAAGCCAAGTCTTGCAATCAAGTCTACCCTGTTTTCTATTAATAATTGATATTTAAATTGATAATAAATATTTATAAGAGTTACTAAATAACCAACTGAAAATAGAAAACCAGATAAAACTATTCTTAAATTAAAACTTCTTTTCATTAATTTCTATTTGCTGCATCATTGATAATAGTTACCGGTTTCTTCGTCAGCGCATTCCTCTCCTTTCACCCCTTGCTTGAAAAAAGCAAGGCTTTCCAGTCGTCGGATGCGAAGCGTTGAACTTATACGGACTGTTATAACTGTTTAGATATTCTATGGTCCTCATATCCATTAAAAAATACTTATTTAATAATCAGGTATTTATACTTATATATAACTTAAATAAACTTTCTAGTTTTATATAGAACTTAAAATTTAAATATTATGGATCAAAATCAAATTGTCGAAATCATTACTAAAGTTACTGCAAAGGCACAAGCAGATGAAAATTTCAAAAAGGAATACATCGCAAATCCTAAAAAAGTATTGAGTGATGCTGGATTAAATTTCCCAGAAGAAATTAACATCCATTTAATTGAAGGAACACCAAGTAATTCACAAATTCCAAATTCAACAAAGACGGATATTTATTTATTACTTCCAACTGTATCAGAGGAAATTAAGGATGAATCTCTTTCATTGAAATCATCGGCCAGTTGTGAAAGTACTTCAAGTACTTGTTTTACTATCCCTTCTTGTGCGAGCTGTGCATCAAGTGCATCAAGTAATTCTTGTAGCTAGACCTCTATATATGGATTTACATTAATTATTGTAAATCCATATATTATAAATCATTCGTTAAACTATAAGTTCATTAATTAGATATTAAAGTTTTTTACTATACAAATTCGTCAAGAGACCGAACGTACATGACCATCTTAAACAAAATCTCAACGCATGAAAACACCTAAGTTTAAACAACACATTCATCCAACTGTTATTGAAACTGATAAATTAATTTTAAGCTCTGAATTTGGTCACCAATTATTAACAAGTAAATCATTAATTGAGGTCGTTAAGCATTTAGATGGAAAGTCTGATGTTAATCAAATAATAGAAAACCTAGATGGTATAGTAGACAAAAGCCAAGTTCACTATGTACTCTCTTCACTGGAAACTAAAAAATATATTTCTGAAGCTGAAAATATATTATCAAACTCAGAATCTTCCTTTTGGAGTTCTTTTGCTGAAAAGGAATCATCTATAAAATTAAAAAAATCTAATTCTAAAATTAAGATCTATAATTTTGGAAATCATAACCCTAAATTGCTTTCGGACGACTTTGATAAAATGGATTTTAAAGTTGTATCAGAAAATGAAAATTTTGCAGTAATAATTACTGACGATTATTTACAAAATGGTCTGCAAAAAACCACTCGAGAATTATGGGAAAAAGACATTCCTTTTATTATATGCAAGCCCAATGGTATAGAAGCTTGGGTTGGACCAATATTCAAAAAAAATGAAACCGCTTGTTATGATTGCTTATTACAACGTTTGGTAGCCAATAGAGATGTAGATGTCTATTTAAAACAGAATGGTTATATCTCCTCCCCTATAATAAGTAAAAGTAGTACAAGTGCCTCTATAGGAATGATTTATCAACTTACGATTATGGAAATTTCAAAATTTCTATTAGTAGAAGATAAACAAAAAATTAAAAACGACTTAATTACTTTCAATTTTTCAACTTCAGAAACTAAACACCATGTTGTTGTAAAAAGACCACAATGTAAAACTTGTGGAGAGAAAAAATATTTAAACAACGATAGACTACCTGAAAAAATAATATTACAATCAACAGTGAAAAAATTCACCAATGGTGGTCATCGATCTGTAACTGCAAAGGAAACGTATGCCAATTTTAAACACTTAATAAGTCCCATTACAGGAATTGTAAATAAACTAGAAAGAATAACAGATAGTAACGACGAATTACAGCATGTATTTATTTCTGGGCAAAACATGGCTTTGAAAACTACTAACTTTTTTTCACTAAGAAAAAATTTAAGGAGCAGTAGTTGCGGAAAAGGAAGTACCGAAATACAAGCTAAAGTCAGTGCTATAGGAGAAGCAATTGAAAGATACTCCGGAGTGTATAGAGATGAAGAACCTCGAATTAAATCGACTTATAAAAAACTAAAAGACAAAGCTATACATCCTAATTCATGTATGCTCTTTAGTGACTATCAATACAAAAACAGAGAAATTATTAACGCAAAAAAAAGTTTTTTCAACGTTATTCCTAATGTATTAGACGAAGATACTGAAATTGACTGGAGTCCTGTATGGTCTATCTCTAGAAATGACTACGTTTATATTCCTACTTCCTATTGCTATTATAACCATCCAGAAAATGCAAAAAGTGACTTCTTTTGTGCTCCAGATTCAAATGGTTGTGCAGCTGGAAATACACTAGAAGAAGCGATTCTTCAAGGTTTTTTAGAACTTATAGAACGCGATAGTGTTTGTTTATGGTGGTACAATAGATTGAATATGCCATCATTAGATATTGATAGTTTTAATGATACATATGCTAATAATTTAATCACATATCATAAAACAAGAAATCGAAATTTATGGGTATTAGATTTGACTGCAGATTCAGGAATTCCAGCTTTCATTGCCATTTCAGCAAGAAATGATAGAACTGAATTTCAAGATATCGTCTTTGCACCTGCCGCACATTTAAATCCTAAAATTGCACTGCGAAGAGCATTGACTGAATTGAACCAAATGATGCCTTCTATGGATGATACATTACCCCTAGGAGAATACAATTACGACGACCCAGAAACAGTACATTGGTGGAGAAATTGTAACCTAATTAATCAACCCTATTTACTACCAGATATAAACAAACCATCTAAAAAATTACACGATTTTAAGTTACCCATTTTTAATGATTTAAAAGATGATATAGAATATTGCAAATCTAAAATTGAAAAATTAGGTCTAGAAATACATGTATTAGATCAAACTCGTCCTGATATAGGTTTAAATGTTGTGAAAGTGTTTGTTCCTGGATTAAGGCATTTTTGGATGCGTAACGAAAAAGGTAGAATCTATGATGTACCTGTAAAAATGGGATGGTTAAAGAAACCCTTAAAAGAAAAAGACTTAAATCCAATTTCAATGTTTATATAATTTTCTTGGCTATGATAGATAATAATGTTACTTCTTCTCTAAAAATTGATAACGATTGCTTTAAACTTTCTTTTAAACATGAAATAGTAAATGATGGTGAAGTTTCTTTACAATCTTATTTTGACTCAATTGGTTTTCATTACAAATTAAAGGATTTACCATTTGCATTGAAAAAAGGACTTTTGGCAATCAATACGAATTCCTTTTCTAAAAATGAATTGGGTTTAATAGTATTAAAAAAAGGAAACTATGGTGACCTGAGCCTATTTCTATATTATTTATCACATTTAGAAGAATTGGGAGCTTTAGAATACAAATTATACAAATTTGGTATGCTTTTCTGTCGTTATGAAAATATGACTGGAACTACTGATTTTTCAAGGACGAAGAATTTTTATTCCGCCTTTAAATTATCCAAATTTTCATTTATTAGACTAATTAATGAAGAATACATTTTAGAATCTTCTATAGGGACTTCAAAGATCGCCTTAATTGATAAAAACAGTATTCAAATTGTTTTTTTGCTTTCGCAATTTAAAACTATACAAGAAATAAGTACGTTACTATCCTTGGATGAAGAACTGATTCTTTCCTTTTACATCTTACTCTCAACAGGTGAATTTTTGGAATTTATAGATGCTAAAAATGAAAATTCTGCTTTGGAGTTATGGAACTTTCACGATCTTCTTTTTCATAATAGAAGTCGTTATGGAAGACATAATTATAATAGTGGCGCTACCTACCGATTTCTAGAAACTAGACCTCCTAAAAAGATAAAGAAACAAGTACGAAATACATTAAAAACAATTTCATTAGAAAAACCTTTAAAACTAGATCTTAAGAAATCAAAGACATTACAGAAATGTCTCGACACGAGATATTCAAGCAGAGAGTTTGATGGTTTTGATTTAAGAAGTCTTAGCCACTTTTTATACCGAACATTGAAATTAAACAAGCATTCAGATTATACCATAGAAGGTGAAAGTAATAAAAAAGTAACTTTTGAAACCTACACAGCTCCTTATCCTTCAGGGGGTGCTATATATGAACTTAACTTTTATATAACTATACTTAATTGTGAGGGATTAGAACCTGGTTTTTACTATTACAATCCAATTCAACACGAGTTATCTTTATTACATCATCAAAATAAACAGACAAAATCAATGCTTTGGTATGCAAATGCTTGTACGGGAATGTCAGAGGCACCGCCTGTCTTAATAACATTTTCTGCTGATTTTGAACGATTTTTTTGGAAATATGAATCTATGGCATACAGCGCTATTCTTAAACATGTTGGAGTCGTTTATCAAACCATGTATTTAGTAGCCACAGATATGAATATTGGTGCTTGTGCATTAGGCAATGGTAATACAGAAATTTTCGAGAATTTATCAAACAATATGTCGCTTAAAGAAAGTTCTGTAGGAGAATTTATTTTAGGACATATTAAAAATAAAATAATATGAATGATACAATAACTGCTAAAGATAAATTCCACAAATCCTTGCATAAGTATGCAAGGTTAAAAAGATTTTTTGAGCGCTTCTCAGCAGATCCAGAGTTTATGAGAAACTTACAATCAGATTTTGAAGATACCTTAAAAAAAAATCATATTAGGATTGATCGTGAAGAAGTTCACTATCTATTTGAAAAGTCTAGCCAAGACATCCCGGATTCTGTGAAAAAAATGTGGGAAATTGTACAAAGTAAACAAAAATGGGTTGAACAATTTTATTTAAAAGATTGTCTTCCTAGCAACTCTTCCATGCTAACTTGGAGGAATCGACAAATAAAAAGACAAAAGTATGATTTAGGACCATTTTTTACTAAAACAAATATTCATTCTTCTTTAGCGGTTGAATTATCTCAAGGTTGTTCTGTTGGATGTTGGTTTTGCGCTCTTTCTCCTGACAGTCTCAAAAATACTTACTCCCATCAATCACATCAAGAAGAATGGATTCGTTTTATACAAATCATGAAATCTTTTTTAGGAGATGCAATAAAATCTACATTTCTGTACTGGGCAACTGAACCTTTTGATAATCCAGACTATGAAAAATTCTGTATCGATCTCTATAATGAAACTGGCGTTTTTCCACCTACCACTACAGCTGTTGCTCACAAAGACATAGATAGAATAAAAGAATTTATAAAAATATCTTCCAAACATGGAAGTTGGTTGAATAGATTCTCTCTTACGTCTTTAGGTATTATGCGTACCGTACATAAAAACTTTACAGAAGAAGAATTGGCGGAAGTAGAATGCTTGCCTCTAAATAAAAATGCAAATTATACCTATGGTAATTCTGGTAATTTTAGAGAACGAACAAAAGCCGATCCCTCTCTACTTATTGAACAGGATGAAAAATTAAGAACGGCACCTTGGCATAATCAAGACATTGATTATAGTACTTCTGAAGATTATGCCAATGGAAGTATCTGCTGTGTTAGTGGTTTTTTAGTGAATATGGTTTCTAGAAAAATTCAATTAATTAGCCCTACTACAGCCACAGATAAATGGCCTTTAGGTTATATTATTTTTGATGAAGCTAAATTTGAAAATATTAAAGATCTAAAAACCACTTTAATTAAATGGGAAAATCGATTTTTTAATAACGAAATGACTCCCGATGATTTAGTTCAATTTTATCCATGGATTAAACCTCATTTTACAGAAGAAGAAATAATTCTCCAAGGAAGATTCAATCAAAAAAAACAATTTTTTGTTAATGAAAACCCTTGTATGATAAGCATTATTAAAATTATTAATTCAAATAAATGCAGTTTTAAAGATATTCAGATAAAGGCTCTTGAAGAATTCTCAATCAGCTTAATCGATTCAAAAAAAATAATTAATACCCTATTTTCTAATGGATTTATTATCGAAAACCAAAAACACTAAAAATAATTATTCTGTTAGAAAACGGCTATTAAAAGTAATAGCTAAAGCTGCTTCTCTCGAAGAAAGAATAAACGAGTCATTTGTAGAATGCAATGAAAATAACACTTTTCTAAATGAAAAATTAAAGACAGAATGGATAAATAACATTGCAAGAGGTTCAGAAAAAAAGTTTGAAGAATGGTTATCTTTTATGAATTGGTCTAAAGAAGATTTTTTTAAAGTCTTACATGAAGATGTAAAAATAAAAGATGAAGCAAACCTACCTAATTGGGCAAACACACTACTACAATTATTTCTAGATATTGAGGATTATTATTTGAAAGAGTATGAAATTAAAAATCATTTAGAAGATAATGAAACACATAATATCTTATTCCCATTCATAAAGCTTGCAGAAAAATATGTAATTAAAGAAAGTGATCGATTAGAACTTGGAATAACTTATACATCTGGAAGTGAAATGGTAATGGTTCTAAAACAACGATTAATTGCTTTAACTGTATCTCTAATTGATTCCGAAATCTATTTAAATAACATCACAGCTGCTTTTCAGCAAGATTCTGAAAAAAATGATTTGAATACTTTTGAATCTTGGCTTATTAGAATTGAAACTTATCCAGTAATTGCAAAGCTTATTGCCATTTCTTATTCTAATTGGGGAGCTTCGATTACTGAATTTATGAGCCGTCTAGTTAAGGACAAGAAACGTCTTTCTGATAATTTTTTTAAAGGGGAAGATTTGGGTTTATTAGTAAAATACATTGGAGATGCTGGAGATGTACACTGTGAAGGCAGATCGGTTGTCCTTTTAACTTTTGAAGGCCAAAAAAAAATTGTTTATAAACCAAAAGATTTAAGTATTACCAATACATATTTTAAGTTATTGGATAAATTAAATCCTCACCTTTCTCTTTCATTATTAACTCGAAAAGTAGATGTTAGAGAGCAATATACATGGGAAGAATTTATTGAATATAAAGAATGTACATCTACAAATCAGTTTAAAGATTTTTACAAAAGATTGGGAATGATTACTCGATTGTTTCAATTATTGGGAGCAAGAGATTTTTGGTTAGACAATTTAATAGCCCATGGAAGCCAACCTGTTTTTATTGACTTAGAAATGGTCATTCAAAATCAAAAAGACGAAAAGAATAACTTATTACTAACAGAAAAAATTGCCCTAGAGCAAATTGAGGAATCTGTCATAAAAATTGGTATTATATCTCTACCAACACCCATAGGTTTTGGTGTGAAGTTTGAAGATTTAGGTACATTAACAGCTATCAAGAAGTTTTCAAGTCCGTTTAAATTAGATCTAACTACAAACAATCAATTAGGATTTGAATTAGAAAAATCAAAAGACGGTTATATTTCATGGGAAAAAGACGATTATTTGCCTAGAATAGGAAGTGTTTATGCTAAAACCTCTGATTATATGGAAGATTTCCTAGCAGGTTATGAAGAAATGAATACTGTGCTTGTGCAATTAAAAGATAAATTATTACGAAAAAACAGTATTATTTCCCAATTTAATAAGGCCCTATTACGGTATATACATAGAGATACTTGGGCTTACATGAGACTGATTAAAAATTCTTATCATTCTCAAGCATTGATTAGTGGATTAGCCAGAGATAAACTTATGTTCTCATTATATAATGAAGCTTGGCAAGACGAAGAGAGCTTTAATGTTAAAAAAGCCTATGTATTAACCCATGAAATAAAATCCATTTTAAATTTAGATGTTCCTCTATTTAACGCTATAGGAGGTAATTGTGATTTACCTACCATAAAAAAAGTGATTCGTAATTATTTTAAAAATTCTTCAAAAAATTTAATTGAATCCAGACTGAAAAATATAATTGATTTTGATGTTTCTAAGCATAAAAAAATAATTCTCAGTAATTACTTTGGAGGTACACATGAATTTCCTAAAATCAAATACGAAAAAATAAATTATCAACAATATACATCAAAAGATTGGAAAGAATTTTCAATTGAATGTGCTCAGATAATAATAGATCAAGCTATTACTACTACCACCATAGAAAAATCTTGGATAGGAATAGATTATCACCCAGAAATGGATGCTAATTTGTTAGCAGCACTTAAACCGGATATCTTTTCAGGAACCTGTGGATTGAGTATGCTGTTTACAGATTTATACAAAAGCTTCAATAATCCCATTTATAAAGATTTTGCGATAGGAAGTTTACAATCTACGTTAGCTATTATTGAAAAATCAAAAGAAAAATTTAGGGTATTTCTTCATGAATGGCATAGAACGAGTAAACCATTAATAGTGGGGGCATATATAGGAATTGGTTCACAGATAATTGCACTTGAATATTGTACACGATACATTAAAGAAACTAAACTTAAGAAAGCGCTTGAAAAATATATTTCCATCATACCTTTTGGAGAACTAACTAAAAATTCATCTAGTGACTTTATTACTGGCTTTCCGGGTTTATTATTCAGCTTAATTAATTATGTAGATAAAGATTACCTATTTAGTTTATCAAATTTGCAAAACAAAGAAATAAAATGTATTCCTGAAGAAAGCTTTATAAAATTGCAATTGCAACCTCTTGAAAAAGGAATTGGATATCTTCAATTTCTATTAAACCAAGAAAATACATCAATATTTGACTTAAAAAAACCAGCTAAATTAGCTGAATTAATTATAGGCTTAGAATACTTAGAATTAAACAAAAACAATAAAAGTATTAGAAGTTATTATGATACATTTTTAACAAAACCTCCAAAAAAATTAAGAACTACCCAATTGATAGAATATGCTGATCTTTCTTTGAACCTCTATGAAATTTTAAACGAAGAAAAATATTTTATACTAGCTTCTTCTTTTGCTAAAGAAATTGTAGACCGAAAAAAAGAAACAGGCGAATGGCTTAGTGATATTTGGGCATCAGAGAATTACTATCTTTCTGTTTTATATGGTACTGGTGCATTATCTCATCTTTTCCTAAGATTAACTAAAAGTGGTAAGTTCGGTTCATTCAGACGATTATCAACTTTTAAAAATATGAAATTATGATTGTTAAAGAAAAAGATCCCTATTGGCATCGTTATTTTAAATGGCCTTCAAATTATTTTCCGTTTAATTTACCAGCTTGCCATTTATCTAAAGAACAAAAATCATTATCAAACAAAAATATCGGGAAAATAACATGGGTAATGGATACAAACTTAGAACTTGAATGTTGGTTGGTATCTGAGAATAGAGACATACTTTTTAAATTATTACCTGTAAAATCTGAGAATAAATCAAGTTTTGTTTTGGAACATGAGTTGAATGAAGATGAGCTGGTAGGCAAAATTGGAATAACTTTTATTTGGGCTTACTATATTCCTTGCCCTAGTTATATTTCAAAACATCCAATGGGTATTATTCAACTAAAGGGTTCAGAATTAAAAGGTAAAAATACTAAAATAACAATAATAGATACAAGATAACTTTTATTAATAAACTTATATGTCTAAAAATTTCATCCATACTTTAAACCCTAAAGAAATTGCTAGTGTATTTAATAAAAATATCCTAAAAAAAGCTCCCAATGATACTTGGTTAAAATGGCATGCTAATTTAGAGTCTTGGGTAGATCAAGCAATCTACAAAACGATAGAGAAAATAGGAGATCATACACATCAGAAGTTTTTAGATATTGCTACTGGAACAGGAAACAATGTAATTCTTTTATCCAAAATGTACCCTACTTGTTTATTTGATGCCTGTGACATTTCCAAACTCTATATAGAAAAAGCAAAAAATACTGCTTTGAAAAAAAATATAGATAACATATTTTTTAAAATTTCTGATGCACACCATCTATTATATAAAGACAAAACTTATAATGTTGTCACTTGTTTTTTTTCTTTAATGTACTTTAAAAATATAGATCAAACTATTCAAGAGTTTATTCGGGTCTCTAAACCACAAGGAAAAATAGTGATAACAACCTGGGGAGGAGATAATTTGGCATTCATTACAATTATGAAATTGATATCTATTGATAAGAATGCCAATTATCCTGATTCACAAAATCCTAATCTATTCTCAGAGAAAAAAGAACTTTTAAAATTGTTCAATAAATACAATTTTATAGATATTTCTATTGAAAGGTATCAAATTAATATTAAATGGAAAGGAAGTAGTAATGAGTTTTGGTTATTTTTTAAAGAATCTAATCCCTCAATAGAAAAAATATTAAATTCACTAGAAAAAATTAAACGTAAGAAAAAAGAACAAGAAATAATAAAAGAACTTAATAAATTTGAAAACAATGGAGTTCTCTTTTTACCTACAACTATTCTAATATCGATACTCAAAAAAAACTAATGTAAGATTAATAAATATCAAGTCTTTATATGGAGAGCGCTTGATCCTAGAACAAAATTCATTAAAGTACAAGTTTAAGTTTTGGTCGATTGACTAGGAAAAAACTTCTATATCAAAGATTTTATTTGAAGTTTTATTTTTTTGGATCGTTTTAAAATTAAGCTTCTTCTTGCTATCTATTTGTTTAACTTCATAAGTTTTTGGTATTATTATAGTTTGTAAGATTAATCTCCATCTATATATTCAATAAAGATATATTAAAATGAATAGTTAACATGTGATATCCTAAAACGTACCAATTATCTCCTGACCATGGAAAAGACACTCCAGGATTATTATCGTTAAATAAGTTATTAGAAGCATTAGTTATCCCACTTAGATTTCCCTAGGTCAAAATATTAGCCCATGTTCCATGAACAGGTATGATATCTCTACCATCAGGGTCAATCATATTGATTGGATTATTAGTAGTATAATTATAAGGCGACCACCCAGCGTATTTCTCCGCCATCGGATCAACACTTAACCAAATGCTCCACTTCGGGTCGTAATTCTTTGAAATTCAATTTTCATTAATTTGGATTATCATTTATGAGTAACTCTTTAGGAATTTTAATATCAGAACTCCAACCTACAAAAAACATTTCTTTTCCTTCAATCGAATCAATAATAATTTTTCCTGATTTATTATCACTATATATAAAAAACTTTGTATTTACTATCTTACTTGGGAAATATTCTTTAACTATAGTTGAATTATATATAGTATCATTAATTGAAAATACTACTTTGTCAACGATTTTAGATTTTATTTCATCAATTACATCTAAATTATTAATATCAAGATATAAAGCACCATTTTGAGCTTTATAAAACTTAAATTTTTCAGCTTCTGTAATTGTTGAGTCCTTAAATGTAATGTCTATATGGTTAGTTTTTTCTTCATTATTACAACTACTAAAAATTACTAATATAGAAAGTGGAAGAATAAAAAATTTATTCAGCTTTTTGATAATATTTGACATCGTCCATTGTATAATTAGTTCCCCTATTTTCATTGAAATTATCTATTGTTTGTTGAAGTGTTTGTACTTCTGGTTTAAAGGGATAACCTCCTTTATTCAAAACATATTGAGTTCCGTCGTTACTTTGTCCGTAATTGACTACAACGTGCTTATTAATTCCTTCTCCAATCACAGCTATTCCTTTTCCAAAAGAAACTAATTCGAAATAAAATTATTAAGTTTTAAATGTTTCGGATTAATAATACTATCATCAATCATATTTTTAATAGAAGTTTTTTCAGAAATAAGAGGAACATAATATTTACCTTCAAAAGTCTCAATTATCATATTACCAGTTTTGTTTTCTATTGGAAAAATAAAATCTGAAGAAGTAATCTTTTTTGAAAATGCAATTTTAACTGGTAAAGCATTATATAATTTATCATTGATTAAAATTTCAATTTTTTCTACTTGTTCATTTTGAAGTGATTCTTTATCTTTCTTATTCAAATTCAAATATAAAGCTTCCTCATATTCATACAGAGGAGATTTAATAGATATTTCTTTTTCATCTATATAAAACTTTATTTCATACCCATCTTCTTTATTTGATGAACAACTAATACCAAAACCAACTACAAAAACAAAAGAGATGATTAATTTAGTTTTTAGCATTTTAATCTTGCTTGTAATATTTGACATCATCCATTGTAAAATTAGTTGTTTGATTTCCATTATATATATCAATAGTTTCCTGAAGCGTTCTTACTTGAGGTTTATAAAATCTACCGTCTTTTGAATAAACATATTGTGTTCCATCTTTACTTTGACCATAATTAGTTACCACATGTTGTCCTCCTATTATTGCGATACCCTTGCCAAAATCAACATTGTCAAAATTTTCTACTTCAGTAAATCCTTTTGTAGTGGATTCAGGCATAAATTGTCTATAGTCCATAGCGTTTGTAGGATTAATTTCTACTTCATCTACAGCCATTTGTGAAGCATGATCACATATATAGTTATCTTTTGAAGGTGTTATTGGGTTATTTGAATCTGGACCTGTAGGAGTTTTACCATTAGAGTTTTTTATAGATCTAGTCATATTATTACCCACGATAACCTTGTCGCCCTCGCTAAATTCAAAATTAGTACCTATATTTTTACTATTATAGTTATAAGAGCTTCCTACTTTTTCTGGAGTTTGATTCAGATATTTAGCTAAAGACCTTGTATTATCACCTTTTTCAGCTATAAGGTTACCTTTAGTATCAGGTTTCCATACACCATTCCCATCAGGATCAATGTATTTTACAGGATTATTAAGCGTATAGTTATACGGCGACCACCCCGGGTATTTCTCCGCCATTGGGTCAACACTTAACCAAATACTCCATTTTGGGTTATAATAGCGTGAGCCGTAATAATAGTTCCCCGTCTCGTCATCAACGCATTCCTCTCCGTTTCAACCCTTGCTTGAAAAAAGCAAGGCTTTCCAGTCGTCGGATGCGAAGCATTAAACTTATAGACTTTTTGTATATACACTTTTTTAGAACTTTTTTGAAGTTAAGGTTTTACATCATCCTCAGTCCTAATAAAAGCATTTATCATTGAGAATTATAGACATCTTTTATACGACCTTTAAAGTCAATTACTATAGTTCTTCCGCCAATACCTGGTTTTAGATTTAATTCATTAAAATAGTTGGCAAAATAGTATTGATAATCAAAAAAAATAGGAATTTTTTTTTGTTTTCCTTAATACGATAAAAATTATTAGTTTTTTCTGTAAATTTATTAAAAATACTATCTTTTTCATACAACAAAATTACTCCTAACTCATTGATATCAAACGTTTGCAAGAATAAAATGGGAGTGTTACCTTTCCATCTATTTTTCATTGTTTTCATTTCAAAATCATTTATTCCTTTTAGAATCTCATTATCAACATCTTGGCTTATCCAATAAATTATTTTATCATTATTGGTAGATTTATTTTTTGTTTGGCATCCTAAAAAAATAATAAACACTAATAACAACCTAATTTTTGACATACTTTTTATTTTTTTCCATATATTTCTAGAGCATCTCTTCCTAAAGCTTTTCCATTAGAAGCATTCATTATATTACTAGAAGTTTGACTTCTATTAGGAGCCATTCTATCTATTTTGTTTAAGTTTGCACCACTTCCTTCTCCATAAATTTGATAAACAGGATAACCATTTACTGTAGCATTAATCTGATCTGCCTGTTGTCCTAAAACCGTAGTTCTAAAACCTTCTGATTTTTTATTTGGATGTGTATGAGCGCTTCCTATAACTAGATTCCCATTGTATAAACCATTACTGTCAACTGGGTCTGCAACGTGAGTTCTATATGTGTTTAGTCCATTATTATCTCCTAGATAGTTCAACTCAATTGAAGGATTTTTTTTATCAGAAATGTTTAAAGTTATCAGTGCATTTATTTCTGTTCTGTCACCACTACTTATACTACTATTTGCATTACTACAATTCTACATTTCTTGCAATTGTCCAGAAGTAATATTAATTGATAAAATATTACTACTTTCATCAAGGGCGTTAATTAGATTCTCGTAAGATGCAGAAGTATCAGCCATTTCATTAAAATAACTAGAATTAATATTATCAAAATCTTCTTGAGAAATTATACGAATATCATCTGAAGTTCTTGTATCAGTATATAAATATTCACCCTTTTCATTGTAATAATCATCCGTAACTCCTTCTGCTCCCATTCCTGTAGGATCAGTATATCTTAAAGGATTATTGTGAACATAAGCGTATGGGCTCCATCCCGGGAACTCCTCCGCCAACGGGTCAACACTTAACCAAACACTCCATTTAGGATCATAATACCTTGCCCCATAATAATAGTTACCCGTCTCTTTGTCAGCGCATTCCTCTCCGTTTCAACCCTTGCTTGAAAAAAGCAAGGCTTTCCAGTCGTCGGATGCGAAGCATTAAACTTATAGGGAGAGTTATTGGAATTCTTATGCTCCTCTACAAACATTTAACTCGATATTTTTTATTTTAGGAAAAAGGTCTCATTGAATCTCGTTCCTCTATTTCCCCAAAAGCGGTATATTCCATAAGCCCCTTCTAGCTCCCACAAGGAGGAGAACAAGGCTTTCAAAGAACTTATTTTTATAAAGATAAGTTTTTTTTGCTAATTTAATTTTCTTCAATTTCAGCTTTAATTGTAAGCATTATTAACTAAAAAGCCCAGACATTTTAATCTTGTAATTTTTTCTATTTATAAATCGCATGGTTTATTACATTACTTATTCATTCATATGGACGGAAAAATACCGGATGAAGTTACCATTATCGATAAGTCTGCCAACGAACGCCTGAAGCTCATTGACCAACTCGAAGAAGAGGACAAAAACGCTATTTACCGGATCATCGATACGATGCTCACCAAATCCAAGTTCAAGGACTTTTTCAACAAAAATGTAGCTGCCCTATAAAAACAGAAAAGCCCTGTATTTCTGCAAGGCTTCTCATTCTTCTTCTACGTTACGAGTTAAAATTCGCACTAGCAAAGAGGGAACCATATTATTTAATAAACATATCCCTCAAAAATAATATTTCTTTGTCTATCAAACTCAATTTTATACATATCGTGATAAAGGGGATAAGATTTTTGAGTTAGAAACTCACTTGAGTTTTTACTATTGATTTTTCTTTGCAATAATTTTTTAGCATTTTCAGTTACTCCATATTGAATATCAAATTGAAGAAAAGAAATAGGGTAATATTTTTCACCAATTAAACCCCTGTAAGAAGTTTTTTTATGATAAAAATTATATCCTTTCACAAGATATATTTTTGTCTCTTTTTCTGTTCCCTCCATTAATAGACAATAATCCTCTTTTGGATTTTCTTCGATTTGCTTAAGTAAAAGTTGTTCTACATTTGAAGGAAATCTATAAGGTATTATATTTTCTTTTTTTAATCCTTTTTGAACGGAACACCCAAAAATAAATATTATTAATATTATAACCCAAAAATCTCTTTTCATATTACTTTATTTTATTCCTCTAAAATTTTTTAAGGCATCCATACCTACATTATTTTGATTGGTTGTTCCAATATTATTAGTTTGAGTTCCGTCAGATGTAACTCGATGCATAGCAGGACCAGAAGTTGGAGTTGCTTTTTGGCCAGTATAAGAATCTATTGCATATATAGAAACTCCAAACCCTTGAGCTGTATTTTTATCAAGTATTGATGTTCCAGGAGCATTTTTCCTATCTGAAAGCTTATTATGTGTATGTACTCCACCTAATACTATACTTCCATTTTTCATAGGAATTCCATCATTATTAATAACTGCCCCAAAGGAAGTTAAACCATCTGTTCCTTTTTGGCCTATTTCTGATGTAACTTCTTGGGCCCAATTGCCATTATCATCTTGTTTATAAGATAGAAGTAAATATAATTGTCTTTCAGCAGATTGATCTGATATGGTTTCGTTATTTATTGTTGTTATATCAGAATCTACTTGATTTTTATTAACTGTTACTAAGCTACTATTTGCTTGTAATTGTTCAGTAGCTTGAGAAGAAGTCGTCCCATTGTTGTTCGCTTTTACATTATTGAATGTATTTGCATCAATAGTTCTAATTTTATCTGTATTTGCTCCGTCTTGTCCCAATAATTTTCCTGTTTTTGAATCAATGTAATAGTCATCAGGATTTTCAACCACCATACCTGTAGGATCTACGTAACGAACTGGATTTTGCAAAGTATAATTATAAGGCGACCACCCGGGGTATTTCTCCGCCAATGGATCGACACTTAACCAAACACTCCATTTAGGATCATAATACCTTGCCCCATAATAGTAATTACCGGTTTCCTCATCCAACTCTTTCGCATTGAATTTGTATTGTTCAAATGCTCTATGGTCACCATATCCATTTAAAAATATCTCTTCCCTAAAGATAAGTTTTTCTTGCTTCAATTTCAGATTCGATTTCAATTTCTGAAGGGCTTCTTTAACAAGAACGTAGCTGCCCTGTAAATGAAAAAAGCCCTGCATCGCTGCAAGGCTTGTGTTATTACATTTTTTAAAAAGCACCGGTTTACTAAATTCCCAGAGAGCGCTAGCGGTTGCCTATTTGAATTGATACCATTATTTATATTCCTTTTCTAATTCAATTTTTCTCCTAAAGTATATCCTTTCAGTTACTTCTTCTTTGTTAACTATAAGATTTTCATAAGCCATTTTATCTGCACATAGTTCAGGATAACCAAAAATTGCTTGTATAAAAGGATAAATATCTTCCTCATTGTCTATTAACCTAAAATGCCAAAAAGTATTTACTTTATCATCTATAACTTCAAATAACTGACAAGGGCATACAGAAATAAATCCACCGTCATCAACTAAATAACCTTGATGAGTTTTAAAAATTATTACACCCATTACTAAATATTCTGCCCCTAAAGTTAACTCTTCATATGTAGTGTATCCTGTTGCTCCAAATCTTCCTGAAACCCCTTCATTTTTCATCGAATCATACTCGAAATTTCTTAAAAATGCTCCTTCGTTATTAATACAACGTACTTTCATTATAATCTATTTAAATTTAAAGTCATCAACAAATTTTAAAACTCCATCTACTTTTTTTCCAACATAGTGAATGACAGTTTAATCCTAAATATTATTTGAATAATAAAATCGCTCCATTTTTAGGTCTAATTATTTCACTTCTTGGATATATAACTACACATCCTTCTTTAAAATATTCCTCATAATCAGGAATACAATTATCATCAAGCAATACTTTTTCCTGCACATAGAATCTACTAGTATCTAAATCGTTATATTTAAAATCCGAATCAAAACTAGATAATTTCCATTTGTATCCATCTTTATCCCAACATATTCCTATTTCATCACTTAATCTGGCAACATTTGATATATCCAACAAAACATGCTTGTCAGGTATTTTGTCACTATTACCATTATATATATAACGTTTATTTTCAATTGTAACTATACTAATGGTATCAGAATAATTTGGAGAAATTATCTCAATATTTCTCCATTTGTTACTGTTACAGGATAAAACAACTAAAGAAAGAAATATTAATCCTTTTTTAATCATACTTTTACTTGTTTTTTATATGATCCATATCCCAACTATTATTTAAAGTTGGAATTGAACTTTTTAATTCATTTTGATACATTTTCATACCCATATCCCAGCCTATTTTTTGAGCTTTTGCACTAACTGGAGGTTCTTGTCCGCCTTGTAATAGATTAAAAGCTCCTTCTGATAAAGACCATCCAATACCTGCTCTACTGGAGACTATACCGGCAGCCATATTACCAAAATCACGAGCAGAAGCCATTTTACCGTCGGAGGTCATAGAACCTCTTGCTGCATGAATTGATAATCTTTTATCACTTTCATCAAGACCTCTTGACTTAAAATCAAGTGGTCTGCCAACCTTATAAGCCTTAAAACCATATTCTAAAACACTTGGATCGTCTTTTATTATTTCATCATCAATAAAATTTTGACCTTCTTTACTTTTTGTATCTATAATAGCACCTTTTGCTGGATTATTTTTCTCATCTACAAAAGAATGAGTTGTTAAAGATTCTCCCACTTTGGTACCATCTTCTAAAACAACATCGGTTTTACCATCATCTATCCAATCAGTTACTTCGTATTTTCCATCTCCAAGATCACGAACTATAGTAGTTTCAGGACTTTCAACAACCATACCCGTAGGGTCAACAAACTTCACTGGGTTCTGCAGCGTATAGTTATACGGCGACCACCCGGGGTATTCCTCCGCCATTGGATCGACACTTAACCAAACACTCCACTTCGGATCATAATACCTTGCCCCATAGATCTTAAAAAAAAATACATCATTATTGCAATAAGCAAAAAATATAGAAAGTTTTCTTTGATCTCTAAAAATGATTTTTTGAACACTTTACCAAATAATGATCTAAACGGAACATATCAAAAAATAAAACCCGATTTAAAAAAGTATAAATTTTATACAGCCACTATTAGCTTTATAAAGTCTATTGAAAGTATTCTAAAGTAGGATACTTTAGAGTTTTGGTTTCTCCATCTTTTTTATATACAAATAAATCCAAGGTTCCACTTTTTTTCACAACAGAATCCCCTACGTTCAGATTTCTGTACAATGTAATGGGGATTCTTTCTTTTCTTCCTTTCAAAATCATAGTGGGAATGTTGTGTTCGGTACTGTCAATAAATTTATCAATAATTATACCTTGATAATCAACTTCGTTCCCGTAATCTACAAGACTTTGCGAGCCACTATCTCTAATCTTGTAAATTATTTTTTCTGATATATAATATGCTATAATAATGAAAACGCAACCTAAAAGAATTTTCTTTAAAAATCCCATACCCAAGTTTTATCTTTGCTGAACATATAACCTAACCCTGGTTCTTGTAGATAATTACTAGAAAAGCTACTTAATCCTCCCTTTCCGTATAAATATCCATTATAATTCTTACCATAATTATCGAAGTTCATTAAGCCCAAACCTTTAACATTACTCTGAACCGTACCTCCACTGTCAATGCCTAGTGGACCAATAGAAAAATTATGTGAATATTCTGTTCCTACTAAATCACCAATTAATACTGATGAATTTTTATTATTTGGCAATGCTTTACCTAAATCGGGCCCAAAATCTCCACCCAATCCGATATTACCACTAAAGGTAAAATACAAACCTCCATTTCCTGTAGCATCTTCAGCATAACCAAAAGAAATACCAATTCCTCCACCTAGAGCACCGCCAACATTAACACCATATGTCTTAGCTGCTCCATCTTCAAAGCCACTTCTTATTGTACTGACAGAATGGTCATTTGTAACCATAATTTCACTATCAGGACCATACTGAGTTCCACTATCTACATTTGTTGCTGTACCATCTTCATTTAACCTTAAATTTTTGTCCGCAGCAACATTTGTCCAAGAACCTATATTTTCATATCCTTCGATTTCCCTACTTACAGGCACAAATATTATGTTCCCATCTTTATCTTCATACCAATCGGTAGGTCCCTGCACGGATTCATCCAGCATCCCCGTGGGGTCTATCCTGTTCAACGGGTTGTTCTGCACATAGCTGTACGGCGAGATGCCCTGCCTTTCCTCCGCCATTGGATCGACACTTAACCAAACACTCCACTTCGGATCATAATACCTTGCCCCATAATAATAGTTACCCGTCTCTTCGTCAACGCATTCCTCTCCGTTTCAAGCCTTGCTTGAAAAAAGCAAGGCTTTCCAGTCGTCGGATGCGAAGCATTAAACTTATAGGGAGAGTTATTGGAATTCTTATGCTCCTCTACAAAAATTTCTCCAAAAGCAGTATATTCCATATGCTGGCTTATTTCTCCAACTATATTAGTAATAAAATTGGAACTACCCAAATGGTCCGAATGAAAATAAAACATTTCTAAACTTGCCCCTTCGTCA
>NZ_CABVMM010000003.1 GCF_902499555.1 Mesonia oceanica
CGGACGGTACGACGGAGACCCCATTGTCCCAGAACCCTGGCATAGCCTTGATCAAGACCGCGACCTTCAATGATGAGAACGGCGATGGCTTTGCACAGGCTGGCGAGACGATCGATTATGTGTTCACGTTGACCAATACGGGAGATGTGACCTTAACGGACATTAGTATTGATGACCCACTGGTAGGGGTAAGCGGCAGCTTGTCAAGTCTGTCCCCTGGCGCAGTAGATGATACGAGCTTTACGGCGACCTATACGGTCACCCAGGCCGATGTGGACAACGGAAATGTTTCCAACCAGGCGACTGCCACAGGTAACTATACCGATGGCAACGGGAACCCGCAGACCACGGAGGACCTATCGAGCAGCAGCAGTACTACCGAGGACGATACGACGGTGACCCCGTTCAACCAAAACCCGGGCATAGCCTTGATCAAGACCGCGACCTTCAATGATGAGAACGGCGATGGCTTTGCACAGGTGGGCGAGACGATCGATTACGCTTTTAGCGTGACCAATACCGGGGATGTGACCTTAACGGACATCAGCATTGATGACCCACTGGTAGGGGTAAGCGGCAGCTTGTCAAGTCTGTCCCCTGGCGCAGTAGATGATACGAGCTTTACGGCGAGCTATACGGTCACCCAAGCTGATGTGGATAATGGAAATGTATCCAATCAGGCGACCGCCATAGGTAACTATACCGATGGCAACGGGAACCCCCAGACCACGGAAGACCTATCGAGCAGCAGCAGTACTACCGAGGACGATACGACGGTGACCCCGTTCAACCAAAACCCGGGCATAGCCTTGATCAAGACCGCAACCTTCAATGATGAGAACGGCGATGGCTTTGCACAGGTGGGCGAGACGATCGATTATGCCTTTAGTGTAACCAATACCGGTGATGTGACCTTAACGGACATCAGCATTGATGACCCACTGGTAGGGGTAAGCGGCAGCTTGTCAAGTCTGTCCCCCGGCGCAGTAGATGATACGAGCTTTACGGCGACCTATACGGTCACCCAGGCCGATGTGGACAACGGAAATGTTTCGAACCAGGCGATGGCCACAGGTAACTATATCGATGGCAACGGGAACCCCCAGACCACTACGGACCTTTCGGACAACAACAGTACTACCGGGGACGGTACCACGGAGACCCCATTGTCCCAGAACCCTGGCATAGCCTTGATCAAGACCGCGACCTTCAATGATGAGAACGGCGATGGCTTTGCACAGGCGGGCGAGACGATCGATTATGTGTTCACGTTGACCAATACGGGAGATGTGACCCTAACGGACATCAGCATTGATGACCCACTGGTAGGGGTAAGCGGCAGTTTGCCGAGTTTGGCCCCCGGTGCAGTGGATAATACGAGCTTTACGGCGACCTATACGGTCACGCAGGCCGATGTGGACAACGGAAATGTTTCCAACCAGGCGGTGGCCACGGGTAACTATACCGATGGCAACGGCGATCCCCAGACCACTACGGACCTATCGGACAACAACAGCAATACCGAGGACGATAGTACGGTAACGGTATTTACCCCCGAAGGTTTTACAGGGGTGAACGCGTGTGCCGATGAGATAGGGATAGGCATTTTGCTCCCCATAACAAATGATGTGCTGGTACTGGAGAACGCCTATTCCGATAGCTGTGGAGCGGTAACGGCAAGCTTTAGCGGTCAGGTACTGACCGGTGACAGCTGTTCCTGGAGCTTGGCAAGGACCTTCACGATGAGTGGCGGTTGTTATACAAGTGACTTTACGGTAACGATGGTACATAGCGGGGGTGACCAAACCGCTCCGGAGTTTGTAGAAAGCCTTCCCAACAATATGATTGTTCAGTGTGATGCGCTGCCTGCGGTAGCGACCTTAACGGCAATCGACAATTGTGGCAGTGCGACGGTTGTTTTCCAGGAAAGTACCATAGCAGGTGACTGTGCCAATGAGTATACGCTGATCAGGGAATGGACGGCGACCGATGCCTGTGGCAATGCGGTAACGCACAGCCAGGCGATAGAGGTGATAGATACCCAGGCCCCCACATTTGATCAGGGGCTACCGGGTGACCTGGTACTGGAATGTGGCCAGGGGGTACCCAATGCGCCTAGGATAACGGCCAGTGATAACTGTGGGGCGGCAACGCTTAGCTATACGGAGACTGTTGAAGACCAGTTATGTGCGAATACCTTTACCATTGTCAGGAATTGGGTGGCGACCGATGCGTGCGGCAATGCACGTGAGCACACGCAATATATATTTATAGAGGATACCACAGCGCCTGTATTTATCAGTGACCTTCCCGGGGACACCTTTGCCACCTGCGATGCCATTCCGGCAGCGGCAGAATTATTGGCCCGAGACAACTGTTCCGATGTAGAGGTAAGCTTTAGCGAAACAGAGCAGGATGGAGATTGCGGTCACCGCTATAAGTTGATCCGGGAATGGGTGGCCACCGATGGTTGCGGTAATTCAGAGACCTATGTACAAGAGGTGACCGTTGCCTGTAAGATAACCAAAGGGGATATCCATAATGCGGTAAACACGGATAACAGCCTTTATGACAACTATTTCAAGATCGACGGTATCGAGTGTTACCCTAACAATAGGGTGAAGGTCTTCAACCGTTGGGGGAAAGAGGTCTTCAGTGCCGAGGGTTACGATAACAAGGACCATGTATTCAGGGGGTATTCCACTTCCAATGGTACCCTTAGTGGTTCGTCCGGCCTTCCCACAGGGAACTACTTCTACATTATAGAATATCAATTCAATATAGATGGTCAAGAAGGCGGTGATGTCCTGCAGAAAAGCGGTTATCTATATATCAACAATGGTAACGATTAACAAGGAATAACTTAAGAAGAACAACATGAAGTATTTATATAGATTACCGGTTTTACTTGTCCTTTTGGCCTTTGGCCCTAAGGGGCATTCCCAACAGGATTCGCAGTTTACCCAGTATATGTACAACACCCAGACGGTGAACCCTGCCTATGCGGGGAGCCGTGGGCTGCTCAGTTTTACCAGCTTATATAGATCACAATGGGTAGGGCTTGAGGGGGCCCCGGAGACGCTTAATTTTGGGGTCAGCTCCCCTTTGGGCGAAAGGGTTGGTGGCGGCCTTACCTTCTTTAGGGATGAGATAGGGATATCCGTGGAGAAGAACATTACGACCAACTTTTCCTATACCCTTCCCTTAAATGAAAGGGAAGCGTATTTTTCTTTTGGATTGGGGGCCGGGGTGAATATGTTGGATGTGGATTACAGTAAGCTGAACCCAAATGATGTGACGGACCCTTCGTTCAGCCCTTCCAATAATGTAGAGAACCTGACCTCACCGGTAATCGGTCTGGGCCTTTATTTCCGTAGTGGTGACACTTGGTATGTAGGGCTATCGGCACCTAACCTATTGGAGACGGACCATTATGACACTGCCAGTGTGAGTAAGGCCAAGGAGAAGATGAATGTATACCTGATAGGGGGCTATGTTTTTGATTTGAGCCAAGATTTAAAGTTCAAGCCTGCCCTTTTGGCCAAGGCCGTGGAAGGAGCGCCGGTTGCCGTTGATGCCTCGGCTAACTTTTTGCTATGGGACAAGTTGACGGCGGGAGCTGCCTACCGCTGGGATTCGGCAGTAAGTGGGCTGATCGGTTTTCAATTTTCGAGGGCCATTTTTGTGGGCTATGCCTATGACCATGATCTCACGGATTTATCGAACTATAACAGTGGATCCCATGAGTTTTTCCTAAGGTTTGAGCTGGGGGGCTCCGATCGTGGTATTATAAGCCCCCGTTTTTTCTAGTTAAAACATAACAAACCAAAGCAGATTATGAGTTTAAGAAAATACATTACAAAAATAAAGGGCCTTGTTGTTATCACGTTTCTTTTTATTGGTGCCCAGGTGCTGGGACAGGGCAAAAAACTTTCAGATGCGCAATCGGCCTATTCCAAGTATAATTATATGGAAGCAGCCGATATATATGAGTCCGTTGCCAATAAGGGGTACAGGTCGGTAGAGCTTTTCCAGAAGCTGGGCAATAGTTACTACCTTAACGGGAGGTACGAAGATGCCGCGAAATGGTACGGGGAGCTCTATGCCCTGAGCAAGGACCAGCCGAATATCTATAACCTGCGCTATGCGCAGTCTTTAAAATCGGTGGGCCTTGAAGGCCTGGGGGAGGAATATTATGATAGGTACCTATCGAATTTGGACAAAACGGAGGAAGGCTATCTATCTGTCGGGGACTATCTGGATTTGATAGAGCAGAATTCTGGGCGCTACGACCTAAAGAAGGAACCTTTCAATAGTGAGGGGATTGATTTTGGCAGTGCATATTTGGGTACCGACAAAATGGTGTTTGCCTCCAGCCGGGACAAAGGGGTGTTGATCCGCCGGAGGAGCAAATGGGACGGGCAGCCCTTTTTGAACTTATATGAAGTGGGCATAGGGGACGACTCATTATCGGAAAAGTCCCCCCGGCTTTTTAAAAGCGGGATAGAGGGGAAGTACCATGAGTCGACCCCTGTTTTCACCAAGGACGGGCAGACGATGTACTTTACCAGGACCGAGCCCAAGGGCCTGGATAAAGGCTCCCCGCTATACCTAAAGATCTACAGGGCGCACCTGGTGGATGGTAAATGGACCGGAGAAGAGGACCTAACGATCAATGGGGATACCTATAATACGGCGCACCCCATGCTAAATGTAGGGGAGGACCGTTTATATTTTGTTTCCGACCGCAAAGGTGGCGAGGGCCAGACGGACCTATATTACGCCCCGATCGGTGGTGACGGTAGTTTGGGGGAAATGGTGAACCTGGGCAAAAAGATCAATACCCCCGGTCGGGAGTCCTTTCCCTTTATCAGTGCGGACAACAATCTATATTTTTCATCCGACGGTCATTTTGGCCTAGGGGGCTATGATGTTTTTTATGTAAAGCTTCAGGATGGGGAAAATGGCATTGAAGGTGGGATCTTAAATGTGGGCAGGCCCATCAACTCTTCCTTTGACGATATATGTTATGTGGTACGGGACAGCCTGGGCTATGTAAGTTCGAACCGTATAGGTACGGGGACCGGGGAAAGCTTTGACAATATTTATGGTTTTATAGAAAAGGAACCCATAAGGCAGGTATATATCAAGAGCCGTTTGCACGGGAAGGTAATGGAGGTCAAGACCCATATGCCCATAGCCAACGCCAGGGTAGAGGTATTCGATGTCAACAATGTCCTGTTGCAGACCTTGACCACGGATGAAGGGGGCGCTTATGACACGGAGGTAGCTTATGAGCCCGCCTATATATTGAAGGCCGGTAAGGAAGGGTATTCCAGTGCCGATGATTATTCCGTTGCAAAGCAAGTGGACAGGGAACATGATTTTGAGCTGGAGCCCAAGCCACAAATGACCAAGGGAACGGACCTGGCGAAAATACTGAACATCCCCATGATCTATTTTGATCTTGACAAATCCAATATACGTCCGGATGCAGAGGTGGAGCTACAGAAGATAGTGGAAGTATTAAAAGAGTACCCGGATATGAAGATAGATATACGCTCCCATACGGATAGCCGGGCCAGTGACAGCTATAACCTGAGGTTATCGGACAGGCGTGCAAAATCCACCTTGGAGTATTTGGTGACCCACGGGATAGATCGTAGGCGTTTGACGGCCAGGGGCTATGGGGAGACCATGCTGCTCAATAACTGTAGCAATGGGGTAAAATGTAGCGAGGCGGAACATCAGCTCAACAGGCGAAGTGAATTTATTGTGATCAATTAAAACAGCCCTGTTATAACAACCTTACAGGACCTTTTGGTGCTGTGCGGATGGTATTTAAAGCACCCTCTATATCGATAGGGGGTGCTTTTTTTGTTTGTGCTAATAGAACAAGGTAGTTTTTAAGGGAAGCTTAAGCCTACATATGAAGGGATTTAACAAGCTCGAGGTATTTTCTTTTTGCTATGGGAATTGCTTGGCCATTCTTTAGTTTACAGGCATATCCCTGCTTTTTGTCAATCTCTGTGATGGCATTAATTCCTATTAACCCTTCTCTATTATTATCATTTACATTTATAGAACCGATTAAACTTTTAACCTGTTCTAGGTTAGTAAGAATTTTTTCTTCAATTTATTTAAACACTGTGCCGTCCTAAAATAAGTTGACAAAATTTCAACTTATTTATGAATCCTCCAAAGAGATCAATTAATAAACGTACTTAGCGTGATTACAATTTAGGCTTTAAATTGGTCGTGGTATTAGGTAGAAAAGGCGAGATGGTCTACAAGCAAGCTCAAAAGGCTTATGGTATTCAGGGAAGGAGCATTTTGGTTTGGTTACGAAAACACGGTACCTTAGATTGGAGCAAATTACCCAATCTTGCCTGTGTCCACCCACCAAAAAAATCAAGAGGTTAAAAAAATATACCAACCTGATCAAAGAAGCAAAGCCGGTTAGGCCGGAACAGTATTTTGTAAGTGAAATCACCTATGTCAAACGTAGAGAAAGTACCCATTAACTCTGCTTGGTGACAGATACTTTCAGTAGAAAAATAATGGGATATCACCTAAGTGATGATATGAGTGCTGATAATGTGGTAAAAGCAATGAAGAGGGCCAACAGAAAAAGGAAGTCCTCTAAAGAGTTGGTACATCATTGTGATCGGGAATTGAAATGCTCGAATGCAATACCATCCATGCGACGGATATGATGCTTATCAGAATGCATAAGCAGAACGCATTAACGGGTTTTAATAAAGAAATGTAATACAGGCAAAGAGCTAAAGCTATTGGTTCAGCAATCTATAGAAACATATCATAAAAAATCCCTAGAAGCTAGCTTCTAGGGATCAATTTAATAGTTGTTAAAACTGTCAACCTATTTTTTAGGATGACTCAAAAAGTATGGAGTGATTACCAAATGGCTACACGCTCTTTTGGTGCTAAGTACATAGAATCTCCTTCTTTAATATCAAAGGCTTCATAAAAAGCATCTACGTTTTGAAGTGGTACGTAAGCTCTATACATTCCGGGAGAATGCGTATCGGTTTTAATTCTAGAACGTAAAGCCTCTTCTCTCATCTTTGTTCTCCAAATAGTCGCCCAAGAAAGGAAGAAACGTTGTTCTGGAGTCAAGCCATCTATTTTACCGGGACGTCCGTGCTCTTTATAATACATTTGAAGACCGTCATAAGCAGCTAATACGCCTCCTAAATCTCCAATATTTTCACCTAAGGTATATTTTCCGTTAATGTAAACGCTATCTAATACTTCAATATCACTGTATTGTTCTGCAAGTTGATTTCCTCTTTCGGTAAACTTCTCTAAATCTTCATCGGTCCACCAGTTTTTAAGGTTTCCATCGGCATCAAAACGAGCTCCACTATCGTCAAAAGCGTGTGAGATTTCGTGACCGATTACCGCACCAATTCCACCGTAATTTACAGCAGCATCAGCTTTGTAGTTATAGAAAGGTGGTTGTAAAATAGCAGCAGGGAATACAATCTCATTATTAAATGGATTGAAATAAGCATTCACCGTTTGTGGTGACATTCCCCATTCTTTCTTATCTACCGGTTCATTGATTTCAGAAAGGTTGTCTCTGAAATTCCATTCTGAAACGGCAGTCATATTATCGTAATAACCTTTATCGGCGCTTACTTCTAATTTAGAATAATCTTCCCACTCATCCGGATAACCAATTTTCACGGTAAATTTATCTAACTTCTCAATTGCTTTTTGCTTGGTGCTGTCGGTCATCCAATCTAAACGCTCAATTCTATTTTGGTATGCAGCGATGACGTTGGCAATCATTTCTTCAGCTTTAGCTTTAGCTTCCGGTGGAAACTTTTCATCTACATAAAGTTGTCCTAAAGCTTCTCCAACCGTTCCGTTGGTAGTAGCTAAAGCACGCTCTTTTGCCGGACGCATTTTTTTAGCTCCGTTTAAAGTTTTGCTGTAAAAATCCCAATTGGCTTTATCCAATTCTGTAGTAAGTCTTCCTGCAGCATTGTTTAGCGTGGACCAACGCATAACGGTTTTCCATTTATCAACATCTCCTTCAGCCAATACTTTTTGAAGTTCTTCCATGTATTTTGGCTGCATAACGATGATGGTATCCAGTTCTTTTTCAACCCCTAAATCGCTAATGTATTTTTTCCAATCAATCGCCGGAACCATTTCTTGAATTTCAGCAATAGTTTTTGGATTGTTGAAATTTCTAAAATCACGGCTTGCTACCTTATCTAATCTAGGTTCAGCCAAGCGGGTTTCAAAAGCTAAAATTTCTTCCGCTTGTTTTTTAGCACTCTCTTCACTATCTCCTAAATACTGAAGCATACGTGTGATATGATCTACGTATTGCTGTCTAATTTCTTTAGATTTTTCATCTTGGTCGGTGTAGTATTCACGGTTGGGTAAACCTAAACCTCCTGTCGTGATGTAAGCTGAATTGATATTGCTATTAGAGGGGTTAGAGAAAGCTGCAATTCCAAAAAATGGATCTGAAACCGTTGCCGGATTTTTTGCAATAACTTCCTGTAAATCTTTTACATCTTTGATGCTTTTAATTTTTTCCAAAGCCGGTTGAAGCGGTTTTAATCCTGCTTCATTTCTGGCTACCGTATCCAATTGTGTCTCAAAAACTGCTAATGCTTTTGCTTGGTCGGTTTCAGGTCCGTATTTTTCACTTTTTTGAGCGTTGTCGATAATCGCTAAAACATCATCATCGGTGCTTTTTCTTAATACTTGAAACCCTCCCCAAGATGTTCTGTCTTCCGGAATTTCAGTCTCTTTCATCCAATTCCCATTAGCATAATCGTAGAAATTGCTTTTTGGGCTCACTGTAGTATCCATATATTTTAATTCGATACCGGGAGTGGTTTCTTCCTCTACTTGAACTACTTCCTTGTTGCCTTCCTCTTTGCAACTAAAAAGAGAAATAGAAGCCGTCGCCAGTAAAAGTAAGGGTTGAACTCTTTTTTTCATCATTTAAAATTTAACAGTTATGTTTGTTTGTAGCTTATCCTTAAGTTTTGTTACTTTTTCTGCTTTAATTTATCTATTAAAGGCTTATCGTGTTCTTTATTGATTAATCTTATTTCTGAAACCTTTTCATTAGGAATAGTAATAGATAGTACGTAATGCTGAACTTTCCATTGGTTGTTCACTTTTTTCATCACTCCAGAACCACGGCAAATCCCCATTTGAGTATCCAGTAATTCATCAAACCAAGCGAATTGATGATCTTCTGCTATATAAATATTTCTTTCTAGCGGAGTAAAATCCCAAGCTTGTCCTTTATCAAAATAAGGTTTAGAGAATTCTTTAAACTCGCTAAAGTTCCAGTTTTCTGAAGCATCGGTTCCTATAAATACAGAATTTTCAGTCATTAACCCAAAATAGTCATCAAAATTAGCTGCTGCTGCTGCCTGATGCCAGTTGTTTAATTGTTGCTGAATTTTTTCTTTTTCTTGAGAAAAGATAGGAAGTGAAATAAAAGCAAGAAATAATATTAGCACTCTTTTCATTTTTTCTTTTTGAGTTGAAGGTTAGGGATGGAATCTGGTTTTAATTTGGCCAGACTATCTTGTCTTTTATTGCGTTCATCCAATTCAAACTCAAAATCCTCTAGCGGTTTATGGAAAACTTCATTTAATTGAATTTCCAAATTGCCAAAAGCGATGTATAAATCTTTGCTTAATTCTTGAATATTCTCTGCTGTGGGTTGTTGCCGCTTGGCTTCTTGCGATAATAAATGAGCTTTGGTAAGCAATACATTTAACCGGGCTTTAATAGGTGTTTCTTGAAATTTTTCAGGAATAGAATCTTGCATTTCGGTAATTGAACGAAGCATGTTATTGCTGTTGTCTACCACTTCTTGAAAAGTGAAATTCTCTAAGCGTTCAATTTCATTTTTTGTAGTGAGGTAAGCCATCCAATTGGTGGTAGCTGTTTTTGCTTCCGGAAGTAATTCAACATTTCTATTCTTGGGAATTTCTAATTTTTGCGAAAATTTTTGAGCGTTTTTTTCATGAAAGGAAGCGTTTTCTTCAGAAGTCGTTTCTTCTTTGCCTTCACATGCCACAAAGCCCCAACACAATAAAATAGCGGCAAAAAATAGGTATGTTTTTGTAAATCTCATCAATAAAATAAATACGGCGAAATATAGTAAAATTTATTCGTTTAGAAGCCTAAAAAAGATTTTGTAATCATCCTCAAAAATTGTTCTTTTGATAAAAAATTAGCGATAAAGAGGCTTTAAATTAAAAATTTTTCAAAAGAATGGCTACAAAGATACTTATAATTGGTGCTTGCGGACAAATAGGAACTGAACTTACTTTGGCATTACGCGAAAAACATGGCGAAAACAATGTGATTGCGAGTGATATAAGAGAAGGAAGTGAAGAACTCATGAAATCGGGGCCTTTTGAAAAAATAGATGCGACCAACTATAAAGCCATTGAAGATATTGTGATGCACTATGAGGTAGATGAAGTTTACCTGATGGCAGCGATGTTAAGTGCTACAGCCGAAAAATTCCCGATGCGTGGCTGGAGTTTAAATATGGATTCGCTTTTTAATGTATTGAATTTAGCTAAAGACAAGAAAATAGAAAAGGTATTCTGGCCGTCAAGTATTGCGGTGTTTGGACCTTCGACACCTAAACTTGATACTCCGCAAACAACCGTGATGGAACCTACGACCGTTTACGGAATTAGTAAACAAACCGGGGAACGTTGGTGTGAGTATTACTATAAAAAATATGGGGTAGATGTAAGGAGCATTCGCTATCCCGGTTTAATTAGTTACAAAACCCAACCGGGTGGCGGAACCACCGATTATGCGGTTGAAATTTTTCACGAAGCTTTGAGCCACAAAAAATACACTTCATTTTTAAGTGAAGAAACCGCTTTGCCCATGATGTTTATGGACGATGCGATTAGAGCTACCATTTCGTTGATGGAGGCTCCAGCAGAAAAGTTAAGCATTCGATCTTCTTATAATTTAGGAGGAATTAGTTTTACCCCCAAGCAATTGGCAGAAAGTATTAAAGCTGAAATTCCTGACTTTGAGATTTCTTATGAACCGGATTTTAGACAACCTATTGCCGATTCTTGGCCTTCCAGTATAGACGATTCTCAAGCTCAAAAAGATTGGAATTGGAAGCATGAGTTTGACTTAGAAAAAATGACCAAAGCAATGCTGAAAGGTCTCAAGAATAAGTAGCCCCGCCAAGAATCGAACTTGGATCTAAAGTTTAGGAAACTTCTATTCTATCCATTGAACTACGGGGCTGTTAAATAACTTCCAGTAAATTGCTAGAATTTAAATAGCGATATCATCTACATTGATGAGATTATTTTTCGCTGCAAATATAATAAGTCCTGCAATATTTTTGGCTCCTGTTTTTTGAAGAAGATTACTTTTATGGGTTTCAATGGTTTTCTGACTTAAAAACAGTTTTTCTGCAATTTCTTTAGCGGTAAGTTGATTGCATAAGAGTTTTAGTACCTCTACTTCGCGTCCACTAAGATCATTGACATTTCCTAAAGGTACTTTGGGAGGTGCTGCTTGCATTTGTGAACGTAGAACCTCTAATTGATCTTCGTTAAAATGATGTCCGTTTTTGGCTACATTTTTAATAATCGGGATCAGTTGATCTTTTTCAATTTCTTTAGGCAAAAACGCATTGGCACCTAGTTTAAACATATACCCAATGTAAATAGGTTGGTAATGAGAAGATATAATTATTTTTTTGGTATCAATCTCGTTTTTAGTGCAGTGATTAAGCAAAACTTCCCCAGAACCATCTTTTAGCTTTAAATCCATTAGAATGACATCGGGAGTGGGTTCGGTTTTCAATTTTTCAATAAATTCCACTAATGAATAACCGATGAAAATTACTTGAAACTCTTCTTCAGCATTTAAGAAATCCCGTAATAAATTGGCCACCAATTTATCGTCTTCTAAAATGGCTAAAGTAGTCTTAGGTGGTGTAGTCATAAACTAACATAAATTTACTTCCTTGTGGGAAATTGGGTTTAAATTTATAGGTAGCGTGAATCTGTTTGGCACGCAGTTCAATATTTTTGGTACCTAAGCCCTTTTGTATGTTTTCAGGCTTGAAACCAACGCCAAAATCTTCAATAACCAATAATACATAATCAATCGTGATTTTTAAGCTGATATCTATTTTTTCGGTTTGGGCGTGCTTTTGGATATTAGTAAGAACTTCCTGAAAAATCCTAAACAAGTGTAGTTTTACAGTATTGTCAAAAACAATTCCTTCGGTATTACTTTTAAAGAAATGAATGTTATATTCTCTTTGTAAGGGAAATAGAAAAGCTTCCAACATCTCTTCTAAGGTATGGTTTTCTATGAGTGGAGGAGAAAGCTCATGTGAAATGTTTCTGGCGGTTTGAATGCTTTTGGTGATGTAACTGCCCAGCTCTTTTTCATTATTCAATAGTTTTACCTGGTATAATTGAGCAATTAGATTATCGTGAATTTCAGAAGCAATCCGGTTTCTTTCCCGTTCTTGAATCTCAATACTGGATTCTAGCAAGGCCTTTTGATGGCTCAGCTTGATCTTCGACTCTTCCTTGATGCGTTGTACGTATTTGCGAACAAGTATAGCAATAAAAACCAGCAATCCTAAAAATAGGAGTAGGTTTCCTAGAATCCACTGAATGGGGGCTATGCTTTCTTCAAAATTTTCCACGTGCAAATACTTAAGGTTAGAAAATATAGTAATAATGCTATTGCTCGTACTAACCATACCCAAGCTACAATTTCAAATTTTCCAAATAACAAATAATTATTGACGAATGAAATTGAAAAATCAATTCCAAAAAATAAGAGAATTGAAAAGCAAATAATCAAATGATTATTATTAAACTCTTGTTGTTGTAACAATTTGAATATACCTAACAGAGTAAGTATAACTAAATAGCCATCATAAATTACCCAATCGTAAGCCTTAAAATTTGTAAGACTACTATGAAAAACAAGCTTGATTATTAAAGGTAAACATCCTAAGCCCAATAATAAATAAAATTTTTTCTTTTCTAGTTCAAAATAGTATTTGTAAAAATAATAAGTTAAATAACAAAAGTTGAAATAATACGATATTGAGACTAAATTTAAATTTGAGAGTACTAATTTTGCTAGGATACTATTTATAATTTGAATTACTAATAAAATTAATAAATAGTATCCTAAAGGATTTTTAGTCTTGGTTTTTAAAAATAAAAATGAACCTACCAAAAGTATAAGGTTTATCGTTAAATCTAAACCAATCCAAACCCAATCCTGTATTTCTTTCATATTGCTATCTAAGCAAATTAAATTTATTGGGGGTTAAACTATAGGGAGGATGTGGATGAGAAGTATCAGCAAAAGATTCCTTTACTAAACTAACTCCTGCTTCTGGGTCGTTATTAAAATCGGTTTTCGCTAAGATAACTTCCATATCATAGCCTTGCACTTCTTTGGTTTCATAATATTTTAAAGCAAACGTAGCTTTAAGGTTTTCAAATTTTTTATTTATAAAAAGGTCCTTTAAATCTAAAAATGGAATCGTAAATACCTGTACCATTTCTCCTTGCTCTACGCTTTCTTTTTCTTGGCGTAAAGATTGTTTATGGCAAATCCAAGCATTTGAACATAATACCCAATTGGTGATGCGGCTATCTGCTTCACTAGGAGGTAAAGTGCTTTTAAGTAGCGAGTTCGAGAGGCCAGGTAAATTATCAAAATATTCTTCAAACCTCTTTTCAAATAAATTTACACCTACAGTATAGTTTCCACTAGAATCGGTTATGTCATCTACTAGATAAATAACAAAATCGTTATTTTTATTAATGGCTAAGTAACAATTAATGTTGTTGGGTGTCGGCTTTATTTCTGACCAGTTTTTAAAATCATTTTCAGATATTAAAAAACCGTTCCCTGAGTTAAGAAATTTTATTGCGTTTTTTCCATTTCTATTCAAATTCCAATTTTGAATATTTTCTTTAATAGTGGTGAGGTCACTCATAATCTATAATTTTTGGTTTTTAGTTTGTAGGGTAAATTTAAATAAATTAAGCTTTATTTAACACGGTTTTTTCTCTAAAATTAATCAATAGGGGTTTTTCCCCTTTTTTAATTTTGGGGATTACTACTGAGGATTAAAAGCGTTGATTTGCTTTACTTTACCATGTTGAAATAACACAAAAACTAAAGTCTAATATTATGAATGCAACTTTATTATCTTCAGTAATGGTTCCAGAAACAGCTATTTTCGATTTATTAAATATTAAGTCGGAGAATATTGATAGAGCTTTACGCGTATTAGAATATTCTTCTTCTGAGAATGATGTAGAGCGAATACTTTTTAAACAAAAGGAAGAGAAAGTTTATGTTTTTGATAAAATTGAAATTCAAAAAAATAAAATAAGCAATAAGGCTAGTGTTTGCCTTAGAAAAAAAGGCGCAAGTGCCAATCTGTTAAAAGTAAAAAATTTAATTGATAAGTTATATAAGCTTTATGGAGAAGACGATCTCTCTAAAAAAAGGTTTGCTTTAAATGACTTATTAGATGCTAATCACGGAAAAGAGGTTTGCCGTGAATGGGAACATACTTCGTACCCTGTGAATATTTCTTATAACAAGGATAAAATTATTGAAATGAAAATTGACCTTGATTAAGAGTTTCTCATTCAAATTTTTTAAAGTTTGATATTTGTTTTGTTTTTAAGGTGAGCGTAAGCTCACCTTTTTGTTTATATAGATGTGATAATTTCTGCTGCTTTTAATAAAGTTGCTTTCTTTTTGGCAAAGCAAAACCGGAGAATCTGTTCGTCTTTTTGATTTTTATTGAATACAGAAACGGGGATGGTTGCCAATCCTTTTTCCTTTATTAATCGTAAGGCAAAATCGGTATCTTTCTCGTTGGAGATATTTTTATAAGAGGCGGTTTGAAAATAGGTGCCTTGCGCCGGAATAAATTGAAATCTAGAACCTTTGATTTGTGCTAGAAAAAAATCCCGTTTCTCTTGATAAAAAGCTGAAAGCTCTATATAATGTTCCGGGTTTTGTAAATATTCATTTAATGCCCATTGCATCGGATGGTTTACACAGAATACATTGTATTGGTGTACCTTCCTAAATTCTTTCATCAATACTTTTGGAGCAACACAATAACCGATTTTCCATCCGGTGACGTGAAAGGTTTTTCCGAAGGAATAAGTGATCAAAGAACGTTTGGCCAATTCTGGAAATCGAGCTACACTTTGGTGTTCTTTGCCATCATAAATGAGGTGTTCGTAAACTTCATCACTCAGTATTAGAATATTTGTATTTTCAGTTAATTGTTGAAGCTGAAGCAAATCTTCTTTTTCTAAAACTGTTCCTGTTGGGTTGTGAGGAGTGTTGATCACGATCATTTTGGTATTGGCATTTATTTTTGCTGAAACTTCTTGCCAGTCAATCTTGTATTCAGGAGCTCTCATTTCAACCAAAACAGGTTTGCCGCCATATAGTTCTATGGCAGGTTCATAGCAATCGTAAGCCGGCTTAAAAACGATGACTTCGTCATTGGGTTGTATAAAAGCTGAAATAGCTGTGAAAATAGCTTGAGTAGCTCCTGCGGTAATTGTGATTTCATGTTCCGCGGAATATTTAAGTTGATAGCTATTGTTAAGTTTTTCAGCTAAGGTTTCTCGTAGTGAACCTAATCCTGCTAGTGGAGCATATTGATGATGATTGTTATCCAGCGCCTGTTTTACCAATTCTACTAATTTTGGGTTAGGAGGGAAGTCAGGAAAACCTTGAGAAAGATTAATGGCGTTGTATTCCTGAGCTAATTTGCTCATTTTGGTGAATATGGTGGTTCCCACGTTAGGGAGTTTGGAAGATAGGTTCATCATCTATATTTTCTAAGTGTTTTATAACTTCTTCTAAACAGGAGTTTAGATTTTCTTTAATATCTTTTTGCCAAAAGCGGAATACTTGATAGCCATCTTGCTGTAGTGCTTGATTCACCTCTTGATCCCGTTGCATGTTGCGCTCTATTTTCGGAATCCAAAAAGCGCGATTGGATTTTATGTTCTCTTTTTTCTCATTCCATTTGTAGCCGTGCCAAAATTCGCCATCAATAAAAATGACGGTTTTGTATTTTTGAAAAACAATATCGGGTTTCCCAATTAGCTTCTTGTAGTTTTTACGGTATCGATATCCTAAATGCCAAAGGGCTTTCCTAAACTTCACTTCCGGTTTAGAATCTTTCCCCTTAATTTTCGACATGATTTTTGACCGCTTTTTAGTAGTATAAAAGCCGGACGCTTCGTTAAAACGGGGAACTTTTATTTTTTCATTTTTATAGGTCACCTTAAAAAGATATAAAAAATGATTGGTTTGTTAGCGGGAACAGGTCATAAAAAAATCCCAAACTCAATTCAATGAATTTGGGATTTTAATTTATATAGATAAATTTTTTATCCTTTTGAAGTAGCGCTCATGTATTCGCGGTTCATACGAGCGATGTTCTCTAAAGAAATTCCTTTAGGACATTCAATTTCGCAAGCACCGGTATTACTACAATTTCCGAAGCCTTCTAAGTCCATTTGACGCACCATATTTTGTACACGTTCTGTGGCTTCTATTTTTCCCTGGGGAAGTAAAGCGTATTGTGAAACTTTTGCTGAGGTAAACAACATCGCACTTGCATTTTTACAAGCAGCTACACAAGCTCCGCATCCAATACAAGTAGCGGCATTAAAAGACTCATCTGCATCATGTTTGTTTACAGGAATACTATTGGCATCTATGGTATTACCAGAAGTATTAACAGAAACATACCCACCTGCTTGTTGAATACGGTCAAAAGCCCCTCGATCTACAATTAAATCTTTAACTACCGGGAAAGCTTTTGCTCTAAATGGTTCAATTACAATGGTATCACCATCATTAAACGAACGCATGTGCAATTGGCAAGTAGTGACCAATCTATCGGGACCATGAGGTTCTCCGTTTATCTGTAAAGAACAAGCACCGCAAATTCCTTCACGACAGTCGTGATCAAATTCTACGGGATCTTCTCCTTTGTTAATCAATTCTTCATTTAAAACGTCTAACATCTCAAGAAAAGACATATCGCCCTCAATCCCATCAATAGGATAAGTAACCATTTTCCCCTTATCGTTAGCGTTTTCTTGACGCCATATTTTAAGTGTAAGTTTCATATCTTTTAGATTTTAGTATTGAGTATTGAGTACTGAGTCGCTAAATTGTAACAGCTCATAGCTCAATACCGGCATCTATTTATAGCTTCTAGTTTTTAATTCAATATTATTGAAGACCAATTCTTCTTTGTGAAGTTTAGCATCCATTGGGTTACCGGTGTATTCCCAAGCAGCTACATACCTAAAGTTCTCATCGTCTCTGAGTGCTTCTCCTTCTTCTGTTTGGTATTCTTCTCTAAAGTGACCTCCACAAGATTCATTTCTATGTAACGCATCTTTGGCAAATAATTCTCCTAATTCTAAGAAATCTGCTACTCGTCCTGCTTTTTCTAATTCAGCATTCTTGCTCTCGGCAGTTCCTGTTACTTTAACATTTGCCCAAAAATCTGCCCTTAATTCTTTGATTTCTTCTAAGGCTTCTTTTAAACCTTGTTCGTTTCTAGCCATACCACATTTATTCCACATGATTTTTCCTAGTTTCTTGTGGTAATAGTCTACAGAATGCTTTCCGGCTGCGCTCATTAATTTTGAAATCCTTTCTTTCACATCTTTTTCTGCAGCTTCAAATTCTGGTGAATCGGTAGAAATTGCTCCGGTTCTAATATCGTGAGAAAGGTAATCGCCAATAGTGTAAGGCAATACAAAATAACCATCGGCAAGTCCTTGCATTAAGGCAGAAGCTCCAAGTCGGTTAGCACCGTGATCAGAGAAATTCGCTTCTCCTGCAGCATAACAACCCGGAATGGTGGTTTGTAAGTTATAATCTACCCAAAGACCTCCCATCGTATAATGTACCGCCGGATAGATCATCATCGGAGTTTCGTATGGATTTTGATCTACAATTTTTTGGTACATCTGGAAAAGGTTTCCGTATTTAGATTCAACGACCTCTTTTCCTAACTTGATAATTTCTTCTTCAGAAGCATTTTTATGTCCAGAAGAGAAAGCTTGTTCTTTTCCATAACGCTTAATTGCGCTAGCAAAATCTAAAAATACTGCTTCTCCTGTTTTATTAACTCCAAATCCGGCATCACAACGCTCTTTTGCAGCTCTGGAAGCCACATCACGAGGCACTAAGTTACCAAAAGCAGGATACCTTCTTTCTAAGTAGTAATCTCTTTCATCTTCAGAAAGTTCTGTAGGTTTCTTCTTTCCTTCCCGAATTGCAATCGCATCTTCTTTTTTCTTGGGTACCCAAATACGTCCATCGTTACGAAGAGACTCCGACATCAAGGTCAATTTAGACTGATGATCTCCTGAAACTGGAATACAGGTGGGGTGAATTTGCGTATAGCAAGGATTGGCAAAATAAGCTCCTCTACGGTGTGCTCGCCAAGCAGCCATCACATTACTTCCCATCGCGTTGGTAGATAAGAAAAATACATTTCCATAACCTCCGGAAGCTAAAACCACGGCGTGAGCTGAATGTCTTTCAATTTCTCCGCTCACCATATCTCTGGCGATAATTCCACGGGCTTTTCCATCAACCAATACCAAATCCATCATCTCGTGACGGTTAAACGATTGTATTTTACCACGGTTAATCTGGCGGTTCATTGCAGAATAAGCACCTAGTAACAACTGTTGTCCCGTTTGCCCTTTGGCATAAAAAGTTCTAGAAACCAATACACCTCCAAAAGAACGGTTGTCTAAGTACCCGCCATATTCACGAGCAAAAGGAACTCCTTGGGCTACGCATTGGTCGATAATATTTCCTGATACCTCAGCAAGACGATAAACGTTCGCTTCACGAGAACGGTAATCACCTCCTTTTACAGTATCGTAAAAAAGACGGTAATCTGAATCACCATCTCCCTGATAATTTTTTGATGCATTGATCCCTCCCTGCGCGGCAATTGAGTGCGCACGTCTAGGAGAATCTTGGTAACAAAATGTTTTTACATTATAACCCAATTCTGCTAGTGTTGCTGCTGCAGCACCTCCTGCTAAACCGGTTCCTACCACAATAACATCTATATTACGCTTGTTAGCTGGATTAACCAGGTTAATATCATTTTTATGTTTTGTCCACTTATCTTTAAGCGGCCCTTCTGGTATCTTTGATTCTAAAACTGACATAATCTTTCTACGTATTATAAGTTATTGATATAGTGGTAAAGAGCTATAAAAATAAAGCCTAAAGGGATTATAATAGCATAAGCTACTGTAAAACCTCTTAATCCTTTAGCGTATTTATTGTTCCAACCAACAGATTGGAAAGATGAAGAAAAGCCGTGCAATAAGTGTAGCATCAAGAAAATAAATGATACGACATATAAAATCACACGAATGGGGTCTTGGAATTTCTCTACTAATTCCCCATAATATCTTCCGGCATCTTCAGGATGTCCTTCTATGTATTTGTGTACCAATTCAGGTACCCAAAAATCGTAAAAGTGCAATCCAAGAAATGCCAATACCACTAATCCAGAATAAATCATATTTCTAGACATCCAACTGGAATTTCGGTTTCCTTTGTAGCTTACATAATTGATAGCTCTTGCTTTTCTATTATGTATCTCTAAAACTATACCCATTACAAAATGAAAAACCACTCCAAAAATAAGAACGGGTTGTAACACTGCTTGCACAAGAATGTTGGTACCCATAAAGTGGGACCATTCATTAAATGTATCCGGAGAAATTACAGATGAGAAGTTGATGGTAAAGTGTTGACCTAAAAATAGAACAAGAAAGAGTCCTGATAAAGCCATAGCAAATTTTTTTGCTACAGAAGATTTTATTAATCCACCCATTGGTTTTGAGTATTTAGATAAATTTTCACACAAAAATAAGCTTCCAAATACTTACTGGCAAACTTTCACAATCGTTTCTGCTTATTTAGAATTAGTATAAGCTATTACGTTTTCGTAAAAAGAAAGCTCAAAAAAAATTATCAATCCAACAGCTAACAAACGTTTATTTTTATAATTTTAGGCTTGTAATTTGGGCGCATCCCTGCGGGTCGGGCTCTCGCGAGTCGCTTTTTTGTTTTGTTATTTCGAGCGGAGTCGAGAAACAAAACAAAAAGAGCTTCAACAAATCGCTCCATCCCTTGCGCAAACCATAGCAGTTATATAATGGATTTTATAGATTATTACCAACTTTTAGGAATTAACAAATCGGCAAGCGAGGCAGAAATAAAAAAGGCCTATCGCAAAATGGCTAGAAAATACCATCCCGATTTGCATCCCAATGATCCTGAAGCACAGAAAAAATTTCAGCAAATCAATGAAGCCAATGAAGTGCTCAGCGATCCTGAAAAACGTAAAAAATACGACCAGTACGGTAAAGATTGGGAACATGCTGAGCAGTATGAGCAAGCCCGTCAACAACAAAGTTCCGGCGCAAGACAATCCGGCGGCTTTGGAGGCTTTAGCGGTGGTCAACACTATTCCGGGAATTTTGATGACGATACTTTTTCAGACTTTTTTGAGCAAATGTTTGGTGGACAGGCCAGAAGTAGAGGGACGGGGAGAACAGCGCAATTTAAAGGCCAAGATATTCAAGCCAATCTTCAATTAAACTTAACCGATGTTTATAAAAGTCAAAAACAAGTCATCAATGTTAATGGTAAAAAAATTAGGTTCACGATTCCTGCCGGGGTTGAAAATGAACAAACCATTAAAATAAAAGGTTATGGCGGAGAAGGTATTAATGGCGGTCCCAAGGGAGATTTGTTTATTACCTTCCATATTTTAAACAATACTTCCTTTAAACGTGAAAAAGCCAATTTGTATAAAACTGTCGAAATCGATTTGTACACCGCTATTTTAGGAGGAGAAATCACCGTGGATACCATTGATGGAAAGGTGAAACTGAAAGTAAAACCAGAAACACAAAGCGGTGCCCAAGTGAAGCTAAAAGGCAAAGGTTTTTCTAACTATAAAAAGGAAAATGAATTTGGTGATTTGTATTTAACCTATCAGGTGAAATTGCCCAAAAATCTTTCCGCTAAAGAAAAAGAACTATTTAAAGAACTTCAAAAATTAAGCTCATGAAGTCAGAAGATTATATAGAGATCACAGAAATTTGTACTTACTACAAGGTAGAACAACATTTTATTGAGCAACTTCGGGATAGTGGATTTTTAGAGTTGGTAGTAATTCAACAAAAAGATTATTTGCCTTATCGATTTATTCCAAAATTTGAAAAATTGCGACGCTTGCATTACGAATTGGATATTAATTTGGAAGGTTTAGAAGCTATTGAAACTTTATTGGAAAAAGTAGAAGAATTGCAAGAAACCAACCGGAAATTGAAAAATAGATTGTCGTTATACGAATAAGTTCAACTTTTCTTTCTAAAGTTTTATCACTTCCGGAAAGGAATTTGAATAGGCTTTCATAAATTTGAAAAAATTCAATATTTATGAGATATCAACCTATAAATTCAGATTTATTTATAAAAAACCGCAAAAACTTTATGGCGCAAATGAAGCCCAATAGTTTAGCGGTTTTCAATTCTAATGACACTTATCCAATTGGTGCCGATAGTACCATTCCTTTTCAACAAGACCGAAATATTTATTACCTCAGCGGGGTAGATCAAGAAGAAAGTATTTTGGTGTTGTTCCCTGATGCTCCCCATGAAAAGCATAAGGAAATCCTTTTCTTGACCGAAACCAATGAACACATTGCAGTTTGGGAAGGGGAAAAGCTTACTAAAGAGAAAGCCTTGGAAACCTCTGGGGTGAAAACCGTGTATTGGTTAAAAGATTTTCATAAGATTCTTCATGAATTAATGGCACAAAGTGAAACCGTATACATCAATACCAATGAACATTATCGTGCCAATGTAGAAACCGAAACCCGCGAGGCGCGTTTCAATAAGTGGTTGCGAGACAATTATCCAGCACATTCTGTAGCCAAAAGTAATCCTATTTTACAGCGTTTACGTTCCGTAAAAGATCAGCTGGAATTAGACGTGATGCAGCAAGCATGCAACATCACCGAAAAAGGCTTCAGAAGAATTTTGAGTTTTGTAAAACCTGGCGTTTGGGAATATGAAATTGAAGCAGAATTTATGCACGAATTCTTGCGTAACCGTTCTAAAGGGTTTGCCTATACGCCGATTGTAGCTTCCGGGCAAAATGCGAATGTGCTTCATTATATTGAAAACAAGGCACAATGTAAAGAAGGCGAATTAATATTATTGGATGTGGGAGCTGAGTATGCGAATTACGCCAGTGATATGTCGAGAACCATTCCGGTGAGCGGAAAGTTCAGTAAGCGTCAGAAAGAAGTTTACAATAAAATTAATCAAATCAAAAAAGATGCAACGAAGATGTTGGTGCCGGGAACCGATTGGGCCGAGTATCACAAGGAAGTAGGGAAGATGGCCACTTCAGCATTTTTAGATTTAGGAATCTTAGATAAAGCCGACGTTCAAAACGAGAACCCGGACTGGCCTGCCTATAAAAAATACTTTATGCACGGTACTTCTCATAACATTGGTTTAGATACCCACGATTATGGATTGTTGCACGAACCTATGCAAGCCAATATGGTATTTACCGTAGAACCGGGCGTTTATTTACCAGAGGAAGGCTTCGGGATTCGTTTAGAAGATGATGTCGTGATTCAGGAAAAAGGAGAACCTTTCAACCTGATGCGTAATATCCCTATTGAAGCTGATGAAATTGAAGACTTGATGAATAGCTAGGTTTATGCTGTTTTGCTGAACCTGTACATCCGGCAGGCGGACTTCTTTCAGCTATCTCATCTGATATTTGATAAATGTCACGTTGTGTTTTTCCAAGCGTGATGTTAGTTTAAATTTATATAGACCTCACAGGTTTTAAAACTTGTGAGGTCTTTTTTTATATGAAAATTCTAATTTTATTGAAAAGCTGTTTATCTTGATCAAGATTATCTGTATGGAATTTTGAAAAGACATTTCGACTCCAGTCAATGTGACAATTCAAGGTGACGTACTTCTGTAGATGTTTTTACTTTACGTTAAACAAGTGAGATGCTCAAAAAATTAAAAGAATTGGGTCCCGGTATTTTGGTCGCAGCAGCCTTTATAGGTCCGGGAACGGTAACCACGGCCACCATCGCCGGTGCAAAAACAGGATATACCTTGCTTTGGGCAATTTTATTTTCTGTGATTGCTACCACTTTTCTTCAAGAAATGTCGGTAAGGCTTGGAGTGATCGCTAAGCTGGGGGTTGGGGAGGCGCTTCGCAAGAAGACCCAAGGTTCTTTTTGGCGAATTCCAGTGATTGTTTTAGTGATTTCTGCCATATTAATTGGGAATGCAGCTTACGAAGCGGGAAATATTACCGGAGCTGTTCTTGGTTTTAAAGTTTCAGAAGTAGCGGGTATTAATCCGCTTATTGTTGGGGTGGTAGTGTTAGCTTTTCTTTTACTTTTTTCAGGAAAATACAAGCTTATCGAAAAGTCTATTTTAGGCTTAGTAGGAGTGATGGGGCTTGTGTTTTTAGTTACTGCTATCATATTAAATCCAGATTGGTCGCAGGTGTTGAGGGGGTTGTTTTTACCCAGTGTTTCTGAAGATAATACCTTGTTAGTGGTTGGGATTATTGGGACAACGGTGGTTCCTTATAATTTATTCTTGCATGCTTCTACCGCCAAAGAGAAATGGAAAAACTCGAAATCTTTAAAAGTAGCTCGTTTAGATACTGTCTTATCGATAGTTTTAGGCGGGATCATCACTATGGCAATTCTTGTAGTCTCGGCAGTAGCTTTTGAAGGGAAATCAAAAGAAATTCAGGATATTAGCGATTTGTCATTTCAGTTGAAACCTTTACTGGGAAGTTGGTCTTCATCTTTTGTATCATTCGGTTTTTTGGCGGCAGGAATTTCTTCAGCAATTACCGCTCCGCTAGCAGCAGCTTTTGCTACGGCAGAAATTTTGGGATGGCATTCGACCTTGAGCAGTAAAAAATTTAAATTGATTTGGATAAGTGTATTGGTGTTGGGGCTTGTTTTTGCTTCTCTGGGTTATCGACCAACACAGCTTATTTTATTCTCTCAAGTTGCCAATGGAATTTTACTGCCTGTCATTGCTGCTTTTTTATTATGGATAGTGAACGACCGAGAACTCCTTAAAACCCATAAAAACAATTTTTGGTTGAATATTTTGAGTGGGATCGTGATTTTGATTTGTGTGCTGTTAGGGTTGAAAAGTATTTTTTCAGCTTTCAGCATACATGTGTTTTAAATTAAAAAAGCCTAACCTCTTTAAAAGACATTAGGCTTTATAAAAGTCTTAATGAATAAAGCGTTTAGTTTTTCAGCGACTTCATATCAATAACAAAACGGTACTTAACATCAGATTTGGTGACGCGCTCAAAAGCTTTGTTGATGTTTTGCATATCAATCATTTCAATATCAGAAACGATATTGTGCTCGCCACAAAAATCTAACATTTCTTGAGTTTCGGGTATTCCGCCAATCACAGATCCGGCAACAGTTCTTCTTTTTCCTATTAATAATCCCCCGTGCATTTCTTCTAGTGGCTCAATAGCTCCAACCAACACCATGGTGGCATCTCTTTTTAAAAGATTGAGGTAAGGGTTAAGGTCGTGTTTTACAGGAACTGTATTCAATAAGAAGTCAAAAGAAGCTGCGTGCGCTTTCATCTGTTCTTTATCTTTTGAAATAAGCACTTCGTGGGCTCCTAATTTTTTAGCATCTTCACTTTTGTCGGGGGAAGTGGTAATCATCACTACTTTTGCTCCTAAAGCAGCAGCAAACTTTACGCCCATATGACCTAAACCTCCTAAACCAATGACGCCAACTTTATCTCCTTCTTTTACTTTCCAATGGCGAAGTGGAGACCATGTGGTAATCCCTGCACATAATAATGGAGCTGCTCCTTTCGCATCAATATTTTCCGGTACTTTAAGTACAAATTCTTCACGAACCACTACACTTTCAGAATAACCTCCAAAAGTATGTCCGCCTAAATGCTCATCTTTACCATTGTACGTGCCCACCATTCCGTTTTCACAATATTGCTCTAAACCTTCTTTGCAAGAATCACATTCTTGGCAAGAGTCTACCATACAGCCTACGCCTACTAAATCACCTTCTTTAAATTTACTTACGCTGTCTCCGGCTTCTACTACACGTCCAATAATTTCGTGCCCAGGCACTACTGGATATTTGGAGTTTCCCCAATCGTTTCGTACTTGGTGAATATCACTGTGGCAAACCCCACAATACAAAATATCAATTTTTACATCGTTGGGTAAAACTTCTCTACGTTGAATAGCTAATTGTTCTAAATCGGCATCATTAGCTTTTGCGCCGTATGCTTTTATTTCTACTTGGCTCATATTATAAATTTTGTCTTGAAATTAATGGATTTGTGGCTTCTTAAAAAATTTATGAAGATGGTTTAACCTTTTTTAACGCACTATATTGATGTAGGTTAGTATTTTTAAAAAAACTACTAGATGAAAAAAATAGCGATTGTTACTGGAGCCAATACCGGTTTGGGGTTAGAAACTACGAAAGCTTTTGTAAAAGAAAGTATGGAGGTGGTGATGGCGTGTAGAGATTTAAGCAAAGCAGAAGAGGCAAAAACTGAAATTTTAAAAGAGTACCCCAATGCTCAACTGAGAATTTTACAATTGGATTTGGCAAGTCTTGATTCGGTGCGGGATTTTGCGAAAGCATTTAAAGCCCAATATGAGCAGTTAGCTATTTTAGTGAATAATGCAGGGTTGATGATTCCACCATATGGAACTACAGAAGATGGTTTTGAATTGCAATTCGGAATTAATTATTTAGGTCATTTTCTACTTACGGGTTTACTCTTAGAGCAGTTAAAAAAGTCTGTAAATGGTGCTCGAATAGTAAGCTTAAGTAGTTTGGCACATCAATGGGGTGATATTTATTTTGAGGACCTTCAATTTGAAAAAAAATACGATAAGCAAAAAGCTTACGGGCAAAGTAAATTAGCTTGTCTCATGTTTGCTTATGAATTAGACAGAAGGTTAAAAGCACATCAGCTTTCTATAAAGTCTGTCGCAGCACATCCCGGACTTTCCAGAACTAATTTATTTCGGCATTTAACAGGCGTGATGAAATTACTAACTCCTTTTGTTTATCCGTTTACGCAATCTGCTAAAAGTGGAGCACAACCTCAAATTAAAGCGGCTTTAGATAAAAGTTTATCCGGAGGGGAATATCTAGGGCCTTCAGGGTTTCAGGAATATTCAGGAAAACCAAAAGTGGTCGGTTCTAGTTCCATTTCAAAAGATAAGAAGAAAGCAGAACGCCTTTGGAAGGTTTCGGAAGAACTATGTGGTTACAACTATCTATAAAAACGAAAAGCCGGCAAATAGCCGGCTTTTCTCGTTCAAATTAAATAACCTCCTTACTCACACAAACTTAAAAAAGGTTAACAGCAACTTGAATTGCACCGTATTCCTGTAACGGATTCCAAGAGGCGGTTGCCGAAACAGGTAATGTATAGTCTAAAATTTCTAAATTTCGATTATATATCACCCCCACATTATTGATGTTGGAATGATCGCCATAAAAGTTAGCCTCGCTTAAGAAAGAAAATGCTCCACCTACAAAGCCGGCAAGCGACCAGTTTTCTTTATCTAAAAAAATGTAACTCGCTTCTACATAATTTGTAAATGCATTTTTTAATTCGCCATTATCGTCTACATAAGTGTCTCTACCTTGTACGATAGTTGCCCAAGAGACTTTCAGTGGGATTTTTTGAAACTGATAGGCCAAACTTACATCAATAAAGTGTGAGGTTTCTGCTCTATCGTAATTGAAAAAACCAACATCTGGATAATCACTATTGTTATTAATATCCCAAATGGCCAGTGTAAAGCCTTTATGCATAAAACTTACATAATAATCGTATTCGGTATATTCTCCATTAAAAGATCTGCCTCCCCAAAGTCCGGCTTTAAAGAAACCGTTTTTTGAAGTGTAGTTAATGTCTGCTGCTGTTACTGGAGAATCAGAAACGTGATAACCTCTCCATAAATGCATGTTTTTCACTTGTAGGTTAAAATGAAACAGTTTTTCTTCGTCTTCCTTCTTCTCTTCGTTTCGCTCTTCGATAATATTGTCTTGATCTTGCGAGAATACCGATTGAATGAGGAAGATCCCGAAGAAAAAAAATATATATTTTAATGATTTCATGAGTTTTTATTTACCTAAGGTTAAAAATAATACTGCGGCTAAAACGGCTCCGATAATTGGAGCTACCACAGGAATCCAAGCATAACTCCAACCGCTATCAATTTTCCCTTTTATAGGTAAGATTGCATGAACGATTCGAGGTCCTAAATCACGTGCGGGATTAATGGCATAACCGGTGGTTCCTCCCAATGAAAGCCCAATGGCCCAAACAATAAATGAAACGGGAATGGCACCTATGGCTCCTAAGCCTACTTTTGTGGTGGTTCCTACTTCGGTTTCAAAAGAAGCTTCTGCAAAGTAGAACACGCAGATAATAAGTACAAAGGTTCCTAAAACTTCACTTATTATATTTCTAAAAGTGTTGGGGATTACCGGAGCGGTACAAAATACCGCTCGTTTGGCTCCGCCATCTTCGGTGGCGTCAAAATGATCTTTATACATTAGATAAACCAAAGATGCTCCCAACATGGCTCCTATAAATTCTCCGGCGATATAGGTAGGTGCATCTTCCCAAGGAAATAAACCACCTACGGCTAAGCCAATGGTTACTGCCGGATTAAGATGAGCGCCACTGTAAGGTCCGGCCACGACCACACCTGCAAAAACAGCGAGAGCCCAACCTGTGGTAATTACAATCCAATCGCTACCTTGACCTATGGTTTTGTTTAAATTGACATTGGCCACTACGCCACCACCTAATAAAATTAATAAAGCTGTTCCTATAATTTCTGCTATAAATGGTGTCATGTCTTATTCGTTTTCTATGGTGTTATTGCTCCAATGTTGTAAAGCTTCAATAGCTCGATACCAACCTTTTATTTCTTGTTTTACATGGTCTTGGTCTTGGGTAGGCTGAAATTTCACGTCTTCTTCCCAAGTGGCTTGAATTTCATCGGTGTCTTTCCAATACCCAACTGCTAAACCTGCTAAATAAGCTGCTCCTAATGCAGTGGTTTCGGTGACTTTGGGCCTAATGGTAGTAGTGTTTAAAACATCCGATTGAAATTGCATCAGCATATCGTTTACAGAAGCACCTCCGTCTACCCGAAGCTCTTTAATGTCAATTTTAGAATCTGCTTTCATAGATTTTAAGATGTCCATGGTTTGGTAAGCAATTGCTTCTAAAGAAGCTCTAGCGATATGTGCATCTGTAGTTCCTCTGGTAATTCCGAAAATTGTTCCTTTGGCATCTTGGTTCCAATAAGGAGCACCAAGACCTGCAAAAGCGGGAATAAAATAAACCCCTTCTGAACTTTCTACTGAACTGGCTAAATTTTCTACTTGTGAAGATTTATTAATAATTCCTAGCCCATCACGTAGCCATTGTACGACAGCTCCGCCAATAAAAATACTACCTTCTAAGCAGTATTCGGTTTTACCATTAATTCTCCAAGCTACGGAAGTAAGTAAGTTGTTCTTGGAGATAATAGGTTTATCACCAATATTCATTAGCATAAAGCAACCTGTACCATAGGTACTTTTTACCATTCCTTTTTTGGTACACATTTGTCCGAAAAGTGCAGCCATTTGGTCTCCGGCAATACCGGCAATAGGTACTTTAGATGCAAAGATGGTAGTTTTGGTATGTCCATAGACTTCACTGGAATCTTTGACCTCCGGTAGCATACTTTTAGGGATATCGAAAAGCTCTAAAAGCTCATCGTCCCAATCCATTGTGTTGATGTTGAACAATAATGTTCTAGAGGCATTGGTAACATCGGTTACATGAAGTTCACCTTTGGTGAAGTTCCAAATTAACCAAGTATCTATGGTTCCTAGTAAAAGATCTCCTGCTTCTGCTTTTTCGCGTGCTCCTTCTACATTATCTAATATCCATTTTACTTTTGTACCGGAAAAATAGGAGTCGATTACCAATCCGGTTTTTTCTTGAATCATCTTGGCTTTGCCGCTTTCTTTCAGCTCGGTACAATATTTTGCTGTTCTTTTGTCTTGCCAAACGATGGCGTTATAAATAGCTTTACCGGTATTTTTATCCCAAACTACAACGGTTTCGCGTTGATTCGTAATGCCGATAGCTTCAAGGTTTTTTCCATTTAAACCCTTTTTGGTGGTAGCTTCTGCTGCAACTCCCGCTTGGGTTGCCCAAATTTCTGCCGGATCGTGTTCTACCCATCCGGGTTTTGGGAAATATTGCGTAAATTCTTTTTGCGCTACAGAGTAGATTTCGCCTTTTTTGTTAAATAAGATAGCTCTAGAACTTGTAGTTCCTTGGTCTATCGCAAGAATATATTTATCCATAAAATTTAAGATTTAGGTAAAACTGCTCTCTGAATGCTCGAGCTAAGAGATCAGTTTTAGGTTTTATTTATTAGAATTATAAGTTGGTTAAATCGTATAGTGTTTGGCCATTTTGTTAAATGCTTCTAGTTGGTTTTTTTTCCAATTTTCATCTTTATCAAGCTCTTGGGCAAGAATTTCAGCAACTATGGGAGCACTTTCTATGGCGGCTTTTGCATTTAAGAACAATGCTCTAACCCTTCTCGATAAAACATCATCAATAGTTCTTGCCATTTCGTGTCTTACTGCCCATATCACTTCTGCTTTGGTAAAGGGTAAACGAGGGTTTAATTTTTCAGCAAGATGGGGTTCTTTCTGCATTAAACTTTCTATTTTTTCTTTGTCACTTCCATAGATGTAAAGATGGTTGTCAAGATTGGTCATGGGTTCTGCCCCGTGTAAAGCAAAGTTTGCTGTTTTACATTCTTTCTTAGGGAGTTTACCGATGTTAATAATTTTATTGATGGTGTCTTGCGCCATTCTTCTAAAGGTGGTCCACTTTCCACCGGTAATGGTAACCAATCCGGTTTTGGAAACAATAATTTTATGACTTCTAGAGATTTCTTTACTTTTTTCTGAATTATCTTTTGGTGCAGCCAATGGTCTTAAACCGGCATAGATACTTAGTACATCGTCTCTTGTGGCTTGTTTTTCAATATATTTATTGAAGGTTTTTAAGATGAATTCTATTTCTTGTTCTTGGGCTTGGGGTTCTAAACTATGTTCATCTAACATCGTATCGGTGGTACCCACAATTACTTTATCGTGCCACGGAACAGCAAAAAGCACCCGGCCATCATCGGTTTTGGGGATCATAATTGCATCGTCTCCTGGAAGAAAAGATTTATCGAACACCAAATGCACCCCTTGACTTGGTCTCACCATTTTACGGGCTTCAGGGTTATCCATTTGTATAATTTCATCGGTGAAGATTCCGGTAGCGTTAACTACTGATTTCCCTTTAAAGGTGTAATCGATGTTGGTTTCGGTATCTGTTGCTTTAACTCCTGAAATATTTCCTTTTTCATCTTTTTCAAGACCGTTTACTTTAAAATAGTTAAGTAAGGTAGCTCCTTCTTCAATACAAGATTGGGCTACATTAATCGCGAGCCGGGAATCATCAAATTGCCCATCTTTGTAAACTACTCCGCCTTTTAATTTTTCTTGTTTTAATGTAGAGAGTCTACTTACGGTTTCTTTCGTTTTAATGTGTTTGGATTTTCCTAAGCTTAATTTTCCGGCTAAGAAATCATAAACTTTTAAACCAATGGTATAATACATTCCTTCCCACCACTTATAGTTGGGGATAATAAAACTTTGATTTTTAACTAGATGAGGTGCGTTTTTAGCCAGTAAGCCTCTTTCGTGAAGCGCCTCTTTTACTAAATCAATATTACCTTGCGCTAAATATCGTACTCCTCCATGTACAAGCTTTGTACTTCTGCTGGAAGTTCCTTTGGCATAATCTGCCATTTCCAGCAATAGGGTTTTATATCCGCGGGTGACGCTATCTAACGCGGTGCCTAGACCTGTTGCTCCGCCTCCTATAATGATTACATCCCATTCTTCATTGGGGTTTATTTTGTTTAGAATAGCTTCTCTAGAATATATATTTTGGTTGCTCATCTTTTTGTTAAATTACGAATGCAACTCAAAAATAATAAAAATATCACAAAACGAAAGAAAAAGAAGCTAAAATATTGTGAAAATTGCAATTTTGAACAAAAATGAAAGTTTATTTGTTTCAGAATATTTCATTTTAAATGAATTGAATTTATTTAAGAGATCGGAAGTAGTACCTAAATTGAAGTTCTATTTTTATATTTGCCTTTATAAATTGAATATTTATGAAAAGACATCAGGAAATATTGAAAATTCTTCAAAAAGATAAATATGTCGAAGTTTCCGATTTATGCGAAAAACTTGATGTTTCTGCAGTAACCATTCGAAAAGATTTAAAACTTTTAGAAGATAAAGGGCTTTTATTTAGGACTCATGGAGGAGCGTCCCTTGAGAATCCATATATGAAAGACCGACCTGTCAATGAGAAAGAAAAGATTTCTATCGATGAGAAAAATCATATCGCAATTGCTGCGGCAAAACTGATTTCTGAGAATGATTCTTTTATGATTGCGTCGGGAACTACTGTACAAGCATTAGCAAGAGCTATTAATGTTCCGGGAAAGCTAAATATTATTACCTCTTCTTTAAATGTTGCCGTAGAACTTTTGAAAAATAAGGATTATGAAGTAATTCAGTTAGGTGGAAATGTTCGCCATAGTTCTTCATCGGTTATCGGGCATTATGCGAATTATATTTTAGACGATATTTCTTGTAATCAATTATTTATTGGAGTGGATGGTATTGACCTGGATTATGGTTGTACAACGACTAGTCTGGAAGAGGCTAACCTAAACCAAAAAATGATCCAATCAGCTCAAAAAACAATAGTGTTGGCCGATTCTTCTAAATTCGGAAAGAAAAGTTTTGGTAAAATATGTGGGTTAGATTGTGTGCATCATATTATTACGGATAGTGGGATTTCTTCTAAAGTAGCTGATGGTATTAAAGCAATGGGAATAAAGCTTACCGTGGTTTAAAAATTCTGTTGGTTTCACTCAAAACTATTTTGGGTAGATTATTCAACACGCTCATCGAATTTATCGTTAATAAGAATAGCGCATATATTGAATGAGCCTTCGTCTTGTTTATCGCTATAAAACGATCGGCTTTCAAAAATCCTAATCTCATTCGGCTAAAGCCCGTATCTTCTAATAACTTCCTCTTTGTTTTTTACTGGCAAAGTTGAAGGTTCTTCTTTTTCTAGTTGCTGAAAGTACTTTATGGCTTGGTGTTGTATTTACAGGGGCTTTGTTACCTATAAATACATGATTTCTTTTTGCAATTGCTAAAAAAACTCTTCTCAAAGTTCGGCTAGGGCAACATTTAAAAAGTTAAGGAATTCTTAATGTTAAAAGCTGTTTTGCTGCGCTAAAATATAACGTAAAAGTAAAACTATTTCTTTCAGAGTTACAAAAATATCCATTTTTAAAATTTTGGAAATCAAATTTTTATAGTGATCCTTTAACTATTATTACTGCTTATCGTTCTATATAGTCATTTTATCGAAATAACCTTGCATGTCATCTGCGTTTGATGCTATATTTGCACTTTATCGATGAATTTAGTATCTTAATCGAGTAAGAGAAAAAGTTGTTGTTACTATGAAAAAGACATATATGATAAAATTTTTACTTCCATTGATATTGAGTTTAGCTAGTGTAGTTGGGTATGGGCAAGCTATAAGTATTCCTCAACTTAACGATACACCGGAAAGTTTAGTAGGTACTTTATTAAATAATGCTTGTGTAGAGGTTGCTAATATTGACCTCTCTTCTCAGCAATCTGTAGCCTACTTTAATAATAATGGAGGAAACTTCCCTATTGAAGAAGGTGTTGTTATTAGAACAGGTGATGTCTCTTTAACACAAGGTAGTTATACAGGGGAAGGTTTAAGCAGTCAAATTAATAATTTTAGTGATAGTACGTTGGAAGAAATTAATGAAGGTTCTGGTCAGTCTTCGGAATTAACGGATGTTGCTTTTCTTGAATTTGAATTCGTTCCGCTTTCCAGTAATTTTAATTTTGAATTTTTGTTTGCTTCTAATGAGTATGGAGAATGGCAATGTGTTTCTAGTGATGTATTTGCTTTTTTATTAACCAATTTAGAAACTGGTGAAACTGAAAATATAGCAGTTATTCCTGGAACGAATACTCCGGTATCTGTTAGAAACATTAAAAATAATGCTTATAACCCATCTTGTCCGTCAGATAATGCTAGTCTTTTTCAAGCTTATAATGTAGGAAATGAAGAAAATTCTACGCTTAATATGCGTGGATACACAAAAGTGATGAATACTTCTTCTACGATCATTCCGGGCATTCCTTATAAAATTAGATTGGTTATTGCCGATTCTAATGATTCTGATTTTGATTCTGCAATATTTTTAGCAGCAGGAAGTTTTGATGCAAACCTAGATTTAGGAGAAGATATATCAATGTGTGGTGGAGATAGTTATACCCTTACTACCGATTTGGATGCTAACGATTATAACCATAGCTGGACTTATAACGGAAGTGTAATTCCCGGTTTAAATGGAAACTCTATTAATGCTACTGAAACAGGTACGTATGGTGTATTAATTACCAAAGAAGGTACTAGCTGCTCAATTACCGATGAAGTTGTCATTACAGAATTAAATTATACCACTCCACAAACGTTAGAAACTTGTTATACAGGAGAAGAAAGCTATACGTTTAATTTAACTTTTAACGATGCTGAAACTTTAGCATTAAATAATGAAGATTACGAAGTACATTATTTTGCTACAGAACAAGATGCTAATAATTTACAAGCTATCCCTGCTTCAGAAATTGAAAATTATTTAAGTCCGGGAGATGAGACTATTTATATTCGTTTCTATAATACGGTTACTGGAACTTACTGTGATATTACAGATAGTTTTGAATTAATGGTTAATGAGCCTTTAAATATAGCTGAAGCTCCTGCACCCGTTCATGTTTGTACTACTGAAGGGGAAAACCCGTCGGTGAATTTACAACAAGTCAATTCATCTATTGTTAGTGCTGAAGAAATTTCAAATTTCAATTTTGAATATTATAATTCTGAAGCTGATGCAATCGCGGGCGAGAATGCTCTTACTAATAACTACGAAATTTCATACGAATTAGGATTTGAAACTATTTGGGTAAAGGTATTGCCTGCTGAAAACCCAGATTGTTTTGAGATAGTAAGTGTCGATTTTATATTACACGATCTTCCTCCTGTTTCAGAATTGGAAGATGTACTTGAATGTGAATCTTATATTTTACCGGAAATAGAGTACGGTAATTATTACGATTTACCTGGCGGACAAGGAAATCAGCTTCCCGAAGGTTACGAAGTAACACAATCTGGTAGAATTTATATTTTTAACGGTCCAGATGAATATGGGTGTACTAACCAGAGTAGTTTTAAAGTTACTTTGGTGAAAAATTATTCTGTGAGTTTAACACATTGTGATTCATTTAGAGTGCCAAATCCACCTGCAGGAGAATTTTATACTGCTCAAGGAGGACCCAATGGAGATGGAGAAATAATACCTACCGGAAGTTATATTTATGAGAACCAAACTATTTGGTTTTATGCAGAAGTGAATGGCGAGTTTTGTAAAGAAGAACCTTATGATATAGAAATTCTTCCATTGCCACCGGTTGATGAACCTGCCAATGTGGTTACTTGTGGGAATTATACCTTGCCTACTCTAACTAACGGAAATTATTTTACAGTTTCTGGAGGTGGAGGTCAGCAATTGGCTGGCGGGCAAAATGTTACACAAACCACAACATTTTTTGTTTACAATGATGACGGTACTTGTGATAACGAACATGAATTTACAGTAACTATTGTCCCGGATTTTGAAGATCAAGTGGCATGTGGAGGCTATGAATTACCACAATTACCAATAGGTGGGTTTTATACTCAAGCAGAAGGACAAGGTACACAAATACCTGATGGTACATATATAGAAGAAAGTCAAACTATTTTCTACTATGCAGAAACTACTACCTTACCTAATTGTACAAGCAATACGTCTTTTTATATTCAAGTAAAGCCAATTCCCCCGGTAGATTCTTTAGAAGGTGTCGTTTTATGTGAAGGTGAAACTTATGTACTTCCTGCTGTTACAAATGGTCAATTTTTTACCCAAAGTAATAGAGGGGGTACCATGCTTCAAGCTGGTGATGTAATTTCTTCTTCTCAAACTATTTACATTAACAATGAAGATAATGGTTGTACTAATGAAACTTCATTTGAAGTAGAGATTAGACCATTGCCTGAAGTAGAGAATTTTACAGATATTTATACTTGTGATGGCTATGCACTTTCAGCAATAGAAAACGGTACATACTATACTGGATCTTTAATGCAAGGAGAACAATTATTTGCTGGAGATATTATAGATGAAACACAAACCATTTATATTTATAATGAGTATGATGACCTTCAGGGTTGTTATAACGAAGATTCTTTTACCGTATTTGTGGAAGGAATACAACTAGGAGAAGTAGAAGATGTTTATGTATGTGAATCTTATACCTTACCTCCTTTAGTAGAAGGGAATTATTATACCGAAACTGGGGGTGAAGGAAATCTTCTTCTTCCTGGACAACAAATTGTTGATAGTAAGGAAATTTTTATTTATGCAAAAAATGGTTCTCGTTTTATCTGCGAATCAGAAATAAGTTTTAATGTATACGTAGCTCAACCAGATTTAGAGAATTATCAGGATATTGAAAGCTGTGGGAACTATTCGCTAGAAGAAATTGTTAATCAAGAAGGTTTCAGTTTAGGATACTATTGGCAAGATGGAGCACAAAATCCTCTAACAGAAGAAGAATATACATTTGACGAGCCCGGTACATATACCGTTTATGTTTATGCTGAATCTGAAGTAAATCCTGATTGTTTTGATGAAAAATCTATAGATATTACTATTTATGAAAGACCACAATTATACATAGAAGGAGGGACCATTTGTAGGGATATTTCAACAGGCGAAGTCATTTCTCCTTTTTATTTAATTTCAGGATTAGATCCTGCCGAGTTTGAAGTAAATTGGTATTTAAACAATCAATTACTACATACAGGTTCAGAATATGAAGCGGTAGAGGCCGGTGAATATTATGTTGAAGTAGAGAAAGTTAATCCAGAAGTAGGCTCAGACTGTAATTATTTACCTACTAAGGTAACTGTTTTAGAATCTGCAAAACCTATTGTAAGAGCAAAAGTTACAGAGCCTTTTGAAGATGTTGCCAATATTGCGGTAGAAATTGTAAAAGGTTATGGAGAATACGAGTATCAATTAGATGGAGGAGGGTTTCAGTCAGATAGAGAGTTTTATGATGTTAAATCTGGCCCTCACCAAATTGTCGTTCGTGGTTTAAATGGTGAAGGTTGTGAAGTTACTGTATTAGAGGTAGATGTAATTAAATACCCTAAGTTTTTTACTCCTAACCAAGATGGCATCAATGATACGTGGAATATTCGTGACTTAGAACTAGATAGAAACGCTACTATAGCTATTTATAATAGGTTTGGTAAATTAATTACAAAGATAAAAACATCAGGTAAAGGTTGGGATGGTAGCTATAATGCCGCAAATATGCCTAGTAATGATTATTGGTTCTCTGTAGATTACACCTATCAAGGAGAAAAGAGAGAGTTTAAATCTCACTTTACTTTAAAAAGATAAACATAGAAATATAGTTTCTAATTTTAAGAAAAGCCCATTTAATCTTCAAATAGGATTTTGATCTCAATATATATGACCTAAAATAACAAGGGCTGGTTGAATATTCAACCAGCCCTTTGAACCAATAAAACTTATGAAATAAAATTACTTAACTTATTTAAATATCTATAAGTTTTATTTAAGATTTTAATTTTTTCGATGAATTGCAAATAAATATGGATAAGACTTAAATTTTGTGGTATAAGTAATGTTTTTGGGTTGTTTTTTTAACAATAATTTCCGTTTTATGTTAAATTTGTGCGTTAAAGTAAATTTAAGTATTTTAAGAGTTCTGGTCGTTTGTTTCTGCTTACAGGAACAATATCTTTTTCAATAAGTACACTATTGTCTTCAATATCTATTATACTTTTTACATTGATAATGTAAGATCTATGGATTCTCAAGAAAGTATCTGCAGGTAGTTTTTTTTCTATTTTTTTTAAAGTAGAATGAACGATATAATTTTTTTTTGCAGTTTTTATAGAAATATAATCTCCTTTTGCTTCAATAAGGTAAATACTCGGAATATCTATTTTTGTTAATCGCCTATCGATATTTACAAAAAGATCGTTTTCAGGATTTTTTAAGTGATGATTAGGGATTGAAATTGATTGAGCTTTATCTATAGCTTTATTAAACCTCTCTTGGGTAACAGGTTTTACTAAATAGTCAATAATACATTTGTATTCAAAAGCCTCAATGGCAAAATTCCTATCAGAAGTGGTTAAGATAATTTTTGGAGGTGATTTTAATGTTCTAATAAAATCAAAACCATTGAATTCCGGCATATGTATATCTAGAAAAATTAAATCTACTTGGTTTTGGTTCAAGTATTTTATGGCTTGAATAGCATTGGTGAATTTTTCTTTAATATTTACCAATGCATTTTTTGAAGCAAGTTTTTCTATAATTAACCTTGCTGTTTCTTCGTCATCAACAATTATACAGTTCATAGCCAATTATTATTTTAATTCATCTATAAAGTTTTGCATAGATTGTAAAACTTCTTCAAATTCATTTTTTTTAGAAAGTTCATTTTCTAGAAGTTCATTTTCATAATTTTCAGCCAAATAGTAGCTAGCTTCCAATCCCAAAATACTGATCTTGTGTTTAAGCTTATGAACGTCTTCTGCCGTTAACTTATAATTTTTCTCTTCTAAGTGCTTGAAGTATCTTGCTTTTTCCTCAGGAAATTCTTTTTTAATAATAGAGATAAGTTTTTCTTCAAATACGGGGTCTCTTCCTGAAAGTTGGTGGATATAAGAAAGGTTGGGTTGCTCTTTCATAAAATAGTATTATTTAGCCTTTAAGTTAGGGGTTCATTTAAAGCTGGAAATGATAGAATGTTTGTGGTTAGCCTTTTATAAGTTCGTTTACACTCCAATATTCCAATAAATAAGTTAGCTTTTTTACGTAATCTTCATATTTGAGAGGCTTCACCATGTATCCTGCCACTCCTGCTTTGTAACATTCCAGAATATCTTTTTGGTTAGAAGATGTAGTAAGAATAATCGTAGGAAGGTATCTTAATACTTCGTCATTTCTGAGTATATTTAAAAACTCAACCCCATTCATTTTGGGCATGTTTAGATCAAGTAAAATAATATCGGGATAAGCATTTTCACTTTTTAAGTAATCAAGGGCTTCTTCACCGTTACCAACCTCTATGACTTCGTGAGGCAATTTTAAGGATGATATTGTACGGTTCACTTTCATGACCTCGATCATATCATCTTCAATTAATAGAATTCTAAGTTTATGTTTCATATTCAAACTAATCAAATTACTAATATGATAAAAATATTCAGAACTTCAACTATAGTTTCGATATACGACAGATAACTATCGATAAAGGGTTTTTTTGATTCCTTTTAATAAAAAGCCGGCCTGCATAAAGCAAGGCCGACTTAACGTGGGGTAATTAACATTTGAAAATCAAAAAAAAACTAACCATTATGAAAAAATTACTTGCCCATTTCTAAAGTAGGCGAAACTACCTCCACGTTTTCATTTTTATCCTTTCTATAAACCCAAGCTATTTCAGCTAATTGAAATACAATCTTTACAGAATCCTTCATCGATAACTTAGATCCATCTGCATGTACCCATCTGTTTAAAGGTTGTTCGCAAATAAATGCTTGGGCCTTTTTGGTGCCAAAATGTTTCTTCATTCGCATAAAAATCTCCACATCAAAAAGCCATTTGGTCACAAATTTTTTCTGAAAAGCAACTTGAATAATCTCCCTATTCATAATTTTTGCACCACATTGGGTATCTTTAAAATCCATTCCTAAGATTTTTCTTATGATATAGTTGATGGAAAAACTAATGATCTTTCTAGCAGATTCTTTAGTGATGTTAGCACCCATTCTGCTGATTCTAGAACCGCTAACAATTTTAAAAGAAGAAGTCTCTATAGTACTTACCAAAGCATCAAAATCTTTTAAATTGGTAGAAAGGTCGGCGTCTAAAAAACCGATATAATCCAAGTATCTAAATTTTTCTAAGAAGAGCATCCCTTGTCTTACCGCTTCTGCTTTTCCTCCATTCTTAAAGCAATCGTAAACACTTATATATTCTTCCCTTCCTTTTTTAAGTTCTTGTAAAACTTCAAAGGTTCTATCTGTACTGCCATCGTTTACAAAACATAAATGATAACCGGAATGCTCTTCAACAAAGTTTAAAAACTCTTTGCTAAGCAAACGTTCTTCTTCATTATAACAAGGGATAACAACTCCTACACATCTTTTTTCTATAATTGTTTTAGATTGGGTTGTAGCTGGTTGATGATTAGTAGCAAAACCAATAAGTCTCTTGACTCTTGCACAAACCTCTTCTATACTCAATGGTTTTTTCATATAATCATCAATCCCCAATTCAAAAGCTTCCACAATTAAATCATCTTGTGTATTGCCAGATAAAACCATGATAGGAGTTTTATCACCTTTTTCTTGTTTTACAAATTTTACTATTTCCAACCCCGAAACTTCGGGCATATTCATATCTACAATCACCAAGTCGGGTAAAAAAGCTTCATACACAAATTTCGCTTTTTTGGCTTCCGTTAATATTTCAACTTCATAGCCTAACTCGGTAAGTTTCTTTTTTAATGGTAGTAACACCAACTGCTGATCGTCTATCGCTAGAATTTTCATATTAGTAATTTTTAGAATAGTTGTTTGTTTTGATTTTCTTTATCAAAAGTAGATCAAAGGTTCAATGGAAATTTTATATTTAGACAAGTGAGGTTTTTTGTTTAGACGAATGGTAATTTTCCTTAGACCAATAAATTTTTGTAACTTTTTAGTTGCACTATCTTTACCTTGTAAAACATTAAGAACAATTTCTATTGAAAGAAAAAACCAATAAATACCTAATTGTAGCTTTAATCATTGGCTTGGTTTTTCACGGCTCTGCGGTATTTTTTACTATAGAAAATACCTACGATGCGTTAATCCATTTGTTTTTTGCAGAACATTATGCCAATAGTTGGTTTGAACCTTGGAACTATAAATGGTACACTGGGTTTACCGTGATGGGCTATCCGCCATTGGTTCATCAGGCAATCGGTTTGTTAAGTCTTATTGGCGGACTTAAATTCGGGATGTTTACGGTGGCAATTATTGCGGTAATTTTATTTATTACCGGGGTTTATAGGTTTTCATTGCTTATTACCGCAAGTAGAAAAGCGGCAGGTTATGCTGCCTTGTTAGCCGTATTCTCTTCTACCTTTGTAGAAACCTTACATATTTTTGGGCAGTTACCCAGCATTATAGGAATATCTATTTTAATGCATTCACTTCCTGAAATTTATTTATGGATCAAGACCGGACGCTATAAATATTTATGGAGAGCACTTTCACTTATTGCGGTCACGGTTACTTCTCATCACGTAACCCCAATTTTTGGAATGGTATTTTTTATCTTTCCATTAATCGGGATGGTTATTATGGATTACTCCAAAGAACAAGTGGGTTCTTTTAAGAAAATAAAGTTTCGGCTGTTTCTTACTTCCTTTTTTAAATTATTTAAAAGAATTATCCTTTTTGGCGGAGGCTCTTTGTTTATCATCGTTTTCTGTATTCTTCCGTATTGGATCAACTCCAAGAAAAATCCAATTACCCAAGTTCCTATTCCGCATGGGAGTAGGGATAATTTTTTAGAAGTAACTTCATCAGGATTGGTGTTCTTTTTAATTCCGTGGGGAATTTTGCTATTTCTACTACCTTATATTTTCTATAGATATTACGCCAAACGCTATTTGTGTTTCGGGCTTTCCATTACCTTATTAACTGTTTTAGGTACGGGAGGAACCACGCCTATCCCCAAAATGATGTTAGGAGAAACGGCATTTAATATTCTCACCTTAGATAGATTTACACTTTGGGCGTCTATTATGTCCTTACCCATTTTTGGGGAATTTGCTTATCGTTTTGCAGAAGGAGATCTTCGAGACTACATTCAAGAAAAATACGGTGCCATCTATCATCGTGTGTTAGGAGCTTTTTTGGTAGGAATGTTTTTGCTCATGACGGTTTTTACCATTACCATCAGTTATTTCCGACCCATGCAGCCGCAGAAAATAAAGATGTTGCCTATAGTTAACTTTCTTAATCAAGACCAGCATGACCATTGGCGTTTTTTAACTTTAGGCTTTGGCGATCAAATGGCTTGGCTTTCTGCACAAACCGGTGCGTTAACCGTAGATGGGAACTATCATTCTGCTAGAAGATTACCAGAATTAACGACCCGTGCGGTAGAGCGTTTAGAAAATTCAAAATTTAGGGGCGTAGAAGGGATTGGCTCTTTACAGCAGTTTTTAACGGTTCCCGAAAAATATAATTTAAAATATATTTTTTCTAACGATAAGTTTTACGACCCCTTGCTTTATTTCTGTGGATGGCAACGTTTGCAGCAATTGGAAAACGGAATTATGGTTTGGGAAAAACTAAATGTTCCACCGCTCTCTAAAATTTTACCTAAAGAAGACGTCCCTATTTTCCTTAAATTAATGTGGGGGATAATCCCCATGCTTACCGTGATTCTGGCTTTCATCATCAATATGCAGGTAATTTGGTACCAAACCTTAAAAATTAAGAAAGTTGAACGGCCCGATTTTTTGAAGTTTGAGAATAATTACAATCATTTCAACAGAAAACTTTTTAAGCCGAATCATCTATGGGCGCTACTTATGTTAGGTGTTGTTTTTTATGGGGTGTATTTATTTTATGTGAAAAACACAACCCAGCTCACCGGAAAAAATGTGGTAGAAGCCTATTATGATGCTTTAGACTTTAAAGAATTTGAACGGGCCCATTCTTATTTAGATCCCGATGCAGATATAACGATTGCCCAGTATATGCTGGAAGTTTCTGTAACGGATGGGATTTTAAGTTCCTATGCAAAATTAAACAGCATTGAAGTTGAATTGTTGAATAAAACAAAGAATCACGCCAAAGCGATTGCCAAAACCACGTGGGTAACGCCCTTGGAAAGAATTGATAAAACCTATTATCACGAGTTAGTCAAAAAACAAGGTAAATGGTATTTAGAACCGAATGATTTTGATTTAGATATTCCGCCAGATCAATTATTTTCAGACAATATGACTCAATTTTATAATCATGGTCGTCGACGGGTAACTACACAGCAAACCCATCATGAAGATGTATTGAAACAACCCGTATTAGAAATACTTTCTGCAAAATTGGTGTGTAATAACAGTCAATATTCCATTATTGGTGAATTACAAAATGTAGATAATGTTCCTTCAGATGTAGTTTTGAAAGCCACCTTGTATAACGATGACAATGAGGAGTTGGCCAATTACAATGCAAAGTATATGATGAAGCATAAACTGATGCCCAAGGAAGTGACTTCTTTTAGAATAGATTTTGAAGGTATTGCTTGGATGGATACGGCTACTACCATCCCTGAAACTTTTAATCCAGATGAATTCACTCCGGTAGAATTAGACGATATTCCTACTAAATTCAATTTGCAATCGGCAGGAAATGTGGCTACTTCAGATTTATACAAACAAGTATCACTTTCAGCTATAGAAATGCACGAAAATAGTATGGAAGGTACTTTATTTAACTACGGAATACAGGAAGTGACTATTCCGCAACTTTTGGTTTCCTACTATGATAAGGATAAAAAGCTCATTTGGGTAGCTAGTCAATTTATGCGGGAAGGCGTAAGAATTCAGCGAAAACAGTATTTTGCTTATGAATGGGAAAATTTAATAGATGTTGAAGTTTTAAATTCTTCTTTAGAAAATTGCTATGTGAATGGTTTGCCGAATGAATCTATTGCCAAAAAAGTAATTCCCAATAGAAAAGAAAGTCATCATCAAGAAAATTTACAAGCTGTAAAAGCCAAGGATTTTTCTTATATAAAGGTCGAATTAAATAGTTATATTGGAAATCCGCATTAATGAAAAAATTTCAGTTACTCATCTTACTTTTAGGTTTAGCAGGAAGCATCTGTTCGTTTGCGTATATCCAAGAATTAGATAACTTTCAAGCCGAAGAATTGACTGAAAAGTCTACTTTTCAAGCGGGAGAAAATATTCAACTAAGCTTTAAAATTACCGGTGTTGAACAACCTAAACTTTACCTTCATCATTCTTATGGAAGTACGTTGTTAAACGAAAGTAAAAAAGATAATGATCGGTTTATTTTTCAACTCCCTGAAATTTTTTCGAAGAAAACCGGTGAGCTCACTTGGCTGTTGTTAGGGGAGGAGGAGCATTTGTTAAGCGGAACTATAACAATTATTCCGGCCACTACTACTAAAACTCAGTTAGAAACTTATTTAGGACCCCGAAGTATTGTGGCAGGTTATGAAGATTTTTCGATGCTGGTGGTTTCTCCAACCGATTCGTACGATAATCCTTTGCCCGATAGCACCGAGGTTTTCATTTTTAAGCAGTATAAAAATAGAATTAGCGAATTTAAAGTTGCTATGAATAACATGATGGCTTGGCGAAATATGATGAGCGAACCAAAAGCGGGTATCATGCAAATTTCTTCTCAAGTGAACGGAACTTCCTCAAAAGAATTTACCTCCAACATATATCCTTCTAATGCAACTAATTTTCTAATTTCATGGGATAGAAATCATGAGTATGCCGATGGAAATCAACTCACAGAGTTTTCAACATCCGTTATCAAAGATGAGTTTGAAAACATCATTGCCGATGGAACGATGGTTGAATTTTTAATCCATACAGAAGAAAATCATTTATTAAAAACCTATGCTTCCACCATTAATGGAATTGCCAAAGCCAAAATGCTTCATCCCGATTCGCCACAAACCTGGAATGTGAAAGCTTACATTCCCGGAGTAGCAGAAAGCAATACCATTGAATTAACCTATCAACCAATCTTGGAAGATTTCCCGGTGAAATTTTCAGCAGGAAATAGAAAAATAACAGTCGGGCCTTTAGTAAGTTTTATGGAACAATTAATTCCGGATGGTGCACAAGTAAAATTATTGATTTATAATGAAGGGGAACTTATAGAGACCAAACAGAAAACTTCTTCCAACGGAAAAGTAGCGTTTCTATTGGGAAAAGAATTTTATCCTGAAAAAAGATATTCATTTCAAGTAAAAGCTTTGGGAGTTACAAAAGAGTTTAGAGAAAGAAAATATGAGTAAAAAATTAAATAAAAACCTATACAGAGCTTTATTGATTGTGACTTTCGTGGCATTAAATGGCTTGATTATTTGGGGAATCAGTTCTGTTTTAGCTTACTTGAATACAGGAGCTGACCGTTCTACCATGTTGCATGCAGAGGTGATCAACAGTAAAATCTATACACCTAAAATAAATTGGGATATTTCTGCGGTGGAAGGTCGACCGATGGAAAAACCTACTCTGCAGGAAATCGAAGACAATTATCTAAAATCTTGGTATGTGCGGAACAACGCCTACAAAACCAATAACACACACGGAATTGCCGATTTTTATACCGATAGTGCCCGGGTTAACCTTCATAAAATTATACAATTAAATAAAGAGCAAAACATTTCTATTGAAGCTACCACCCTTCATCATTCCCCTAAAATCGAATTTTACAGTGCAGATGGTCAACTTGTAGTGCTCACCGATAAAGAAGTGATGGAATACCAAAAGGTGTATCAACATGAAAAATTGGTCGCTATTCAAGAAGATACTTCTGCTTATCAAGTGATGTTGCTGTTGGAAGATGGCTTTTGGCGTATCCGGCATTTGGTGAAAATTCCATCAACCATTAAAAAAGATTCGGTACAAGCTTCTTCAGAATTTAAAGTTAAAGGCAAGAAACTTTATAAAAATGGAAAGCCGTTTATTGTAAAAGGCATTAATTATTATCCGCAGGATTCACCTTGGGATATGTTTGGAGACGATTTTGATACTTTGGTGATTCAGAAAGATTTTCAACTTATTAAAAATCAAGGTTTGAATAGCATCCGTATTTTTATTCAATATGAAGATTTTGGTAAAGCTGAAGTAAAACCGGAAAAGCTAAAAAAGCTGAAGAAAGTTCTAGATCTCGCTGAAGAAAATAAATTAAAGGTAGTAGTGACCTTGTTTGATTTTTACGGAGATTATTCGGTATTAGATTGGACCTTAACGCACCGCCATGCAGAAGCGATTGTTAGTGCGGTGAAAAACCATCCGGCGATTCTTGCTTGGGATTTAAAAAATGAACCTGATCTAGATTTTGAAAGTCGCGGAAAAGAAAATGTATTAGCTTGGTTGTCTCATCTCATTACGCAGATAAAAGCGGTAGATCAACAACATTTAATCACGGTAGGTTGGTCAACCCCAGAGCAAGCACATTTATTAAGTGATGAGCTTGATTTGGTTTCCTTTCATTATTATAAAGATTTGTCGCTTTTAGAGAATGATTATTCAGCATTAAATAAAAAGGTAGATAAACCTCTGGTGTTGCAAGAATTTGGAGCTACTTCTTACGATGGAATATGGAATCTATGGAGCAATAGCGAAGAAGATCAAGCAGCATACCATAAAAAAATGCAAGCTTTTTTAAAAGAAAAAGAGCTTGCATTTATGTCTTGGACGCTTTATGATTTTAAAAAAATCCCTACCGATGTGGTAGGGAGATTGCCTTGGCGTAAAGCCCGCCAAAAGCACTTTGGATTTATAAATTCGCGGGGTAATCTTAAACTTTCATCCAACTATATGTCATACTAAAATGCTTGACATTTTAGCATTTCTCAAGGTTTCAAATTGCTGTAAATACATATCGGTTATGATTTCCATAGGTAACGAACAGGCCGCTTTGTAATTTGCTTTTGCCAATTCAACTCTATAAGCATCGTTACAGATAATTTTCTCTACCGCATCAGCAAGTGATTCTACGCTGGTAGGGTTAAAAAATTGGCCGCGGTACCCTTCTTCTCTAACCAAAATCCCTAAATCTCCTAAATCTGGTAATACCACGGCCTTTCCATAACTTCCTGCTTGGTGTAAAACTCCTGAACTTCCGGTAGTTGAGGTGTAAGGGAATACCACTACAGCACTTTCTCCAAAAATTACAGGAACATCACTTTCTTCTACATAACCCGTAAAGGTAATGTTGGAAACATGCTTATATTTTTCTTGAACTCCGGCTAAATATCCAGGGGTGTTGGGACTATCGGTACCGGCGATCACAATTTCTATCGCTTCGTTGGTGCTTTTTCTAATTTTTTCTACCGCCTCGATTAAGATTTCCACTTTTTTATAAGTTCCAAATTTACCAAAGGTCATTACCTTTTTAGGCCCTTTTGGTAAATCGAAACTTGGTTCCGGTGGTGTTTCAAAAGAACCGTGCGGAATAAGCAACACGTTATCTGTTTTATATTTAGTTTCGAGTATTTGTACGTATTTACTAATCGTAACTGCTACCAAATCTGCTTTTAATAAGACTTTGGTAAGCGTTGAGCCAATAAAGTTATATACTTTTTGCATCAACTTGTTAGAAGTAAACCCGGCACTACCTAAATCTACTTGCTCTAAAATATTATGTAGTAAGACAATGGTAGCAATTCCTTTTAGTTTAAAAATCATAGGTAATAAAAGACCTAAAGCTGCAGCAATTTTTTTATCACCAAATTTCATAAACTGCAAGTTAAATAAGATAGCGTCTGGTTTCTCCTGTTGAATGGTTTTATAAACACTCCATACGTTTTTGTAACTGTTAAACTTCCAGCAATCTTTTACGGTGATTTTACATCCTTGTGTGTCAAAATCTAATTGCTTTGGTTCTTCCGTATAATCTGTAATTAAAACCAATTCATCTATATCTTCCTTTTGCGCAAAGTTTTTTACTAAGTGGTAACCGTATTCGTTTAAGGTTACTTTACTTGGAGGGAATGCTGTAACAATTGCTAATTTCATAATGATAGTTTTTTGTTTCTTGAGGTAAAAATCTTCTTTTAATTGCTTTAGTTATAATTTCTTCGATAAACGCAAGTTTACTTTCGACGAAATTTCTTCTTCTGCTGATAAAAGAACAAGCCTAGCTGTATCAACAATAGAAAACTCATAATTACGATCTGTACTTCTACTACTTGTGCTAAACTTTGATGAAAGAATACGATGAAGGCTACTTGACTTACTCCAAAAACTCCTGAGATAACCACCGGCAGGTATTTTTCTAAGGATAAAAAGTAATAGACAAATACATTAGAAACCGCAAAAATAGAAGTGGCCAAGGCGTATTTCCATAAAAGTGGTGCCATAGTGATATACTCTTCACCAAACATGAGTTGAATAATAGTTTCCGGGAAAAAGAAAGTAAGCACAACAATACTTCCCGCCAATAAACTAATAAGGCTTAAATATTTAAAAAATACAGGAAGCGGATCCTTACCTTCTTTTTTCAATTTTACTACGGTAGGTAATAAAATCATCACAAACATCCACGCGACAAAGTAGACCATTCTTCCTATTAAGGCCAACGAAGCATAAAGTCCGGCCTCGTAAGCATCAAAATAATGCTTTACCAATAGAATATCACTATTGTTAATAATGATCTGGGTAAGCTCATAAAATGCGGTAATAAGAATAAAACCGAAAATGGATTTTAAACTACCTATTTCTAAGGGAGATTCAGCTACATCTTTCGACTTACTTTTTTGATAAGGAAAAAGTCCGAAAATGAAAGAAATAAATATTCCAGCCGCTATCAATAAAGAAGTATTTCCTTTTAAGGTGAGCACTAAGACTAAAGTTATGACCAGCCTGCTTATCATTTCGGTTTGATAAGTGAAGGAAAGCTTGTAGAAACTTTTATTTCCTTGAAAATACCCTCGATTAGTACTCATTAAAAAGTAAACGGGGATACCGGCTGCAAAAAAATAAAACATCTCTTTAGAATTGGTTTGGAAAATTTGTTGCAACTCACCGGCAAATAAGGCTATCACAATCCCTAAAATAATTCCGGAAATGATAGCGACTTTCTTTATAAAACTAAAAAAGCTGAATTGTTTTGCTCCTTCTAAACCTGCCGTAAATTTGGTTACCGAAAGTTGAAAAGTCATGGCAACAAACGATAGCACCATTAACAAGGTGATTAAAATAGCGGCGTCTGCAAATTTTTCAGGACCTAAAATTCTTCCCAAAACCAAATTGTACACATAATTACCACCGTTAACCACTAGGGCACTTAACATAAAAACCTGCTCAGGTTTTAAAGTTAATTTATAAGGTAGGGTTGAAGAAGCTATCATAATTCTATTTTTTTAGTGTTGTGTTGGTTATGCGGCGATGGTAAACTTACCCTTAAACAAATTGACGTTGCATCGTTTAAATGCTCCGATGATTTTCTGGTTTTGTTTTCCCATGAAAGCGATTTTCTTTCCTTTTTTAAAAGCTGTTTCCACTAAACTTCTAAGCTCTAAAACACTTCCTGTATCAATACTATCTATTTCGCTAAGATCGATAGTGAAAAAGTCGATATTCTTAAGAAGCGTTTCGATGTGTGTTCTTACTAAATGTGCAGTACTTACGGTAAGATTCCCTGAGAGTTGAACTAACTCATTGTTTTGTTTGATAAAAAAAGCCATAATTTTATGTTTTATGTGTTATTGTTGATTCAAATATCTATCTTAATTCAGTGAAGAAAGTTCAAGTTTCGACGAATGGTTCTGTTGTGTAGATGAATAATAACGCTACTATGTGTAACTTGTACCTGTCTAATAAGAAAAAAACGATAATGAAAATTTTCAGACTATTACTAGTTGGTTTTATATGTAATTTAATCGGCTTTTCAGCTTTTACTCAAGAAATGAATGAAGGTTTTCAGTTTCTCGAAAAAGGGAAGTTTGCAGAAGCTGAAAGCTTTTTTGCAGATGTTCTTCAGCAATATCCCAATAACAAAACAGCAATCATCTGTTACGGTAGGGCCGTAGGTTTAAATGGCCGTCCAGAAAAAGCAACTAATTTGTTTTCTGATTTGTTGGAAGAATACCCAAAGGATTTAGAAGTGCAATTAAATTATGCAGAGTCCTTACTTTGGAATAAAAATTATCCCGAAGCTAGAAGCTATTATGCGCAACTGGTAAAAAATAATCCTGAAAATTTTGCAGCGCTCTTGGGTTATGCCAATACGTTTTCTAATCTAAAGGAATATGAAAATGCATTGACCTATGTAAATAAAGCCTTAGTGGTTTCGCCTAATAACCCGAATGCGATGACTTCTAAAAAATATATTCGGTTGGGGTTTGCCTATACCAAAATGCAATTGCAGGATTATGAAGCCTCCATCCAGTTGTTATCAGAAAATTTAGAAGATTTTCCTTTAGATAAAGAAACCTTACTTAATCAGGCTAATGTGTATTTGATTATGGAAGAGAGTGAAAAAGCCAATGAAGTCTATTTATTGACGGCAACCAATCCTAAAGATAGCATTACTGCATTAAACGGAATGGCTTTGGCGGCTCATATAGGGAAGAACGATAAACGTGCGTTAGCATTGACGAAAGAGTCTTTGCAAAAAGCGGAAGAATTTGGAGATAGCGAACTTCTAAAAAAAACGAAAGAACGTTTTGTACAAAGTTTGATTTGGAATAGAGCGTTTAAAGAAGCTGAAAATACTATTGAAAACTATCTTTCTACCTACGGAAATGAAAATTGGATTTTATCGTTACGGGCAACTTTAGGAATGTACCGAAGTGATTTTAAAGATAGTATTGAAGATTATAAAAATATCTTAGAGAAAGATTCGATTTCCTTTGATGGGAACTTAGGAAGTGCCAATGCTTATTTTGCAGATGGTCAACCAGAAAAAGCCTATGAAGCGGTCAATCAGACGTTGACTATTTTTGAAAATCAAAAAGATGCGACTAATTTTCTAGATAAACTAAATAGAACCTATTCTCCTGATGTAGAGGAACGAATTAGTTACACCTTTGATAATGGCGATAACCAAGCTTATGCCACTCAAACCCAAATTAATTTCCCCATCAGTTTAAAATTTACCTTATTAGGAGATTATACTTATCGTAAAACAGAAAATACCATTACCAACAATAAAGCCTCTTCCCATAATGCTAATTTTGGGGTGAGCTATCAGTTTCATCCCAAAGCCAAATTTACAGCCTTAGCAGGAGTTTCTTCAGCCAGTTCTTTTTCTAATGACTATACAGCAGTATTGGGAAAAGCTTTTTTTAATATTAAACCTTATAAACTACAAGATTTAGAAATTGGTTATCAACGGGATATCCAAAACTTTAATGCCGACTTATTAGATAGAAATATTGCTGCCAATCATTTATACTTAAATTATAACTTAAGCACTAATAAAAAAATAGGTTGGTTTACGCAGTATTTTTATACCTTTCAATCAGATAGCAACCAACGTAACTTGCTGTTTACTTCGGTGTACTATAATTTCTTGACGCAACCGGTATTAAAAGGAGGGATTAACTATCAATACATTAGTTTTAAAGATCAAGTGCCTACGGTTTATTTTAGTCCTGCCCGATTTAATGCGACTGAAATTTTTGTAGATTTTCTGAAAGATGAAAATGTAGCTAAAGAAGCATCAATGTTTTATGGATTGACAGCCGCCACCGGATTTCAATTTATTGAGGACGATAAGAAACAATCTACTTACCGTTTTCAAGGAAAATTAGGCTATAAGTTTTCAAATCGTTTCTTACTCAACTTTTATGGAACCCATAGTAACATTGCTTCTGCAACGGCGGCAGGATTTAAGTTTACAGAACTTGGTATACGCTTAAAATGGTACCTTACGAAAAAGCCGGTTTTTAAGATGAATTAGTTTAAAATAATCTATTCAACTTATTATTTGGAAAGTCCTCGTAGGTTTTTAAAACCGGTGAGGACTTTTTAATTATGTAGTTCTATTTTCATTGAAAGGATAGCGAATTTTTCTCGATTCCTTTTGGACTGAAATTAATATTCATATAAAATATCTTCCTCGAAATTTTCTAAATGAAGAATAACCTTATCAGTGCCTTCTACTTGTAAACTAGAGATATCAAAAGAAGTTTCTTTTCTAATTACCGCCTGACAAAGTTCTTGATTGTCAAGCACCATTCTAATATTTCGTTGAGGCGGAGCAGATTCCATCACAGCTCCGGAATCGATTAATTCTACTGTCCAAGTAGAACCATCACAACCACTTGCCGAATAAGAGAGCTCTAGACAACCTTCTGTAAATGAATAATCGGTAAAGACAAAATCAGAGGTCGTGGCATTTTCAAATTGATCGCTGCTAACTACTACTTCTTGGTCGCAATTGTAGTCAAAAGGATCTGTGATTATTTCATTGTTGTCGTCATCAGAATCACATGACACAAATACACAAGCAAGGGCTAAGAAAATTAAATTTTTCATGGTTTTGTATTTATAGGTAGATACAAAAAACTGCTAAAGGTTGCTTTTAAACTTTAGATGATAAGTTGAAGACTATGGTGCCTAATAAAATAATAAACAAAAAAAGGCCGAAAGCTTTTCACTTTCGACCTCCTCTCAAAAAACCAACCAATTTCAACTATTCCATAACAAGTCGGTAAGAGAATTTCTCTTTTTCATGTATGATTAGGGCTTGATAAATGCCTCTTTTTAATGGAGATAAATTTATCTGTGCTTGATTATTTTGTGTAGTAAAAGAGCGTTCTAAAACTTTTCTTCCCAGCATATCAAACAATTGTAAATTTGCTTTTTCAATAGGTTGAGTAAATACTAGGTTGATGTTTTCTTTTACAGGGTTGGGATATGCATAAAAAGCTGCAGTTAAATTTTGGTCATCCTGTAACGATAAACTTTCGCTTGAAAATTGAACATTCGCTATGTCTAGATTAAACTCCTGAAAGCTTTGATAATTTCCTTGTACCGAAAAAACGATACTTTTCAACTGAAATTCATTTAAACTTTCCCCATTTGCATTCTGGAAATCACTCAAATTAATTTGATACATGCTCGTTTGAGCATTCACCGGCAATTGAAACTTAAATCGGTTATTCCAATCCATTAGGTTTTCAGTGACCAAGACTATTTCTACCGGAAGATTATTGGTAATGGAAAAAGCTAAAGATTCATAAGCGGAAGCATCAAATATCATCTCTCCAGGTAAAATAGTTCTAAATAAATTAGCTGTTCCTAATACACTTCCTGATACGGATGGATTTCTTTCAACAGTATAATCAGTACTGTTATTTGTGTTTTCAGAAAAAGCTGATATTTCAAAATTGTTGACAACTACTTCATTTTCGAGATAATCCAGTCCCCAAGGGCCATCGGCCAAATAAAGCGCATCTGCTTGAGGTGAATTACTTCCCAATAGGGTTAAATTAATATCAAACAAACCCCCTGTGGTGATTACCACATCTTCTTTATAACTTCCAGACAGAGCAATCGTCGGGTTTAAACTAGTTTCAGTGGCCATTTCAGTTTCTCTCTTGCTGGCAAGGACTTGAAGGTTACCTTGCCCTGATTTGTTCACAATTTCTAACTGAATCTCACCATCTTTATAAAAACCTTTTGTTACAAAAACCGAAGGAATTCTGTCTAAAACAACCGAACTGTTTACAGGTTTTGTAGCGTTTAATTCCTCTAAAATATGATTGGTAATATGGCTTACTTGTCCCATAGATGAGCCCCAGATTTGAAAATTAGCAAAATCTACAGACGGATATTGAAAGATGTTCCAATAACTGTGTAACTCGTAAGTAGTAGTGTTTTCAGCTACAGAAAATAAAATTGCATATTCTACTTGTTCGTTAGCTCTTTCTATTTTAAGCATTACCAATTCATGATTTTGAATGTTTACCGTTCTAATATCTTTTAAAGTGGATCCATTTAATCGGTCGCAAATCATTTTAGAATGATTGTAAACTTCTCCTAGGGTTTTTGTGGCTAATGCAGCAGCTACCCGGTTATCGCCTTCATAATAATCTACAGCAAAAACTTCCGTAGCATTGGTGATCGATAATAAGTCGGTTGGACTGGATTCGTAGGATTGTTCGCTTCCAAACATTCCACTGGAAGGGAAAATTCCTCCTAAATTTAATCCTGAATTTGCACCTCTAGCGGTCAAATTTTTCTGAAATTTTGTTTGTAAATTTTTCTTGTGGGCAAATGAGTTGTTTTTTACTCGGTTAAAGTTTCTTTTGGCAATTAGTTGTGCTAGACTTCCATTACTTTCCAATCCTCCCATATTGGCAGAACTTACATCGGTAGCACTTTCTACATCTGCATAGTTTTGGGTTCTTAATGCAGAATAAGGATTAGCACTTACATAGAAAAGAGCATCATTAAAATCGTTATCACAAGAAGAATAATCCCTTCTTATATCTTCAAAACCTAAGATGATTCGTTCATTCTCCGGATCTGCCAATAAGATATTGTGGTGGCGTAATTTAGCATTTGCTTCTGGGTTAAAATCTGGATTAGAATATAATTGCCAGTTACCTGCAGTTACCGAAGTTGTAGCGTCTTTCCATCCATCAGCTAGAAGTACCCATCCAATACCGGTATTAGCTGGAAAACTTCCTATTTTTACTTTGTTTCCTTTCATGAGTCCGCCACCATATCCTCCTTCAGAAACGTTAGGGAAAATAATGGTGATATCTGATGGTGTTGGCGCTGAGGTATAGGGGCTATTGAGATCATAAGTATAAAAACCCAATACATTCTTATAACCGGCACCTTCTTTTACAAAAGTAACCCAAACATCGGCTGCCTGATCTAAGATAACATCGGTATCATAACCCGAAGAAATATAATGCGGATTATAATCGGGTACGGGATAACCTTCGGGAACAGCATTGGTAATCATCTCCATTGTGGCGTCGCTAATTACATCATTATCCGGCTCTAAATAGAGTGGAGTCCCATCTGAAGTATAAGGTCCTAAAAAGTTATAATTTTGAGCAAAACAAAACTGTATAACTAAAAATAGAAAGATGTGTAGTGCTATTTTCATAATAAAAAGATTTTTGTTAGAACAAATTTATAGCAGCTACTTAGGGATTTGTTATCTATTCGATTAGCGTATTGAAAAAGGTAGACGAATGGTTAATATGTTTCTTTTAACTGAAAAAGAAGACTATCGAAATAGGCGAGTTTATAAAAACATTAAGGCCGGAAGAAAACTCCCGGCCTTAAAACCAATAAAAACTTATGAAATAAAATTACTTAACCTCACTTCAAAGATGGGAATTTAATACGTTGCTTTTTAAGTTTTTCGATGAATGGTTTAAATTACTCGTTGGATGGTGTCTTACTGCAGATAAGATATAAATTTTATAAGAGATTAAGCCTTTTCATTAACTCTGGGCGGTTAGATCTACTTACGGGAATCACCTCTTTTTCTATTAAAACACTATTATCTTCTATATCTACAATCTTATTCACATTAATGATGTACGACCTGTGTACTTTTAAAAAAGTGTCTTTGGGTAGCTTATCTTCAATTTTCTTTAACGTGGAATGAACGGTATAATTCTTACCTGTGGTCTTAATAAGTATGTAATCTCCTTTAGCTTCGATGAGATTAATAGTTGAAAATTCTATTTTAACCAATCTTCGGTCTATGTTTACATACATTTCTTTTTCGTGATCCTCTTTTTTATCTTTTGTATGTGATGTAGATGAAAAAGCGATTAAAAAATTAGCGGCTTTGGTTACTGCTTTATTGAACCTTTCTTGATTAATTGGTTTCACCAAATAATCTACAATAAAATCATACTCAAAAGCTTGTAAAGCAAAATTTCTATCGGAAGTTGTTAAAATGATTTTTGGCGGGTCCTTTAGGGTCTCTATTAAATCGAAACCGGTAAAATCAGGCATATGAATATCCAGAAAAATTAAATCTACTTCATTTTGATTTAGGTATTTTATAGCCTGAATTGCATTGGGGAATTGAGTTTCAAGGCTTAGTTCGGGATGATTGTTCACAAACTGCTCGATAATAGCTCTCGCCATTTCTTCATCATCTATAATTATACATTTCATAAGTTTCTTAGTTTAGGATAATGGTATATATCACTTAAATAAACGAAAATCCTTAAAAAAGGACTCCTTTTTTTAAGAATAGTGATTTTATCCCTAAAATAAGAATTTTATTTGGGTAAGGTAAAATAAAAAGTGGTTCCTTTATCGAGTTCGCTCTCTAACCAAATTTTACCCTCATAGAAATCTATAATTTTTTTCACAATGGAAAGCCCAATTCCTGTGGCTTGCTGGTCGTTATCTATTTTTTCAAAAATCCTGAATATTTTTTCAAATTGATGTTGAGGAATACCATAGCCATTATCTTTAATTGAAAATTCCCAAAAGTTTTCTCGGTCTTTGTAATCAATTTTTATAAGTCCTTTTTCCTTTTCTATACTATTAATTGCATTTTGTAGGATATTTTGAAAAATTTGCTGAATCCTAACTGTGTCTCCATAAATGGTGGGAAAGTTTTTGGGTACTTGGAGCTCTATATGTTCGGGAATATATATGACTTCCGTGAGTTGGGTAAGGAGCAAATTTAAATCAATCACCTCTTTACCAAATTGTTCTTTGTCTAATGTTGAATAATTTAAAATGCCATTAATTAAGGCATCCATTTTTTCCAGGTTATTTAAAATTAAACTTATGTATTCTTTACATTGACTGGCAAGTTCAGGTTTTTCTTCTAAAATGAAATTGAGTAAGGTATTGATATTACGTAAAGGCGATTTTAAATCGTGAGATACCATATGAGCATAATTGGAAAGAATTTCATTTTTATTTTCCAGGCTTTTTAATAAGGTTTCTTGTTCTTCCCTAACTTTATTCAATTCTTCACTTTGCTCCTTAAGGTAATTGGCAAGTTCTATTACATCTAAGTTTTCATTTTTTTGGGGAGTTTTTAATTGTAAAGATTTTATCACCAATTTTAAACTGTCTAGAATTTCTTGTTGCGCTTTGCTTTCTTCCCTTAATTTTTGGTTAGCTACAAATAGTTCTTCAGAGCTTATTTGCATGGCCCGTTGAAGCATATTAAATTGCTCTTCTTGGGTATGATAAGATTTTTTTACGGCTTCTAAAAAAGGTTTTAGGCTTTCATTATTAGCTAAATCTTGAGGTAAAAACTTTCTTATTTGTCTTTCTAGTAGCGTACTCATTATTCACTAATTAAAGTTAAGGTCATGGTTTGGTTGTGCAGTTCGCAATTTTCTCCTTGATGGAAGGGGGCAATCTCTCCATAGGAATAGAAACCGGCAGTTGCAGAATTTTTTCCTATTATTTCTAATACTTCCTCAACTTCTTCTTCAGTACGCTGATCCATTACCATTTTCCTACCAATACAGCTTACCAAAAATGCTACTTCAGGAGCTTTTTTCCTGTTATCTATAGCTATTTTAGCAGCATCTATGGCTCCTTCAATAATGGCGTCTACCGAGGCCATCATGAGTTGTGTTCTTGAATTTTCTGGTACATCGCCTGCGAAAATCATGGATTTATTTTCTTGGTTTATATTCAGAATGGTCCTTACCACAGGTTGTGTTTTTCCTGAAGCTTGAACATTTAATGGAAAAAGTAATGCCGATTGGGGCAACTCAAAGGCTTTTTCACCTAAATATTTAGAATAGATATCAAGAGCGGGAATGCCATCTATTTCGTAAAGAATATTTCCTTCAGATTTAGTAATGATGCGTTCCGGTCCAAAAGGAACCCAGCCTCCAAAGCTTGCATAAGAAAATTCTAAACTATCTCCATAAAACCCAATGATTACAATTTCTCCTTCAGTGGGATCTTTTTGAAATGATACTAGGGTTTTTTCAAATCTATCATTATCACCACAAATGCCACCAGTGACTTTTACATCGCTTGGAAGCTTGCTCTCTATGCCTTCGATTAATTTACTGCCATTAACGAAGCTGCCTTCAGAGATGATAAATATATGCTTGAGGTCTTTAGAAGGTAATTGTTCTATTAAATTTTTTCCGATGGAATAGGAGTCCTTACCAAAGTCAAAAAGATTAGCTTTTTTTATGATGAAAGAGCTTTTTTCAAATTCTATTGCTGTAATGGTAATTGAATTTTCTAATACTTGACTGCCAATAATCTCTCCGGCAGTAGAACTGAAAACGATATTTTTATAAGGAAATTCTTCCCGAATGTTTTTTAATACTTCCTTCCTTTCCAGTAGCGTTCTTTCAGCAAAAACCAAAACCAAAGGGTCCTTCAATTTTAGTTTAGGTTTTATATAGGTCCAAGTATTATTTTGCCAATAGGCTTGAATAACTTTCATTTTCTTTATTTTTTTATGCTGAAATAGAAAGTAGTACCTATGCCTACTTCACTTTCTAACCAAATTTTACCGTTGTATAGGTCAACGATTTTTTTCACAATACTTAATCCTATTCCTGTAGATTTTTCATGGTTTCCTAGTGAACTGAAAATTTTGAAAATTCTTTCATGGTGTTCTTTCGCAATACCTATTCCGTTATCTTTTATAGAAAATATGTGATGGGTGTTATTTTCTGAATGATTTACTTCTATAAGTCCTTTTTCTTTATCTATGTAATTTACAGCATTACCAATTAGATTTTGAAAAAGTTGCTGGATTCGGGTTTTATCTGCTTTAATTGTGGGTAAATTACTCTTAATCTTGACACTAACATGGTCAGGGATATAAATCATTTCCACAATCGTCTCGATGAGTTGGTTTAGGTCTATATTTTCCTCGGTTAATATATCACTTTCGATACTGGAGTATTTTAGGATGTTTTCAATAAGGTGATCCATTTTTTCAACCTTATTTTGCATAAGATCCAGATTGGCTAGGCTTTCTTCTCCCAATTTATCCCTAAAGTCTTCTTTGGTCCAACTTAATAGTGCCGAAATATTTCTTAATGGTGATTTTAAATCGTGCGAAACAATATGGGCATATTCGTTAAGTTGTTCATTCTGTTTTTCTAGGTTGCTAAGTAGCTGCTCCTTTTGTTTTTCCAATTCTTTTATTTGGGTGATGTCTAAATGAATGCCAACGGAGCCTGTTTTATTGCCTTTAACATCATAATTTGGAGCTGTACTAATAAGCCAGTAACGTTTTTCGCCTTTTTTATTCCTAATCTCTAGCTCATAAGAATCGGTGGTGTTTGGATCTCTGTCCTCAAGCCTGTTAAAATAGTCTTTTGAAGATTTTTTTGTTAGAAATAAATCGATTGCTCTTTTGCCTAAAAGTTCTTCTTGAGAGTAACCACTCATCTTAGAGAAGGTTTGGTTAGAGAATACTATTTTGTCTTCTATATCATTTTCCAATAAGCCTAAATTGATATGAGCTATAATACTGCTATATTTTTCTTTTTGAGCCTTAAGGCTTTCCCTATACTTTTTTTGTATGGTTACATCGGTATAGCTCCATAAATGTCCTTTGTAATCTTTTTGATGATAAATAGGAATATAACTTCGCTCGAAAACCCTTCCGTCTTTTAGGTAAAGAGTGTCGTTAAGGGCTGTTTTTCTCTGTTGGAGGAGTTCTTCTATTCTATTCACAAAGCCTTCCTCGTCTTTAAAGAAAACTTTGTTTTGTTCTGCCGCATTGTCACAATTCATTCCTATTAATGCTTCCGGAGGGGCATCAATCCCAAACATATTACAGAAACGGGGATTGGTAAGCAGGATATTTCGGCCTTCATCTTCCAGCAAAACTCCTGTTTGGAGGTTCACAATAAGCGCGGCTAACCTATTTTCTGATTCTTTTAATTTTTCTAGGGCTTCTTTTTCTTTAGAGATATCTTCAAAGGTGGCTACTGTGTAGAAATTTTCTTCTTTCGAGACTTTAACTGCTGCAGCAGAAGTCTTTAACCAAATGACTTCCCCGTTCTTTTTAATATATCTTTTTTCTACAGAATAGTGATCTATTTTTCCTTCCAGTAATTTTTTTAGGTATTTTAAAGACCATTCTTTGTCTTCGGGATGGGTAATATCTCTAGGGTCTAAGTTATTTAATTCATCTTGTGTATAGCCTAGTAATTTTGCTAATCGCTTATTGGCAATTAACAATCCTTCTTGACCAATTTTTGCAAGGCTAATTCCAATAGGGGAATTGTCCATGATAATTTCTAATTGCCTTTTTTGCTCCTCTAGCTGTGTCTTAAGAAAATTTTCATTGGTAATGTCACGGGCTATTCCTTGGGCGGCAATAGGAATTCCTTCATCATCATAGATTAAACTGGCATTGATTTGTACGGTTTTTTCTTTTTTATCTTTGGTAATGAGCTTTACTTTATAATTGGAAAACATACCTTCTTGGTATAGTTTTTTAAAAGCATCTTTACTGTAAGATTTGTATTCCGGTTTTACCAGTTCTACCAAGCTTATATTTTCTTTTTCATGATCAAAACCTAGCAGCTTTTTGGCGGCTTCATTCATATTTAATACATAGCCGTGAATGTCTATGACTACATATGCATCTATAATGTTGGTGAATACTCCCTCTAATTGATTGGTTTTTTCTTTAAGTAATTTTGAAAGTTTTTGGTTAGAGGTTTTTAATGCTTCCGATAATTGATATAGTTCGTCAGATTTTTCTTCTAGGATAGCTTCAGCTTTTCGCCGGGCATTTTTTTCCCGCAGTACGGCTCGCTCCAATATTTCTATTTTCTTCAATGACTCCTCCATGTGATATGATTGTAAACTTAACTTCTGAACCTTTTTCATTTAATAATTCAAAATTAATGTCGACATTTTCTTGGTAATATTCAAATGTTTTTTCCATTAATGCTTTTGCAAACATATACATGCTTCTTTCTGATTTGTATAATAAGCTTAAACATTCGGAAGACTTATCGATAATTTTGAAGGAAGGCAGTTCTGCATCCGGATATATTTTTCTAACCTGAACATGAATATGATCTTCTATAGATTCTACCAAATCTATAGGGGACTTATAATGTTGAAATATATAGGGGTGGTGGTCTGTTAAGGTTTTAAAGAAGTAAAGCCCATAATTATAGATTAAATCGTTGATAGGGATTTGAGTGAGGTTACTTAAATGAAACAATAGTTGTTGCATTTCCATAAAATCATAGGTGCCTACCGTAGTATAACTTCCTTTTGAAGGAAGCTTGGAATGGTTTATAATATGGTCTACTTTTTCTATTCCAAATTTCTCTTCAACCATCTCTAAAAACTCTGTAAATACGATTCCTTTCATAGTAAATTTTTTATGGGTTAATAACTACTTCGATTATTTAAAATAGAAGTTTATTTTCCATACTTCAAAAATCAACATATTATGAAGTTTTTTTAATAGATTTCGACAGAGCGAAATTTAATGTCGATGAAAGGTTAAAAGTGGTAGTTTTAGTTCTGATAAAAGTTACTTTTTGTAAACGTTTGGATGGTTTTTCGGTTTTGATAAGATTTAAAAAACTATTATTTATTTTAATAAAAAAATAAAACATCAAAAAAAGTTATATTGAATTTCGTTATGTTTGTGGGTGGATGTTAAGCAAGTAAAAAATGAAAAAAATTACTGTGTTTATTTATTGTATTTGTTACCATTTTAGTAAATAAATCCAAGGTGTATGCACAATCTGATAACTATTTCAAGCTAACCTTTGAAAAAAAGTTTATTGATGGTGAAGCTAATCAGGTGGCTTATATAAACTTTCCAGATATTGTTTTATGGGGATATTTTGAGGTTACAATTACTGGAGGCTATAACCATAGATTGAATAAAGGTATATTGAAAAAGAGATTTGCTATGGTTCGTAATACTTCGAATTACTTTAGTGATTTAACAGAGGTCCCAATTGCATTTGGAGTGTTGGCAGACCAGTGGTGTATTGGGGATTTTGATGAAAATAACCTTCGTATACCTATTTATCATTTATCTTCTGCGGGAAATGAAATTGTGATACAGGTTGAAGGTTTGATAAGAAAGAAGAGTAATGTTGATGCGATAATTGCTAATTTAAATATTAGCGATCCTGTTATTGTTTCTAATTCTAAGACTAGACAGTATATGAGTATTATACAAGATAGAGTGGGAATAGGTACTAATAACCCACAAAATAAACTGGAACTAGCAAATTTAAATCACGACGGAATAAATTTAGATAATAAGTTTAGACTTAGAACATTTGGCACATCAAATACCTTCATTTTAGAACATCTTGCTGATGAGGGTGATTTATATATTAGAAGCAAGATAGGACCTGATGACTCTGGAAATATTGTTATGAATGATGCTGGAGGAAATGTTCTTATAGGGCAAACAACTCAGCAAAATTCAGATTATAGACTAGATATTGATGGCCCAGTGAGGGCAAATGAAATTAAAATTAATTTGGATGGTGCAGATTTCGTGTTTGAACCTAACTATGAGCTAAGATCTCTTAAAGAGGTTGAAATTTACGTGAAAGAAAATAAGAGATTACCCGAGATAGCTTCTGCTGAGGAGATGAAAAAAGGAGCAAATGTAGGAGAGTTATCAAGGCAACTTTTGCAGAAAACAGAAGAATTAACCTTGTATACCATTCAACAGCATAAAGAAATCAAGAAATTAAATAATGAGCTTACCGAACTAAAAAAAGTAATAGTTAAATTAAATTAAATGAAAATAATGATGGTTGTCCCTAATTCCTCAAAAAAGCATGAGTAGCCCTAATTTTCAAAGTAAACTTTCTAAGTGTTGATTTAGTGCATTTTAGTTTGAGGAAATTGCAGTTTCTTAAAGATTTCTGGTAGAATTTTTCATCTATGAAAATTTAAATAAATTCATTGTTATAAGAAAAGCTATATTTTGTAGTTTACATTTGTTATAATATTTAAAATGAAATGTTTTGTTAAAAGCCACTTCTTTGGTGCAAGCTATCTTTGTCTGTTTATTAATTTCTTTGTTTTGTGGAGCTTTAGTGTTAACCTATCATTATACCAATCTTATAGGTAGTAAATATGAAAACAAGATAAAGCTTAATCAGGCTAATGAATCTTTTTTCAATTTTTCAGTTCAAAATTTAGGAAGTAAATCAAACTCGGAAATCATAACTTCTTTTCAAGGAGAATTTCCACAGTTTAATTTCTCTTTAGAAGAAAAGAAATGGGGAGTATATACTGTATTGATAGCTTCTACTTATAGAGAGGGTGATACTATAAGTAAGTCTTCTATTTTGGGTGAAGTTATTAAAAGAGATATACCGGTGTTAGAATTGGCAGAAAACAATAAACCATTGAAATTGGGAGGAGATGTAAAGCTTTTTGGGGATATTTTAGTTCCTTATGGAGATTTTGAACAAATACATATAAATAATCAAAAAAATTCTATTAGTCGTCGTGGGAAAAATAAAAAAACAGATTTAACTTTTAAAAACAATTATCTAGAGGATAAAAATTTTATTGATTTTAACAGTTTGATGTTGAAAAGCCTAAAAGAAAAGGTGATTCAGGAATTTAATAAAAAAACTGTTTTTTTGAGTTTTAGCAAGACACAAAGAATAGATAATCAGGTGTTAAAAGGAAATATATATATTGAGTCTAATGATACCGTAATTTTTTCTAAAAATAATTTGATAGAAGATATTATAGTGAAAGCTCCGGTGGTTGTTTTTGAAAATGAATTTAGAGGTAATCTCCAGGTGTATGCCACTAATAAAATTATGATCGAAAAAAATGTAACTTTGACTTATCCTTCAGGGCTTTATATGAAATCTAATAATGAATTAATATCAAATGAAATAGTGGTTGATTCGTTATCAGTAGTAAGGGGAAATATTATAGTTGATAAGTTATATGTGAACTTTAAATATGATAACCATCTAAAATTAAGTAAAGGCACTAAAGTCGTAGGAACAATTTATTGTAACGGTATTACTGAGGTTGAAGGAACTGTTTTTGGAGGTTTGGTCACAAAAAAACTATTTCTTCATACTAAAAGTGCAGAATATGAAAATGTTCTTTATAATGTAGAGCTTAATACAGATAAAATACCTTCCGATTTTTGTTCATATGGTAGGTTTTTAGGTGGCAATCCAAATTATTATGAAATCAAAGAATTATAGCAGATTAAAAGGGAGTTCTTTAATAGAATCTATAATAGCAATTGCAATAATTTCTATTTGTATATTACTTGGAGTGACAATCTATTCAAATGTTTTGAAGTATGATAATATAAACATTGAAGTCTTAAACAATCACGTGGAACTAGATTTTCAGGAAATGAAATTAAATACTAGTTATAAAGATAAGAACTATAATTATAAAGAATATACTATTCGCAGGAAAGTGAATATGAAGGATCAATTGTTTGAGGTAGAATATTTAATAACTAACAATCTAGATACTCTTTTGCAAAGAAAATATTTTGAAAACCTATAAAAAAGCATATACAATATCTGAAGTGATATTAAACTTACTCTTAATTTCGATAATTATGGGTTTGATGTATTCTTTTGTGTTTTTTTTCTCTAATCAAGTTAATGATTTTAACCTTTCTAAAATTAAATTTTTAGAGTATAAATTATTAAAAAGCAATATAATTGAAGATATAAATAGTAGCGTTAACTATAAAGTTTCTGGAGATACGATTGCTTTGTATACGTATAGTGGGAGTAAAATTGAATACATATATATAAATGATAAAATAAGTAGAAAATTTAATAGCTTAAGCTCAAGTTATAATATAGAGATTAAAAATTTTGAACATATCCCCTCCGCTAATAAGAATAAAAGTTTGGTTAAATTTGATCTTGAGCTAAATGGTAAGTTGATGACTGCTAGTTTTTTGTTGGAAAAGGATTGTGAAGATATAATAAATAGTAATGAAGATTACCGCTGAAAATAATAAAGTCTTAAGTAAAAAAACAAAAAAACGTAAATGGAATTTTTCTTTACGGCGAAAAATCAATTTAAAAAAGAAAGAAGCTTTTTATAGGGAATTTTCAATACTTCTAAGATCAGGAATCGATTTTAATACAGCATTGCTTTTGTTGGAAAAACAAGAGCAATCTGAACTTCTCGTATCGATCTTACAGGAAGTTCGAAAGAAGATTATTAAGGGGAAAAGCCTTTATGTCGCTTTAGAGGAAAGCGGCAACTTTACTCCATATGAAGTTTTTAGTATTAAAATAGGTGAGGAAACACGTCAATTAACAAAAGTATTTGATCAATTAAATATTTATTTTAAAAGAAAATTAAAAATTAGGCGTCAAATAATTTCGGCACTTACTTATCCTTTATTAGTAATAGTTATCACAATGGGGGTTTTGTATTTTATGTTGTCTTACGTGGTGCCTATGTTTTCCTCTATCTTTAGTCAGTTTGGAAAAGATTTACCTGCAATTACCCAGATAGTTATTAATATCTCTCAAAGTTTTAAAACTTTTTCTGCTTTTTTAGCCGGTAGTGTATTAATGATTTTTTTGTTTCATACTTATATGAAAAAGAATCAGGATTATCTTTTGTTTGTTAGTAACTTGCTTTTAAAAATCCCTCTAGTGGGAAATTTGATAAAGAAAATTTATTTAGCAAGATTTTGTCAATCTTTAAGTTTGTTACTTAGTGCAAAAACCCCTCTTTTAAATTCTTTAGACTTGGTAAATAAAATATTGGTTTTTGCTCCCTTTAACACCTCTATTGTCCGGATTAAGAAAAAGATTACAAAAGGAGAAAGTTTTTATCGGTCTTTAAGTGAAGAGCCGTTATTTCCTGCAAAATTAATATCGCTTACACAAATAGGTGAAGAAACAAATGAGTTAGATTTAATGTATTCTGAACTTTCACAACAATATGAAGAAGAAATAGAGCATTATACAAAGGTGTTGGGTACTGTTATAGAGCCGGTAATGATAGTAATTATAGGAAGTATTGTAGGCTTTATTATGGTTGCTTTATATTCGCCAATTTTTAATTTAAGTAAAATTTTAGAAAATTAATATTTATTATATCTTCGAAAATTATAAACCGTTAGTTATGAGAAATAAAAATACCAGAAGAACGGGATACCTAAAAGCGTACTCACTTTCAGAAATTCTAATCGTATTATGTATTATAGGCATTCTAATATACTTGGTGGTTCCCAACCAAACTTCAGTTGTAACAAGTGCAAAATCGATAGAAGCTCAAAATATGTTGAATATGGTTTACAGCTTGGAAAAAAATTATTTTTATAAAAATTCTAAATATTCTAACAGTTTAAGCGATATAGGGTTTGAACCCGAAAAAACAATTGATGAAGGGGGAAAAGCTGTATATAAAATAGAAGTGATCAAAGCAGATTTGAATAGTTTTGAAGCTACCGCCACCTCTCTTCAAGATTTTGACGGCGATGGAGCATACAATACTTGGCAAATTGATGAAGAGAAGAATTTGAAAGAGATTGTAAAAGATTAGTGCTGTGAGTGGTATTTTAATCTCACAAATTTTAATAGGTGTATGTTTATGTATTTTGGTCTATCAAGACTTCAAACATCGCCACATTCATATTGTGGTATTAATTGTTCTTTTTCTCTTGTCAGCTTACTTAGGTGTGAAACTTAATTTAGGGTATAAAAACTTAATTTATAATGTAACTTTTATACTTATAAATATTGTTGGTTTAATCATATATTATTCAATTAAAAGTAGAAAAATATATAACCCACTTAATGTAACTCTAGGTTGGGGGGATGTATTGTTTTTTTTTGCGATATCACCTATTTTCTCATTAAAAAATTTTATTTTATTTTTTATATTGGCATTAATACTAACACTAGTTTTTACAAGGTTAACCAGAGATAAGTATATACCTTTGGCTGGATATTTTTCAATTTATTTATTCACCTTAATCTTTTTTAAAATCCTAACCAATAATAGCTTTTTAATATTTTGAAAGAATTACCGGTTTTAAATACAAAATTATTACAGCAAATAAACCCAAAAATAGCTCGGTTTTATAGTGTAATCCCGAAGGACTATAATAGCGAAAAATTGACACTTTGGTTAAGTGATGGACGAGCAAATAATTTACAAAGCCTCGAAAAAGAGTTAGAATTAATCTTAGGTAAAAAAGTTTCTTTTGAACTGTTGAGTGAGAAAGACATATCTATATTATTATCTAAATACTATCAAAAAGAAAAAAAAGAAAGTAAATATTCTTCCAAGGGTAATTTTGTTGATGAAGTTATATTTGATGCCTTTAATGCTGGGGTTAGTGATATACATATAGAAATATATTCCGATGAAGCTAGGATAAGGTTTAGAATAGATGGAAAGCTTTTGGAACATAAGGTAATAGATCTTAATAATTATTTAGAACTAATCAATCAAGTTAAGATTAAATCAAACCTAGATATCACAGAAAAACGCTTGCCCCAGGACGGCAGAATTGAATATGAAGAGTTTGATATTAGGGTTTCCGTTTTACCTACACACTATGGAGAAAAAGCCGTTTTAAGAATTTTAGGAAGGGATGCTTCAAATCTTAGTCTCATCGATTTAGGTTTTAGTGAAGAAGATTTTAAGGTTTATACTGAAGGAATTAAAAATAATAATGGTATTATATTAATTAGCGGACCTACAGGTTCAGGGAAAACTACAACCTTATATGCAAGTTTAAAATCATTAAATGATATAGACCGTAATATAAGCACTATTGAAGATCCTATTGAATATACACTTAAAGGAATCAACCAAGTTCAGCTTAAAGAAAGTATAGGTTTTGGTTTTGTAGCAGCCTTAAAATCTTTTCTTAGGCAAGATCCAGATATTATTATGGTTGGTGAGATTAGAGATAGTGAAACTGCTCAAATGGCAATTAGGGCTTCTTTAACAGGTCATTTGGTCTTTTCTACAATCCATACAAATTCTGCATTGGGTACTATTTCTAGATTAATAGATATGGGAGTGCCTCCTTTTTTAATTGCAGATACATTAAAACTATCCATAGCTCAAAGATTAATAAGAAAACTTTGTGAAAATTGTAAAAAGAAGGTTGAAATAGCTAATGATTCTTTTCCCAATAACTTTCGTCCGCCATTTTCAATTGAAGAGTGTTTTGAACAAGTTGGTTGTGAAGAGTGTTCTTATACTGGATATAATGGTAGGGAGGCTATTTATGAAATCGTAAATATAGAGGACGAAATAGCAGAGTCTATAAAGGTTAATAAAATTAGTGAAATTAAAATAAAAGACAGTAATAAGCTATCTTACAAAGCTTTCGGTTTATTAAAAGAAGGGGTTACTTCATTAGATGAAGTGTATTCGTTGTTAATTACAAGTTAATATGAGAAAAATATTTACTATTATAATGCTTTTTTTTATGCCTGTTTTGTTGGCTCAAGAAAGTTATACTACTTTGAGTAACAGGCTAAATGAACTAGCTAAAAGTAAACCTGAGTTACAAGAAACAGTTAGGGTGGACCTTTCTGGTTTAACGCTGTATGATTTTATTACAACATTGGCTGAAGAGCATAAAATAAATGTGAGTGTAAGTACTGATCTAAATGAAATAGTAAGGAGTAATTTTTTTGACTTAAATATAAAAGATGTCTTCCTCTTTTTAGTTAAAAAATATGATTTAGAAGTAGAGATCATTAACAATATAATTGTTTTTAAGAAAAAACCCCAAGAGGTTTTTATTGAGCCTCCGAAACCACCTAAGAAAATAGATGTCACTTATAATGAGTTAAATGATTTTTTGTCGGTAAAATTACGTAACGATTCTTTACCGCGTGTGGCAAAAGCCATTACAGATGTCTCAGGGAAAAATATCGTTCTTTCTCCGGATGTCAAAACAGATTTGATTTCGGCTTATATTTTAAACAGGCCTTTTGATCAAGTGTTAGATTTAATGGCTAAATCCAATAACTTAAGTTTTGTAAAAGATGAAGATAATAATTACTACTTTCAAAGAGGGACAGGTAATACAATAGAAAGCTCAAGTGTCAACAATAAAAGGAATCTAAATTTTAGTCAAAATAATAATCAGACAAATACAGGTTTTCAGATTCAAAAAAATAAAAATGGATTTTTAGACGTAATAGCCTATAATGCAAATGTTGCTTCTGTTATTAAAGAGGCCGCTAGAGAGTTAAATGTTAATTATTTTATGTACGATTCTCCTGAGAATATACAAGCTACCCTTGAAGCAAAGGGTTTAACTTTTGATATGCTCTTAACACATCTCTTCAAAGGGGAAAAATTCACTTATAAAAATATAGATAATTTATACTTAATAGGAGAACATCAAACTCAGGGCTTGAGGTATACAGAATTAATACAACTTGAAAATAGAACAATAGAAACGGTACTTAATACCTTGCCTAAAGCGGTTGTTCAGGATGTAGATATTAAAGAGTTTAGTGAGTTAAATGGTTTTGTTGTTTCGGGATCAAAAATTAATATAAAAGAGTTTAAAGATTATATTAGGGAGATAGACCGGGTAGTTCCCGTCATACAAATAGAAGTTATTATTGTACAATATCAAAAATCATATGAGATACAAACAGGAATCCAAGCAGGTATAGATAATAAAGAAAGAACCACTTCTGGGCAATTATTCCCTAGTACGAATATGAACTTAAACTCTTCTTCTGTAAATAATTTAATAGATGCCTTCAATGGGTTAGGAATAGTAAACTTAGGGAAAGTTACTCAGCAGTTTTATTTAAACTTACAGGCGTTAGAAAATAATTCTTTAATTAATGTCTCGTCTACACCTAAATTGGTTACACTAAACGGTCATGAGGCAAGTTCTTCTATTGGTGAAACAAATTATTATTTTGAGCAAAATAATAGACTTATTAATTCGGGGATAAACGATAATATATTGCAAAGTGGAACTTGGAAAGCTACTGAAGCAAATTTAAGTATTAATATTAAACCCTTGGTTTCAAAAGATGAAAATGTAACTTTGACTGTATCTGTAGAAAAAAGTTCTTTTTTGGGAAGAGCAGGTGAAAATGCCCCTCCAGGAAAATCTACCCAAAAATTTGAATCAATGATTAGAGTTAAAAATAATGAAATGGTATTATTGGGTGGGCTTGATGAGTTGGATAATGAAAATTCTGGAACGGGAACCCCTCTTCTGTCTAGGATTCCTATTATCAAATGGTTTTTTAGTAGCAGGTCTAAAAGAAAAGAGAAATCTAAACTGCATATATTTATAAAACCAACTGTCATTTATTAAATGTATAGATGAAAGCTTTAAACGATTTTTTCTTAAAGAAAACCATTTTAGTCGGTGTGTATGTTCATAGCGAACAAACCTTTTACAGGGTAATATCTGTGCTTAAGAAGAAGGAAGATTTAGAGATATTAAGCAGGTATGAATTTGATAACCTTCAAAGTTTAAATGAATATTTATCATCCGTTAAAAATTTACCTGTAAAAATTTATATTGACGGTGATATTACTATCACAAGAAAAGGTGAATATTCACCTGGTTACGAACAAGAATTATTGTTCAATTCAAATATAGAAGAGTATTATTCCATTGAGTATATAGTAGAAAGTGAAGTGTTTCTTTCTTTTGGGAGGAAAAAGGCAATACAAACTATTGTTGAATCTATAGCGGTGAAAGATAACTTATTAGGTTTTTATTTTGGCCCTTTAATGGTACTTCCTTTAGCAAAAGCATTATCAATAAACAGGCAGATATATTCCTCTTTTTATAAATTGAATTTTTCAGAAGGAAAATTACTAGCTATTGAAAAGGGGGTTAATGATGATTTTGTTTATAAAATAGACGAGGAAAAATTATCTATATATGAAATACCTTTGTTGGGAACATATCTGTACAAGCCTCAAATAACTATATCGCTTAACTATAACTCTGATGAACAGCAAGAAAATTTTGTTTATGATAAACTCTATAAAAAGAGTATTGTTATTGGGGCCATATTTTTATTAGTTGTATTGCTTACAGGACACTTATTGTTGGATTTTTATTCAGGAGTATTAAGAAGTGCGGAAGTGTCTTATTCACAAGTGAATAAAAATTTAGAAATAGAAAATACTTTAAAAAAAGAAAAGCAAGATAAAATAAAAATAATGGAAGGTAGTGGGGTGAAGATTAATAATTTTCTTACAAAATACTTTCTAGATTTAGGTAATCGTAAAACAAAAGGCTTAACAATTAACGAAATTAATTGTTTCCCTCTGTTAAATAGAATTGATGATGAAGATCATAAAATCAAGAATGATTTTAGTAAAATAATTTTAAAAGGAAATTCTAGTAACGAAGAAGCTTTGAATAGCTATATGAAAGCGATAGAAAAATTGAATTGGGTAAATAAATTATACCTTACAAGTTCATTTAAGGAAAATAAGCAACATAATTTTATAATTGAATTATCACTTTGAGTTTAAAAAGCAATCCTTCTTCCAAACAAAAGTTAGTGCTGGTGATAATATTTTTTTTAATATTATTAGTGGCGTTATATTTTAAAACGTATAAAAAAATTTTTGAAACCCGTCATAAAATAAATGAGTTGGAATATTCTATACAGAACTCTCCTCAAACAAAAAAAAACATAGCAAATTTAAAGTCTCAGTTAACTTATGTAAATAATATTATTGGGTCTAAAAATGCTAACTTTGAAAACGTCCCTAAAGAATATTTAAACTTTATTGCAAATACAAATTTTCAGGTAGAATTAATTTCTATAACTAAGACTCATTTTTATAGAGATAAGGATTTTTCCATATATACCAATCAAGTGATTTTTAAAGGGGATTATGAGAACTTGTTGGAATTACTATATGAAACAGAAAAGAAATTTATTGAGTCAAGAATTATAAGCGCAAAAATATATAAAGAAAGAAATTACGCTGAAAAAAAGGATTTTTTATATCTTAAAATAATATTTCAAAATTATGAAAGTATCTAGTTTTCTCTCTCTCCTCTCAATATTAATTATGATGTCTTCCTGTGACGATATTTTGGAAGAAGACATATCTTCCGCTAAGATACAAGGGATTTACCCAAGGGATAACGATACGGTATATGGAAATACCGTTAACTTTTCTTGGGAGTATATCAATGATACCGATGATTATAGGGTTCAAGTTTTCGATGAAAATCAAACTTATATATTAGACTCACTGGTTAATTCAATAAATTTCACTTACTCCCTAAATCCGGGAAGTTACAAGTGGAGGGTTAGAGGGGAGAATTTTGCTTACTATTCCCCCTATAGCCTTCCTTTGAAGTTTACCGTTACACCGTCAGATGATTTGAACACACAAACGGTAATACAGCATACTCCCTCTAATGGACATTTTTTTAATACTACCGATATTACATTTACCTGGGGTGATTTACCTGCGGTCGATTATTATGAATTAGAAATTTCTAGGATTAATAATGGGGAAACTACTGAATACCAAGAATCTAATATAGAAAATACTAGCTTAACGATAGACGAAAGTGTTATAAATGAAGAGGGAAAATATACTTGGAAGGTAAGAGGGGTTAATGAAACCTCAGGAACAGTTTTTAGTGAAAGAGATTTTTATATTGATACTTCTTCCCCATCAGCTCCTTTGCTCTCGTCTCCAGATGACCAAGAAACTTTTGAGGTTTTAAATCCAACTGTAATTTTTAATTGGCAAACTGTAAATAATAATTCTAATTATCAATCAGCCGTTTCGTATTTAATAGAAGTTTCATCTCAAGAAAATTTTTCTAATATTATTTTTTCAGAAGATACCCAAAATACTTCTATACAATTTGAGTTTGATGATCCGGGGGATTATTATTGGCGTGTTTTTTCTTATGATTTGGCTGGTAACGATGGAGGTTACAGTATTAGAAGGACATTCACGATAGAAGAATAATTATGGATAGGAAGAAAAAGCTAAATATTGTTCTTGTATTTTTTTTCATTTTGATTTGGGGAGCTGTTATTTATAAATTTTTTGGCACAAAAGAAAAAATCAACTCCTTTGATTATATGGCCTCTGACGTAAGTATGAAAATGGAGTTGAATTTAAAACCCAAAGACACTTTTCAATTACGAATTCTAAAAAACCCTTTTCAGCAAAATAAAAGTTTTTTATCAAAACCAAAGAAGGATAATCTTTCGAGCAGATTTGTTAATTCTCCATCAAATGCAAATAGCCGTAATAATATAAGCTTTCCCCTTATTAAGTATTATGGTTTTGTGAAAAATGGAATTAATAAAAATAAATTAGTGCTAGTGGAGATTGGCGGCAGGCTCTTTAAGCTACGGGAAAGTGAAGAGGTGGATGGTGTTCTTATTCGTAATGCATATTCAGATACCTTATTTGTTGAAAAAGAGAAAAAAGTAAAAAAAATTATCCGTTTTAAGAAAAGTTAGGGAAAATTATATATATTTACGATGTAATTCTAAACTAACCAAGAACCCTCTACAAATGCAAAAAAACTTTTTTGCTTTCGTGGCATTTTTTGTCTTTATTTTTTCTTGTAAAAAAGAAAATGATTCCCAATATAAGATGATAAATAGGGGTGAAGAGGTCTTTAAGGTCAAGAAGTCTCAAATCCATATAGATGATAATACGTACACAGCCTATAGGTTGCCTAGTGAAATTTTTGTGGAAGAAGATACCCTAGTAAAGAATAATTTGCAAAAAGAACTTGTAGTTGGGTTTGAATTTAAAAATAATACAGAAGACCTTTTGGGAGAAAATCTTACGGGTAAAGATTTAGAAAACACAATAAAATATCTTTCTTTTCAAATACAAAATGACTTTAAAATAGTAAACTCAGAAGGCGACACGCTTTCATGTTTAGGCGCTCACTTTGAGAGGACTTATAAAGTAACTCCGTTTAAAAGAGTTCTCCTCTATTTTAATGGTGTTAGTGAAGGGGAAGATGTTCGTCTGGTTTATAATGATAAATTATATAAAAAAGGTATCATGGATTTCAATTTAGGAAACAAGCCTGTTAAACTGTAAATTTTGAAAGAAATATGGTTTTCAGAATGATTTTTTGTTTGTCGTGCTTTTTCTTTTGGAATACTATGTTCATTAGTAGGTTGTTTGGGATAGATTACATTAAAAAACAAAATATAGTAAGAGGTTAAGAAGTTCATACATTAAAGATATATTGAAATTAGTATTTAATAGATCAAGTTCTGTAATAAAAATAATAAGATAAACATTTCCGTATATGCGCCATATTAGAAAAAGTAAATTAGCTAAAGTTGTTGCTGTTTATTTATCGTTGCAACTAGTAATTTCAATAGTTCAGCCTTCATATATTTATGCTTTAACCGGAGGACCTTCTCAGCCCGAGTTTAACTCATTTACGCCTATAGGTACTTCAGATATGGTTAGCTTGACCTCTGGTAATTTTAATTACAATATTCCGATAATGGATGTTGGAGGCTATCCATTAAACTTAGCTTATGATTCTGGAGTAACTATGGATCAAGAGGCTTCTTGGGTGGGCTTAGGTTGGAATTTAAACGTTGGGCAGATTAATAGGCAAATAAGAGGTATTCCGGATGATTTTGACGGTGATGAAATAACTTATGAAAATAACACCAAACCTAATTTAACGGTTGGGGTGGGAGCAAATGTAAATGCTCAGGCTTTTGGTATAGAGTCATTGGGCCTTAATGTGGGTGGTGGTGTGACGGCACAATATAATAATTATCAAGGGGTTTCTGTTTCTACATCGCGGTCATTTTCTTTTAATATGGCGAATACGGTAAATGTAGGGATGTCTTTAAATGCATCAGCTATTGAGGGGGTTTCTATTTCTCCGAATCTTTCGTTAAGTACGACAATGGGTTTTACCGATCATGCCTTTCAAAGTGGGCTTTCAGCAAATTATGGAGTAGGGATAACCTATAATTCCAGACAGGGATTGTCCAGTTTAAATTTGCAATCCAGTATGTCGTTAAGCGCATATCAAAGAAAGTGGGATAAAAAAGACAGCAGTAAGGAAATAACAGAAGATAAAAACTCTAAAAAGGTTATAGGGCTTAGTGGTAGCGGTAAAATTTCTTACTTAACCAATACTTTTACTCCAACCAAGAGGGTTCCCTACGTTAATAAAAATTACACCTTTGCATTTTCCTATGGAGGAGATTTTTGGGGTATAGATGGCGAAATTGGAGGTTCTGCGTTTGGTAGCTATCAAAAAATAGATGATGATTTTAGAAGCTTTACAAGTAAGGCTTATGGTTATGAAAATACAGAACATGCTACCAATGCCGACGTTCTAGACTTTAATAGGGAAAATGACAAAGTGGTCAATAAAAACACAAGGGTTTTGCCTGTGCTAAACTATACTCACGATATTTACTCCATCAATGGTCAAGGAATTGGGGGTATGTTTCGTCCTTTTAAAAGTCAGGTAGGTTATGTATATGATCCTTTTGTACAGGATGTGTCTTCTAGTTTGTCTTTGGGTGGAGAAGCAGAGGCCGGTACTGGAGTTCATGTAGGTTTAGATATAACAGATTCTCCTTCTGTAAGTAATACAGGTGTTTGGAATACAGTTGCTAACCAATACTTTGAAAAAAGTGAAAATAATGATTTGCTTTATGAACCTACTTATTATCAATTGATAGGGGAAATGAGTGTTGATGAAGATTTAAATTATCAAACACTTAATGAAGAAGATCCATCAACTCTTAATAATGTGTTAGTTGGCGGCAAAGATCCTATTTCTTTAGATATAATGGGGAATTCTTCCAACAAAAAAGCATTGAATGTGTATCGTCAGAAAACAGAGATCGGGCAATTGCTTGACGAGCATGCTAATATTCCTATTCATGATAAAATTAAAAGGGAATCAAGGGCGAAAAGAAATACTTCTATTCAAAAATTTAGTGTTGAAGAAGCGATAGATAATAATGACCCTTTTATAATGATAGATGGGGATGTGGCTTCTAATGCAAATCTAGAAACTATTGATCCTAAAATTAAACCTCACCATACCGCCGCTTATAAATTATTGCAGCCAGGAGGTACAAGATACATTTATGGGGAAACCGCTTATAACTGGACGAAAAAAGAAACTACTTTTGCAGTAAATCAAAATCAAAATTCTGTTGACTGCACGAAGGGGTTAGTAGAATACGGTTCTTCAGAAGATGGTTTAAGTAATTCATCAGGGAATGATCATTTGTATAATGGTGTCACCACTCCTTCTTATGCGCATACTTTTTTGTTAAGTTCTATTCTTTCTGCTGATTACGAAGACTTGACAGGTGATGGGGTTTCAGATGATGATTTAGGTGCTTACACAAAATTTAACTATGTAACTAAAAATAGCAATTATAAATGGAGGGTGCCTTTTCAGTATAGAAAAGCAACATATAATGAAGGTTTAAAGACGCTTAAAAAAGATCAAAAAGGAAATTATATTTATGGGGAGAAAGAGTTAAAATATATACGGTATATTGAGACTAAGACCCATGTGGCTGTGTTTTCTTTAAAACCAAGAAAAGACGGTTATGGGGTCTCGGGTAAAGATGGAGGTAGAAGTAATAGTGCTAAAATGTATCGATTGCACAAAATAGAACTTTATTCTAAACCAGAGTTAAATACAGCCGATTTTAATATTATAAAACAGGGAAACGGAAATTTACAGAATATCTCTGTTTCTCCAATTAAAACTGCTTTTTTTGAATATAATTATTCGCTTTGTAAAAACTTACCAAATCATATTGAGTATGATCCTGAAGATTTGGAAAATGAAGATGGTAAATTAACACTTTCTAAAGTGTATTTTACTTATAAAGATTCTCATATGGGTAAATATACTCCGTATACTTTTAATTACAGTAATGAAAATCCTGATTACGGGGTTAAAGACTATAATGTATGGGGTAATTACAAAAAAAATCAAGGGGGGTGTCGAGCAAGTGAAGGTCTAACAGCTCCAGAATTTCCTTTTGTAGAGCAAGATAAAACTCAACAAGACCGATGGTCACAAAGTTGGTCCTTAGCTAATATAAAATTGCCGTCAGGAGGTGAGATTAACGTAGAATATGAATCTGATGATTATAAATACGTTCAAAATAAAAAAGCAATGCGAATGTTTAAAGTTTCCGGAGCAGGAAACAGTTCGGCTCCTTCCTCATCAGCAGTCAATAGAACAAAATTGTTTTCTGGAAGTACAGATTATAAGTACTTGTATGTGAAATTAGATGAACAAACCCCGATTTCCAATTCAGAATTTAGAAGAAATTATTTAGGGGTACACGCAAACAAACCTATTTACTTCAGGTTTCTTCTCAATATGACGAAAGCCGGACAAAATAGCTTGAACAGTGAATATGATTATGTAAGTGGCTATTTTAACATCCGCAAAAATTCAGAGAGTCTCCCAGAGGTAAATGTTTTTCAATTAAATAATGAGGTGTATGCGGCTATCGCGATGGAGTTTCTAGATTTAGAAGGAGGGGTAAATGGAAATAAAAAGGTGAATCCAATATCTAAAGCGGGATGGTATTTTGGTAGAAAATATATGAATAAAGTAGTATATGGTTTTAGTGAAGGTGGAGGGGTTAATGTAGAAGATATAGCCAGACAGCTCATGTCTACTTTAGCCAATGCAAAAGAAATTTTATTTGGTCCAAATGCTAGGCTAAGAAACGATAAAATGTGTGCACGTAATTTTGCCTCGTCTAAATCGTGGATTAGATTACAAAATGGTGATAAAAATAAATTGGGAGGAGGTTCAAGGGTTAAATCGGTAAAACTAAGTGATAATTGGGGCCCCATGGTAAAAGAAAGTGATGCAGATGCTCGCTATAACCAAAAGTACGGGCAAACTTATTCTTATACATTAACCGATGGAACTTCAAGTAGTGGTGTAGCTTCTTATGAACCACTGGGCTCTCACGAAAATCCTTTTGTTGAACCCTTTTATAATGATGGCGAGAGGTTAACTGCACCTAAAGAGACAAATTATGTAGAGAAACCTTTTGGGCAGTCTTTTTTTCCTTCACCAACTGTAACTTATAGTCGTGTAGAGGTAAAAAGTATATTGCCGGAAGATTATCAAGAAAGCTCGCAAACATTTACCAATCAAAAAAGCGGTACAGGTAAAACGGTAAAAGAGTTTTATACCACTAAAGATTTCCCGACAATTACCGACCATACGAGTATGGGTGATTTAGATGGGAATTACTATACCAATGCGAACGACGCCGTACTCAACTCTATCAAATCACTCTTAAATGCAGATGTTAGTACGATGACAGAACTCGCCCTTTCACAAGGCTTTGTGGTGAGAACTAACGATATGAACGGAAAGCCTAAAAGCGAAAAAATTTATAATGAGTCAGGAAACCTTATTTCTGGAATAGATTATAAATACAAAGTAAGCAGTACCAATTCTAGTGAACTTGATAATGTAGTTAAGGTAATTGGTAAAGATGGAGTCGTAAAGGATAAAGAGATAGGGGTGCAATATGATATTATCAATGATTTTAGAAAAAATTATTCAAAAACAGAAGTCTTTGGTGTGCAAACCAATGTAGCTATTTTTACAATAGGTATATTTCCAATAGTAATTCCAACCGTTTTCTCTAGTAGGGCAGATCATGAAACGGTATATAAAGGAACTTCTACTACCAAAGTCATCCATACAACGGCTATTCTTGAAGAGAAAGTAGCTTACGATTTAGGAGCTAGGGTAAGTACAAAGAATTTAGCATGGAGTGAAGATACCGGGGAAGTTTTGTTAACCGAAACCAATAACGAGTATAACGACACCTATTATACGTTTAACTTCCCGGCACGATGGAACCCCAAATACGAGAATATGGGAAGGGCGTCCAAAAATATAGGTCTAAAAGGAAGAATGAGATACAATGATAATGCCTTCAAATTATCCTCTTCCTACAATAATACAGATATTTCTCAATACTTAAGGTTAGGAGATGAAATTATACTTTCTGAATATGTTCAAGAATTTGGTTCTTGGGGTATTGAAAGAAATAGATGCTGGGTGGTCGATTATAATGCCGATGGATCAGGAGTGGTGTTGATGGATAGAGAAGGAAATGTATTGAATTACAGTAGTAGTATCTTATCTCAATTTCTACATTTTGAAGTAGTAAGGTCAGGTTACAGGAACCAACAAAACTCCTCGATGGCTTCAATAACTTTAATGAAAAACCCTTTAGATAATGATCTTATTGAAGATTCAGATTTTTATGTAAGTTCTTCCAACAGTGCAGTAAGAGTTATCAATGCTTCTGCAGTTGAGTTTACCGATTTTTGGGCGGCCCAATGTGAAGCCAATTTACCTTATACGTATTTTACAGCAGGTAGCGGTGGAGAAGAAAATTACAGTATTTACGATATCTGTGAATATTTTCCTTATAATCCTTACGTGTTCAATATAAAGGGAGATTATAAACCAAAACGATCCTATGCGTTTTTAACCGGTAGATCTTCCGCTTCGTCAGCAAATTTACAACATGAAGGTTTTTTCACCTCTTTTACGCCCTATTACATCCCAAATGAAGATGGAGATGCTTGGGTAGAAAATTTACCGGAAGAGTTGGAAGACTGGACATTTGCCAGTGAAGTTACTCAATATAGTCCTTACGGAGCCGAACTGGAAAACAGGGATGCTTTAGGAAGGTACTCTTCTGCTCAATATGGTTATCACTATACCTTGCCAACAGCAGTAGCTAGTAACAGTAGCTATGGCAAGATGGGCTACGACGGTTTTGAAGATTATGAAGAAAACACCATTGCTGAAGGTGAAAAGCATTTTAGCTTTCAGGATGGAGAAGAAGCGAATGGAGAGGAGATTGACCTTAACGACCTTACAGAAAAAGAAGCACATACAGGACGTAAAAGTATTATCGTGCTACCAAATAGTAATATTAAACTAACCAAAAATTTAGAAGATTGTGAAGAGTAGCTTTTTATAAAAATAAATTAAGTCAAATAATATGATTAAGACAAAATACCTCCTAATAATTTACTTATTGAGCTTTGGCGTTATGTTTCCTCAGGATTGTACTAAAAGATTTTCTTTTTTACTAAATCGATGTGGTTCTCTCAGTGGCTCAGAAAAAGATATACTTGAACAAAATCTTTTAGATTTCCTTAATTCTTTGCCTCAAGACGGAACTATTGAATTATCTTTTATTGGACTTATGAGTAGTGATTTTGAGTCGTCTGATAATTATATTGGACCAGCATATTTAAATTCCAATAATTATTCAATTTTTGAAAACTACATTAGTAATATTTATAATACTTCCGATGGACCAGGTTCTCATTATTGGAATTCTGGATTTCAAACTTTAAATGATTTGTATATAAATGATTATCCCGATATTGTTGTAGTAGTTTCTCATGATAATTATTTTGGACCAGTACCAAGTAATTGGGCTCCTAATGGGGGAACACAAAGTGCATATAATTTACTTCAAAGTAATATTCAAAATATTAATAATAATTCCCATTTATTTTTTTGCTTAGATCTAGGAGATTCAGCTTATCTCCATGAAACCCCTCCCGGATCTCAATATCCTGGTGATGAGTATTATCTCGAAGGAGGTCCTAATAGCACAAACTATGCGCGATGGGCTTTAGAGTATTATTATAATGGTATAGATGTTCCAAACAAAGCGGAAGAATTGTATGTAAGTGATGACTTGTATAATAATGATTATTGGGCTTCTTTAAACTATTTTACTGATTTAGGTGATGTATTAAAAAAGATGTATTTAATAAGTTGCATTGATTGTTACCCACCTCAAAATTTACATGTTGAACCTTTAGAAAATAATTCTAATTCTTACTCAGTTATTTTTAGCTGGTCTGAAACTAATTCTCCTCTTTCATCGGAATGGGAGGTAGTTTATGGGGTAGAGGGTTTTTCACCTTATACAGAAGGACAAAGCATTATTACTAACGATAATCCTTTGTTAATAGAAGGTTTAGAAGGAGATCAGACTTATGATTTTTATGTAAGGTCAAGATGTAGTGCTAACGATGTAAGCTTATATACAGGACCTATAAGTATAAATGTATGTATTCCTTGCCCCAATTGTAATTCATTTAAATTAGAACCAAACGAGAAATATGTATTGAACGCTTGGGTAAAAGAAGGGCATGCTGCTCAACAAACTTCATATGATAATAGTTCTATAGAACTATCCTATAACGGGAGTTCGCAAATAGATGTATGTACTACTAGTGGAAAATTAATAGAAGGTTGGCAACAAGTGTATGGAGAGTTTGTGGTTCCTGCTAATGCAACCAATATCAATATCTCTTTAATCAACAATAATAATGATGTGGCTTGTTATTTTGACGATATCAGGATTCATCCATACAATAGTAACTTAAAATCTTTTGTGTACGACCAGAAAACACAAAAGTTAATGGCAGAACTTGATGAAAATAATTATGCCACCTTTTATGAATATGATAACGAAGGAGGCTTAATTCGGGTAAAAAAAGAAACTGAACGTGGGGTTTATACCATTCAAGAAACCCGTTCCGGTACACAAAAATCAGAGTAAGGTATGAGATTAATATGTATACTAATAGCATTTACCATTTCTTCCATCACGTATTCCCAAATTACTTCCATGAGTTTATGTCCACCAACACTTGAAGGTAATGGGAATTTTGAATCTTGTGCAACGGAATTGTCCTCCGCTTGCTATACATCAGTTACATGTGCTAATTGGTTAGTGACAGGTGTTATTGATTATAATGAATATCAATATGATGGAGGGGAATCTTATGGGCCAAAAGTTTTTAATCCACAAACCTGTGCAGGGAATCAAGAAATAATTGATCCTTCACCTCAAGGAGGTATGTATGCAGGAGCTGAAGCAGGCGGAGGAGAGTTTTATATTTGGGACGAAGGTGAAGAGTTTGAAACTACAATTAATGGTTTAGTGGTAGGTGAAGAATATGTATTGGGTTTTTATCAAGCTAATGGTCACGTAACCACAACTGGGAATGAAGATTATATGGCTTGGAGGGTTACTATAGGTAATAATACCCCTATTTATGCAGAAATCATTGCTGCACATGAATCCTCAAACTGGTCTTATCAGACTTTATTATTTACTGCAGATAACACATCAATGACATTAAACTTCGAAGCAAGAACTGATATTAATACAAATTATACTTTTGACCATAGTACAAAATATATTTTACTAGATGGTGTAAATGTTTCGCATAGTTTATCAGAGGGTACTATTATTGGTCCAGAAATTATTACATGTGATGATCCCGTAGAATTGTTTTTTGATCATCCCACGCCAATAAATAATACTAATTATCAATGGGATATATATGATATGAGTGGTAGTCTTATAACTTACTATAATGGCCAAAGTATTTTGTTAGATAATCTTGAATCAGGCAGTTATACTGTAGAAATAACAGTAAATCCACCAGGCTCTTGTCCTTCAACGCATATATCAGAAATACAAGTAATCTGTTGTGAAATCTGTCCAAATTGTAATTCCTTTAAATTAATGCCAAAAGAAAAATATGTATTGAACGCTTGGGTAAAAGAAGGGCATGCTGCTCAACAAACTTCATATGATAATAGTTCTATAGAACTATCCTATAACGGGAGTTCGCAAATAGATGTATGTGCCACAAGAGGGGAAATTATAGAAGGTTGGCAACAAATATATGGAGAGTTTGTGGTTCCATTAAATGCAACTAATATTAATATCTCTTTAATTAATAATAACACAGATGTGGCCTGTTATTTTGACGATATCAGGATTCATCCATATAATAGTAATTTAAAGTCTTTTGTTTACGACCAGAAAACACAAAAGCTAATGGCAGAACTGGACGAAAATAATTATGCCACCTTTTATGAATATGATAGTGAAGGAGGCTTAATTCGGGTAAAAAAAGAAACTGAACGTGGGGTTTATACCATTCAAGAAACCCGTTCCGGTACACAAAAATCAGAGTAAGGTATGAGATTAATATGTATACTAATAGCATTTACCATTTCTTCCATCACGTATTCCCAAATTACTTCCATGAGTTTATGTCCACCAACACTTGAAGGTAATGGGAATTTTGAATCTTGTGCAACGGAATTGTCCTCCGCTTGCTATACATCAGTTACATGTGCTAATTGGTTAGTGACAGGTGTTATTGATTATAATGAATATCAATATGATGGAGGGGAATCTTATGGGCCAAAAGTTTTTAATCCACAAACCTGTGCAGGGAATCAAGAAATAATTGATCCTTCACCTCAAGGAGGTATGTATGCAGGAGCTGAAGCAGGCGGAGGAGAGTTTTATATTTGGGACGAAGGTGAAGAGTTTGAAACTACAATTAATGGTTTAGTGGTAGGTGAAGAATATGTATTGGGTTTTTATCAAGCTAATGGTCACGTAACCACAACTGGGAATGAAGATTATATGGCTTGGAGGGTTACTATAGGTAATAATACCCCTATTTATGCAGAAATCATTGCTGCACATGAATCCTCAAACTGGTCTTATCAGACTTTATTATTTACTGCAGATAACACATCAATGACATTAAACTTCGAAGCAAGAACTGATATTAATACAAATTATACTTTTGACCATAGTACAAAATATATTTTACTAGATGGTGTAAATGTTTCGCATAGTTTATCAGAGGGTACTATTATTGGTCCAGAAATTATTACATGTGATGATCCCGTAGAATTGTTTTTTGATCATCCCACGCCAATAAATAATACTAATTATCAATGGGATATATATGATATGAGTGGTAGTCTTATAACTTACTATAATGGCCAAAGTATTTTGTTAGATAATCTTGAATCAGGCAGTTATACTGTAGAAATAACAGTAAATCCACCAGGCTCTTGTCCTTCAACGCATATATCAGAAATACAAGTAATCTGTTGTGAAATCTGTCCAAATTGTAATTCCTTTAAATTAATGCCAAAAGAAAAATATGTATTGAATGCTTGGGTAAAAGAGGGGCATGCTGCCCAACAAACTTCATATGATAATAGTTTTATAGAACTATCCTATAACGGGAGTTCGCAAATAGACGTATGTGCCACAAGAGGGGAAATTATAGAAGGTTGGCAACAAATATATGGAGAGTTTGTGGTTCCATTAAATGCAACTAATATTAATATCTCTTTAATTAATAATAACACAGATGTGGCCTGTTATTTTGACGATATCAGGATTCATCCATATAATAGTAATTTAAAGTCTTTTGTTTACGACCAGAAAACACAAAAGCTAATGGCAGAACTGGACGAAAATAATTATGCCACCTTTTATGAATATGATAGTGAAGGAGGCTTAATTCGGGTAAAAAAAGAAACTGAACGTGGGGTTTATACCATTCAAGAAACCCGTTCCGGTACACAAAAATCAGAGTAAGGTATGAGGTTTATTGTAAGTTTAATTTTTCTATTAAGTCAATTTGCACTTCAGGCTCAGGTAAATACAAGTGTTGTCGACTTAGATGAAATATTAAAAAAAACACAGGATTTCTATAAAAATGAATCTAGTTATTACATAGAAATCCAATATAAATTATTTGAAAACCATAAAGATTCCCATCCTTTAAGTACTTATAAAGGTGAAATGGGAAAAATGAAGAATACTTATTATAACAATGTTTTAGGGACAGAGATGTATGTAGGGAATGATATCATGATTAAAGCAAGTCACGATCAAAAAGCAATAGAAGTCAGCAATAATACACCAAACGGTGCTGAAGCTATTTTTAATATTTCAGGGTTTTTAAAATCTTTTAAAGATTATAAAGTGGTTCAAAAAGAAGAGGTGATTAGATGTGAACTCTTAGCCCCGGAACTTACTTCGTTGCCATATGGAAAAATTATACTGTATATCAATAAAAAAGATTATTCATTACAGCGTCAAGTAATGTACTACCTACATTCTTCAGAATATAAAAATGAAAAAGGAGAAATGGTAGTGAGCTATCCAAAACTAGAAATTAATTTTTCACAGGTAAAGCCAGTAAGTTTGCTGGAAAAAGAGGTTTTTAATAAGTCTTATTATATTGTTCAAAACAAAGGCGTAATTCAACCTGCTAATAACTTTGCCAATTATAAAGTAATCAATAGAATTTAAAATCAATTAACCAAGCATTAAGTTATGGATTTTTCTACTTCAAAATATTTCTTCACGTTTTTACTTTTTAGCTGTGTGTTGGGCATAAATGCGCAAACAGTAGAAGTAAATAATCAGTTTTCTGGTAATCAAATTAATATAGGAGCTGTTTTGACTGGAGCTGAAGATCCTGATTCAGCATCAGCATCAGCTACTACTGCCAACGCATATTCCTATATAAAAATTTTTATTGATGAAAATACACCTTTAGGAACTAATGATGCAGCTATCGAGAATCAGGTAGGAGATTTTGAAGATTTTAGTTATAGCATAAAATTAAAAATCACAGCTACCGATTATGCCAATGGGCTTTATGAAGAAGAAAAGGTTTTCTCACTAGAACGGTATAACTATCAAGCGGGAGATTTTGTAGATAATCAATATTATAAATTAGAAAATGCCAAACAAGTAGAAGTTAAAGTACTGGAGCTTATTACAGAATATCCCAATGTGTCTTCTACAGCAACCCCAGCCAATGTAACTGTTGAATTGGGGTTTGCGGCGACCAGGTATTATGCCTTGGATGAACAAACTTTACCCTCTTTAACCATCACTTCCCAAACGTATACAGACGAGGACGGAAATACTTGGGATAGGGATGTTTTATTAAATTGGAATTCTATTAATGGTGCAGAAAGATACGAACTAGAATGGACGTGGATCGATAATTTTAATCAGATTGTAGGTGGTCCTGACCTTACCGCAAGTCAAGTAGAGTTAACAGAAGCTCAGTTTCAACACAATAGTTCGAGGATTTCTACCTCAAAAACTAATTATAGTATCCCTTTAGTTTACTCAAAAGGATATTTGGTTTTTAGGGTAAGGGCCGTAGGTAGATTTGTAAATGAGGTAGATAAAGAACTTTTTGGACCTTGGTCAATTTCAGGAAGTAGTTTACAAACCGTTCAACAGTGGGGGAGTTATTATCCCGTACAAAATGTTAATCACGATACTAAAAACTGGCAATTTCAAGCAAGTTATGCAGAAGATGGAAAAAAGAAAGAAGTATTAAGCTACTTTGATGGATCATTACGAAACAGGCAAACCATCACTAATATAAATACCGATAATTTAACAATTGTTGGGGAGACTGTTTATGATACCCAAGGTAGGGCAGCCATTGAAATTTTACCTGTACCCACCAGTACAGTTAGTAACACTTCTAATGAAGGGCTTCATTACTATAAAAATTTTAATCAAAATATGGATGGTGATAAATATAACCATTTAGACTTTGATTGGACCGTGGAAGAGGCTTGTAATAATCTTGCCAAAGGGATGAAAGCTTCATCGGGGGCAAGTAAATATTATTCAGATTCAGAGCTACAGAACAATTATCAGGACTTCGTTCCCGACGCTCAAAATTTCCCTTTTTCTCAAATTGAATATACCCAAGATAACACGGGAAGAATTGCTAGAAAAGGAGGGGTAGGCCCCAATCACCAATTAGGGACGAATAATGAAATGAAATACTTTTATGGAATCCCTACCCAGCAAGAATTAAATAGATTATTTGGGAATAATGTAGGGAATGCCAATTTTTATAAAAAAAATGTAGTAGTAGACCCTAATTTACAAGTGAGTGTGAGTTATATAGATCCTAAAGGGAAAACAATAGCTACTGCTCTTGCCGGAAACCATCCTGCTAACAATGATGGTAAAATTCTAGAACCTTTAGAAGATGAAGTTCATGGCGCTCATCAGACGGTAGTTACAGATCTTTTAAATAAAGATAATTTTGCAGATCCAGACACAAATCAAGATAACAATGTGTTGTTTACCACAGGTAACTTTGCCAATTACTACGATGGTTTATTGTCAGATAGTCAAAGACTCGTTACTACAGAGCCAACTGATTTGAAAGTAGATTATTCATTTACGGTACCTGCGAAGACCTTTAATAGTCCTGAAAATGATATGTGTTTCTTGTATCCGTTGGTCTACGATTTAGAAATTGATGTAACCAACAATTGTGGTGAATCTATGCTGGAAACTAATCACTTTGAACCCCTTAAGTCTACTGTGGGTGAATACAATTATAATGCTACAAGCGGTTATATTGAAGCTACTCCAAATGCAACTACTCAACTGTCCTATAGTTTAGAAAATCCTATTCCAATTCCAGGTTTAAATGTAGGAGCTTATGGAATCAAAAAAGAGTTAAAAGTTAATGAAGATGCTTTAGAGGTGTTTGCTGAGGACTATGTAAGAAGGTTAACAGATAAAAATAATGTTTGCTATGTAGATTGGGACGATTTTGCTCCAAACACAAGTATTGAAGGATGTTTTCAAAGTTGTCAGGATTGTATAGATGGTTTAGGCTTTAGCAATAAAGAAGAGTACCGTAATTACATGCTTAGTCCAGAAAATGGATTTTATAATGTAAGTGATTATGGAGATGGGACCACAAGCTCTGTAGAGTGGCAACAATTGATAGCAAGATTTGAAAGAGAGTTTGAACTGATGGTAGAAGCTTGTATGCAACCGTGTAGAGTAGATGGGACGAGTTTAACTAATACAAATGTTGCTGAATCTATTTCGGTAGTAAACGCTATTGGAGTAATGGTTTCTGATATGCAACCACATGGAGGACAGTATGGAATATCTTACGAAGCCGATGATGAAGATGACGAAGAAATGACAGTCACCGTAGATCAAAGCTTAGGACAGGAAGGAGCGATTTACAACATTTATAATGAGGGAGATGAAAATGGGGAAAATGCTAACCAATTGGTTTATATTGAAACCAACTCAGGAAACCCAATCTTTCACGATGAAAACATAAATTGGAGAAACCCAATACACTATAAATTTACCGATAGTAACGGTAGTCCCAATCATTATTTTACTCCTTCAGGAGAGATCGCCTATGTATATGTAGAAAAAATTGAAACTCCTGAGAACTCTAATCAGAATCCAGAATATAACCCTCCACTTTTAGCTGGTATATCCAATAATGATTTAGAGCCAACTACTAGCCCTACTACTTTTATGGTAGAGCCTCAATTTTTGGCTAATTTAGAGGATTTTGTAAGTAGTTATCAAAGTAATTGGGGAGAATCATTGATTGTTTATCATCCTGAATATAAATATTTAGAATATACCATAGATGTAGCAGAACAAATTTCTCAAATAAATCTAAATATTTATGATGAAGATAATAACTCCTATACGAGTACCAACATTACTTTAAATTCTGATGGATTTGACAATTTACTGGAAGAGGCTACTTCCTTTACTATTGCCAAAAATATGGGGCTTTTGGGAAATCCTTGTTTTCTTCTAGAAAAAGATCCTTTTTTTACTTTACAAAGCGGGTTGGGAGTAGATATTAATGGTGATTCATTTTATGAGGTGAAAAATGAAATTATGAAGATGGCATTAGGGTGTGGTAATTATGTAAATAATGGTGATTATGAAGGTATGAGTGCTTCCATTATTCAAGTTTCCTATGCCAATGCCATCTGTAATAGTATAGAGGTTTGTGAAAATTCAGATTTAACAGCGCTCACCAACCAACAGGTTCTTTCTAGTGTCAATAACCTATCTACAACACAAAAAAATAGGTTTTGGGAAAGCTATAGAGGGCATTACCTATCACTAAAACAAAAAATAAACTATGTGTTAATGAATTACTATGCAGCCTCACAAGGGGGGTATAATGGTTGTATAGAAAACGGAGAATACGATTCAAGCCTGAATGGGGTAGATAATGTAATTGAAGACTATTACAATAATAATATTAGCTCTATTTCTTTCTCAGAACCTTCAGAAACCGTTTGTAATTCCATAACAGGAGATGAGTACCAATATAAAACTAGAAGATTTATCCCTATAGATAACCTATACGATTCCGAGGAAGACAATCAAGATATACTGGATAGTTTGGGAGAATTCGCAGATTATCACAATCTTATCAATTCAGGTCTTTGTCCTTTAGCATTAGACTTGCAAGCCTTTTTAAATGGTTTTGTAGAAGAAAATCCTGATATACTTGGTATCCGTAATTATACAGGATTATACCTTTCCCAAGATTTATTTACAAATTTTGGAGGAATAATAGGCTCCAATATAAATCTACAAATAAAAGGAACACCAATTAACTCACAGGATTTTAGTTTAGATTTAATGACTAGCGGAGGTACCATAGAAAAAATCAGCTTAAGTTTACCTGCCAATAGTTTTGTATGGAATGAGTATGGTACAGATTGGATGATTCTGCATATGGATCAGCTTAACTATACCAATTATATAAATGGTAATCCAGATGTATTCAACTTTCAAATTTTAGCAGTAGTAAAAGATTTTAGTACTGGAACTTATAGTGAAGTCGTCATTTCAGGGGAAACCCACGCACAAATAGGAGAATGTTACATAGGAGATCCAACTTCGCCTTCAGGTCCAGGAGAAGTAATAGATGATGTTAATTGTGATAGTTCTGTATGTACCCCACCGTTCATTGAAAATAAAGATGAAGCTTTTAAAGATTTTTTTACTGAAATATTGAACAATGGTTACTATTTATCTAATTCTTCAGTTGATATAGAACTTTCTGAAACTGTAAGAGAGTGGTTTTTAGTAATGGAAAATATAAGCGAAGAAGATGTAAATAATGCAAAAATAGTCAACTTTGTACATTGTAAAAATAGTTCGCTAATATCTACTACTTTAAAGCTTGGTTTAGATTATATAATCTTAGCAGATAATTCTTCAGGAGTTGGAGTAAGTTTTGATTTTCAGTCAGCTTCTAGTATTGAATCAGTTGTTGTGATGCCATTTGGAAATGCTGGGAGTGGACCTGGAGATGGTTTTTTTGGAGTAAATGGACACGGTTCAGGAAAGTGGGTTAATGGTAATCCTTATTCTTATTGTTACCCTTCTCCCAATTTATCAAGTTATGGTATTGCTTGTGGTACAGGTTCGTCAGATTTGGATTATGAAAGTTCAAGTTCTGCTAGGTCTAGTTTAGAACAATCTTCTATAGAAAGTTCAACATCTAGGCAAAATGTGTTATTAGGTTTAATAGATACTGAAAGTCAAATTTTACTTAATAGCAATAATCAAACCTATGTAAGTGATATGCTTGATTGCTCTACTTATAATTTAGAGCAGGTGAAATTGTATTATGAGATTAATATGAAAAATCTTATAAATGCTATTCTAAATAATGGAAGTGCTAATATTAATCTTGCAGATCAATTACCGAATGCTTACTCCCTATTTTTAAAAGAGTTTTTCTATAAGAATTTTATTTATTCGGGATATATCTCAGAAGATTGGGATTTTAATCCTAATCAAGCTAAGTTTATTGATTCTAGCAGTGCTTTAGCTAATTCAGAAGATTCCTATATTTATTTTGATGAAATTGACGTTAAATTTCGGCTTTTTGAAGGCTCTTTATTAAATCAAGTTAATCATGTAGAAAATATTGTTGTTAATTATGGTCCTGATGAATGGTCTGATTTTGTAGGAGTTCTGACTAGTTATGGTAATATAAATTATATAGATAATGATGATAATACAATAACAGAATATATTCGTTTCGATATAGATTATAAGAATCGTTCCTATCAAAGTATATTTATGGGATTTTGTGCTCATCCTCAGAGCTGCCCTTGTGTTCCTCAAACCGTTGCCCCGGTTACTTGCACCCCAGATTCTTATATAAAATTCCTGAAAGATTTAGATAGAAAAGTAAGAGACTATCGAGCACCTGAGTATTATAATCAAGAATATTTTTGCAGTGCCAAATACCAATACTTAGTAGATGATTATCTCTATTACTTAGATAAATTAAACATTACTTCTGTGCAGGATATGGGCTATATAACCATAGCAGAGTTTGGAGCTACAGAAGCTAACTACGGTTATAATGGCATGACAGCAATAATAAATGAATATGCCAATTATTATAACAATGATTACTTGCCAGACTTTTTAGATACGCACACCGAAACAGATTCACCCATGGCTTGGGGAGATTTTGTGAGTATTTATTTTGACGTGAATCCAGATATATGTCCACCAGCATTGCTTCCGGTAAATGTAAAAATAAACTTACCAGATGTTAAATCTGAATGTGATGTTTTCACAAAAAACATTACAGAAGCTTATAACCAAGACGCTTATTATGCTTATGTAGAAACTTTAAAGCAAAAATTCATTAAGGAATATATAGAATATGCTACAAGTGCAGTTGTAGAGCATTTTGATTTATCCTATTTCGATAAAGAGTATCAATATACGCTGTATTATTACGATCAAGCAGGAAACTTAACACAAACCGTACCACCCGAAGGTGTAGATAGAAATAATCAACAACACACCTTAAAAACAGAATATAAGTATAACTCTTTAAACCAACTTGTATGGCAAAAAACACCTGATGCTGGGGTAACGCGTTTTGCATACGATGCCTTGGGAAGAATAGTGGCCTCACAAAATGAAAAACAACTAAATGAGTTATCAGGTAATTTAGAGAAGTACTCTTATACCCGCTATGATGCGCTAGGTAGAATTATTGAAGCTGGTGAAGTTGAGCTTTCTAATGGATATCAGATCAACTCAAATGGAAAATTAATGTATGGTTCTACAACGGAAGCCCATGTTAATCAACCTGATTTCCCTTACAATTTAGCAGGAAATAATAAGTTTCACGATGTTACTAAAACTTTTTATGACGACATTAATAATGTTGATCTCTATTATTTATATGCCGGTCCGGGTGGCGGCCTTGCAGAACCTTATGCAGGAAATTCACGTAATAGGGTAGTCGCGGTATTATACTATGAAGAGTATAATGGGGATGATAGTTTAACAGATGGATCGCTTGATGGTTGGGTTGATAATTTTATCATATACGATTATGATATTCATGGAAATGTAAAACAAATGTTAACTCTTATAGCGGACAAGGATAAGTTACAAGAAGGAATTTTCTTAAATCCTATTTCTGTAAATTATAAATATGATCTCATTAGTGGTAATGTAAATAAGGTAACTCTACAGCAGGGCAAACAGGATCAATTTATCCATAGATTTTCATACGACGCAGATAATCGCATTACAAAAGTAGAAACATCGGAAGATGGTTACATATGGGAAGAAGATGCCGAATACCAATATTATAATCACGGTCCTTTGGCTAGAGTATTATTAGGAGATAAAAAAGTACAAGGTATAGATTATGTATATACCTTGCAAGGGTGGCTCAAAGGAGTAAATAATGAACATCTCGATTTGCATGAAGTAGGGAAAGATGCCGTTGCAAATAATGTGGCCAGAGATGCATTTAGTTACTCGTTGTCCTATTATGATGGGGATTACCAACCAAGAGTAAATTCAATAGCTAGTCCATTTGCTTTAAGTCAAAATTATTATGCATCCAATACAGATTTGATGAATGGAAACGTACGGGGGATGACTACCGCGTTATTAGATGTAGAAGAACAACCCTTAGATAAAACATTTAATACCTATACCTACGATCAGTTGAACCGTATAACTGCGATGAATTCCCAATATGGAGATCCCTATGGAGTTGTAAATGGAAATGCGGGACCAAAAACTTCTTATAGTTACGATAGAAATGGTAATTTAAAAACACTTTTTAGAAGTGGAAAAACTGAAAATGGGGGCATTGCAGATATGGATAACCTGACTTATCATTATAACCTGGATGCTTCCAATAAGCTTATTAACAATAGGTTAAGAAGATTAGGTGATGCCATTACCTCTAATAATTTTGATAACGATATAAAAAATCATACAAATAATTATCAATATGATGAAATAGGGCAACTCACTCAAGATTTAGATGAAAACATTCAAAACATAGAGTGGACCGCAAGTGGAAAAGTAAGGCGTATAGAAAAAGTAACACCAGAAGATGAAGTTTACAAATTTGAATATGATGGTTTAGGAAATCGAATAGCAAAACACGATTATGCTCAGAGAAAGGTATATTATTATGCTCGAGATGCACAAGGCAATGTACTGGCCGTTTATGAAGCTGAGGACGAAAGAGTTGGTCAAGACCCAACTACAATCGATTACGATTTAATATTAGAGAGTGCTACTGTTAATACAATTGGTAACGTTCTACAGGCTCTTAATAATATAGAAGTAGCAGGAGGCTTAAATACCTATACGGTAGAGCCAAATGCGCAATTAGACCTTGAAGCCGGTAATTCCATTACTTTAAAACCAGGATTCCATAGTAAGCTAGAAAGTGATTTTCACGCTAAAATCGTAAATAATCTAGAAGCTCCTACCAATTTAGAGTACAAAATTAGTGAACAACATATTTACGGGAGTTCACGTATAGGTATAAATTATCCTAAAGACAATATCGTACAAACTATAGAGGATAATGAAAATTATACCGGCCGGGCCGCAGCTTATTCAGTTATAAATACCGAATTATATAAAAACGATATTGGAAACAAAAAATATGAGCTCTCCAACCACTTAGGCAATGTATTAAGTGTTATCTCAGATAGAAAAAATTATAGACCCGGTCCTTACGGCGATGAGGTATTTACCCCAGATGTAATTGCCTATAACGATTACTATCCTTTCGGGATGCTACAGCCCAACCGCCACGCCAGCACCCCCGATTACCGCTACGGCTTCCAAGGTCAAGAGATGGACAACGAAATTAAGGGAGAGGGCAACAGCATAAACTACAAGTACCGTATGCACGACCCAAGGATTGGAAGGTTTTTTGCGGTGGATCCGTTGGCAGCTAAATATCCTTGGAACTCGCCTTATGCTTTTAGCGAGAATCAAGTGATAAAGTTTATTGAATTAGAAGGTTTAGAAAAGAAAAATAATAACGGAGATTGGACTCTAGGAAGTTTATTTGATAAAATGTTTGGTGAATGGTCAGGATTAAATTTAGCTGATAATTTGGATCCTGACTATAATGTAAAGAGTGAAAAAGAATTTCAGAAAAAATTACAAAGTTTACCGGCGGTTGAAAAGAAATTTAAAAATAAAGTTGCCAGAGCAAGTCGTGAGGCAAAATATGCAACTTATACCGTTGGAGCAATAGCTTCATTACCTTTTGCTGCTGGAGCTTCGGTAGAATTAGGGGCTGCAGCATTACCTTATATTGGAGCTGAAATAAGTTTAATGGCTGAATCTGGTCCTTTATGGGTGAAAATGATTGGTAGTTCTTTTGCATTAAACTCTACTAGGCTTAAAATTATATCGGGAGGATCAACTTTTGTGGATCAAACTTTGACAAATGGTTTTGGTAATGCAGATTGGTTTGATATAGGTATGTCAACAATGACAAGTAATTTAGGAGGTACTGTTCTAGGAGGACGTTATAATTATACATTTAATAATGGATGGGAAACACAAAGTATATCAGATTTTGGTGTTGATGTTGCTTCTGGAGTATTTGGAGGTAAATTAGGTGATGGATTAGGTAATGGCCTTAAGAATTTAGATTATAAAGCTGCTAAAAATTCTTTAGAGTTTTCTGGAAATACTATTCTTCAAATGGGTACTTCCGAAATGTTCAATTATGTTAAAAATTTTATATTTGGAGAAGAAGAAGATTAAGAAAGATTTTTTTAATTTATGGTGGTTTTGTTAATCTTTTAAAATATATCAAGTTTTAGCCAACTTCTCAAACATCTTATTCCCCCCGAGCTAGTTTGCAACCAGTGGCGGCAGGAGTAAAAAAGTTAACATAGGAACCAAATAAAAGAGAAGCCTTCGCGGAATTGTGCGAGGGCTTTTTTTATGTTTTGTAGCTAAGCCCTATTTTGGTTTACTCGTACAGTTTTTTCATTAAAAACTATTCAACCAACTTTTCATAAACCTTATCTACCTCTTTATCTAAATATACTTGAGCATATTGAATATAACGGTTAAAGGAAGAGCTATTAGGGCTATGGCCGCTTATTTTACGTACCAAATGTTCGGGCATTCCTAGAATAAGTAAAGTGGTTATAGCGGTTCTACGCATCATATGCGAACTCATTTTATCGTAAAACCTTAAACTCGTAGAAGTAGTAGTTTTTAGCCTCCCTAGTTTTTCCCGGTTGATTTCTATGGGAGTATCAAAAGCAGCTTTTTTTCCTATTTCTTTTAGCGTTCTATTAAAAATAAAAAGGCTTACTGGTTTAAAAATAGTCTGCTTTACCCGATCAGGTTTATATTTTTTATAAATAGAAATGGCGTAGGGCGGTAACTTTATAGAGGTATAAGTCTTTGTTTTTTTTGAACGTATTTTTATATACCAATTGTTTTCCTGTTGTTCAAAGTTTTTAGAAGTGAGCTGGTACAAATCTGAAAACCGCAGTCCCGTAGTGCAACCAAAAACAAAAGCATCTTTAATGCGTTGTTCTGCCGGTGTTAGTAAGTTGTGAAAATCTTCATTATGGATAAGAAATTTTAATTGATCTGGAGAAAGCACCAAAATGGAAATTTTTTCTTTGCGTACATAAAACAAACGCTGATAGTTCCCTGTAGCCAATTCTTTATCGTGGGCTAACCAATTAAAAAAAGTGCGTAGCTGTTTAATATTGGCTCCTACATAATTGTCGTAACAGCCTTTTTTATATAAAAATTCGGTAAATTTTTTATAAAACTTTTTCCAGTAGTTTTTTTCAGAAATACGCTCTCGTTTCGTGAGCTTGTGGTAGTCGCAGAGTCTTAATTCAAACTGGCTTTTTTCACAAAAGAGGACAAGGTTGCGATACACATAAGTGTAATTATTAATGGTCCCTTGTGTTATTTTTTCTCCATTCTTTTTTAAACGCTTTCCTGTTTTGCTATCTTTTATAAACTGCTCAAATAATGGCAGGAGTGGCGTTGTTTTTTTCATAGCAACGCTTACTTTTTATTTTTTTCCTGCTTTTTCTTTTCTTTTTCACCGAATAAGCGTTGAAAGAAGTTAGGCGAGGCAGCGGTATCTTTTTCTTTATTTAGTGGCTTATTTTGCTGAAGGCTATCGTTCTTTTTAGTAAACAAACGTTTAAAAAATCCCGGTTTGTTTTCTTCTAAGGAATCTTTTTCTTTTTTGCCAAACAATCTTTTTAAGAAGCTGGGCTTTTGTACAGTATCCACCTCTTCTATAATCACCTCTCCTCGCTTGTAATTAAGCGTATCTTTTTTAAGGTGGTCTATCCATTCTCCGTGGCGTGTATCGCGTTTGTAATTTCCTTGGTAAATTAACTTGCCCTCGGTATCGTAATAACGATAGTCGCCATGCTTCACCCCGTTCCACCATTCTTGCGAAGATTTTAAGCTGCCGTTTTCGTACCAAGTTAGCCAAACCCCATCTTTTAAGCCTAAATCAAAAGCTCCTTTTTCTGCCAGTTGGTTAGAACGGTAATACTTGGTATAAGCATCATGAAGTACCAAGCCACCTGCAAAACCATTAGATTGGTGTATTTGGCTATTTCTAAACCAATAGTAGGTTTTACCCTCATCAAAAGAAGTAAGTTCTTCTAAATAAACAAAACACTCAATATCGTAACCCTCTTGACGAATAAGTTTTTTCTGGACTTTTATAAACGTAAACGAACAAATAATTATCCCTAAAACCATCGCTCCGTAAATGCGCTTTTGCATATAACTAATTTTAGGGTAAATATATTAATTTCTACAGAAGGTTGGAAAAGGAATTAATTTATATGACCTAAGCAAATGATGTTTTCTAGAAAATAGCAATAATTAAAAATAAGTAAAGTATGGGGGAAGGAGCTAATCGTTTGAATATAAATCTTTAGAGTTCGTTTTACAGGATGATCTATTAAGATGCTTATCAACAAAAATTAAAGAAATTATTCTGTGAAAAATGTCCGCTATTTTAAGCTATAAACCCAATATCATCTATTTCTAAAACCGTATTTTCTCCTTGACAGTTTCTTTAGCTTGAATATTTCCAATCCTCTGTATTGACTACAAAACCAATCCATACAGGATTGTTATGAATATAATCTATTTTTTGCTTGATGACTTTTTCACTCCATAATTCTATAGGTTTATTATGGTGTTGCCAAAATTGGGATTTGCTAGTGGCGGCACTCTTTTTACCTGCGCGATTAAACATCCATAACAACCATTTTTTAAGGCTTTCTTGTGGATTGCTTTCTATGGCTTCTATCACTCTTTTTGAAGTATGCCGTTTAAAATCCCTTAATAATTCTGAGGGTTGGCCAATACTAGACCTAACTATAAAATGTATGTGACTGGGCATAAAACAATAACAATAAAGCTCCATCCCTTTTTCTGTTCTACAATAAGTCCCTTTGCTCCACTAGTAAATACTAGAGGGAGCGGGGAAGATAGGTCCACTATCCTTAAAATCATCGATACGATGCTGACCAAAAAGAAGTTCAAGGACTTTTTTAATAAAAATGTCGCTTCGCTTTAAGGCAGAAAAAAAGCCCTTGCAGTTCAGAATGCAAAGGCTTTGCTTTTATTTATCTCTCTTTAATGCCAAATAGTTAATATTGGCGCTAGCGGGGGGGGGGGGGATTTTGATAAAATGCCTACTACAAAAAACTTAAAGAGTTTTTGTATATAATCATAAATCGTTTTGTTCCCAAGACATACTGAATACTAAATTGTTCAAGTCTAACCCAAGATGACCATCATTACAATGATAAACCTTTTTACTAAATGACCGTTCGATATTAATGGCGGCACCATTATGCCAAGCTTGCGTAACACCATCACCGAAATCCCAAACATTATAAACTAAAAGCACTCCATCTTTAGAATCAACATTTAAAACAAACTCATTTGGAGCAGTATCTTCCCAAAGAACAATTGCATTTTTAATAATACTATTTTGATTTACTTTAAAACTCCCTCTAGTTTTCAAAATAAATCCTTGTTTCCATTCACTATTTATCTCTAAAAAATTAAATTTTAAAGATATTTTTTTTCGAGGTAGAGTGAAACGATCAATTCGAACTAAAGACTTACCATTTACCTCTATAGGTTTTCCTTCTGCTTTTCTAAAAAGCTCATCTAGATCTAATTCTTTATCCTCCATTGTTATTATTATTTCCAGTATGTCTGAATGGATCTTGCGCTGCGTGTTGATCCGGCCAAACCTCCTCAAAGTCAAAAAGTCCACCATCTCATTGAGGTGGTTTATGATCTAACTCCATACTCTCCATTTTTTCCAGTTTGTTCATTATAGCGTTGCGGAGCCCTACCTTTTCTCATTCTTTCCAAATTGCTAACGCTAAATTCTCCATCTTTAGCATTGAGAGCTCTGTTTTTCCAATGCAGGTTTTATAATGTAAAAATTTGTGGGGGTTTAATACCTATTTTAGGTAGTCCATCATGGAATGCTAAAGTTATACCGCGAGAAATATCTAGATTACCGTTCATCAATTTAAAACTAACGAGATTTGCTGTAATATAAATATCTTTATTAGCATAAAAATCAACCCACTTTTTCATTTTAATGATTAATTGTTTCTTTAAATCATCATCAATATCTATTTTATCTGATATTATAACATTTGGTTTCTTTGATATAAATAGTTCTAACTTCAAATTAGCGTAAGTAAAACTGTCTCTTTGTTCAATTATAAATTTTGAAACTCCTATAGATTTATTTTTTTCAGTCATAATCATAAATTATTTTTATATCAGCTCCTCTCGCTTTTTGTCTTAATAGCATTTCATATTCCATTTTAGTGAAAGAACCATTGGGTTGACCAGGAATATATTTCTCAGGTAATTTTGAAGGATCCATAGTCATTATAAAAGTATCTCCTTTATCAATTCTTTCTTGTAGCCATTTTCTATTTTCTTTCCAAGAGACCTTTTTATCCCCAACTTCAGGAATTCTACCTGATTTTCGCCAAGTATCTACATTTGGAATGTCATCAAACTTAGTTAGGTTATCCATTCTACCTATAGCAGTAAACCTCCTTCCAGACTTTATCTCCTTCAAAATTTTAGGGGCAAATCTAGCATTATCTCCATCGGTAAAGAACATAGCAACTTCGAACAAAACAGCCCCACCAGCTTTTCCATCTCCTTGAAATGCTTCTTTAGTAGTTACATAAGCATCTTTTACAACTGCTTCGGATCTTTTAACGACAGGTTCTGTAACCCTTATAAATTCATCAATTTCATTTTGTCCCATTTTAGGATCTACAGTTGCTAGGTGAGGTTGCATTAAAAGATCTTTACCGGCATTAATAATTGGCTGAGCATCTCGATATGCTTCTCCGGTAGAAATATAAATTGCTCCCTCTACTGTTCCTTTTAGTTCTGCTACACCATGTTCAACAAATCCCTGACTTACATCATTAATATATTTGTCAAAAGATTTCGCTACTTTAATTATTTTTGAATATCCATCTGATATGAGGGGTCCCAACCAAATTTCTTTACCTTCTAATTCAATTCCATCAATAACCCGATTCTCGCTAAAAGCATAAGGCGAGTTCCAAGGATATTTAGCTGCCAACGGATCCACCGCAAAAAACCTTCCAATCCTTGGGTCGTGCATACGGTACTTGTAGTTTATGCTGTTGCCCTCTCCCTTAATTTCGTTGTCCATCTCTTGACCTTGGAAGCCGTAGCGGTAATCGGGGGTGCTGGCGTGGCGGTTGGGCTGTAGCATCCCGAAAGGATAGTAATCATAGTCTGTTTAAAATATTGATGTCAAATAACTTAACAAATGATTAGCCCTTTTCAGTAAACTGTAAAATCACTTAAAATGGTCATTTGTTCGTATAAAAATAAACATTTTCACAAAAAATAAAACTATGAGGTAGATATTTGTAAGTATTCTAGAGAAAAGAAAATCATAAGGTCAAGATTTTCTGCAACACCAACACAAATACTCGGTCTTTACAAAAGAAGAAACTGCTAAAAACAAAAAACCCCGATCGTAAGATCGAGGTTTCTGCGGTGGTGCCTCCAGGAATCGAACCAGGGACACAAGGATTTTCAGTCCTTTGCTCTACCAACTGAGCTAAGGCACCAGTGCGTTAAGCGGTGGCAAATATATATTCATTTTTAGAAATGCACAACAAAAATTTAAAAAAATATGTTTTCGTAGCTTTGCAAAATAATTTTTGCAGATGAATTTAATTATAGATGTGGGCAATACCCAAATTAAAGTAGCTGTTTTTCAGGAGGATGAATTGCAGTACACAATTCGGTTTGATGCTTCCCAATTTCATTTAAAGCTAAAAGAAATTTTTCAAAAATTTCCAGAAATTCAATTTTCCATCCTTAGCAGCGTGAAAAATGTAGAAGAAAACTGGGGAAAAACCCTTCAACAAAAAACAAAATTCCTTTTGCTTTCAGGAACAACGAAAGTACCTTTTCAAAATCACTATAAAACTCCACGAACTTTAGGGGTAGATCGGATGGCGCTGGTAGCCGCCGCTTCCAAAAAATTTTCCGGTAAAAATACACTGATTATTGATGCCGGTACATGCATTACCTACGATATTCTTAACCGGAAAAACGAATACCTAGGCGGAGTGATCTCTCCGGGATTGCAAATGCGAACTAAAGCTATGCACCAGTTTACCGATAAATTACCATTGGTGGAAATTAATAAACCCTTAGATTTTTTTATTGGAAATACTACAGAAACCTCTTTGCAATTGGGGGTTTTAAAAGCAACTTCGTTAGAAATTGATGGATTTATTGAGGAGTATAAAAATAAATTTGAAGATTTAACAGTTATTTTAAGCGGAGGTGATACCGAAATTTTGTCTAAGACCGTAAAAAATAGCATATTTGCCCCCTCAAATTTCCTGCTAGAAGGATTGAATTATATTTTAGAATTTAATAAAAGTTAATGATTAGAAAGTTAGTTACAGTAGCCATCTTGTTTTTTGCAGTAAGCCTAAGCGCTCAAGAAATTACCTCTTCCCCGTATTCATTTTTTGGAATAGGTCTTCAAAAGTTTAAAGGGACTGCAGAAAATAGAGCCATGGGAGGTTTGAGCATAGCATCAGATAGTATTCACATGAACTTACAAAATCCCGCAGGTTATGGCGCTTTAGGCTTAACCACGTACACCGTAGGTTTGTCGCATACAGAAAACACCATTAGCAGTAGTAATGCAGAAGACGATTTGTCAAGTACTAATATAGATTATTTGGCCATAGGTATTCCTGCCGGAAAATTAGGTTTTGGGCTGGGAATCAAGCCTTTTACCTCGGTAGGCTATGAGCTTGAAAGTGAAGATGAATCAAAAGTTTCAAAATTTACAGGCCGTGGAGGCTTAAATACACTCTTCTTAGCTACGGGTTATAAAATAAACGATAACTGGAGAGTTGGTGTAGAAGGAAGCTATAACTTCGGGAATATTCAAAATAAAAATTTAAGTTATCAAAAAGGGCTTCAATTTGGAACTCGCGAAATCAATCGTTCCGATTTTAGCGGTTTTAGTGTAAAATTTGGAGTTCAGTTTGAAAAAGAAATAAAAAATAACCTACAAATTACAGGTTCTGCCAGCTATACGCCGTCGTCTAATTTAAGCTCAGATAATTTTAGGGAATTGGCCACCTATAGTCCTATCAGTAATACTGAAGTGATTGCAGATGCAGAAGAAATAGATGTGCCAAACGATGAAATGAAAATTCCTTCAGAAGTAAGATTGGGAGCAGGAATTGGGCAAAAAAGAAAATGGTTCGCCGGTTTAGAATATCAGCGATTGAGCTCTAGCGAATATTCCAATCGTTCTTTTGAATTGAATAATGTGCAATATACAGACGCTTCTACCTTTAGGGCAGGAGGATATTTTATTCCCGATTATAACGATATTACAAGTTACTTTAAAAGAATAGTTTACCGTGCCGGAGTACGATATGGGGAAAATGGTTTAAATGTAAATGGAGAAGATATAAATGAGTTTGGCATATCTTTTGGAGTTGGCTTACCCGCAGGAAGACTGCTCACCAATTTAAACCTTGGTGTAGAATTCGGTAAACGTGGAACCACAAATGCCGGATTAATAGAAGAAAACTTTATGAGTTTCTTCGTAAGTCTATCATTAAACGATAGATGGTTTCAAAAAAGAAAGTTTAATTAATTTTATTATAATCAACTATGAAAACCAAACTGTTAACATTAATAAACTTAGCCCTTTTAGGGACGGGTCTGGCCAGCGGGCAGGCTAGTGCTCAAGAAGTAGACTGTAACACTACTGGAAGTTTATTTTTTCAGAGTGCTAAAATCAAAGATTATAAATCTGCAAAGCCTTATTACGATAAACTAATCGAAGGCTGTAAAGATTATCATATCGCTACTTATCAGTATGGAGAACGTATGCTAAAGGCATTAATCGACCAAGCTGCAGAAAGCGGTAATACGGCCAAGCAAAAAGAATTGGCACAACAATTAATTGAAAATTATGAGTTAAGGCTAGAAAATTTTCCAAATGACACTAAAAAAGGAGAAGTTTTAGCTGATATTGCCCAAGTAAAATTCGATAATAAAATTGGAGATACAGAAGAGCAATATGAAGCTTTTGACGATGCTTGGAAAGCAGATAAAGAATCATTTAACAGTCCAAAGGCGCTTTACTCTTATTTTAACCTTATTGTTAAGTTGCAAGAAGATGGGTCAAAAGACCTACAGGATGTATTTGCAAAGTACGATGAATTAATGCAAAAGATAGAGAAGCAGGAGATTTACCGTGCAGAACAAGCTGAACCTGTAATGAAAAAACAAGATGCAGGGGAAGAGCTAAGTGAAGAGGAGACAAGATTGTTGAAAAATACAGACATCTACCTGACTAACTTTATGAAAATTAAAGGTTCTATTAATCAAGTGCTTGGAGATAAAGCAGATTGTGATAATTTAATTCCGCTTTATACCAAAGATTTTGAGAATAAAAAAGGTGATGTAGATTGGTTGAAGAGAGCCGCGAAGAGACTTTCAGCTAAAGAATGTGACGACCCATTGTTCTTTAAGTTAGTGGAAGCGCTTCACGAAGCAGAACCATCAGCTAAGTCTGCCTACTACCTAGGTCAGTTAGCCGATAAAGATGGTAACAGTGCAAAAGCATTAGAATATTATAATCAATCTGCAGAGTTAGAAGAAGATCCTGTTGATAAAGCTAAAGTGTATTATGTGATTGCTAACAAGTACAAAAACAAAGGAAGCTATTCTCAAGCAAGATCATTTTATAACAAAGCTTTAAAATATCAGCCTTCTTTAGGTATTGCTTATTTGAGAATTGCAGATATGTACGCTAAAAGTGCTAACAATTGTGGGAATACAAGTTTTGAAAAAAGAGCCGTATATTGGTTAGCGGCAGATTATGCAGATAGGGCAGCAAGAGTAGATCCTTCTTTAAAATCTAATGCAGAGCAGACCGCTGTTGCTTATAGAGGTAGAGCACCGCAAAAGTCAGATGTATTTACTTCAGATTACAAACCTGGAGATTCCATTAGCTTTGGCTGTTGGATAGGAGGAAGCGTGAAAGTTCCTTCACTATAGTAAACAATTCATGCAAATAGCATATCAATATATTTTAAAAGGCATTGTCGTGATGATTTTAGCGACAATGCTTTTTTCATGTCAAAACGGTTTAAACGAAGCCCGAAAGTTTGAAACAGACAAAGCCTCACCACAAACGGTAGGAGAAGGTGTGAATTTGTTTTATACAGATAGCGGGAACGTAAGAGCCAACCTACGAAGTCCAAGAATGCTAGATTTTACCAATCAGGAATTTCCTTACCGTGAATTTCCCGATGGAGTAGAGGTAGATTTTTTCAATGAAGAAAAAGAAAAAACAACTATCGTAGCAGATTATGGAATCGTTTATAACCAAACAAATTTAATCGACCTTCAAGGCAACGTAAAAATTGTAACCAGCGATAGTACTATCTTAAATGCTGAACAATTGTACTGGGACCAAGACCGGAGTTGGGTGTTTTCAGATGTTGAATACGACATTCAAATGAATAATGGAGCAGTAAACGATGGAGAAGGTTTTGATGCTAACGAAAATTTTGATAAATTCATTTCACGTTCCAACGTTGGAGTGCAATTTATTGATGAATCTGAAAAATAATGAAGTATTACAGATATTTTGAATACGCTTACCTCATATTCGCCGTGCTTTTTTTTATAGAGTCTTACCGTAGCTGGGGGCAAGAAGGAAGCCGTACTTACCTTTTTTTAGGCCTAGGCGGATTGGCAATTTTTATGTTTTTTTTTAAACGAAGGTTTAGAAAAAAGTTAGAAGACCGTAATAAACCTTAATGGAAGTAGATATAATTATAATAGTACTTTCTTTAATCCTTTCAGCTTTTTTTTCGGGGATGGAAATAGCCTATGTCTCTTCCAATAAGATTCATATAGAAATAGAAAAAAAGCAGGGAGATTTCTTGGGTAAAATCCTAGAGCGCCTTACTAAAAAACCTTCCAAGTTTATTGCCACCATGTTGGTGGGCAATAATATCGCTTTGGTTGTTTATGGTTTTTATATGGGTGACTTGTTGGTGAATTGGCTTATGCAAATGGGGCCGTTTAGCAATGCGTTTTTTAATTATTGGATTAACGATGGGCTTATTCTAACCCAAACCCTTATATCTACTTTAGTCATTCTCTTTACGGCAGAATTCCTTCCAAAAGTGTTTTTTCAGATTTATGCCAATTCCATGTTGAAATTTTTCGCGGTACCCGCCTATTTTTTCTACATCATTTTTACATTTATTTCTGCATTTATCATTTGGATATCAGATATGGTACTGAAGCTTTTCTTTAAAACCGAAGGAGACGAAGTACAACTTGCCTTTAGCAAAGTAGAATTGGGGAATTACATTTCAGAACAAATGGAAACTGTCGAAGAGCACGATGAGTTAGATTCTGAAATTCAGATTTTTAAAAACGCACTAGAGTTTTCAGAAGTAAAATCAAGGGAAGTGATGATTCCGCGTAACGAAATCATTTCTGTAGATATCAATGAATCACCCAATAAATTAATCGAAATCTTTACCGAAACAGGGCTTTCGAAAATCTTGGTTTATAAAGAAACCAATGACGATATCATTGGCTATATCCATAGTTTTGAACTATTCAAAAAGCCAAAAGACCTACAGTCCATTCTCATGCCTGTTTTGTATGTTCCCGGTACTATGTTGGCACAAGATGTATTGAATGTTCTTATAAAAAAAAGAAAAAGTATTGCCGTAGTTATCGATGAATACGGAGGAACTAGCGGAATGATGACGGTAGAGGATATTGTGGAAGAAGTTTTTGGTGAAATTGAAGACGAACATGATGCTGTGGTGTTGGTAGAGGAAGAATTAGCCGAAAATAAATACAAATTTTCAGCTCGTTTGGAAGTAGATTACATAAACGAAACCTACAAACTCAACCTGCCGGAAGAAGAAAATTACGAGACGCTTGGGGGGTGGATTGTCAACCACACCGAAGAAATTCCCGAACAAGGAGGTACGCTTTATATACAACCTTATAAAGTCACTATATTAGAAGTATCCAATACAAAAATAGAGCTTGTGGAACTTGAAGTTTTAGAAGAAGATTAATGGCTAAAAAAATAACTCTGTTTGGTTTTAGCCTAATGCTAGTGAAGCCGAAACGGTATCGAGGAGTAACTTTTAAAATTTTTCTTCAAGTTTAAAAATCAACTTAAAAAAAGAAGCTTTTCAGCTTAAAATATATAACAGGCTAATATAGTTTACTTTTTAAGTCATATAAATTTTATAATTACCTGAAATATCTTATTTTCGCCCACTATTTAGTTAAAAATCATATAAAATGGCAGTATTAAATAAAATCAGACAGCGTTCTGTTTTCTTAATTGTTATTATCGCTCTTGCGCTTTTCTCGTTTGTATTGGCAGATTTGTTTAAAAGCGGAGGCTTTACCGGTCAAAAAGCACAAAATACCATTGCTACTATAAATGGTGAAGATATAGACCGTGAAGATTTTGCCAGACAGGTAGAAAACTTCCAAAGAAATAGAAGAAATATAACTACTACCCAAGCGGCCAATCAAGTATGGGATATGACGCTTCAAGAAACACTAATTGAAGAGCAATTAGAAAAAGCAGGGATAAGAGTTGGAGAGCAACAGTTTGACAACGCTTTGCGTGAAATTTATGCAGGAAATCCAAACTTTACTAATGCTGCAGGAATGTTTGATAAAGCCATTCTTAAAGAATATGTGGCCAATCTACAAGCTACTTCTCCTCAAGCGTTTCAGCAATGGGAGGCGATGGAAGATCGTATTGAAGATCAAGCCAAAAGGCAAATCTATTACAATATGATTAGAGCCGGTGTTGGAGCTACTTTAGAGGAAGCTAAGCAAGCTTATTTAATGGAAAACGAAAGCGTAGATTTAAAATACGTTTTAGTGCCTTACACTTCTGTTGATCAAGTAGAGGTTTCTAAAGAAGAAATAAAAAGCTACATCAACAAACATAAAACCCGTTTCGAGAAAGAAGCAAATACAGCCATAAAATATGTTTATTTTGAAGAAAAACCTTCTTCAGAAGATGATGAAGCTACCAAAGAAAAACTGGATGATTTAATTCAGGATTTCAATAAAGCTCAAGATGTAGAAGCATTTGTTAATCAAAATTCAGAAATGCCTTACAATGGTGATTTCGTATTTAAATCTGCTTTGCCATCAGAAAGCGCTAACCAAATTTTCAACCTAGAAGAAGGAGGAACTTATGGACCTTACAAAGAAGGTGATTTCTGGAAATACAGCAAGGTTACTGGAGTTAAACAAATTCCAGATTCAGTAAAAGTTAGAAAAATATTGGTTTCTTACCAAGGTACTCCAGTAGATCAAGGAGATATGACCAGAACCCAAGAGCAAGCAGAAGCTTTAGCCGATAGCTTGGTAGGAGTGGTTAAAAATGATGCTGGCAAATTTGCAGAATTGGCAGGTGAATATACCGATGATCCACGTTATAAAGATCAAGGAGGTGATATGGGGTGGAATCGTTACACCAATGCCCGTCTAATGCCTGAAGTAAAAGAATTTGTTTACAATAATGAAGAAGGAAGCATTGAGGTAATCGAAAACCAATTAGGCTATCACATCGTGATGGTAGAGGAAGTTACCAATATGCAGAAAGCGGTTCAAGTAGCAACTATTGCTGTAGAAATTGAGCCTTCAGAAAAAACTTCTAGCGACCTTTATACAACTACCACAAAGTTTGAAATGGAAGCGAAAGAAGCAGATTTTGATACAGCTGCCAAAGAAGACGCTTACGAAGTGAAGTCTGTAAACAACATTAAAGCAATGCAAGAGAAACTGAACAGTACATTAGGAAACCAAAGAGGTATTGTGCAGTGGACTTTTAACAAAGAAACTAAAGTTGGAGACGTAAAACGTTTTGATATTGATGGAGGTTATGCAGTAGTAAAACTAACCGCTAGAAACAAAAAAGGAGTAGAATCTGTAGAAGAAGCTTCTCCTAAAGTAACTCCAATCTTAAGAAAGCAAAAGCAAGCTGAAATCATTAAAAAGGAGATTGCCGGAAAAAGCATTTCAGAAATTGCCAATAGTGAAAACAGAAAAGTTCAAACGGCTAATGCTGTAAATTTAAATAGTCCAACCTTACCTGGAGCAACCAAAGAGCCGGAAGTAGTTGGTACAGCATTTTCTTTAGAAGCAGGAGAGACTTCTGAGCCGATTGCCGGTGAAAAAGGAGTTTATGTGGTAGAATTAATAAAGAAAAATGAACCTACGCCTTTAGATTCTTACAGAACAATAGCGAAGAGAGAATCAGCCGCTAGGTCTGCAACTGCTGTGCAGCGAGTAAACAAAGCTTTAGAAAGTTCAGCGAAAATTGAAGATAACAGAGCAGAGTTCTACTAACAATAGAAGCCTTATAAATTATAAAAAACCGTTCCTTTAGGAGCGGTTTTTTGTTTTACAGAACCATTTCAGAAAAACCGAGAATCGTAGCATAACCTTTTTCTTTAAAATACGTTTTTTCAGCTTCGTTTCCCGTGGCTAAAATAAAATCACCACCCCAAGCACCTAAACTTTTTAAGCTTCTGGTATAGTCAGAAAACAGCCTTTGTTTAACCGTTGGCATTCCTAAAATTCTGGTAAGTAAAGTTTCGTGGCGTTCAATTAAATTTTCAAAAGTTGAAATCGATTCAGCCTTCAAAATTTCAGTAGTGATTTTATCTGCTTCTTGAATCCAATCTTTCTTTTTTGCTAAATCTTGCTTTCGGTAATGCAGAATGCCTTCTCGGCTATTTTGTTTTTGATTTAAGTGAACAAAAAACAATTCCTCTTGAAAATTTGGAGAAAATTCCACTTCCTCTACCATAGGATTTGTTTCTTTTTGAAGCTGAAATAAAATTGGATGTGCATGTTTGGCACAAGCTAAATCGTACCCACTGCCACCAAAAGTTTCGACTAACAATTCATAAGGGCTTACATTTGCCCAAGTCGCCAGATTGTTAATTAGCGTGGAAGAAGAACCCAATCCCCAATCCTTGGGAAATTCCAATTCTGTAGTGAATGAAAATCCTGTATGTTGAAATAATTCCGGTTGAAGTGCTTTTAATTTCGAAAGAATATTCTGTAAAGACTTATCAACTAAATTTTCTTGTTGGCTTGGTAATCGGTTTTTCGGAAGAAACTGATGCGCTCTCATTTCGTATTCCTGTTCAAACCAAGTATTTCCATGGCAATCAACACTCTTCCAGAAAATTTGATTTTTCCCTGCTTCGTCAACTTTTAAGAACTGTCCCTTTTTTGTAGGTACAGCTAATGCTTTGGCGCCATCCAATACCAAATATTCTGCGGTAAGTAAAAGTTTACCGTGACTGTAGAAATTAGTTTTCATTACGTAAACCTTGAATAATTTCAACCACGGCACTATGGCTTACCGTATTGCTTTTAAAATGTTCAATTACTTGTTGGCGTTCACTTTCGTTTGCTTCAAATTGATTAAGGATATTCATCAAGTGCATTTTCATATGTCCTTGTTGTATTCCCGTGGTAGTTAACGAACGTAAAGCGGCAAAGTTTTGTGCTAATCCTGCTACAGCTACAATTTGCATTAATTCTTTAGCAGAAGGTTTTTGCAACATTTCTAAAGCCAATTTTACTAATGGATGAAGACTGGTGAGTCCGCCTACCGTTCCCAAGGCCAATGGAACTTCCATCCAAAATTTAAACATTCCGTTTTCAACAGAAGCATCGGTTAAACTGCTGTAGCTTCCATCTTTAGCGGCATATGCGTGAACGCCGGCTTCAATGGCCCTAAAGTCGTTACCGGTAGCCAATACCACAGCGTCAATTCCATTCATGATTCCTTTGTTGTGGGTAACGGCACGGTAAGGTTCTATTTTGGCAATTTTAACCGCTTCTACAAACTTGTGAGCAAATTTTCTGGCATCGGTTATATTCGGCAATAATTCTTCCACAGGACAGCTTACTTCTGCCCTTACCAAGCATTCTGGAACATAGTTGGAAAGAATGCTCATAATTATTTCCGGCTGTTCTTCCGTAGTAAAATAATTTTCAGCTTCCCGGGTAAAAGTTTCTGCAATTTGCTCTAAACAAGAGTTAATGAAGTTGGCGCCCATTGCATCTAGCGTTTCAAAAGTGCAATGCAGTTGATAGTAATTTGCCAATTCTTGGGTTTTATTGCGAAGCTCGATAGAAGAAATTCCGCCACCGCGTTTCTCCATATTTTTGGTAATCGCTTTTACCTCTTCAATCAGTTTTGGTTTTACTTGCTTGAAAAATTCTTTCAGTTTTTGAAAATCTGCAGTTGAATTAAAATGAACCTGACCTACTTTTTGAGTCGAAAGTACTTCTGCTTTAAAGCCGCCTTTGTCAAACCAAAATTTAGCAGCATTGCTAGCCGCAGCTACCACCGAACTTTCTTCAATCGCCATCGGGATGGTGTAAAGCTGTTCGTTAATTAAAAAATTAGGAGCGACACCAAAAGGTAAATAGTAGTTAGAAATCGTATTTTCGGTAAACTCATCGTGCAGTTTTTGCAACTTTTCGTCTTTGTTCCAATAGAGTTTTAGGGTCTCTTTTGTTTTTTGTGCATTGCTGAAATAGTTTTCTGTTAGCCAATTTATTTTTTCTTCTTTGCTAAGTTTTGAAAAGCCTTTTACCTGCTTCATGAGTCTGTTGTAATTCTGTTGAATGGGCAAAGATACAATTCGTCACCCTAAATTTTGAATAGTTGAAGTGAGAAAGCAAATTTCAAAACAATATTTTAAAGAAGTTTCTTTAACAAAACCTTAGTATTTAACATCTATATTGCCTATTTTTTGGCGATTTTTTAGTAAACTTGACCTTCAAAATTTGAATTTTCTAATATATATGAAATTACATACTGTTTTTGTGGCTGCTTTTTTGGTAGCGACAAGTTTTATAAATGCTCAAAACAAAGAAGTTACACTAGAAGAGATTTGGGGTGGTGAGTTTAGGCAAGAATACATGCAGTCCCTACGTTCTTTAAATAATGGGGAAGAATATGCCGTAAGAAACTTTGATCGTGCTACCGGAACGATGAATGTAGATGTGTATAGCTACGAAACGGGTGAAAAAACGAGAACACTAATTAGTTCTGCCAATATTGAAGGTTTAGACTTTTTTCAGGATTATACCTTGAGTGAAAATGAAAATAAAGTAATTCTTTCTACCGAAGTTCAATCCATTTACAGACATTCCACTACCGGTGTTTATTATGTGTACGATTTTGAAAGTGAGAAGCTCACAAAAATTTCAGATAATAGAATTCAAGAGCCTACTTTTTCTCCCGATGCGAGTAAAGTGGCTTATGTTTTTGATAATAATATCTACATCAAAGATTTAAATTCTGGCGAAACCACACAAGTTACAACTGACGGAAAGAAAAATGAAATTATTAATGGCGTAACCGATTGGGTTTACGAGGAAGAATTTGCCTTTGTAAGGGCTTTCGATTGGAATAAAACAGGAGATAAAATTGCTTATTTACGTTTTGATGAAACCGAAGTTCCTGAATTCTCGATGGATATGTATGGAACGTATGGAAAACAATTGTATCCTTCACAAGAGGTATTCAAATATCCTAAGGCCGGTGAGAAAAATTCAGACGTTAGTCTTCATTTATATGATTTAAAAACTAAAAAAACGTCCACAGTTAACTTACCTAAAGCTTACGAATACATTCCAAGAATTAAATGGACTAACGATCCTGAGGTACTAAGCGTGCAAGCGATGAACCGGCACCAAAATAAGCTGGATTTAATATTTGTAAACGCAAAAGAAAATACAGCGAAGGTAATTTTAAGTGAAACCGATAAAGCTTACGTTGATGTTACGGATAACCTTACTTTTTTAAACGATAACAGTTTTATTTGGACTAGTGAAAAAGATGGGTGGAATCATATTTATCACTACGATAGAAACGGAAAACTATTAGATCAGGTGACTGATGGGGATTGGGAAGTGACTCAATATTATGGCTTTGATCCAAAAACCGGAAGAATTTACTTCCAAAGTACAGAAAACGGAAGTATTAACCGTGATGTGTTTTCAGTACTTGCCAATGGAAAAAATAAAGTGCAGCTTACCCAAAAACGCGGAACCAACGATGCGGATTTCAGTGCAGATTTCACGTATTTTATTAATTCTTACACTAGCGCTACCACTCCTTACGAGTTTACGCTTCACAAAGCTAGAAACGGGAAAAAAATAAGGGACATTAAAGACAATAAAGCTTTGTTGGAAAAATTAAAACCTTATAATTTTTCTAAAAAAGAATTTTCTACCATTGAAGTGAATGGGAACAAATTGAATATGTGGATGATCAAGCCAAGTGATTTTGATCCTAATAAGAAATATCCATTATTGATGTATCAATATTCCGGGCCGGGATCTCAAGAAGTTTCCAATACTTTTTTTGGTCCTAATGATTATTGGTATCAATTACTAGCACAACAAGGTTATATCATTGCTTGTGTAGACGGTCGAGGAACTGGTTTTAAAGGAGCCGATTTCAAAAAAGTGACGCAGAAAGAATTAGGGAAATTTGAGGTAGAAGATCAAATTGAAGCGGCTAAAAAATTAGGTGAAAGAGAGTATATTGATGCCGATAGAATAGGAATTTGGGGATGGAGTTACGGTGGTTTTATGTCGTCAAACTGTATCTTTCAAGGCAACGACACGTTTTCTATGGCTATTGCAGTAGCTCCGGTAACTAGTTGGAGATTTTACGATACCATTTATACAGAACGCTATATGACAACACCACAAGAAAATGCTTCTGGTTACGATAACAATTCTCCTATTAATCACGTAGATGGTTTAAAAGGGGATTTCTTATTAATTCATGGAAGTGGTGATGATAATGTTCACGTACAAAATACCATGCAAATGGTAGAGGCCTTGGTTCAAGCAAATAAGCAATTTGATTGGGCGATTTATCCTGATAAAAATCACGGAATTTACGGAGGGAATACAAGACTTCACCTCTATACAAAAATGACCAATTTCATTAAAGAAAACTTATAATAATTTATGGCAACTGTATCTCAACTTCAAACCCAAAAACAGCTATTTGGTCACCCAATTGGGTTGTATATTTTATTTTTTACTGAAATGTGGGAGCGTTTCAGTTACTATGGGATGCGAGCTCTCCTCGTACTTTATATGACAACTTCTACCTTGGGTACAGACCCTAGAGGAATTGGTTTAGGTTGGTCTGAAGAAAACGCATTAGAACTTTATGGTTGGTACACCATGTTAGTTTATGTGCTTTCCATTCCTGGAGGAATGATTGCCGATAAATTACTTGGACAAAAGAAATCGGTACTCGTAGGTGCATTAATTTTATGTGCAGGACACGGGGTTTTAGCAATCGAAGACCTTTGGGCATTTTATACAGGTTTAGGACTGGTAGTATTGGGAGTTGGAATGCTTAAACCTAATATTTCTACTATGGTAGGGGGCTTGTATGCTCCTGGCGATATTCGTCGTGATAAAGGTTTTAGTGTATTTTACATAGGAATAAATTTAGGTTCCCTCTTAGCAACATTACTGGTAGGTTTTATTGTGGCAGAGTGGGGTTGGCACGCTGGTTTTGCGATGGCAGGTGTGGCGATGTTGCTAGGTTTGGTAGTTTATTTAGCAGGTTATAAGCATTTAAAATATGTGGGTAATTTAGATAAATCTGATACCGAAGCTTCTGATGAAGTTTCTTATGGACGATTATATTCCGACTTATTTAAGTCTCCTAAGCATTTGGTCATCACATTTGTTTTAGTGGTAGTTTCAATAATAGGTTGGTTCTTTTTAGAATGGGGGTATGGACTGTTGTTTTTGTTTCTTACAGCAATTATAGCATTAATGATGATGATTTATAAAGAATTGAATTCGCAGGTGTATAAAGATAGATTTGTGGTACTTCTTTTATCGTTCATCATGGTCATTATTTTTTGGGGTGCATTTGAGCAGGCCGGAGGATTAATGAATTTATATACCGACTCTAAAACCGATCGTGATTTATTTGGGTGGACGGTGCCTACGATGATGTTCCAAAGTTTGAATGCTGGATTTATAATCATTTTTGCAACAGTGGTAGCGAATATTTGGGCCAAAAGAAAATTGAAAGGGAAAGAAGCTTCTTCTATATTTAAAATGGCTACAGGGATTATTATTATGGGATTTGGTTTCTTGTTTATGGTATTTGCGGCAATGCAATTCGAAAAGTCAGGAAGTTCAAGTATGATTTGGTTAGTTCTGGCTTATTTTTTTCATACTATTGGGGAATTATGTCTTTCACCGGTAGCGCTCTCTTTTATTACAAAATTAGCACCGGTAAAATATGCCTCTTTAATGATGGGTGTTTACTTTGCAGCAACCGGCTTAGGAAGTAAAGTAGCAGGAATTGTAGGGGAATCAGCTTCAGATTTTGGAGAATATTCAGTTTTCTTAGGAATACTAATTTTTACCATCGTTATCGGTTTAATCTTTATTTTATTAACCAAGCCTCTTAAAAGACTTACTCACGGAGCAGAAGATAACGAAAGAAAATTTCAAGATGTTCAAGATAATGAACCTTACGAACTAGAAGAAAATATTTAATTTATAATTATATAGATGAATACAGATATAGATAATCTTTTTAAAGATAAAGTATTAGGCCATCCAGGAGGATTGTTTGTTTTGTTTTTTACCGAAATGTGGGAGCGTTTTTCTTTCTATGGAATGCGTGTTCTTTTGGTTAACTTCCTAACCATGGCTGCCATTGGCTATAATCCTGGCTGGGAATGGTCTGCAGAAAATGCCGGAGCCTTATTCGGTACTTATGCCATGCTTTTATATATCACGCCAATTATTGGTGGTATAATTGCCGATAAGCTAACAGGTTATCGTTGGGCAGTAATTATTGGAGCAATTATCATGACCTTAGGTCATGCTTCTATGGCCTTAGAAACAGAACTATCTTTATATGTTGGTCTTGCATTGCTTGTTATTGGTACAGGCTTTTTTAAACCCAACATTACTTCTATCATTTCTGAAATGTATAAAGGAAATGAAGAGAAAAAGGATGGAGCTTACACTATATTTTATATGGGTGTAAATGCCGGGGCGTTTTTTGGAATGATGCTTTGTGGTTATCTAGCAGAGAAAATAGGTTGGTCGTATGGCTTTGGACTTGCAGGGATCTTTATGTTTTTAGGAACTTTACAGTTTTGGTTCTCCGGAAATCTTTTTGGGAAAATAGGAGCAAAACCTGCAAAGGATAAAGAGAATGAAGCAGAAAGAAAAGAAGGCGAAGAAGTAGAAAAGCAAAATCCTTTTACAACATTAGATAAAGTATTAATTATTATTTGCTCTGCTATTGGCTTAGGTTATGCAATTAACGATCCTATGTCCAAAATAGCAGGAGTCGATATTTTTTCAGCTTTTGAAATAGGAGGTATGCAAGGGCAATACGTGGCTGTTTTATTTGGCTTGTTTTTATTTTTAATTCTCGTTATTGGTAGGATATTACGATATGCACCGGTAATAAGGGATCGTATGTTCGCCTTTATCATCTTTGCATTTTTTACGGTTTTCTTTTGGTTGTCTTTCGAGCAAGGAGCTTCATCATTAGTGTTGTTTGCTAGAGATAATGTAGATAGAGCCTTAACAGGTAACTCTGCTATTATTTTTAATATTGTAAATACCTTATTAACAGTTATCCCCTTAATTATCATTTCTTGGGTGTTATATTTATTATGGAAAAAAACATTCTACAAAATACCAGGTTCAAATATTGTATTGGTAGTATGTTTCTTGTTTATGTGGGCATTAGTCGGTTGGATGATTCAAAGAGACTTCAATACGGTAGCTTACGATGTGACTTATCAAGCCTTTGAAACTAGAGGTCAGGACAAGGAAGGTAATGAAACAATAACTTACAGAGCGATTTCAGAACAGACTATTGTACCCGATGGTGCAAATGTTGTAGATAGAAAAGTTTCCATTGCTGAGCCGATAACTTTCCAAGTAGGGGATAAGGTTAATATTATCGCTAAAAATAACGAAGAAACTGCTTTTGGTTACTTAGATGATGATAGAATGGAGTTGTCCATGGCAAATGCTGAGCAATTAGAGAAAGATGATCATAGAATTATTAGTGCATCAATAACAGAAGTAAAAGATAATCAAGTAGAAATTACCGTTTCTTGGTTTAGTATTCTTAACTCATTTTTTATCATTGTTTTTGCTTCCTTATTTTCTAAATGGTGGGAAAGTAAATACAATCCTTCTGCTGCTACAAAATATGCATTAGGGCTTATCATTATGTCGATTGGTTTTGGATTGTTAGCTTGGGGTGCAAATGGCGTTTCAGGAACTATGAAGGTGAGTATGATTTGGCTTATATTGGCATATTTATTCCATACTTTGGGAGAGTTATGCCTTTCTCCGGTGGGGCTTTCTTATGTAAGTAAATTAGTTCCCGCGAGAATGATCGCGCTTATGTTCGGGATGTGGTATTTAGCTATCGCTATCGGTAATAAATTAGCAGCGGTCTTAGGAGGGCAGATTGAAAATATTACAAAAGAATATAACCTTTCAACATTCTTTTTGATATTTACTATTGTTCCGGCTGTGGCAGGGGTGTTGGTTTTCTTCTTAAACCCAGTACTCAAAAAATTAATGCACGGAGTGAAATAATATATTCTTTCCGGGCGTTGATATGTATATAGTCCAAGCGTCTTGGAATGGTTTTTGAATAAAAATAGTTATGAAGAAGATATATTTAACTTTCGTGCTTCTCTTAGGAGTAGCCATAAGCAATTACGCTCAAGAAATTGAGTGGATGACAATGAATGAGGCCTTAGAGGCTCAAGAAGAAAATCCTAAGAAGATTTTTATGGATGTGTATACTTCTTGGTGCGGGCCTTGTAAGTTATTAGATAAAAACACTTTTCAGAATAAAGATGTAGTGAATTTTGTAAATGAAAATTTCTATGCCGTAAAGTTTAATGCTGAAGGTACCGAAGAAGTAGATTATCAGGATTTCACCTATACCAATCCCAATCACGATCCTAATCGAAAAGGAAGAAATAGTCAGCATTTATTTGCACACGCTCTTAAAATCTCAGGATACCCAAGTATGGTGTTTTTTGATGAAGAGTCGAATGTAATTGCTCCAGTTACCGGTTATCATACTCCAAAAGATTTAGAAATCTATTTAAAGATGATTGCCAATAACGATTACAAAAAGCTAACTACCAATGAAGCGTGGAATAAGTATAAGCAAAATTTTGAAGGTACTTTTTAATGAAATTTTAAATGTGATGTTGAAATTGTGCTAAGATGTTTCAATAATCAATAACAAAAGCTCCCTTTTCTCTAGTGTAGTGAAAAGGGACTTTCTTTTTTCTACAGGTAATTCTCCAGCGTTCTACATAAGAAAAATAGTTACTTCCATCTACGATCACATGTTGAGGTTTTATTTCCAAAAGAACTTTTTCTAAATTTATTTTAGGCGAATTACTTAATAAAACATAATTAGCATGAATGCCTTTTGGCAATTGCCAAATTCCTAAGCTATCAATAATGAGTAGATTTTTACCAATAGGTGTTTGATGAAAATTCTTAAGTTGAAAAGTATCTATTTCGCTGGCTAATTGAGTTTTAAAGTTTTCTAACAGGCTTGAGTTTTGAATTGAATGATATGGATCGATAAAAACTTTTAAGTGATTTCCTGTCTTATCTACGATAATCGATTTTCTGTTTTTGTGCAATACAAATAACTTCTGCTGTTGATTTATTTGATAAAAATCATATATGTAGATACATTGAAAAAGTAGTACCGAAATGAGTAAACTAAACACAAATCCTTTCTGTTGATATTTAAAAAATAGGAAGCTGAAGAAAATGATTATATATAAAGAAATCATCATTTCCTTAGTGAAATAAATATTCTTGAATATAAGTTTTTTATAACTGGCGATTTCGTGAATAACAAGTAATAGAAAATCTAAAGTCCTTCCGTATAATTCGTAAAGCAATGCAAAATCGAAATTAATAAAAGAAGCTGTTATCACTACTATTCCAAAGCCAATCAGTATAAAAAGCCAAGGAATGATAAGTAAATTCGCTACTAAGAATAAACATGGAAACTGGTGGAAGTAGAAAATGCTCAACGGTAAAACTCCTAACTGCGCACAAAAACTTACCAAAAGAACATCAAACAATTTCCTGCTTAGCCAACCTTTAATATAAAATTTCCTTTTTATCAAAGGTTGAAAGCTAATAATTCCCAAAACCGCCAAATAACTCATTTGAAAACCTACCGAAAAAATAAGGTAAGGATTGTATATCAACATCACTAAAGCCGAAAGGCAAAGCATATTGATAGTAGAAGCCTTTCGTTTAAATATCAAGCCTGCGTTTAAAAAAGTAAACATTGTTGCTGCCCTAATTACGGAAGGAGAGAAACCAACCAATAACGCAAAAAACCAAATGCACAAAACACTTAATGTGTATTTAAAGTATTTACCCCCTCTTACTTGTTCAAGTGGATTCAGTATAAAATTAAGGATCATTAAAACAATACCCACGTGTAAGCCTGAAACTGCTAAAATATGTATTACTCCAGCAGAAGAGAAATCATTGTAAATTTCAGGGTCTAATTCCTTTTTTTGACCTAATAATAAGGCTGAAGTTAAATTAACCTGTGTTTTTGATAATCCTTTTTGATTAAGATTTTTAATGATTTCTTGTCGTAGGCCAACAGCCATTTTTTTCAAAGAAGGAGAACCCTTTGCTATTACATTCACAGAAGCATGATCAGTTTTTATCTGTTTAAATACTTTTAGCTTCTTTAGGTATTCTTGGTAATTAAATTGATAAGGATTTAAAGGAGCATAGACATCTGTAAGTCTTTCTTTAATTGCAATTTGATCTCCAATTTCAAGAATTTTTTAATCGAATCTTTTTTTACAGAAAACAAAACTTCCCCATGCGTTTCACGTTTTCCAAGGGTTTCTGTTTTCAAAATGTAATTGGTATAGTAACTAGTTGTCTTAAGCTTTTCAGAAATGGTTCCTGTTACCAAAACTTCTTCGGCTAAATCAAAATGTGAATAATGTTGAGGTTGATTTTCTACGCGTTGAAACTGAACAATCCCAAATCCTAAGCTAATAAAGGAAAAGCCGGTGATTAAGGTGTGAAAAAGAGTAGGGAATAAATGAGATTTGTTATAAAAGTAGCTCCCACAAAAAAGCATTAAAATCGAGCATAAGCCGACCATTGTTAATTTTAGTGGAATCAAAAATTGAAAACCTAAAATTATACCAAGAATTAGAAGTGGGGTAATGAATAAAATGGGATGATTCATTAACTTCATTACAAGATAAAGTTAACGAAAAATCTTCAACTTTAAAATACCCTTTTTGCCATCACAAAAGCATTATTCCAATAGCGCTCATTTAAAGAAGAAACAATAACACCTCGAGAAGTCGTGCTATGAATAAAGTTAACGCTTCCGGGAACAAGTTCGACCACCAAGCCAACATGATTGATGACGGCCCGGTTTTTATTGGTTTGAAAGAAAAGCAAATCACCTACGTTTATTTCATTTACATGAAGCATTCTACCTTCTTTAGCCATCTCTCGGGAAACTCTGGGTAATTGAATGTTTTCACTTAAAAAGGAAGTGTAAATAAGTCCGCTACAATCCATGCCGCGTTTGGTGGTTCCGCCATATTTGTAACGCGTTCCTTGAAAATCAAGCGCATAATCGGCAATTCTGGTAGCTACGGGAATAGGATCGTAACGATAAGAACTACTCTTTTTTACTGGGCCACTAGCCGGAGAATGATCGGCAATCCGTTTTTTACTTCCGCAGGAAACAAGGCTTATGGTTAATAAACAGAGAACAATATATTTATGCATCAGATTTGATTTTTTTGTAAATAAGTTGAGCGGTATTTTGGCTGGCTCCCGTTCCTCCTAATTTCTGCCGAAGTAGTTTATAGTCTTCAAAAAGTTGCTCACGATGCTTTTCATCTAAAATTTTAGAAAGTTCAGCTTTCAGGTTTTTCACATTGAAGTCATGCTGAATTAATTCCTTGACCACTTCTTTATCCATGATTAAATTCACTAAAGAAATATAATCAAGATTAATCACGCGCTTGGCAATTTCATAAGAAATAGTACTTCCCTTATAGCAAACCACTTCGGGAACGTTAAATAGAGCTGTTTCTAAGGTTGCTGTTCCCGAGGTTACTAAAGCAGCGGAAGCCACACTTAGTAAGTCGTAAGTTTTATTCATCAGTAAAGAAACATTGCTTTTCTTTAAAAAAGGTTCATAAAACTCTTTATCTTGACTTGGAGCACCAGCAATCACAAATTGATAGTCGCTAAAATCTTTGGTAAGTTGAAGCATTGTCGAAAGCATTTTAGTGATTTCCTGCTTTCGGCTTCCCGGAAGTAAGGCAATAATGGGTTGGGAAGTTAAACCATGTTGCTCTGTAAATTTTTCAAAAGAAATTTCTTTTCTATTTTCTATAGCGTCCAGTAAGGGATGCCCCACAAAATGTACCGGGAAATTATGTTTTTTCTCATAAAAGTCTTTTTCAAAAGGAAGGATGACGTACATTTCATCTACATCACGTTTAATGGCTTTAATACGGTTTTCTTTCCAGGCCCAGATTTGTGGAGAAATGTAATAATGGGTTTTATAGCCTTCTTTTCTTGCCCATTCTGCAATCCTGAAATTAAAACCGGGGTAATCAATAAAAATAATTACATCGGGTTGGTAAACAGAAATATCCTTTTTGCAGAGCTTCATATTTTTGAGAATCGTCCTTAAATTAAAAAGAACTTCTACAAACCCCATAAACGCTAGCTCACGGTAATGTTTTACTAGTTTGCCGCCTTCTTTTTGCATTAAATCACCTCCCCAAAACCTGAAATCTGCCTTCGGGTCTTGTTGTTTGAGGGCTTTCATTAAGTTGGAAGCATGCAAATCTCCGGAAGCTTCGCCGGCAATGAGGTAATATTTCATCTTAATTAAATTTGAAAATCACAATAGTGATTGCTGCAATTAAAGTAGCAATAAGAACTCCGCGAGAACGATAGGGCTGATTTTTCTTCAAGAAAACAAAAAACGGAAGAAAATTTAAAATGGCTCCAAGGGCAATTAAGCTTCCTATATAACCTTCCTCCATCGCACTTTTTAAAGTTCCTTCTAAGCTATCGGGTGAAAATCCCATTATATAAAGATATATGCCAGCAAGATTGGCAAATAAACCTACAAATAATCCTATGAAAATTTCTTTTTTAATCATTCAAATTCCAGGTATTTAATTCTTTAATTGTATGATGGGCGGTTAAATCGAATTGAACGGGAACCACAGAAACATAACCATTTTCCAAAGCCCATTCATCTGTGTCTTCACCTCCGTCTTCATTTACAAACTCACCGGTTAACCAATAATAATCCCGTCCTTGCGGATTGGTACGTTTGTCAAATTCTTCCACCCAATGTGCTTTAGCTTGACGGCAAACCTTGATTCCTTTAATCTTTTTTTCTTCTAGTTTAGGTAAATTTACGTTGAGTACTACGCCATCCGGAAGTCCGTTTTTAAGTACTTTTTTAGTAATGGCTTTTATAAATTTAGTAGTAGGCTCAAAATCTGCGGTCAACGAATAATCCAATAATGAAAAACCAATGGCGGGAATACCTTCTGTTCCAGCTTCTACCGCAGCACTCATCGTACCAGAATAAATGACGTTAATAGAAGAATTAGAGCCGTGGTTAATTCCGCTTACGCACAAGTCAGGTTTCCTGTGTAAAATCTCTTGCGTAGCAATTTTTACACAATCTGCCGGTGTGCCCGAGCAGCTATATTCCTGATGTTTTTCGGTTTCCTTAAGTTTTACCGGATCACAATACAGATTATCGTTGATGGTGATGGCATGACCCATTCCACTTTGGGGACTGTCGGGAGCAACCACAACTACCTCACCAAGTTGTTTCATTAATTTTATTAAATGCCTAATTCCGGGTGCGGTAATTCCATCATCATTTGTTACTAAAATTAGGGGTTTCTCTTTACTCATAAGGAATTTTTTATAAAGCTAAAATAAGCATTTATCGCACAATCTGTAAGATTTTTAAGGATATTCAATACCTTCGCATTATCTTTATTTTATGATTTTAAGTTGAAAAAAAATACTATTTTTAAATTTTTGTCAACGTACAGTTTAAATTATCTACTTAAAAAATTAAACTGGCACAATTTTAGAATGGTTTACAGAAGAAATTGCTAATGAATTTAAAAAGATTTATGAAAAGGAATTATAAAATTTTCTTACTCGGACTACTCTTGGCAGTTGCCTCTTGTAGCTTTACCACCAAAGAGTTTGATGCAGATTCAGATAAAGATGAGGTTCTTATTGAACTTATTTCATTTGTTTTAAGTAGAGGCCATTATGACCCAAAAGATATTAATGATGAATTTTCTGAAAAAGTTTATCACGATTTTTTAAGCGATTTAGATCCTCGAAAAAGATATTTTTTACAAGAAGATTTAGATAGTTTTGATATTTATAAAGACAAAATTGATGACCAGATTCAAAATCATAAAATCGATTTTTTCTCGGTAACTTACGATAAGTTTCAACAACGTCTTGCCGAAGCAGAAACTTACTATCCTGAAATTTTAGCGCAGCCTTTTGACTTTAGTAGTCAAGAAGAAATCAATACCAACTATGATGATATGGCTTATGCATCTTCCAAAGAAGAATTAAAAGAGCGTTGGAAGACACAGTTGAAATTTGCTACGCTAGCTAATTTTTATGATTTAAAACAAGAGCAAAAAGCAAAGGCCGAAAACGAAGAAGATTTTCAGCCAAAGTCTGATGAAGAGTTAGAAAAAGAAGCTCGGGAGATGACGAAAACTGCTTTAGATGAATCTTTTGATATAAATGATGACTTAGGCCGTAAAGATTGGTTTTCTGTTTATTTAAATGCAATAGTAGAAGAGTTTGACCCACATACTTTTTACTTCGCACCAAGAGATAAAGAGCGTTTCGATATTCAAATGTCAGGAAGTTTAGAGGGTATTGGAGCAAGGCTTCAAAAGAAAATGGATAACATTAAGGTTCTTGAAATTATTTCAGGAGGTCCTGCTTGGAGAGGAGAAGAATTAGAAGTTGGAGATTTAATTCAAAAAGTAAAGCAAGAAGATGAAAAAGAGCCGGTGAGTATCGTGGGGATGCGCATAGACGATGCTGTAGATTTAATCAAAGGTCCAAAAGGAACCAAAGTTACACTAACCGTAAAAAAAGTAGACGGTACTGTGGAAGATATCACGATTGTAAGAGATGTGGTAGAGATTGAGGAAACTTATGCAAAAAGTACTATGGTGAAGAAGAATGACCATAATTATGGTTTAATCAATTTACCACGTTTCTATTTTGATATGGAAGACTCCAGTAGAAGAACAGCGGCGAGTGATATTAAAGATGAAATCATTGAGTTGAAAAAACAAAATATGGATGGCTTGGTGCTGGACCTTAGAAATAATGGCGGTGGGTCTTTAGCTACCGTAATTGATATTGCAGGATTGTTTATAGAAGAAGGGCCGGTGGTCCAGGTGAAATCTGGAAACGGGGAGCGTGAAATTTTAAAAGACGAAGATGATGAAATTCTTTGGGATGGTCCATTAGTGATTTTGGTAAATGAACTTTCTGCCTCGGCTTCAGAAATTTTAGCGGCAGCCATGCAAGATTATAAAAGAGCGGTGATTATAGGAAGCAAACAAACCTATGGTAAAGGAACCGTTCAGAATGTAGTAGATCTTAACCGCTGGATGCGAAACAGCGATTTAGGGGATATGGGAGCGTTAAAAGTAACTACTCAAAAGTTTTATAGAATTAATGGAGGTTCTACACAATTAGAAGGAGTGAAGAGTGATGTGGTCGTTCCAGATCGTTACAGCTACATTGATATAGGAGAAAGAGATATGGAAAACCCACTGCCTTGGGATAAAATAGAACCAGCAGATTATACCGTTTGGGAGGGTTACAAAGATTTTGATAAAGCTTTAGAAAGCAGTAAAAAACGAATGGCAGAAAGCAAGCAGCTTCAACTAATTGATGAAAGTGCAAAATGGATTAGCGAACAGCGAAAAAAGGATATTTACCCGCTAGCTTATGAAGCTTATTCCAAAGAAATTTCAGAAAATGAAGAACAAGCTAAAAAGTTCGATTCCATTACTGAATACAAAACAGATTTAAGTTTTTTATCTTTACCAAAAGAAGAAAAGATGTTTACTCAAGATAGTACTCTGCAGAAAAAAAGAGAACGTTGGCACGAAAGCTTAAGCAAAGATGTATATGTAGAAGAAGCAGTTAATGTGTTAAATGATCTGAGAATGTCAAGTATGAAAAAATCTGATTGGGCAAATATTAAAAACTAAGTTGCGGTTGAACACAGCTTCCAACTCATTAAGTCAATTAGCGCTTCAGAGGTTTAAAAAAAACTTCTGGGGCGTTTTAAGTTTTTGGTTTATCGTAGTATGCTTTTTAATAGCCATTTTCGCTTATGCCTTAACTCCAGATGATTCAGAAAATGCCAATCAAATGCATTTGCCCATACATTCCAAAGCTCCCGGTTTTGAAGTAATGATGCTTCATCTTCCCAATCAAAATCCTTCCGAAGAAAAATCTTGGTTCAGTCAATTGTTTTTTGGGAAGCAATTTACCGGAACAGAAATTCCTATCAATCACTATTCGTTTACAAAAGATGAATTGAGAATCGTCACTTATAATGAAGGTGAAATTGTAGGTTTGGAGAAATCTTATAATTTAGCTGAAACCTTTCCGAAAGCTACTTCTGCTGAAGAAATCAAAAAAAAATACATTCAGGAAAAAACATTTCTCTTGGGAACCGATAAATATGGAAGGGATTTGTTGAGTCGAATGCTTATCGGAATAAGAATCTCCCTTTCTATCGGTTTTGTGGCGGTTTTTATTTCTTTGGTTATCGGGATGGGATTAGGGGCGATTGCCGGTTATTTTGGAGGAAAGGTAGATGCAGCTATTATGTGGCTAATTAATGTAACCTGGTCAATTCCTACATTGCTATTAGTGATTGCCATTACCTTGGCATTAGGTAAGGGGTTTTGGCAAGTATTTATCGCCGTTGGTTTAACGATGTGGGTGGAAGTAGCCAGAGTAACCCGCGGACAAGTAATGAGTGTAAAAGAAATGCAGTATGTAACAGCTGCAAGAGCTTTAGGTTTTGGTAACATCAGAATCATTGTAAAACATATTATTCCAAATATTTTAGCGCCCATCATTGTGATTTCTGCTGCTAATTTTGCTGCCGCTATTTTAATTGAAAGTGGATTGAGCTTTTTGGGAATTGGGGCGCAGCCACCCATGCCCAGTTGGGGAGCGATGATTAAAGACCATTACAGTTATATTATTTTAGGGAAACCCTACTTGGCCATTATTCCCGGTTTGGCCATTATGAGTTTGGTGATGGCTTTTATGCTAATAGGGAATGCTTTACGCGATGCACTCGATGTAAAAGCATAATTTTTGTTATCTTCACTTAAAAAACAACTATGGCATCTATATTCACTAAAATTATCAACGGAGAAATTCCAAGTTATAAAGTTGCAGAAACCAAAGATTTTTTTGCGTTTTTAGATATTAACCCTAATTCAAAAGGTCATACTCTTTGCATCCCCAAAAAAGAAGTTGATAAGATTTTTGACCTAGATGAGGAAACTTATATGGGATTAATGCAATTCTCTAGAAAAGTAGCACTTGCTGTTAGAAAAACGGTAGATTGTAAAAGAGTAGGGATGTCGGTAATCGGGCTGGAAGTGCCCCACGTACACGTTCATTTAATACCGCTGCATACCATGGAAGATGCAAGATTTCAACAAAAAACAAAACTCTCCGGTGACGAAATGGAAAAACTGGCAAAAGAAATTGCAGCTAACTTTTAATCTATTTTTTTTAGTTTAATTTCAAAAGTAGTTCCTTTACCCACTTCGCTTTTAAGGACCTTGATTTTGCCGTTATGGTATTCTTCAATAATTCGTTTAGCTAGTGAAAGGCCAAGTCCCCAGCCTCGTTTTTTAGTAGTGAATCCCGGTTTAAAGATTTTTTTGTATTTAGATTTAGCTATTCCTTTTCCGGTATCGGTAATTAAAATGTTTACACGTTTAGGTTCATCGATAATTTCTACATCAATATCTCCTTTCCCTTTTAGCGCATCAATGGCATTTTTTACTAGATTTTCTACCGTCCAACTAAATAATTGAGGATTCAAATTCACCAATATTTTTTCCTTCGGAACTTTTAAAGAAAAGTTGATCAATTTAGAGCTTCTTGCTTTTAAATATTCATAAGAAGAAACCGTTTCTTCTACAATATCTGTAGGGGCTAAAACCGGTAAAGAACCAATTTTAGAAAAACGATCGGTAATAGTTTGAAGTCGGTAAATATCTTTTTCCATTTCTTCCACATAGGAAGGATCTACATTTTCTTGTTTCAAAATTTCTGTCCATCCCACCAAAGAAGATAAAGGCGTTCCTATTTGATGAGCAGTTTCTTTTGCCATTCCGGCCCAAAGCTTGCTCTGGTCATGTGATTTGGTAGTCGAATAAAAATAGTAGAGCATCGCTAGGTAAAGAATCACAATCATTAAAATACCTATGGGAAAATACTTTAACTTGTTCAACAAACTGGAATTCCCGTAATACAAAGTCCCAAATTTTTCACCTTTAACAGCAATTTCAATGGGTTTGTATTCTGAAGAAAACTCGGTGACTAATTCTTCAATTTGTTCCTTATTTCCTGCTTGCTTTCTCGGAATATTTCGACTATCGTATAAATCATCTTTTTGGTTATAGATAATCATCGGGGTTGAAGTATTCTTGGAAAGAACCATCAATTCTACCGGAATATCTTCATTTAAATCGCTGTTTAAAATTTCGGAATAAGCATTCACCCAAATTTCCATTTTATCGCGTTCCTCTTTTTTTAGCCTATTGAAAAATATAGAGACATTCCATAAAAAAATCCCTACAATAGCTACAGAAGAAACTAAAATAAACCAGCGGATAAAACGGTTTTCATCATTAAATGTCATGAGATTCTAAATCTTGAAAGTTTTAAATATAAAGGTTTTTCTCTTTAATTATTGTTTCTTCTCAGTTTTATATTCCTCTTTCTTATAGTTATCTTTGTAAAAATTATTTTCTAAATGCTATCCATAAATCCTAAAGATACCGCTACCCAAAAATTATACGGTTTAATGGCAGGTAGCGTTGGCCCAAGACCTATTGCATTTGCTAGTACCGTTAATGAAAATGGAGAGGCTAACTTATCGCCATTTAGCTTTTTTAATATGATGAGTGCAAACCCGCCAATTTTGGTGTTTTCTCCGTTGTTAAAAATTAGCGATAGCTCTAGTAAGCATACTTTGCAAAATGCTGAAACAACTAAAGAAGTGGTGATAAATATTGTAAATTACGATATTGTACAACAAATGTCACTTTCCAGTACAGCTTATGCTGAAGGCGTGAATGAATTTGAAAAAGCCGGTTTAACGATGCAGGAATCTGAATTGGTGAAACCTTTTCGGGTGAAAGAATCTCCCATTCAATTTGAATGTAAAGTTACTCAAATTGTAAAGTTAGGAGAAGAAGGTGGCGCGGGAAACATGGTTGTTTGTGAAGTAGTGAAAATGCATATTGCTGAAGATGTTTTAGACGAGGATCAGAAAATAGATCAATTTAAACTCGATCAGGTAGCTCGAATGGGAGGTAATTTGTATTCGAGGGCAAACCAAGGGATTTTTGAAATTCCGAAACCTATTTCATCTATGGGGATGGGAGTAGATCAATTACCGGAAGATATTAAGACAAGTTCTATTTTAACCGGAAATGATCTAGGAAAATTAGCAACTTTAGAAAGTGTGCCTTCAGAAAGTGAAGTAAAAGAATTTATAGAAGAAAATAAATTAAAAGAATACGTAAGCGAAAGCTCTTCAGAAAAAATACATGCTATTGCACAGGAATATTTAAAGAAAGAAGAAGTGCTTAACGCTTGGAAAATTTTATTGGCAAAAAAGTAAGAATTAGATGGAAGTACAAGGAAAAATTAAAAAGATTGATGAGACTAAAACCTTTGGAAATAATGGTTTTAGAAAACGTGAAATGGTAGTGACTACCGAAGAACAATACCCACAACATTTATTGATTGAGTTTGTTCAAGATAAATGTGATTTATTGAATAATTACCAAGTAGGACAGCAAGTAAAAGTTGGTGTTAATTTACGCGGGAGAGAGTGGGTAAGCCCACAGGGAGAAACCAAATATTTTAACTCTATTCAAGGGTGGAGAATTGAAAATTTACAAGCTGCCGCACCTCAAGGAAATAACCCTCCGGTACCACCGGCAGATCAATTTGAGCCTGCTCAGGATTTTAACGAAGAAGATCACGACGATCTACCTTTTTAAAGAAAGAGAAAAATATCATTGTAAATAAGCGAAAATCCGACCCATTGGGTCGGATTTTCATATAGTGGTTTAAGTTAACCTTTTAAAAAGAAATTCAAAAAAAGCAATGATGAACAAAATTTATCTCAAAAGGTTATTTCAAATATCGTTAAATTTTTGATAATAGACAATCAAATAGATATTTTAATTATCATCAAATCATTATTTATCAATTAGATGCATATTTTAGGGGCAGAAAATATTTTTCCTTGCGTGGAGAGTTCAGATGCAGAAGGACTTTTGGCAATAGGTGGAGATTTATCTTCAGAACGTTTATTGTTAGCCTATCGTTCTGGTATTTTTCCTTGGTATGAAGAAGATCAGCCTATTTTATGGTGGAGTCCGGATCCTCGAATGGTTTTGTTCCCTCAGCGATTAAAAGTTTCTAAAAGTATGCGTCAATTATTCAATAAAAAAGCTTTTAGGGTTACGTATAATCAAAATTTTGAAAAGGTAATTCAAAACTGTGCAGAGATTAAGCGAGAAGGACAACGTGGTACTTGGATCACTGAAGAGATGATTTCGGCCTACATCCAACTTCATCAAGAGGGTTTTGCAACTTCTGTTGAGGTATGGCAGGAAGAAGAGTTGGTGGGAGGCTTGTACGGGATCTATTTAAAAGAACAGAAAATTTTTTGTGGTGAAAGTATGTTCGCCAAAGTAAGTAATGCTTCCAAATATGGTTTTATTTATTTAGTTCAACAATTAGAAAGAGAGGGCGTAAAATTAATAGATTGTCAAGTATATACGCCGCATTTAGAAAGTCTTGGCGCAGAAGAGATAAATCGTAATGTTTTTCTAGAGTATTTAAAGGGAAACCTTTAAAGCACTTACCAAAAATATTTGTGTGTAAGGATTTCTTGTAAAGTCTCGGTAACGATATTCTAAACCAAAATTAATAGAGGTGTCCTTAAAAATAGCATAGTTTAAGTAATTGCTATACCTAATGCCATAGTTTGGTGTTTCTTCTTTCCCAAATTCCCAAACACCTTCTACAGTTGTCGCTAAGTTAAGTTTTTTGTGATCTTTTGTCTGAAGCTGAGGGTTAAGCGGTACAATAACTGAAAAGCGATAGCGTGTACGAAAAGTGTTTTTAACTCTAAATCTTTGCGCCAATCGTAAGCGATGAGCTAGTGCAAATTTTTTAAGATTATGGGTATGCGTGTATTGTTCACTAAATCGAATTTCATTCTGCTTTTTAGTATAAATTTCGATAAATCGATACCTTACCCCGCCAGTAATTTTTCCGTATTTACCTACACTTCTGCTGGTGTAATGGTTAAGCTCTATAAATTGACCTTGAAATTTTATTTCTTCTCTAAAGTTTCTTCTGTCTTCGATATCATAGTAAACAATATCTCTTTGTGCAATGCCAAATTGATAAGACCAAAGTGTTTCATTATTTAGTTTTAATGAAACTTCAGGGTTAATGTATCCTGTAAAATTTTCTTGAGCTGAAAGCTTTCCGTATACCAAGATTAAGAAGAATAATAAGATTCTAAATTTATTAGAAAATGCAATTATCATAAATATAGTCCGCTTCCGATGTTTTAACAGTACAATACTAATTAATCTTCGAAAAACAAGATGCTAAAATGATAATTATTTAATAACAATTAATTAATGTTCTTTAGTTCTCGATACCTGAAACAAGAAATTTCATGATCATTTACCATTCCGGTGGCTTGCATGTGAGCATAAACTACAGTAGAACCTACAAATTTAAATCCGCGTTTCTTTAAATCTTTACTTAGGCGGTCACTAATGGTTGTAGTTGCTGGAGCTTCTTTGTAATTTTCTACTTCATTTTGAATAGGCTTTCCATTAACAAAACTCCAAATGTATTTGCTAAAACTTCCAAATTCTTCCTGTACTTTTATAAAAAGTTGGGCATTGGTTACGGTGGCTCTTACTTTTAATTTGTTTCTGACAATTCCGGGATTTTGAAGCAATTCCTGAATTTTATCTTCTGTATAATCCGCAATTTTTTTATAATCAAAATGGTCAAAAGCTTTTCGGAAATTTTCTCGTTTTCTTAAAATAGTAATCCAACTTAATCCCGCCTGAAAAGTTTCTAAAATCAAAAATTCAAAAATGGTATCATCATCATAAACCGGTACGCCCCATTCTTCATCATGATAAGCTTCATAAAGTGTGTCACCTTCGCACCAACCACATCGTTTTTTCTCCATATTTATCCCGATTTAGTAACAAAAGTAACCTAAAAATTAATTTACCTATATTAACTTTGCTTTAAAAGAAAACCATGAAAACGTCATCTTTACCTCAAGTAATAGAGGCAAGTTTAGCTAGAAGTTACAGCTATCAAGCTTATCGAAAATTAATAGATGATTTACTACAAGAAAGTAGATCTACGGCACCTGAACAAGACGAAAATCTTACCGAATATTCAAAGATGAACCAACGAAGAATGAAGCGTTGGGATAAAACCTTAAAAATTTCTGAGGAAGCTAAATCTCAAATAAAAGCTTATGATAAAAAGTTAATCTGGTTGGTGATATCTGAGGGTTGGTGTGGTGATGCTGCTCATAGTTTACCGGTGATGAATAAAATGGCAGAATTAAACCCGAATATTGAAATGCGAGTGGTTTTGCGAGATCAACACGAAACTTTAATGAATCAGTTTTTAACCAATGGCGGTAAATCTATTCCGAAGTTGATTATTTATGATCCGGGAACTCAAGAAGTAATTGGGAGCTGGGGCCCAAGACCAACACCAGCCACCCAGTTGGTAGAAGCTTATAAACTTGAACACGGAAAATTAGATGCCGAGCTTAAAGAACAATTACAGCTTTGGTACAATAAGGATAAAGGGCGATCTATTATTGAAGAATTATTGAAGAATTATTGAAGAATTATTGAAGTTATTATAGTTTTATGAAGATCAATGAGATTTTAAATAAAACTCATCATCGCCCGTGGTCAATACCTCAAGAAACTTGGAAGTTCTACCAAGAATGGAACCGTGTTATTTTTCTTCATTATAAAGTTAATGTAAAAGACTTATTGAGGTTTATTCCTGAGCCTTTAGAGGTAGACCTGTTTGAAGATGAAGCTTGGATTTCGTTAGTTGGTTTTGATATGAAAAATATCAGACCTAAAAATTTACCTTCTTTCAATTTAATTTCTAATTTTTATGAGTTAAACTTTCGAACGTATGTTCGGCATAAAGGGAAGAGTGGCGTTTACTTTTTAAGTATAGAAGCAAGTAAGAAGATTTCGGTTGCTTTGTCAAAAAAATTATCAGATTTACCATATAGATTTTCCAACATAAAACGTTATTCGGGGAATTTTTCTGTTAAAAATGAGGCCTATGGCGATGAGTTTATGGTAAATTATGAACCGAAAAAACGTATCGATGATAAAACAGAATTAGATGTATGGTTAACGGAACGCTACGCTCTTTTTCAAGATACTCCAAAGAGCGTGAATAAATTTGAAATTCACCATTTACCTTGGGATTTACAAAAAACAGCTATTGATAAATTAAAAGTGAATTATTCTCGTTTTAATTTTCTATTAAAAGAAAATCCCGATTTAATTCATTATTCTGAAGGGATTCAAGTTGTCGCTTGGGGAAAAGAAACGATTACAGGATAGATGATTTGAAATTTTACTTTTCTGAGTTTTGTTTCTTTTCAGGTAAAGTCTTAATAAAATCGTCAATAGAATAAGCATCATTCACGCGGAAATCTCCAATTTTGGTTCTCCGCAGTGAAGATAAATGAGCGCCGCTTTCTACTGCTTTTCCAAAGTCGTGTGCTAAGCTCCTAATGTAAGTACCTTTGCTGCAAGAGACTTTAAAATCTACTTTTGGTAGGTCGATGTTCGTTAGCTCAAAAGAAGAAATAGTTACGGTTCGAGCGTTAATTTTTACTTCTTCGCCTTTACGTGCATATTCGTAAAGTCTTTTTCCATCCTTTTTTAAAGCAGAAAAAACCGGAGGGAATTGTTCAATATCTCCTTCGAATTTTTCAGTGGTTTGCTGAAGTTTTTCTTCAGTAAGATGCTCAATGGGATAGCTTTTATCTATTTCAGTTTCTAAATCGTAGGAAGGGGTTGTGGAACCGAGGGTAAAAGTTCCGGTATATTCTTTTTCTTGTCCTTGTAACTCCTGAATTTTTTTAGTGAATTTCCCCGTGCAAATAATCAATAAGCCGGTCGCTAGCGGGTCTAAAGTTCCTGCGTGGCCTACTTTTATTTTTTTGATGCCGCAGTTTTTCCGAATAAGCCAACGTACTTTATTTACCACTTGAAAGGAAGTCCATTCCAAAGGTTTGTCGAATAATAAAATCTGTCCGTTTTTAAAATCTTCTGCGGTAAACGTTGTCATAATTTTCAATTTCGCCCCAAAGATGAACTTTTCGTTGCTATTTACAAAACGATTTCATTTTTGTAATTTTAAGAAACCTCTAAAACTATTCAAATGAAAAAATTACTTAAAAATAAACACAAACTATTGTGGGGGATATTTTTTGTAGATATTGCTCTCGGATTTTTAATTTGGACTGTAATAGAAACTGGGATTTTATAAATGCTTATCAATGAATTTAATTAAATCGATATTCTTATTGTTGATTTGTGTGGCTTTTTCTTGTAATTCAGCTAAAAAGCCAAGTAACGATTTCTCTAAAATAATAAGTAGGCAATTTATGGGTTCTGATTCTTTAGTGATTAATATAAATTATCGTGTTTTGGAAGGTTGTTTGGGACATTTTCGAGGTAGAATTAAAATCAAAACTTATGATGATAAATTTCATTTTTTTCATGAATATTTTGGTGATAACTATACAGTAGAGGTTTTTGAAGGTAGAAAAGAAAATATTATAAAAAAAGTAGAACAGTTAGAAGTGAATTCTAAAAAATCTATCAAAAGTTGTGGGGGCACTTCTGGAGGAACCGCTTATCATTTTAATATGTGTATTAATAATTCTGAAGAAACTGAGTTTGGTTACTGCAAATCAGAATACGACGGGTTAGCATACTTTCTTTCAAAAATGAGAAACCTAAAAACTAAAGAAATCTTTATTAAAAATTAGATTCCTGCCTACGCAGGAATATGTCTAAACATAACTCACCACAATCGCAATCACCCCAACAATCAAACAATAGATGGCAAAATAGCTGAGCTTGCTTTTTCGAACCAACGATATCATCCAAGTACAGGCAAAAAGTCCAGAAATAAAGGCTGCGATAAAGCCAACAATGAGTCCAGTGCTATTACCGGTGTGGGTGAGGTTTCCGTCGAGTAGATCTTTAGCGATTTTTCCTAAAATTAACGGAACCACCATTAAAAAAGAAAAACGAGCGGCTTTCGTTTTGTCGTTACCCAATAAAACAGAAGTAGAAATAGTAGAACCACTCCTAGAAATACCGGGAAGTAACGCAATAGCTTGGGCCAATCCAATAACAAACGCATTGGAATAGCTTACAGGTTTACCGGTGTTTTTAGCTTTGTCTGCGAGCCAAAGTAAAAGTGCGGTGATGATGAGCATAAAGCCAACCAATAAAACGCTTCCTCCAAATAATTGTTCAAGTTGTTCTTCAAATAAAATCCCAACAATTGCTGCGGGAATCATGGAAATGATGATTTTTAAAGAAAACTGTGTTTCTTCATTCCATTTAAATTGAAGCAATCCTTTTAAAATATCCCAAATGTCCTTTCTAAAAACAACAATGGTACTTAAGGCAGTTGCAAAATGCATGACGACTGTGAAAAGTAAGGATTCTTCAGGAATGCTATTGTCGCCTAAAATGGCTTTTCCTAGCTCTAAATGTCCGCTGGAAGAAACAGGAAGGAATTCGGTTAATCCTTGAATGATTCCAAGGATTAGGGCGTCTAAAACATCCATTATTTTTTCTTCGGATTTAAGAGAATTGCGTAAACCTCAATCCCCAGACCAAGTAAAACTAACATAGGAGCTAATCGAATTCTTCGCCAGCTATAAATTTCTGGATTAAACACTTCAGGGTCATCGCTGCCACCGCCGGCCATTAAAATAAAACCAAGCGCAATTACGGCCATCCCGATTAACATCACTTGATAATTTTTCTTTTTGAAAATAAAGTAAGGTTCCGGTTTTTGTTCTTGTTTACGTTTTTGTTCTCCCATAGTAATCGCAAAAGTAATTATTTATTTTTAGATGGGTTTTGTCTGGTGTCAAAAACTCTAATAACGTAAATATATTGCTTGCCAACACGGTAAGTTATTTTACAGTTATGAGAGATTAGTTTTCGATAATTACGTTTTAGATGAGCAAAGTTTTCATCTTTAGCCCCAATTTTTGAAAAATCTCCACAATGTTTTTCAAGAATTTCAGTACTCTTTCTAATTTGAGTAAGAATATTGAGGGCTTTTTCTTTTCCGTAAAGTTCTAAGTAAAATTGAGCCGTTTTTTCTAAATCTTTCGTGGCTCTAGAAGTCCAAACTACTAATTTTGTTACTTCATCCAACTTTCAATCATTTTCTGAACTTCTGCTTGACTATGCACTTTTCCTTCTTTGATGTCTTCTTCGCCTTCAAAAATACGCTTGTCATTTTCCAATTGCCTTAAATAGCTTTTTGCAATTTTATAGAAATTCTTGACAAACTTATCGTTACCTGAATCGATGATTGAATGTAGCTCCTTTTTAATTTCAAAAGTTTCCATAAAAACTCTTTTTTATAAAGATAATACTTTAATAATAAAGCTCGTCAGTTTGTAGGTTTAAGAAACGTTGGGTTGCAAAGAAAGTACTTATCCAACTAATGATAATTCCTATCAAGAAAACGGCTGTAAATAAAGCGATCAATAAGTTTCTATCGGCCAATAAATTAAGTTCCGGGAAACTTTGGTTTATGTAATACAATACACCTGCCATTCCGCCCAAGGCCAAAACAGCTCCGATAATTCCCAATCGAACGCTTTTCCAAATAAAAGGTCGGCGAATAAAGCCTTTTGTAGCTCCCACCATTTGCATGGTTTTAATGGTAAAACGTTTTGAATATACGGAAAGTCGGATAGAACTGTTAATCAATAATACAGCGATAAAGAGGAAGATGCCACTCACCACTAAAATCCAAAAACTAATTCGTTTGACGTTATCGTTGAGTAGGGCAATTAATGGCTTGTCGTAAACCACATCGTCTACAAAGTTTTTTTCTGAAAGATCACGGGAAATTTCTGCAATTTGGGTTTCAGAAACATAATCGGCATTAAAAAATACATCAATCGAATTTTGAAGTGGATTATAGCCTAAAAAATCCATGAAATTTTCGCCAATCTCTTCACTATGTTGTTTGGCAGCTTCTTCTTTCGAAATAAAACGCGTGCTTTTGGTATAGTCTGCCAGCGCTAAGCTTTTTTGAAGCTGATCGATTTCTACCTCTTTAGCGGTATCCTTTAAGAAAACGGTAAGTGCGATTTGTTCTTTAAAATGATCGGCCACTTTTTTCGTATTCAATACTAAAATTCCTAGAATCCCAAGTAAAAAAAGGACTAGAGAGATACTAATTATTACCGAAAAGTAAGACGAAATTAATCGTCTTTTCTGATATCTTTCAAAAGAAGAACTCATATATACCGCACAAGTTTTTTGTAAAAATAATAAAGTTTGTCGTTTCCTATATTTAAAACGTTTAAAGTTTTAAAAAATTGAAAGAACACCTAGATTGTTTAAAAGCGATTATAGTTTATGGAGTTAAAGTTGCTGAATTGAAATCTAACTCTGTGAAATCTTCATTGACCGTAATGCTTAAATATCCATGTTCTTCTACAGCTTCAATGGCTTCTAGTTGATTGTCTAATTGTATGGTGTCAATTTTAAATGGCAATCCGTGGATTTGTATTTTAAATGTTTTAGAATCACTTTTAAACGAGCCTTCTATATGTTGTTGAATAACCAATTGGTTTTTTCTTCCGGTAAGCTTAAATGTACGAAGGCAATAATTGCCGGTAGTGTAATCGTAACCGTCTTGTAAATCTTCAAAAAATTGAGAATCTTCAACTCCTTCCTTGTAATAAACATCCAGTACGGTTTCTTCAATCTTTTTCTCTCCTACGTATTGCTGAACGGGATATTTAGGGATGATAGCTCCTTCTTTAATAAATAAAGGCATGGTGTCTATATCTGCTTCCACCCAAATTTCCTTTCCGCCTATTTCAATTTTATCGGTCCAGTAGTTGTACCAATTGCCACGAGGAATGTACATACGTCTTCCTTTTGCATTGGGTTCTAGAACAGGACATACCAATATGCTGTTCCCAAAAATAAATTCATCTATTCGGTAATGGGTGTTCGCATCTTCTTGGTCATACATCACCAAAGATTTGATGAGCGGAATTCCTCTTTCTGTATATTCCCAAAACGCGGTATATAAATAGGGTAGCAGTTGGTAGCGTAACTCGATAAATTTTCTTACAATATCGGTGATGTCTTCACCAAATGTCCACGGCTCTTGTTCTCCGTGGTCTCCCGAAGAATGAACCCTGAAGAACGGATGGAAAGCTCCTAATTGTATCCATCTTGTAAAAAGCTCGCCTTGTGGTTGTTCTGCAAAGCCTCCAATATCACTTCCGGCAAATGAAAATCCTGACGTAGCTAGGCGTTGAACTTGTACATTGGCGATCCATAAATGCTCCCAATTGGCAATGTTATCTCCAGTCCAAGTAGAAGTGTAACGTTGCGTACCGGAATAAGCGGCTCTGGTAATTACAAATGGTCGTTTGGGATGAGCGAATTTTTTAACGCCGTGATAAGTGGCTCTTGCCATCTGCATGCCATAAATGTTATGTGCTTTTCGGTGGCTGCAGGGATTATCGTCGTAATCATGCCTTACATCATGAGGAAATGTTTTATTGGGAACTTCCATAATGGCGGGTTCATTCATATCATTCCAAACACCTCTTACACCTATTTCTCCAATGAGTTCTTTAAATAGTCCTGCCCACCATTTTCTGACTTCAGGTTTGGTGAAATCCGGAAAATAACATTCACCCGGCCAAACTTTTCCTTTTGCGTAAGGTCCATCGGCTCTTTTGCAAAAATAATCCTTGGCTAAACCTTCTTGGAATATTTCATAATCCGGATCTATTTTAATTCCCGGATCTATAATAGCTACCGTTTTAAAACCATCATCTGCCAGTTCTTTCACCATGCGTTTAGGATCGGGAAAATAGTCTTTGTTCCAAGTAAAACATCTAAACCCATCCATATAATCGATGTCTAGATAGATGGCATCACATGGTATTTGAAGTTGACGAAAAGTAGAGGTGATTTCTTTCACTTTACTCTCTGGGAAGTAACTCCATTTGCATTGATGAAAACCTAATGCCCATAATGGCGGAAGTTTGGGCTTGCCGGTAAGTTCTGTGTAGTTTTTAACGACATCAACCATATTTGGGCCATAGATAAAATAATAGTTCATCTCTCCGCCTTGCGCCCAAAAACTGGTAACGTATCTACGTTCTTGTGAAAAATCAAAGAAAGACCTAAAGGTGTTATCAAAGAAAATTCCGTAGGCTTTTTTGTTATAAAGTCCTGTATAGAAAGGAATGGCTTTATAAATAGGATCTGTTTCTTTTCCATAGGCGTAAGAATCGGTGACCCAATTTTCAAAACGTTTGCCTTTTAGGTTTAAGTTATTGGATTTATCACCCAGTCCAAAATAACTTTCTCCATCGTGAGAAACTTTACTCATTTTTACAATATCGCCTCCATGCTCATAGCTTTCTTCCCAATGGAAACCGAGTTCATCCTGATTGACTAATGTCCCATCAATGCTATCATACATTTTTACTTTTAGGTTTTTCTTAGCAACCTTACAAATAAGTTTTGAAGTAGTAATGGTATAATATTCACTATCGTCTTTCATCTCCAATTGATTGTGACTGGTATGATAGTGATTATTAATAGCGTAAGAAAAATCATTGGCAAATCTATCGTTGGTAGAATACCTAAATCTGAACAATTCTCCACGAAGTATAGTTACTTGAAGAACTACGCCATTTTCAGTAGTAAATGTAAATGAATTTACATCTTTGTCGAAGGCTGTTATTTTAGAAGGAAAAATATTTCCTTTCTTTTCCAATTCTGTATTTGTAATCATAGATGAAAGAATATAATAAGTAAATTAACAGAATAGTTTTGATATATAAGCTGCTAATAAAAAATTTATTTAAATGTATGAAGTGAATTATTATAAAAACGATAAAGTTTTTATAAAAGTTAAATGGAGGTAAAATTCAATTCATGAATTTATTTTAGGAAATGTATTTGAATACAATAGCAGAAAGTGGCGGGATTTTGATAGTTGCTGAATATTGTTGCGATTGCCAAGGTGTTTTGTTTGCTGAAGTGATGTTGTTTTTATAATCACCGGTTCCGTTAAAAGCTTTATGATCACTATTGAAAACCTCTTTTATTTTTCCTAACTCCGGAACTCCTATATGATATTCTTCAAAAGGAGTAGGGGTGAAATTACAAATAACAATCAGTTGGTCTTTGAGATCTTTTCCTTTTCTAATAAAAGACAAGATAGAATTTTCAGCATCCTTATAATCAATCCATTCAAAACCTTCCGGGATGAATTGTCTTTCGTAAAGTGCAGGTTCGTTTTTATAGAATTTATTTAAAGCTTTGATGGTTTCTTGAATGCCTTTGTGTGGCGCATATTGAAGTAGGTGCCAATCTAAACTCTCATTAAAATTCCATTCTTCACTTTGCCCAAATTCACAGCCTTGAAATAGTAATTTAGTACCGGGATGCATAAACATATATGCGTAGAGTAAACGTAAATTTGCAAAACGCTGCCATTCATCTCCCGGCATTCTACCTAAGATGGAACGTTTACCGTAAACGACTTCGTCATGAGATAAGGGCAACATAAAATTTTCGGTGAAAGCATACGTCAACGAAAAACTAATATTGTTTTGATGGTATTTTCTATAAATAGGTTCTTTAGAAAAATACTGAAGCGTATCGTGCATCCATCCCATCATCCATTTCATTCCAAAACCAAGTCCGCCAAGATGAACAGGTTTGGATACGCCACTATACGCAGTAGATTCTTCAGCAATGGTTTGCACATCCGGATAATGTGCGTACACCTCTTTATTGAGTTCTTCTAAAAAAGAAATAGCTTCTAAATGATGATTTCCGCCAAATTGATTGGGTTCCCATTCACCTTCTTCCCTAGAATAATCTAAGTATAAAATAGAAGCAACGGCATCTACCCGTATGCCGTCGATGTGGTATTGGTCTAACCAAAATAGGGCATTACTAATTAAAAAAGACCTAACTTCATTACGACTATAATTAAAAATTAAGCTTTTCCAATCGGGATGATAACCTTTTTTGGGGTCGGGATGTTCATAAAGATGAGTTCCGTCAAAAAAACCAAGACCGTGCCTGTCTTCCGGAAAATGCGAAGGCACCCAGTCAAGGATAATCCCGATGTTGTTTTGATGAAGTTGATCGATTAAATATTTAAACTCTTCCGGATAACCAAATCTTGAAGTCGGTGCAAAATATCCCGTAATTTGATAGCCCCAACTCGGGTCGTAAGGATATTCCATAATGGGCATCAACTCCACATGGGTAAAGCCCATTTCTTTTACATAATTCACTAATTCTGTTGCGAGTTCAACATAGGAGAGCGATCTGTTTTCTTCTATTTTCTTTTTCCAAGAAGATAAATGCACTTCATATACAGAAAATGGAGCTCCTAAAGAATTATGATGATTTCTTTTGTTGAGCCAAGGATTATCTTTCCAAACATAATCATCTTTCCAAACTACAGAAGCTGTATTTGGCGGATGCTCACACCTTCTGGCGTAAGGATCTGCTTTTTCGGTAATGATGTTATTGTGATGACTATGAATTTTATATTTATAGAGATTTCCTTTTTTTACACCGGGAATAAAGCCTTCCCAAATACCACTTCCATCCCAACGAACTTTAAGTAAATGTTCGCTGTCATGCCAATAGTTAAAGTCGCCAATAACCGAAACTTGTTTTGCACTAGGCGCCCAAACTGAAAAATAGGTGCCTTCCACACCATCTAGGGTGATGAGGTGGGAACCAAATTTTTCATATAATTTAAAATGTTTTCCTGCTTTAAATAAATCAATATCAAATTCAGAAAAAAGACTGTGAACATCAACTTTAGCCATTATTTTATAATTGTGCCTACGGGTAATACCGCACCTTTTTTTAATACGACAATACCTTCCTTGATAACGTAAGAATCAGTTTCTTTGTCTTCTAAATGCTTTCCGCCTTCAATAATCGTATTATCGCCAATTCTGCAGTTTTTGTCAATTATCGTATAACTTATTTGGCAATTCTCACCTACTCCTGCAAGAATATCTATTTTTTTACTTTCAATTTCCTCTAAAGATTCGTAAAAATCATTTCCCATCATATAGGTGTTTTTAATAATAGAACCTTTCCCTATCCTGGATCTAATACCAATTACCGAAGATTCTATTTTATCGGCACTGATAAGACAGCCTTCAGCAATTACTGTTTTCTCGAGCTGCGTGTTCACTATTTTTGAAGTAGGCAGTATTCGGGCGCGGGTGTAAACCCTATTGGTAATATCGTATAAATTAAATTTTGGGATATAATCGGTTAAGCCAATATTGGCTTCAAAAAAAGATTCAATGTTCCCAATATCGGTCCAATAACCTTCAAATTGATAGCTAAACACTTTCCTTTTTCCAATGGCCTGCGGAATAATTTCTTTTCCAAAATCTACGGTACTTTCATCATTCATCAATTCTTCCAAAAGCTTCCGGTTAAAAATATAAATCCCCATTGAACCCAAATACGATCTTCCTTCTGCTTCCATTTCAGGTCCGGTAGGCGATACCCATTCAGGTAAGAGTTCAGCACTGGGTTTTTCTATAAATGAAGTAATACGGTTATCCTTATCGGTTTTTAAAATTCCAAAACTTGGTGCCTCCTTCGCATTTACCGGAACGGTTCCAATGGTAATATCTGCCCCGGTATCCCTATGCTGTTCAATCATTTTGTTGTAATCCATGTGGTATAATTGATCACCCGATAGAATTAAAAAATAATCAAATTTATTTTTTAGGAAATGATGCATGCCTTGTCGCACGGCATCTGCTGTTCCTTGATACCAAGTTTTGTTGTTAGGGGTTTGTTCTGCTGCTAACACATCGACAAAAGCCGAACTAAAAAAACTAAAATTGAAAGTGTTTTTGATATGTCTGTTTAAGGAAGCTGAATTAAACTGAGTAAGCACATACATGCGTTTGATATCAGAATTAAGACAGTTGGAAATAGGAATATCTACCAATCTATATTTTCCTGCAATAGGAACCGCAGGTTTAGATCTACTTTCGGTTAAAGGATGCAGACGTGTGCCTTGCCCTCCTCCCAAAATTACCGATAATACACTTTCATTGTACATGTTAGTTGGTTTTTAAAGATTTATATAAGTCGTTGTATTTTTTGGCAGATGCATCCCAAGAGTGATCTATATGCATCATTGTTTTTCTTATATTTTTGAGGTTGGGTACTTCTTCGTAATAGGTAATTGCCCGTTGTATAGTTTTAAGACAATTCTCCACACTTACATGGTCAAAACGAAAACCAAAACCGCCATGCTTTACATCTGTGACGGTATCTTTTAATCCGCCGGTGCTGTGTACAATCGGGATGGTTCCATACTGCATGGCATACAGTTGGTTAAGTCCGCAAGGCTCAATTCTCGAAGGCATCAATAAAAAATCTGAACCAGCATAAATCCGGTGAGAAAGTTCTTCATTGTAACCTATACATTTATTGTAATTACTTTTATGTTTTGATTTTAGTGCTTCCAGCTGTTGTTCCAATACTTTATTTCCTGAACCTAAAATTAAAATACTGCAATTTTTTTCAGTAAGAATACTGTCGATCACCTCTGGTAAAAGATCGGCACTTTTTTCGTAAACCAACCTCCCAATAAAAGAAAACAAAGGCTTTGATAAAGAAAAACCAAACTCTTTACAGAGCCATTTTTTATTAGCGGTTTTCCCTGTTTGAACATTATTGCTGGTGTAATTTTTAGTAAGCATGTCATCTGTTTCAGGATTCCAAACCGATGTATCTATACCGTTTAGAATACCCACACATTTATCTTTTTCATGACTTAATAAAAGCTCTAGACCATTTGCGTCTTTTTGTAGCTCTTTCATATAGCTTTCAGAAACCGTAGTTACGCGCCAAGCACATTTAATTCCTGCTGCTAACGGGTTTATAGCTCCATTCCAATCCAATAAACCATTTCTGGAAATGTCAAATGCAGGCAAGTAGTGTATAAATTCATGGGAAAACCAACCTTGGTATTGTGCATTATGAATGCTCAGTACAGTAGGAATTTGGTTGAGTGCTTTATATTTATAACATTCTTGTAGCATAAAAGGGATTAACCCCGTATGATGATCGTGACAATGAATAATGGAAGGTTTATCTTTTAAACTCAATATCCAATCTAACGCAGCAATTTGAAATGCGGTAAAACGTTCCGTGTCATCCTCAGAATACACATATTCTTTAAATAGAAGTTCAGGAATATCAATAAATATTACCTCTACCGCTAAACTGTTTTTCTTTAGTGCTAAAACTTGGTAAGCATAGGTTTTCTCCCCTAAGGAGACTTCAGCCGTGGCAATTGTTTTAAACTCATTTTTTTGGGTAAAACGGTTATTGTAAAATGGCATCAATACGCTTGCTTTCACGCCAGCATTTTCTTGGTATTTAGGCAAGGATCCCACTACATCCGCTAAACCCCCAACTTTAGCAATCGGGTAACATTCAGCACTTATGTGTATTACATTCATTATAAAAGAAACAAAAAATTAATCTTTAGAATTGTGTTTGGTTAATTCGTAATAAAACAGCCTTGAGTTTATAAGATTTATATTTTCAAAGCATTATTTTGTTAAAATACGTATAAATTTAATGAAATGGAAAGATAATTATCTGTTTGTTTTGAAAAATTTAAGGACTTAATTTTTATATCAATCCATTTTCTATAAATTCCCATAAGTGGTTTAAAATTGTAAATTTGCAGTCAATAATTTTCAAGCAGTTTTGTGCTAATCAAACGGATAAACTATAAAAATGAACTATAACTTTAACGAGATCGAAGCCAAATGGCAAAAACATTGGGCAGAACACCAAACTTTTAAAGCTAGTAACCAAAGCGATAAAGAGAAATTTTATGTGTTAGATATGTTTCCTTATCCATCGGGAGCAGGTTTGCACGTGGGGCATCCGTTAGGGTATATTGCCAGCGATATTTATGCGCGTTACAAAAGGCATCAGGGTTTTAATGTATTGCATCCGCAAGGCTATGATTCATTTGGGTTGCCGGCAGAACAATATGCCATACAAACCGGTCAACATCCGGCAATTACCACCAAAACCAATATCGCACGGTACCGTGAACAACTTGATAAAATCGGGTTTTCCTTTGATTGGAGCCGTGAAGTACGCACCAGTGATCCGAACTATTACAAATGGACACAGTGGATTTTCATTCAGCTTTTTGAAAGTTGGTACGATGTTGTAGAAGGAAAAGCCAAACCCATTTCAGCATTAATTGAAAGCTTTGCAGCAGAAGGAAACACAAGCGTTAATGCGGCTTGTGATGATGATGTTGCTGAATTTTCTGCGGAAGATTGGAAAGCCTTTTCAGAAAAAGAGCAAGAAGAAATTCTTTTAAAATATAGATTAACTTACCTAGCGGAAACCGAAGTAAACTGGTGTCCGCAATTGGGAACCGTTTTAGCCAACGACGAGATCGTGAATGGCGTTTCAGAACGTGGCGGTTATCCTGTGGTTCGTAAAAAAATGAAACAATGGAGTATGCGAATTTCTGCCTATGCAGAACGTTTGCTTCAAGGGTTAAATGATATCGATTGGACCGATAGCTTAAAAGAAAGTCAACGTAACTGGATCGGGAAATCGGTAGGGGCACAAGTTGAATTCCCCATCCTATCCTTCCCCAAAGGGGAAGCGAAAGCAGAGCCGGGTTATATGACAGGTGGAAATAATTCTCATCTTTTAATAAAAAAAGCTCAAGAAAATAGAGCAAACCCAACAGAAGCTGAAAGGATCCTTTGGGAACAATTAAGGAGTAAAAAATTAGAAGGTTACAAGTTTAGGCAGCAACATCTGATAGATGACTTTATTGTTGATTTTGTGTGTCTTTCTAAAAAACTAGTTGTTGAAGTAGATGGAAAAATACATGAGACGACAAAGGAATATGATGGAGAGCGAACTAAAGTTCTAGAAGAAAAAGGTTTCAAGGTAATCCGTTTTAAGAATGAAGAAATTATTGGTGACCTTGATAATGTTTTAGAAAAAATTCTTGAAGCCATAGAGAAACAGGCTCCCCTTTCCTTCGGAGAGGGGTCGGGGGAGAGGATTTCCGTTTTTACCACACGTCCTGATACGATTTTCGGAGTGACTTTTATGACCTTAGCTCCGGAACACGAATTGGTTTCAAAAATTACCACGCCTGAACAAAAAGAAGCGGTGGAAGCTTATGTAGAAGCGACCGCAAAACGTAGTGAGCGGGAACGAATGGCCGATGTAAAAACTATTTCTGGAGTTTTTACCGGAGCTTATGCGGAGCATCCGTTTACCAAAGAGCCGGTACCCATTTGGATTGGAGATTACGTGTTGGCAAGCTACGGAACCGGTGCCGTGATGGCCGTTCCTTGTGGTGACCAACGTGATTTTGATTTTGCAAAACATTTCGAGAGAAAACCGGGAATGCCAAAAATTAAAAACATTTTTAAGGATGTTGATATTACGGAAGCCGCCCATGCCGATAAAGAAGGGACGGTGATCACCAATTCAGATTTCTTAAATGATTTACTGTATAAAAAAGCCTTGAAACGAGCGATTTTTGAATTAGAGAAAATCGGTCAAGGAAAAGGAAAAACCAACTATCGTTTGCGCGATGCCGTATTTAGTCGTCAGCGGTATTGGGGAGAGCCCTTCCCAGTCTATTACGTGAACGGAATGCCGCGAATGATCGAAGAAAAATATTTGCCTTTAGAATTACCCGAAGTTGAAAAATACTTGCCTACGGAAGAAGGTGAACCGCCATTAGGTCGTGCCGATGTTTGGGCTTGGGATACAAAAAATAATAAAGTAGTGCCGAATGCGATGCTGAAACAAGTTCAGCATGACGGTTCTGAGCGTCATTCCGAACTTGATTCGGAATCACATCACAATGAGATTTATCCACTCGAATTAAACACCATGCCGGGTTGGGCTGGAAGCTCTTGGTATTTCTTCCGTTATATGGAAGATGAAAAACGTAAGGAGATGTTTGCGTCTCCCGAAGCTTTGAACTATTGGCAAAATGTCGATTTATATATTGGCGGTAGCGAACACGCGACCGGACATTTACTGTACGCGCGTTTTTGGACGAAGTTCTTAAAAGACCGCGGATTCGTTCCTGTAGAAGAACCCTTTAAAAAACTCATCAACCAAGGAATGATCTTGGGTACAAGTGCAATTGTTTATAGGATTTCTGGTACGAACAAATATGTTTCACTAGGCTTGAAGTCTAATTATGATGTTGAAGAAATTAGAGTAGATGTCAATTTTGTGAATGGTTCAGATGAAATAGATCTAGAGAAATTGAAATCTTGGTTGCCAGAATTTAATAGTGCAGAATTTATCAAAGAGGATGATGGTAAATACATTGTAGGTAGAGAAGTTGAGAAAATGTCTAAAAGATGGTATAATGTTGTCAATCCCGATGATATTTGTGAAGATTATGGTGCCGATACGCTTCGTATGTACGAGATGTTTTTAGGTCCGCTAGAACAAGCTAAACCTTGGAACACCGCGGGAATCACCGGTGTACATAACTTCCTTAAAAAACTGTGGAAATTGTACCACAACAACGAAGAATTTGCTGTGACCGATGCCGAGCCGAGTAAAGACTCCTTAAAAACACTACATAAAACCATCAAAAAAGTAACTGAAGATATTGAAAACTTTAGTTTCAATACTTCCGTGTCTACCTTTATGATTTGTGTGAATGAGTTGACAGCGCAAAAATGTACTTCCAAAGCCATTCTAGAACCTTTAGCCGTGTTGATTTCGCCTTACGCGCCACACATAGCTGAAGAATTATGGAGTAAATTAGGAAATGAAGGCAGCGTAGCTTTTGCAGCTTACCCAAAATTTGAAGAAAAGCACCTTAAAGAAAGCTCAAAAACCTATCCGGTTTCTTTCAACGGGAAAATGCGTTTCACCATGGATTTGTCGTTAGATTTATCGAAAGACGAATTAGAAGAAATTGTGATGAATGATGAGCGCACCAAAAAACAATTAGATGGGTCAACCCCTAAAAAAGTGATTATTGTTCCGGGTAAAATCATAAATATTGTAAAATAACCCTATAAATTTAGGGGTTGATAAGGGTGTTTTAAACTTTTTTAAGTTTAACACCCTTATTTTTTATTTTAATTTTATTTTTAGGCAACTAAAATTTATCGTTATGATTATAGGTGTTCCTAAAGAAATTAAAAACAACGAAAGTAGAGTAGGGATGACCCCTGCCGGAGTTTTAGAACTCACCAAAAGAAACCACACGGTTTACGTACAAGCCACCGCCGGAATTGCTAGCGGATTTTCAGATGAAGATTACCAACATGTAGGAGCACAAATTTTACCATCGATCGATGCGGTGTATGCCAAAAGTGATATGATCGTAAAAGTAAAAGAGCCCATTCCTGAAGAATATAGCTTAATTAAAGAAGATCAGGTGGTATTTACCTATTTTCATTTTGCTGCCGATCAAGAACTTACCGAAGCGATGATCGATAGTAAATCGGTTTGTATTGCTTATGAAACCGTACAAGATGCCAACGGCAGGCTACCCTTGCTCACTCCCATGTCTGAAGTGGCCGGAAGAATGTCCATTCAGCAAGGGGCTAAATATTTAGAAAAACCCGTCAAAGGAAAAGGATTGTTATTAGGTGGCGTTCCTGGTGTTTCTCCAGGAAAAGTTTTGATATTAGGTGCCGGAGTCGTTGGGATTCAAGCCGCGAAAATGGCAGCCGGTTTAGGTGCGCACGTCACCATTCTCGACATTAATATGGATCGTTTACGATATGTGAATGACATTATGCCAAGCCACGTTGTTACAGAATTCTCTAACGAATATAACATTAGAAAACACATTAAAACACACGATTTAATTATTGGCGGCGTATTAATACCCGGAGCCAAGGCCCCAAAACTCATCACCCGAGATATGCTAAAAGAAATGGATCACGGCACGGTAATCGTTGATGTAGCCGTCGATCAAGGTGGTTGTATTGAAACCACTAAAGCGACCACCCACCAAGATCCTGTTTATATTATTGATGAGGTGGTACATTATTGCGTGGCCAATATGCCGGGAGCCGTTCCGCATACTTCTACCGTTGCACTGACCAATGTAACTTTGCCTTATGTGATTAATTTGGCACAAAAAGGTTGGGAAAAAGCCTGTAAAGAAGATACTACGCTGTTTAAAGGACTTAACATTATAAAAGGAAAAGTCGTATATCAACCCATCGCTGAAGCTTTCGGCTGGGAAGAGGTTCATCAATAGGGCGTTTCCCTACGGGTCGGGCCTGCTTACCGGTAGGTAAGCTTTCGGCAGTCGCTTTTTTGTTTTTTAGAATTGATATGCCTACCAGGTTTTATAAACCTTGCAGGATGATGTTTACTTTTTTAGGTTTCTTTACGTGATACAGAACCTACCTATAGATAGGCAAGCTTATTTTCCTCAATTCATCTTGCAAATATTAAAATAGAATTTCGTTGAGTATTCCTACAAGGTCTTTTTGACCTTGTAGGTTTTTTTTAGAATTAATACCTACCAGGTTTTATAAACCTTGCAGGACAATATGTAGCTTACTTTTTTAGGTTTCTTTACGTGATACAGAACCTACCTACAGATAGGCAAGCTTATTTTCCTCAATTCATCTTTTGAACATTAAAATAGAATTTCGTTGAGCATTCCTACAAGGTCTTTTTTGACCTTGTAGGTTTTTTTTAGAATTGATACCTATAAGGTTTTATAAAGCTTTCAGGATGATGTTTACTTTATTAGTTTCTTTACGTGATAGTGAACCTACCTATAGATAGGCAAGCTTATTTTCCTCAATTCATCTTGCAAATATTAAAATAGAATTTCGTTGAGCATTCCTGCAAAGTCTTTTTTGACCTTGTAGTTTTTTTTTAATTAATACCTACAAGGTTTTGTAAACCTTGCAGGACAATATGTAGCTTACTTTTTTAGGTTTCTTTACGTGATACAGAACCTACCTACAGATAGGCAAGCTTATTTTCCTCAATTCATCTTGCAAATATTAAAATAGAATTTCGTTGAGCATTCCTGCAAGGTCTTTTTGACCTTGTAGGTTTTTTTTAGAATTGATATACCTAACAGGTTTTATAAAGCTTGCAGGACAATATGGAGTTTACTTTTTTAGTTTCTTTACGTGATACAGAACCTACATATAGATAGTCGAGCTTATTTTTATCAATTCATCTTTTAAACATTAAAACAGAATTTCGTTGAGTATTCCTACAAGGTCTTTTTGGGCCTTGTAGGTTTTTTAGAATTGATATCTACCAGGTTTTATAAACTTTGCAGGATGATGTTTACTTTTTTAGGTTTCTTTACGTGATACTGAACCTACCTACAGATAGGCAAGCTTATTTTCCTCAATTCATCTTGCAAATATTAAAATAGAATTTTGTTGAGTATTCCTGCAAGGTCTTTTTTGACCTTGTAGGTTTTTTTTTAGAATTAATACCTACCAGGTTTTATAAAGCTTGCAGGATGATGTTTACTTTTTTAGTTTCTTTACGTGATAGTGAACCTACCTATAGATGGGCAAGCTTATTTTCCTCAATTCATCTTTTAAACATTAAAACAGAATTTCGTTGAGCATTCCTACAAGGTCTTTTTTGACCTTGTCGTTTTTTTTAGAATTGATACCTACCAGGTTTTATAAACCTTGCAGGATGATGTTTACTTTTTTAGTTTCTTTTACGTGATACAGGACCTACCTATAGATGGGCAAGCTTATTTTCCTCAATTCATCTTTTAAACATTAAAACAGAATTTCGTTGAGCATTCCTACAAGGTCTTTTTTGACCTTGTCGTTTTTTTTAGAATTGATACCTACCAGGTTTTATAAACCTTGCAGGATGATGTTTACTTTTTTAGTTTCTTTTACGTGATACAGGACCTACCTATAGATGGGCAAGCTTATTTTCCTCAATTCATCTTTTAAACATTAAAACAGAATTTCGTTGAGCATTCCTACAAGGTCTTTTTTGACCTTGTCGTTTTTTAGAATTAATACCTACCAGGTTTTATAAAGCTTGCGGGATATTTGTAGTTTACTTTTTTAGTTTCTTTACGTGATACTTAACCTACCTATAGATAGGCAAGCTTATTTTCCTCAATTCATCTTGCAAATATTAAAATAGAATTTCGTTGAGCATTCCTGCAAAGTCTTTTTGGGCCTTGTAGGTTTTTTAGAATTGATACCTACCAGGTTTTATAAAGCTTGCAGGATATTTGTAGTTTACTTTATTAGTTTCTTTTACGTGATACAGGACCTACCTATAGATGGGCAAGCTTATTTTCCTCAATTCATCTTGCAAATATTAAAATAGAATTTCGTTGAGCATTCCTGCAAGGTTTTTTTGATGTTGTAGGTTTTTTTTTAGAATTGATACCTACCAGGTTTTATAAAGCTTGCGGGATATTTGTAGTTTACTTTTTTAGTTTCTTTATGTGATACTGAACCTAACTATAGATAGTCGAGCTTATTTTCTTCAATTCATCTTACAAATATTAAGACAGAATTTCGTTGAGCATTCCTGCAAGGTCTTTTTTGACCTTGTAGGTTTTTTTTTTAATTAATACCTACCAGGTTTTGTAAACCTTGCAGGACAATATGTAGCTTACTTTTTTAGTTTCTTTTACGTGATACTGAATCTACCTATTGATGGATAAGCTTATTTTTACCAAGTTATCTAGCAAATATTAAAACAGAATTTTGTTGAGCATTCCTGCAAGGTCTTTTTGACCTTTTCGTTTTTTTTAGAATTGATACCTGCCAGGTTTTATAAACCTTGCAGGACAATATGGAGTTTACTTTTTTAGGTTTCTTTACGTGATACTGAACCTACCTATAGATAGTCGAACTTATTTTCCTCAATTCATCTTGTAAATATTAAAGCAGAATTTTGTTGAGCATTCCTGCAAGGTTTTTTTGACGTTGTAGGTTTTTTAGAATTGATACCTACCAGGTTTTATAAACCTTGCAGGATATTTGACCTCATGATAAATCTATCGGTAGGGAGGTTTATTTTAGCATCCCATCTTAAAAATACTGAAATAGTAAGAAGAGTTTGAAGAAAAATCTTGATAGAATTCAGCTTGACATTTTAGATCAACTAAAAGTTCCTTCCCTTTCAAGGAAGGTGGCTTATAGAGCGGCAGCGGAGTAAGTCGGAAGGGTTTTATCATTGTTTACGTAAGGTTTTAATATTCTAAATTTTTGCATCAGGGATGGTAACGGCATGCTTTTTATTGTGACCTTGAGTCTTTAGACTTCGCTCAAGACGGGCTTAGTCGAAAGGTATTGAGAATAAAAAGACCTGCCTGCTGACAGGCAGGTACAGCGAACAGCCAGACCCGCAGGGAGATGCCCAAAAGACAAAACGTCACTTATTTAACTTGGCTAGATTTTTGATTTTATCCTATAAAAAAACTGAAAAAGATAAAATTATGATGGGATATTATGTGCTTATCGGACTCATTATGCTGGTAAGTTGGTATGTGAGCCATAAGCTGAAATCGAAATTTAAAAAGTACTCGAAAACCCATTTGCAAAATGGGATGAGTGGGGCCGAGATTGCCCGTAAAATGTTAGAAGATAACGGAATTTACGATGTGAAAGTAATTTCGACGCCGGGACAATTAACCGATCATTACAACCCGCAAAAGAAAACGGTGAATTTAAGTGAGGCGGTTTACAGTCAGCGTAATGCGGCTGCAGCAGCGGTTGCCGCACACGAATGCGGTCACGCGGTACAACATGCTAAAGCTTATGGTTGGTTAAAAATGAGAAGTGCCTTAGTGCCGGTGGTGAGCGTGGCTTCCCGTTTTAGTCAGTTTGTGATTATAGGAGGTATTATTTTGATGGCAATAGTTTCTTTTAATCTAGGGCAAATGGTGTTATTGGCGGGAATTATTCTTTTTGGGATGGGGACCTTGTTCAGTTTTGTCACCTTGCCGGTAGAGTATGACGCGAGTCATCGAGCATTGGCTTGGTTAAAAGCTGAAAATGTAGTAACTCCAGAGGAATATGGAGATTCTAAAGATGCTTTAAAATGGGCTGCCAGAACGTATGTAGTTGCAGCAGTTGGTTCGTTAGCAACTTTGCTTTACTTCATCGGAATATTTTTAGGAGGAAGAGATTAAGAGTTTTATACTAAATAAAGAAAAGCCTTCAACTGTTTTTGTTGAAGGCTTTTTTGTTTATGATTTAGAGTGGAGTCGAGCATTTTTGATAACTTAAAAGTTTGTCGCTCATCTCGAAGCGGAAAGAATTTTTTAAAATCTATCCAACTACGTTGTCTACATTATAGCCTAAATACTCACGTTCTTTTTCTTGGAAAACAATTCCGTTTTCGGCGAGTTCTTTTAAGATGGGTTCGTAAACTTCTTTGGTAATTGGTCTTAAAACTCCGGGTGTGGTAATTTCTTTATTCAAAATTTTAAGTGTTGCGATTCCTACCGGTAAACCAACCGTCTTTGCCATGGCTGTATAGGTTTGGTCTTCTCCAATATGTACCATTGTTGAGTCGATTTGACTGGTTTTGCCATCTATTTCGTAACCAAATTTATGATACATGACAATCATATCTTTATCATCGGGAGCAAGTGTCCATTTATCTTCTAGTATTTTTTGAAGCGCTTGGGCAGGAGTTGCATTTTTAATTCCTATTTTTTTGTGAGGATTAAAAATATCTAACTCCAATAGCTTTTCCCACATGACATCGTCTTGATCTATTTTGAGGTTGTAGCGTGTTTTTAATTCTACTGAATCTGTTGGAGAATAAGGAAGGAAAGAATTCACAAACTCCCGGTAACTCATATTTTCAGAATTTTGTAGGGTGTAGGTGTCATCGGTCATTCCTAATTGAACAAACATATTCCAAGCTTTACTAAAGCCTACTCGGCGTAAGGTCCCACGGTAAAGTGTTCTAACGTTATCAAGTCCGTAAACACTTCTGTATTTTAAAGAATCACGGTTGGCGAGGCCTTCAAACCTTCCGTGGTTTTCAATTTCTAAAAATTCGGTTCTTCTAAATAAACGATGGTAAGGGATGTATTTGTAGGTGCCTTCTTGCATAAAAACAGCAGCTCCTCCTTGTCCGGCAACCACTACGTTTCTGGGATTCCACGTAAACTTATAATTCCAAAGATTGGTGTCGCTTTCCGGAGCTACGAGTCCACCGGTAAACGATTCAAAGAGTAGCATTTTTCCGCCTTTCTCTCGAATCCTGTCGATTACCTGCATGGCGCTCATATGGTCAATTCCCGGATCTACACCAATTTCATTCATAAAAGTGAGTCCTTTTTTCTTTACTTCTTCATCTAAAGCTTGCATTTCGTCACTCACATAAGAAGCGGTCACTAAATTTTTGTTGAAATTCACACAGTCTTTGGCGACTTCAATATGAAAACGTGCCGGAAGCATGGAAATAACAATATCTGCTTCTTTGATAGCAGTTTGCCTTTCTTCAGCTTTAAAAATATCTAGCTGAATTGCTTTTGTATTGGGATGATTTCCTGCAAATTTCTCAGCATTTTCAAGTGATAAATCACCAATGATAATTTGAAGTTGTTCTTTTTCTGATTTTTCTTTTAGGTATTTAACGAGTGAGGAGGTAGATTTTCCTGCACCAATCAATAATATTCTTCGCATGTTTAAAATTACTTGGTTAATTTTGTAGTTCTTTCAAATTACTTAATAAAATCTTACTTAAAAAAATAAATCATGCAAAGAAACCTATTAATTCTTGGATGTGTTTTGGGAATGTTAGCTGTTATTCTAGGGGCTTTTGGTGCTCACGGTTTAAAAGAAGTTTTAAGCGAAGAAAGCTTAACAAGTTACGAAACCGGAGTGCGATATCAATTCTATCATGCGTTTTTAGCGCTTATTGTTGCCAATTCTTCTTTTTTTACTTCAAAAACTAAGAACATTGTGTTTTACTTGATTTTAGTGGGGGTTATCTTGTTTTCTGGTTCTATTTATTTGTTGTCAACCTATGCTTTAACGGGGGTTTCTTTTAAAAGTATAGCTTTTATAACTCCAGTAGGGGGACTTCTTTTAATTTTGGCTTGGTTGTTGTTATTTGTTAACTTGTTGAGAATGAACAAGAAATAAAAATTATAAACTTATTAGTCTTTAAAAGTTTTATTTCTATTTTTGCTGTACAAACACAACAAATTAATTTTTATGCTTTCAAACAATGTAACTTCGAAAACGTTTTCGTTGTCCGATTACGGAATAAAAAAAGCAGATTTTCATTATCAATTATCTCCAGAGGAACTTCATCAAATTACTATTGATAAGGATATGGGAGTGGAAGCCAATTCTGGGGCTTTGGCAGTGAACACAGGAGAGTTTACGGGGAGATCACCCTTAGATCGTTTTATCGTAAAAGATGAAATTACGGAAAACGAAGTATGGTGGGGAAACATTAATATTCCTTTTGATAAAGATAAATTTGATGCTCTTTATAAAAAAGTCGCTCAGTATCTTTCTGATAAAGAGTTATATGTAAGGGATGCTTATGCATGTGCAGATCAAGATTACCGATTGAACATCCGGGTAATTAATGAATATCCTTGGAGCAATATGTTTGCCTATAATATGTTCCTGCGTCCTGAGGAGGAAGAACTGGAAAATTTTCAAGAAGACTGGTTAATTGTGAATGCCCCCGGGTTTAAAGCGGATCCTGAAACAGATGGAACAAGACAACACAATTTTGCAATCCTTAATTTTAGTGAAAAAATAGCTCTTATAGGAGGAACCGGATATACCGGAGAAATTAAAAAAGGTATTTTTTCTGCCCTAAATTTTATCTTACCCATATATCATAATGTGTTGCCGATGCATTGCTCTGCCAATGTAGGTGATGATCATGATACCGCTCTTTTCTTTGGCCTTTCAGGTACCGGTAAAACCACCCTTTCTGCAGATCCTGAACGTAAACTTATTGGTGACGATGAGCATGGTTGGACACCTAATAATAAGGTTTTTAACTTTGAAGGAGGATGCTATGCAAAAGTAATTAATCTCTCTGAAGAAGGGGAACCAGATATTTATAAAGCGATTAAACGCGGTGCTATATTAGAAAATGTTATTTTAGATGAAAATGGAGAAGTAGATTTTGAAGATACTACCATTACCCAAAATACGAGAGTAAGTTACCCCATTTACCATATTGATAATATACAGCAACCCTCTGTAGGGGAAAATACAAAAAATATTTTCTTTTTAACTGCAGATGCTTTTGGGGTTTTGCCTCCTATCAGTAAATTAAATCCGGGACAGGCAGCTTATCATTTTATAAGTGGTTATACCGCTAAAGTTGCCGGTACAGAAGAAGGTGTTACTGAGCCTATTCCAAGTTTTTCAGCTTGTTTTGGAGCACCATTTATGCCTTTGCATCCAACCAGGTATGCTGAAATGCTTAGTGAAAAAATGAAAGCTTCCGGAGTAAATGTTTGGCTAATCAATACAGGGTGGACAGGTGGTCCTTATGGAACCGGTTCTAGAATGAAGTTGAAATATACACGAGCTATGATCTCGGCAGCATTAGAAGGTAAATTGGATGATGTTAGTTTTGAACAGCATCCTATTTTTGGACTCGAAATGCCAACAGAATGTCCTCATGTTCCTGTAGAAGTATTAAATCCGCGGAAGACGTGGAAAGATAAAGAAGCTTACGATAAGAAAGCTGGTTTGCTAGCTTCTTATTTTAAAGATAATTTTGAAAAGTTTGATGATTTCGCTAATGATGAGATCTTAAAAGGAGGTCCTATTGTTTAGTGGTTTTTAAGTTTGAACCAAAAAGGGCATTGAATTTTCAATGCCCTTTTTTCATGTAATTATTTAATCTAAGCGATTTATTTTTTGTTTTGTTCTTTAATGTACTTCTCTAAGGCCATAGTCATAGAAGGTGTTTCTGGAGTGGGAGCTTTAATGTTCACGGTTAAACCATGCTCCTTAGCAGCTTTTATGGTGCTATTCCCAAAAACTGCAATTCTGGTATTGTTTTGCTTAAAGTCTGGGAAATTTTCAAATAATGATTTAATTCCGCTAGGACTAAAGAAAACAACAATATCATAAAATACTTTTTCTAAGTGTGATAAATCGCTTACTACGGTTTTATAGAAAACTGCTTTTTTCCAAGTTACCCCGGCTTTATCCAATTGTTTAGGAATGGCAGGTTTCAACATATCTGAACAAGGCAGTAGGAACTTTTCGTTTTTGTATTTTTTAATAGTAGGAATTAATTCAGGAAAGGTTCTTTTTCCTACATAAATTTTACGTTTTCTGTATACTACATATTTCTGTAGGTAATAAGCAACGGCTTCACTCTGGCAAAAGTATTTTAAAGAGTCTGGCACCTTAAAGCGCATTTCTTCAGCAAGTCTGAAAAAGTGATCGACCGCGTTTCTGCTTGTTAAGATAATAGCAGTAAATTGGGAAAGATCGACTTTTTGTTGACGTACTTCTTTAGAAGTTACTCCTTCAACGTGTATAAAAGGAATAAAATCAATTTTCACTTTTTGCTTTTCTTCTAATTCAGCATAAGGAGAATTTTCAACCTTTGGTTCAGGTTGAGAAATTAAAATTGTTTTCACTTTCATTGTTGCGACTTTTTTGGCTCGATATTAGTAAACTTTCGTAATCACTTTAAACAAAATGAAATACGGTGCAATTTCGAGAGTGCAAAGGTACAAAATAAAATAGAACCAATTACCTAAAATAAGTTTTTGATTTTGAGAATAGTATTTCGCTAACACTACCATATTGGCTATTATCCAAATACCTACGCTTATAAATAAAAAAATCTTAATGTAAAGTACAGAATAAGCCAATATTAATAATATAGGAAGTACTGCAAGCGCCAAGAAATTTTTATAAGTGATTTTATAGAAAAGGTAATTATCCAATAAATTACTGATGTTAAAAATTTCTCCTATAATTTTTTCAATTAGGTATTTTACTCCAATAAAAATATTAAATGCTAAGTAAATCTGTATGAAAATGATGAGGTCTGAAGTGTCACTAGGTAATAGCGATAAAGTTTTAAGTAGAAAATAAATTCCTAAAGAGATGGAGAGTCCTTGAGCTATAAAAAATAAAAAGGAAAATAAATTAAAAACAGAAAGGCTCCTTTTATGGGAAGTAAAATATTTGTTGGATTTGAATATACGCCAGAAATCAAAAAAGTCTTCTTGAAAAAACTTTTTAGAAAATGCCAGCAATAACAGGATAATTACGAAAACAATCGTAATCCAGTCATTAGAAATGTAATTTCTGGTAAAAACTTCCAACTTCAATTTTTACTGCAAATTTAAGACTAAATAGGTACAATTTCTGAAATAAGACAGCTTAAAAATAATTACATTTGCCAAAAATGGCAAAATGTCGAGGCGGCTCGTAATTATCCCTACATATAATGAAATTGAAAATATTGAGCGTATCGTACGCAACGTATTTTCTCAGCGGGCATCTTTTGATATTTTGGTGGTAGACGATAATTCTCCAGATCAAACTTCCAGTAAAGTAGAAGAATTACAATCAGAATATAAAGATCGATTATTTCTTGAGGTAAGAACAGAAAAATCGGGTTTAGGGACGGCTTATATTCATGGCTTTAAATGGGCTTTAAAAAGAGATTATGAATTTATTTTTGAGATGGATGCCGATTTCTCTCATAATCCCAATGATTTAATTAGGCTATATAATGCTTGTGTAAAGCAAGAAGCAGATCTAGCCATTGGTTCACGTTATGTAAAAGGGGTGAATGTGGTTAATTGGCCTATGAACAGAGTATTAATGTCATATTTTGCCTCTAAGTATGTGAAGTTGATCACCCGAATGAATATCCAGGATACAACCGCCGGTTTTGTTTGTTACCGTAGAAAAGTATTAGAAAAGATTAATTTAGATACCATTCAGTTTGTGGGCTATGCTTTTCAAATTGAAATGAAGTTTAAAGCTTATCTTCATAAATTTAATATTGTAGAAGTTCCTGTTATATTTACAGACCGAACCAAAGGTGAATCTAAGCTAAGTAGTAATATTATTTCTGAAGCTGTTTTTGGAGTAATAAAAATGAAATTAAAAAGTTTGTTTGGTAAAGAGGTTTAAGTTTAAAATTATTTATTTGCGGAGTAACATCTGAAAATAGAAAATTAAAAAAAGCAGATGAAAAAGATTTTAATAAAGAATGCCAACATCATTAATGAAGGAAAAGTCTTTGAAGGTGATGTTTATATTGAAAATGATACGATTGTTGAAGTGGCCAATATTATTAGCGCAAAATCTCAAGATGTACAAATCATCGATGCGGAAGGAAAACATTTACTTCCCGGGGTAATTGACGATCAGGTACATTTTAGAGAGCCGGGCTTAACCCATAAAGAAGATATCGAGCACGGTTCTAAAGCGGCTATTGCCGGCGGAATCACTTCGTTTATTGAAATGCCCAATACCGTCCCGCAAACTACGACCATAGAAAAGCTGGAGGAAAAATTTGCTATTGCTGCAGAAAAGGCCTACGCGAACTATTCGTTTATGTTTGGTGGAACCAACGATAACTTAGAAGAGATTAAAAAAGTAAATCCTAAAAATACAGCCGCTTTAAAATTGTTTTTAGGATCTTCTACCGGAAATATGTTGGTAGATGACGAGAAAGTACTGGAAGAAATCTTTAAACATTCTCCTTTATTAATTGCTACTCATTGTGAAGATGAACAGACCATTCAAGATAATCTAGCCAAATATAAAGAAGAGTTTGGAGATGATATCCCCATTATTTACCATCCTGAAATAAGAAGCGAAAAAGCTTGTTACCTATCTTCTTCCAGAGCAGTGGCTCTTGCCAAAAAAACTGGAGCTAGGTTGCATGTTTTTCATCTTTCAACAGCTAAAGAATTAGAGCTGTTTAGCAATAAAAAGCCATTAAAAGATAAAAAGATCACGGCAGAAGTTTGTATTCATCATTTGTGGTTCAATAACGAAATGTATGAAGAAAAAGGGACGTTAATTAAATGGAACCCTGCTGTTAAAACCAAGAAAGATCAAGAAGCTTTATTAAAAGCTTTGCTGGATGATAAACTGGATGTGATCGCAACAGATCACGCCCCGCATACCAAAGAAGAAAAAGACAATCCTTATACAAAAGCACCAAGTGGAGGGCCGTTAGTACAGCACGCACTTCCTGCGATGTTAGAATTTTATCATAAAGGAAAAATATCCTTAGAGAAAATTGTAGAAAAAATGTGTCATAACCCGGCCATTTTATTTGAGATTGAAAAGCGTGGTTATATTAGGGAAGGCTATAAAGCAGATTTAGTGTTGGTTGATTTAAATGCACCTTGGACCGTGCAAAAAGACAATATCCTTTATAAATGCGGTTGGTCACCTTTTGAAAAAACCACTTTTAAATCTAGAATTACCCATACGTTTGTTAACGGAGCTTTGGTGTACAAGAATTTTAAGGTTTTAAACGTTAAAAATGCAGAACGTCTAACATTTGATAGATAATGAAGTTTTCTAAAACTATTTACCTTTTTTTATGCATTGGGTTTTTTGCTTGTCAGGATGTTGAAAAAGCAGAACAACCAGAAAACCTTATTCCTGAATCGAAGATGGTAAATGTATTGGTAGATCTTTTAAAACTTGACGGAGCAGAAAGTATGTCTTCTATCGAGTTTGAAAAAAGGGACGTACAAACCAAAGACCTTATTTTTAAAAAATACCAAGTAGATAGTTTGCAGTTTGTAAAAAGCACTACGTATTACGCTGAAAATTTTAAAGTAAACAAGCGTATCTACGATAGCGTTCAAGCCAGATTGGAACGGGAGAAAACCTTATTGGATTCTTTGGTGAAAAAAGAAAGGGAACAATCTAAAGAAGAAAAAGATTTAGAAAAGGGAAAAGAGAAATTTAAAAGTTTTACTAAAAAAGTAGAAGTGAAGGAAGATTGGGAAGAGGATTAAAAAAAAACTCTTCGGGAGGCGCCCCAGCATCAATAATCCGATTCTGCTCAGTGTGATAAGAATTTTTATTTTTTAAAGACAATACTTAGGTAATTACTGTTGATCTTCCACATAAAAAGCAGCAGTAGTTTTCACGGCTTTATCAATAGAAGTAAATTCGAAAGTTGGTAAAGCCGTTTTTATTTTGGTATGATCGTAATATGTTTTATTAAAAGCTGCTTTGATTGATTTTCTGGTAATCTCTTTGTTTGTGTTGAATAAAAAACTGCCTATCGATTGAAAAATCCAGCCCAAAAATACCATCCAGGGTTGTAGGGCTTTGGTAGGTTGAGGTTTGTTCAAGGCTTCTGCTATTTTGCCTTGCACTTCTTTAAAAGAAAGATTTTCTCCCACTACAATAAAGCGTTCATTTTTTATTTCGGCTTCCATTAATTTAATCATCGCTGAGCTAACATCTTCCACCGCCACAAAACCAGTAACAAGCGGAAGGTAATAACTTAAACCTTTATCAATACGGCTAAAAATTTGTCCGCTGCCCGTATTCCAATTTCCACTCCCAATAATTACCCCGGGGTTTACAATCACCACATTTAATCCTTCTTGAGAAGCTCGCCAAACTTCCATTTCGGCTCCGTATTTACAAATGGAATAGTTATCGTATTCCAATTCGTTATTTCGGGGAGAATTTTCAGTTACTTTTTGGTTATTCAATTCGCTTCCCAGTGCCGCAATAGAACTTACGTGGCAAAATTTCTTAATGTTTTTACTTAACGAAATATTGACCACATTGGCGGTTCCTTCAATATTTATTTTTCTAAGTGCTTTGTAGTCTTTGGGATCGTAAGAAATAAGTCCGGCGCAATGATATACATGGTCAATTCCTTCAAAAGCATCAGTCAGTTCGGGAATGCGGGTAATATCGGCTTTCACCCATTCAATTTTTGTTAAAAGTGTTTCAGCTTGTTTACCTAATTTTTGCTGAATGATTTTTTGGGAGGAAGCAATTTTAGCTTCCGTTCGGTATAAAGCCCTTATTTTTACTTCCTTCAGCAGTAAATCTGCCAACAATTGAACACCTACTAATCCGGTAGCACCTGTAACTAGAATCATAGTATAAATATAAGCTTTTCTGAATAGGAAAATTTTGAGTTTCTCCTATCTTTGTCAAACCTATTAAAATTTCAGCATAAAAATGAATTAGCTGAAAATTATTCAACATTAATACGTAAAATTTAGATTAAAATGGCCAAAAATTTTGTAGAAGAATTACAGTGGAGAGGAATGTTACACGATGTAATGCCGGGAACCGAAGAGCATTTAGCAGAAGAAATGCGTTCTGCTTATATTGGTTTTGATCCTACTTCAGATTCTTTGCATATTGGTAGTATGGTGCCCATCATGATATTGGCACATTTTCAACGTTGTGGGCATAAACCTTATGCACTTGTTGGTGGGGCCACAGGGATGATTGGAGACCCAAGTGGAAAATCCCAAGAGCGTAATTTATTGGATGAGGAAAGCTTAAATAAAAATCAGGAAGGAATAAAAAAGCAACTTTCTAAATTTTTAGATTTTTCAGGGAAAGAAGAAAACGGAGCAGTATTGGTGAATAACTATGACTGGATGAAGGAGTTTTCTTTTCTTGAATTTATTAGAGATGTGGGAAAACACATTACCGTAAATTACATGATGTCGAAAGATTCTGTGAAAAAGCGTCTTTCTTCAGAATCGAGTGAAGGGATGAGTTTCACGGAGTTTACCTACCAATTGGTACAAGGTTACGATTTTCTTCATTTATATAATGCTGAAAAATGTACGCTGCAGATGGGAGGAAGTGACCAGTGGGGGAATATTACGACCGGAACCGAATTGATTAGAAGAATTGGTGGCGGAAAAGGTTTTGCTTTAACTTCACCCTTGATTACCAAAGCCGACGGAAGTAAATTTGGGAAGTCTGAAGGTGGTAATGTTTGGTTAGACCCAGAGAGAACTTCTCCTTACAAATTTTACCAATACTGGATTAATACGAGTGATGAAGATGCAGAAAAGTTCATTAAAATTTTCACTTTCTTAGAGAAAGAAGAAATAGAAAGTTTAATTGCGGAACATGCGGAGGCTCCTCACGCACGTGTTTTACAAAAGCGTTTGGCGGAAGAAATTACCGAAATGGTTCATTCTAAAGAAGAGTTGGATAATGCCATTAAAGCTTCTCATGTTTTGTTTGGAAAAAGTACTGCAGAAGATTTAAAATCTTTAGATGAAAAAACTTTCTTAGATGTTTTTGAAGGTGTGCCACAAGCTGATGTAGAAAAGTCTAAAGTTGAAGCCGGATTGGATATGATTGCTGCACTTGCTGTAGAAACCAATTTTTTAGCTAGTAACGGGGAAGCCAGAAGAGCTTTAAAAGAGAATTCGGTATCTGTTAACAAAGAAAAAGTGAAAGAAGATTATACGATTACTGCAGAAGATTTAATTAGCGGAAAATATATCATTATTAATAAGGGCAAGAAAAATACCTATATTATTAGAGCGGTATAATTTTAAAAAGCGAAAGCCCGGGTAACTACTCCCGGGCTCTCTAAATAACTAACCAATCTATTATGAAAAAACTTCATCTTAGCACTTAATAAGACGAAGAGATTCCCTTTGAATTACAAAATATCTTGAGATTAACATAAGAATAACAATTGTTAGCTTAAAGCACCATTAAATTGCATCCTCTTATGTCGCTATTGTCAAATCTTCCCAAGATTTCAAAAGCATTTTTATTTATTTTTTTTCCTAAATCTTGTGTTGCGATAAAAGAGCAAGAATTAAGGTTGGCAAGGTCTATTACGTTGATTCCGCCTGTTTTTCCATCAGGAACATAGCTTAACGCGTCTTCAGGATCACGAAGAAGGATTTGCATATGCGATGGGCAGTGAAAAATTCCGTTTCCTTTAGAGTAGGCTTGCGATAGTAATTCTGTCATTCCATATTCTGAATGAATGCTTTCAACACCAAAGCCCATTTTTAGAATTTGATGAAGTTCTTTTCTAATCATTTCTTTGCGCCTACCTTTCATCCCGCCGGTTTCCATAATAATTGTGTTTTTTAAGTGGAATTGATGTTTCTCTACTAAATCCAACAAAGCAAAAGAAACGCCGATGAGCAGTATTTTTTTTCCTGTTGCATCGAGTTTTTCCAAAATGCTCGCCAGCTCGTCTAATTCATCTAAATAAAAGCCACTTTCCGGATAGTTACTGTTTTCTATGAAATAGTTGGCCATATAGATTAAAGAGGAGCCTTTGCGTTCTAAATAAGCGGGAAGTAGGGCTAAGGTGGTGTACTCTTCAATAGGTCCGTAAAAACCTTCAAAAGCATTGATAAAGCTTTTTTCGTAAAGACTTAAATCGGTAACAACATGCTTACTGGTAAGGTTTCCTGTGGTTCCGCTACTCGTAAAAGTTTCTACAATTTTTTTTGTTGAAGAAAGTATTAGGTGTGATTTAAAAAACTCAATGGGTAAAAATGGAATTTCTTCTAAGGAGTTTACTTGTTCCGGATTTGTTTTTAGTAAATCGCAGAATTTTCGGTAAACCGAATTGTTTTGATATTGAAACTGAAATACCTGAATCGCTGTTTGCAGAAAGTCATCTTCATTTTTAATGTTGAATAGTTGTTCTTCCAGTTTCATTTATGATTGAAATTTTCAGCAAAAATAGAAAATAAAAAAGCGCCTACTAAGAGGCGCTTTAAATTTATAAGAATGAAATAAGATTATTTCACGATTAACTTTTTGGTAGAAGCAACTCCGTTTTGAGAAACTTTTACTAAATATATTCCCGCATTTAAGCTAGAAATATTTAAGCTACCATTACTTACTTTTTTAGCGATTACTTGTTTTCCAAGAATATCAAACACTTGTACTTGAATAGCATTTGTAGATTCTGTTTGGATAGTTACCTGTCCTTTTGCTGGATTAGGGTAAAGACTAAAGTTAGTTTTAGCGTTAGCTTTTGTGGCTAAGTTAGCATCTATATCATTAGAATTTCTAGGATAGATTTGAGCAGTTTGGTTAAATTCTGCACCTAAACCAACTAAATTGATGGTACTTGTAGGAAGTGCACTGTCAATATAGTCTGCCTCGCTGAAATTTGTTCTCAAAATGCTAGTTTCGTTTCCATTAGAGATTTCATAGCTTTTTGCGCTTTGGAAATTTCCGTTACCATCAGTAATGTCACTAACAGTGATATTCTCAAAAGCAATTAATTCAGATTCATAATCTTCATAGTTGGTATTGAATTCTGCTATGGTAATTATTTGAGGTGCTACTGTGTTTCCTGTAGAAACTGCCGCAGCGATATCTTCAGAAGGTACAAATTGTAAAATACCATTATAATCTGAAAGTGTTCCCGTAATATTCTGGATAGCGTCTCCCATATTATACTCTCCGGTAATTATTCCAGCAGCATCATCTATAAGAATTGCTGCAGTATCATCTTGAATATATTTCTGATTTCTAGTATCTCTTAAATAGGTGATCACAGCTTCTCCTGTTAATTTGTAATAATCTTCATCATTACCTGCTCTAAGTTCAGCTATAGTACTAACTTCATTTAAAGATGCTATGGTGAAAGTTACCATATCTTCTACAGTAGGGTCTAATTCATTTCCGTCATTATCTACTAATTGAATCATAACGGTATAATCACCAGATTCTAAATCTGCTAATACAATGTTTTCAGCATCAAACTTGTTGATATATGTTGCTCCATTATCAGTACTATATTGAACATAACCATCACCGTTTGTTTCTGTAGCACTTGAAGAGATCGTAAAGTTAGAAACAGCAAATTCTACAGTTACTTCTGTTGTGCTTGGTGAAAAAATATTACCATCTGCAGGAGAAGTGATTATTAAAGCAGCATCTCCTCCTTCTCCAGTAGTTTCGTAAGTAGCAATGTCAATTACATCTTCAAAAATTGTAGCACTTTGACAGCTTCCTTGTCCGTCTAAAGCAGAATTGTTAAAAGTCCAATCTGTGACTACAAAAGCACCATTAGGAGTAGAGCCATTATTTCTTTTTGCATAACCATCTTTGTATTCCCAAGCGGTACCAGTACCGTCTTCTTCGTTACCATATTGGTCAACAACAGAGCTGTCACTATCTAAAATTATTCTAATAGCGTCATCACCATTAAAGTTTACAGCATCAGAAGTAGTAGCTAGGGTATTTGTTGCTGAAGGGAATTCAGCAGCAAAAATAGATTCTCCACCATCTGTCTCTCCGTCTTTATAGAGATAAACAAATTCATCGGTTACTGTACCTAATTCAGTTAGGTTAAGGTTAGAGCCAAATTCGCCTCCATTTGCAGATTTTTGTAACGTGTAGTTAGAAAAATCTACTGTACCGTCAGCATAAATTTCTACCACTTTAGGGGTTCCACCAGAACAGTCGCCATCAGCTATCATCGTAATAATAGGAGTTTGCCCAAAGGAGAAAAAAGTAACCATAAGAGCAAAAAAAAGTGTAATTTTCTTCATAAAAAGATATTTAAATTAAATATATGTACAAATATAATAAATACCGATTAGTTACTATACTATCTGTAGGTTAATAACTTTTTTTTAATAAAAAAAGCCACCCATTAAGGTGGCTTTTGTGAGAATTGATATTCTTATAGTGAGATTACTCCATTAAGTTAGGAAGCTCTCCAACCCATTGGGTAGCCCAATCAAAAATAGATTTATCAGTTCCTGTATTTCCAGGAGTTACATTAATGGTAGCTCCTACTTCATTTTTAATATCAGTTGCGTCGATATCACCAATAGCGCTTACATTAATTTCAGTCATAGAACTTGCAGGACCTGAACCGTCTGTTAAGTCGATAAAATCGCTTGCTTCCCCTGCATCTTCACCTTCTGCAGCTACAATAGCAACTAATCCATTGTTAATAGTTACACTACTTCCTCTTCTAATTTTAATCATATCTGCCATTGTGATGGTAGATTGGTGATGAAGAGTTAAGTTAGTGATAGTTGGGTTAGAACGTGGAGAAGCATCATTGTTGTTAGAGTTGTTGTCAGCTTCAATACCTCTAGGATCTTCTGTTACATCATTAAATCCAACACGACGAAGACCGTAGAAATTTGTACCTTCACCGTTCCATCCTTCAGTCCAGTCAAACCAATCGTCTTTAGCATTTATAACTAAAGCGTTTTCAACATTTACAGTTCCACCGAACCATTCGATACCGTCATCATCACCATTGTTAATTACGATGTTTTTTACACTAGTTCCATTTCCAACTCCGTATAAAGTAAGACCGTTAAATTCTTGCTCACCTCCAATTCGAGCACCTGTATATTCTAAGATAAGATAATTGATTTTACCTGAGTTATCGGCAGCATCATTACCTCCATAGGTTATCCCTGCAACTTCTGTTTCAGCAGTATCTCCGGTGTTAATGGGAGCGTAACCTGCAAGCATTAACCCCCCCCAGTCACCTGATCTTGGGTTAGCAGCAGCAGAAGTAATAAGTATAGGTTCTGTAGCAGTACCTTGAGCATCGATCTTAGCGCCTTGCTCAATTGCAATATATACATCTGTACCACCTGCGGCAGCACGTATAACAGTTCCTGGTTCAATAGTTAAAGTAGCATTTTCCTTTACTTCTAAAGCTCCGGTTAAATTCCATTCGGTATCAGCTGATAAAGTAACATTTCCTGTTACATCTCCAAATAATGCTTCAGGATCTAAATCTGGATCATCTTGAGAGGCAATTATTTCGTCTCTAACTTCTCCATTAGGGTTATCTGGAGTACTATTGTTGTCGTCGTCATCTGAACAAGCTGCAAAAATTGCTGCAATTGCCATAGAAGTTAAATAAAATTTGAACTTTTTCATCATTGTTAAATTTAAATTAAAGATTTGATTTATAAAAAATTTTAAAAATTATAGTTAATTCCTAAGCTAAAAATTCTTCCTTTTTTGAACGTATTAATTACAGTTTCTTCCCCTTCAATATTTTCTTGTGTAAGCTCGAAATTAGGATCTATTAAATTTCTTGCTTTAATACTTATCCCTAAAGACTCAGTTAATTTAGATTGTAAAACAAAGTCTAGTGTAGGGATTCCGGTTTCCATAATATTTCCTTTCTGTTGTACGCCTAATGAATATATTCTGTCACTAAAATAATTGAGTACCAAAGAAGGAGTGATTTCAAAATTATTTTTCTTGTAATTAAAAGTTAGATCTGTATTTAAAAGGAATGGTGAAGCTCCTTGTAATTTATCTTCCTTATTGGTAAAATTAGTAGATGGATCTTTTAGATCTTGATGAGAATATAAGTAAGAGGCATTAATACCAAAAGACAGATTTTGAGAGAAGCTGTTATTTTCATTTTCTTCAACATTGAAAATATCTTTTCTTAACTCTAACTCAACTCCAGCTATAGTTGCTTTATCTCCTGAATTAATATAGGAAAGTTGGTTGGCTGCTGAATTTACCTCTATCCTACTAATAGGGTCTATAATTTCTTTGTAAAACCCGGTTAAAGATACAAGTTCAGAGGAGCTAAAATAATATTCGTATTTTACATCTATATTGTATACGTCTGAAGGCGTAAGTTGTGGATTACCGAAACTTGCGAAGTTTACATCTTCATAAACAAATGGGGCAACTTCTTTAAACTGTGGAAAAATATAACTCTTACTTCCTGCAAGTCTTAAAATACCATCTTCGCTTAAATTGTATTTTAAGTTAAAACTCGGTAACAAGTAATTTTCTTTAAGTTGTGCAGGATCTACATTTCGACTAAAAGCACTACTGGAAAGATTTGTATTCCAATTCACCCATTGGTCTAAATTTTCATAACGTAAACCTAAATTAGCCGAAAAATTCTCTGTGAAATTATAAGAAGCACTGGCGAAACCTGCATAGATTGTTTTGTCTCCTTCATAGAAGAAAGGAGCTAAAGGATTAAAATCGGCACCGAAACCATTACTGGTAACTAAACGGAATACATTATCATCTAGATTTTGTTGATTGAATACACCATCAATATTGGAAAGGTCAATATTAATTGGACTTCCAAAATCATGGTTAAACTGTATAAAGTCGAAACGACGTTCATTTTTACGATAGTTGGCGCCAAAACTTAAAACACCTTTACTCTCATCAGCACTTTCTCCTCCAAATTGATAGTCAAACTTAAGATTACCTGCTATTTCATCGTCTTTAAGTTTTGAAAAGAATCGATGGTTGTAAGCTGGTGTTCCTACCGCTGTACGATAATTTGTTCCGTCATTTACAAATGTATTTTGTCTTCGGTCTGGCTCATCACTACGGGTGGTGTTGTAAGCTAAATCTAAATTTACTTCAAAGCGATCATTCACTTCAAAATTACTTAGTATTTGATTTACAAAAGTTACATTGTCGTTTATTTGTTGTCTTAGGATATAGGCTGAATCGCCTACTTCTTCTGAAATATTAGCAGATTGACCAGCATATTCACCCAAATTTTGAGAGTTATTGTGAAGGAATAATGAATTATAACTTATGGATCCATATTGATGTCCGTAAGAAATATTACCCATTAATATTTGGGATACGTTATAGTAATATTTTTTAAAGTCTAAATCTCTTAAAGGTAAGCCTTGCGCATTGATTTGTTTTGTATTCCCTTCTTGGTAAACATAATTGTTGGCTACAGATCCTATAAGTAATCCTTTTAGGGTATTTCCATTTTCAAAATCAAGTTTTCTGCCAGCTTGTAAAGATATACCGCTATTTATTGGGTTTTTTTGGCTTTGATCAGGGTTGTAAGAGTTAGAAAAATTATAATTTTCTAAGCTGTTAATGGGAGCAACGCCTTTTTTCATACCTGTACCAAACCAAGAAGCTCCTTGTGGTAACTTAAAATTTTGGTTTACAGCACGACTGTTAAAACCTGTTTCTAAGCCTATTTGTAATATACTTTTCTTGTATAGTTCTTTAGAAGTAATATTTATCAATGCTCCTGCTACATCACCGTAGTTACTTGCATTGAAAGTCTTATTTACTCCTACGCTATTAATAATATCTGATGAGAAAAAATCTAAGGCTATGTTTTTGTATTCTGGATCGTCAGAGGGAAGTGGTAAACCATTAAGGGACGTGAAATTATAGCGATCTCCTAAACCTCTAACAAATACGTTTTTTTCGCCTTCTTGTTTACTTACACCTGAAATTTTGGTGAGAGCTCCCTCAGCGTTGCTTACTCCTTTACGGGCAAGTTCTTGAGCACCAATGGCTGTTTTAATTTCTAAAGCGTCTTTTTGATCTAAAAGAAGTGCGGTTTCAGAATCTCTTCTGGCAACTGTAGTGATCATCACTTCATCTAACGCAGCAGCACTAGCTCCTAATCCGGTATTTACTTCGGTTACTTTGTTAGCCACTACTTTTACATTAGGTACTTCTAAAGTTTCATATCCTACAAAACTAAACACAACGGTATAGGTTCCTGGGTCGATAGTGTTGATTTCATAAAGACCATCAAAATCGGAAGTAGTTCCTTTACTGGTGTTTTTAATAGTGACGTTTGCGAATGGCAGCGGTTGATCTCCTGTTTCCTTGTCGGTGATCTTCCCGGCAATAGAGCCTTTCTCCTGTGAATATGATATCACGGATACTAAGCAGATTAAAATACTAAAAATTCGTTTCATTTACTTTTACTTTTCGTTGCAAAGGAAACTAAGCAGGCTTCAATAAGTGTTAGCTTGTGGTTAAGAATAAACCCGAAGTATGTTATTAAATTGTTATTAATGTTATGACTATAAAAGATTTGTTAACTTAGGTGTTTTAATATTATCTTTACTTTTACGCCGATCAATTTTTAAGTTTTTTACACATGGAAAAGCAAGAGATTACCATTTTACTAGTAGATGATGAGCCGGATATTTTAGAAATTGTAGGATACAATTTATCTTCTGAAGGATATACGGTGGTTACCGCAGATAATGGTGCAAAAGCCGTGAAAATGGCTAAAAAGAAAAAGCCTGATCTCATTATTTTAGATGTAATGATGCCAGAAATGGATGGTATAGAAGCTTGTGAGCAGATTAGAAAAATACCAGAACTTCAAGATACAATCATTACTTTCTTGACCGCAAGAGGAGAAGATTATTCTCAAGTGGCCGGTTTTGATGCCGGAGCAGATGATTATATTACTAAGCCCATTAAACCTAAATTACTTTTAAGCAAAGTAAAAGCCTTATTAAGACGCCGTCGTTCAGAAGGTGAGGAAAGTAATGTGATGGAAGTTGGTGAAATTGTGATAGATCGTGACGAGTACAAAGTAATCAAAGGAAAAGAGGAAATCATTTTGCCACGAAAAGAATTTGAATTACTTTCATTATTAGCCTCTAATCCCGGTAAAGTGTTTAAAAGAGAAGATATTTTAAACAATGTTTGGGGTAACGAAGTTGTGGTTGGCGGTAGAACGATAGATGTTCATATTAGAAAACTTCGGGAGAAAATTGGAGATAAAAAGTTTAAAACCGTAAAAGGAGTAGGTTACAAGTTTGTAGTTTAATGGCGAAAGAGTTTAAAAGATCATATAAGTTTGCATTCTATACATCTTTATTTATTACCCTTTTTACCACTGGTGCATTAGCGGCATATCAGGTTTTTTATGCAAACTTTTCTTTTATTCATACAGCAGTTTTCTTTGTTTTATGCTATTGTCTTGCCTTTTTGATTATTCAATTAAGGATTGAACATTTTATCTACCGACGCGTAAAAGCGGTCTACGATAATGTTTCACTTTTAGAATCCTCTTCCCTTCAAAAACAGCAAGTCACTACCGATATGGCAACATTGACTAGAGAGGTTGAAAAATTTGCTGAAGGAAAAAAACTGGAAATAGAAGCCCTTAAAATCCGAGAAAATTACCGAAAAGAATTTATGGGAAATGTTTCTCATGAATTAAAAACTCCATTATTTACTGTTCAAGGCTATATACTTACATTAATTGACGGGGCCATAAAAGATAAAAAAGTACGTGATAAATATTTAAACCGAGCAAGTAAAGGTTTGGATAGACTTATCTATATTGTAAAAGATTTAGATATGATTACCAAATTGGAAGCGGGTGAACTTCATTTACGGGAAGAAGAATTTGATATTATTGAAGTTATTCAAAATGTATTCGATTTATTTGAAATGAAATCTGCCAAAAAGAACATTTCATTAACCTTCGATCTCGATTATGAAGAACCTATTTATATTTATGCGGATAAAGAGAAAATTCAGCAAGTGATTACCAATTTAGTGGTTAATTCCATTAAATATGGAAAAATAGGAGGGACTACTGAAGTGAGTATTGAAGACTTAATAAAAAATAAAGTAATTGTAAGAATTACTGATAATGGAGAAGGGATCGAACAAAAAAATATTCCGCGATTGTTTGAAAGGTTTTATCGAGTAGATAAAAGTGGATCTCGTAAAGAAGGAGGTTCCGGACTCGGCTTGGCCATTGTGAAGCATATTTTAGAAGCGCACAACGAAAAAATTTATGTAGAAAGTGATTTTGGCGTTGGGAGTGAATTTTCTTTTACTTTAGAAAAGTCTAAACAAAGAGCTCCAGTCCAAACCAGTACTGCTAAAACTTAATCCGCTGTAAAAATTAACTTCCCTTAATTTTTCAGCCTTAAACCTGTGTTGAGAGCAACTTGGTGCAATTCTGTTTTCTTTTAGTCTTTTCGCTAAGTATTCTTGTTCCGTTTGACCGGGAGTCGGGATAAAAAAAGCTTTTTTCTTCAGCTTAGCAATATCCATCAACGTAGTATAGCCTGAACGTGATAGGATAACTTCACTTTTATTAATGGCTTCCTCTAAATCTTTTCCGCTTAAATAATTAAAAATTGTGATATTACCAATAGTGCCTTTGGTTTGTACCTCTTCTACTACGCCTCTTACAAAAATGATTCGCTTGTCGGTATCTTTAAATTCCAGTAAAAGTTTTTCTTCGAGTAAAGTGCGTTGAGGTTCCGGACCCGAAAGTAAAATCATCAAATCATATTCAATAGGTAATTCCTTTTTTTCGAAACGGCTTAAAGCTCCAATATAGTTAAGGTTGAATTGCGATTCTTTTTTTAAATGACCTAATTTCCCGCTAAGATTAGGAGATTTGGCAAAATCAGGTATCCAACATTCTTTGAATTTTTTAATGTAAAATTGATGAATTTTAGAACTGAAATACGTTGTCTTTCCGGTTAATACATTTAATTGATGCGTTATAAAAACCGAAGGGACAAATTTACAAAACACACCTAATCGATTGTCAGAAATAACTCCACTAATTTTTTCCTTTTCATAAATCTCAAGAGTGATTTTCCTTTCGTTATTTACTGTTTTTAAAATCTTATAACTTTTAAAAAACAATTTCGACTTAAAGAAAAAACCTTTTCTGGCGTATTTAATGTTATAAGAAGGAAGCTCATAAAACTTCAAATGAGGAAATTCTTTCTTTAATAAGGCTAAAGCACTCCCGTCTGAGGCTAAGATAGGTTCAAAATTATTGATTTCTAAAGCCTTAATGATGGGGATGCAACGGGTCGCATGGCCTAATCCCCAATTTAACGGTGCAACTAAAATCTTTTTTTTCGCCATAATCAAAGATAGCGTATTTACCTCTGCTTTATTTTATTTAATTTTACCAAAATATTAAATAATATCCGTGGGAAGTAAAAATAAATTAAAAAGGTTTAAAGAAAACGAAACTTTTAACAATGTTGTACAACCAACTAGGAATGAAATTGTTGATGGTAATTTTAAGTTGAAAGGAAAATGGGCTCAAGATTTTTTTAAGAATGATTTACCCATCGTTTTAGAACTTGGCTGCGGAAAAGGTGAATATAGCGTAGGTTTGGCTGAAAAATATCCTGAAAAGAATTTTCTGGGAATCGATATTAAAGGTGCCCGTTTCTGGAGAGGTGCAAAAACAGCATTGGAAGAAGAAATGCCGAATGTAGGTTTTCTAAGAACCCAAATAGAATTGGTAGATCAGATTTTTGCTGAAGGTGAAGTAGATGAAATTTGGATTACTTTCCCAGATCCACAAATAAAATACAAGCGAACTAAACATAGATTGACCAATTCTGAATTTCTTCAGAAGTATAAAAAGATTTTAAAACCAGACGGGGTAGTCAATTTAAAAACTGATAGCGAATTTATGCACGGTTATACCTTGGGGTTGCTACACGGGGAAGGACACGAAATTTTACATGCGAATCACGACGTTTACAAAAATGAATATTCACCCGAAGAAGTGATTGGTATTCAAACTTTTTACGAAAAACAGTACCTTGAAGAAAATAAAAGAATTACGTATATTCAATTTCGCATAAAATAATTCAACCTTGGAAGAATCGAAGCTCTTTTTATTTACTTTTTTAGCAGCACTTGGTGGGGTGATTCCTCCGGGATTAGTAAATATGACGGTCGCCAAATCGTGTCTAGAAAGAGGTAAACGTAGCGGGATTTTTGTTGCTTTAGGCTCGTGTACCATTGTGCTTATTCAATCTTTTTTGGCAATTATGCTTTCCAAGTATATTCTAGGGCATCCTTATGTCAATAAAATGTTGCTTCGGGCAGGATTAGTTATTTTTCTTTTATTGATGATTTATTTCTTTATTCAAGCAAAAAAGAACAAAAAAGTAAAAACCAGTAAAAAGGGAGATTCCGGTAAAAGTTATTTAAAAGGATTGACGATTGCATTGTTTAACGTATTTCCTATTCCTTATTTTGTCGCTTTGAGTACTGCCCTTTCTCCTGAAAAAGGAGGTTACGATATGGTAGATATGGTGATTTTTGCTTTTGCTGCTGCTATGGGGAGTTTTGCCACTCTTTATGGTTACGTAATAGGTTTTGCTAAAATTGAAAAACATACCCAATCTTTCAGTAAATATTCTAATTATTTTATGGCTGGTTTGATGCTTGTCTTGGTGATTATCACCTTAATTAGAATTTTTAAGCCTTTTTCATGAGTACTTCTGCTAACTTTTTTGAAAAGGTTTACCAAGTTGCCCGACAAATTCCTTACGGAAAAGTAACTACTTACGGAGCCATTGCCAAGGCTATAGGTGCTGCAAAAAGTGCTAGAATGGTAGGTTATGCGATGAATGGTGCAGGGGAGCGGGAAGATGTTCCTGCGCATCGGGTGGTCAATAGAAAAGGAGTGCTTACCGGCAAGCATCATTTTTCAGGAACCAATTTAATGCAACAACTTTTAGAAAGTGAAGGTGTTCAAGTAAAAGACAACCAAATTCAAAATTTCCAAGAGGTTTTGTGGGAACCGGAAATACTTTCAGAATAAAATTGATAAGCCTTATACATAGCATCGATAAATTCAATAGATGAACTTCAAAATTACATTGCTATCCCGTATATTTGCACTTTAGAATAATTCTAAGTAAGAAGAAAAGAAAATTTCTATATGAAATTAGATAAGAAAGATATTTTAAAAGCCTTGGAAACCATTAGTGTTTCCGGTGAAGGGCAAAATATGATAGAAGCAGACGTTGTAACAAACGTCAATATTTTTGGAGATGAGGTTGAAGTGGATTTAGTACTGAAAACTCCTGCTATGCACATTAAAAAACGTGCAGAAGTAGATGTGATGAAAGCTATTCACAAGCATGTTTACGAAAAAGCAAAAGTGAAAGTAAACATTAGGGTAGATGCTCCTAAAAATAAAGCTCCAGAAATTAAAGGAAAACCAATTCCGGGAATTAAAAATATTGTGGCGGTCGCTTCGGGTAAAGGAGGTGTTGGTAAATCTACTGTTACGGCAAATTTAGCCGTGAGTCTTTCTAAAATGGGCTTTAAAGTAGGCTTACTGGATGCCGACATTTACGGGCCTTCTGCAACCATTATGTTTGATGTAGAAAGAGAAAGACCCCTATCGGTAAATGTAGATGGAAAATCTAAAATGAAACCCGTAGAAAATTACGGAGTGAAAATACTTTCTATAGGCTTTTTTACCAAGCCTAATCAAGCGGTAATTTGGCGTGGGCCAATGGCAGCAAAAGCTTTAAACCAAATGATTTTTGATGCCGATTGGGGAGAGTTAGATTTTCTTTTAGTAGATCTTCCTCCGGGAACAGGAGATATTCATCTTTCTATTATGCAATCTATGCCCATTACAGGAGCGGTGATTGTAAGTACACCGCAAAATGTAGCTTTAGCCGATGCAAAAAAAGGAGTAGCGATGTTTCAGCAAGAAAGTATTAATGTGCCGGTATTAGGTATTATTGAAAATATGGCGTATTTTACTCCAGCTGAATTGCCTGAAAATAAGTATTATATTTTTGGCGAAAAAGGCGCTAAAAATTTAGCAGACGATTTAGAAGTTCCATTTTTAGGTGAAATTCCATTAGTTCAAAGTGTACGTGAAGCCGGAGATATTGGTCGTCCTGCAGCCTTGCAGGAAGATACGCCAATTGCTGATGCTTTAAAAGATATCACCAGAAATGTAGTAGAAGAGACGGTAAAGAGAAACGAAAATATACCGCCTACAGAAGCTATTAAAATTACAACAATGGCAGGTTGCAGTGCCGTAAAAAAATAGAGATATGACGACGATTAGCAAAGACTTAAAGCAAAACGTAGAGAAAGCATTAGATGAAATCCGTCCGTTTTTAAAAAATGATGGAGGCGATATTTCTTTAATTGAAATAGATGAACAAACCAATGTTGTTCGTGTACGTTTAGAAGGTGCTTGTGTAGGTTGCAGTGTGAACCAAATGACACTGAAATCTGGAGTAGAAATGACTATCAAAAAATACGCTCCGCAAATAGAAAAAGTAATCAATATTGAAGCTTAAGATTTTTCTGAAAGCTGATGATTGTCATTTTTTAACTGAGTCTTAAAAGTTAATATCGCATCTCGTATCTTAAGAAATAAAATTTATGATTAAGACAGATATATTAATTATAGGAGCCGGACCTACCGGCCTCTTTACTGTTTTTGAAGCAGGATTACTTCAACTAAAATGTCACTTAATAGATGCATTACCGCAACCCGGCGGACAATGTGCAGAATTATACCCTAAAAAACCTATCTATGATATTCCCGGTTTTCCGGAAGTGTTGGCCGGAGATTTAGTCGATAATTTAATGGAACAAATCAAATCTTTCGAGCCTGGTTTTACCTTAGCTGAAAGAGCAGAAACTATTGAAAAATTAGAAGACGATACTTTTTTGGTAACCACTAATAAAGGAACTCAGCATAATGCGCCTATCGTAGCTATTGCAGGAGGATTAGGAAGTTTTGAGCCAAGAAAACCACCGATTCCAAACATCGCAAATTTTGAAGATAAAGGAGTGGCTTATATGGTGAAAGACCCGGAAGTGTACCGAAACAAAAAAGTGATCATTGCCGGTGGAGGTGATTCGGCTTTAGATTGGAGTATATTTTTAGCCGATGTGGCTGAAGAAGTAACTTTAGTTCACCGTAGAAACGAATTTCGTGGTGCATTAGATTCTGTAGAGAAAGTAAAAGAATTAAAAGATCTTGGAAAGATTAATTTAATTACCCCTGGAGAAGTAGATGGTTTACAAGCCGACGAAAACGGTCACCTTGCTTCTGTAATCATCAAAAAGAAAAGTGAAGCTACCGAAGAAATTCAGCTTGAGGTAGATCATTTTATTCCATTATTCGGACTTTCTCCAAAGCTCGGGCCAATTGCTGATTGGGGGCTAGAAATAGAAAAGAACGCTATCAAAGTAGATAATGCGCTAGATTACCAAACCAATATTCCCGGGGTTTATGCCATTGGAGATGTGAATACCTATCCCGGAAAATTAAAATTGATTCTTTGTGGTTTTCATGAAGCGACCTTGATGTGTCAAAGCGCTTACAAGAAAATTTATCCCGATAAAAAATACGTGATGAAATATACTACGGTTGGCGGAGTAACCGGTTTCGATGGAACCAAAAAAGAAGCTCCCAAAGCGGTCGTAAAAGCAATCGATTAATGGAACAAGACGTAAAAATTACCATCATCGATCGTGAAGGGGTAACGCACGAAATTGATGCACCTACCGATATGAATATGAATCTAATGGAAGTAGTTCGTTCTTACGAACTAGCTCCGGAAGGAACCATCGGGATTTGTGGTGGAATGGCTATGTGCGCTTCTTGCCAATGTTACGTACTAAGCGATACAGAATTGCCCGAAATGCAAGACGATGAGGAAGCCATGCTTGCAGAAGCTTTTCACGTAGAAGACAATAGTCGTTTAGGATGCCAAATTCCTATTACCGAAGAATTAGCAGGGCTTAAAGTGCAATTAGCTCCTGAAGAATAAACTTTCTGATAAATATATAATGGAAAAAGCCTTATCAAATTTTGATAAGGCTTTCCTTTTTTTCTTGCAAGGTTTTGGAAACCTTGTAGGTCTGAATTATAATTTTATAATGCGCTCAACTATTTTCTTGATTTTAATAGTTCGGAAATTTTAGGACGTAAAAGAAAAATCTGCAAGATATATACTGTCTCGCAGATTTAATTTTATCCTTTTAAAAACTAAAACGAATATTGAGTCCCTAATGTAACCGAATATTTTTGTTTTAGCTGAACTCCGTTAGGTTCTTGATAAGCCGGTAATTTTACTTCCGCAGCAAAGCGTAATCCTTTTAAAGTATTTTTTGTGAAATAGTAATTTCCGCCAATAGCATAATTCAATTGCATGCCTCCACTATTGCTGGTGTTGGCAGTCGTTACCATCATCGGGTTTAATACCGGATTGTTTCCTTCAATTTGTTCTGTGTAATTAGCTTCGGCTCTTACTGAAAAGCTGAAGTTTTCAGTAGCATCTAAAGCTAACCAAGAAGTTGCTAGGTATTGATTCCCTAAGCGGTAGTCATTATCGTTTTCATTCAAGAAAAACTTAGCATTGGCTTGCGCTCCACCACTTAGTTTTTCAGTTTGCCACAAATAGGTCATTCCCAATTTAGTTGAAAAAGAACCAGAACCAATTTGCATTGGGTAAGGTAAAATTACTTCTTCACCGTTGGACATGGCGGTTTCATCTTTTTCATCGATAGAACCAGTTGGGATGCCAATGCCAAATTCTGCGTGTAGGGCTTGTTGGTTTTTGTTCATTAAATTTACTAATGCACTCACGCTCACGTCACCAAAACCGGAAGAGCTTGTAGAAAAATCTGTATCCATTGCCATTCCCATATCGTTGGACATTCGCATGGTTAAATCCATATCGTTAGTAATATAATTGGCCATCACCATAAAAGTTAATCCATCAGAAGGTGCGTACATTGCTCCCAACATATGCATGCCCATCATCATTTCTTGTGGTGCGGTCATGTAATTTTGATACACGAACTCTTCATTTACATCATCACTTTCGTAGCGAAGGTCTTGCATTTGCATAGTCATATAGCGATACGAAACCATAAATTCTCCTTTGTGATGGGTGTGGTCGCCCATCACTCCAATAGGTGCGTGACTACTAGCTCGATGAGCACTCCATAAATTTTCTTCTTTTTTGTTTTCTTGTGCGTTAAGGTGAAGACAAAATAATGCCATACCTAACCATAAAATATTTTTCATGAATTGAATTTTTAAAAGTTATATAATTTATTTTCTGCTTTTTATTGAATTTGAAACAGAAGTTTACCATTGCGTAAATGTAATTTGGATGCCGAAATGTTTTCAGCATTTAAAATTGAAAGAACAATTAAGCTTGTGGCGGTTGAAAAGGAATATTTTCGCTTAAAAAAGAATAATAATTAAGGTAAAAGTAATCCGATTTACTATTAAAGTTGAAGTGTTGAGGTTGGCTGATTTCAGCAATTTCTATAAAACCAATTGGATAATTCTTTAGTTGAATGTTTTGTGTTTTTGTAGGGGAATTATCATCATTCTGTTTTTGAAGTTGCTTCATTAAATAACATTTTCCGTTACAATTTAAACGTGGTTTGTCTTTGTTTACGCAAAGTACCTCTACGATGTAATTGTAGTTAAAGCAATACTGTAAGATGGGTTCGACGGGTTGAAGCATCGCCACCAAATAAAGAGCAGTAAATATTATGGAAAGAATTTTAGACAATGACTTTTTGTTGAATGATTTCTTCTTCGATCCCGTCCCACAATACAATTCGGTTTTCCAATGCTTTTAGGGAGGCTTCTTCTACTTCTTGCCATTTTTGTTCGTCATTTTCACAAAGCTCTTCAATCATTTTTAGGGCCATCGGACCGTGCTCATCTTCATCTAATTCAATATGGCGATCAAAATAATACTTGAATAACCTTAAATCTTCTTCTGGAAATTGCTCTTGAATTTTGGTGATAATTGAATTAAACATGGCAGGAATCAAATTTTCCCGCCCAAAGGTGAAAGCTGCAGCAATTACATGAGGGCGATTGGTATAAATAGTTTCAAAAGTAAACTTGATGAATTTTTTTACACTAATGGGCAAATCTGAAGCGGCAATAATTAAATAAATATCGGTACCATGCTGAATCTGCTCCATAAATTTTGAAATAGCTTTGGTACTGGCACCACCTTTTTTCATCGCATCCAAATACATTTCGTAATGACTTTGGCGATTTCCGTAGAGGTTGATGTCGGTTTCTTCTGCTAAAACAATTTCATTTATTAAATAGCGAACTTCAGGATTGCCAACAGGATACCATGGGAAATTAGTATTGGTTAATTTAGACTGAAGTGCTTTGAGTAGCGACATAAAATCCCACACGGCAAAAACATGGTGTTCCATAAAAACCTGAAGATCTTTAGGCGTCTGAATTTTTTCGTATAAAGAATGATTCAGTAACTTTTCACGTAGTTCTTTAGTAGCTTGCTCAATGCGGATAATGCTCATACTCTAAATTTTATGCAAAAATAAGGCGCGATTCTTGTTTATTAAAATGCAAATGAAAGTTTAACGATAGTTTCATCTATAAATAATGGATTTTTAAGGGTCTTTGATTTATGCTATTGAATATTCTTATTTTTTATTCCGATCAATCAAAAGGTATTTTGCGTGCAGAAGACGTTTTGCCCAAAAAAGATGTGAAGCTAAAAAAGAAATGCTGTGAGAAATATTTAAAAAAGGGCAAACGCTGTAAACGCTGCCCTTGTTTCGATTTGCTTTCTTGATTTAGATCTACTAAATCTGTCGAAGCTTATGGTTTTTTTGTCATGCTGGACCTTCCCGTCCGTCAGGCAGGCTTGTTTCAGCATCACATCATTATTGTAAATTATTTAAAAGCTGAAATTCCTGTAATGTCCAATCCTGTAATTAATAAATGGATATCGTGAGTTCCTTCATAGGTGATTACGCTTTCTAAATTCATCATATGTCGCATAATACTGTATTCACCGGTGATTCCCATTCCTCCTAAAATTTGTCGGGCTTCACGGGCAATTTTAATCGCCATATCTACATTGTTACGTTTTGCCATCGAAATCTGAGCAGAAGTAGCTTTCCCTTCATTTTTTAATTGGCCTAAGCGTAAAGCCATTAATTGTGCTTTGGTGATTTCAGTAATCATCTCTGCTAATTTTTTCTGCTGAAGCTGATAGCTAGCAATTGGCTTGTCAAACTGAATACGCTCTTTAGCATAACGCAAAGCGGTATCATAACAATCCATAGCTGCGCCAATCGCTCCCCAAGCAATTCCATAGCGGGCAGAATCTAAACAACCAAGTGGAGCGCCTAATCCGGTTTTGTTAGGTAGTAAATTTTCTTTCGGCACTTTTACGTCATTGAAGATTAACTCTCCAGTAGCAGATGCACGAAGTGACCATTTATTGTGCGTTTCTGGAGTGGTGAACCCTTCCATCCCGCGTTCTACGATTAAACCGTGGATTCTGCCTTCTTCATTTTTAGCCCAAACCACGGCGATATCACAAAATGGAGCATTGGAAATCCACATTTTAGCGCCATTTAATAAATAATGATCGCCTTTATCTTTGAAGTTAGTGATCATTCCACCGGGATTCGATCCGTGATCGGGTTCGGTTAATCCGAAACTTCCCATAAATTCTCCCGTAGCTAATTTAGGAAGGTATTTTTTACGTTGTTCTTCGTTACCGTATTTCCAAATAGGGTACATCACCAACGAGGATTGAACTGAAGCGGTTGAACGAACACCACTATCCCCACGTTCAATTTCTTGCATGATTAAACCATAAGAAATTTGATCTAACCCGGCACCTCCGTATTCTTCTGGAATATAAGGACCAAAAGCACCAATTTCTGCTAAACCTTTTACGATTGATTTAGGGAATTCTGCTTTTTGTGCTGCCTCTTCGATAATAGGTGATACTTCTCTTTTTACCCAGTCGCGAGCTGCATCACGAACCATTTTATGTTCATCGGTAAGTAAGTCGTCTATATGGTAATAATCTGGAGCTTGAAATAAATCTGCCATAAACTATTTTTGAAATTCTTAAAAATTTATGGGTAAATTTAAGGAAAGCTTAAAAAGAGAGCAATATTATCGGCTACATTTTTAAATAAAAATCTTTTACTAAGTTTTTATAATCTTCGGTGTAAACGTGGCGATCAATTTCTATAATTAATTCTGAAGTTTTGATAAGTGTTTTTTCAAATCCAAATTGAAGTAAACTTCTCTTTAGTGGTGAGTTTTCATTGCCGCGAACTCGTGTGATTTTCTGCGGATATAAGTTTACTTCTGAAGCTAGTTGAATAAATTCTTCTTCATTTTTATACGGAATAATCGTGCAAAATCTACCTTTTTCAGCAAGCAATTGCGCTGAATATTTTACGAGATCTTCAAATGGAAGTGCTTCGGTAAACCGAGCTAAATTTCGATTTTCTTCTGTTGAAGTGAAATTTTCATCATAAAAAGGTGGATTGCTAATAATGAGATCATAAGTTTCACCTTCCATTTCTTCCGCAAATTCATCTAAAGCTGCATGATAGCAAAATAGTCGGTCGCCCCAATCGCTATTTTCAAAATTGTCCACGCATTGTTCGTAGGCGTTTTCTTCAATTTCTAAGGCATCAATTAATTCAGCAGTGCTGCGTTGAGCGAGCATTAAGGCAATTACACCGGTGCCCGCGCCAATATCCAGAATAGACTCGGGATGTTGATCTAAACTCGCCCAGGCTCCTAATAAAACGCCATCAGTACCAATTTTCATAGCACATCGATCTTGCTCAACGTTAAATTGCTTAAACTGGAATACCTTTGACATAAAGTTTTGAGTTTTTAATTCCTAAAACCTATTACCTAAATACTCAAAGACTAATCTAAGTACATTTCAATAAGGCCTTCGGGAACGTTGAGGTGTAGAGTTTTATTGGGTCTGTCAAGCTTATCGATAAAATCGTCATTTACGGGAACTAGAATTTCGTTACCTTCATGTTCAATTTCGAATAAGGCCTGCGGTGTAGAGTCATTGATACTTTTTAAAATACCAACTTCTCCAAAATTTTTGTCGGTTACTTTAAAGCCTATAACCTCGTGAAAATAAAACTGATCGTTTTCTAATTCAGGTAAAAAGGAAAGAGGAAGATAAAGTTCTTTTTTAAGGATACGGTCAGCATCTTCTTCAGCAGTGATTTCTTCAAATTTGATTCGAAGTAAATTTGATTTCTGAAGTGAACTTTTCTCAATAAAAAATGGAATCAAGTTTTTATTCATATCAATAAAAACTGATTCCATTTCTAAAAAACTTTCAGGATCATCGGTGTCAAGTTTGACTAAGACTTCTCCTTTAAAACTGAATTTACTAACGATTTTTCCAAGATAGAAACAATCTTCCTTGCGCATCGTTAGACTAATTTATTCAGATTTTTTCTCTTCAGCTTTCGCTTCTTCTGCAGTTTCTGCTTCTGGAGTAGCTTCTGCTTCCGGTTCACCTTCTTCAGTTACCGCAGCAGCATCTGCCTCTGCTTGAGCAGCTTTGTATTCTGCTTCACGCTTTTCGTTCACCTCTTTTTCAGCAGCAAGGGCTTTTTCTCTAGCTTCTTGCTCTTCTTTAGAAAGGTTTTCTTTCTTAGCGTTAATTTTTCCTTCTTTTTCTTCTAACCAAGCTTTGAATTTTTCTTCAGCTTGCTCTTCTGTTAAAGCACCTTTACGAACACCTCCAGCTAAGTGATGTTTTAATAAAGCACCTTTGTAAGAAAGGATAGCACGAGCGGTATCAGTTGGTTGAGCACCATTCTGTAACCATTTCACAGCACCGTCAACATCTAAATCAATAGTTGCTGGGTTGGTGTTTGGATTGTAAATTCCTAATTTGTCTAAAAATTTACCGTCTCTTTTTGAGCGAACATCTGCGGCTACGATCCAGAAAAAAGCTCTACCTTTTCTCCCGTGTCTTTGTAATCTAATCTTTACAGGCATATTTAAATTAAATTTTGGGGTTCTCGACCCCGATTATTAATAAGTCTGCAAATGTACTGTATTATTTTTTAAATCAAGTGAAAATATTATTAATTTTTATTTTACATTTGTAACACTCAAATAGTTAAAGAAACCTCAAATTTATGAAAAAATTAAGCCTACTTTTACTTTTAGTAACCATTACTATTGCTTGTAGTGATGATATTACAGGTAATGACCCTTCCATTCAAGGTGAAGTAAACGGTGAGTTTTTTAGGACTAGTATTTCATCTGCTTATAAAAATCAAGATAGTTCTATAACTTTAACTGGAGAGACAGGGCTAGATAAAATTACATTAAAGGCAGCTGAGTTTGCGGTTGGAACGTATCAATTAGGGGTTAGTTCTCAGAGTGAGGCGGCTTATGAAATTAATGGGGTAGGGGTTTTTTCAACTGGTAATACAGGGGACGGAGCTATTGAGATCACAAGAGTTACTACAACTACACTTTCTGGAGAGTTTTATTTTAATGCATACCTCAACGGAAATCAGGATACGCTTAATGTAAATAAAGGTTCTTTTTTTGATATACCTGTTACTAATGTAAGTGGTGGCGGGAATGAAGGTGTTTTAACTTGTGACCAAGCACAACAATTAACTACAGCTGCTCAAACAGCTTATGAAGGCGAAGATTCAGGTTCTGAAGAATTTGAAACTATTTGTAACAACTACAAGAATGCTTTAAACGCTCAAATAGTAGCTTGTGGGGATCAAGATAATATTTTGCAGAATACTATTGATGGTTTAGAATGTAATCAGTAAGAAAATATATCTATTATTTATTTTAAAAACTTCAGGAATTTTCTGAAGTTTTTTTGTTTTTATACAATATTTAGATAACTATTACGTTTTAAAAACAAAGTTGATTAAATTCACTTTGCCCCAAGTTTTAAAAGGCCGCCGCTTGATAAGTAGGTGGCTTTTTTTGTTGATAACTTCCCTTTCTTTTAAGCTTATCTTTTTCTAATTTTATACGTTCAATTCTTCAAAAATAGTCACCGCTCATGTATTTAATTTTTGATACCGAAACTACCGGATTACCAAAGCGTTGGGATGCTCCTATAAGCGATTCAGAGAACTGGCCAAGAGCCATTCAGATTGCTTGGCAGTTACACGATGAAATGGGAAAGTTGATTGAACACGATGATTTTCTTATTCAACCCGATGGTTTCAACATTCCTTATGATGCTGAAAAAATACACGGAATTTCTACCGAATTAGCTGCTGAAGACGGAATTGCTTTGCAAGAAGGTTTAGCTCGTTTTCAAAAAGCTTTAGGGAAAACCAAATTTATTGTTGGTCAAAATGTAGGCTTCGATGTAAATATTATGGGGGCTGAATTTTACCGGGAAGGGATTGAAACAAATCTCACCGAACTTCCGGTATTAGATACTTGTACCGAAACTACCGCGCAGCTTTGTCAGATTCCCGGAGGGCGTGGCGGTAAATTTAAGTTACCAACACTCACCGAACTTCATGAGCATTTATTTGGAGAACCTTTTTCTGAAGCCCATAATGCAACTGCCGATGTAGAAGCTACAACTCGTTGCTTTTTAGAATTGATAAGACAGCGAATTTATACGGCAGAAGAATTAGATGTTACGCCGGACTATTTTGAAAATTATTCAGAAACCAATCCGCAGCCCATTCAACTTATCGGGTTAAAGCACATTAACCTGAAAAAAGCTTCCGAAGTAATTCGGAGGAAAATGGCCAAGCAGGAGCCGCAATCAAAACTTTCAGAAGAAGAAATAAAAGAGAATATTGAAGTCTTGCAAGATGAAGACTTTGTTCATCTGCATAACCACAGTCAATATTCTATTTTACAGTCTACCATCAGCGTTCAAGATTTGGTAAAAGCGGCTGCAGATAAAAATATGCCGGCCGTAGCGCTTACCGACCACGCCAATATGATGGGAGCTTTTCATTTTGTTTCTGCAGTAGCCAGGCATAATGATGAGGTCAAAAAGATGCGGGCAGAAGCAGAAGAAAATGGCGAAACATTCAGTGGTAGGGAAATGACCGGAATTGTGGGTTGTGAATTTTTTGTTTGTGAAAATCATACCGATAAATCCAGAAAAGATAATGGTTATCAAATAGTACTTTTAGCAAAGAATAAGAAAGGCTATCATAACTTGGCAAAAATGTCATCTAAAGCTTATACAGACGGGTTTTATTATGTGCCGCGTATTGATAAGGAGGTCATCAAACAGTACAAAGAAGATGTGATGGTCCTCACCGGAAATTTATACGGTGAAGTGCCAAGTAAAGTCTTAAATGTTGGAGAAAAGCAAGCAGAAGAAGCTCTACTGTGGTGGAAAGAAGAATTTGGTGATGATTTATACATGGAGATTATGCGCCATGGGCAAGAAGATGAAGATCGTGTAAACGAGGTGTTGATTCGGTTAGCTAAAGAGCATCAAGTGAAATTAGTAGCTTCTAATAACACCTATTATTGTGATAAAGAGAATGCCAATGCACACGATATTTTACTTTGTGTTAAGGATGGAGAAAAACAATCTACGCCTATAGGAAGAGGTCGAGGTTATCGTTACGGGTTACCCAATCAAGAATACTACTTCAAGTCGGCGGCAGAGATGAAAGAGCTCTTTAAAGACTTGCCGGAAGCGATTACCAATATTCAAGAGGTGGTAGATAAGGTAGAGCCATTTGTCTTAGCAAGAGATGTGTTGTTACCTGCCTTTACAATTCCTGAACAGTTTTTAGATGAAAAAGATAAGGAAGATGGTGGTAAGCGCGGGGAGAATGCCTATTTACGACATTTAACCTATAAAGGGGCCGAAGAGCGCTACGAAGAAATTACAGATGCCATTCGAGAAAGGTTAGACTTTGAACTTTCAGTGATTGAAAAAACCGGTTATCCCGGCTATTTTTTGATTGTAGAAGATTTTATTCGTGAAGCTAGAAACATGGACGTTTCGGTGGGCCCGGGTCGTGGGTCTGCGGCAGGAAGTGCTGTAGCATATTGCTTAAAGATTACCAATATCGATCCGATTAAGTATGATTTGCTTTTTGAGCGTTTCTTAAATCCGGATCGTGTAAGTATGCCCGATATCGATATTGATTTTGATGATGAAGGAAGAAGTCGGGTAATGGATTATGTGATTGGGAAATACGGAGCCAATCAGGTAGCGCAAATTATTACCTACGGAACGATGGCAGCGAAGTCTTCTATTCGTGACACGGCGAGAGTATTGGATTTACCGCTTAGTGATGCCGATCGTATTGCGAAGCTAATTCCCGATATGTCGAAGTTACATAAGATTTTTGCTTTGGATGAAAAGGGAGTGAAAGCAAAATTCCGTAGTGAAGAAGTAGAAAAAATAAATGAGCTTTTTAATATTTCCGAAGGGGAAGATTTAGAAGCGCAAACTGTAAATCAAGCCAGAATTTTAGAAGGTTCGGTGAGAAATACAGGGATTCACGCTTGTGGGGTGATTATCACACCAAGTGATATTACCAATTATGTTCCGGTTTCTGTAGCTAAAGATTCCGATTTGTATGTCACCCAGTTTGATAACTCGGTGGTAGAAAGTGCTGGATTGCTGAAGATGGATTTCTTGGGGTTAAAAACACTAACGCTTATTAAAGATACCATCAAAATTGTAAAAGGCCGTCACGGAATTGAATTAGACCCGGAAACATTTCCGTTAGATGATGAAGAAACCTATAAACTCTTCCAACGTGGAGAAACGGTAGGTATATTTCAATACGAATCTCCCGGAATGCAAAAACATATGCAAGCCTTAAAACCAACAGTGTTTGAAGATTTAATTGCGATGAATGCCTTGTACCGCCCGGGACCTATGGAATATATTCCGAGTTTTATTGCACGTAAACATGGCGATGAAGAGATTACCTACGATCTCGATGATATGGAAGAATACCTAAAAGAAACCTATGGGATTACCGTTTATCAAGAGCAGGTGATGTTACTATCGCAAAAGTTGGCAGACTTTACCAAAGGTGAAGCCGATGTATTGCGTAAAGCGATGGGGAAAAAACAGCGAGCGGTACTTGATAAAATGAAACCGCAGTTTATTTCTCAAGCTGCCGCTAAAGGTCATGATCCCGAGAAATTAGAAAAAATCTGGAAAGACTGGGAAGCTTTTGCTAGTTACGCCTTTAATAAGTCTCACTCCACATGTTACGCTTGGATTGCCTACCAAACTGCTTATTTAAAAGCGCATTATCCTGCAGAATATATGGCAGCGGTACTTTCTAATAACATGAACAATATTAAAAACGTTACTTTCTTTATGGAAGAATGTAAACGTATGAAGTTGCCGGTATTAGGTCCTGATGTAAATGAATCTTATTACAAGTTTTCGGTAAATAAAGATAATGCGGTGCGTTTTGGGATGGGAGCGATAAAAGGAGTTGGTAGTGGAGCTGTAGCTACCATCGTGGAAAACCGAAAAGAAGATGGAGCTTATCGTTCTATTTTTGATATGGCCAAACGTATCGATTTACGTGCTGCCAATAAAAAAGCTTTTGAAAACCTTGCTTTAGCTGGCGGGTTTGATTGCTTTACACCTACACATCGGGCACAATACTTCCATGATGATGGTGATGGAATTACTTTTTTAGAGAAAGTAATGAAGTTTGCTTCGAAATTTCAAGAAAGTCAAAATTCCTCTCAGGTGAGTTTGTTTGGCGAAGCTAGTGAAGTACAAATCCCCGAGCCTCAAGTGCCCCCTTGCGAAGAGTGGACGACCATGGAAAAACTTAAAAAAGAACGTGATGTGGTGGGAATTTATATCTCAGGACATCCGTTGGATGACTTCACCCACGAGATCAAACATTTTTGTAACAGTACTCTGGAAAACTTCGGTGATTTACATAGTCAGACCAATCGGGAACTTTCCTTTGCGGGAATTATTACTGATGTGCAACACCGTGTGAGTAAGACAGGTAAAGGCTGGGCTGCATTTACGGTAGAAGATTATTTAGAATCTTATGAGTTCAGGATTTTTGGAGAAGAATACTTAAAACACCGCCACTTTTTAATGATGAATAGTTTTGTGTATATCAAAGCATTTATCAAGCAAGGTTGGGTAAATAAAGATACCGGAAAGGCTGGCGATCCCCGTATTCAGTTTAATTCATTTAAGCAATTACAGGATGTAATGGAAGAGTCTGCAAAAAAACTCACTATTCAGTTGGATGTTCATGAATTAAAAGAAGAGCGGATCGAGTTTTTAAAAGATTTGTTTGTAACTTTTAAAGGCGACCATACCCTTAATTTTGTGGTTTATGAGATGAAAGAACGGGTAAAACTACATATGCCCAGTAGAAAGCAAAAGGTGAAAATCTGTAATGAATTGTTGGAACAGTTGAAAGAAGAAAAACTGGCATATAAAGTCAATTAGTTGTTTTTGGTCGAAGAAATTTAATCTTAGTCTGATATTTTATATATTAGGTTCCTGAAAGTCTCCATTTAAAACTAGGTTGTTCATTTTGGTGAAATAAAATGAATGAATAGCGGAGCATAGGGTAACTAATATGAAAAAGATACAGCTCCTTTATTTTTTAATTTTGATAAGTTGTGGTGTAATAAACGCCCAGCAACTCAATGTGGATAGTTTACTGGTTGAAACTATTAATAATGTCAAAAAAGGAAGATATAGCCAAGCAAAACAACAAGCTTATCAGGCACTCCGCGAAACACCGGATTATGTAGATTTTAAGCTTTTTCTGGGGAGGTCTCACCAAATGACCAAACAGCCGGATAGCGCAAGGTATTATTATAAGCAGGTCATCGAGCAAACTCCTAACTATAAAGATGCTTATAAGTTTTGGAGTTCGCTGGAAATTGACGAGAAAAGGTACCAAAAATCGGATAGTGTTTTAAATTTAGCTATACAGGAGTTTCCAGAAGACGTTTCTTTCTATGTACAGAAAAATGAGGTGAACCATCATTTATTAAGTACTCAAGAGCAACTTGAGTTTTTGAAGAACACTCGAAAAACTTTTCCTGATAATTCACAAATTGCCCAGCAATATTATTTGTTGGCCTCCCAAATAAAGACAGATCGTTTAGGAGTGCTTTACACCTACACTGCTATAGATAGAGAAGCGATAGGGCCTTGGCATTTAGGAACTTTTCAATATGTGAGAGAAAGAACTTGGGGATCACTCATAGCCAATATAAATTATAACCAACGGAGGTCTAATGGAAATCTACAGATAGAGGGGGCGCAATTAGACCTTCAATCGTATTTTTTTACTAGTCAATCAGACTATTCTTTTTTAGCCTTAGCCTACAGCAAAGACGAAATTTTTCCTAAACTTCAAGCTAGGTATTCTTTTTATCATAATTTCAATAAGGGTTGGGAAGCAGAGTTGGGCGCAAGATATACACAAACAAGAACCGAAGATTTATATGCTTTAGTAATGGGAGGTAGCAAATACTTAGGTTCTTTTTGGATCAACTTAAGAAGTTTTTCAACTTATCAAGATGCTTCTCTTTATCCGGTGTTAGCTTTTCGAACTCGTTATTATAGAAATACACGTTTTGATTATTGGGAAGCTTCCTTGGGCTATGGAACCTCCCCAGATAATACTTTTGTGCAAAACCAGATAGGGGAAAGGCTAAGTTTAGAAAGTTATAATTTTGGAGTAGCCTACCAACATTTATTCTTAAAAAAGCTTCTACTAGGGGCTAAGGTTTATTACAATAATTTAGAATACAGAAAAAATAAAAAGCAGCAAGAATATAGCTTTTTTATTCAAATGTCTTATCTGTTGTAAGATTTTAAATTGCTTACTCCGGTTGGATAATTAATATTGTTTTTATGCAAAGTACTTCATTGTCATTTTATAATTTCTTTAAAGCTGTTCCGCATCCTATATTGGTTATCAATGAACAGCGAAACATTGAAATGCCAAATAATCTATTATTGAAATTATTTGGTTACGAAGAAGAAGAGTTATTGGGTAAGCATGTCCTTGAACTCTTCCCGGTTAAGCAACAAAATAGATTTACATTACAATTAGAAACTTTTCTTAACGAATATGAATTAAATAAAAATCAAGAAATACTTCTAGATGGTTTAAAAGATAAAAACAGAGTTGTCAGTAAATCTGGAGAACTATTTCCGGTAGAAATTGTTTTTAACGCTTTACCTTCAAAAGCCGGGTTGTTTGTACTAATTTCATTCACCAATATCTCTAAAAGAGCCCAAGCGGAAAAAAATTATAAGCAAGTTTTTCAGAAATTACAAATAGCATTGTCCTCTTCCATGATTGGCATCTGGGAATATGACTTTGCTACCAATGAGATGAAATATGATGATAACATGAGAGCGCTTTACGAATTAGCCCCGGAAGAAGAAGTAGACTCTTTTGAAGAAAATTGGAAAAAAAGAATACATCCTGAGGATGCAACTAGAGTTAAAGACAATTTTAGAAAAGCAATAATCAACCAACGTAATTATCAAGATTCCTTTCGCATTATCGTGCCTGGTGGTTATGTGCGCTATATAAAATCTAGGGGGAAGGTTATTTTTTATAAGTCAGGCAAGCCCATCCGTATCTTGGGTACTAATATAGATATTACTTCAGAACGTGAGTACCAGGTTATTCAAAAAGAAAATTACGAAAGAAATAAACTCTTTATAGAGCAAGCTCCTACAGCCATTGCTATGCTAGATAAAAATATGTGTTATTTGGCAGCCTCCAAAAAATGGATGACCGATTACAAACTCACCAGAAATATTATAGGGAAATCTCATTATAAAGTGTTCCCTGAAATTCCTGAAGAATGGAAAGAAATACATCAAAAATGTCTAAAAGGGGGTTTAGATATTAGTGATGAATCTATGTTTGAACGTGAAGATGGTAGTGTACAATGGATTTCTTGGGAGATAAAACCATGGTATATAAATAAGAACGAAATAGGAGGTATTTTAATGTATACCGCTAATTTAACTTCACTTAAAGAAAATTACCATGAGAAGTTACGGCTCCAAAATATGCTTAATGAGGTTAATGAGGTGGCCGGTATAGGATTTTGGGAGATCAACTTGGAAAGCAATGAGGTTTATTGGAGCTCTACTACCAAAGAAATCCACGAAGTGGAAGAAGACTATATGCCTTTGCTGGAAGAAGGCATCAACTTCTATGTGGAGGAAGATCGAGAGCGAATTAGCTCCTCTATTGAGCAAACCCTACACACAGGAAAGACTTTTGAAGGTGAATTTCAAATTATTACAGCAAAAGGGAATAAGCGATGGGTAAAAAGTATTGGGCTGCTGGAACAGGTGGAAGGAAAAAATAAACGTTTATATGGTATTTTTCAAGACATCACCAACTCCAAAAATTATGAAAAAACTTTAGTGAAAGCCCGGCAAAAAGCTGAAGCCGCCAGCAAATCAAAATCAGAGTTTCTTGCCAATATGAGCCATGAGATTAGAACCCCACTTAACGGGGTAATTGGTTTTACAGATTTACTGATGAAAACCTCCTTGACTAAAAATCAGATGGGATATTTAAAGACGGTGAATAATTCGGCTAATCTATTGTTAGATGTGATTAATGATATCTTGGATTTCTCAAAAATTGAAGCAGGAAAATTAGAGTTAAACACAAGTCCCGTAGATATTCATGAACTCTGCAAAGAAACGATAGACATTCTTAAACATCAGGTGAATAAAAGAAAAGTAGAAATTTTATTAAACATTTCGCCTAATTTGGAGAAGAATGTATACGCCGATGAAATAAGGTTAAAACAAATTGTGACCAATCTTTTAAATAATGCCATTAAGTTTACAGAAGAGGGAGAAATAGAATTAAAAGTAAGTATTGCTAAAGAGCAGGAAAACGATGGAAATGCGAAGTTAAGGTTTTCTGTAAGAGATACCGGAAAAGGCATCGCGAAAGAACAACTTTCAAAAATTTTCAATGCTTTTGATCAGGAAGATGCTTCCATTACCAGAAAGTACGGAGGTACCGGCTTGGGCTTAACCATAAGCAACCAGTTACTAAAATTGATGGAAAGCGAATTAAAGGTAACCAGTGAATTAGGAAAAGGAAGTGTTTTTTATTTTGAAGTAAGTTTTCCAATCGCTACAGAAGAAGCGATAGATTTATTGCGTACAAAAAAGTATACAAATGTCTTAGTTGTAGATGATAATGAGCAAAACCGTGAAATATTACGCGAAATGCTTCAACAACTAAAAGTAAACTGTCGGGAAGAAGCTAATGGGGTCGAAGCTATCCAAACCTTAATGAATGAAAAGGATTTTGATTTGATTATCTCAGATTATGATATGCCTTTTATGAATGGGGTAGACTTTATAACTTACCTAAGAAATAATTTTGAAGACAAGCTAAAAGATATAGATATAATGCTTTTGCACAGTATAGCCGACGATCAAATTGTTGGGCAAGCAGCTAAAGAATTAAACCTTGAGTATGTTTTTGAAAAACCTTTGAGCTTTAAAGATTTAGGGAAGGTAATCAAGCCGGAAATGGAACCCGGTGAAGAAGAAATATTAGACGATATAGTAATGTCTAGCTCACCCCCTACAGGTCTAAACGTACTTGTTGTAGAAGATAACCCCGTAAATACCTTATTGATTAAAGAGATTTTAACCAAGCTATTGCCTACCGCTCATTTAACTTGTGCTGTTAACGGGAAAGAAGCCGTAGCCCTATGTGAAAATTCTTCGTTTGACCTCCTGTTTATGGATGTACAAATGCCGGTGATGAGTGGTTTAGAAGCTACCGAGAAAATACGTCAACTAGAAGCTTATCAAGATACTCCCATTATTGCGTTAACGGCAAGAATATTACAAAAAGAGCGTGATGAATGCTTAGAGAGCGGTATGAATAGTGTTCTTATAAAACCTTTGAAGTACCAAGCGATTAAAAAAGTTATAGGAGAGTTTAATTACGAATAATTTTATTTCATAGATGCAAGATTTTAAAATTATACTTATTGAAAGTGTTGAGGAGGATAAAGCTGAATTTAGCGCTTTAGCAAAAAAGAATAACTGGGAATGCGAAGTTTTTTCTAATTGTTTTGAAGCTTTTCAGTTTTTAAAAGATAATGCGGAGTCCTATTGCTTAATTTTTGTATCAGTACCAACATTTCCTTTAGATACCGTGAAAATCCAAGATTATCTACACCAGCTAGGAGGTCTTCGGTTTACCTATGTAGTCAATTATTCAGAAACTATTCATAAAGAAGAATATTTAGCTTCCACTAAGTTTATTAAAAAGCCTTTTTTGCAAGCTAAAGATGATATCAAACAATTGGTGCAAGAAATAGAGCAACTAAAAAATAATGAAAGTACGGCAGCTCCAACTGTAAATCCAGTTTATGACCTAGATTATTTAAACGATATTTCTGATGGTGATCAAGTGTTTGTAGAGCAATCCTTAATCTCTTTTAGGGATTTTGTAGGAAAAAGAATACAAGATCTTTTAACGTGGAGGGAAAATCTAAATGAGGAACATATCAATAAGATTAAAGAAACCGCTCATCAATTAAAGCCTTCCTTTCAAATGTTGAATAATGAAACAGGATCCACCTTGGCTAACGAATTATGTTATGAAGTTTCCGCAGAAAATAAAGAAGAAATTTCAGCTTATGTGATGAAGCTTAAGGTTCAATACGATTTAATTATGGAGCAAATCAAAAAAAACCATCCAAAATTATAAGCAATGAGTACAATATTAGTAGTAGAAGATAATGAAATGGTAGCTAATGCCGTAGCTTTTAAGTTAAAAAGGGAAGGGTATGAGGTGGTCCTTGCTTTAGATGGCAGAGAAGCAAAAAAAGAACTCGGACAGAAAAAGTTTGAACTTATTATTACAGATATCATGTTGCCTTATATGAATGGGATTGAACTTATTGAATATGCGAAAACTAATTATCCCAGCATTCCCATTATTGTACTATCGGTGGCTAACCAAGAAAAAATGGTGATGAATGCTTTTCAACTTGGCGTAGAAGATTTTATTTCTAAGCCATTTAACCCTAACGAGCTTATCTTAAGAGTAAAACGAGTATTGTAGATTAACTATGGATTTATATCATCAATTGATAGCACAGCTTGAGCAATTTTATAACGGTTCACCTTTTTACGTGAAGTTTAACCTATGCGCAAGCCTGTTGTTTTTTTTGATGATTTTCCTGTTTATACTATTTATAGTAAATACCCGTTATCGGAAATCTGTTATCGAAGCCAAACGAAAAACTATTGAAAAAAAACTGTCCGGGCTCATTAATGAATATTTGTTTTCAGACGAATATGAAGAGCAGCCTACTGAGGACTTTAAAAACTACCTTCAGCAGCAAAGCTTAGCTAAGGAAGTAGCCATAGAGCAATTCTTGATTTTTACAGAAAACTTCCGAGGAGATTATATTGAACGCTTAAGATTGCTTTTTGAAAAAGTAGGTTTGGCCGATTACCTCTTTCATATTTTAAAAAAAGGCTTTTGGGCAGAAAAAGTAAAGGCGGTGTATGTGTTATCTGAACTGAATATAAAAAAAAGAGATGATTTGATCTTTCCGCTATTGCTAAGTGATCATCCTAAACTAAAAGCCCATGCCATTCTGTATTTCGTTAAAACAGCAGACAATAAACCTTTGTCTTTCTTAGGTCATTTACAAGATGACTTAAGTCTGTGGGAGCAAATTCATATAGAACATATTCTACGTTATTATTATCTAGGAGAAATGCCCAACTTTTCCCTTTATTTAAAGCATCGGTTGGAGAGCGTTCGCATTTTTGCCGTTAGGATGATACGTCTTTTTAACCAATTTGAAAGTACCAAAGCTTTAATCCCTATGTTAAACGAAGAAGAACCGGAGGTTAAAAAAGAAGTAATCCGTACCTTAACTGCTTTAAATATAATAGAAGCTTTGCCTTTCATTATGCAGGCATTGAAAACCAATGTTTTGCTGGTGCAACAAGAAGTCTTGCGGGCTATCACAGAAATGGGAAATTATGAAATGCTTGTAGCACTGGATATTAATTTAAATAATCCTTCTTTAGCATTTGCATTTGAAAAAGCACAATATCAGCTAAAACTACATTAGCGATGAAGGTAGATCATTTATTTTCCATATTTGCTTGGTTATTTATTGCGTATAGCATACTGGTTTACCTAGGCTATTTAGTGGGAGCTTTATTTTCTTTTTTAGAACTTCGAGAGTACAAACAAAATAATTTATTGGAGAATGAGGTCCCCCTTTTAAAAACCTCCAACCTTCCCGCAGTATCTATTTTAGCACCCGCCTACAATGAGTCGGTCACTATTATTGAAAATGTAAGATCCTTACTCACCCTAAATTACCCTGCCTTTGAAATAGTAATTATTAACGATGGCAGTAGTGACGATAGTTTAGAAAAACTAATTGCTACTTTTCAACTCAAAAAAGATACCAGCCCACATTATAATTTCATAGCAACGGCAGAAGTAAAAGCCGTTTATAAATCACAACTTTCTTCGTTTGCCAGTCTTACCGTTATCGATAAAGAAAACGGGGGCAAGGCAGATGCGCTCAACGCTGGGGTAAATATCGCCGAACATCAGCTGGTTTGTTGTATCGATGTAGATTGTATTTTAGAACAAGATGCTTTGGTAAAGCTGGTAAAACCTTTTCTTAACAGCACCAAAAAAAAGGTTATCGCTGCCGGCGGTGTAATTCGTATAGCCAATTCTTGTACCATAGAAGATGGGAAATTGGTAAAAGTAGAACTCCCTAAAAGTTTTATTGCCAGGGCCCAATTATTAGAATATTTCCGAGCGTTTTTAATGGGAAGAATGGCTTGGTCCAGAATAGATGGTTTGTTAATTATTTCGGGAGCTTTTGGAATGTTTGATAAAAATTTAATTATTGAAGCCGGAGGTTATAACACGAAGACTGTTGGTGAAGATATGGAGCTTTTAGTGCGAATGCGGAAAATGATGCGGAAAAAAGAAGTACCCTACGAAGTGGGCTTTATCCCCAATCCCCTTTGTTGGACAGAAGTCCCTGAAGATTTAAATGTATTATCCAGACAACGCAACCGTTGGGCAAGAGGTTGTGCTGAAACCTTATGGATCCATCGTCGTATGTTATTTAACCCCTATTATAAAACGTTAGGACTGTTGAGCGCACCCTATTGGTTTTTCTTCGAATGGTTAGCGCCAATCATCGAATTTATAGGAATTCTGTTTTTTATCTATCTTACTTTTACAGGGCAAGTCAATTGGGTGTATTCCATTAGTTTTTTTATAGTGGTGTATTTTCTTTCGGTTTTGTTTTCGATTACGGCTATTTTTTTTGAAGAATATTCATTTCAGCAATACAAAAACTTGAAAGATATTTTTAAACTCATATTGGCTTCATTTTTAGACCCCTTAATTTTTCACCCTTTAGTCATGTGGTATTCCATAAGAGGGAATATAGATTTATTTAGAAAAAAGAAGGGCTGGGGGAAAATGACCAGAAAAGGATTTACTAAATAAAAAATGAGCTAAAGCATAAGAAGCTTAGAAAAGATAAAAGAGTTGATTTTGTAATAAAAAGTATTTGATATGAAAAAAGCTACGAAATTATTACTAGGATTGACAGTAGTGTTTACTGTCTTGCTTCAGTCTTGTCAAAATGACGATCGTGACCAGAATCCTGATCAACAATTTCAGGACGAAGAAATAATTATTCAAGAAGGCGATGCTTCCCGATTGAGTAATACAGATGTTGGTGTTGTAGGGATAAAAGGGATAGGAGAAAATCCTTCAGGAAGACCAGCAATGACTACATTTAGTACTACAGAAGAAACGCCAAGCAGCGATTTACCGTTAATTATGATAGCCAGTGTTAACCCTCCTGAAATAGATGGTGTTTCCCTTAGAGCTACCCACGTAGCCATTCATAATAATTATGCGTATGTATCTTATAATGTAGAAGGTGCTGTGTATAAAGGAGCTATCGATGTAATTGATATTTCAGACCCTAACAATCCATTGTTGGCAGGACAAGCGCTGTTCCCCAATACCGATATTAATTCAGTGGTTTATCATAATGGTAATCTATACATCGCAGGAGCTAATCCTTCACTTAATGCAGCCGGTACAGATCCAGCACTTTTATTTAAAATAGGATTAGTGCAAAATCTTCCTACATCAGATGATCTCGTCCTCATGGATATGCCGGGATTTTCCGGAGTAGATGTTACGGTAGAAGGCAATAATATTTATGGCGCTTCGGGCGATAATGGCGTAGTGGGAAAGTATAACCAAAATGGAAATTTACAGAATAGTATTTCTGTAACAGATCTGAGAGCTTTAGGGGTAAATAATAATAAGCTTGTTGCCTTAAGTGGTAGCTCAGGAGTTCATGTGTATAATGCCAATAATTTTTCTTCAAGCTTAAATTTTTCTACGCTTCAAGATGTTCCTCAAGCAAAACGAACCATCACTTTTTATAATGACTACCTTTTAGCGGCAGAAGGTATGGATGGGGTAGGGATTTACGATTTAAATTCAGGAAATCAACTTAATACCTTAGCATTACCCAACATCAGCGATCTACCATCAAGCATAGATCCCACAGAAGTTGTTACCAATTCGGTTTCAACACTTCAAGATCATATTTTTGTGGCACAAGGAGCTGCTGGAGTAAGTTTGTTTGAAGTAGGAAACGATCTAACCGATATCAATGATATAGGTTTACTCGATTTAGAAGGTTCTGCCAATTACGTAAAAGCTAAAGGTGATTATTTATTTGTGGCTAATGGTGCCGGTGGTTTTAAAATTTTAAAGCGCTTAACCCAAACAGAAGGTTCTTCCTTGGACGGAGTGATTGCTTGTGAAAACTTTCCGACATATAACGGATCAACTTGGATGAATATAAATGCTAATCAGGTAAAAGCATATAGCGGTTCAACAAGTATAAGCGGAATAGATGTAAAAGGAGAGTTGACCTATTGTGGTAACCTTGCCGTAAGTCAAACACTAAAAGTACGTAGCAATGGAAAATTTTTCATGAATGGATCTTTAGTACAAGGGACTACAGCTAACCCTTTGCTGGCATTCGATATAAGTTCTAATGCTCTCGCACAAATAGAAGGCAGTGTAATTATATATGGTAATTTAAAAATTAAAAGTGGAGGTACACTTCAAATTAATGGAGATTTAACCGTCTATGGCGATGTGAACATGGAGGCAAATTCTAATTTAGAATTTCAAGGAAATACTTCAACCGCCAATGTCTTTGGTGCTGTAAATAGACATCAAAACAGTACGGTAAGTGGTCAATTTACCGATCTGCAAAATAAATTTTAGGCCCTAATTTTTACCCTTACATATAAAAACCCGGAGTAGTTTCTACTTCGGGTTTTTTAATCATTGTTAAGCGGTTTTTAATTCATCCGTATAAGAATTCCTATAGCACTAGCAGTCATGAATTAAGACCGAATAATTTTCATATAAAAAACATCAATATTTGCATAACCTAATGTAATCTAAAAGATGATGTACAGATTAAAATATTTCTGTATTTTTGATTATTCAACAAAAAAAGATAATTATGGCTTTAGAGATAACAGATGCAAATTTTGAAGAAACCGTATTACAGAGTGATAAGCCTGTCATGGTAGATTTTTGGGCTGCTTGGTGCGGGCCTTGTAGAATGGTAGGACCTATCATTGATGAGGTAAGTAAAGAATATGACGGGAAAGCTGTTGTAGGTAAATTAGACGTAGATGCTAATCAAGAATTCGCAGCTAAATATGGAGTAAGAAACATCCCTACCGTTTTAGTATTTAAAGGAGGAGAGTTAGTTAACCGTCAAGTAGGAGTATCTCCTAAAGATACTTATACTAAAGCCTTGGATGATTTGCTATAAAAATAAATCGACAATTAGATTTGAAAAAGGTTTGGCTTTTGCCGAACCTTTTTTATTTTTAGAGATGCTGCACCACGCTCTGGCGTGGCCGGGTCTTCGCTAGTCGCTTTTTTCTGTTCAGCCAAAGCTGTCCAGAAAAAGAGCTCCAACAGGCCGCTCAACCCCTTGCAGGAAAAACAAAACGATGAAGTTACAAGACGAAGTTAACCAAACCAGTGGGTTTACCCATTTAGAACTTTTGGCCAAGCAAGTGGTAGAAGGTTTTATTTCCGGCATGCATAAAAGTCCGTTTCACGGTTTTTCTGCAGAGTTTGCCGAACATAAAATTTATAATCCCGGTGAAAGTACTAGGCATATCGACTGGAAGTTATTTGCCAAAACCGATAAACTCTATACCAAGCGTTACGAAGAAGAAACCAATTTGCGCTGTCATTTAATCATAGATAATTCAGCATCTATGCATTATCCGTTTATCAAGCAACAGCATATTGACCATTTAAACAAAATAGGTTTTTCTGCCTTGGCTTCAGCATCCTTAATGCAAATTTTAAAAAAGCAACGTGATGCTATAGGATTAAGTGTTTATAGTGATGCTTACGATTATTATGCTCCAGAAAAAGGAAGTGAGCGTCACCATCAAATGTTATTGAATCAATTAGAACAACTGGTCACAAATCCCGTTAAAGAACGAAAAACCGAAACCTATACCCATCTCCATTTAATTGCCGAAAAGATGAAACGCAGGTCGCTTATCTTTTTGTTTACCGATATGTTTCAAGCCGATGAGGAAGAAGATCGTTTATTTGAAGCCCTGCGACATTTAAAATATAACAAGCACGAATTGGTGCTGTTTCATACCTATGATAGCGAACACGAATTAAAATTTGATTTTGATAATTCCCCTAAAAAATTTATTGATGTAGAAAGTGGGGAAAGTGTGAATTTGTATGCCGATAGCATAAAAGAAAATTATGCGGCAGCAGTCACCAGTTATTTTGAAGCCTTAAAACTAAAATGTATGCAGTACCAAATTAAGTATGTGCCTGTCGATATCCATGCTTCTTTTGATAAAGTATTGACCACTTATTTAGTAGAGCGACAACGTTTTGGATGATTTTTATTTTTTAAAAACTTCTATAAAGCTTAGCATTATTGGAGGTAGTGTTTTTTAATCCCATATTTTTGGTCTGTCAATTTTCATGGCTCTTAGGTACGATAAAAATTGTCCCGCGTGAACAGCTTCATGGTACCCAATCCGTAATAAATATTTTCCAAGGATTTTCTTACCTTCATGTCCTGGATGTATAATTTCGATTTCGTTTAGCTCTGAGTCCGAAAATTGTCGGACACTTTCTAAAAATGTTTTTCTAATAGGCGCAGCAAATTCAAGTTCATTTTTTAGGTTGATGAATGGTCGGTTTTCCCAAGGTGTTTTATAATTTTTCATATCTCCTTGATTAATAATTATATTCCAACCATAATCAGCTTCCAAAACGTGTCTTATCATTTGTGAAGCACTCATTGCTTTTTCGTCAGGTTTCCAATTGTAATATTTCTCAGGGAGTCCATTCCAAAGCTTTATACTTCTTCTCCTTATTTCTGTGAAATTTAAAATTATGAGTTCAGATTGGGTCATTTTTTTGTTTTCGAGGATGTAATTTCACATTACAGCCAATATGGTCAATAAACGCATTGCAATTACTAACTCTATCACTATTTCAAATATAAATAAATTACTTATTTTCTAAAACAACACAAATAGCAAAACACCATAAAGCGGCTTGTTTAAATCGAAATTCTTAGCATTGTTATAGGTCGCTTTTTTTGGGTCTAAATTGTTGAGGTAGTTGTTGGTGTTTAGCAGAAGTTTTTATTGTGGTTGTATATATTCTAATGCTTCTGGTCCTTTAATAAAGGCAAATATAAACCCTGCAATTATAGCAAGTATGATTAAAATTATAAATCCTAAAAACGAAAGTAGTATAATTAGTAAAACTCTCACGAATATACTTTTCAATGATTTATCTTTATAAAAGCCTTTGAAAAACCAAATCATGATCAGCGGTATGGTAAAGATAGATAGCCCTGAAGTTTGAAAAAATAAGTTTGCATCAGTCTTTAAAAAAAATAGTACAGGGTAAATGATAACAATATTTACGATCGTATAAACCGATAATATGTAGGCATTCATCACGATATGTTCATAATAGTTTTGTCCCCATTTTCTGAAGGCTATCTTAGTAACAATCCCCAACAAAGGGATAAAAGATAGCATAATTATAGAATTATAGCTTGTCGTAAAAGATAGAATATCGATCATCAATGGAGAACTCATATTTTGCTGTGAGTAATACTGTTCTATGATTTCTTTAAAGCCTATAATTTTGAAAGAAATAAAAGCTGATATTCCACTTAAAAGAAAAGCTAATAAAATAGGCTTATAGTGACTAATCCTACTACCATCGATAAATTCTTTTGCTGTTCTTCCAGGATTTTTTAGTATGTTTTTTAAAGAAAATAAAAAACCCTTATTGGTCTGTAAAATGGTGTCTTGCAGTTCGTTTACTATATATTTTTTGTCAATTCTACTATATTTCTTTTGACCACAATGTGCGCAGTAATTTTCTGTTACCGAATTACCACAATTAAAACAGGACTCCATCATATTAGTTTGGCTTTCTGCTTTTTCTGGATTCTATTTCTTGGGTCAGAATTTTAATGTTTTTAAAATTTGCAGGTAGAATAGCAGAAAGAGCAAAAGGAACTGCAAGTAATGGTGTAAGTCCGTCTTTAATTGACATGAAAATAAAGAAACCTAAAGAACCAATCAAAACTATTGTAAGCATCCATGTAAGCGTTTTTATAGATGTTTTTTTATGTTGAAGTTCTTCAAAACTTAAATTTGATAACTCTTTTTGATTCATAAAATATAATATTTTTAATGATTTTTTGACCTCATCTCATTCTGAAAAATTACTGCCAACCTACGCCAATCAACTCAATTTCATTTGCTTAAACCATGTCACTTCTCCAAATATAAATAAATTAGTTGTTTTCTAAAATAACACAAATAGCAAAACCCCATAAAGAGGCTTGTTTAAATCGAAATTCTTAGCATTGTTATAGGTCGCTTTTTTGGGGTCTAAATTGTTTAGGAAGTTGTTGTTGAGAAGCATTTTCTGCTATTTCAAAAATTCTTTTCTGCCTTGTTGTGTCTTTCTTTGCAAGTGCTATCCATTGTAGCAACCCCTTTTTCTTACTTTTACTTAACGAAGAAAAATAGTCTTTTGAGTTCTCAAATTTTTCAAATGCCTTTTCCAATCCTGATGGAATAATTAATTCTTCTACTTCGTCTAAAATTGTCCAAGAACCATTTTGTTTTGCTATATCGATTACGGCAAAACCAGCTTTAGTCATCAAACCTTTTGCCGTTAAAGTTTCAATTTTTTTCTTGTTGATTTTACTCCAAGTGCTGTTGGGCTTTCGTTTACAAAAATATTGCCGGTATGTATCTTTATCTATGGTTTCAGCTTTGCTATCTATCCATCCAAAACATAAGGCTTCATCAACGGCATCACTCCAATTCATGGATGGTTTGCTTGTGTGCTTTTTATAAAAAATAAGCCAAACAGCATCTTTACGACGGTGGTTTTTTTCTAACCACTTTCGCCACTGCTGTTTGGTCTCAGGATAGAATTGTTCTATTTCTTGTTTACTCATTTTTTACGTATTGCATGTAAAATGAAGCAAGATCCTAATATACCAACCAATTGATATCCACCAACTAATATTCCATAACTTATGGGGTGTGGAATATTGGGATTAATGGCAATGTCAAATGTGTTGGCGACCAAAAATCCTAAACCTATTACGAAGGCAAATTCAATCACTGCTTTCTTGGTATTTATGTTGAGCACTACCATCAATAAAGCTATTGTAATAATTGTGGGTAGAAGTGTTAAAGGTGGTCCATACAAATAAATGGGGTCAGGATGGGCAGGCATTGCACCTAATTTGTCTAATGCGTTGGCATATTGATTTGGAAATAATACCGCGAACCAAAGCCAACCGAGAAAAGAATAGAATACTAAAGAGAGGAATACCCCCAACCAACTGATTTTAGAAATTTTTTGTAACATAACTTTTGTTTTAATTAGTAATGCCACAAAATTAAAATGCCTCCTTGACAACAGTATGTCAAGGGTGTTTACTGGGCGTGATATTTTTCAAAAAATTCTTGAAGTGTCATTTGATGAGGTGTAAATTGCTCTTGTTGAATTTGCAATTTTTGAATTCTGTCTAACCTAAAATATCTAAATTCTTTTCTTAAACGACAATAGGCAACCATTAACCAGCCTTCCAATATGCTTAAAAGGGCAAAGGGCTCAACCACTCTTTCACTCAAGATATTTTTGGCATTGGTGTAGTTTAATTTTACAAGGTGAAAATTAGTGATTGCGTTTTGCAAAGAAGATAAAACAGTACTGTTGATTTCATAATTTTCAAGCTTTGCAAATTTGGTTCTCGAAGAAAGTAGATTGGCTTTGTCTTTTTCACTTTGCCTTAAAACCGCCTTTACCTTGTCGATGGCCTCAGCATAATCCTTAATTAAAGAGCTGTCTCTATTTTTTAATACCAACTGTTCTGCAAGAATTAATGCGTTTGCCTGATTTTCACTGAACATAATAGGCGGGATTTTGTAGCCTTCCATCAATGTGTAGCCTTTGCCATCTTCTGTTAAAATAGGCACACCTGCTTGTTCCAAGGCTTTTAAATCTCTGTAAATTGTTCTGGTGCTAACACCAAATTTTTCTGCAAGTTTTGTAGCTGTTACAAGTCGTCTTGTTTGTAACTGCGTTAAGATAGCAACAAGTCTGGAAAGTCTTTTTGTATGGTTATCATTCATCTTTCAAATGTCAGAAAAATTAACTTAGTTAGAGTATCCTAAAATGGTATCCAATGGTTTTAGATATGAGTAGTTGCTGTTATTCGACTTTAAAGCTTTTCTCAATGAATTCAAATCCATCTTTATTCTTGACTTTGTCTTCAATTGCCTCTTGCATGAATATGGAAAAGGTTTTTTCTTTTTCATGAAAAAAGTGAATAATACCCTCATGTTTTAGTCCAAGCAAACTAACAGTAAATTTTATAGATGTAGTGTTCAAATCGTTGAACTTGTTTTTACTCTCTTCTCCAAAAATCAAATTAGCATTCTCATAAACAATATTATTTTTCATTTCGTCTTTATGAATGTTTATCCAATCATTCAAATCTAATTCACTGTTAATCCAAGAAAGAGTAATTAAGCCGCTAGAGTTTAAACCTTCCTTTTCTATTGATAAGTAATAACCTTGGTCATCTAAGTTTTCTTCGTCAGTTATTTTCCATCCTTTGGGACTAACTAGAGATACCCCATCAATTTCAAATTTTGTCTGAGTAGTTTCTTGACAAGAATAGCAAGCAAAGATTATAAATATTAGGACGAGCAAGTTCTTCATTTTTTTTATTTTAATCAATATTCAATTAATACTTAATTATTTTCTTGGTGGTATAGGTATGATCTTTTAAATTAATCTTAACCAAAAAAAGCCCTTTGTTAAGTTCTGAAACATCTATTTTTTCGTTGTATCCTCGATAAACAAGTGAACACTTGGTATCGTAAATTTCAATTGAAGTAAATTCTAGGCCATCAATATACAGCACATCTTGGACAGGATTTGGGTATAAGCGAACTACACTAGCTGCTTGTTCTGTAGTAGATAATACATCGTCATTTGTTGTAAATGAAACCAATTTTGCATTATCGTATATGGGACCAATAGTAAATGATTCAGATGTAATAAAATACCTATTAGCCCCAATATATGTTATCGCTTCTGCTTGTTCAAACGCTAAGCTGGTAAGTGCTGTTTGTGTATTAGTGCCAGAAAAAACATCATTGTTTGTGAAGTTTTCACTAACCCAAACAAAAGGTTGTAATGACGAATTATAACCTATTGAATATACTTTTCCTGTTGATGGATTGTGGGTAGCCCCGGTGATTAACCCTCCACTAGATAGCGTTGTGGTTAATGGGACTACCGTAAATGTTCCGCTGTTTTTGGGGATTGAGTAAGCTTTTGTAGTGCCATTGACCCAGTTTTTAGTAAATAGAATCAAGTTATTTGCGTCCAAAGAAATTAGGGCTTCTGCATCCCATTCTGTATTATTAGGGTTAGGTACAAAATCTACTTGATCTGAATAGCTAAAGTTTATAATTTCTGCTGTTACATTGGAAGAACTTAGATAATCATTTTTATTTAATATATAAATTTTTAAATCGGTTCTATCGCCACGGTTGTTGCCTATATCGCCAATATATATGGATGTCTCATCTTGTGTGATATCTTCCCAATCTACATTTGTTGCGTTGGTAACTGTCACTGTTCTATTAACTAAACCAGAAATCGTATCTAGCTCATAAAGTTTATTTTCATTACCCGAATCATTATGAATAATAAGTTTATCGTTAAAAAATATAGCTCCGGATGATTCACTCAATACTATTGGTAAGTCAAACTTTTCTTCAACGTTCGCTATTTGAGCGATGAGATTGAAGGTAACTAAAATAAATGTGGTGATTGTAATTATTTTTTTCATAAGTATTTACCAAGTATCACTATCTCAAATATAAATGAATTAGTTGTATTCTTATTAAAACTATTCATCATGAAGAGCATTGAAGTAATAATCCATACAGCGGCTCAGTTAAATAGAATCCTAGCGACTCGTCTCTGGTTGGTGGACATAGATAGGAATGCGAAATACATAAGTAAAAAGCTCACCTTGATAGTTGTTAGCCAACAAAGCCATTCCCATCGATAAATCTTGCTTGCCTACCTTGAAAACTACATGCCTGTTCCCAAAAAAGATAGTTCAAAAAATCACAAAAGAATAAGCGAATGCTTTTATTTTTAAATTAAAATAAAAAATTATAAGATATTAAAGAATTGAACTTCAAAGCTTTGTTTAGATAGAAGCAGAATAGGGTAAAAAAAAGTTGAAAAAAAGTTTGCAGGAACTAAAAACACGCTTATATTTGCACTCGCAATTATGCAACGGTCTGGTAGTTCAGTTGGTTAGAATACCTGCCTGTCACGCAGGGGGTCGCGAGTTCGAGTCTCGTCCAGACCGCAAAATAAAAAGCTTCAATTGTAAAATTGAGGCTTTTTTTACGAAGTTGTGTTGTGAATACTAAATTTAAGGATTTGGTATTTAGTAGGTTGTAAGTGTTCAACCAATGAGAAGCTTTTCCTGTAGTAAGGAGAGGCTTTTTTTATTTTAAGTTATAAATTTTCTTTTTAGGATGCATTAAAGCTAGTTATCTTTGTTTTGATTTGCTTCTGGATGATTATAATGCAGATTTTTGGAGTAAATGTGGTAAAATTTTAAGAGATTGGGGTTTAGGAATGGTATTTCTTAAAGACTGTAATGGCTTGCAGCAAGAATTTGATGTCCAGAAGAAAATTTAAAGCGATTTCACGCAGTAGGTAAAAGTAGCGCTAGAAATAGTTTCATTAATGAATTTTATTGATTATAATATGCATGATTTAGGGTGTTTTTAAATTATTTATGTAATTGTGTTAGTGTAATGATTGCATATTGTTAATAAATTAATATATTGTATTTTTAATAAAAAAATTAATGTGCAATTCCCTTAAAGCCGTAGATTTTTTTTGTGGCGCCGGTGGCGTTACTTGTGGTTTTTCTCAAATCGGTATCGAAGTATTAGGAGGAATCGATATAGACTCTAAATTCAAGGACACCTATGAAAAAAATAACGGTTCTAAATTTCTGAATGAGGATGTTTCTAACCTCGATACCTCGAAATTACAAGAATTACTGCCTATTAAAAAAAACGATAATAATTTAATTTTTGTAGGTTGTAGTCCTTGTCAGTATTATTCTAATATCAAATCAGATAAACGAAAATCAGCTAAAGGAAGGCTTCTTTTAGAAGATTTTAAGGAATTTATTCTATTTTACAAGCCTGGTTATGTTTTTGTAGAAAACGTTCCCGGTTTAAATACAAAGAAAGGTAGTCCTATTGAAAATTTTAAAAAAACATTGAGCAAGCAAGGTTATAGTTTTGACTTCAATGTTTTAAATGCAAAACACTTTGAGGTACCTCAAAACAGAAGAAGATTTGTATTAATTGCTTCTAGAGTTATGGGAGATATTAAACTTCCAGAAAATAAAATAAATAAAAAAAATATTACTGTTAAAGAAGCTATTGGAAATTATCAAGATTTTCCTCAAATCCAACACGGTCATAAGGATTTAAGTGATTTTCAGCACTCTACTGCTCGACTATCAGATCTTAATTTATTAAGAGTTTCAAAAACACCTTTAAATGGTGGTAGTAGAAAGGCTTGGGAAAATGATGCGCAATTACAACTAGAATGCTATAAAAATCATAAAGGTCACACTGATGTGTATGGTAGGCTTAAATGGAGTAAACCTGCCCCAACAATAACCACTAGATTTATTTATACAAGTACAGGAAGATATTCTCACCCTGAACAAAACAGAGGTTTATCTTTACGAGAAGGAGCTACTTTACAGTCTTTCCCTAAAGATTATGTTTTTCACTCTAATAATCAAGGTGCTATAGCAACTATGATAGGTAATGCGGTGCCTCCTAACTTAGCAAAGGCAGTTGGTGCCTCTATAAAAAACCATTGGCAAGCATGGCAACATTTAAGGCAAAAGCAAGAGCAGTAGAACTTTTAGGAAAAGGACAAATTGCCGATTTACCAACAGCTATTACCGAGCTTTGGAAAAATGGTTATGATGCTTATGCTAAAAACTTGAATTGTAAACTCTATTTAGATTCATATAAGGACAATCAATCTCCTGTTTTTCTTCTATCGGATGATGGTTTCGGAATGTCTGAAACAGATATTAACGATAAATGGTTCGTGTTAGGCACAGACTCCAAAGCTCGAGGAGAAAAAATTAATCCTGCTTTTGGTCTGAAAAGAAGAATTCCAATGGGAGAAAAAGGAATTGGTAGATTATCAGTATCTTATTTAGGACCTCAAATGTTAATGCTTACTAAGAAAAAAGGTGAAACGGCAAATGCTTTTTTGATGGACTGGAGAATCTTGGATAATTATAATTTTTTCCTCGAGGATCTTAATATTCCATTATTTGCTTTTGATTCTGTTCGTGAATTCATTAAGAAATTGAATGAAAGTAAAAATTCTTTTCAAACCAATTTAAAATCAGATAATTGGAAAGAACAGGGAAAAATAAGAAATCAAATCTCCACTGATTTACAAAAACTAAAAATTCACAAATTTATTGAACAAGAGGTAATAAATGATTTCTGTCAAAAGGATTATCATGGCACAACATTTCTGATATTTACTCCTCATGACCAATTACTAGATTTCTCCAGTTTGGATCGAATAGAATTTCAAAATGATGATTCGATAAACTACTTGAGGAGTTCATTAAGCGGACTCCATAACGATTTGAAAAATCCAAATAAAGATTTCGAAACGCATTTTCTTTTATACGATGCTGCTGGAAAATATGATCTCATTAACGACTTTTTTACTCAGGATGAAATGAGAACTGCTGATCATTGGTTAAAAGGAGAATTTGATGAGAACGGTTTCTTTACCGGTGAGATAAAAGTTTTTAATAAAAGAGAAAAATACACATTTAAACCTAACCGCCCCCCAGGTGAAACTCCATACGGACCTTTTAAGATAGAATGGGGATCTTTAGAGGGTAACAAATCCAGTTCTTTACTAAATGATGAAGAATACAAAATAGTAAATGAGAAATTAAAATATTTCGGTGGTTTATATATTTATCGAGATGATTTTCGAGTTTTACCGTATGGCAGAACGGAAACCGACTTTTTAGAATTTGAAAAAAGAAGAAGTTTAGGTGCTGGTTACTATTTTTTCAGCCATCGAAGGTTTATTGGATATATTGACCTGTCCCGAAAACGAAATCCCAAATTAAGGGATAAAGCCGGACGAGAAGGTTTTATACAAAATAGAGCATACAGAGAATTTAGAAGTGATTTAATCGATTTTTTTGTAGATATAGCAAAAAAATATCTCCGCGCTAGTAGTAGTGATGATGATGAAACTTTACGCGAATCTCAAATTACTGAAATTGAAGAAAAATACAAGAAACAATCTGCTGCAGCTAAAAGAAAAAACGCCAAAACCAAAAAGGCATTTCTTGAACAATTAAATCAACACGAAAAAGAAATTGAGAAGCTTACGGAAGAAATTCTTCTTCTGGAAAAATCTCTAGTTAATGAAACAAAGAAACTTGAAATTAACTACAATGTTTATAATGATCTTTTAGGGAAACTCAATGATAAAAAAGTTTATCTCAACAATATTAAGGTACAGAAACCACAGGGTGTAAATATCACTAAAAGGCAGGAACGACAGTATGATGATTACAGGAAACAATATCATATTGCCGAAAACAAGCTTAAGGAGTGCACTAAGATTGTAGATAAAACAAGAGAACGTATTAATGTCGAAAACCTGAAACTGGAATTAAATGATAAATACCGTTCGCATATAAAATACATTGAAAAACAGTTTCAGAGTTTTCAAACAACTACCAAAGAAAGTTTTGAACGAATTCAAAAAAGTCTTGAAATTGAAAAGACCCAGCAGACCGAGGCATTTGTCGAAAGTTCTAAACTGTTTGGATCTACTGCCGAGGATAAAAAGGAAGACATTGCAGCCAAGATTTCAGGTTTGGATAAAATTATTGAGGAACATGTAAGCCTAATTGATCATTTATTCAAAGGTTTTATAAAACACATTTCAAACCTGCAAATAGATGTCGATGATGATTTTTTAAGAGGCTGGTATCAAGAACAAAATGAGAAATTGGAAAAACGTCTAAGTGATTTTGAAGAACTTGCCCAATTGGGAATGTCTATTGAGATTATCGATCATCAATTTAATGTGATGTATTCTCAAATGAATGATGCAATCAGTGAAATTGATAAATACACACGACGAAATCCTGAACTAAATTATAGTTTTCATCAGCTTAGAAATGCTTTTCAACATCTAGAAATGAACTATAAACTTCTAAAACCTCTTTATAGGACTAGTCGCAGAACTCGTGAAGTAATTACAGGAAATGAATTGTACTCTTATATTAAAGAGTTTTTTAAAAATGAATTTAAGCGTTATAGAATAGATTTCTCGGTTGATGATAATTTTAAAGATTATGAATTTTTCAGCTTTGACTCCATAATAAAACCGGTATTTCTAAACCTGATCAATAATGCGATTTATTGGTTAATTCCTGTAGAAAATAGACGGATAAGAATAGAGCTAATTAATGGAAATATAGCCATAATGAACTCTGGTGAAAAAATTGATGATAATGCTCTTGAAGATATTTTTGCTCTTTTCTATACAAGAAAAAAAGATGGACGAGGAATAGGATTATATCTAGCCAAGAAAAACCTAAATTCGGCTGGCTACGAAATTTATAGCACTAATGCTAAGGATTATAATAAGTTAAACGGAGCCTGTTTTGTTATAAGTAAGATTAATAAATAGAAAAATTTGGAAAGTCAAGTTAACACCGGTTCAATTCATGATCAGATTCCCTCCAGAATAGTAAGAAATGCTATTCGTTCGGCAATTTGTATAGACGATAACTATGCCGCTCCTTATAGAAATTCGGAAGGTTTGAATTCTGAACAACCAGAAAAACTATATTATTCTTTTCGCAAAGACGGCAAGTGTGATCTAGATATATATAGATTCCAAGGCATTGAAGAATGGAAAAAGCATAAAAATTTACTTTGTAATAAAGATTTAATGGTTCTAGATTGGGAATTAGATCAAACTTCAAAAAATAAATATTCTGACACTTTAGAAATACTGAAACATAATATTAGGGACAAAAATGTTCCATTTGTGGTCATTTATACTCAAACTCAGGATCTTGATAATGTATCCAAAACTTTATTGGAGGAATTCAATAATTATACTGAAACAGATTACGGAAAATTAATAGAGCTTTTTACTCAAGAATTTAAAGATTTTATTGAAGAACAAGACGAGATTGAATCTTTCTTTGAAGACCATTCTGATTTCTTCTACGAATTTATAAAAAGTCATGACAAAAGAAATGAATTATTTTTGGAATTCAGAAACAAATTTTTCGATACACTCGGAATAAAAGATAAGTTTATTTCTAATCACCAAGAAAGTTGTAGATCGAAAGGTTTATCGGGAGAACCTCTAGAGAAGTGTATAGAAGCTGGTGAAAAAAAGTTTAAAAGAGAATTTTTTCCTCTCTTCGAAGAAAAAATTAAAAAAATTAGTTCCTACTTCCAGAAATGTCATAATCATATAGATGGATTTAATCAAATTGCGAACATTAATTTATGCAATGAAATTAAAGAGGTTGATTCTTTAAAGATTACAAATAATCGAATACATATCGAAAAGCATTGCTATTCTTTTGGTGGAATAATCGTATTGATTTTACACAAGCAAGGTGAAGAAAACGGAGTAAGCCCTAACGATCTTTTTAATGTTTTTAGTGAGGCAATAACCAGTAATCCTCATAATTTAATTCATTTAATTTCTTTGGAATTGAAAGATAAGTTTAGAAATGACTTTTCTACTATTGGAACAAAATTTAACACTGTTGATGAGAAAGCTTTTCTTCATCATGCTAAGAATTACGAAATAGGCGGTGAGTTCAGTTTAAATTCATTTAAGAATTTTGTGGTTAAGTCTTGGATTCATTAATTATCCCAATATAATTTAGATCTTAATTTAAGTTCTTTTGATCTTATTAAAGAACTCATAAAGTTTTATGATAGTCCTAATACTGAGCAATTCCATAATGCTTTAGCTGATTATGCTGCTATGGTATCCTGCGTGAATCTAAAAAATCGGAGTAATTATAAATTAGGTTTCGGTAATCTCTTTAAAAGTAAAGATTATTATTTTTTATGTATAACACCCCACTGCGATTGCTTAAGACCCTCCAAAATAAACAATGAGTTTTATTTTATCCATGGAAAAGAAATAAAAATCGAAACGGCTTTAAAAGGAGCGGAAACAGGGGATTATACATTCTGTATTATTGAAGGAAGACCTTTATCAATTGAATGGATATGCAAACCTTTTTCATCTTATATCTCAGATGAAGATAATGTTAAGATTGAAAAGACAATTTCATTTAGAAATGAGTCTTATCCTCTTGAATACATTTGTACTCTAAAAGAAAATTATGCCCAAAGAATATCTAATAATTCTTTTGGTTATGGGTATAGAATAGGTGTAGATTTACCTAATTTAAAGGGTTGATTAATGAAGGAAAAGCTCGATGATCTTATACAGATATGTGAAAATCTTAAAGAGAACGAGGTATTCAAAAAATATATTGAATTTATTCAATTCCCCTTTTATAGAAATCTAGAAATTGACACCCGTATAACGTTTGATTTTCCTTTAACAGTATTCGTTGGTCAAAATGGTTGTGGTAAGAGTTCTTGCTTACACGCATTATATGGTGCACCCGATAGATATACCCCCTATAGATTTTGGTTTGATACTAAAGTTGATCCAATAAACTACTATGATGATAAGCGAAAAAGGCATTCTTTTTGGTACTCGTTTAGAATTGGGAAGGAAACTAAACAAGTAATAAAAGCTAGAATAAAAAGGAATAATGATCCTAATTATTGGGAGACTAGCCGCCCATTAGCTTGGGCAGGAATGGAAACTAGAAAAAAAAGAAATGATAGAGATAAGCCTATTAAGAAAAATGTTGTTTATCTCGATTTTAGGTCTGAACTCAGTGCTTTCGATAAATTTTTTTATTTCGGTACTGTAAAAAACAGAAAATCAAGAAATAAGCAAGAATTTTTAAGAAGAAAGTCCTCTTCTCTCAATAAACTTTTTAAAGGTAAGAAAAAAACTATTTATTCTTCAACTAGAAATCTAAATGAAGAATTAGAAATAATATCAAATAAAGAATTAGAATGGATTTCTTTTATCTTAGGGAGGGCATATAAATCAGGTATTTCAATTAAACATAGGTTATTTCATAGTGAAGGTTATTCTGTTTTATTTTCTACTGAATTTGCCAGTTATTCTGAGGCAGTTGCGGGTAGTGGAGAAATGGCAATTGTAAGGTTGGTAAGAGAGATTGTGAGTGCAGAGAAAGAATCGCTAATTTTACTTGATGAACCCGAAGTTTTTTTACATCCTGGAGCTCAAGAACGACTAAAATATTTTTTATTAGAACAAATTAAACAAAAAAAACATCAAATTGTATTAACTACACATTCCCCTTCTTTAGTTAGTGGTCTACCTAAGGAATCGATAAAAGTCTTTTATCAAAACCCAAGTAATGGTAGATTTTTAATAAAAGAAAATTTAATTCCTGAACAGGCTTTTTTTCATTTAGAGTATTTTAATAAAAGTAAAATAAACATTTTAGTAGAGGATTTTTTAGCAAAATCAATTATTGACAGAGTTTTGAATGATTTAGGAGAAGAAACAAAAAATTTATTTTTAACAAAATTTAACCCAGGAGGAGAGACAATTATAAAAAGTGAATTTATAAAAGTTTTTTGTCAAGAGAAGGATTCAAAAACTTTTGTGATTTTTGATGGAGATCAAAAGCCTATTAATGATCATCTTGATTGGCGTAATATTCCTTCTAAAAATTTAAATACAAATTATCTACAGGAAAAGATAAAGTTGCAAACGGGAGTACCATTGAAATTAAACTTAAACAGTAACTCAAGTCAGTTAGAAAAAATAGAACTTCAAAAAAAAATTTTGGATTATTATTTAGAGCAAGTTTATTATTTACCAAAAAAAACACCTGAAGAAATTATATGGGATGAAGATTTAGCTTTGAAAACTATGCAATTATATGATGGTGTTTTTAATAATAAATCGAAATATATAAATAAATTAAATGATAAAAATCTTAAAGGTAAATATGCTATAATAGCAAAGAAAATTTATGGTGATGACAAATCTGAAAATATTAAATCATTACATAAAATATTTTTAAACTATTGGGAGCAGAAAAAAAATGATGACTTTAAAGAAATAAAAGGAATTTTTAAATGTATTCTGGAAAAAATTTAGCTTTAGCATAATCTAATTAATTACTATTTTGACTTTAACGATTTTATTTGAAAGAACTGTATCAAATTAGATAAAATGATAAACTCTTATAAAAAAAATAGAATACTCGAAATCTGGAATGATTATAAAAATTCAGATAAAAGCGTATCGTATACAACAGTTATGGAAATTCCAGAAATAAAAGTATAGAGGCAAATTGTAGAGACAAAAATCTTAAGCTATTTTCACTTAAATAGGTGGTAATGAAGTTAAAATCGTAAAAGCACTGGGTTTTGTGAAAAACTCATTTACATACCACTACTGCCAATAATTAAATACCTCATCTCCATTTTCATTGTTGCCAACTTTATAAATATTATCCCAATAGATAGTGTTCTCTATTTTTATAAATACTTTATAATATCCGGGAGCTTTATCTTCTAGGTTTACTGAAAGGTCTGTAGCATTGATGTCTTCTATTTGTATGATAGCTTTATTGGATATGCTTTCTTCCTTATAAGTATATTCATTAAAAACAGCATTAAAATCTTCATCTTGATAGATTTTATCTTCTTCTGCCGGAACTAACCATATTTTTTCGATTTCATGGGTATAGTTAGCAGATATAGAGAGCTGGTTTATGGTAGGAATAGGGTAAACGCTAACCTTATTGTAGTCCATAAAAACATTTGGATTTCCTAAGGTTAAGGGTTGCATATTCGGACTTTGTCTAGCATATAAACCTGTAACCAATTGAATATCGGTTTTATTGGAGGAAGCTGAATCATCATCATCGTTATTACAGGCAGAAAAGAATAGGCAAATAGCGATAATAGGAATAAGTAAAGACGTAGTGTGATACTTGTTCATATGGATTGAAAATTATTATAAACTAAAATGGAATTAGTAAATGGTTAATAAATGCAAAGGTAATTATTTCCTGAAAATAAGAAATTGATACAATGTTCTTAAACAAAAGCCTTCCATAGAATCTTACCCCATCCTTAGAATTCTTTATACCTTTGAGCTTTACCCATGCAAATACCTATTTATGCGCCTTAAAAATGCCTATCAAAATAACCTTAAAAATGTATCCTTAAACCTTCCTGAAAACCAATTGATCGTAGTCACCGGGCTTTCGGGTTCCGGGAAATCTTCCCTTGCGATGGGAACTATTGCCAATGAAGGTTATCGCTATTTTTTAGAAAGTTTGCCGGCTTATCATCAACAAAATAGTGTAGCCATTCCCACCGCAGAAGTAGATAACATTACAGAATTGCCGCCGGTGGTAAAAGTCGAGCAATCCAAACGCTTTCAATCGATCAAAGCGACGTTTGGAACTTTAGCAGAGCTCGCTACCATCTTTAGAGTTTTGTTTGCCCGCTATGCCGGTGAAGAAAAGATGAGCAAGTCCCTTTTTTCGTTTAACCATCCCAAAGGAGCCTGTGAACAATGCCGTGGCATTGGTGAAGAGGAGTATATCGATTTAAATAAGTTAATTGGTGATGAAAACAAAACACTACGGGAAGGTGCTATTGTAACCACTTTACCTAACGGATATATTGTCTATTCACAAGTCACGGTTGAGGAATTGAACAAGGTTTGCCAAGCACATGGGTTTAGCGTTGATATGCCTTGGAAAGAGTTAAGCGACGAGCAAAAAAATGTGATCCTCTACGGAAGCGAGCGTATTCAGGTGTTTTATGGCAAGCATAGTATTGAGTCCCGCTTACGTTGGCAAGGATTAAAAGCGAAACCCCGGGAAGAAGGCTATTACAAAGGCGTGATGCCCATTATGGAAAATATTCTTCGACTCGACCGCAACAAAAGTATTTTACGTTTTGTGAGTTCACGAACCTGCCCAAAATGTCATGGAGCCCGAATTAAAGCGGATCATCTTCAGTTTTTGTGGCAAGGATTGAATTTTCAAGAATGGATGCAACTTCCGTTAAATGATTTATACGATCATCTGCAGCAACTCAAACTGTCTGAAGGAGAGCAGGTTTTAGTCGATAAAATAAAGACGCAATTGTTCGATTTAATTCGGTTGGGGATGGAGCATTATACCTTGAATACCCCAAGTACAGAAATCTCTTCAGGCGATGGGCAGCGTATTAAACTCATTAAGCAAGTAAACAGTAGCTTACAGGGGATTTTATATGTATTTGATGAGCCTTCTATTGGGCTTTCTGCTGCCTATCAACAGCATTTGCTTTATATTTTACGTCGACTTATCCGCAACGGAAATACCGTGATGGTGGTAGAACATGACCTCGAGTTTATTAGGTCGGCCGATTGGGTGGTCGAGTTAGGTCCCGGAGCGGGAATTGAAGGAGGGGAAATTCTTTTCAACGGTAAATTACAAGATTTCTTAACAGCAGAAGCATTAATAACACCTACCCGAAAAGCCTTTGAACAAGAAAAATCAGTTGAAGCCGAAAAACCTACTTCCGCAAATGCGGATGATTTTCAACCTAAAAAACAAGGCTTAAGCGTCATTCGTAAAAAGACAAAAGTGATGATTGAAAAAATCACTAGTTTCTGTAAGAAAAATGACTTTCAGCTGTACCAAGTAGACGATCAGCCTATCGGAAAAACACCCCGAAGTAATCCTGCTACCTATACCGGATTGGCCGATAAAATTCGGGATTTACTGGCAAAAACAAAAGATGCGAAACAAGCAAAACTTAGCAAAAGTGCATTTTCCTTTAACAACAAAACGGGACGTTGTCCGCATTGCGAAGGCGCCGGCGTGATTACTTTGTCGATGAGCATGTTGGGAACGGTCAATCAAACCTGTCCGCATTGTTTGGGGAAGCGCTTTCAACCCGAAGTATTACAAGTAAACTGGAACCATAAAAACATTGCTGATATTTATGAACTTAGCATCGATGAGGCAATTGAGTTCTTTTCTGAAGAAAAAAAGTTGGCTGTGATTTTATCGCTTATGCAACAATTAGGCTTAGGCTATTTGAAACTTGGGCAAGCCTCCAATACCCTGTCGGGAGGGGAAGCGCAACGAATTAAATTGACAAAGCATTTCGCGAAATCGGCTAAAAAAACCTTGTTGCTTCTAGAGGAACCCAGTATAGGTTTGCACCAACAAAATGTAGAACAATTACTGGCAGCCCTACATCAACTCAAAACACAAACCGCCGGTATTATTTGCATAGAGAATCATGAATTATTTCAACATGCCGCTGATGTTTGGCTCGATAATGCTGAAGTAGTTCCGTACGAAGAGCCACCACTTCCTAAAGCGCAACGCCAAGATGTGATTTCGATTACCGGAGCGCGAACACATTCGTTAAAAGATTTGAATGTCGAATTTCCGAAGCAGCAATTATCGGTGGTTACCGGTATTTCGGGTTCTGGAAAATCCTCGTTGGTTATCGATACCTTGCATGGTTATGGTCTGCAAGAAATGACCAAGCAGTTTTCAAGTTACGAACAATCAAGAGTGGGCGTGAATTTTCAATTAGAAGTGGAGCATATTGAAGGTTTAACACCAAGTATTTGCATTAGCCGAAAGGAGAAAAACTTTACCGAACGTTCTGATATCGCCAAACAGACCGATATAGATAAAAGTTTGCGTTTTGCTTTTTCCAGAAAGGCACAATATGAAGGCAAAGATTGGACGGCAAGTCATTTTTCCAATCAGCATGAATTAGGGAAATGTGCTATATGTGACGGCTTAGGCGAAGAGCAATTGCCCGACCCACAGAAAGTGGTTATCGATGCGCAACAAAGTATTGCTGAAGGAGTGTTTTTGCATAACAAAGCCTTGGCTTATTATGGTAATCCTGATGGACAATATATGGCGATTTTAAAAGAAGTGGGGAAGGAATATGGTTTCGATTTGCAAACACCGTTTCAAAAGCTGACGCCTGAGCGGAAAGAGATTATTTTCTTTGGAATTCCAGATCAACAATGGGAAGCCATTTGGGAGTTTAAAACCAAAACCCGAACAGGAACGCAAGCATTGAATATGGTTTGGGAAGGCTTATTTTCTTACCTGCGGGAAGAATATTTAAAGACCCGAAAAAACAAAAACATTAAAGCTTTACAAGCCTTACTTTCCCCACAGGTATGTAGCCATTGTGAAGGGAGTGGTTTACAACCTGAACGTTTAGCTATTCAAATTGGTGGAAAGTCAATACACGAATTAAAAACGATGAATTTTAAGGTTTTTGCTGAATTTTTAGCGGGAAGCTCCAAGTTCATCAACATCGATCGAGATTTAGGGAAACGCTTAGAAGAGCATTTAAAAACGACGCTTCAGCGAGCTCAACAATTGCATATTGATTATTTACAATTGAATCGGAAATCGAAAACCTTAAGCGGTGGAGAGCAACAGCGGGTAGCCTTAATTAAGCAGTTGAATAGCCCATTGCAGGGAGTGACGTATTTATTAGATGAACCTTCCGCAGGCTTATCACAAGACAATATTCCTGATTTGATCAAGTTGTTGCAAGAATTGGTTAAGAAGGGAAATACGGTAATTGTGATTGAACATCATAAAGATATTATCTTGGCAGCCGATCAATTATATGAAATTGGACCGAAAGCCGGGAAATTGGGTGGAGCATTGATGTTTCAAGGCAGTCCGCAAGATTATTTAAAAACATCTACATGTCATCCATTTCTAAAAAAAGCTGCGGCACCGGTACAACTTCAAGAGGGGAAGAAGCATATTCATTTTCAGCAAATTAAAAAACACAGTTTACAGAAGGAACATTTAGCCATTCCTGTGGGCGGAATTACGGCGATCACCGGGAAATCGGGTGTTGGGAAAACAACTTTGATCAAAGAAGTATTAATGCCGAGTATTGAACAAGGAAAACCGGTCAATTGTTTATCAATTGATTTTCCTTCAGATTACTCCGGCGTTGATTATTTTGAGCCGAAAAAGCTTCGTGCGCATCACAAAACCTTGTTGGTGGATTATTTAGATTTGTTGAACCCGATCACTAAATTATTTGCCAAGGAAACCGAAAAACCGGCGCGCTATTTTTCTTATAAAAACAAAAGTAGCCAATGCCCAAACTGTAAAGGAAAAGGCGTGGTAGAAACCAGCTTGGATGTAGTAGCCAATGCCGTTGAGGTTTGTGAGCTTTGCCAAGGAACACGCTATCAACAAGAGGTATTGGGTTTTAAAGTAGAAGACAAGAATATTGCAGAGGTACTTGCCTGCAGCATTTCAGAATTAGGAGATTGGTTGCAAAATTTTAACCTAAAATCTTCCGTAGAAAATTTTCTTCAGCAGTTAATTCAGATAGGTTTGGGACATTTAGCTATTGATCAGGCGGTTACTTCGCTATCTTCTGGAGAAAAACAGCGCTTGCTATTATTAAATTGGCTTCAGAAGCCTGAAGAAAATCAGCTTTATTTGTTAGATGAACCCAGTACCGGATTGCATTATGCCGATATTGATTTGTTATTTAACATCCTCCGGCAACTTAGTAAAACCAATGAGGTGATCGTTATTGACCATAACCCTTATTTGTTAGAAAAAATAGGAGTAGGTATGGTATTGGATTAGGTTAAAAAAATCAGGGAAATTTTTTAATTTCCCTGATGAAGTTAGCTTAGGATTTTTCCAGTTGATGAGACCAACTGGCACCACTAATATCGGTCAATTTAAGTTTGTAATTGCCTTTGGATAAATGCTTGAATTGTTCATTTTTAAAACTTAAGGTGGCTTTAGCACCTAAAGGAATGACCAAACTATGTTTTCCGGGTTCAATCTTGGACACATACTTATTCTCGATTTGATGGCTTTCGAGTTGCGCTAAGTCTTCTTGATGATAAGCGATGACTTCTTTGTTTTCAGCATCAAAAACTTCCACTTTTATCAGCCAAGACCCATATACATCAACGCCTTCTGTTCGATAAACTTGAAAAGAAAGCTTGTTTTCGTTTATTTTTCCTTGACTGATTTCCAATTTGGGTTTCACCGATTTGTTGTGAAGTTTACCCCACAAGCCGCCATGAAAAATATGATTCGTGCCTAGCGTGATGCCTAAAATCACCAAAGAACTTATCAAAACTACTTTTGGGAAAATACTTGTTTTTATAGGAATGCTGCCTGAGCCTAACCAAGCAAAGTATTTCTTTTGTGTGAATGGATATTGCTTTTGAAGCCAATATCCATCCATAGAATACTTGCCACTTCCTGTAAGAAACAGTACAAATCCTGCAGCGATCCCTAAGACCCCAATTTGCCATTCGTCAAGACAAGTGGTGCCAATCCAACCGGAACCTAATAGGATCCCAAGGGCTAAGCCTATTATTCCGATACTCATTAATCGTGTAAACGCTCCAAGCATTAAACTTAAACCTACCAAACCTTCAATAATGGTAAATGCTAGCATATTGATCCATAATATATCGGGATGTTCAACGAGGTATTCTATAAGGGGTTTGATGCCGAGTGCATTGGGTAAAAAGTGATTAAATTTCTTACCGATATAGCCGGCAAATTCGGGGTCGAGTTTGGGTGCCAATACAGTTCTTCTCCAAAAAGCAGAAAAATACGTCCAGCCCACGACAAGTCGTAAGGCTAAGGCCAAAAGACCACTATCGTTTTTTATGGTTAAATGATTCATATTTTATATGCTTAGCGTTAAAAATCCTTTTTTGGCGAGTTGAAAACCGTATAAAATTCCATTTTCGGTGACTTTCAATTCAGTCGGTAAATCTTTTTCGTTGAGGTTCAATTTCTTTAATGAAATTCCGCATGCAAAAACTTTCACCGCTTGCTTATGAGCCGTTTTCAGAAGTGCCGTAAATTCGGGATTATCTTGAGTCTCTTGAAGGGTTTTTCCGCAGAAAATCACATGAAATTCTCCAAATTTATTGCCGTCCTCTTCTTGAAGTGCTGTGGCGGTTTGTAAAATGGGTTGCAGTTGTTGAATGTTTTTAGAAAGCACCACATAATTATTTTTGGTCTGTGCGTTTATGGTTGAATTTCCTATTCCGAAGAAGAAAAATAAGGAACAGAAAATGAGCATTAAATTTTTCATTGTTCATATATTAAATTGATGATATAGTTAAATAAACCCTTATGTTGAATAAGCGTTTTAAAAATGTAGTAATGGCTTAAGTGAAATTTGCTGTATAAAGCTTACGCTAGAATTTTCTTTTCCGTTTTGTGAAATAGAAAGAAATACTTGAAGCAATAATTCAGCTTAAGCTAAAGTAGGATTTGGAAGATGATCCCTGAAATTTTGATAGAGAATGTATAGGGGAACCGATTTGTTTCTCCGAGTTTGAGAAGCATTTATCAGGCAAGGCTGATTTTTAATTTCAGCTGCGTTCCAACAGAACGAAATAGGAGTTGGTAAAACTGCATAAAGTTGAACTTCTGCAGTATTTGCAGATGAAATTGTAGCAATTTCTTTAGCAGTAACACAAGCTGTTTTGCTGAGTGTCGATTTGCTTTTATTGCTGGCTGCAGTGGTTGTTACTCCAATTTCAGCCTGAATTAAATTTCGGACCTTGCAAGGTGAAAGTAATAACAAGGCTATGAGTAGCGTTACAGAAACACTATGAAAAAGGGCCGTATGTTTTTTACTTACTTCCAAAAATTAAATTGAATAGATCATTTTGATGGAGCCTCTAATACCGCTAAAATACAAGTTTTTTTGGAACTATAGGCTTACGGGATTTGTTAGATGAACGCCTTTTTGGATAAAATAGTATTTTTAATTGGTGCTTTTATAGAAACAAAACCTCTAAGCCTGCATCGAACTCTTTTTATCTTTTTAAGTCCAAATCCGTTCAGAGGTTAATTTCGCTCAGTTGTTTATTTACTTTTGATCAAAAGACTGATAGTTTGTTATAGTCTGAAAACTTCTTCATTCTTCAATTGTATAAGAAAACTCCCTCACTTGTGATAGCCTAAAGTAGCCTAAGGCGTAGTTATCTTCGTTGGTTTCATTAATAATATTCCCTCGAATATTAGCAGGAGGTGTTCCAAAAGGATTGGCCCCGTAGCTCTCTAAAATAAGGCTCATGTAATGATAAAACTGCGCTGAGATTCCTCTAAATCTAGTGTCTACGGTATCTCCTACTTCTAAATCTTCATCTGAAAAGCTAAAGTCTATTTCATTACCATTGAAAAACTCATCTTTACTTATTCCGTATTCCGGATAGATTAAAAAATCAGCTTTAAAATCTTCGAGATAGTAGTTCTCTTCTTCTATAGGATCGTTGAAGTAAAAGATTACTTCATACTGATCCTCTGTTAAACCGCCTTCGGCTCCCTGTTCAATTCTAATAATCTCTGGAGTGCTTACCAAAGTTTCACTAGCCGTATATACTTCATTATCTACCAGTACTTCTAATTGATAGCTTGCTCCAAGTTCAGGAATAAAATCATTACATTGATAGGTTCCGGCTTCTTCGGTTTCTATAAAGGTGAATACATCTCCGTTAGTATTGGAGACTTGTACTTCGGCATTAGAAACTTTGGTGGTTTCGGTTTCATAATAATTCGTAAGTCTGCTTAAATAGATGTGCTGTGTGTTTCCTGAATTTTCTGTGTTCCAAAGGATTTCAGCATCAATGACTAGGCGGTTATCGCCTGGTTTTACATCTACTTCAATAACATCTTCACAAGAATAGAATAAAATACTAAAACTGAAGAGCAGGATATAGCTCCAAATGGGTTTATTTTTTTGATATAAAGTTGTCATAGCGATTTAAAATTTGAAATTATAAGAAACACTCGGTAAAATTCCGAAAATAGAAAGCCTTCGGGCTTCGTTAACTCCCGTATCCTCATTAGTGGTAAACCTAACAGATGCCGCATTTTTTTGGTTATAGACATTGTAAATACTAAATATCCAATAGCTCTGCCATCCTTTATTTTTGTTAGGTTTAGGTGTGTAAGTGGCGGCTATATCTAAATGGTGGTAGGTGGGTAATCGGTTTTCATTTCTGTTGGAATAGTTGGGGATAGGAATGCCTCCAATCTCATAATAACCATTGGGATACGTAACGGGCTGTCCGGATTGTAAAGAGAAATTAGCACTGAATGACCATTTATCGGTATGCTCATAATTAGCGACCATGCTCAAGTTGTGTAATTTATCGTAAGGCGAAAGGTACCATTCCCCTTGCGCTACTCCCGGATCTTCTGCCGTATTTCCTTGGGTGCGTTGTTCTGCTCTCGATAAGGTGTAAGAAAGCCATCCTGTTAATGTTCCGGTATTTTTTCTAAATAAAAACTCTAATCCGTATGCTCGAGCCTTGCCATTGAGCAGGACTTGTTCGAGGTTATTGTTGCCAATAAGGTCTGCACCATCTACATAATCTACACGGTTTTTAATGTTTTTGTAAAATACTTCGGTCTCTAAAGAATATTTTTTGTTGCTAAAATTTTTAAAATAACCTAAAGCGTATTGATCTAAAATTTGAGGTTTAATAAAGGGGCCGCTAGGCGTCCACATGTTTAGTGGTGTTGGTGATTGGCTATTGGAAATAATATGCATATACTGCGCCATTCTATTGTAACTTGCTTTTAAGGAGGTGGTTTCGTTTAATGCAAAAGATAAGGCTGCACGAGGTTCAAAATTACCAAAACTTTTAATCACTTCACCGCTTTTATAGTCTATGCTTCCCGTGGGAATTGCTTCTTCATAAATATTGAAAGTAGGATTGTAAACTGCTGGGTGGTTATTGGCATAGGTATTAATGTTTTGAGGTCCGTAACGGAAAAACATGCTATAACGCAGACCGTACCTTAAATTGATCTCTTCTGAAATTTTATGGTTGACATCTAGATAGAGAGAAGGTTCTAAGGCGTATTTCTTATCTAATTGCTTAAAGTTTAACGAAGAACTTTCATCCTTTGGTGCCAGTTTGCCGGGATTAATGTCATAATAAATAGCTTCTGCACCGTAATCCAGTTGTATCGCTTCAGAGAGGTAATGTTTCCAATCGTATGTTAAGCCATAACTTTTGATAGCACTTTTCCATTCAAAACTTTGAGTGTCTAGGTTGAGGTTGAATTTATAATCACTATAGAATAGAGATAAATGGGTAAGTAAATCTTCATTAAAACGATGTTCCCATTTAAAATTTCCCATAGTATTCCCATAAATAATAGAAAAGCTATCACCAATATCGAAAAGATCATTTCCATGATAACCGGAAAAGCTAATGGCATTTTTTTTATCTAAACGGTAATTTAGTCTTGTATTCAAATCGTAAAATTGAACGGAATTATCGTTATCTGCTAATTTTAAGAATAAATGCGCATAAGAGGTTCTTCCTCCTATCATAAATGAACCTTTTTCTTTTTGAATGGGACCTTCAACCATGAGTTTACTGGAAATTAACCCTATACTTCCGGTCGCTTTATAATTCTGATCATTCCCCGTATGTTGGTGGACATCTAAGACGGAAGAAACCCTTCCTCCAAATCGTGAGGGGATTCCGCCTTTGTATAATTCTAGATTATTGACAATATCAGCGTTGAAGACCGAGAAAAAGCCGAACATATGCGAATCACTATAGATAGGAGTCCCATCAAGTAAAATTAAATTTTGATCGGCTGCACCACCACGGACGTTAAAACCCGAGGAGGCTTCTCCGGCATTGGTAACGCCAGGCAAAGTCAGTAAGGACTTTAAGGGATCGGGTTCTCCCATCGCTACCGGTAGTTGTTTGATGTCTTCCATGGTGAGCGTGTTCATGCTCATTTGTGGCTTTTTGATATCGACTGCTTTTGAGTTTTGGGTGATGATCACTTCTTCTAAACTTTCTCCATCTTCTTCTAAACTTGCTTGTAGGGTAATGTTCTTCTCTAGATTGATTTTATGTTTTTGAGAGATAAATCCCATATAGCTCACGATGATGGTATAGCTGCCCGCCAAAAGCTGAATAGAGAATTTTCCGTTTTTATCGGTAGATATTCCGGTTCCTGTTTCTTCCACATAAATATTGGCTCCCATTAAAGGGGCATTTTCAGGATCGGTAATGGTTCCCGATAGGGTATAGGTTCGTTGGGGATTAGGGAGTTTTGCTTGTTTGATGGTGATGGTGTTTCCCACTAATTCGTACTTATAGGAATTGTTTTTGTTGAGTCTGTTTAAAAGCTCCTCCACACTTAAGGAACCTAGAATGGAAGTACCTAAGGTTTGGTCAAGATGAACACTATTGCTGTAAGCAAAGCTGTAGGAGGTTTGGTCTTCTACCAGCGAAATGAGTTCTGTTAAGGTTTTGGGAATTGGTTCCATTTGAATGGTTTGTGCTTTCATGGGAAAATAGCCCATTAAAAAAAGCAGGAAAAGCAATTGCTTCATAGAGGTTAACGTTTATTGGGAGTTAGTTTTTTGGGGTAAAATAGATCTTTTGGTCTGTTTTGTTCTGATGATAATTAACACGGTAGAGTTTAGTGATAATCTCTAAAATATGCGCTAATTTTTCACGTTGGTTAAGTTTGAGGGTAATTTTTTTATCGCTTATATTTTCTTGAAATAGAAGTTGATATCCATAATTTTTCTCTATATAGGTCACAAAATCTTTTAATGGTGCTTCTTTAAATTCTTTAAACCTATTAAAGGTATTTATCGCAATTTCATTGTCTTTGAGAACGAAAGCTTCTCCCGGGGCAATGATCCAATTTTTAGAATAACCTTCTACTTGCAATTGTATACTGCCTTCATATAAAGTAACTTCGGTATGTTTCGCTGAAAGATTATTTACCTTAAAAATAGTTCCTAATACGGTGGTGGTGGTTTTTTGACTTTTTACTTGAAATGGATGTACTGCATCTTTCTGAACTTCAAATACGGCTTCTCCATGAAGTTCTACATTTCGGTTTGTTTTAAAATCGGAAAGAAAACTTAATTTTGCATGGGCAGCCAATTCAACTTTAGAACTATCAGGTAGATAGATTGTTTTAAGTTGAGAAGTTGGATTTTCAATAATGGTTTCACTTACGGCTGGATGAGCTGTAAATAAATCGCTTTTTTGAAATAATAGACCTGATGTAATCGCTATGATGACTAAAAATGAAGCGGCAATACCATAAGGGAGCCAAGTAGATTTTTTCTGCGGAAATTTTTCAGCTTGAAATTTTTTCCAAGAAGTCTCTTTTTGTAAATCAGCATGTGGGGTGATTTCTGATTGCTCCCAGCTTTCTTTTATTTTATTTTCTAATTCTTCTTTCATCTTTACAATAGTTCACATTGGAAACCTTGTTCCTTTAAAAGATTGGGAATGTTTTCAAAACTTTCACGATTACCCTCAATACGAAGAATACAATCTACATCTTCCAAATCGAAATTGATGAGACAGTCGGGAAAGTAAAGCTGCAACTCCTGAATAATAAAGTTCGCTTGTTTATTTTGGGAGACATTCGTCTTAAAAACTTCAACCATCTAATGTATTTATTTACTAGACAAATGAAGTTGAAAAAGTTCCTAAGCTTTTTTTACTTTTTTTGAAATAAATTGATTGGCGAGGTAAATATGATTGGCAATGGTTTTGGTTGAAAGCTGCGTAAATTCAGCAATTTCTTGGTAAGAATAGTTATTGATTTTATGAAGAATAAAAATTTTCTGGCGTTGCTCTGGTAGTTGTTTAATAAGCGCTTCCAGCTTTTCTTTTTGAAGTTGATATTCTTCTATAATTGATTCTTCTTCTGGATGGTCTTTTATAAAAGAAGGTTCTAAGCGAATTACTTTTTGCTCTCGCTGAAGATGATTTAGAATTAGGTTTTTACAGATCACGAAAAGCTGCTTGTCAAAAGCCACTTCTTCCTTTAAAAGTTTTCGCTTTTCGTATACTTTTAAAAAGGTTTCATGTACAAAATCTTCGGGTGTTAACAATTGAAAATTAAAATGCTTAGCCACCCCAATAAGATGATCGTAATAGAGAAAGTAAGCTTTTTTAAAACTAGCTTCTTTTCCTTTTTTTAATCCTTGTATAAGTTTTTTTTCTTGTGAATTGTTAAACATAGATGTTAATCTGTGCTTATATAACTTGACTTGTTAAAAAATAGTATGGGAATTGAAGTTAGTTTTGGAATGTAAAATTAAAATTTTCTTAGAGGATTATTACAGCTAACTTCTGTATCTTATTCATACAAGCAAGTTAAATAAAAAAAGAGCTACCAGTTTTCTGATAGCTCTTGATATATTCTAATTCTTCTTTATTTGAACATTACTTTAGTAGTTCCGTAATTGGTTTTAGATGAAGTAATGTTACAGAATAAAATGCCTGGAGCAACATTTATATTAAATCTTAGGTCATTTCTTCCTTCACTTAATTGGATTTTTTCTGAATAAACAATCTTACCTGTAATATCGTATAATTTGAGTTCTGCAGAAGTTTTATCTTCACTGTACAGCATACAGTTTAAATCTCCTTCTGAAGGATTAGGGTAAACCATGAACTCATTTTTCATATTGATCAATAAATCTTCGTAGCCAGCAGGAGCAGTTTTTGTGAATTTTACATTTTCAATAGTTAGGTCTAAATCATTTGTGCCTGCTTCTACCGGTAAAAATGTAAAAGTTAACATCGTTAAATCATCCGGAGTAATAGATTTGTTGGTTCCGGATGAGGCAAAGAAGTCAAACGGTACATAATAGGTTTGTTCTTCTTCCTTCACATTAATGTTAGCTCGGTATTGTTTTTTCCATTCTTCAATAGAAGATTTTACCAAGCCTAATTCTAATAAGCCACTTCCTTTAGCTGTAAAAGAAAGGTATTTGTATTCTGTGTAATCTGAAGGTAAATTCCCAGGTAATAAAGATTTGTACAGCGTTAAATAGTCATATTCACTATGCGCTTTTATATGCACATTTCTATGGACAGGCATTTCATCTTCTTGATAAACTCTTTCGAAGTTATTAGACACCCGGTATTCTTCGATGTTAGTATAGGTAGCATCGTAATCTAGTCCCCAGTTTCCGTCTGCATGGTAAAAAACATCTTGAATTTCTCCATTTACGTTAATCCTTCCATCGTACTCATAACCATCTTTAATGTCAATTTTTACGGTTTGCACGTTATCAGATTTAAAGGGGTTGTATCTTAATGCAAAACCATTGGTTTCGCTATATACTTCGTCCATCAAGATTTCAATATTTTGGTCTTGCTGTGTACTTCTTAGTTTTAAGATTAAATCTGTACCCTCTCTATCTACTTTAGCAGCATAAGTTTTTGGTAACTTTTGAATTTCATTTTGAATAACTGAAGTATGGTTCTTCAAGTTTTGGATGATATCTTTTACTAACTTTTTAGTGCTTTCTGGTTTTGTGGCCCAAACTTGAAAGTTGAAAACTTCGTTAGAAGGGGTATAGCCATTTACATACCAATTAGTTTGTAAGCTATAGTTTTCTTCGTTTGAATTTTCACCAACCGCAAAAGAAATAGCGTATTCAGTAACACCGTTTCTTTGTTTGATGGCTTGCATGATAAAGTTGTAACCTTGAATTTGAACAGATTGGATTTTTAAAATTTCAGCACCTTTTAATCTATCACAAGAAGCTTTGGTATGGTTGTAAACTTTATCGATGGTTTTAATACCTAATACAACTCCTTTTGTTTTTCCTTCCATAGAAAAATCTACACTTAATACTTCTTCAGCTACAGTGTAATCTAAAATATCTGTTGGAGAGGTAATGTAAGATGTATTGCCCGGCATCAATTCTGAAGGGAACATATCTAAAAGTGTCTGCCCGTTTTGTCCTCTTGAAGTTCTATTGGATGTGAGTTCAAGTTTATTGAATTTTAATGCATTTTCCTTTTTAAAATTGGTAGCGATACTTTTCTTTTTACGCTTAACGTATTGTTTAGAGACTACATCTCCTAAACTCTCACTTTCTAGACCACCGTCATTTCCGGTATTTACATCATCAGACTCTATTGTCACAGGAGTCATAGTAGTGTTTTCGCAACCATTAAGATCGGTGGTGGTTACAAAAACTTCATAATAGCCTGCTTGAGTAAAATCAAAATTAACGGTACTTTGGTTGGGGTATAAACTTGTTCCCACCCCTGCAAGTTCCCAAGAGTAATTAGTGAACTGACTGCTATTGGTAAGTGTAAATTCTTTGGTTACTGTTCCGGAGCCACTGTTTAAAGTAGATTGAGAAACAGTTGCTGTAGTAGTTGAAAATACTTCTATTTGTATAGATTTAGAATCTGAACCATAAGTATTAGTAGTAGTAAGTTCAACGGTGTAAGTACCCGCCGAATTATAGTTTTTAGAAGGATTCATAGCAGTACTTGTAGTCCCGTCTCCAAAATCCCAAAGGTAGCTTAATGGAGCTTCAGGTTGAGTTGCAGTACCTGTATTGGAAGTGTTAGTGAATGTAAATTCATTATCTACTAAACATTGTCCCGCTGAGTTTACACTGAATTCAGCAGTTGGAGCAACTCCTGTAACTGGAGCGCAGCCTGTAAGGGATGGTTGGAACACTGCATAGTGCATTTCACCACCACTATGAACTAAAGATTTACCTATAATTTGGCCTTCAATATTAGACTGGTTAACTGTTTTTACGATATCTGCAAAAGGAGCATAAACAGTACCTTCGATTGTAGAGTTACCTTGAATGTTTAAGGTAGTTGTATTGTAGAAATTATATAAAATATATGGGCAATTTTGGAAGCCTATTCCTGCTTGGTTCCATACATTCCAATTAAATGTCCCTGAAGCGTCTACATTCACCACCAATATTTTTGAAGCGCTTGGTTGTTGGTTATAGGTGAATACTTGAACGCTATTCATGTCAGCACCACTAACATTTAAGTAATTGATTCCATCTTGTAAATTTATTTTTACTTGATTAGGAAGGTTTGTAGTGGAAATAGGCTGACCGTTAGGGTTGGTTAATTGAGCATTTCCGTTACATTGAGCAATACTGGAAGCTATATTTCTCATTTCTTGAAATGCACTTGAAAAATCTATCAGGTTATCTTCAAAAACAGGATTGTTGTTTACCCCAACATTTAATTGATTCGAGTTGGCTTGTAACATTATTCTTGGAGAAGAATTATAGTTTGAACCTGGGGTAACACGAATAGGTGAGGCTGCGTTGTTCTGGTCATAATACCAAACATTGGAATTTTGACCATTTCCAATTTTTACATAGGTATTTTGATTAACTTGTAATGCATTACCCGATTGATAGTTTACTTTACCTCCTACTAAAAGACCAATTTTATTGCCTCCCACCGTAAAATTACCGGGATGGTTAACAGCTACTTGATAGTTTCCTTGCAGCGTTAAATCATTACCGCAAGCTACTGGACCTTCAGATTCATTGGAGACAAGGGTCATGTTATTTTCAATAAAAACATTAAATCCTTTTGCCGAGTATGTAGGCGATTGAGCATAGGACCCATTTGAATAAAAAAAAGCAAATGAGGCCATGAATATTACAAAAGCAATTTCTTTAAGACTGAATGACATTTCGTTAGATTTTTAGACGAAATTAAGAAAAAAACAAGTACAGGTAAACAATTAATAATCAATAATCTATAAAGTGTTTAAAATATACGATAAAGTGCTTTTTTTTGAAATTTTTTTGATGGTAACCATCATATGTATGTATTAAAAATTTAATATTAAATGCTAGTTTTTAGTCTAAATTTTCTATTTATTTATACTTCTAAACGATTAATACGATAGCAAATGAAATTTTTTATTGATACTGCCAATTTAGAACAAATAAGGGAAGCTCAGGATATGGGTATTTTAGATGGAGTTACCACTAATCCTTCTTTGATGGCAAAAGAAGGGATTACCGGCAAGAATAATATTTTAAAACATTATGTGGATATATGCGAAATAGTAAGCGGGGACGTTTCTGCTGAAGTAGTAGCTACGGATTATGAAGGAATTGTAAAAGAAGGAGAAGAATTGGCTGAACTTCACGAACAAATAGTAGTGAAAGTTCCCATGATAAAGGAAGGTGTAAAGGCTATTAAGTATTTTTCTGATAACAATATAAAAACTAATTGTACGTTGGTCTTTTCTGTTGGTCAAGCGCTTTTAGCGGCTAAAGCAGGGGCAACCTATGTTTCGCCATTTATAGGAAGATTAGATGATATTTCTACAGATGGTTTAGATTTAATTGCAGATATTAGACAGGTTTATGATAATTATGCCTTCGAAACGCAAATCCTTGCGGCTTCTATAAGACACACCATGCATGTGGTGAATTGTGCTAGGATTGGAGCAGATGTGATGACAGGTCCGCTTTCTTCTATTGAAGGTTTATTAAAACATCCATTAACTGATAGTGGGCTAGAGAAATTTTTAGAAGATGCTAAGAAATTAAATTCTTAGGTAAATTAGTAAATAAGAAAAATAATAGACTATAAAAGGTTACAGTTAGTTCTGTAGCCTTTTTTTTGTATAGTAAGATTTATCTTTTTCATTTTTATTTATAGCAGTAGCGTATTCAGGAACTAATTTCTTTAAATCTATTAAGGTTTCTTCTTTTTTATAGTCCTTTATGTTTGAGTTAAGGGAATGTAGTAAAGAGATTTTTGATTGATCAAAACAATGAGAGGCTTTGGCAATCATGATTTTGTTATGATGAGTGGGTAAAGTTGTCTCTTTATCAGCAAGTAATTCTTCATATAATTTTTCTCCCGGTCTAAGTCCTGTAAATTCAATTTTAATATCTACGTTAGGGGTTAATCCCGTCAAACGAATCAACTGGTGGGCTAAGTCTACAATTTTTACGGGTTTGCCCATGTCAAATACATAAATTTCCCCACCTTTTCCCATGGCTCCGGCTTCCAAAACCAATTGGCAAGCTTCATCAATTGTCATAAAATAACGAGTGATCTCGGGATGAGTTACAGTAACAGGGCCATTATTTTTTATTTGTCTTTGAAAATGGGGGATTACAGAGCCGTTAGACCCTAAAACGTTTCCAAATCTGGTAGTTATAAAATTGACTTGGGTATTTAGATCTTTTGATAGCGATTGTATATAGAGTTCTGCAGCTCTCTTAGAGGCTCCCATAATATTGGTAGGGTTGACTGCTTTATCAGTAGAAATAAAAACAAAACGTTCCGCTTTATACTTTATGGCTAGATCAGCTAAAATTCGAGTCCCTTTATAATTTACACTTAATGATTCTAATGGATTATCTTCCATCATAGGGACGTGTTTGTAAGCAGCACCATGAAAAACAATCTCAGGTAAGTAGGTCTGGAATATTTGATTGATCCTGTTTTTATCCCTAACATTAGCAATAATTTTTTCAAATTTTAGATGAGGGTGATCTCTCTTTAATTCTACTGTTAACTCATGTAGAGGAGTTTCTGCTTGATCCAGTAAAAGAATTTTCTCAGGATCAAAAGCAATAAGTTGTCTTACAATTTCACTTCCTATAGATCCCGCAGCTCCGGTAACCAGAACAGTTTTGTTTTCATAGATTTGAAAAAGTTTCTTATTGTTGAGCTTAATCGGGTTTCTTCTTAATAAATCTTCAATTTTTATTTCTTTAAGGTTTTTGAAATCCGTATGATCCCAATCAACAATTTTCGGTAATTTGTAAATTTTTATTTTTAATTCTAACAATTCATTAATAGTGTCTTTTGAAGATTTTTTGAGTCTGGTTAAAGTTTGGTCACTAACAATTACAGAATTAGAATAGTAATTCGAATTTTTTATTTCTTCTATACTATAAATAGGTAAGTTGAAAATCCTGTTTCTTGTAGAATTATTGTCATTACTTATAAATCCTATAATATTGAATTGATTGAAATTTTGAGAAACCAAACCTTCAGCCATCGCTACATCAGTAACCGAAGTGCCCAATATATAGGCTTTCCTGATGCCTTTGCTGTTAGAGTGGTTAAGTATCTCATAAATTCTTTTTACGGTAATTCTAAAGAAAAATAATAGTGAATAAGCGATAAAACCATAAATCAAAATACCAGCATCATAAATTAATTTATGAGAGAAAAAATAAAAATCAATATGATTTATGATTAATACTGTTGCGACACAACATACGGTAACTTGTAGCTGTTTAATTGCATCTTTAAAGCTAGAGTACCTTACTAAACCATGGTAGGATCGAAAAATAAAAAAGAAAACACATTGTGTAAGCAATATAACTCCTGCTTCCCAAGTTATATTTAAAAATGATAAGCCACTGGGTGAAAGCGTAGAGACAAAAAAGAAGGCGGTATTTACGGCAAGAAAACATAAGAATAAATCTATAGTAAAAATCATCCATCTAGGGACATAATTTTTAACTGTTTTTTGCGCAAGTTTAAGGGTTGTTCTTTTTATTTGTAAGCTCTTTTTCAACACACTAAAGTTATAAAGGGATTAAATTTAAATTTTTAATCTTAATTAGAGTTTTTTTTAACTTTTTAATAATAGTTTGGTGTGGGAGTAGTTTAAAAATTTGTTGCAAATCTACATTTTTTTAAAAACAAAAGTTATATATATTTGCGCTTATGAAAAAAATTTTATTTTTAGTGTTGATTATTTCTTTAGGGAGTTGTGCTACTAAGGAGCAAGTGGTTTATTTTCAGGACAGTAACGATTTTTCTTCCGTAGGTATAGATTCTATATACCATCACCCGAAAATTCAAGTGAATGACATTTTAAAAATAGACTTAACCGCATTGGAGCCTGAAACTCTAATGCCTTTTATGTTTGAAAAAAACATATCAGCTACTGGAATGAATAGGCAAATTGAATTGTTAAAGTTGGAAGGGTATCTTGTAGATAAAAATGGAGACATAAATTATCCAGGCCTAGGAAAGGTAAATGTAAAAGGTAAAAGTACGCAAGAAGTACAAGAACTTCTTGAAAAGAGGCTCTCTAAGTTTATTAAAGATATTAGTGTCAAGGTGAGGTTGGTGAATTTTAAATTTACAGTAATGGGCGAAGTAAAAGCTCCAGGGACCTATACATTATCGGAAGAAACTATAACTTTGCCACAGGCATTGGCAATGGCCGGTGATTTAACCATACAGGGAGAGCGAAAAAATCTCCTCGTTTTTAGAAATGAAAATGGGGTTTTAACCACAAAACGAATTGATCTTACTCAAACAGATTGGATGAATACATCATATTATTTTTTAAAACAAAATGATATGGTCTATGTACAACCTAATAATCCTAGAATAAAATCAGCAGGATTTATAGGTAATGTAGGAAGTGTAATTTCCGTGGTATCAATTTTAATGAGTGCAGCAGTATTGATTTTTAGATAAGGAAAGGAAATGGAAGAGTATAATACCGGTAATTTGCAAACGCAACATGGCGAAGAAGAAAATTTAAAATATGTATTATATAAGTATCTGCGTTATTGGCCGTGGTTTTTAATTTCTGTTATAGTTTTTATATTATTAGCAGTGCTATATGTTAAATATGCTACTCCTATTTATCAAACTACTTCAGAGGTAAAAATATTAAAAGATGATGAAGGTGGGATCGATTTATCGGGCCTAAGTGATGCCTCTACCTTGTTTAATTACAATAAGGTAAATTTACAAAATGAAATACAAATTTTTAAATCAAGACGTCTCCATCGAGAAGTGATAAGAAAATTAAATTTAAAAACTTCTTATTATAAAATATCGGGTTTTGAAGAAGAATTGCTGTTTGGTAACGAGGTGCCTTTTCAGGTAGAGTGGTTTCATGTAGATTATGGCGAGCTGAAAGAGGGAATAGCCTATGAGCTTCGTTTTAAAAATGATTCGGTATTTACTTTGTACAACGAATACAAGGATTCTAGTTTTACCTATTCCCTTTACGATACCATCAATAAATTTGGCACTTCATTTCTGGTAAAACCAAAACTTTTGGCGCATCCTAATTTTACAGAAGAAGAAGCTACCTATAAAATAGTTTATCAAAGCGAAAATAGTTTACTGGATTTTCTCGCTAGAAGCTTGGAGATAGTAACTGTAGGTGATAAAAGTGATATTCTTAGTCTTAGTATTAATGGTTCCAATCGAAGTAAAAATGAGGCGATTGTCAATACCTTGATCGATGTGTTTAACCAAGATGGGATAGAGGATAATAGACTTGTATCTAAACGAACGAAAGAATTTGTGGAAGAGCGTTTAGAGTTGCTGGTTCAAGATTTAGATACGGTCGAATCGGGCTTGGTGGAGTTTAAAGAGAGAAATGATGTAGTTACAGTTGAATCTAGCGTGCAAGAGTTATTTAGTAAGGAAGCCAATTCTGAGGCTGAAAAATTTAAAATCGAAACTCAATTAGCACTCGCTAATGATTTTGAGAATCTATTAAAAAGTCAAACAGAGTATGATTTATTACCCGCAAATTTGGGGATTGAAAGCAAAACGATAAACGAATTGACCGCGAAGTATAACGAGTTGATTATCGAACGAAATCGACTACTTATGTCTTCTACAGAAGAAAATCCGGTAGTTTTAAAATTGAACGATCAATTAGAACAGCTTAAAAACAATATATTGGTCAGTTTAGATTCGTACCTCAACGGTTTGCAAACTTCTTATGCAAAGTTAGAAGGAAGGGAGAATCAATATTCTGGGGAGATCAATAGTTTGCCACAAAAAGAAAAAGAATTAAAAACCATTCTTCGGCAGCAGGGTATTAAAGAGCGTCTTTATTTATTTCTTTTGCAAAAAAGAGAAGAAGCTGCTCTTTCTTATGCGATAACTTCCCCTACCATAAAGATAGTCGATTATGCTTATACCAATACGCTTCCAGTGGCTCCTAAAAAGAATATAATTCTGCTAGCGGGCTTGGTAATAGGTGGGTTATTGCCTTTTGGAATTCTGTATTTAAAATTTCTTTTTAAAACCAGTGTGGCTAGTCGGGAAGACTTGGAAATTTATTTGCATAGGAGCATTCCTATTATAGGGGAAATTCCGTTGCTGGGTAATAATGCGTCCAAGATCATCACAAGAAGTGATCAATCCGTTTTGGCGGAGTCATTTAGGATAGTCCGCACCAATATTATATCTCAATTTAAAAGAAATGGAGCTGAACATGATAAAGTGATTTTTGTTACCTCCTCTATAAAAGGTGAAGGGAAAACTTTCACGGCACTTAATTTATCTAAAATATTCTCTTCTTTTTCCAAGAAGGTACTTTTGATAGGTTGTGACTTGAGAAACCCTCAAATTCATCAATATTTTGAAATTAATAAAAATATACCCGGTCTTTCAGATTATCTTAATAATGAATCTTCCGACTTTCGGAAGTACATACAACAATCCTCTTCAGATTTTGAAAATTTAGATATTCTGTATTCCGGAAGTGTGCCTCCTAATCCTGCAGAATTATTATTGCGCAATGAAAGGTTTTCAGACTTAATTAGCGAAGCGCGAAAGATCTATGATTATATAATTGTAGATACAGCACCTACGGTTTATGTTACCGATAGTCTTTTGATTGCGGAAAATGCAGATGTGACGGTGTATATGGTAAAACAGGATGTGACCGATAAAAGATTGATTGATCATATTAAAAATTTGAACAATAACAATAAGTTGAATAATATTTCAATTGTTTTGAATGGAGTTAAGAATAATGTTAATTATGGGTATGGTTATGGATATATTTCTGATGATGAGGTTGAAACTCCATTTTGGAAATTCTGGTAGTTAAAATAATGTTTTGCAAATTAAATTAGTAGAGTTGGATTTTTTTAAATTCAACTCTTTTTGTTTTTGTAAGTTAGCTTTAGTTTCATCTTGAATTAAAACAAGGTTAAGTTTTATCTTATCTTATCTGTTTGGGTTTTTAGTGTTTACAAATAATTTTATAAATCGATAAAATTACATTTTCCAACGAAGCAACTACCCAAAGATGATTTTTGCTTGCTAATCTAAGGTGGGCTTGTGGGAACGTGAGATATTTATCCGATGTCAGCCCTAGCTTTTACGTGAATAGACTGATTAGGGTTGGTAGGTAGGTGGTAGTCTTTGTCTTTGGGAAGATAGATTAAGTTTTCAATTGCGCTTAGCTGAATCCAATACAGTTGAATTGATCTAGTGTGATTAAGACTTGAATGTTGATGTATCGCTTTAAGGGTGCTCGTGCTTGTTATCTATATCCGCTTTTTTGGTTACCCATTCAATAGGGTTTCGGGAGATGTTTTATAGCTAAGTTAGTTAATAAGGTGGGGGGAGTAGGGTGTTGTTTTTTGTGTAAAGGGAGTCATGGTTTAAAACTAGTTTTCATATTTATATGAATTTGCTTAGGTGGCAAGTACTGTTCTTCTTTGCTGTAAGTTTTGTATTTCATTTGATCATGTATAAATCTCAGTTATCTTGCTTTTAAGCTAATTCGAGGGCTATTTAGGGGACTGAGTTGTGGTGAATAGTTGGGCGGCTGTTGTAAAACCAAAAAAATAGGCTGTCACAAAGACAGCCTATTTTTTATCTATTTATTTAATTCCTGTTGGGGAATATCAAGAAACTTTTATTTAAGTTTAAAGGTTACTCTTCTTACAATTTGTCGAGCATCAGAAGAAGATTTTTCTACAGAATCATCAACACCTGCACCTCTATAGCTAAGTCTAGACTCTTCTATTCCACTAGCTATTACAATATCGTAAACCTTCTTAGCTCTTCTTTCAGATAATTGTTTGTTATACTGGTCTCCTCCGATCGCGTCTGCATAACCAACCAATTCCGCAGAAGCATTTTGGTTTTCGTGCATATAGTTAACTAAGTAATTGATGGCTTCCAAAGAATAGGTTTCCGGTTGATCGCTATTGAATTTAAAATATACATTCACGTAGCCCTCATTAAGTAGTTTTTCGATGGTTCCGTTGCTTTCGCCACTAGTAGTGTTTGAATTGTTTTGATATCTTTTGTCTAGAGAAGATTCCAATTCATCTGGAATTCCATTCGCGTTTTTATCGATAGCTTCTCCTTTAGAATTTACCGCAACACCATTCGTGGTATTTGGTTCTCTATCTAGGTAGTTAGGGACCCCGTCTTGATCTTCGTCCATCATATCCCCTTCAATTTTAGCTACTTTTTCTTTGGTCGCTTCTAATTCTTCACGTAATAATGTAGTGTTAGATACATTAACCCAATCGGCATGTTTTTCTGCACCGCCTAAGTAAATGTTTAGTCCTACAGATGCATTCACTAGCATACCATTAAATCCGCGAGTAGAAGTTTTTCCGTTTCCATCCCATGTATAGTTTTGGCGTACGTTTCCCATCACACTTAAATCACCTACTAAAGCAAAATGATCGCCTAAACGTAGCTGTGGTGTTAATCCGGCAACTACCGTTCCCATATAGTCTTCTCCGTCGGCATAACGTACATTGTCACCAATATCTAAACGAGATACACCGGCTCCAGCATGTCCTAATAAGTTAAAAGTGTTGGTCCATTCTCTAAACCCTAATAAAGTTCCTAAATTAACTACCCCTTCAATACTGGTGCGGTAGTATTTAGATTCAAACTCACGAGAATTATCATCATTCTCCAGTTGGTTATAGCCTAAGTTTAATTTTAAACCAAATTTGTCGTTAATCATATAGCGCACCCCTAGGTCGGCATTCCATAATCCTGGTGTAGAGCTATAAAAACCACTGTTCATAGGTCTTGCAGGTTTATTTACTCCCCCCATCACATCAATCGACCAGTGGTTGTACTCTTTTGTGGTGTTTTCTTCTTGAGCAATAGCTGTAAAAGCTATAAATAAAGAAAATAATAATGTAAGTTTTTTCATGATATTAAATTATTTTATTTCAGTTTTCTGAATTTTTGGGTAAAGATAAAAATAGATTGTGCAATATGAAAAGAAAGCCTATAAATTATGATTTTATTAATATAACTAATAGTTTGTTTCTATCTGTTTGCTTCAGTAATTAGTGTTCTGTAAATAAAGAAGGATTAAAAGTAATTTGTTTATTGCTAAATGCTATTTGGGTTTACTTTTTTGAAATAATAATAATTACTCTTAAATTATATGGAGAAAAACCTAATTGTGTTTGGTGTTCTTGCTGAAGTTATATAGGATTAGTGTGCTTCCCTTGAAAACAGACTGTTTGAAAGTATTAAATATTGCTTGATTTTAGGCACAAATAATGAAAAATAATAAATATTTACTACATCAAATTGCGAAGATTTTAACCGCATTTTTATGATATCTAAAACTGTTACTCCTTCTTCTGAAAACGTTCCGTCATTTCTGTGAATTGACAGAGATAAATTTTCTTCAAGATAGAGATTGGAATTGTGAAATTATTTCTCTAAAGATATTTCTTTTGCGTTCATGGGTATTTTATATTGATTGTGAAAAAAAATAAATTATGGAGTTCGTTTTTTTTTTTTTTTTAATAAAGAGCTTCCTTTTCGAACAAATTCTATATTTGCAATAAACGAAACATTTAATGATACAAATTCCTAGCGTAGATACCGGAAAATTAAAAGACAAAACTATCTTAGTAACCGGTGGTGCCGGCTTTATTGGTTCTAATTTATGTGAATACCTAGTCGATAATCATGCTATCGTTCGTTGCTTAGATAATTTTGCGACTGGACATCGTAAAAACATTCAACACCTTTTAGAAAAAGAAAACTTCACATTAATAGAAGGAGATATTAGAGATTTAGCAACCTGTCAAAAGGCTTGTGGTGGAGTAAATTATATATTGCACGAAGCAGCCTTGGGGTCGGTGCCGCGTTCTATTGAAGATCCGCTCACTAGTAATGAAGTGAATGTGAACGGATTTTTAAATATGTTGGTGGCTGCACGCGATCAGGAAGTAAAGCGCTTTGTCTATGCAGCCAGCTCTTCCACCTATGGTGATTCTAAAACCTTACCAAAAGAGGAAGCCGTTATCGGGAAGCCATTGTCACCTTATGCTATTACCAAATATGTAAATGAATTATATGCTGATAATTTTAAACGTACCTATAATCTAGATACTATTGGTTTACGCTATTTTAATGTCTTTGGTAGAAAACAAGATCCCAATGGTGCTTATGCAGCGGTGATTCCTAAATTTGTGATGCAATTCATGAAATATGAAAGTCCAGTAATTAATGGTGACGGAACATATTCGCGAGATTTCACCTATATAGATAATGTGATTCAAATGAATATGTTAGCGATCACTACCGGAAACCAAGATGCTTTAAACGAAGTTTACAATACGGCCGTTGGGGATAGAACGATGATTAAAGCTATGGCAGAACAATTGCGGGATTTCTTAAGTGAATATGATGCTAAAATTGCTGAGGTAGAAATTAAGCACGGGCCTAATCGTCAAGGAGATATTCCACATTCCTTAGCTTCGATTGCAAAAGCACAGCAAAAAATGAATTACCAACCTACCCATACATTCGGAGAAGGCTTAAAAGAAGCGGTCAAATGGTATTGGGAGAATCTTTAATGTATTATGTTGGCCTAGTTAAAAGGAGTCAATTAACATAGTTTCATTAATCAGTTTCTTGTTAAAAAAAAAGACAACGTATAAAAACCTACTGAACTTCTATGTAAAAAATGTAAATTTGGAGCTTTAAAATAAAGAAGATGAATCCAAAAATTGCAGTTATAGGCCTCGGTTATGTAGGTCTTCCTTTAGCCCGACTTTTTGCCACTAAGTATCCCGTGGTGGGTTTCGATATAAACGTGAAGCGGGTGCAAAAGTTACAAGCCGGTCATGATAATACCTTAGAAGTAGAAGATGAGATTTTGCAATCGGTCTTGGTCAAAGAGAATCCGATAACCAATATCGTTTCGGGTATAGTGGAGAAAGGTTTATATTGTTCTTCTCGTCTAGAAGATATTCAACACTGTAATTATTATATTATTACTGTTCCTACACCGGTAGATAAAAATAATCGCCCAGTGCTGACGCCTTTGGTAAAGGCAAGTGAAACTGTAGGGAAAGTCTTAAAAAAAGGAGATGTGGTGGTTTATGAAAGTACTGTCTATCCCGGCGCTACAGAAGAAGAATGTGTGCCTGTGTTAGAGCGAACTTCAGGCTTAACATTTAATGAAGATTTTTATGTCGGTTATTCACCGGAGCGGATTAATCCGGGAGATAAAGAACATACGGTAGAAAAAATTTTAAAAGTAACTTCCGGTAGCACCCCGGAAATCGGTAAACAAGTGGATGAGCTTTATGCTTCTATCATTACGGCCGGAACACATTTAGCCCCGACGATTAAAGTAGCGGAAGCGGCAAAAGTTATTGAAAATTCACAGCGTGACATTAATATAGCTTTCGTAAATGAACTCGCCAAAATTTTCAATAAAATGGATATCGATACCTTGGCAGTATTGGAAGCAGCAGGGACTAAGTGGAATTTTCTCCCATTTAGACCGGGCTTGGTTGGGGGGCATTGTATTGGGGTGGATCCTTACTATTTAGCGCAGAAAGCACAGGAAATAGGCTATCATCCCGAGATCATCCTTGCTGGTCGGCGGATGAACGATTCTATGGGGCAATATATAGCCGGTGAAATCATTAAGCTGATGCTTAAAAACGATGTCAAGGTAAAAGGAAGTAAGATCTTGGTATTAGGGATTACGTTTAAAGAGAATTGCCCCGATGTTCGAAATACCAAAGTCATCGACGTAGTACGCAATCTCGAAGAATATGAAACTCAAGTAGATGTATATGACCCTTGGGCAAATCCTGAAGAGGTAAAACACGAGTATAACATCACCTCGTATAAGGAAATAGATCCGATAAATAATTATGAAGCCATTGTTTTAGCCGTGTCGCATCACCAATTCCTCAAGCTTGATTTAGAAAAGCTAAAAGGCCCAAAAGCGGTGGTATATGATGTAAAAAGCTTTTTGAAGCAAAAGATAGACGCCAAATTATAAGAATGGCTGAATTCAAAAAAGGAGTAAGCTGAAGCTTAAACTGAATCCGATAATTATCTATACTTTTAAAAGGATTAGGAATTTTTAAATTCGAAAATATGAGTGTGAATTTTTTAAAGCATCCAGCCCACATGGCGAAAGGAGTGTGTTTTTTAGTAATGAAAAATACACTTCGGAGATTACAAATACTTAAATAATACTAAAGCGAGGGTAAAGTAATATAGAAGTGAATGAGAAACTTCCTTACTTTGTACAAAGTATAAGTTGACAAAATTTCTTAGCTTGCGCCATATTTTAAATCGCTTAGAATTAAGCCTTAAAAAAGAATGCATATGCCTATGAAAAACATAGTTTGTATCGCTGAAGGTTATAGGGAAAGCACTATGGTAAATAAAAATTTTCGCCTAAAAGAGTTGAGAAAACCTCATTGCTTGTTAGTACATGGGAGACAAAGAGGGGTGGATCAAAAAGTCATGCCGGCCTTGGTAAATATTTATTCAACATGGCTGCCGAAGGAACATTTCATAAATATAAATGAAAAAGAAGGATTAAAAGCGACTGAATTCGATTTTCGGATGCGGGTGGCTAGTTTCCATGGCAAAATAAGGAACGTGTATCTGAAAGCATAAGAAATTGGGAACTAAGTTAGTTGAAAAAAAACGGCATATTGCAAAGACTATAACCTGGAGAATAGTTGGTACAATAGATACCATTTTGCTTTCTTGGCTTATTACCGGCGATCCCCTGATGGGCTTAAGTATAGGTGCGGTAGAAGTTATTACTAAAATGGTATTGTATTATGTTCATGAACGGGTATGGTTTAATGTAAATTTATCCAAAGAAGGAAAATTATTAGAAAGTCGTAAGCGTCATTTGGTCAAAACCCTAACATGGCGATTGGTAGGTACGCTGGACACGATGACTTTAGCTTGGCTTATAACAGGTAATCCTATTGCAGGTCTTCAAATAGGTTTAGCGGAGGTGTTTAGTAAAATGCTTTTATACTATTTGCACGAACGTGTTTGGTATAAATCTACCTATGGCTTAAGAACAGCGAATAAAAAAGGGTATGAGTGAGAATATTTTTAAGCAAGATTTTCAAGTTACGCAAAAAGAACGTGAAGGGCTTCATCAGCACCCGGGAAAATTAATATGGTTTACAGGTTTATCGGGATCCGGTAAATCAACCTTGGCCAATGCTTTAGAAAAATATTGGCACGATCAGGGTTTACATACGTATGTATTGGATGGGGATAACATCAGAAGAGGAGTCAATCGAGATTTAGATTTTACTCCCGAAGGTAGAGCAGAAAATTTACGGCGCATAGCTGAAATAGGAAAACTCTTCGTTGATGCAGGGATATTAACCATTGCTGCTTTTGTTTCTCCTTTGATTAAAGATCGGTCAAGCATAAAAGAAATAGTAGGCGCTGATCATTTTGTAGAAGTATATATAAAAGCAAGTGTAGAAACGTGTGAAAAAAGAGATGTAAAAGGGCTATATAAAAAAGCACGTTCTGGAGAAATATCAAATTTCACAGGTATATCTGCACCGTATGAAGAGCCAAAAAAAGCCGATATGGTGATTGATACGGAACGAATGAGTTTAGAAGAAGGATTAGAGAAGTTGGTGAATCAAATTGGTTATTGTTAAAATCATAAAATTCTCTTTTTTTAACTAAAAATATAGATAATCTAGATAATGCTATCATTATGAATAAATACTATTTAAGTTACCTTGATGAATTAGAATCGGAAGCGATCTATATTTTACGAGAGGTATATGCGCAATTTCAAAATCCGGTTATTTTATTTTCGGGAGGAAAGGACTCCATTCTGGTAACTCATTTGGCAAAAAAGGCATTTTATCCAGCTCGAATACCTTTTGCGTTAATGCATGTAGATACCGGACATAATTTTCCAGAAACCATTCAGTTTCGTGATGGTTTAATTGAAAACTTAGGAGCGCGGCTTATCGTGGGTTCGGTTCAAGAGTCGATCGATCAAGGACGCGTACAAGAAGAAAAAGGAAAAAACGCAACCCGTAATGCTTTGCAGATTACCACTTTATTAGATGCTATTGAGTCTAATAAAGTTGATTGTGCTATTGGGGGAGGTCGAAGGGATGAAGAAAAGGCGCGTGCTAAAGAACGTTTCTTCTCTCACCGCGATGATTTTGGGCAATGGGATCCTAAAAATCAACGTCCGGAATTATGGAACTTACTTAACGGAAAACATTTTGAGGGGGAGCATTTTAGAGCTTTTCCCATTAGTAATTGGACTGAAATGGATGTGTGGAATTATATAAAAAAGGAAAATATTCAAATCCCTTCCTTGTATTTTGCGCACGAACGGGAAGTGGTTTGGCGCAACGGCTCTTGGATTCCGAATTCCGAATACCTCCAATTAGAAGATCATGAAGAAATTCTAACAAAAAAAATCCGTTTTAGAACCCTAGGAGATATCACCATTACCGGAGGGATAGAAAGTGATGCCGATACTTTAGAAAAAATAGCTTTAGAAGTGTCAGCTATGCGACAAACAGAACGCGGTAACCGAAGTGATGATAAACGCTCTGAAACGGCTATGGAAGATCGAAAACGAGAAGGTTATTTCTAAATATATTCCTAAAGTTGAACTCAATTTTAAAGCTCATAGTTAATTTATAAAGAGATTACGATGGAAATAAATAAAAATCAATTATTACGATTTACAACAGCAGGAAGTGTAGATGATGGGAAGAGTACACTAATTGGACGTTTGTTATATGACTCAAAATCAATTTTTGAAGATCAATTAGAATCGGTGACGAATACCACCAAGAAAAAAGGCCAAGAAGGGGTAGATTTAGCCTTATTTACCGATGGCTTAAAAGATGAACGTGAGCAAGGAATAACAATTGACGTAGCCTATCGCTATTTTACTACGCCCAAGCGAAAATTTATTATTGCCGATACGCCAGGGCATATTCAATATACGCGGAATATGGTAACCGGGGCTTCAACCGCCAATGCAGCTATTATTTTAATAGATGCCCGAAATGGAGTGATCGAACAAACCAAGCGGCATACCTTTATCGCTTCTTTATTGCAGATTCCACATATTATTGTGTGTATCAATAAAATGGACTTAGTCGATTTTAAAGAGGAGGTTTATGAAGATATTATGAGTCAGTTTGAAGAATTTGCTTCTAAACTTTTAATTAAAGATGTACGGTTTATTCCTATAAGTGCCTTATTAGGCGATAATGTAGTTAACCGCTCTACTAATATGGATTGGTATCAGGGGGCTCCCTTATTGCACGAGTTGGAAACAATGCATATTAGTAGTGATATCAATAAGGTAGACGGGCGCTTTGCGGTACAAACTGTTCTTCGGCCGCAAAAAGAAGGATTTATCGATTACCGAGGTTATGCCGGACGAATTGCTAGCGGGATCTACCGGGTAGGCGATGAGGTAAGTGTATTGCCATCCGGTTTTACCTCGACCATTAAAAGTATTAATGCCGGAGAAGAAGAGGTTCAAGAAGCCTTTGCGCCAATGTCGGTAGCCATCACCTTAACGAATGATATTGATATAAGTCGAGGGGATATGTTGGTGAAAACCAATAACCAACCGGAAATTGAACAAGAATTTGATGTAATGCTTTGTTGGCTGAACAATGAAGCTGCCAAGCCACGTGCCAAGTACACATTAATGCATACTTCAAATGAACAAAAAGCTATCATTAAAAAAGTAGTCTATAAAATAGATATCAATACCTATGACCGTATTCGAGATGATGAGAATTTAGCAATGAATGATATTGCTCGTGTTACGGTGCGTGCTTCTCGTCGGTTAATGATAGATGCCTATCGCGAAAATCGAAATACAGGAAGTTTGATTCTCATTGATGAGCGCAGCAATGAAACCGTTGCTGCAGGAATGATTGTTTGATAATGAGGGGTAAAATAAATAGCGAGATAATTTTTAAAACTTCCGAATAATATACTGATCATTTTTGCAGCAATTTAGCTTAAAACGAAGTTACAGATTATAAAAGCTTAATAAGGATAGGTTTGTTTCGTGATCGGAAGTTTTTAGGTTTCAGTATAAAATGAAAAGGATGATTAAATAAACGTTTAAGTAAAAACACATCATAGAATAACAAAATAGTTTGATAACTAATCCATGAACAAGACTCCCTTCATATCATAACTGAAAAAGAATACAATTAACACCGCAGGAAGTATCCGGTTGTACTAGGCTATATATGAGAGTTGTAATTGTGTCAACAAGCTTGGAAGGCAGATTAGAGTGAGTGAAAATAAAAATAAAGCAAGGAAATAAAAGATACAACAGGTAATCACAGTTATTTTTTTTAATGTTCTTCTAAATATCTATGTATGGTTAAGTACGTTTCGCTCATACCATTAATTGAGTTAATTTTGTTTTTAGTCTAAGTATTCTAAGTAAAATCAATTGTTATAGTCAATAGGAGGTAGAGTTAAGAAAGGAACGGGGAAGCCAGTTAATAAACGGGAAATAATTAGGAATGATGTAAAAACATTCAAGAAACGAATAAAAGTATGAAAGAGAAGTATTTTGAATATTTAAAGAATATGATTTGTTAATGATTGAGAAGGGAGGGGCTAAGGTGTTGATATTAGCGGCTTTAATAGAGTTGTTATTTGCTCTAGGGCAGCAAAATTTAATTATAAGTATTTCAGGGTTTGGATTATATCTGATTGTTGCTTTTATTTTAAAACCTTATGAAAGTCTATTGGTGACTACTTTTCTTATACCCAATCAAAGATTGTTAACAATTGGAGGCGGGGGCATATCTATTATTAATATTATATTAATAATGATTTTTCTTAAAATTTTATTTACTCGTTTTAAAAATCCAATTCAACTTAAAATTGTGAGTATTATCATGATTTTTTATTGTCTACTAGTTTCAATAATTAATTTTGAATTAACTACCTTATTATTAGCATTAAAAATCGTGCTTCTTTTTTATATACTAAATTACTTTGTATCAAAATCAATTAATGAAGCAACAATTATAAAACCAATATTATTTTTTGTGTTGGGGGTAGTTTTTACGGGAATAATAGGTATATTTCTAGAAGGAGGTGTGGTTTTAGGGACTTCTGAAAGGTATTCTGGAGGCGATATAAATAATGCAAATATACTTTCATCTCAGTTTTCTTTTTCTATTGCATTATTATTAATACTAGGACTAACTAGTTTGGTGAAAAAGAAGTATATATATATAATAATGCTTTTTTTGTTTTTTTTCGGACTTTTAACACAATCTAGATCTTTTTTGTTATCAATTGTATTCATTTTACTAGGTTATTTATTAAGTCTATTTAAATTTAGATACCTAGCAAATGGAATTTTAATCTCAATATTCTTTTTCTTTTTTATAATAGCAAGTGATTACTATTTTCCAACACTTATAGAAAAATTGATAAATGCTCCCATCGATAGGGTCTTGAATCCAAAGGGAGGAGATGTTTCTAGTGGAAGAAGTGCTCTCTGGTTAAGTTATTTAAATGCTTTTTTGAAAGATCCTACTGCCTTGATGTTAGGTAAAGGAGCATACAATACACAAGAGCAATATGATTTAGATCAAGTTGCTCATAATTCAATTATAGAGACAGTGGCCGCTGTTGGTCTTATAGGTTTAATGTTGTTTTTGAATATGTTTTATGTGTTTTATAGTTTTTATAAAAAAAACATAGTAAGAATAAACAAAGTAAATTTTATAATATATCTTCCTCTTGTTATAATTTTTATAAATGGAATGACTCAACATTCATTTGTAAATATGGGTACTATCTGGCAATTTTGTGTATGGATTTTACTGTTTGTGTCAGTAGCAACTCTAAAAAAAGTTAAACTATGAGAATACTATGGATTACAGCAATGCCCATTAAGAACATTGCATCTAGTCAAAAATTAAAATCTTCGGGAGGTTGGATAGGTTCTATGATTCATTCTTTAAACAATAATAAAGAGGTTAATAAAATTCAAGTTTTATCTATTGGCAATTATAAAGCCTTCGAGCTTATAGAAAACAATATAGAATATATTCAAATAAAAGCAAAAGGAGGAGTTTTTAGTTATAATGCCAAGTTAAAAGAAAAGTTAGATCGCTATATTGATAAATTTCAGCCAGACATTATTGATGTTCAAGGAGTAGAATTTTTTATTGGTAATTTAGTAATTGACAATAAAAATAAGACAAAAATTGTTTTTACATTACAAGGATTGGTTTCTCAAATTTGGAGAAAATTTTTTAATGATATAGATGTATATAAAGTTATAAGGTTTAATACCTTTAGAGGGCTATTTTTAAATGATAGTTTAGTTAAACGACAAATGAAGTATAAAATTAGAGGAGAAAATGAGGAGTTTTTGTTAAAGAAAGGAAAGTATTTTTTAGGTAGAACAGGCTGGGATAAATTTCATTGTTTGGGGATTAATGAAAATGCATCTTACTTTTATTGTGGAAGAAATTTGAGAGAAGAATTCTATACCCAACAATGGGAAATTAAGAATGTTAATCGATATCAGTTATTTACAACACAGGCTCATTATCCAATAAAAGGATTACATATCCTATTAGAGGCTATTCATACTTTAAAAAAAGACTATCCTGAAATAAAGTTAATAGTCGCTGGGAAAAATTTTTTTAATAGTAAGTTTATACCAAAATTAAAGAGGACTGAATATGATATCTACCTTATCAGACTTATAGAGAAATATGATTTGAAAAGAAACATAGAGTTTACAGGTTGGCTTAATGCATCAGAATTAATAGATAGATTACAAAAAACACATGTTTTTGTATGTCCATCTACTATTGAAAACAGTCCTAATAGTTTAGCTGAAGCTCAAATTTTGGGATTACCTTGTGTTGCTTCCAATGTGGGAGGTATTCCTACTTATGTGGAAGACAACTATTCTGGTTTATTATATTCTAATAATGACTATGTAGAATTAAGTTGTCAAATTAATGAAATATTTCAAAATGATCAACTAGCTTTAAGAATATCAAATAATGCGAGACAAGCAGCGCAAATACGCCACGATAAAGAGAATAATGCTAAAGATTTATTTATGGCATATAAAAGTATATTAAATGAAAAATAAGACTAGCTTTTTCGTTTGCCCGGGAGCTTCAAAAGCAGGGACGAGTAGTTTGTATGATATTTTGAAATTTCATCCAGAATTGAATTTAACAAATATTAAAGAAACACGTTTTTTCGTAAATGAAGAACAACTAAAAAAAGGTAAAGAATTCTATTTAAACACATATTTTCATCAAAACGATAAACTTAAAGGAGAAATCTGTCCTCAGTATATGTCTTCTGATCGAATACCGGAAAGGATTTATAATATACTAGGTTCAGACACTAAAATTATTTTAATGCTCCGTAATCCTGTAGATCGTTTAATTTCCCATTTTTTAATGAAAACTCGTACTTTTGAAAATAAATCACTTCAAGAGGTACTAGATCAAACCCTGCATTATTATGAGGATTTTGATAATAATGATCGGGAGTACATTAATAAGCATCTTAAATATACGCTTTACGGAGAAGCTAAGAATGATAAAAATGATGCGCTAGGATATAGGTACAGCCGCTATATATATCCTGGCCTTTATGCGGATATTATAGAAGAATATTTTAAATACTTTTCACGAGAAAATATTAAAATTATTTTGTTCGAAGAATTTATTATTGATATCAACAAAGGTGTGAAGGACATTACTGACTTTCTTAATATTGATGATAAATTTGATTATAAACCAGATCAGAGAAGTAACAAAAGAAAGACATATAAAAATTCAATTTCAAAAAAAATTAGAAATTCGACTTTTCTTGTACCTGCGAAATATAAACGGAAAATAGCAAATCTAGTAGGAATTAATAAATATGAAAAATTCAAGAAAACATTAGAAACACCATTTGTCGATAGCAAAAAAATTGAAATCAGTGAGGAAGAAAGGGATAGGATTTATAAGTTCTATCTACCAAATATTATTCGTTTAGAAGAATTATTGAATATGAATTTAACTATATGGAAGAAATGAAGCAAAATATTGTTCCTAGTTTTATTTGTCCTGGAGCAGCCAAATCAGGTACTACAACGCTTTTTTCAATACTTGAAACTCATATGGGGATATACTTATATTCTGGAAAAGAAATTGGATACTTTGGAAAAGGTGACCGATATAGCAAAGGATATAATTGGTATAAGAAAAATTATTTCTCAGAGAACAAGTCTAATAAGGTCTCAGGAGATATCTCAACAAACTATATGACTTATTCAAAGTTAGCAGCCAAAAGAATTTATGAAACTTTAGGGCCTGAAGTTAAACTAATTTTTATATTGAGAAACCCTGCTAAAAGAGCGTTTTCTCACTATAAGATGAGGAAATTCAATAATTTAAGTGAAGAAGAAGATTTTAGCTCTTTAGTTTCAAAATTGGTTTTTGATAAAAAAGCTTTTTCAAAAGCTTATACAGATAAACTTTCAGCTAATTTTGGAGAATTAACAGAAAAAGAGCAGCAGGACTGGAAAATGTTAAACTATTTTTTTTAGGGAATTATTCTGAAATATTAGGTGATTATTTAGAGTATTTTTCGCTCAATAACATGTTAATTGTCAAGTTTGAAGATTTCATTCAAAATCAACAAGACGTAATGAAAAAAGTATATGCCTTTATAGGGGTTGAAGAAAAGACTACCTCTAAGCTCAATTATGCAAATCCATCTGGTAAGATAAAATATGTTGTTCTGCATAAGTTTATGAAAAAAGCTTCCATGATTATTCGAATTTTAAGGGTCAATAAAATGATTTCAAATAGCAAAATTTTAACTCGTTTATTTTATAAGTATAAAAATTGGAATAGAGAAGTGAATAATGATCAGACTGAGACACTGAGTTTACAAGATGAACAAAGGCTTTATAGATATTATAAAGAAGACATTTTTGAACTCGAAAAAATAACAGGTCAAAAATTTACAGATTGGTTAAAGTTTAATTAATGAGTCTTATTAAACAGGGAGGATTAATTACTAGTTCGCGTATTCTTCAATACTTTTTATCTTTTATTTTTACATTTTTGGTAGCAAAGTTTTATGGTGCCGAAAAGTTGGGAAATTATGTTTTTTTATATTCTTTAGTTTCACTTTTTACACCATTAGTAACTTTAGGAGGAAAACAGGGCTTAATGTATTATCTACCAATTTGGGGTAGTAAGAATGAATTGAAGTCAAGAATGTCCAACTTAATTACAACATCCTTATTAGGTACTGTTGTCTTGGGATTTCTTATTTGGCTCATATTTGTTTTATTTGATAATAAAATTCTACTGTTTTTCGAAAATAACCTTAACAATCTGCCTGTTTTTTGGTGGTTCAGTAGTATTATAATCTTTGAAGGTCTTAACCAACTATTTTCATCAATTTTTAGAGGATTAAAAGATTTTGGGTACTTTTCAATAGGGCTTTTTATCACGACTCTCTTTAGGATAATATTAGTACTAACACTATATTTTTTTTCCTTTAATTCTAATGTCATTATCATCGCTTATTTTGGAGGGGCTATACTCACTACATTGTTTTATGTAGTGGTTGCATTTAAAATTAAAGCCTTTACAGGTGCAAATCTTAAAACATTTAAATACTATTTTTTAATGGTTAGAAGCTTTTACCCCGTAGTTCTGACAGGATTTATTTTGGTTTTTCAAGACAAATTTGCCCCTTTATTCATAAAATACTTTTTAAATTCAACAGATTTGGGTGTTTATTCTGTTGCTATAAAAATCGCTTCTTTTTCTTCATTTTTCTTAATTAGTCTGAATATGCTGATTTCACCTTTAATATCAGAATTATTTGGAAAAAATAAATTGAATGAAATAGAAAACATCTATCGATTATCCACAAGGTTTTTAGCTTTAGGGAATTATGTATTTATTTTAGTAGTTATTACTTTTGGGCAAATGATATTAACTTTTTTTGGGAAAGAATTTAAAATAGTATATGGTATTTTACTAATTATGTGTTTAGGACAACTTGTTAATGCAATTACAGGCTCAAGTTCTCAAATAATAACGATGATGGGAAGACCAAAGGCTTTAACAGCTTTTAGCGTAATTGCATTACTCTTTAGTATTGCGACTATGTTTTTTCTTACACCTTATTTTGGTCTTTATGGAGTTGCTGTCGGGACGGCTTTGTCATTAATGGTATATAACTTTTTAAGTGCATGGTATATATCAAAGAAATTTAATATAAGAGCTTTTTCAAATAAGACTTTTGTATATTTTTCAACTCAATTTGCCATATTAGCTATTTTATTTCTATACAAAGAATATACAGGAGAAGCTAGTATAGTGATGAAGTCTTCTCTTTTGATAATTGGTCTAGTAAGTTTGGTGTTGCTCCATTTTAAAGTGTTTTGGAGAGAGGATTTGAAGTTTATAGAACGAATCAAAAAGTAAGAAATATGAAACTAGTATATATTATAGCTCAGGGGCATACAGGATCCACATTGATGGATTGTATTTTAGGTACACATCCCGAATTCATATCAAATGGAGAGCTAATGTATTTGAATTGGCAATTAGAGAGAACAAAAGATCAAAAGAAAACAAAAGTAGAAACACAAACACTTTGTACTTGTAAAAAAGATTTCAGGAGTTGTGATTATTGGTCAAAGGTTTTTGATGAAGTAAAAGATAAATCAAATAAAAATATAGCTGAAGAACCAACTTCCTTTGATACTGCTTATTTTGGTGAATTTTCCTTTAAAGAAAGAGGGGGATTTAAAATAAGTAAAGAAAATAAGAATAATGAAAAGAAAGTTTATAAAGGTTTAATGCGTGGTAAGTCCCTAGAAGATATGTTGAAAATTGAGCCTAAAATTATAGATTGGCTTAAAAATAACTGGTTGTTGTATGAATCTATGTCTAAAGTTGCTGATAAATCTGTTGTCATTGACTCCTCTAAAAGTTTTCTAAGGATGTTACTGTTACAAAAATACAGACCGAAAGATGTTATGGTCATATTTATTAATAGAAATTCACGTGGATTAACCTCCTCGATGAAGCGTCGTTTAAAAAAAATGGGGCGCTCAGAGATATTAGCTTTGCCTTATGTGATTTTTACTAAACTGAAATATAGATTTAAAATTAGGGCTATCAAAAAGAATATTAAAGATCTTACTTACCTAGAGGTAGATTACGATTATTTTGTAAGTAAACCATCTGATTTTTTAGGAAAAGTTGTACAAAAACTAGAGTTGAAGAATGAATACAAAAAACAAGTTAATGAAAGTTTTTATATAGATCCTTCTCAGCAGCATTTAGTAGCTGGAAATCCAATGAGATACAAAGGACGTCAAAAAGTGAAATATGATAATAGATGGAAAAAGTCTTTAAATAAGATTGAACTACTTGCACTTAATCTTTTTTTTGGTGAAAAGTAGTCTAGTTAAATAAGAATAATTATTAAAAATAATGAAAATCAATAATAAAACTCTCCTCATCACAGGTGGTACAGGCTCTTTTGGAAACGCAGTTTTAAAACGTTTCTTAAAGACAGATCACTTTTCAGAAATCCGTATTTTTTCGCGGGATGAAAAAAAACAAGACGATATGCGTAAAGCTTTAAGCAACGATAAGCTTCGGTTTTATATTGGAGATGTGCGCAATTATGATAGTATAGAGCGGGCGATGCGTGGAGTTGATTATGTTTTTCATGCGGCAGCTTTAAAGCAAGTGCCTTCATGTGAGTTTTTTCCTTTGGAAGCCACACGAACCAATGTGCTGGGGACACAAAATGTCATTGATGCCGCTGCATTTAATAAGGTGAAAAAAGTAATTTGTTTAAGCACCGATAAAGCTGCATACCCAATCAATGCAATGGGGATCTCCAAAGCCTTGATGGAAAAAGTAGCAGTGGCTGCTTCAAGAAATTTAAAAGAAACTACAGTTTGCTTAACCCGCTACGGAAATGTGATGGCTTCACGCGGTTCGGTGATACCATTGTTTCTTCAGCAAATTCAAGAAGGAAAAGAAATTACGATTACCGACCCTAAGATGACCCGTTTTCTAATGTCTTTAGATGATGCAGTAGAATTGGTACTCTTTGCTTTTGAACATGGAAATCCGGGTGATTTATTTGTAAATAAAGCACCGGCAGGTACGATTGGTGATTTGGCACAAGCCTTAAAGGAATTATGCAGAGCCGATAACGCCACGAAAATAATAGGCACTCGTCATGGTGAAAAGCTTTACGAAACCCTTTGTACCCGTGAAGAAATGATTAAAGCAGAAGACATGGGCGATTTTTACAGAATACCGGCTGACAATCGAGATTTAAATTATGACCAGTATTTTTCGGAAGGAGAAGAAGCGATTTCTGCTATTGAAGATTATAATTCACATAATACTGAACAGCAAGATGTAGAGGGAATGAAAAAGCTCCTTAAAAGTTTACCTATTGTTCAAGAAATCATGAAATAAATAGGTAACGTATTAAAAAATTAAATCGCAATTCTATTATGAAAATACTCATCACAGGTTCAAATGGTTTTATTGGAAAAAACCTCTCAGCAGAACTTTATAACATAAAAGAAGGAAAAGTAAAGTATAAAGACTTACCGTCGGCAATAAGTATTTTGAAGTTTGATAGAAATACCGATCCTGAACTATTAGATGTTTACTGCAAAGAAGCAGACTTTGTGTTTCATTTAGCCGGGGTTAACAGACCCAAGGAGCAAAGTGAATTTATGGAAGGGAATTATGGGTTCACGAGTAAACTACTTTCACTACTAAAAAAATATCATAACACGTGCCCGATAATGATTTCTTCCTCCATTCAAGCTGAGCTTGAAAACCCGTATGGTAAATCAAAAAAAGCAGGGGAAGAATTGCTCATCAATTACAGTAAAGAAACCGGGGCTAAGGTATTGATCTATCGGTTTCCCAATGTATTTGGTAAATGGTGTAAACCCAACTATAACAGTGCAGTGGCTACTTTTTGTCACAACATCGCCCATGGGTTTCCTATTCAAGTGAATGACCCTAATGTGGTCATGAGCCTCGTGTACATTGATGATGTGGTAAAGGAACTTATCAGTGCGCTGATTGGCGAGGAAAATCAGCATGGCGATTACAGCAAAGTAGCGGTTGCGCACACTATTAAATTAGGGAAAATCGTGGCATTAATTGAATCATTCAAAGAAAGTCGTTCAACCTTGCAGGTTCCCAATTTATCAGAAGCATTTACAAAAAAACTATATTCAACTTATCTAAGTTATTTACCGGAAGATCAATTTTCATATCCCTTAAAAATGAATGTAGATGATAGAGGTTCGTTTACAGAATTTTTAAAATCGCCCGACCGTGGACAAATATCTGTAAATATTTCAAAACCGGGCATCACTAAAGGGAATCATTGGCACCATACGAAAAATGAAAAATTTTTAGTGGTATCGGGAAAAGGAGCTATTCGTTTTAGACGTGTAGATGAACCTTCAGAAGTCATTGAATATATAGTTTCGGGAGATAAATTGGAAGTCCTTGATATTCCCGTTGGCTATACGCATAACATCGAAAATCTGGGAGATACTGACATGGTAACCGTGATGTGGGTCAATGAAATTTTCGATATGAAACGACCGGATACTTATTTTGAAGAGGTATAGCTAAAGCAAAGATACACATGCAACCAAAACTAATCAACGGAGGAAAACATAAAGACGAGCGAGGTGAAATTCAATTTAATAACGATTTCGATACAACCCAAGTCAAACGCATATACACCATTGAAAATGTAGATACATCTTTTGTAAGAGCCTGGCAAGGTCATAGCATTGAAACAAGATGGTTTTCTGCCTTGGAAGGACGATTTCAAATAAAGCTGATTCTAATTGACAATTGGGAAGAGCCCAATCCCAATTCAAAAGTGCTTAGCTTTGAGTTAACTGATGAGGGACTCCATATATTGTATGTGCCTCCAGGGTATATAAGCAGTATTCAGGCTTTGGATGAAGGAGCCAAACTTTTAGCTATGTCAGATTATCAATTGGGAGAAGTGAATGACGAATATAGATTCGACAAAGATTATTTTACAAGTTAATAACTAACAACTCATGAAAAAATTAAAAGTAATGACGGTGGTGGGAACACGGCCTGAAATTATACGCTTATCCCGAGTATTGGCAGCTTTGGATCGATCTGAAGCGATAGAACATATCTTAGTCCATACCGGGCAAAACTATGATTATGAATTAAACGAAGTCTTTTTTGAGGATTTAGGGATAAGAAAACCCGATTATTTCTTGGAAGCCGCGGGTAAAACTGCAACAGAAACGGTGGGAAATATCTTGATAAAAGTAGACCCTTTACTGGAAGAAGTGAAGCCGGAAGCTTTTTTGGTGCTAGGGGATACTAACTCTTGCCTATGTGCGATACCTGCTAAAAAAAGACATATCCCAATCTTTCATATGGAAGCTGGGAATCGCTGTTTTGACCAACGCGTACCCGAAGAGACCAATAGGAAAATTGTAGATCATGTAAGTGATATTAACTTAACATATAGCAGCATTGCAAGAGAATATTTGTTACGAGAAGGCTTACCGGCCGATCGTATTATAAAGACCGGTTCTCCCATGTATGAAGTTTTACAACATTACTTACCAGAGATTAAACAATCGACTGTTCTTGAAAAGTTAGCCTTGCAACAACGAGAATATTTTGTGGTATCGGCACATCGGGAAGAAAATATCAATTCCGATAAAAACTTTAACGGGTTAATTGAAAGTTTAAATGCAATTGCAGAAAAATATCAATACCCAATCATTGTGTCTACGCACCCTAGAACAAGAAATATGATTGAACAAAAAAAGGTGAAGGTACATTCATTAGTAAAGTTTTTAAAACCTTTAGGTTTTCATGATTATAATGCTCTACAAATAAATGCCTTTGCTGTATTATCAGATAGTGGTACCATTTCTGAAGAATCTTCCATACTCAACTTCAGAGCCTTAAATATCAGGGAAGCGCATGAACGTCCCGAGGCAATGGAAGAAGCTTCCGTAATGATGGTAGGCTTGCAACCGGATCGTGTTTTACAAGCATTAGTACAAGTACAGGGTCAAGAAGTTAAGGCAGAAAGAAACTTTAGAGAAGTATCGGATTACAGCATGCCGAATGTTTCAGAAAAAGTTGTCCGCATTATATTGGGATATACTGATTATATCAATAGAGTAGTTTGGAGTAAATATTAGGGGATGAGTAAAGGAACAATAATCTATATTGGAGGTTTTGAATTACCAGATAAAAATGCAGCTGCACAAAGAGTTGTAGGGAACGCAAAGCTTCTTCGAGACATAGGTTATAATGTAATATTAGTGGGAGTTTATAAAGAATTAGAATCAAAATATGTTGAAAATAGTTTTTATGGATTTAAATGCTATAGCATTCAATACCCACAATCAAAAATAAACTGGTTAAAGTATATAACAGAATATGAATTTTACAAAGACATAACAGAAAAGTATCACAATATTTATTCTTTTATTTTTTACAATTTACCTGCTTTTTCAATGGGAAGGTTGATAAGTTATGCAAATAAAAATAATATTAAAACTTTTTCAGATTGTACAGAGTGGTATGAAGTAACAAAAAAGGTAAACTTTAAAAACATAATAAAAAGGATAGATGTCAAGCTTAGGATGGAATATTATAATAAGAAGGTAACAGGAGTAATATCAATAAGCAGATATCTACATAATTATTACCTAAATAATAATGTTAGCACATTATTACTACCACCTCTAGTAGATATCGAAGATAATAAATGGATATTAGAAGGGGCAAAGCATAAAGCTTCAAATACAATAAAATTTGTTTATGCAGGTTCACCTTTTTTAATTACGAAAGGTGAAGCTGTAGCCTCTGCCAAAGATAGGGTTGATTTAATTATTGATAGTTTATATCAGTTTCATATATCTGGAAAATCTTTTTTATTTAATATTATAGGAATTACCAAAGAAAACTTTCTAACTGCATATCCCTCATTTTCAAATAAAGTCAATCAGATGAAGGGCGTATTGATATTTAAAGGTAGAATATCACATAGAGAAGCAATTTCAATGTTGAAAAAATCTCATTATTCTATTTTCTTCAGAGATGACACTTTAACGACAAAAGCAGGCTTTCCTACTAAGTTAACAGAAGCTATTTCTGCAGCTACCGCTGTTATTACGAATCGCAGCTCAAATATAGATGAGTATATAGAAAATGGTAAAAACGGTTTTCTTATAAATAGTATTAATGCGGATGATATTACTAAAATTTTGGATGAAGTTTTTAAATTAGATACAAAAGAACAAACTAATATTGAATTTTATACTGAGAAGAACAAAAGTATTTTTGATTATAGAACGTATATAGGTAAAGTTAAAGGTTTTATAGAGCAATGACTAAACCAAAACTCCTTCGAATAACCACCGTTCCACTTTCCTTAGAAAAACTCTTAGAGGGTCAGTTAGGCTTTATGCAAAATTATTTTGAGGTTACGGCGATTTCTTCTGATACGGATAGGTTAAAAAAATATGGAAAACAAAATGATTTAAATGTTTTTCCAGTAGAAATGACGCGCCAGATAACCCCAATTTCTGATACAAAGGCTTTACTTAAACTTTATAAATACCTAAAAAAAGAAAAACCCACTATCGTACATACGCATACCCCAAAAGCAGGAATCGTGGGGATGTTAGCGGCCAAATTGGCGAAGGTGCCTATACGTTTACATACCGTTGCGGGTTTACCCTTAATGGAAGCTACCGGTAAAAAGAGAAAACTTTTAGACATGGTAGAAAAAATGACTTATAGTTGTGCTACAAAAGTATATCCCAATAGTAAAGGTTTGTATGATTTTATTAAAAAGGAAAAGCTTACCAAGCCTGAGAAGTTAAAAATCATAGGAAAAGGAAGTTCTAACGGAATAGATACAACTCACTTTAATCCGCAACTATACAATCAAAATACCAAAAAGAAATTAAGAAATGAATTAAGCATACATTCAGATGACTTTGTATTCATTTTTGTAGGACGTTTGGTCGGAGATAAAGGCATTAATGAATTAGTACAAGCCTTCAAAAATTTAAAATCAAAATTCAAAAATTTAAAATTACTACTTGTTGGGCCATTTGAGAGCGCGCTAGATCCGTTAAAGCATCCAACTTTAAAAGAAATAGAAGAAAACTCGAATATCATTTCGGTCGGTTTTCAGCAAGATGTACGTCCTTACTTTTCGATAAGTAATGCCTTAGCTTTTCCAAGTTATCGCGAAGGTTTTCCTAATGTAGTGATGCAAGCAGGAGCTATGGGCTTGCCGAGTATTGTAACAGATATTAACGGCTGTAATGAAATCATTAAAGATGGTGAAAATGGACTTATCATACCTCCTAAAGAGGTTGTAGCACTTCAAAAAGCAATGGAACGTTTAATAATTAATAATGATTTATACAATCATCTTCAACAAACATCAAGAGAAATGATTGTTAATCGCTATCAGCGGGAAGAAGTTTGGCAAGCTTTATTAGAAGAGTATCAAATTTTACTTCAAGAAAAGGGCATTTCCTCTTTAGAAAACTAAACTTTTTATTACCACAAAATCTTTTACTTTTGTTATCATGTATAAAACCTATATAAAACCCATAGGAGATTTTGTAGCTGCATTTATAGGTTTACTTTTGCTAAGCCCCATTTTTATTATAGTGTGGCTAGGTCTAAGTATTGCTAATAACGGCAAACCCTTTTTTTTTCAACGTCGTCCGGGTAAAGATGAACGTATATTTAGCATCATCAAATTTAAAACGATGAACGATAAAAAAGATGAGCATGGAAATTTACTGCCGGATGCCAAACGTTTAACCCGTATAGGGAAATTTGTACGTAAAACCTCCCTCGATGAAATTCCGCAACTAATTAATGTGGTAAAAGGCGATATGAGTTTAATTGGTCCCAGACCCTTACTTCCGGAATATCTTCCGCTATATAGTGAAGAACAAAAAAAGAGGCACTTTGTGCGACCCGGGATAACGGGTTGGGCACAAGTCAATGGACGAAATGCAATTTCGTGGCCAAAGAAATTTGAGTATGATGTATGGTATGTGGAAAATATTAGTTTTTTGCTGGATATAAGAATACTTTTTAAAACAGTAAAAAAAGTGTTTATTTCAGAAGGAATTAATTCCGAGGGACAGGTCACTACAACTTATTTTACAGGAAACAATAATGATTAAGGAAAAATTACAGCGTGCTATAAGGCGTTCTGAAAAAGCTTATAAAGCATACCAAGAACAGCAATTCTATTTTCAAGCTTTGCGGATATATAGAGCAAATAGAAAGCTATATGGCTTATTAGAAGATTATTTGTTGGTATGTGAAGAAAGGGAGCAAGATGAGGTCTGTGAATATTTATTTCATTTAGAAGATTGGATGAATCAGTTTAAGGAGCATGAGGAAAAGAATAAAAATTATACTACTTCCTTTATTTTTAAACGTTGGGAAGGAGCGGTAGCATTTCCTAAACAATTTGTAGAAAAGTTAAAAAAGTAAGATATGAAATATGCATTTGCAGGAGATAGACAGGTCAGCTGTAATATTTTAAAATTTTTAATTGAAAGGGGGTATAAGCCTTCAGCTTTATTAGTAAGTAGTGGGGAAAATGAAAGTCATTCGGAAACCTTAATGCAAATCTCCGATTTATCTGAAAATTATATTTTTAAAGGGAATGACTTTAAGGTGAAAGCAAATATTGAAAAACTAAAACACTTAAACTTAGATTATATAATTGGTATTCATTTTCCTTATATAATTCCTTCAGAAGTACTTGCAATTCCATCCATTGGCTTTTTAAATTTACACCCTGCTTTTTTACCCTATAATAAAGGCTGGCATACTCCAAGCTGGGCAATAATTGAAGGAAAACCATATGGGGCAACTTTACATTTTATGTCGGAAGCGCTAGACGAAGGCGATATTATACACCAAAAAGAAATAAAAGTTGCTCAAAATGATACGGCTAATTCACTCTATCAAAAAGTTTTGAAGTTGGAAGAAGAAGTGTTTATTGAAGCTTTTGATGACTTAAAAAGTTTAGATCCCAATAGATCAAAACAAGTTGAAAAAGGTTCTTCACATATAAAAAGAGATTTAGAGAAAATAAGGAAGATAGATTTAGAGGAAAAATTAACTGCTAAAGAATTACTTGATAAATTAAGAGCGTTAACCACTAATGATCATAATGAATTGTCATATTTTGAAAGTGAAGGAAAAAAAATAGGGGTGAAAATTATGTTTGAAGAGTTGGAATCATAATAGGTTACACCCCAATTTTAAAATTTATAATCTAAACTCCCGGTAAATCCCCAGGTCCTTTTGTTGGTAGTTCTGAGCTTCCCATTAAAAATTTATCTACTTCATAAGCTGCTTCTCGACCTTCAGAAATTGCCCATACAATTAAAGATTGTCCTCGGCGCATATCACCGGCCGCAAAAAATTTCTTTCTATTGGTTTGATAATTTTTTTCAGCTTCAAAATTGGTACGTTCATTAGTCTTGATACCTAATTGCTCAGCCAAAGTTTTTTCAGGACCTGTAAAACCTAATGCTAATAAAGCTAAATCACAAGGCCATTCTTTTTCTGATCCTTCAATTTCTTTTAATTGCGGACGATTATTTTCATTTTTAATCCATTCAACCGCTACCGTTTTTAAGGCTTTTAGATTACCTTCTTCGTCTTTTATAAACGCTTTGGTAAGAATACTCCAATTCCTTTCAACGCCTTCTTCGTGAGAAGAACTTGTTTTTAACGTGAACGGCCAATAAGGCCAAGGATGTTCTTTGGTTCTATTTTCTGCCGGCATCGGCATAATTTCAAAATTGGTCACCGATTTTGCTCCATGCCTGTTGGAAGTTCCTACACAGTCAGAACCAGTATCACCACCTCCAATGACTATCACATGTTTGTCTTTTGCAGATAGTTCCTCTTTTGGTTTGGCTAAACCATCAACCACACGATTGTTATGGGCCAAAAATTCCATGGCTTGTACAACACCTTTTGCATCGGCTCCGTCAATAGGAAGCGGCCGACGTTGCGTAGCGCCACCACATAAAACTACTGCATCAAATTCTTCTAGTTGCTTTGCTTCATAATTTTTTCCAACATGAATGCCTGTTTTAAACGTAATACCTTCCGCTTCCATTTGTTCTATACGGCGGTCAATTACGTGTTTTTCCATTTTAAAATCAGGGATTCCATAGCGTAACAGTCCACCTAATTTTTCATCGCGTTCAAAAACGGTAAGCGTATGTCCCGCTCTTCGTAATTGTTGGGCAGCAGCTAATCCTGCCGGACCCGAACCTACAACAGCTACACGTTTGCCGGTCTCCATCTGTGGAGGTTCCGGCTTTATCCAGCCTTCTTCAAAACCTTTTTCAGCAATATATTTTTCAATTAATTCGATAGCAACAGGAGGCTCAATAATTCCTAACACACAAGCCGATTCGCAAGGTGCGGGGCATAGCCTTCCGGTGAACTCAGGGAAATTATTGGTGGAATGTAAAATTTGAACCGCTTTTTTCCATTCATTTTGATAAACCGCATCATTAAAATCAGGGATCAGGTTTCCTAATGGGCAACCACTGTGGCAAAATGGAATTCCGCAGTCCATACAGCGAGCACCTTGGGTGTTGAGTTCTTTTTCGCTTAAAGGTTTTGCAAATTCTTTATAATTTTTAATCCTTTCGTTAGGATCAATGGTCTCTTCCGTCTTTCTATCGTGTTCAATAAATCCTCTTAACTCTCCCATTATGCCGTTTTTAATTCTTTGTTGTTATTCTTTTTCTCTTCTTCAATTTTTTGCAATGCCTTTTTAAATTCGGTTGGCATTACTTTGATAAACTGTTTGGAAGCTGCTTCCCAGTTTTCCAATATTTCTTTAGCGACATTACTTTGGGTGAATTTGTAATGATTGCTAATAAGTTGTTTTAGTTCATTTTTATTTTCTTCGGAAGGATCTTCCAATTCGATCATTTCCATATTGAAATGATGATGATCCAATTCATTTTTCGGATTATAGATATAAGCAATACCGCCACTCATTCCTGCAGCAAAATTTCTTCCGATTTTTCCGAGAATGACGGCAATACCGCCGGTCATATATTCACACCCATGATCGCCAATGCCTTCGATAACGGCTTTAGCTCCAGAATTTCTCACACAAAAACGCTCTCCGCCAATACCATTAATGTAGGCTTCACCGTTAATGGCGCCGTATAAAGCGACATTACCGATAATGATATTTTCATTAGATTTGAAGGTGGCTGAAGCAGGTTTTCGTACACTCAATTTGGCGCCGGAAAGTCCTTTGCCAAAGTAATCATTCGTGTTTCCAATCACATTTAAGTTAAGTCCTTTAGTGGCGAAAGCACCAAAACTTTGTCCTGCCGAACCGGTGAAATTAATAGTTAACGTATTTTCTGGTAAACCGGCTTCCCCGTGAATCTTAGAAATCTCATTACTTAAAATAGCTCCTGTGGTTCGGTTCATATTGTGAATAGGAAAATCTAAAGTCATTTTTTCTTTACGATAAATCGCCGGATGTGCTTTACTGAGAATTTCAAAATCTAAAACTTTTTCTAGCTGATGATCTTGCTTTTGAGTGCGATAAAGAGGCATATCTTCCGGGATGTCGGGCTTGTAAAGAATGTTGGATAAATCAATACCTTGTGCTTTGTAGTGTTTGATGGCTCGGTTCATGTCTAATTTTTGACTTTGTCCTACCATTTCATTCAAGGTGCGATATCCAAAATCTGCCATAATCTGGCGGAGTTCCTGAGCCACGAAATACATATAATTAATCACATCTTCCGGTGTTCCTTTAAAGTTTTTACGCAATTCAGGATCTTGCGTAGCAATCCCAACCGGACACGTATTTAAGTGGCAAGCTCGCATCATAATACAACCGGAAGCCACTAATGGAGCGGTGGAAAAACCAAATTCTTCAGCTCCTAATAGAGCCGCAATCGCTACGTCACGACCGGTTTTTAATTGTCCGTCACATTCAACGGTAATTCTGTTTCTAAGGTTATTGAGCAATAAGGTTTGTTGTGCTTCGGCAATTCCCAATTCCCATGGCAATCCTGCGTGGCGTAATGAGGTGAGTGGAGAAGCTCCTGTGCCACCGTCATAGCCTGAAATAAGCACCACATCGGCTTTTGCTTTCGCTACTCCGGCTGCAATGGTACCCACACCAACTTTAGAGACTAATTTTACGTTAATTCTAGCTTCACGATTTGCATTTTTTAAGTCGAAAATTAACTGTGCTAAATCTTCAATAGAGTAAATATCGTGATGTGGAGGTGGAGAAATCAATCCAACATAAGGAGTCGAATTTCTAGTTTTGGCAATATCTGGATTTACTTTGGCGCCGGGTAACTGTCCGCCTTCTCCGGGTTTTGCCCCTTGAGCCATTTTAATCTGAATTTCTTGCGCATTACTCAAATAATTAATAGAGACCCCAAATCTACCGGAAGCAACTTGTTTTATAGCGCTATTTCGCCAGTTCCCATTTAAGTCTTTATGAAAACGATCGGCATCTTCACCTCCTTCTCCTGAATTACTTTTCCCTTTCAGGCGGTTCATCGCAATCGCTAAATTTTCGTGTGCTTCTTTACTAATAGAACCAAAAGACATGGCACCGGTTTTAAAACGCTTTACGATCTCGGTCCACGGTTCTACTTCTTCTATCGGGATCGGGTTGAGATCACGGAATTTAAACAATCCGCGAAGGGTCATTAAGCGTTCATTCTGTTCGTTGATGAGCTTGGAATATTCGCTGTAGCTCTTCGGATTATTTTGTTTAACCGCTTGTTGCAATTTTGCCACACTTGCCGGATTAAACATATGGCGTTCACCGTTTCTACGCCAACGATAATCACCTCCAATATCTAAATCTAGACCAACATCGGTAGGTTGAGGGTAAAATGCTTTGTGATAGCGTTTCTGGATTTCTTTTTCAATTTCATAGAGACCAATTCCTTCGATTCGGGTAGGTGTATTGCAGAAATATTTATCGACGAATTTTTTATTAAGCCCGAGAATTTCGAAAATCTGAGAACCACGATAAGAAAGGAGGGTAGAAATTCCGATTTTATTCATAATTTTTACAATTCCTTTTCCGATGGCTTTGTTGTAATTTTGAACAGCTACTTCCGGTTCTTCTTCAATTTCATCTTCTTTGGCAAGATTAAATATAATTTCATTCACCATGTAAGGGTTAATGGCACTCGCGCCATAACCAAATAATAAAGCAAAATGATGAGGTTCCCGTGGTTCGGCAGATTCAATCACAATTCCAAAGGAAGAGCGGCGGTCGTGGTCTTTTACACGATGATGCACAAATGAACAGGCTAATAGTGAAGGAATGGGAGCCAATTTATCGTTGATATTTCGATCTGATAAAATAATGATGTTGCAACCATCATCTACGGCATCATTAATTTCGTGAATCATTTCTTCTAAGCGAGTTTCCAGACCATTTAAGCCTTTTTCAGCTTCGTAGTGCATAGAAATAGATTTCGCTTTAAAGCCAGGGTAATCAATGTATTTAATTTTGTCTAAATCTTCGTTGGAGATTACTGGATTTTGAATGCGTAATTTCTTAGAGTGCTCCGGAGTAATGTCGAACAAGTTTTTGTCCTCACCAATGGTTAAACTTATATCGGTAACAATTTCCTCGCGAATACCATCTAATGGTGGATTGGTCACCTGCGCAAATAGTTGTTTAAAGTAATTGAATAGCAATTGTGGCTGATCTGATAACACCGCCAAAGGAATATCGGCTCCCATAGAACCTATGGCTTCCTTTCCTTGCGTAGCCATTGGAGTAATAATGGTTTTAATATCTTCTAAGGTATAACCGAATAATTTCTGCCGTTTATTGATGTCTACTTTTTCTACTGGAGTTTGGTTTCCTGTATAGGGAATATTAGCTAACGGAAGCAAATTATTATCCAACCACTCTCGATAAGGACGTTTGGTGACAATATCGTATTTTACTTCTTGATCTTCAATAATTCGACCTTTTACCATATCGACCAAGAACATTCTTCCCGGTTCTAGTCGTCCGTGAAATTCTACATTTCCGGGTTTGATATCGATAACTCCCGTTTCTGAAGCCATAATCACATAACCATCCTTGGTTACCGTATAACGAGAAGGTCTTAAGCCATTTCTATCTAATAAGGCACCAATGTAATTTCCGTCGGTGAATGGAATAGAAGCCGGGCCGTCCCAAGGTTCCATAATACAAGCATTGTATTCGTAGAAGGCTTTTTTCTCATCAGACATTCCCGGGTTTTTCTCCCAAGCTTCCGGAACCATGATCATCATGGCTTCAGGTAAGGATCGCCCCGTGTGTAATAATAACTCTAGCGCCATATCCATAGAAGCAGAATCTGATTTTCCTTCCATCGTAATGGGAATAATCTTTTTTAAATCTTCTCCGAAAAATTCATTTTCAAATAATTCTTCACGGGCCTTCATCCGGCTTAAATTTCCACGAAGTGTATTGATTTCTCCGTTATGACACATATATCGAAAGGGTTGTGCCAAATCCCAAGTAGGAAAGGTATTTGTAGAGAAACGTTGATGCACCAAGGCTAACTTGGTCACTACATCGTCATCATTTAAATCGGGATAATAACTATTAATGTCGTTGGGCATTAATAGGCCTTTATAAATAATGGTATTTGTAGAAAGACTGCAAACGTAAAAATGATCCTTTTCAGAAAGTTCTGAATCATCAATGCGATGTTCCGCAATTTTACGAGCTGCAAATAATTTGGCATTAAACTCTTCTGCTGAATCTTTTTCTGGTTTAACGATAAAAGCTTGGTAAACGCTAGGTTCAGAAAGTTTTGCTATACTTCCTAAGCAAGAACGGTCTATCGGAACTTCCCGCCAACCAATTAAATCAAGCTTTTGCGCACTGATTTCTTCTTGAAAAATTTCTTTACAAATTTTAAGTTGATTCGCACTTTTGGGTAAAAAGACCATCGCTACAGCGTAGTCTTTAAACTCCGGCAATTCAAAATCACATACTTTTTTGAAGAATTGATGTGGGATTTCAATCAGGATTCCTGCTCCGTCTCCGGTTCTTCCATCAGATCCGACAGCACCCCGATGTTCCAGTCTAATAAGAATATCGATTGCTTTGTGAATGATGTCGTTGGTTTGCTTCCCTTCGAGGTTACAGATAAAACCGGCTCCACAATTATCATGTTCAAATTCCGGCGAGTAAAGTCCCTGTTTTTGTGGCTTCATATATCTTTTTCTTTAACTTAAAATTTTTAGTAAAAACGAAATGATAAGGTAAAGAAAAAGGGGTTTATATCCTAAAATAGCAGTTTATTTCACGATTTTTTAATGAATGCTTGAATTTTTGATAATATCTGAATTAGAATCGAATAAAATCCTTATTTCTTATTTTAAAGCTGAAATATTGGGAAATAAAAAACCCGATTCTTAAAAAATCGGGTTTTTGAAATAATTTATAACCATTCTTAATCACGGAGTAAGCCTCTGGAAATCACTATTTTTTGAATTTCTGAAGTTCCTTCGTAAATCTGAGTGATTTTTGCATCACGCATTAAACGCTCTACGTGGTATTCTTTTACGAAGCCATTTCCGCCATGAATTTGTACGGCTTCAACAGTAACATCCATCGCCGTTTTGGAAGCGTAAAGTTTTGCCATTGCGCCAGACATATCGTAGTTGTTCCCTTGGTCTTTATCCCAAGCTGCTTTCATTACTAAATGGCGAGCTGCTTCAATTTCGGTGTACATATCTGCCAATTTAAAAGCGATGGCTTGGTGATTGCAGATTTCAGTGCCAAAAGCTTTTCTAATTTTAGAGTATTCTCTGGCCAATTCATAAGCACCACTGGCAATACCAAGTGCTTGTGCGGCAATCCCGATTCTCCCACCGGAAAGTGTTTTCATGGCAAATTTAAACCCAAATCCATCTTCCCCAATTCTATTTTCTTTAGGAACCTTTACATCGTTAAAGTTAAGCGTGTGCGTATCGCTACCTCTAATTCCTAATTTATCTTCTTTTGGACCAACTTCAAAACCATCCCAACCTTTTTCAACAATAAAGGCATTAATTCCTTTGTGTCCTTTTTCTCTGTCGGTTTGTGCAATCACTAAATAATAATCGGCGCTTCCTCCGTTGGTGATCCAGTTTTTGGTTCCATTTAAAATATAGTGGTCACCTTTATCAATCGCAGTCGTTTTTTGTGAAGTTGCATCACTTCCAGCTTCCGGTTCACTTAAACAAAAAGCACCAATCGATTCTCCGGTAGCTAATTTAGTAAGGTATTTTTTCTTTTGTTCTTCGTTACCATAAGTCTCCAATCCCCAGCAAACTAAAGAGTTGTTTACAGAAACGATGACCGAGCAAGAAGCATCTATTTTAGAAAGTTCTTCCATCGCCAACACGTAAGAAGTCGTGTCCATTCCGCCACCACCATATTCTGGAGAAACCATCATTCCTAAAAAACCTAGTTCTCCCATCTTCTTTACCTGTTCAGCGGGAAACTCTTGTTTATTATCTCTTTCTATGACTCCCGGAAGTAATTCTGCTTTTGCAAAATCTCTTGCTGCATCTCTAATCATAAGATGCTCTTCAGTAAGCTTAAAATCCATTCTGTTTTGTGTTTGTCAAATATTTAGTGAAACTTCGCAAATATAGCTTTATGTGATTAAATTATCAATCATAATCGGTTATTTTTGCGAATATGGGAACAAAACAATACAAGGTTTTAGGAGTGATGTCGGGAACTTCTTTGGATGGAATAGATATAGCTTACCTCGAATTTGAATACATAAACAATTGGAAAGCAACTATTTTGCATTCGGAAACTATTCCGTACACAAAAGAATGGTACGATTTGCTTAAAAATTCTGCTGAATTACCGTTAAAGGATATTTATAATTTAGATGAACGCTATACGGAATACTTAGCAGGTATCATTCAACAATTTATTCGAGAAAATACTATAGAACACCTTGATGCGGTTTGTTCTCACGGGCATACGGTGTTGCATCAACCGCACAAAGGCTTGACGGTTCAAATCGGCAATTTAGCCAAACTAGCGAAGCTCATTCAGCAAAAAGTAGTCTGCGATTTTCGTGTGCAAGATGTGGAGTTGGGCGGACAAGGCGCTCCATTGGTGCCCATTGGTGATCGATTATTGTTTGGCGAGTATAATTATTGTTTGAATTTAGGTGGATTTGCGAATATTTCGAAGGAAATAGAAATCGAAGTTGGAGTTGAAATCGAACATGAAATTGAAAATGACCTTTCGATTGAGTCAAGGAAGAAAAGTAAAATTAAGCGTGTCGCCTACGATATTTGTCCGATGAATACGGTGCTGAACGAATATGCTTCAAGATTGGGTGTTACTTTTGATAGCGGTGGGGAAATTGCAAGAAATGCTGAGGTAAATCAGGAATTGTTAGCAAGACTAAATGGGTTGAATTTTTATAAGCAGCAACCACCAAAATCGTTGGGAATTGAATGGGTGAATTCCATCATCTTTCCTTTATTAAATGAAAGTGGCTGTACTTCCGAAGAAATTATAGCAACGTTTACAGCGCATGTGGCTTTTCAGCTTTCAGAAAATATTCAGAATAATTCTGCTAAAAAAGTGTTAGTAACCGGTGGAGGGGCTTATAATTCTTATTTAATAGAGTTGCTTCAGCAAAAAACAGCTGCAAAAATCGTGCTTCCGCAAACCGATTTAATCGAATTTAAAGAAGCCTTGATTTTTGGCTTTTTAGGGGTCTTGCGTCTAGAAAACCAAATTAACGTTTTAGCTAGTGTCACGGGAGCTTCAAAAAATCATTCTTCCGGTAAAATTTATCTTCCCTAAAAAATTAAGATTTCATTCACAAACACCTATCTGTTTAACTATATTTGTGAGCAAAAATTTGGGACAATAAATTTAATTTGTTTCTCAAAATTTGAATGAATAACATCTGATTAAAAATTAAAACCTAAACATTTGCAGATGAAGGAACTACTCGAACTTTACGAAAATAAACAACCTGAAATAGTATTTAATTGGAAAGACTCTGAAACCGAAGCTGAAGGCTGGACCGTCATTAACTCTTTGAGAGGTGGCGCTGCCGGAGGTGGAACGCGTATGCGTGAGGGATTAGATATGAATGAAGTACTTTCTTTGGCAAAAACCATGGAGGTGAAATTTACCGTTTCCGGCCCAGCGATTGGCGGAGCAAAATCCGGAATTAATTTTAACCCACAAGATCCTCGTAAAAAAGGTGTTTTGGAGCGTTGGTACAAAGCGGTTTCGCCTTTGTTGAAAAGTTATTACGGAACAGGAGGAGATTTAAATGTAGATGAAATTCACGAAGTAATTCCGATTACCGAAAATTGTGGAGTTTGGCATCCTCAGGAAGGGGTTTTTACCGGACACTTTCAACCAACCGAGGCAGATAAAATTAATAGAATAGGTCAACTTCGTCAAGGAGTGATTAAAGTATTAGAAAACACAACTTATTCTCCAGATATTACCCGTAAATATACAGTAGCCGATATGATTACCGGTTATGGTGTAGCAGAAGCGGTTCGTCATTATTACGAAATTTATGGCGGTGATGTGAAAGGAAAACGTGCAGTAGTGCAAGGTTTTGGGAATGTAGGTTCTGCAGCGGCTTATTATTTAGCGCAAATGGGAGCTAAAGTAGTTGGGATTATTGATCGTGCCGGAGGCTTAATTAACGAAGAAGGATTTTCTTTTGAAGAAATAAAAGAACTCTTCCTTAATAAAAAAGGGAATACTCTAAATGCAGAAAATTTAATTCCTTTTGAAGAAATCAATGAAAAGGTTTGGAGTCTGGAAACTGAGATTTTTGCTCCGTGTGCCGCTTCAAGATTAATCAAGCAAGACCAGATTTCTAAAATGATAGAAACCGGTTTGGAGGTAATTTCCTGTGGGGCAAATGTGCCGTTTGCTGATAAAGAGATTTTCTTCGGAAGTATTATGGAATATACTGACCAACGTGTAAGCTTAATTCCAGATTTTATTTCTAACTGCGGAATGGCAAGGGTGTTTGCTTATTTTATGGAAAGAAGGGTGCAAATGACCGATGAGTCTATTTTTAACGATACTTCCATGACAATAAAGAACGCCATTAAAAATACCTTTGATAATAATAGCAGTAAAACCAATATTAGTAAAACTGCGTTTGAGATTGCCCTAAAACAACTCGTTTAACTTCAACTAACTTTATAACTTAAAAAATGTTGCGAAATTTTTTGGGCAATAGCCCGTTATGGTTGAAATATACCATAATCTCTTTTTTGGTCTTAAATGTTTTTTTTAATTTTTTGTTAGGACCAACGATTACCGCTTGGCTATTTATCGCAGAATTTATTTTCTGTTTGGCGATGGCTTTAAAATGTTACCCTTTGCAAACCGGTGGTTTGTTAGCTTTAGAAATTTTAATTTTAAAATTAACTTCTCCGGAAGCAGCAAAACATGAAGTCGTGCAGAATTTTGAAGTCATCTTCCTGCTTATGTTTATGGTGGCAGGGATTTACTTTATGAAACCTTTGCTGATGTATATTTTTAGTAAGGTATTTACTAAAATCAAATCGAAGCTTTTTCTTTCATTACTCTTTTTGTCGCTTTCGGCAATACTTTCCGCATTTTTAGATGCGTTAACCGTCACCGCTGTATTAATTAGTGTGGCTGTTGGTTTCTATGGAGTTTATCATAGAATTCAATCGGCAGATACAGACTATAATGATAGCGGTGTTTTAGATAGAAAAGAATTAAGTGGAGAAACTCTAGAAGAGTTCCGTTCATTTTTAAGAAGTTTGATTATGCATGGAGTGGTTGGTACTGCTCTCGGAGGAGTTTGTACGTTGGTAGGAGAACCTCAAAATTTGCTTATTGGTGAAAAAATGCAATGGGATTTTATAGATTTCTTTGTGAAAATGGCTCCGGTTACTCTTCCGGTTTTAGTAGGCGGTTTGCTTACTACGGTTATTTTAGAAACCACAGGGTGGTTTGGTTTCGGTCAGAAACTTCCTCGGGTAGCAAGAATAATTATTGAAAATTATACCGATGAACAAGATAAAAATAGGACTTCTTCAGAAAAATTTGGATTAGTCGTTCAGGCGATATCTGCGGTTTTACTAATCTTCGGATTAGCGATGCATATTGCTCCAGTTGGTATGATTGGTTTAGGCTTAATTATTGTGCAAACTGCTTTTATGGGAATTACCGATGAGCACAGTTTGGGAAAAGCTTTTGAAGAAGCATTGCCTTTTACCGGACTTATCGTAGTGTTTTTTGTGATTGTAGCGATGATTCACCAACAGCATTTGTTTCATCCAATCATCGATTGGGCTTTAACTTTTGATTTGAACAATCAGCCTGCCATTTTTTATGCTGCCAACGGACTTCTTTCTTCTATAAGTGATAATGTATTTGTCGCGACGGTTTATATTGGGGAAGTGAAAAATGCTTTTGAACATGGGGATATTACAGCAGAACATTATGAGAGTTTAGCAATTGCCATTAATACGGGTACTAATTTGCCAAGTGTAGCTACGCCTAATGGTCAAGCAGCTTTCTTGTTTTTATTAACCTCTTCTTTAGCGCCATTAATTAACTTATCATATTTAAAAATGGTAAAGATGGCTTTGCCCTATACTATTGTATTAACCGGATTAGGTTTATTGGGAATTTTGTTTTTTTTGTAATGAATTAGAAATAACTTAGCTTTATGGCAGAGATTATAATTTCTGAATTTATTTAACGTTATCTTTATTAAACTGACTTAACATATGCTAGCTACATTTTTGCAACAAGCGGCTGAAGAAACAGCCGAGCAAATGCCAGAAGAAAAGACCTTGTCTTTTATTGAATTAATCCTAGATGGAGGTATTGCAGGTACTGTTGTGATTGCCATTCTATTTATTTTATTAGTCGTGGCCTTATATATTTATTTTGAAAGACTGTTCGCTATAAAAGCAGCTTCAAAGACCGATAATAATTTTATGGCCCAAATTAAAGATCACGTTGCTAATGGCAATATCGAAGCCGCAAAAATTAGATGTGCGCAAGAAAATTCTCCCGTAGCTCGTTTAACAGCAAAAGGAGTTTCTAGAATCGGAAGCCCGTTGGAGGATATCAATACCGCTATTGAAAATGCAGGTCGATTGGAAGTTTATAACTTGGAGAAAAATGTTTCCATTTTAGCAACTATTGCCGGAGCAGGTCCTATGATTGGTTTCTTAGGTACTGTAATTGGTATGGTTTTAGCTTTTCATGAATTAGCTTCCAGTAGTGGTCAAGCAGAAATGGGAACCTTAGCCGAAGGAATTTATGTAGCGATGACAACTACCGTAGCAGGTCTAATTGTAGGTATTATTGCTTATATTGGCTATAATCATTTGGTGGTGAAAACAGATAAAGTAGTACATCAAATGGAAGCTACTGCTGTAGATTTCTTAGACTTATTAAACGAACCTGCTTAATATGAATTTAAGAGGAAGAAATAAAGTAAGTCCAGAATTTAGTATGTCTTCCATGACAGATATTGTGTTTCTGTTATTGGTCTTCTTTATGCTAACTTCACCTGCGGTAACCCCTGAAGCATTAGATTTGCTTTTACCCAAAGCGAAAGGAAAAACTTCTAATAAACAGAATGTAGCCGTAAGTATTAATAAGGATTTGGAGGTTTTTATTAATTCAGAAAAAATAAATCAAAACCAATTGGAGTTGGAACTTCAAAAACGTTTGCGGGGTGAAGAAGATCCCACCATTATTTTAAGAGCAGAACAAAGTGTTCCTATTCAAGATGCGGTTAATGTAATGGATATTGCTAAAAGAAATAAATACAAAATTGTATTAGCGGTGAAACCGTAACTATATGGCTTTTTTTGAAACTAAATATGAAAAGAAATCGGCAACGATTACGGCAATTATCTCAGGAGTAATCCTGATTTTGTTGTTTTTGTTCGGTTTTACCTATTTAGACCCGCCACCGGAAAATGGGATTGCGGTTAATTTTGGAACTTCAGACGTGGGCTCAGGAGAGGTTCAACCCACCGAACCGGTAAAATCTGCTCCGCAGCAAAGCACTTCACAGCCTACACCACCACAACCTACCGAAACAACACCTGAGGTAAATGAAAAGGTGACCACGCAGGAGACTGAAGAGGCTCCGGTGATAAAAGAGGAAGAAGAAAATAAAAAAGTCAACGAAAAAAAACCGGAAGAGAAACCGAAGGAAAAGCCTGTAGAGACTAAAGAGACTCCCAAAAAGGTAGAAGAGAAACCTGAAGAGGTGAAAAAGCCCGATCCTAAACCGGATAAAAATACTTCAGATGCGTTAAACAGTTTGATTAACGGACCTAAAAAAGACGGTAAAGCCAATGGAGGAGAAGGTAATGATAATCAATCTGGAGATAAAGGAGATCCTAATGGTGACCCTAATGCTACTTCTTACTATGGACAAGGAAAAGGACTCGATGGCGACGGAAACTACCGTTTAGGTGGTAGAAAAGCTTTGAATAAAGAAAAGTTTGTACAAGATTGTAATGAATCTGGAATTGTGGTCGTTAAGATTGAAGTTAATCAACAAGGTAAAGTGGTTAATGCAATTCCCGGAGCTAAAGGAACCACTAATAATGCCAGTTGTTTAATGGAGCCTGCTAGAAGAGCTGCCTTAGCTACCAAATTCAACGGTGATGCCAATGCCCCCGTAAAACAAACCGGTTATATAGAATACGAATTTAAGCTTTCCGAATAGGTATTCCTTTTATGATTTCATACCAAGAAACCCTTGATTGGATGTTCCAGCAACTTCCAATGTATCAAAGGCAAGGTAAGACCGCCTTTAAAAAAGATTTAATCAATATTTTAAAGTTTTCAGAAGTACTTCAGCAGCCGCAGAATAACTTCAAATCTGTTCACGTAGCAGGAACCAATGGTAAAGGCTCTACCAGTCATATGTTAGCTTCGGTTTTTCAGGAAGCGGGCTATAAAGTTGGTTTGTATACTTCACCACATTTAAGGGACTTTCGGGAACGAATCAAAATAAACGGCAAGGAAGTTTCAGAAAGTTTTGTAGTTGATTTCATTCAGAAGCATCGCAACTTTTTAGAAACACAACAATTATCCTTTTTTGAAATGACCGTAGGAATGGCATTTCAATATTTTTCTGAACAAGAAGTGGATATCGCTATTGTTGAGGTTGGGATGGGTGGAAGGTTGGATTCAACCAATATTTTGACACCAGATCTTTCTGTTATCACCAATATCGGTTTGGATCACACACAATTTTTAGGAACTACTTATCGGGAAATTGCCGCCGAAAAAGCCGGAATTATCAAAAAAAATATCCCTGTTGTTATTGGGGAAACGAACGCTGAGACTAAAGAAGTTTTTATCGCAAAAGCAAATTCCACTAAAAGTTGTATTCTTTTTGCTGAAGATAATGATTTCTCCTCGATCTTAGAATCTGATTTAAAAGGCGAATACCAAAAATATAATCTAAGAACTGTTTTGTGCGCTTTAGAAGTGCTTACATCTAAAGGATGGCAGTTAGGTAATTCTGCTATTGAAGATGGATTAAAATCGGTAAAAAAGAATACCGGATTGAGAGGGCGTTGGGATGTTTTAAAAGACAAACCGAAAGTGATTTGTGATACGGCTCATAACAAAGAAGGCCTGACTTATGTGATGAATCAATTAAGTAAACAAAAATATGAGCATTTACATATCGTATTAGGAGTGGTGAATGATAAAAATCTAGAGGAAGTTTTACCTCTATTTCCTGTAGAGGCGAGTTATTATTTTGCTAAACCTGCTATCCCACGTGGACTTGATGCTGAAGAATTAAAAAAAAATTCAGAAAAATTTAAGCTAGAAGGAGAGGTTTATTCTTCTGTTCAAAATGCGTATTTATCTGCTAATGAAAAAGCTAAAAGAAATGATTTGATATATGTCGGCGGAAGCACGTTTACAGTAGCTGAAATAATTTAAAAAAAAATATTTTTTTTGTTTGGTTGAATGTAAAAAACGATTATATTTGCACTCGCATTACAGCAACAGAGGGCAATTAGCTCAGTTGGTTCAGAGCACCTCGTTTACACCGAGGGGGTCGGGGGTTCGAATCCCTCATTGCCCACAAAAAAACCCGAAGTGAAAACTTCGGGTTTTTTATTTAAAATGAAAAGGGCTATTAACTCAGTTGGTTCAGAGTGTCACGTCGACAACGTGGAAGTCACTGGTTCGAATCCAGTATAGCCCACTTTTTATTTATATAAAATCTAATACTCTTTCCAGTTTCATCCCTCGTGAACCTTTTATGAGGATGGTTGAATTTTTAATAGTTGTATTTTTTAGATGTTTTGAAAGCGATTCAAAATCTTTAAATTTTTGAATGTTATTCGTGTGGACTCCGTGGAAATTACTTCCACAGACATAGGCTTGAGAAAAATTATATTCTTCTAATAAGTTAACGATGTTTTGGTGTTCTTCTGAAGCTGTATTGCCTATTTCAAACATATCTCCTAAGACAACCACTTTGTTTTTGGTATCCATTGCTTTTAAGTTTTCTAAAGCAGCTTTCATACTGGTTGGATTAGCGTTGTAAGCATCAAGAATAATTTGATTAGTATTCTTTTGGATGATTTGTGATCTGTTGTTGTTAGGGGAATATGTTTCAATGGCTTCTTTTATAGCTTGCTGTGGTACTTTAAAATATGATCCTATACAAATAGCTGCAGCGATATTTTTAGCATTGTAGTTTCCGATTAATTTGGAATGTATTTCCAGTTCTTCGGTGGATATTTCAACATACGGAGAGGCTTTTACAAAAGTAATTTGGTAAGTGGCTTCATTTCCTTCGCTAAAAGAAATAACTTCTGTGCCTTTGCTTTTTTCAACTTGTATTTCATCATCATAATTGATGAAGATGGTCTTTTCATTTTTGATTAAATGTCGATAAAGTTCGCTTTTGCCTTTGATGACTCCTTCTACGCCTCCAAATCCTTCTAAATGGGCTTTTCCAAAATTAGTGATATATCCGTAATCTGGTTGAGTGATTTTGCAAAGCGCTTCAATTTCGCCTTGATGATTAGCGCCCATTTCTACAATACCCATTTCGGTTTGTTTGTTCATAGAAAGCAAGGTGAGGGGAACTCCAATATGGTTGTTGAGATTACCTTGAGTGGAAACGGTTTTAAATTTCTTGCTTAGAACTTCTCTAATAAGTTCTTTAGTGGTGGTTTTACCATTACTTCCGGTAATGGCAATTATAGGTATGTTCAAGAATTTCCGGTGGTAATTAGCGAGCTGCTGTAATGTTTTTAGGCAGTCTTTTACTTGAATAAATCGATTGTTATTGGTTTCTTTTTTTTCGTCAATAACAACATAATTAGCTCCATCTTCTAAAGCGCTTTTGGCGAAATTATTTCCATTGAAATTATCTCCCTTTAAAGCGAAAAAAATATTTCCTTTTTTAAGTTTTCTAGTGTCGGTACAAATTCCTGTACTTTCTAAAAATAGGTGGTGTAGTTGATTTATTTCCATAGAATAAAGATATAAAAAAAGCCCTCTCGTTAGAAAGGGCTTTTGAAAACAATTGAAATTTTTTATTTAATCTCTTGCTCTTTTTCCTTTTTGAGATTTAGAGCCAACACGTGACATCGCATTTCTGAAACCTATATAATCGGTTGCCATATCTTGTGGGAAATATCTTCTTTGTGCAGGATCTAACCAATATGCTCTATCTCTCCAAGAACCTCCTTTAAATACTCTAACTTCGTTGTCGATTAAAGTGGTTCTGTCAGAATTAGTATCATACTGTCTATCTAATCCTTTAGATGTTCCGGTAGAATCTATAATAGCGTTTACTTGATGTTGAGGAGAGTTGTACATTCTTTCGTTAGTTGTTGACTGTCCGTAGTATCTTGAAGAGGCTTTATCTCCATCTCTAAAGTCTCTGTTGTCGCTATCAGTAAATTGCGTTCTTAGGTAGGTGTCTTTTTCAGTTACTGCTTCTTGAACAATTTCACCAGGTAAACTTCTCGCTACAATACTACCGTTGCTTAAGGTGTCAAATACAATAGAGTCTGAAGTTACTAGTTTAACGGTACCGTCTTTGGAAATAGCATTCTTGGTAAATACATTTCCTCTGTAGTAGTTAAAGTCGTTAAATTCATCATCTATAATAGGTCTGTAAACATCAGCAACCCATTCAGCTACGTTACCAGCCATATCATAAAGTCCAAAATCATTAGGGGGGTATGATTTGATTTCAGCAGTAATATCTGCTCCGTCATCACTCCATCCTGCGATTCCTCCATAGTCACCATTTCCTTGTTTAAAGTTGGCTAATTGGTCACCTCTTTTTCTTCTTCCCCCTTGACGGGTATATTGTCCGTCCCAAGGATATTTTTTTCTACCTCTATATTGGTTGTATTCTCTAATTCCTGAAAGGCCTAAAGCGGCATATTCCCATTCTGCTTCGGTTGGTAAACGATAAGCAGGTAAAAGAACACCGTCTTTACGTTGTATGAAACTATGTGTGGAATCTTTTTTGTCTTTACCAATTAATTCTACAAGTCTTTCGCTGTTTCTTCCTTTGCTTAAGGAGTCATTCCCGCCATATACTTTAGTAGGAGCGTTAATATAGGTTTCAGTATTGAAAGTTGTATTAGCATCGGCAGCATATCTTGCGTTCTCACCGATATAACCTTTTTCTTCAAGATTCAATTCGTTTACACGATCTGTTCTCCACTTACTAAATTCAGTTGCTTGAATCCAATTCACACCTACTACCGGATAGTTTTGGTAGGCAGGATGGCGTAAATAGTTATTGGTCATGGTTTCGTTGTATCCTAAACGGTTTCTCCATACCAATGTATCAGGAAGGGCTCCTTTATAAATGTTGGTGTATTTTTTTTCTGTTGGAGGAAACGTTAGTTTTAACCAATCTAAATATTGTAAATACATACGGTTGGTCACCTCAGTTTCATCCATGTAGAAAGATTGAACATGTTGTTGAGTAGGACTGTTGTTCCAGTCATGCATTACATCGTCTTGAACGCGTCCCATAGTAAAGGTACCTCCTTCAACAAAAACTAAACCGGGTCCGGTTTCTTGTCCTTTATAGTCGGTTTGATACTTCAGTGAGCCGTCTTTTCCGTCGAGTCTCCATCCAGTGGCTCTAGAATTGTCTTTGTAGTCTTTAGACTTGTTACAGCTTACTACAGAGGTAGTTAGCGCAACAATCATCATCGTTTTAAGAGCAATATTAAATCTCATAATTACAATAAGGTTTGTAAAATTTGGGTTTGCAATATAGTAATTAACGCTAAATTAACAAGATTGTTTTGTTAATTAGTGAAAAACCTTTAGTTCTGTTAGCACTTTTATAACGATAACTTACCATTTTTAGTGCATTGTCAATATAAAAATTTATTTTTGAAGCTTTAAATATAATACAATTATTTAAATACCGTTACTATTGTCGATGAAGTTTAAAATTACATTTTTTTTATTAGGCTGCTGTGCGTTTGCTTTTGCTCAACAAAAAACTTTTTCTGTGAATTGGGGGGCGTGGGATTCATCGTTAGAAGAAAAAGAGGTTTCTGGTCTTTCGTTGTCTTATGATCATGAAACGAAAAGTTTTCTTTATCAAAATCAATGGAAGAGTGGAAGTGTTTCTGCTGAAGGAATTTCAAATGTTAATTATGTTTTGGCGCCGGCATCAATTTTAAAAAAAATAAATATTTCAGAAGTTGTTTCAGAAATTGAATTTGAACTTGATAATGCTAAAGCGAGAGAGGAATCGTATGCCGTACTAAGTTTAAACCCTATCGTGAAAAGACAGGGGAATATTTATTTGCTTACTTCTTTTGTACTTAATTATCGAAATTCGGTTAGTTCGGCAAGAACTTTTGATACCCCTTCTATGTCAAACTCCATTTTTGCTACAGGAAATTGGTATAAGTTTTATGTAGAAAAAACCGGTGTTCATAAAATCACTAAGCGCTTTTTGGATAATTTGGGGATGAATACTTCCGCTATAAATCCAAATCAACTTAAAATTGTAGGGCACGGTGGAGATATGCTTCCTTTGAGAAATGCTGATAATGAATATTATGATCCGCCTGAGTTAGCGGTTAAAGTTGTGGGAGGTGAAGATGGTAGTTTTGATAATGGTGATTATATTTTGTTTTATGGAAAAGCGGTTGATAATGGATGGAGTGAAGAAAATAAAACCAATTTAAATCTTTATGCAGATAAGTCTTACTATTATATAACTGCAGATGGAGCAAACGGTAATCGGGTTGCTACTTATGTAGAACCTTCAGGAGGTGTTTCAGTTACTTACAATACTTTTGATGATTACCAATATTATGAGGAAGATCTATATAGTATTGCTCATGTGGGGAGAAGGTGGTTTGGTGATCGTTACGATGTAGAAAATGAACAATCATACGATTTCACCTTTCCTAATTTAGTAACTTCAGAAGACTTAGAAATAAAGGTGTATGCCGCAGCAGTTTCAGAAATAGGGACTAGTATGGAGCTTAGCTTGAATGGAGATGCTCAAACACTTTCTTTTGCAGCAATTAATGATGATTTTTTTGGACAAAGTAATACGGCTACTTTTTTAGCAAATGTTAATAATGATAGTTTTACGGTAAATGTAACTTATAATAATAGTGGTAATCCTGCTAGTGTAGGTTATTTAGATTATATAAATATCTGGGCAAAAAGAGAGTTGAAGGTAGGGAATAGGCAATTGGGATTTAGAAATAGGGATGCAGCAAGTCAATCTGGTGTTGCTCTTTATAATTTAAGTAATACAAGTGAAGTAGAAGAAGTTTGGGATGTAACCAATATAACTCAAATAAGAAGTGTTGAGAATAATCAGCAGCCTAACTTTTCTTTTAAAGCTAATTTAGGGGAAATAAGGGAATATGTAGCATTGGTTTCATCAGATTATTATACACCATTGATTGATAATCCATCGGTAAAGAATGTGAACATTAAAGGGAATATTTTTTCTTTTAATGATTCTAATACTATAGATTATTTAATGGTAACACCTAAAGAACTTTCTCAACAAGCGACACGTCTAGCAGAATTTAGAAGTGAAAAAGATAATTTGAATATTAAAGTTGTTCTGTTAGAAGATATATATCAAGAGTTCAATTCAGGAAAGCAGGATATTGGAGCAATTAGAAATCTGGTAAAATATATTTACGATAATGCAGAAAGTCCATCGTCAAGAATCAAATATGTATGCCTTTTCGGAGATGCTTCAGTAGATTTTAAAAATAGATTGCCGAATAACAATAATATGGTGCCTGTTTATGAAAGGTTGTCATGGAATTCTGTAGGTTCAAGTTCTTCAGCTTCAGATGATTTTTATGGCATGATGGGTGCTAATGAAGGTAATTTAGAGCCGGGGTCTCCTGGGATTTTAGATATAGCGGTAGGGCGAATTTTAGCAGATAATAATCGGACAGCTAAAATCTTAGTGGATAAAATTATCGACTATGAGCGTAAAGAATCATATGGAAGATGGCGAAACAACTTTGTGCTTATCTCAGATGATGCAGATAAACCAGGTGATTACCAACTGCAAGTTGGGCTAGATCAAATAGGAGATGATATTTCACTAAATAAGCCTTTTATAAATGTGAAAAAGATTCATTCCGATGCCTATCGGCAGGTTTCTTCTTCAGGAGGTTTTCGCTATCCTGATGTAAATAAAGCGATAACCGAAGCTGTAGAAGTAGGTGCGTTGGTGGTGAATTATTTCGGGCATGGAGGTGAAAATGGGTTAGCACAAGAGCGAATCGTAACCATTAATAATATCAATAGTTGGCAAAACAAAGACAAGTATAATCTATTTGTTACCGTAACCTGCGAGTTTACCCGTTTTGATAATCCAACAGAATTATCACCTGGAGAATATAATTTATTGAATGAAAATGGAGGCTCAGCAGCAATGGTAACCACTACTCGTACCATAAGTGTCTCTACGGGTACAGATTTTAATCAGCAAATAGCACCTTTTCTTTTTAATTATGATGGTGGTGACGATTCAATTGCAGAAGCAGTAAGGAAGGCTAAAAACAATATAGGAGGTTCAGATAAAAGAGTAGTGTTTTATTTTGGAGATCCAGCTATGAAATTGGCTATGCCCGATCCTCAAATTAGGTTAACCACCATTAATGAGCAGCCCTTTTCTCCAGAAATAGATACCTTAAAAGCTTTGGGTAGAGTGAAGCTGGGAGGGGAAGTTCAAAATGCAGAAGGTGGTTTGCTTTCCAATTATAACGGTGAATTATCGACCGTGATTTTTGATAAGCGAATTGATAGAAGTACCCTTAATAATGATGGTGAAGGAGTTTTTGATTTTACGACCCTGGGGGAAATCATTTTCCGTGGAAAAGCATCCGTAAACAACGGTAAATTCGAATTTGATTTTGTGGTGCCAAAAGATATAGCTGTTCCAGTAGGGGAAGGGCGGATAAGTTTTTACGCTGAGAAAAATAATGAGCTTCAGGATAATACAGGTTATAATAATGAGATTTTGGTCGGAGGAATAAATGAAAATGCCCCGGAAGACAATTTAGGGCCAGAAATTCAGTTATATATGAATGATGAAAATTTTGTCTCTGGAGGAATCACTAATAGCTCACCTTTTCTTTTGGCAAAATTAAGTGATGAAAATGGGATTAATACAGCCAGTGGTATTGGTCATGATTTAGTGGCAATTTTAGATGGGGATGAAACTAATCCCTATGTAGTGAACGATTATTATGAGACAGAACTTGACGATTATACCCAAGGGACTGTCAATTATAAGTTAAGAGATTTGGAAGAAGGCTTACATACGTTAACTTTTAAAGCCTGGGATGTTTACAATAATTCCAGTACCGCAGAAATTCAATTTAGAGTTACCGGTGACGATGAGCTAAAAATCACAAGGGTATTAAACTACCCCAACCCATTTCATAACTATACAGAATTCTGGTTTAATCATAACCGTCCTTTTGAACCATTGGAAGTTCAGGTGCAAGTTTTTACCATATCCGGTAAAATTGTATGGACAAAAAATCAAACGATTACCACAGACGGTTTTTTGGCGAGGGAAATTACTTGGAATGGAAAAGATGATTTTGGAGATGCCATAGGTAAAGGTGTTTATGTGTATAAACTAACTGTAAAATCAACCTTAACAAACAAAAAAGTAGAGAAATTTGAAAAACTAGTCATCCTCTAGTTTAAATAAAAATATATATTTGCCAAACATTTAGTAATTTATGAGAAAGACGCTTACATTATTATTAGGATTTGTATTTATTTCAAATTATATAAGTGCACAGGAACAAACCGAAGCACCAACCATATCAGATAGAACCATCACAACTGCTGTTCCATTTTTATTAATATCGGGAGATGCTAGAGCTTCAGGTATGGGAGATCAAGGGGTGGCAACTTCGCCAGATGCATTTTCACAACAATGGAATCCAGCAAAATTTGCTTTTGCTGAAATTCAAAACGGAGTAGGAGTTTCTTATGTTCCTTATTTAAGAGAATTGGTGACAGATATCAATTTAGGAGTGCTTAGCTATTATAATAGATTGAATGAGAAAAGTGCTGTTGCGGCAAGCTTGCGTTATTTTGGTCAAGGAGAAGTAGAACTAAGAGAGACTCCAGATCAACAGCCGCAAATTGTAGAGCCTAACGAAATGGGATTGGATATTAGTTATGCTTTAAGATTGAGCGAGCGATTTTCTATGGCAGTTACCGGTAGGTACATACGATCTAATCTACAAATCCCAACAGGAAATAATGATGCTACAGCAGCAAATTCTATAGGCGTTGATATTTCAGCTTTTTATCAAAGTGAGGAAATAGCTTATGGTGATTTTGATGGTCGTTGGCGAGGGGGGATTAATATTTCTAATATTGGTCCTAAAATAAAATATGACGATAGTGGTCAAGAAAATTTTATTCCTACCAATTTTAAAGCAGGTTTAGGTTTTGACTTTATCTTAGATGCAGATAATACTGTAGGTGTGTATGGGGAAATGAATAAATTATTAGTGCCAACACCTTCCGATACAAATGGTGATAATAGAATTACAAATGAAGACGATTGGTATAATGAAAGTTCTATCGGAGCTATTTTCTCTTCTTGGAGTGATGCGCCGGGAGGTTTTAGTGAAGAATTAAAAGAAATTACTTGGTCGCTTGGAGCTGAATACTGGTACAGGGAAAGCTTTGCTTTTAGAGTAGGTTACTTTAATGAAAGTGAAGAAAAAGGATTTAGAAAATTTTTGACTCTTGGAGCCGGATTTAAGTACAACGCTATTAATATAGATGCGTCCTATTTGTTTTCAACCGCAAAAGCGGTGACCAATCCATTAGAAGGAAGTTTGAGATTCAGTTTGTCATTTAACTTCGGAGAAAATTATAATGAGTATTAGATTCTAAGAAGTTATAAAAGTTATAAATAAAAGTACCGGATTTTAATTCGGTACTTTTTTGTTTTATATTGGATGGTAATTCAATTAATATGACAGAAAAAGAAATTAAAACAAGCTATTTTGTTTACGATAATTTAGAAGAATTAGAAGAAGCTGATCAATCCCTTATGCAAAAAGCTTGTGGAATTAGAGATAAAGCCTATGCGCCTTATTCTAAATTTATGGTTGGGGCCGCCATTCACTTAGCAAATGGGGAAATAATTACCGGAAATAACCAAGAGAATGCTGCTTATCCTTCAGGATTATGTGCAGAGCGAAATGCTATTTTTCAAGCAGGGGCACAATTTCCCAATGAGAAAATTTTGACTATTGCCATTTCTGTAAAATCACAAAATAAAAAAGTGATTGTTCCCGCTCCACCTTGCGGAGCTTGTAGACAGGCCATTGCAGAATACGAATTTAAACAAGAATCCCCCATAAAAATTATGTTTATGGCAGAAATAGGTAAGGTTATTCAGGTAAACTCCCTTTTAGATATATTACCTTTAGCGTTTGATAGTAGTTATTTATAAAATGATCTCTATAATTAATCAAAAAGAGTTTTCTCGTTAAGACTTATTATTTTATTTTTGTACTTCGCAATTTTTTTAGAGCGTAAATAATTAAAAATTCATGAAGAAAATAACCAAAGAAACTTACCTGAATTGGTACGAAGAAATGCTCTTCTGGCGTAAATTTGAAGACAAATTAGCCCAAGTATATATTCAACAAAAAGTAAGAGGTTTCTTGCACCTATACAATGGTCAAGAAGCAATTTTAGCTGGTTCGCTACATGCGATGGAAATTGGCAAAGACCGTATGATTACCGCTTATCGTAACCACGTGCAGCCTATTGGTTTAGGAGTAGATCCTAAAAGAGTAATGGCTGAACTTTACGGAAAAGCTACTGGAACATCTATGGGGCTTGGTGGTTCTATGCATATTTTTTCTAAAGAACATAACTTCTTTGGAGGCCATGGTATTGTTGGAGGTCAAATTCCATTAGGTGCCGGGATGGCGTTTGGAGATAAATATTTCAAAAGAGATAATGTGACCCTTTGTTTTTTTGGTGATGGAGCAGCAAGACAAGGTACTTTACACGAAGCTTTTAACATGGCGATGAACTGGAAATTACCAGTTGTTTTCTGTGTGGAAAATAATGGATACGCCATGGGTACTTCTGTTAAAAGAACAGCAAGTCACGAAGATATTTGGAAGCTCGGATTGGGTTACGAAATGCCTTGTGGTCCTGTAGATGCCATGAACCCTGAAAAAGTAGCCGAAGCTATGGATGAAGCTATTTCTCGTGCTCGAGCAGGTGAAGGTCCTACCTTCTTAGATTTAAAAACCTATCGTTATAGAGGACACTCGATGAGTGATGCGCAAAAATACAGAACCAAGGACGAAGTAAAAGAGTATCAAAAAATTGATCCTATCACCCAGGTTCTAGATAAAATAAAAGAGAACGAGTGGGCTTCCGAAGACGAAATAAAGAAAATCGATAAACGCGTTAAAGACCGAGTGAGTGAATGTGAAAAATTCGCAGACGAGTCAGATTTCCCAGAAAAGGATATTATGTATGACGTAGTTTACGAACAAGAAGATTATCCGTTTTTACCTCATAAATTATAAAAAAATATTATGGCTGAAGTAATTAAAATGCCACGCCTTAGTGACACTATGGAAGAAGGTGTTGTCGCGCAATGGCTAAAGAAAAAAGGAGATAAAGTAGAAGAAGGTGATATTTTAGCTGAAATTGAAACCGATAAAGCTACCATGGAGTTTGAGTCTTTCTATGAAGGGACTTTGCTTCATATTGGCGTAGAAGAAGGAGAAGGAGCTCCCGTAGATGCCTTGTTAGCAATTATTGGTGAAGAAGGTGAGGATATTTCAGACCTAATCGAAGGTAAAGGCGAAGATAAATCTGAGGATAAAAAAGAAAAAGAAGAAAAGGAAGAGGAAGAAGAAAGTTCAGATAAAGAAGAGTCTTCTGAAGATGATGATTCTTCTAGTGATAGTGAAATTCCAGAAGGTGTAGAAATTGTTACTATGCCACGTCTTTCAGACACCATGGAAGAAGGTACTGTTGCTTCTTGGTTGAAAAAAGAAGGAGACGAAGTAGAAGAAGGTGATATTTTAGCTGAAATCGAAACCGATAAGGCTACCATGGAATTTGAGTCTTTCTATTCAGGTACCTTATTGCATATTGGTATAGAAGAAGGCGAAGGTGCTCCCGTAGATTCACTTTTAGCAATTATAGGTCCTGAAGGAACCGATGTTTCTGCGTTTTTAGATAAAGCGAAATCTGGTAATAAATCTTCAGGTAAGAAAAAGCCCGCATCATCTGATGATAAAGAATCAAAAGAGGAATCTTCATCAGAGTCTTCTAGCTCTTCAGAAAGTTCAAGTTCTGAAACAAAAGATGGCGGAAGAATTTTTGCTTCTCCATTAGCGAAGAAAATGGCAGAAGAAAAAGGAATCGATTTAAATGAGGTAAACGGTTCCGGTGAGAATGGAAGAATTGTTAAAAAGGATATCGAAGACTTTAAACCTTCTGAAAAATCTGCTCCGGCAGCAAAACAAGAAGAGAAAGCTTCTGATGCTCCGGCAGTTCAAACCTATACACCGGCAGGAGAAGAAAGCTTTGAGGAGGTGAAGAACTCACAAATGCGTAAAACCATTGCTAAGCGTCTTTCAGAATCTAAATTTAACGCTCCACATTACTACTTAACCATTGAAGTAGATATGGAAAACGCAATGGCTTCCAGAAAGCAAATTAATGAGATGCCAGACGTGAAAGTGTCTTTTAATGATATGGTGATTAAAGCTTCTGCCATGGCATTGCGCAAGCACCCACAAGTAAATTCTAGTTGGACTCCAGACCATATGAAAATTGCTAAGCATATTCATATGGGAGTGGCTGTTGCTGTAGATGAAGGTTTGGTAGTACCGGTATTGAAGTTTGCAGATCAAATGCAAATGACTCAAATTGGTGCAAATGTAAAAGAACTTGCAGGGAAAGCACGTAACAAAAAGCTTCAACCTAAAGAAATGGAAGGAAGTACCTTTACCGTTTCTAACTTAGGTATGTTTGGTATTCAGGAATTTACCAGTATTATCAATCAGCCTAACTCCGCAATTTTATCGGTAGGAGCTATTGTTGAAAAACCAGTAGTGAAAAACGGACAGATTGTGGTTGGACATACCATGAAATTGACCTTAGCTTGTGATCATAGAACGGTTGATGGGGCTACAGGAGCTCAATTTTTACAAACATTAAGAACTTATATGGAGAATCCGGTTACGATGCTGGCTTAATTCCAATAAATTTATAAGAATAAAATCCCGTTAAACCAACGGGATTTTTTTATATTTAAATATGAAGAAATTTTTACTCTACCTGGCATTGCCTTTCCTCATTTATTCTTGTGGAGAAGCAAAAAGCAACGAAAAACAAAAGTCGGTTAAACATCAAACCGAAAAAACAGGATTATCCTCTGAGATTACGGCACAATCCATTAAAGAATCTTTGAATTATTTGTCTTCAGATGATTTAGAAGGAAGGCAATTTGGTACTAAAGGTATTGAAAAAGCCGCTGATTATATTCAAAAGCAATTTAAGAAAGCTCATTTAAGGCCTTATTTTTCAACCTATTGCGATAGTTTTTCATACAAAGGTAAAACCGGATATAATATGGTAGGTTTTAAAGAAGGAACTGATCCTAAACTGAAAAATGAAATTATTGTTTTAGGAGCACATTACGATCATATTGGAATTGTTCCGGAAAGCAAACAGGTCAATGGAGATTCTATTGCCAACGGTGCTAATGATAATGCTGCAGGAACCGTTTCCATTTTAGAATTGGCAAAATATTTTTCAACTAAAGAAACCAAGCGAAGCTTAATGTTTGTTCTTTTTTCAGCCGAAGAAGAAGGGTTGATAGGCGCTAAGCATTTAGCTAAAAGATTAGCAAAAGAAAACGCATCAATTTATGTGATGCTGAATTTTGAAATGATTGGTGTTCCATTAGAAGATACCAGTTATTTGGCTTATTTAACTGGTTTTGGAGAATCAAATTTGGCTGAAAAATTTAATGAATATGCCAATGCTGAAGTGTTTGGTTTTTTCGAAAAGGCCAAGGAGTTTCAACTGTTCAAAAGAAGTGATAATTACCCTTTTTATCAAGAAATGAATATTCCAGCACAAACCTTATGTACGTTCGATTTTTCAAATTATCCTTATTATCATCACGTAGATGATGAAGCCAAATTAATGGATATTTCCCATATGAAAAATTTGATAGAACAAGTCATTCCGGGTATCGAAGGAATGGCGAATTCTAACGAGAAAGAAATTCAATTGAACGAAAACAACTAATTGCTCTTTATGAAAAGAATTATTATTACAGGGACAAGCCGAGGAATAGGTTTTGAAATGGTTAAGCTTTTGGCTCAACAAGATTGTGAAATTTTAGCCTTGTCAAGAAATGACCAGCCTGTAAAAGAGTTAAACTTGGATAATGTAACCACTTTTTCTTTTGACCTTTCTTCTGCAGAAGATTTAACTAAAGTAGAAGGGTTTTTAAAAGACAACTGGAAAAGAGTAGATGTGTTAATTAATAATGCCGGAAAGTTGGTCAACAAAAATTTTGAAGAAATTACATCAGAAGAATTAATGGCGGTTTATCAAACCAATACCTTAGGAGCTTTTCAATTAACACAAAAAGTAGTTCCTTTTATGAAAACGGATGGGCATGTGGTAAATATTAGTACGATGGGTGGCGTTCAAGGAAGTGTGAAATTTCCCGGCTTGGCAGCTTACAGTTCAAGTAAAGCGGCGATAATTACTTTAACTGAACTACTTGCTGAAGAATATAAAGAAAAAGGCCCGGCTTTTAATGTGTTGGCCTTAGGAGCGGTAAAGACAGAAATGCTGGAAGAAGCATTTCCCGGTTATGAACCGCCAACAACAGCAGAGGAAATGGCAGCATATATTGTTGATTTTGCCTTAACCGGAAATAAATATTATAATGGTAAATTGCTTCAGGTATCAAATTCGACTCCATAAGTGAAAGAAATTTTAAATAAATATCTTCCTGAACGAGCAGTAGAACCTGCGTTTGAGTTAATTGCTGAAAATGGTATTTACCTTAAAATTGTAAATGAAAGAAAAACGAGGCATGGCGATTACAGAAAGCAAAATGGAATAGCCCAAATCACGGTAAATGCTAATTTAAATCCGTATCGGTTTTTAATTACATTGGTTCACGAAATTGCGCATGCCGTTGCTTTTGAGAAATACGGAAGGTTTATCAAACCTCACGGAAAGGAATGGAAATATACCTTTCAGCAGTTGATGTTACCATTTATAAATCCGAGTATTTTTCCACAGCATATATTACCGCTTTTGGCAAATCATTTTAGAAATCCTAAAGCGAGTAGTGATACAGATGCGAGACTTTCTGTAGCTTTAAAACAGTTTGATCCGCAAAACAGTAAAAATTATATTTTTGAAATACCCTACGGAAGTATTTTTAGGATTGACAATGGCAGGGTGTTTAAAAAAGGGAAAAAAAGAATAAAAAGGTATGAATGCCAAGAAGTGTCTTCGGGAAGCGTTTATATATTTCAGCCTAATGTAGAAGTAGAATTGGTAAAAGTGGTGTAATTATGAATAGGAATAAAAATTATTATGCAATATTAATGGCTGGTGGCGTAGGTTCACGTTTTTGGCCAGTAAGTAAGAAAAAATTTCCCAAGCAGTTTCATGATATTTTGGGAACGGGAGAAACACTTATTCAGCGTACGTTTAATCGATTGGCAAGACTTATTCCAGAAGAAAACATTCTAATTCTTACCAACGGAATGTATAACGATTTGGTGAAGCAACAGCTTCCAAATGTGACCGATAACCAAATTGTTTTGGAACCCGTGATGCGAAATACCGCTCCTTGTATTTTACTTTCCGCTTTAAAAATTCAGAAGCAAAATGAAGATGCAATGATGGTGGTTGCACCCAGTGATCATTGGATTGAGGATGAAGACGCTTTTGTAAATGATTTGCAAACTGCTTTTGATGCCTGCCAGCGTCAAGATGATTTATTGATGACGTTAGGGATACAACCTACATTTCCGCATACAGGTTATGGCTACATTCAACATCAAACAAATCCTTCTTCTAAAGTTAATAAAGTAGTTAATTTTAAAGAAAAACCCGATTACAATACTGCAAAAGAATATTTATCTGACGGGAATTATTTGTGGAATGCGGGAATCTTTGTTTGGAGCGCAAAAGCCATTACAGGAGAATTTAGAAAACTCGTTCCTGAGATGTACGAAATATTTGAAGAAGGGCTACCTTATTACAATACTACGCAAGAGCAGCGATTTATTAATGAGAGTTATGAAGATGCCGAAAATATTTCTATTGATTATGCCATTATGGAAAAAGCAGAGAATGTTTGTGTGATACCCGCTAGTTTCGATTGGAACGATTTAGGATCTTGGGGAGCATTGCACGAAGAACTTGATCATGATGAAAATGAGAATGTTTTTATCAATTCAAAAAGCTTAACAGAAAATGCTTCTAATAATATAGTACGAACATTAGGAAATAAATTAGTAGTTTTAAAAGATATAGATAATTACATTATTGTTGAAGATGAAGAGGTGTTGTTAATTTATCCACGTGGTGATGAACAAGGAATCAAAAATGTAAGAAATTTAGCAAAAGATAAGTTTGGAGAAGACCTTATTTAATCCATGAAAGAAAACATAGAAAAAAACACAGAAGGATCAACCTCTAAATCAGAGAAACTTTCTGAAGATTTAAAAGGTACATTTGGAAGCTTTAAAAGTTTTCTTTCAGACTTACTTGATATACGTAGCGACACTGATCGTGATTCTACTATTGAAGCAGTAAAGAAAGATATCACCTTTAAGGGGCATAACGCTTGGATTCTTATTTTTTCTATTTTTGTAGCTTCCATTGGTCTAAATGTAAGCAGTACAGCGGTTATTATTGGAGCAATGCTTATTTCCCCATTAATGGGGCCAATCGTAGGGATTGGACTCTCCGTTGCTATTAATGATTTGGATACCTTAAAACGTTCCCTTATTAACTTAGGGGTGATGGTTGGTTTGAGTGTAATTACCGCTTTTCTTTACTTTTGGATTTCGCCATTAACCGGAAGTAATTCTGAACTAGAAGCAAGAACGTATCCTACCATTCTAGATGTTTTAGTAGCTATTTTTGGAGGCTTAGCACTTATTGTTGCTAAAACTAAAAAAGGCACCATTGCCAGTGTTATTTTTGGTGTAGCCATTGCGACAGCTTTAATGCCTCCACTTTGTACCGTAGGTTATGGTTTGGCACAAGGAAATTTATCTGATGCCGGTGGAGCTCTTTACCTTTTTTCTATTAATGCTACTTTTATTGCACTTTCCACATTTGTAGTTTCTAAACTTTTAGGATTTCCGTTAGTAAAATATGCAAATTCCAAGCGAAGAAGGTTTATTGCCCAGATAGCCTCTATCATAGCAATTATTGTAATGGTTCCCAGTATTTATTTGTTTTATAATATGCTGAAAGAATCTTACTTTAAACAAGAAGCAACTCGATTTGTAGAAGAAGAATTGATGATCTACGAAGATTCTTTCCTTCAGAAAAATGCTACTATTTTCGCATACAATGGCGGAAATGATCCTAAAATTGAAGTTTCTTTTTTGGGAAAAGAAATCCCGGGTTCGGTAATTAACCTTTGGAGAACCAAAATGAAGAATTATAAAAATCTTCAAGATGCATCTTTGATCATCCTTCAGAATGAAAATACCGAGTCGTACGATCAATTACAATATATGCGAGAATTTAAGCGTAGGGATTCATTGAATATTTTAAATAAAGATGAGCGGATTTCATTTTTGGAAGGAGAATTAAAAAAACTTTCCAAATTGGCAGAACATCAAATACCATTTAAAAAGATTAGCAAAGAAGCAAAGATCAACTACGAAGGTTTAGCTAGTTTTAGTTATGCCGATAAAATCATTTCAAACTTCCATACCACCGATACCATTCCAGAATTTAGAGTAGTTTGGGCAGATTCAATACCCCAGCAAGAAATTCAAAAAAATGAGTTGAAATTAAAAGAATGGTTACAGTATACCTTAAGTTTAGATACTTTGGTCTTTAAAAGGGATTAAGTTGATATGAATAAAATTTATCAACCCTTTTAAGTATAATTTATTTTTGTATATTTGAATCCGTATTAATTTATTTTAATTAAAACGTGATTGAAATGAAAAAAATTAGCTTCTTAGCAGTTGTTGCTTTACTCTTATTTTCTTGTTCTGATGATTTTGTAACAGATAATGAAATATCAGGAACTAATCAACAGTATGATGTAAATGGTCAGAATTTAACACAAAGTTCAAGAATAAAAACTGAAGACGATTATTACTGGCTAAAGAAAAAATTTGCAATGGCTTTACATAAAGCGATGGTGCAGAATGTTAATCTTCGTCGATTTCTTAAAGAAGAGGCAATAAAACAATTTGATGGAGATTATGATATCCTTTATAACTATATACGAGATGAAAAAATAGGCGATAAAACATTTAGAGAAATATTATTGCCATTTTTTGAAAAAGAAAGTGAGTTATCTCAAATAGAAAGTACTCTTGGAGCATTAACTATTTTTGTGCCTACTTTACCGGAAAATTCATTTTCTGCACAAACTTGGAATGTTACAGAAGAAGTTCCCTTAGTTGCCATAAGGTTACTGAATAACAGAAAGACCCCCATTATAAATAGTGAAGGGCAAAGCTTTTTGTTAGATGAAAATGCTATTCCCGGCTTTCCTGTAATTGTGATTAAAGAATCGGAAAGGGTAGTAGTAGAAAGTTTCCCTAATTATGATAGAAATAAAAATAGGGAATTTACCGCAGCAAATGGTTTTAAATTTAAATTTGAAAGTCCCTATTACAATCATCTTACCGGTACTGGTGGAGGTGCGGGTGTCGACCCTGACAAAATTACTTTGGCAGAGGCTTGGAATGTAAATGGCAAACACCAAAATTTAGGTTGGCAAAGAGATTATATTTATTATACCATTAACCCAACAAACCCTGATGGTCCTTTTATTAATAATTTTGCAGAGACAATACGTGATTTTCGAATAGAAGGTTCAACGCCATACAATGCCCTTCATAACATATCAGATCCTTCTTCTGTAAACAATAATTTATCAGATCCGGATTTAGAAGATGTTTTAATACAGAGTGGCACGCCTTCGCAAGGAAGTTTTTGGACGGATGGGAAATTTGATTTTAAAATTTATATTAATTACAATGCAGATAGTCCAGACCTTGTAAAAGTTTTTGATGCTACTCCAGAAAGCTTGTTTGATATTACTTATAGTGAAAAAAATATAGGTTTATTATGGATAGATTTAAAAATCTATACAATCACAGATATAAAACAAAAAAGCTTACCTCTAGATTTAGAAGTATTAACATGGCGTTTGCATGATTATAGTAATGAATGGAGATTTAGAGTGGAAGAAGTTGATTTACAGGTTAAAAACACTTCTACTACTTCCAGTTCAACCAAACACAATACCAACTTTGAATTTGAAGCAAGTGGAGAACTTTTTAATGTAGTGAAAATAGGTGGAAAATATGGGGCTAGTTCTGAGGAAACGCATTCTAGTTCAAAAACAAAGGAATGGACAGAATCTTCAGATGATTTAGGCATGACTGTGGTGCATTTTGGTGATAATGTTATTATTGATGAATTTGAACTTGTTATGAATTTACCCTTTATTCAAATTAAAGATACTATTTACAGATTAAGAAGGTATAAAACTAATGAATGTTCTTTTTCTTTAGTACCTAGAAAAGTGCAATAATTTATTTTTATGAAAGCAAATATTCTAGCATTATTATTATTTCTTTTTGCTTTGGTTTCTTGTGGTAATGACGATGATGTACACAAGGAAGAAAGCCATGAATTTAGGGATAGTCTTTTAGGCTGGTATAGGTTAGAAGCTGCTTATACAGATATTCCTTTAGATTTAAATCATGATGGTATGGCAAATACTAACCTTTTTGATGAAGTGACTTATTGTAATATGTCACTTCATCTTGAATCTTATACTAGCCATTTTACCTACAGAGAGAATCGTAATATAGTAAAAATCGCAGTATATACTCCGGCATCAAAATATATTTTGGAACAAGAAAGCTATAGTACTTGTTTATTTGATAATTATCGATTTTATGAGATTGAAATAAGTGAAGAAAGCCCAGAACTAAATATCATATATACCTACCCTGAATTTGAAGACGAATTTAGGGTTTGGATTCAAGAAGTTACTTGGGAGGATGAAATAGCTTATTTTACCTTTAAAAAAGAGTTTTATACCTCAGCAGGAACTTGGGAAGAGGTGACTTTGTATATGGAATATAAGCTAGATCCTGATTATGGGAAAAATTGAGTTTTGTTTTTTACAAGCCTTTTAATTGTGCTTTTCTCACTTTCTTAAATAACTCAGAAGAGTACACAAAATCGGTTAACGATTCATCCTCAGATTTGTAGATTTCATCTTTAGATCCGTTCCAAGCTAAATTCCCGTTTTTAAGGTAAACGATATTTTCTCCAATTTCTAGCACTGAGTTCATATCGTGTGTATTGATCACGGTAGTAATCTCATATTCTTTTGTGATCTCCTGAATGAGGTTGTCAATAAGAATAGCTGTTTTTGGGTCTAATCCGGAGTTAGGTTCATCACAAAAAAGATATTCCGGTTTATTGACAATCGCCCGGGCAATAGAGACCCTTTTTTGCATTCCTCCACTAATTTCAGAAGGAAATTTATGATTGACGTTTTCTAGATTTACACGCTGTAAAACCTCTTCTACACGATCCATCATTTCAGATTTTTTCTGCTTTGTAAACATCCGTAAGGGAAACATCACATTTTCAGCAATGGTCATCGAGTCAAACAAAGCTCCTCCTTGAAATACCATTCCCATTTTTTGTCTTAATGCTCTTTGTTTCTCGACATCAAGACTAGAATAGGCTTTGCCATTATATTCAATAGTTCCTTCAGTAGGTTCAAATAAACCTAATAAGCACTTTAAAAATACAGTTTTACCAGCTCCCGATTGACCAATAATCAAATTAGTCTTGCCTTGATAAAATTGGGTGTTAATTCCTTTAAGAATTTCTTCCTGTCCAAAACTTTTATGTAAATTATTTACTTGTATCATCTAGCTCAAAAGTAATTGGGTTAGTAAATAATTGGCAAGGATAAGTACCACACTTGTCCAAACAAAGGCAGTGGTACTTGCTTTACCAACTTCTAAAGCTCCACCTCTCATGTAATAACCGTGATAGGAGGGGATAGTAGCCAAAATAAGGGCAAAGAAGAAAGTTTTTATAAAAGCATATACCAAATGAAAGGGAATAAAGTCGTTTTGCAAGCCGTTTAAGAATTCTTCACCGGCAACAAAGCCCCCAAGAACTCCTGCGGCATAGGCTCCTGCGATTCCTACAAACATAGAAATAGCAATCACAAAAGGATATAATAGCATAGCAATAATCTTAGGAAAGATTAAGTAGTTAGCAGAGTTAATACCCATTACTTCCAAAGCATCAATTTGTTCCATCACCCGCATCGTCCCAATACTGGAAGTAATGTTAGAACCTACCTTACCAGCCATAATAATGGAAATGAAAGTAGGGGAAAATTCTAAAATAATAGATTGTCTTGCGGTGAAAGCAATTAAACTCTTAGGAATAAGTGGATTGGTTAAGTTCAATGCGGTCTGAATGGTTACTACTCCACCAATAAAGAAAGAGATGAATATAACAATCCCTAAAGAACTAATAATTAAATCATCAATTTCTTTAAAAATTAAACCTCTAAGCACAGAAGTTTTCGTCATTCTCCCGAAAACTTTCTTCAACATTAAAAAATATTCGCCAATATCGTGGAGGTACTTCATTCACACAGTTTTTGTAAAACTAAAATAGAAAAAATTATCATAAAACTATTTAACTAAGAATTAATCTTTAAAAGTTTCAACATTTCTATTTTTGCAATTCAAATGTAAAACTCCTTATGAAAAGAATTCAAGCTTTATTTTTGCTCACAATTTTGTTAATAAGCTGCAAACCTTCCGAAAATACAACCGAAGTATCCAATCCAGAAGATGTTGTTTTGGCCAAAGATACTTTAAAAACCATTAATGAAAGTCCAAAATTAGTGGTTGGAATTGTCGTCGATCAAATGCGCTATGATTATCTTACTAGGTTTTGGGATCGATTTGGTGAAGATGGTTTTCAACGAATGATAAATGAAGGTTATAACTGTAAAAACAACCATTATAATTATGCTCCTACAAAGACTGGTCCCGGTCATGCTTCTATTTTTACAGGTACAAGTCCAAAAAATCATGGCATTATTGCTAATGATTGGTATGATAAATTTGAAAAACAAATGGTGTATTGTGCTGGAGATCCTTCGGTAACACCTTTAGGGACCACTTCTGGTGCAGGAAAAATGTCACCGCACCGAATGGTGACAACTACTTTTGCCGATCAAAACCGATTGAATACCCAATTTAAAGGAAAAACCATTGGTGTTTCCGTGAAAGATCGCGGAGCTATTTTACCGGCAGGACATTCAGCCAACGGAGCTTATTGGTTTGAAGGTGGCAAAAACGGTAATTTTATCTCAAGCTCTTATTATTTTGATGAATTACCTGCTTGGGTGAAAAATTTTAATGCTGAAAAGCGCGCCGAAAAATACCTGAAAACTTGGAATACACTTTACCCGATTGAAACCTATATCGAAAGTGGAATCGATGAAAACGATTATGAATATAGTTTTAGAGGTAATACTTCGGCTACTTTTCCGTACGATTTAAAAAAGTTAAGTAAAGATAATGGGATTACGAGTATTTTAAAGAATACACCTTTTGGAAACAATTTAACTACAGATTTTGCCATTGCCGCTGTCGAAGCTGAACAATTGGGGCAAGATAAGGTGACCGATGTATTGACTTTAAGTTATTCCTGTACCGATTATGTAGGTCATAATTTTGGAGTGAATTCAAAAGAAATTGAAGATACTTATTTACGTTTAGATCAAGATATTGCAAGGCTTCTTACTTATTTAGATGAAAATGTAGGTAAAGGGAACTATACTGTTTTTCTTACCGCAGATCACGGAGCGGTTGATGTCCCTAAATATTTAAATTCAAAAAAAATACCTTCAGGCTATTTCCCAATGAAAGAATTTGAAGAAGCTATAAAAAACTATTTAGGAAACGAGTACGGAGCGATTGATTTAATAGAAAACATCTCTAATAATCAAGTGTTTTTTAATCATGAAAGCTTAAAAAGCAGAAATATCAATGAAAAGGAATTTGCCGAAAACTTAAAGAGTTTTATCCTTAATTACGAGCATATTTATAAGGTGTTCACAAGAGAAATGCTAGAGACCGGAACTTATCAAAACGGAATTCCTGCTTTGGTGCAAAATGGTTTTAACCAAAAAAGAAGTGGAGATATTGATTTTGAGTTTGATCCGGCATACATCGATTATCCTGAAAAAGGATCTACTCATGGTAGTGCATTAAGTTACGATAGCCACGTGCCCCTTATTTTCTTTGGAAAAGGAATTAAAAAAGGAGCAACTACCGAACAGACAGAAATTACAGATATTGCACCAACCATTTCTGCATTGTTAGGAATTTCTTTCCCAAATGGAATGACGGGAGAAGTACTTTATAAAATTATCGATAAATAAAAGTTGCTACTTTCAGTTAATAATATTCCCTACAAGGTCTTGCTTAGATTTTGTAGGGAGGTATCTTAAGTAGAGGAAAACCTACGATGGATTGAAAACGTATGAAGAAATTTATAAGAATTTCTCCCTCATTTTTTTCCAACGGTATTTTCTAATCCATTTGCCTTCTTCGGGAGTTACCAGAGAAGGCAATTTTTTTTGCTTGGCCTTCCAATATCCTTGTAAATAATCTTTCAATAATTGCGGTTGCTTTTTGCGCATCGCTAATTTTAAGGAAGCGATAAAAGTGATAGGAAATCCATAACCTAATTTATAAAAAGCTTCCCCTTGTTTAAATTTTGCTGCTTTATTGTAGGTGTTTCCGGTAGGTCGTAAGTGTTTAACTTTTAAATCGGGTAGGGTTTTTATTGTCCAACCGTGGTAAAGGCAAAGCAGTTCGTCTACTGTGTCCCAACCCATCGAAGGTTTGAGCCCGTCAATAGCTTTAAAACATTCTTTTCGGTAAGCTTTTAATGCTCCACGAATATGATCTTTATTGGTTAAGCTTTCTAATCTCCAATCGCCTTCTTTGTAGATGTAACAAAAGCCGCCGACCATTCCTAAATTTTTATCTTGCTGAAACTCTTCTGCTAAGCGTTCTAAATAATTCTTCGGAAAAATTAAATCAGCATCATATTTACAGATAGCATCGTAGTTTTCATCTACTTGTTGAAAGCCTTTGTAGAAGGCATTAATAATTTTACTTCCCGGTAAATGTTGGGAAGAAGAAATATTGTTGAAAAGTTCTATAAATGGAAATTCAGCAGAAAACTTTTCAACGATTTTTGAAGTTTCATCGGTAGAATGATCATTCACGACCAACACTTTTTTCGGTAAAAGTGTTTGTGAAACTAAGGATTGAAGTGTTTTTTCAATACAATCGGCTTCATTATGCGCAGGAATGATGATGTAAAATTTCATTCAAACTTTTAAATTTTATAAACCAGCGCATTAATATTCATTCCGGCGCCGACACTCGCAAAAATAACAACATCTCCTTTTTCTATGTGTTGATTTTCCAGCTGATTTTTCTTTACTAAATCTAATAAAGTAGGGAGTGTCGCTACCGAGCTATTTCCTAATTCAGCAATACTCATCGGCATTACGTTTTCAGGCATTTCTTTTTCGTAAAGCTTATAAAAACGTTCACAAATGGCTTGATCCATTTTTTCGTTGGCTTGATGAATGAATATTTTACTAACTTCATTAATCCCATAACCACTTTTGTCCAAGCAATTTTTCATCGCTTGCGGAACATAAGTCAGTGCAAAATTGTAAATTTTTCTACCGTTCATCTTAATATAACGGGTTTCCCTTTTGAGCTCTTGGTTGTATGAGGCTTCAAAAGTTAAGTAGAAAGCTTCATCGTTAGCATAAGTGGCACTTTCGTGGGCAATAATTCCGTTATCGTGTTCATCTTCTACTTTTTCAATAATTGTAGCGCCGGCACCATCACTAAAAATCATACTATCCCGATCATGAATATCGACCACGCGTGAAAGCGTTTCAGCTCCAATTACTAAACATTTTTTAGCTATTCCCGCTTTGATAAAGGCTTGTGCTTGGATGACTCCCTCTAGCCAACCCGGACAGCCAAAAACCACATCATAGCATACACAGGAAGGGTTTTTAATCTGTAAATAATTTTTAACCCGACTTGCTAAACTGGGTACAGAATCACTTTGTGTATTTTTATATTTTACATCCCCAAAATTTTGAGCAACGATAATGTAATCTAAAGTTTCTCGGTCTAACTTGGCATCATTAATGGCGTTTTCTGCCGCAATTCCTGCCAAATTTGAAGCGGTTAAATCGTTATGCGCATACCGGCGCTCTTCGATTCCTGTGATTTTTTTGAATTTTTTAATGATTAATTCATTCCCGCCGGGAATAGGAGTTCCATCTTCATTAAGAAATACATGTTCCAGAAAATCAGCATTTTTCACTTTCGTTTCCGGAATACAACTACCCACTCCTGTTATTTTTATAGACATAGTTTCTTTTTTACCTACCTAAGCACCAAACTAAGCATAAATTTTTTTAAAATGATTAGAAAAATGAAGAGATATGATTTTTTTCAAAAATCGAAAGTAAATGAATCTATTTCATGAGAAAATGATAAATATCAGCAAATAAAAAGCCCAATCAATCGACTGGGCTTTTCGTTTTATAGTAAAAATTGAATCTATTCAGAATCCATATAGGTCTCGATCGGTTCGCAAGTACACATTAAATTACGATCCCCGTAAGCATCATCGACACGTCTTACCGATGGCCAGAATTTATTTGCGGCAACATATTCCAACGGAAAAGCTGCTTCTTTTCTAGAGTAAGGGAAATCCCACTCGTTGGCGGTAAGCATTTCCATAGTGTGTGGTGCGTTTTTCAATAAGTTGTTTTCTTGATCTTCAATCGCATCAATCTCTTCTTTAATTGAATTTAAGGCATCACAAAAACGGTCTAATTCCGCTTTGCTTTCACTTTCGGTAGGTTCAATCATCATAGTTCCTGCTACCGGAAAAGAAACGGTTGGTGAATGAAAACCATAATCAATTAAACGTTTTGCGATATCTACCACTTCAATTCCTTTTTCTTTAAAAGGTCTTAAGTCAAGAATCATCTCGTGTGCTGCTCTTCCGCGTTCTCCAGAGTAAAGCGTTTTAAAATGATTGTTCAACCGTTCTTTTACGTAGTTCGCATTTAAAATCGCATGTTCTGTAGCTAATTTTAATCCTTTAGGTCCTAACATAGAAATGTAGGCGTAAGAGATTAAACAGACTAAGGAAGATCCCCAAGGTGCTGCAGAAATAGCTGAAATTGCATTATTTCCGCCGGTTTTAATTACCGGATTGCTTGGTAAAAACGGAACTAATTGTTTGGCTACACAAATAGGTCCAACTCCTGGCCCTCCACCACCGTGAGGGATGGCAAAAGTTTTGTGTAAGTTTAAATGACAAACATCGGCTCCAATTTTCCCAGGATTGGTTAATCCAACCTGAGCATTCATATTGGCTCCATCCATATAAACTTGTCCGCCATTGTCGTGAATAATCTGTGTGATTTCTTGGATAGCCGACTCAAATACACCGTGTGTAGATGGGTAAGTGACCATTAAAGCTGAAAGATTGTCTTTATACTTAATAGCTTTTTCACGTAAATCATCGACATCAATATTTCCTTTATCGGTAGATTTGGTAACGACTACTTTCATTCCTGCCATGACTGCACTTGCGGGATTCGTTCCGTGAGCAGAAGAAGGAATTAAACAAATGTTTCTATGGTGATCGCCACGTGATTCGTGATAAGCCTTAATAACCATTAATCCTGCAAATTCTCCTTGCGCACCTGAGTTAGGCTGAAGTGAAGTTGCCGAGAAACCGGTAATTTCTGTTAACTGATCTTCTAATCGTTTTAATACTTCTTGATAACCTGCAGCTTGCTCTACAGGTACAAATGGGTGAATATTTCCCCATTGCGGATAACTTAACGGAAGCATTTCTGAAGCAGCATTTAACTTCATAGTACAAGAACCTAAGGAGATCATCGAATGGTTCAAGGATAAATCTTTGCGCTCTAATTTTTTGATGTAACGCATCAATTCAGTTTCCGAATGGTATTTGTTGAAAACTTCATTCGTTAAAAATGCTGTATCACGAGAAACCGATTGGTTTTCTAAAACGCTTTTTTCTAAAGACGTGATTTTGATGGATTCTTTCCCAGCAACGTGTGCAAAAACAGCAATGATGTTGTTTAAGTCGTTGAGAGAAGTAGCTTCGTTAATGGAAATAGAAACCGTTTCAGCATCCGGATAATAGAAGTTTATCTCACTGGCTTCCGCTACTTCTTTTATTTTTTCAGCATCCGCTTTTAACTGAATCGTATCAAAATACAACTCGTTTGTTTGGTAATATCCTAATTTTTCAAGGGCATCAGCTAGTTCAGCGGTAGAGCGATGTACTTTATTGGCAATATATTTTAAACCTTTTGGCCCGTGATATACCGCGTACATTCCTGCCATAACAGCCAATAATACCTGAGCGGTACAAATATTTGAAGTGGCTTTGTCTCTTTTTATGTGTTGTTCGCGGGTTTGAAGAGCCATTCTTAAGGCTGGTTTTCCATCAGCATCTTTGGTAACTCCAATAATTCTCCCGGGTATATTTCTTTTATAAGCTTCTTTGGTAGCGAAAAATGCAGCGTGTGGTCCTCCATAACCTAATGGAATCCCGAAACGTTGTGTAGTACCAACCACTACATCGGCTCCAAATTCTCCCGGAGCACGAAGTTTTACTAAACTTAAAATATCGGCAGCAACAGCTACTTTAATTCCTGCATCATTAGCTTTTTGTACAAAACCTGCATAGTCATAAACTTTTCCTGAAGTTCCGGGATATTGCACTAAGGCTCCAAAAAATTCAGAAGAAAATTCAAACTCTTCATGATTTCCTACCACTAATTCTATGGCTAAAGGTTCTGCTCTGGTTTCTAATAAAGAAAGGGTTTGTGGTAATACTTCTTCAGAAACAAAAAACTTAACTACATTATCTTTCTTTTGTGCGCGATCTCTTACTGCAAAAAGCAAAGTCATCGCTTCTGCAGCTGCGGTGGCTTCATCTAATAAAGAAGCATTTGCTAATTCTAAGCCGGTAAGATCTACAATCATGGTTTGGAAGTTAACCAAAGCTTCTAACCTACCTTGTGCAATTTCTGCTTGGTAAGGGGTATATGCCGTGTACCAACCCGGATTTTCTAAAATATTTCGTTGAATGACCGGCGGAATAATAGCTTGGTGATAGCCTAAACCAATGTAGGTTTTGAACATCTTATTTTTTTGAGCCAGCTTGGTGATGTGCTCTAAATATTCCTGCTCACTTAAGGCTTCCGGTAAGTCTAATTCTTTTTCTAATTTAATACCATCCGGTAGAGTTTCGTAGATCAACTGGTCGAGTGAATCTACCCCGATGGTTTTTAGCATTTCTGAAATATTTTCAGGCCTTGGGCCAATGTGTCTTAACGCAAAAGAATCTGTATTCATCAGCTTTATAAATTGTTGTAATTGTGGCTGCAAAAATACAATTTTAAAGTTGATTTTTAATTGAAGTTATTCACTTTAAATAGATGAATTGTTGACAATTTCTTAACAGAATATATCTTTGTCCTGATAGATGTTAAAATTCTCTTCGTCAAAACAAACGAAAATTACCTTTTCAATAATGGAAGAAGAGAAATTTTGAATAGTTTCTATCGCAATTTTAGCGGCTTCCTTTTTGGGGTATCCATATATTCCCGTACTGATGTTAGGAAATGCAATGGTTTTTAATTGGTGCTTTTCTGCTAATAAAAGGGAGTTGCTATAGCAGTTTTCTAATAATTTAGCTTCATTTTTGTGACCACCATTCCATACCGGACCTACCGTGTGAATTACTTTTTTTGCCGCCAAATTCCCGGCTCTAGTGATTACAGCTTCTCCAGTTTTGCATTTTCCTTGTTTGTTTCTAATAGCTCTGCAATCATCTAAAATTTGAGAACCACCTGCTCTATGAATAGCGCCGTCAACACCTCCGCCACCGAGTAATGAAGAATTAGCAGCATTTACAATAACATCTACTTCTAGTTTTGTAATATCTCCTTTAATAACCTCAATTTCCATTTAATATCAGTTTTTCTTTTATTTTTGAAAAGTTAGTTAGCAATAAAAATATTCTATTTTAAAACAATAATAAAATTACCCATTGAAACTCCAAACGCAACTTAATATTCCTCAAGAACAACCTAAAATAGACTATTCGTCTAGCGTACTGTTGTTAGGTTCTTGTTTTTCAGAAAATATGGGAGAGAAATTTGCGTATTATCAGTTTCAGCAATTGCAAAATCCGTTAGGGATTTTGTTTCATCCGTTTGCGATAGAAAAGTTTTTACAGCGCGTGGTTCAGCAAGAAGAATTTACGGGGAAAGCTATTTTTCAATATCAGGAAATTTATAGCTGTTTTGAAGCGCATTCTAGAATGAATGCCTTGTCGGAAGATGAAATTTTAAAAAACTTGAATTCGGCCCTAGAAGAAACTTTTCTGTTTCTAAAAAAAGCTTCGCACGTGATGATCACATTAGGCACTTCCTGGATTTATAAACATGTGGATCAAAATGAATATGTGGCAAATTGCCATAAGATTCCACAGAAAAATTTCACAAAAGAACTTTCTTCCGTAGCAGAACTAGAAAAAAGTATTCAAACAAGTGTTGAATATATTCGGCAATTAAACCCTGATTGTCAATTTGTGTTTACGGTTTCTCCAATTCGGCACGCTAAAGATGGTTTGGTAGAAAGTACAAGAAGTAAATCACATTTAATTACTGCAATACATCAAGTTTTAGAAGGCGAAAATGGGTTGAAATATTTTCCTTCCTACGAATTAATGATGGATGAATTGCGCGATTATCGATTTTATGCTTCAGATTTACTGCATCCAAATCAAATAGCAGTCAATTACATTTGGGAGCGTTTTCAAGAAACTTGGTTGGCAGAAGAAACTCTTCCGGTAATGAAGCAAGTCGAACAGATTAGGCAAGGACTGTCTCATCGACCCTTTAATCCCAATTCTACAGCTCATCAAAAATTTCAACAAAAACTTCAGCAGCAAATAGTGCAGCTTCAGCAGCAATTTCCTTTTATGGAGTTTTAAAAATACGTCAATTGCCTTATTGATAGCGCTTTTCATCTATTGCATTTTTGTTCTATAAAAAATAACCGTCTTCAAATAGAAGCGTAAAACAAAATAGGATGAAAAAATTAGTGTATTTATTTTTAGGATTATCGTTAGTCTTCGTAAGCTGTAGTAAAGACGACGATGGAGGGGATGGCGGTAGTGCTGCTGAAGGACAATTAAAAGCAACAGTAGATGGCAATTCATTTAGTTCCATGGAAATAGCTACTACCGCAGTAGAGCAAACTGCTGGTGGAATGACTACTATATTGATTCAAGGTTCTAATGTGGATGGTAAGGGAATTTCAATTACAATTTCTGGTTTTGATGGTGTAGGAACTTACGATTTAGGAGGAGGTGCCAATATTTATTCTACTGCAATTTATACAGAAGCAAATATCAATGACCCGATGAATTCTAAAACTTGGGTAGCTCCTTATGATGAAACTGTAGCCGGGAAAGTTAAAATTAGTGAGAAAACCGATGCAAAGATAAAAGGCACTTTTTCTTTTAAAGCGAAAGATGAAGAAAACGGTACGTTTAAAGAAATTAGCAGTGGTTCGTTTAATGTTTCTTTTTAACCTGACTGCAGTTTCCATAATAGGAGTTTTCAAATATGCATAAACAGCTATAGGTTTGGGTTTTTATGAAGCGCCGGAAAAATAGAATATTTATTTTCCGGCTTTTTTATAGCTCATTATCAAAAAAATACGGCAATTGCCGTATTGATTCAACCCGTTAAATAGATCACTTTTGGAGTGTACTTAAAAATCTAACACATGAAAAAACATATAATTTTTAGTTTAGCGGGCTTCTTTATAGCGTTTAATTTATTTGCACAATCGCTAGGGGAATTTAAGCCCAAAGATAAGGTGCATGGGAAACTGGTCTCTAAAGAAATTTATATAGCTAACTTTTCAATAAACTATCAAGTTTATAACCAAAAAGAGGCACAAAAGGGAGGAAGTTTTACAGGAAGAATGTTAACAGGAAAAACAAAAGCCAAGCTATCGGTAGGTTTAAATAATATTAGTGCAGAAGACTTACAACAATTAACCAATGAGCTTTATCAAGATTTTATTCGCGATCTAGAAAGTAAGGGATACACCATCCTAAAAGGTGATGCGGCGGCGAATACTAATTATTATGAAGGTTACGAGCGTTTTACTAATATGGAGATGAGTCTGTCTGAAGCTCCAGGGTTGGTAACCGTTTATCCTCAAAACCGCGTATTTTTTGTAAAAGGCTTTACTAAAGCTGGTCAAAAAAAGCAGGGAGGTTTTTTTGGCGCAGTTTCAAGACTTCAGGGTAGTAATAATATGGATAGGTTTCAGCAAGTACAAACCTATAGCAAACTTTCTTCAGAACTTAATGATGCCAATATCGTAGATGTAGATTTGTATGTCTTGTTTTTAAACGACGAAAAAGCTTACCAAGGTCGGGGTGCAAAAATTACTGTAAGTACCAATTTGCACCTTCCGGCAATCGAGAATTACTCTTTTACCGAAAAAACTACCGGTGCGATGAGTCTTTTGAAGAATACAAAGCAAAAGGTAGTCTCTTGCGTGAATGCTATCGATTTTGTTCAAGGGAAATATAAAATAGGAGGTTCACCTTTAGCGCAATATTCTGGTACTTTAAAAAAAGATTTAAATATCGATGGGGTTATTGGGAAAGAAAAAATACAAAGTTTTGCTAAGGCAGATGTAGATTATGTAGGACTTGAAACAATTTATGGGAGAGCCTATCGAGCCGATAATGAAACAATTGAGAATTCGGCTTTTATTGATGTCGATAAATCCAAATATTTAGCTGGAACAAAAAAGGCATTGGGTAAATTTTTAAGTTTCCATACCCAAGAATTTGCAGAAAAGACTAAATAAAAATTGTGGGATGAGAAAGGAATGGTGGGTTTTTATAACCTGCTGTTCTTTTCTCTAATTTTATACAAATGGGTTGGTGTATTTTATTTTTTACTATTTTTATTGGGTTGGTGTTTATTTCAACTTTTTTTCATTTCAAACGTATCTCAAACTATGAGCACCAGAAAAATATAAAATTGATACAAAAGAGGTTTCGGCTGGCAAGTCAGCAAATTAGAGAAAGAAATCTTTGTTTAGATAGGTATCATTTTTTGAGCTACAATTTAGAGGAAGTTTTAGTGGTTCAAAAAATACAATTAGATAAGTAGTTCTTTAAATAGTTAACGGTGAAGAAAATTATTACTCTCATACTTGTTTTGATTTCTCATTTAGGAGCTGCACAAGAAAATTCTACAAATACTGTTCAGAAACATCCCGATTCACTTATACGTGAATATAAAATAACTGCATGGGATTTACGATTTAACGATAAACTTGCTGCCAATAATGCTTTAAGACAAGGCATGGTTTTAGCGTTAAAGCAAAAAAATGAAGTAGATATTGGCTATTTTTATAGAAAGCTTATCGCGCAAAAAGGAATCTCAGGAGAAATTGATAGTGCAGAATATTATTTTAAAAAAGGCCTTCAATATTATAGTAATCTAACAGATTCTTTAGGAGGGAAGGAGCTAAAAGATCGAGGATTAAAAGCGCATCTTTATAGTGAACTTGCAGAAGCATATAACCGAAATGAACTTCCTGATAAAGCATTTGAATATTATCAAAACTCTAATGAATATTACGATCAAGTAGGGGATACATTAGGTGTGGCTATCGCAAAAGTAAATTTGGGGAATATTTACTATTACAAAAGTGATTATCCAAATACAATTAAACTTTACCTTGAATCGATTAGGATTTTAGATGAATTTAAAACAGACCATTACCATATTAAAGGTCAACTCTATCTTAATTTAAGTAGTATATATAATGAATTAGATCAACATGATAAAAGGCTTAAATACGCTCAGTTAAATTTAAAGGAAGTATTAAAAGATAATGTAAATGATTATAAGGTAGAAGCGTATCAAAACTTAGCAAGAATTTATTATGATAGAGGTGATTTGCAAAAATCAGAACAGAACCTAAAGAAAGCAGATTCAATAATCAACGATGTTGGTTTAGAGTATTTTAAACTGTATTCTTCCATACAAAAAGCAGAAATCTTAATCCATAATAAAGAATATGATAAAGCTTTAAAATTATTAGAGAAGAATAAATTTTTATTAGATAAGTATAGCTATGGCGCTGGAGAGACATTTAATTATAATTTCATTTTAGCTAAAACTTATATTTATCTAAAGGAAGAAAATTTGGCGCTAGAACTTTTGAATTCACTATTGGAAAAGTCTAAAGATTTGGATCTTATTGGAGAGGAAGCATACATTTCAAAATCGCTAGCAGAAATATATGCAAATAAAGGAAGGTATAAGTTAGCTTATAGTTACCAAGAAAAGTATCAAGTGTTGAGTGAAAAAATTTTAGGACTTGATACCCAAGAAAAATTTAAAGAAATAGAAACCAAATACCAAACCGAAAAAAAAGAAGCAGAACTAGCAACTACCCGAGCTAATCTAGCTGAAAAAGAATTAGACTTAGAGCGCAAAAATACCTTTATCTATGGGAGTATCGCCCTTGCTTTTATCATAGGTTTATTGGGGTATTTGCTATACAATCAGCAAAAAATAAAAAACCGACAGTTACAAAAAGAATCAGAATTAAAGTCGGCTTTGGTTAAAATAGAAACTCAAAATAAACTACAAGAACAACGGCTAAGAATTTCTAGAGACTTGCATGATAATATAGGAGCTCAGTTAACTTTTATCATTTCCAGTATCGATAATCTTCATTTTGCTTTTCCGGGTATGGAAGCAAATATCTCTAAAAAGCTTAAAAATATCAGCGAATTTACCCGTAGAACCATTTACGAGTTGCGCGATACGATTTGGGCGATGAATAAAGAAAAAATCACGGTAGAAGATTTGCAGGCCAGAATTTCAAACTTCATTGAAAAAGCCAGAAATGCATCTCCTACAACAGTTTTTAGTTTTCAATTCGATGCAGAAATTAATCAAGAGGATGAGTTCTCTTCTGTAGTAGGGATGAATATCTATCGAATAATTCAGGAAGCTGTTAATAATGCCCTAAAATACGCTGAAGCCAAAGAAATAAAAGTGCATATCGAAAAGATTCAAGATACTTTCAAAATCGAAATTGTAGATAACGGGAAAGGGTTTGTTATAGATAAAGTTGAACTAGGCAACGGAATCAATAATATTAGAAAAAGAGCGAAAGAAATTCACGGAGAAATTCAGCTAACTTCAACTCCATACGAAGGCACAAAAATTATTCTTACAACTCCGGCTTCATCATATTCAGCATAAATACGTCAATTGCCTTATGGTACTGTAATTAAACAAGGTGCATCTTTATCACATTAATCTAAATATATATGTAATGAAGAAATTAGTACTTAGTTTGGTTTTAATATCCTTGTTTTCTTGTTCTGATGACGATGATCAAAGCAATAGTTCAACCTCCGGTTGTAGTTCTGGACAAGTTTGTGATGCCGCAGCAGCATCAGATGAGGTAGCTATCGATATGCCTGCATATACTGTTGGTGTTTATGAAACCGTTTACGATTATGCGAGCGACGACTCTCCTTTTGCCATTGGAACCACAGCAACTTTTGAAATTACAGAAGATGAATCTTTAATTGTGAGTATCGATGGTTTTGATTGTGTTGAAGTAAAAAATCCCTATGCAAAAGATTATTTCGAGCCGGATTCCAATAATTTTTTCTATAAAGATGAATGCTTACACGATTTGGCATTCAATGTTTCTTTCGATACCAGCGATAATTTTAATGAAGTAAATGTACAACCTCTTGTAGGAGAAGGTTTTTACGGACAGTTTAAACTGCAATAATTAGCCAATTTTATTGAATTTAACTTAAAATCATCTACCTAATTGGTAGGTGGTTTTTAGTTTGTTGAAACTTCTAAAAAATATAAGGCAATTGTCGTATTTCTTTCAAGCTGAATTTATTAGAGCTTTGAGGTATAACCAATTAAACTAGATCGTGAGACACTTCATTACCTTCGCTTTTTTTCTTTTCATTTCGGTAGCTTGCAAGGCGCAAGATTATAATGAAACTGTTCAGTCTTTTCAACAATATTATAAAGTAGATGATCTTGCGGGAATGAAGCAAATTGCCCATCAGCTAGTTCAATACTATCCCGATGATTATGCCGGTTATGCCTTTGCTGCTTACACAAGTTTATTAGAAAATAAGCTAAGCGAAGCAGAAATAAACCTGCAATCAGTACAAATTTTAAATCCGGCAGATTTAGGTTCTTACTCCATCGCAGCTTATGCGGCGTTTTTAAATGGCAACCCTCAAGAAGCCGAAAAATTGATGAATTATGCTTTTCAATTAAAAACAAATACCGCTGTGCTTTCAGAAATTTTAGAAGACATTTCTCAGTTAGAACGCTTTCTTCAAAAAGATCTTGCCGCGTTAAAAACAGTAGCGCAAGAAGCCGACAAAAATACAAGTGGAGCCATTAGTGCTATGAAAATATATGCTGATTGTACAGCAGCATGGTGGCAAAAAAAGGAGTGCGCTATTACAGAAACCCTTAATTACCTCAATAGCCAAAAATTTAAAAACGAAGAAATTATAGCGCAAATTCAGTTTAACCGAGCCTCAGCATATTACGATACGCAACAATGGGATCAAGCGCAGAAAGCTTATCAACAATTTTTAGAATTGCCAATCGTAAAAAAGGGTCATTTAGGTTTTGCGGCAGCGCATAGCTTATTGCGATTATCTTACTTCGATGCCGATGGTGAGCTTATCATCGCAAAAGCCAATCAGGGGTTAAACTATATAGAAGGTTTACTCAACACAAGCTTTATACAATGTGAATTGCTTATGCGAAAAATGCACGCGTATGCCGAATTAAATGATTTGGAAAATAAGTTCGCTTCAGCTCAACACCTATTGAGCAAAGCCGAAAAAATAAATTTCACGTTTGCCGCGCTAAAGGCTAAAAATACCATTGGCGCTTATTACATAGAAAGCAGAAAACCTGGTGCTGCAGGCTTGGCCTATAAATACTTATTCGAAGCTTATAACGAGTCTCTAAAATTTAATGAACCTGATTTGCAAAGTGAAATAGCCACAAATTATGCACTGGCATTATGGAAAAGAGGAGAGAAGTCGAGAGCAAAACAAATGGTGGAAAAAGAATATGAATATTCGCTGAAAAATGCGAAGTATTTAGACGCGCAAAACTTAGCCAATAACTTAGCCTTTATGTTCTATATGAATGAGGATTATGGGCAAGCAGCAGAATTATTTGAAAAAGCAATAGCCATTACAGAAAACCATCTCAAAAAACTTCCGCAGCAAGAACAATTATTGGTGATGAACAATCACGCTGGTGCTTACAGTGGTTTGGTAATGTCTTATCGAAATTTAAACGAAACAGAAAAACTCTTTAAAGCGCAAGACTTAAACCGAAGCAGAATTTTAAAAAATAACCTAAACAAAAATATTCCACAAGTTAGTCTATCGCAAGTTCAATCGCTGTTAGCGAACGATGAGGTGATGCTCTATTATTCTAATGGAGAGCCGGGAGAAATGATTGTTTCCGTCATAACTTCAACTTCCGCAGAAATCAGTTATAATTTTCCCATAGACGATTGGTTAACTATCAAACGGAAATTTATCAATATAGTTAACAAGCAACCCAACTCGATCAATAATTACGTAACCAAATTAAACGAAGAGATCGTAGATGGTAAATTGGTGAGTTATAGCGATAAAAAGCAAGGTTTTACAGTTAAAGATTACGATCAATTCATTAGTATTTCAAGAGAATTTTTACAATCACACGACGAGAAGCTTGCCGATTTACAAACCGAATTTTTAAAGCATTGGTATCAGTTCTTAATTCAGCCTGTTGCCAATCAAATTCAAGGAAAGAAAACACTCCTTATAAGTGCCGAAGGAAAGCTAGGTTTTATGCCTTTTGAAGCTTTTATCAATTCTTCAAATCATTATTTAATTGAAGATTTTAATGTAAAGTATATTCCTTCAGCAACTATTTGGGCAAGTTTACAAAACAGAAACTATCCTGCAACCAGAAAAAGTCTTTTGGCGATGGGCGGAGCTACTTACGCTAAGCCCAAAACATCTGGATCAGAAAACAGGAGTATGCCCGATGTGTATCAAATAAAAAATCAGCTTTCTCAAAAAATTTCAGAAAATAAAGTAAATTTAAAAGAAGAATTAAGTCTGTTAGGCTTTGGTGGAGCTAATTATTTGGCAGGAACTTTAAAAGAAGTGCAAAACTTAAAAATGATAGTTCCAGATGCAACGGTTTTGATAAACGATCAAATGAAAGAGTCAGACATCAAACGCTTAAATAAAAATGATGAACTGGCTAAGTATAAATGGTTACATATTGCTACGCACGGTTTTGCGCTAGACAATTTTCCGCAGCTTTCGGGAGTAATGATGATGCAACCACCAGGCGGCGATGGCGAAGAAGATATGTTTTTATTGGCACACGAAATTGCACAATTAAATCTTAAGGCAGATATGGCGGTTTTAAGTGCCTGTGAAACTGCGTTGGGTAAAGTTTATAAAGGCGAAGGCGTTAACGGGTTGAATTCAGCTTTGCTTACTGCGGGAGCAAATAACACCTTATTAAGTTTATGGCCGGTGAACGATGCAGGAACAATGATTTTAATGACCTTGGTGTACAATAATTTAAATCAGGGTCAAATGAGCGTAGAAGATGCCGTAAATACAGCAAAAAGAGAAATGTTGTCGGGTAAATATGGAGCGCAATTTGCAAGTCCGGTAATTTGGGCGCCCTTTGTAATTAATGGAAAGTAGATCACTATGAGTATAAAAATCGCCATCGTCGATGATAACACATTTTTAATTCACGCAATTAAAGAAAAGTTATCTTTTTTTGAAGAGCTGAAGTTTAAGTTTTCAGCAATTAACGGTAGCGATTTGCTTTTAAAGTTAGAAGATAATTTTCATATCGATCTTATTTTAATGGATATTGAAATGCCGGTTTTAAATGGTATTGAAAGCACACAAATCATCAAACAAAAATATCCACATATTAAAATCGTAATGCTTACCGCTTTCGATAATGATGAACATATTTTTAACGCCATCCAAGCCGGAGCAGATGGTTATTTGTTGAAAGAAACCAATCCAAATGAATTGTACAAAGGCATTTTAGAAACCTTTAATGGCGGTGCAGCTATGAATCCTTCCATTGCTTTAAAAACCTTAAAGTTACTTAGAAATCCAACGCATATACAAAATAAAAAAGACCAAGAAGAACTCTCCCTGTCAAAACGGGAGATTGAAGTTTTAGAAAGCTTGAGTAAAGGACATAGCTATACCGTAATCGCAGAGTATTTAGTACTATCGCCAAGTACGGTAAGAAAACATATCGAAAATATCTATAAAAAACTTCACGTACATAGTAAAATTGAAGCCGTTCAAAAAGCAAAAAACCATAACCTTATTTAGTCAAAAGGGGGTAAAACTGTTAATCTAATTTCAAATTAAATAAAGTTGAAGTAGTTTCTCGTAAATTAGGAGCAAAATCTACCTATGAGAAAGTTTTTACTCGGCGTTTTAGTTGCACTTGTTTGTTTTTTGGGTTACCAATACTTCAAAAACCAATTTCAAGAAAAAGAAGATTTGCTACAAGCTTCCAATTTAATTGAAAAGGAAATAAAAAATGTAAGTAAACTGGTCGTTTCTGAAGGGAGTTATGCTAAGGTCTATAATTACGAGAATACCGAAAGTTTTATGTTTAAATTTCTTTCAGCGCGTAAAAAAGCCTTAGTGGTAGTGAATGCCAAGGCCAATGTAAGTTACGATTTGCGCGAGATGAAATACGAAGTAGATGCAGCAAATAAAGTGTTGAAAATTACTCATATCCCAGCACCGGAACTCAACATCAATCCCGATATAAAGTATTACGATGTTACCCAAGATTACTTGAATCAGTTTGAAGCGAAAGACTATAATAAGATTAAAAACAAGATTCAATCAGATTTAGAAAAGCAAATCAAAAATTCAGTATTGATGAAAAATGCTGAAAACAGATTGGTTTCAGAATTGCAAAAGCTTTTTGTACTTACCAATTCGATGGGATGGACGTTGCAATACAATCAGCAAAACCTTAATTCTTCCGAAGAACTTCAAGAGTTGAAATTATAGACTTTTCGTCATTCCGGGCCTGCCCGTCCGGCAGGCGGGCTTGACCAGAAATCTCATTCAGAAATAAAAAGACTTTGATTTCGAGATTTTGGATCAAATTCAGTATAAAGATAATTTAAGTTTAGATTCTTAATTCTAACAGCGAAGCACTCTAGTTTCTAATAATAGAGCTTAATTTCATTTCAATTCCTTTTCACATAAAAACTTTAAAAATATTATCTTGCCATTCTATGAAATTAACCCGACGAAAATTAGAAATTGTTGCTACAGCAGCAAAACTCTTTAGAAAAAAAGGATATAATGCAGTTTCTATGCGGGATTTGGCGCAAGCTTTAGAAATAAAAGCCGCAAGTTTATATAATCATATCAATTCTAAACAAGAAATTTTGGGAATTATCATCTTGGATGTTGCCGAAAATTTCACCCAGCATATGAATTCAGTTTCACCGGAGAATATTAGTTCTATTAAAAAGCTAGAATCGGTGATTGAAAATCATATTCAAATCACCATCGAAAAAACCGATGCCTTAGCTTGTTTAAATAATGACTGGATGCATCTGGAAAAATTAGATCTAGAAAATTATTTGATGATGCGTAACACTTACGAAGCTAAAATGAGAAACATCATCGAGCAAGGCATTCAGCAAAAAGAATTGCAAGAGCGCAATATAGATTTAGTCTTATTCTCTTTACTATCTACTTTAAGAACACTTCATTTATGGTATTCTAAAAATAAAGAAGTCTCTCCGCAGCTTTTATTTGAAGAAATGAAACAGAATTTACTTCACGGAATTATTCGCTAAACTTCTTTAACAGGCATCATTTGGAATTTAAACTAACAATCGTTAGTTTTGTTAGGTATCAAAAATGATGAAATGGCAAAATTTCACGAAATTACCGTAAAAAGCGTTTACAAAGAAACCAACGATTGTACGGTTGTTGAGTTTGATGTTCCTAAAGATTTAGAAGAAGAATTCAAGTTTAATCAAGGGCAACATTTAACTTTAAAAAAAGATTTTAATGGAGAAGACGTAAGGCGTTCGTATTCCTTATGTTCAAGTCCGGTAGATAAAAAATGGCAAGTGGCCGTAAAGAAAATACCGACCGGTAAATTCTCAACTTTTGTAAATGAAGAATTACAGGCAGGAGACCATCTAGAAGTGATGGTTCCTAGTGGTAAATTTGGCGTAAAAGTTTCTTCTGGCGTGGCAAAAAACTATATCGTTTTCGCTGCCGGAAGTGGAATCACACCCATCCTCTCGATGATTAAGACGCATTTGGCGATGGAGCCGGAAAGTAAATTTCAACTTTTCTACCTCAATAAAAATGCAAAATCGATCATCTTTAAAGAAGAATTAGAACAACTGCGAAATAAATATTTCGGGCGTTTTGAGATTTTCTACTTCTTAACTCGTGAGCAACGCGATATCCCTTTGTTTAACGGAAGGTTTGATGAAGAGAAAATTCAACAACTTACCAAAAGCTTGATCGATGTAGAATCGGTAGATGAATGTTTTATCTGCGGTCCAGAACAAATGATTTTCCTCTTACGGGATGAGTTGGAGAAAGCCGGGCTTTCAACAGATAAAATTCATTACGAATTGTTTGTCACCGGAGTTTCAGAAGAAGATAAGAAAAGAGCAGCAAAAGCAATAGAACATCAATTTGAAGGGACTGAGGTGACCATTCTCGATGGAGGAAAAGAATTCCATTTCGGGATGACAGACGATTACGATAATGTACTCGATGCCGCTTTAGGAGCCGGAGCAGATTTACCTTTTGCTTGTAAAGGTGGGGTTTGCAGTACTTGTAAATGTAAAGTACTTGAAGGTAGCGTAGAAATGAAAATTAATTATGCGTTAGAAGATGATGAGGTCGCCAACAACTTTGTCTTAAGTTGTCAGTCGGTACCCACATCAGAAAAGCTGGTGGTCGATTTTGATGTATAATTCTCACACAGGTGGGAATCTCATATAGAAACCTTAAATTAAGTTTAAGTGTTTTATTTTCAGAAGTATAATTATTATCTTTTAAAAAATTTGAAATTGTAGTATCAACCTGAATTGTCATACTGAGCCAAGTCGAAGTGTTGTACAGGTTCTTATCCAGAGAATATTTTCAATTTCAACTAAAAAAGGAATTATGAGTGAGCAAGAAGTAAAGAATTTAGAAGAGATGTTCGAGCAAAAAATTGCTCGTGATGAAAAGATAGAGCCTAAAGATTGGATGCCAGAGAAATATAGAAAAACACATATTCGTCAAATTTCTCAACATGCCCATTCCGAAATTGTAGGGATGTTACCAGAGGGAAATTGGATTACCCGTGCACCATCCTTAAGAAGAAAGGTAGCTTTGCTGGCAAAAGTTCAAGATGAAGCCGGTCACGGTTTGTACCTCTACAGCGCTTGCGAAACGCTAGGGATTTCTCGTGATGAGTTGTACGATCAATTGCATTCTGGCAAAGCCAAATACTCCAGTATTTTTAATTATCCAACCATAACTTGGGCAGATATGGGCGCTATTGGTTGGTTAGTAGACGGTGCGGCTATTATTAATCAAGTTCCGTTGTGTAATACTTCCTTTGGTCCTTATGCTCGTGCGATGGTGAGAGTTTGTAAAGAAGAGAGTTTTCATCAACGTCAAGGCTATGAGATTATGCTTACGCTTTGCCGCGGTACAGAAGAGCAAAAACAAATGGCTCAAGATTCTCTAAACCGTTGGTGGTGGCCAAGTTTAATGATGTTTGGTCCTACCGATGCAGAATCTACACACACCGAGCAATCGATGAAATGGAAGTTGAAACGTAAAACCAACGATGAATTACGTCAACAATTTATTGATCAGACCGTTCCACAAGCCGAAATTTTAGGCCTAACCATTCCTGATGATGATTTAAAATGGAACGAAGAAACCGGTCAATACGATTTCGGAAAAATTAACTGGGATGAGTTCTGGCAAGTAGTAAAAGGTCACGGGCCTTGTAATAAAGAACGTTTGCAAACCCGAGTTGATGCTTGGGAAAACGGAGAATGGGTGCGTGATGCAGCAATGGCTTATTCAGAAAAGCAAGCCGCTAAAAAAGTTCAAAAAGCAAGCTAGGTAAACAACGAATTTGAATTCGAAAATGAAGCTGAAATTGAAAGATGAATAATAAGTTTGATTTGAGTGATCGTTTGGAAGATTTTGCTGCTAATATTATAGTAAAATACGATAAGAAACCGCTAAGCTATGCGGGAGATTATTTAGCTAAACAATTAATTCGTTCATCTTGTTCCGCAGCTTTGAATTACGGAGAAGTATTAGGAGCCGGAACTTCTAAGGATAAGATTAATAAACTTAGAATTTGCTTAAAAGAACTCAGAGAATGTTTAAGAAATTTAAATATTCAAGTAAAAGCTGACTTAATTTCAAAAACTGATATTTCAGATTTAGTAGATGAAAATGATCAGCTCATTAGAATAATAGTTACTAGAATAAAAAATATTAAATAATAAGTTGTCTTTGAATCTAAATGATAAACTCTTGTTTTCAATTTCGAATTCAATTTCAATTTCAATTTAAATAAGGTTATGTCAGACAAGAAAAAAAACTGGCCACTTTGGGAGGTTTTCGTAAGAAGTAAAAACGGATTAGAACACCGGCATTTCGGAAGTTTGCATGCTGCCGACGAAGAAATGGCCTTGGAAAATGCAAGAGATGTATATACCAGAAGAAGCGAAGGCGTAAGCATTTGGGTGGTAGAATCGAAGCATATTAAAGCTTCCAATCCTGATGAAAATGGAGAAATGTTCGAACCTGCGGCAGATAAAGTATATCGCCATCCAACATTTTACGATTTACCCGATGAGGTCAAACACATGTAAAATTCCGGGCTAGGCAGGAATCTCTAAAACTATTTCAGAAGAATCAAAGTAGTTTTTTCAACTAAAATAAAATTTAATGAATAACGATAGTTTAATAAAATACATTCTTGGGATTGCCGATAATTCTCTTATTCTAGGTCAACGTTTGGGAGAGTTAACCGGTCACGGTCCCACGCTGGAGGTAGATATCGCCATGACAAATATTTCACTCGATTTATTCGGTCAGGTTCGTAGTTATTTTCAGTATGCTGCACAACTTTCTGAGGAAGATAAAACCGAAGACGACTTTGCTTTTTTGCGTACCGAACGTGAATATGTAAATGTATTATTGGTCGAGCAGCCCAACCGCGATTTTGCTTACACGATTGCACGTCAGTTCTTGTTTGATCATTTTCATTTTTTATTGCTCAATGAATTGCAAAATAGCAAAGATGAAACCTTGGTAGCTATTGCAAAAAAGAGTTTAAAAGAGGCAAGCTATCACAGAAGGTTTTCTTCCGATTGGATCAAGCGTTTAGGAGACGGAACCGAAGAAAGTAACCGAAAAATTCAACTAGCCATCAACGATTTGTGGCGATTTACCGAAGAGCTCTTTCATAAGACCAAAGCCGATATAGAAGCCATAAAAGAAGGAGTTGGTGTGGATACCGATAAACTCAAAGAAAAATATTTAGCCAATGTAGCTGAAGTTTTAGAAGAAGCCACACTTCAAAAACCAGTATTAGAATTTTTTCAAGAAGGCGGTAAAAAAGGAATCCATTCAGAACATATGGGGTATTTGTTAAGCGATATGCAATACATGCAACGTACCTATCCCGGAATGAAGTGGTAAATTCCTGCGTAGGCAGGAATCTTATAGTCATACTGAGCCGAGTCAAAGTGTAGTAATACATAGAAAGAATCGAATTGGAGTGTCATGCTGAACTTGTTTCAGCATGACATCCTAACCTAAAACCGAAAAGCATAAAATAATGATCGAAGAAAAAGCACATATTTCAGAAGAATTAGAACCGATTCTTATGCAAGTTTCGGATCCTGAAATACCCGTGCTTTCCATTATCGATTTAGGTGTGGTTCGTTCAGCAGAAATTCATAACGGGATTGTTGAGGTGAAAATCACCCCTACCTATAGTGGTTGCCCGGCGATGGATGTGATTGGAGACGATATTAAAAGCGCACTTTTAGAGGCCGGTTACGAAGCCAAAGTCGATTTAGTTTTGTCGCCCGCTTGGTCCACCGACTGGATTACTGAAGCAGGAAGAAAAGCTTTGGAAGATTACGGGATTGCCGCACCACTAGAAGCTAGCGCCGATAAAAAAGCTTTACTGGGAGAAACCCAAGTTGTAAAATGTACCCACTGTGGTTCTAAAAATACACAAATGGTCAGTCAGTTTGGTTCTACCGCTTGCAAAGCCTTGTTTAAGTGCAACGACTGCCAAGAACCGTTTGACTATTTTAAATGTTTAATCTGAAGGAATTGAAATCAAATCTGAACTCGAAATTGAAAAGAGTTGAGAGGTTTTCGACTTCAATTTCATTTTCTAAAAAATATGAGTAAAAGCATTCAAGTTGAAATAAAAGATCAAGTAGCTAAAATAAGCCTTAACCGACCTGAAGTCTTCAATAGCTTTAATCGAGAAATGGCATTTGCATTGCAAGATGAGTTAAAAAACTGCGCTTCCAATAAAGAGGTTCGAGCTATTTTATTAACCGGAAACGGCAAAGCCTTTTGTGCGGGACAAGACTTAAAAGAAGTGACCGATCCCGAGCTAAACCCAGGCTTTAAATCTATTCTAGAAGAACATTACAATCCTATTATTCAATTAATCAGGAGCATCGGTAAACCGATTGTTGCTGCTGTAAATGGAGTAGCTGCTGGTGCCGGGGCAAATATTGCATTAGCCTGCGATATCGTGGTTGCTACAGAACACGCTGCCTTTATTCAGGCATTTAGTAAGATAGGTTTAATTCCCGATAGTGCGGGAACGTTCTTTTTACCCAGATTAATCGGTTTTCAAAAAGCATCAGCATTAGCGATGTTAGGTGATAAAGTTTCTGCGGAAGAAGCCGAACGCATAGGAATGATTTATAAATATTTTTCAGCAGCTTCCTTTGAAGAAGAAACTTGGAAGATGGTTAGCCAACTTGCTAAAATGCCAACCAAAGCATTAGCCTTAACCAAAGAAGCCCTTAATCAATCCTTAACCAGTAATTTAGAAGAGCAATTGGCTTTAGAATCTAAAAACCAGATTGAAGCCGCTTCCACAGCAGATTATCAAGAAGGCGTAAACGCTTTTATCGAAAAAAGAAAACCAAATTTTAAAGGGAAATAAACTATTTCAAACTTAGAAATTGCAAATTTTCTATTTCAAATTTGAATGAGCTTGTAGTAAAACTTAATTAGGTAATTTATGAAGGTAGATGATATAATAAAAGTCATGAATATTTGATGTAGATAACTGAAATTAAAAATAAAAATTTGAAAGAAATATGACCTCGGAAGAATTAGAAAATAGATTAATTGATTTTGCTGTAAGTTGTATTAAAGCAACTAAGCATTCAGATCAAAGTTTTGCGTCTCAACATTTATGTAGTCAATTAATACGTTCAGCTACGAGTGTTGCACTAAATTATTCAGAAGCTATTGCTGCGCAATCTGCAAGAGATTATATTCATAAAATGCAAATTTGTTTGAAGGAACTAAGAGAATCTAAAACAAATTTAAGAATTCAAAAAGGAGCAAATCTTCTGAAACAGATTGAGAAATTAGACAAATTAATAGATGAGTCTAATCAGCTTATTTTAATATTTTCTAAAAGTATTTCTACCTCAAAAAAGAAAAATAAATTAAAAAATTAAAAGACATAAAAATTCGGTTTAGAACTAAAACTAAATTTGAATTTTGAAATGAAACCTGAAAAATTTGAAATATATGACTGTCGGAATCATAGGTAGCGGAACCATGGGAAGTGGAATAGCACAAGTAGCAGCCACGGCCGGTTGTACCGTGAAAGTTTACGATACCAACCAAGAAGCTTTAACCAAAAGTGAAGCGAAGCTCGATAAAGTTTTACTTCGTCTCATTGAAAAAGAACGAATTGACGAAGCTGAAAAAAATAGGATTCAAGGAAATATCACTTATGTAAATACGATACAAGAACTTTCTGACGCCGATTTAACGATTGAGGCGATTATCGAAAACCTTGAAATCAAACAAAAAGTATTTCGCGAATTAGAAGCTTGCCAACGAGAAGATGCAATTATAGCCTCTAATACCAGTTCTTTATCCATAGCTTCCATTGCATCGGCATTAGAACATCCGGAACGAGTGATTGGCGTTCATTTTTTTAACCCAGCACCATTAATGCCGTTGGTCGAAATTATTCCGGCCGTACAAACTTCTGAAGCTGTAAAAGAAAAAGTAGTTCAAATTATAGCCGACTGGAAGAAAGTAGGAGTATTAGCGAAAGATACACCGGGATTCATTGTCAACCGAGTAGCACGGCCGTTTTATGGAGAAGCACTAAGAATTTATGAAGAAGGCAAAGCCGATATTCCAACCATCGATCAAGCATTAAAAGATTTAGGAGGCTTTCGAATGGGGCCATTCGAGTTGATGGATTTTATTGGTCACGACGTGAATTACACCGTTACAGAAACCGTGTTCAAAGAATTTTATTACGATCCGCGTTACAAACCTTCTTTTACGCAAAAACGTTTAAAAGAAGCAGGCTATTTAGGTCGTAAAACCGGAAAAGGTTTCTACGATTACAAGGAAGGAAAGATTGATAAAAGTCGTCATCCTGAACTTGATTCAGGATCTCATCAAAATGAGTTTTCCCAAAAAATACTCGACCGGGTTTTAGTCATGCTTATCAACGAAGCAGCAGATGCTTTGTTTTTAAATATCGCCACCGCAAAAGATATCGATTTAGCCATGACCAAAGGCGTAAATTACCCTAAAGGATTGTTAGCTTGGGCTAACGAAAAAGGAATCGATTGGTGTGTTGAAAGTATGGATGCGCTTTACAACGAATACCACGAGGACCGTTACCGTTGCAGCCCGTTATTGAGAAAAATGGCACGTGAAGGGAATAGGTTTTAGGTAGTAGGTTTTAGGGAATAGGAATTAGGAAAATTATGAGGTCAAATTATCATTTTAAATTCGAAGATTTAAAAGTTTACCAAAAGGCAATGGATTTTGGGGAACTTGTGCATCATCAGACCAAAACGTTTCCAAAAGAAGAAAGATTTGAGTTGACCTCACAATTTAAGAGAGCAAGCGATTCGATCGCTCTAAATATAGCAGAAGGTTCTGCTGGAACAGATAAACAATTTTATAATTATTTAGGTAATGCATATCATAGTATGCATGAATGCGTTTCTTGTAGTTCTAAAGCATTTCTTCGAAAGTATATTGATGAAGAAAAAAATGAGGAAAACCGAAAAAACTTAACAGAACTTGCAAAAATGATAAGTATACTTCGCAAGAAAATATCACAAAGATTATGAAAGAAGATAACCTAAAACCTATTTCCCCTCGCCTAATACCTAAAAGGATGCTTTCCCTTGATGCTTTTAGTCAATGGCTAGGTATTGAAATTGTAGAGGTTCGCGAAGGCTATTGCAAGGTGAAAATGACAGTGAGAAAAGAGATGCTTAACAGTATGAAAAAAGCACATGGTGGCATCACCTATTCGTTGGCAGATACGGCATTTGGTTTTGCTACCAATACGTATGGCAATAAAGCCGTTTCCATCGAAACTTCCATCAATCACATAGAAGCCTTAGAAGAAGGCGATGTAATTATTGCAGAGTCTGATGTGAAAAGTCAAAAAAATAAACTCGGTTTTTATATTGTTGAAGTGAAAAAAGAAAATCAATTAGTGGCACTTTTCAAAGGAGTCACCTATAAAACCAGTGCAAAATGGGAATAAACAAATGCAACACTCAATTTGTTGAAGTGTAAAATTAAAATAGTAAGGGCGCAACCCTAGCGGGTCGGGCTTTCGTGAGTCGCTTTTTTCAATTCCTGCGCAGGCAGGAATCTCAAAAGAGCTCCAACAATCACTCAATCCCTTGCGCAAAAACTTAAAAAGAAGAGAAAAATGAACACATACATTATAGACGGAATAAGAACTCCCATCGGAAATTACAAAGGAACTTTATCTCCCGTAAGAACCGACGATTTAGGAGCTTTGGTCATCAAAGAAATAGTCAAACGAAATCCTAACATTCCTAAAGAAGCTTACGACGACGTCATTTTAGGCTGTGCTAACCAAGCTGGAGAAGATAACAGAAACGTGGCCAGAATGTGCTCATTATTGGCCGGTTTACCCTATTCTGTTCCTGGAGAAACAGTGAATAGATTATGCAGCAGTGGTCTTTCCGCTATTATTCACGCCAATCGTGCGATAAAAGCCGGTGACGGAGATGTGTTTATTTCCGGTGGAGTCGAACATATGACGCGCGGCCCTTATGCCATTGCCAAACCTTCCAGTGCTTTTGGGAACGATGCTAAAATGTACGATACCAGTTTCGGGTGGCGTTTCGTTAACCCAAAAATGCACGACATGTATGGCACCGATGGAATGGGCGTTACCGCAGAAAATTTAGTTGATAAATATAACATCTCCAGAGAAGATCAAGATGCCTTTGCATATTGGAGTCAGATGAAAGCGAGCAAGGCACAAGAAAACGGTCGTTTAGACAAAGAAATTGTCACCGTAGAAATTCCGCAGCGTAAAAAAGACCCTATTCAATTTAGTAAAGATGAATTTATCAAACCTTCTACTTCCAAAGAAATTTTAGCAAAATTACGTCCGGCTTTTCGTAAAGAAGGCGGAAGCGTAACTGCCGGAAATTCTTCAGGATTAAACGATGGAGCTGCTGCCACCATTATTGCTTCAGAAAAAGCCGTAGAAAAATACGGATTAAAACCGATGGCAAAAATCTTAAGTTCAGCAGTAGTTGGTGTAGAACCAAGAATTATGGGGATTGGTCCGGTACAAGCTTCCAATAAAGCCTTAGAAAAAGCAGGGTTGACCATGGATGATATGGATGTGATCGAATTGAATGAAGCCTTCGCTGCGCAAGCCTTAGCTTGTATTCGTGAATGGGGCTTAGAAGATGACGATCCCAGATTAAACCCGAATGGTGGTGCTATTGCTATTGGTCACCCGCTGGGAGTTACCGGAGCAAGATTAGCACATTCTGCCGCTTTAGAATTGCAATTAACCGGTAAGAGATATGCTTTAGTGACGATGTGCGTAGGCGTAGGACAAGGTTATGCTGCAGTCATTGAAAATGTTTCGGCTTAGGTAGGAAATTTGAAGTTCAAAATGTCACCTCGAGCGGAGTCGAGAGGTCAAACATAAAACACATAAGAATGCAAAAAACACAACACTATATTTTAGGACAATGGGTCGACGGTCAAGGAGAGGGAACCCCGATTCTAGATTCGGTAACCGGCGAACATTTTACCAATGTCACCACCGAAGGAATTGACGCTCCGGAAGTACTTCAATACGGAAGAGTAAAAGGAGAGGCCCTTCGTAAAATGACCTTTCAAGAACGCGGAAATATGCTGAAGAAGCTGGCCTTTCATCTTCAAAAACATAAACGTTCTTTTTATGAAATCAGTTATCGAAGTGGTTGTACCAAAATTGATAGTTGGATCGATATTGAAGGTGGTTTTGGTAACTTGTTTGCCAACGCTTCACTTCGTAAGTTATTCCCGAATCAGCCTTTCGATGTAGAAGGAGAACCGATTGATCTTTCTCGTGGCGGTAAATTTATGGCGCATCATATTTTGGTTCCTAAAAATGGTGTTGCCGTTCATATCAATGCATTCAATTTTCCGGTTTGGGGAATGTTAGAAAAATGTGCCGTCAATTGGATGGCAGGAATGCCGGCAGTCGTGCTGCCTGCACCTCAAAGTGCGTATTTAACCGAAGCAGTAGTGAAGGTAATTATCGCTTCCGGAATTTTACCGGAAGGGGCATTACAATTGATTAGCGGAACCAAAAAAGATATTTTCGATACCATCGCATCTCAAGATGTAGTCACTTTTACCGGTTCTGCGGCAACAGGTAGAAAACTAAAAACGCATCCAAGATTAATCGAAGAGTCCGTGCCATTTACGATGGAAGCCGATTCACTCAATGCTTGTATTTTGGGCGAAGATGCCGTTCCTGGAACACCTGAATTCAACCTCTTTATCAAAGAAGTCCGAAATGAAATGACGGTGAAATGCGGACAAAAGTGTACGGCCATTAGAAGAATTATCGTTCCGGAAAAATTAGTAGAAGATGTACAAATTGCTTTAGGGCAAGCACTCGATAAGGTGACCTACGGTGATCCTCGCTTAAAAGAGGTGAGAATGGGAACGTTGATTGATAAAAAACAAGTAGAAAGCGTTAAAAATCAGGTACAAGAAATTGCCAAAACGGCGAATATCGTATATGGTGATTTTGAAGGAGGAAAAGCTATTGGTGCCGATTTTGATAAAGGTGCCTTTATCAAACCTATCTTGCTTCGAGAAGACCATCCTTTTAGTAACGAAGCAGCCCATATTACCGAAGCTTTTGGTCCGGTAAGTACCCTAATGCCGTATAAAGATTTAAATGAAGCAATAGAACTTTCTCGAAAAGGAAAAGGTTCGTTAGTGAGTTCCATCGCTACGAATGACAATAAAGTTGCAGCGGAATATACCGTAAAAGCAGCAACGCACCACGGTCGTATTTTAGTACTGAATCGCGAAAGTGCCAAGCAAAGTACCGGTCACGGTTCGCCATTACCAAATCTTATTCACGGAGGTCCGGGACGTGCCGGTGGTGGAGAAGAAATGGGCGGTAAACGAGGAATTAAGCATTATATGCAGCGTTGCGCGATTCAAGGTTCACCAACGACCATCAGCGAGATTACGGGAATTTACCAACCGAATGCCGATTATAAAGAAGCAGAAAAACATCCGTTTGCTTATCATTGGGAAGATATCAAACCGGGAATGTCCTTGCAAACACATAACCGAACGCTTACCGATACCGATATTATTAACTTCGGAAATCTAACTTGGGATCACTTCTATGCGCATACCGATATTACTTCGTTGGAAGGAAGTATTTTCGAACAACGAACCGCACACGGTTATTTTATCATTTCTGCAGCGGCAGGATTGTTTGTGTACCCAAATAAAGGTCCGGTAGCAGCAAATTATGGTCTAGAAGAAATTAGATTCTTGCGTCCGCTGTATCATAACGATACCATTAATGTACGATTGACTTGTAAGCAAAAAGTAGATCGCGATCAAAAAGGAAAAGAATTGCCAAGCGGAATCGTAAAATGGTATGTAGAAGTTTTTGATGTAAATGCTACGGAAGAAGAAGAGAAATTGGTTGCCATTGCTACTATTTTAACGATGGTACAGAAAAAACAAACCACCTTTACAGAAATTACCGATTCAGTTTTTGAAAAAGCTTTGAATGGGTTAACGGAAGATACCAAACCGAATTGGGGGATGATGACAGCCCAACATATGGTGGAACATTTAGAAGATAGTTACCGAATTGCAGCCGGTGAAATTCAAGATTTTGAGGTTGCCACTCCAGAAGATAAACTGGAAATGGTGCAGGAAACCTTGTGGAACTATAAACCAATGCCGAAGAATTTCAACTTTCCTTTTTATAAAGAAGGAGAATTGTTCAAGTTGAAACATGAAGATTTAGCTACGGCAAAAGAAAAGCTAAAGGAAGCCAAGGAGCAATACGAAAATTACTTTCAGGAACATCCGGAAGCAATTACGAAAAATGCGGTATTTGGCGAGCTCAACAAATTTGAATGGAAATTGTTGCACAGAAAGCACCTCAATCACCATTTTGAGCAGTTTGGATTATTAGAGAAATAGAAAAGTATAAAATTAAAGTTCCCCTCCTTTTGAAGGAGGGGTCCCAATAGGGCGGGGTGGTTTGTGTTAGGGATAGAAGCCCATCGGCTCCGCTCAGAATAAACTAATCTTTTTTTGCTGTCACCTTGAGCGGAGTCGAAAGGTGTTAGAGAGCAAAAAAAACACAGGGAATAGCCCGACCCGAAGGGAAACGCCAAAAAATATAAAAATAAAAAGCGATTTTATGAGTACAGAAGAAGCATACGTAAAAAAGCATATTGAAAATAAAGTAGCCACAATTGAGTTTTTTCATCCGGCACATAACAGCTTGCCGGGAAATATCTTGGCAAAATTAGCCGATACAATTACAGAAGTTGGACAGAATGATGAGGTTTTAGTCATTATTTTAAAGTCTGGTGGCAATCGTACGTTTTGTGCAGGAGCAAGTTTTACAGAACTTATTTCGATTAACGATGAACAAACCGGAGAGAAATTCTTTATGGGTTTTGCCAACGTGATCAATGCCATGCGTAAATGCCCGAAATTTATTATTGGTCGCGTGCAGGGTAAAACTGTAGGCGGTGGCGTAGGTTTAGCATCGGCGATGGATTATTGTATGGCGACAAAATTTGCAGCGATTAAATTAAGTGAATTAAATATTGGTATTGGTCCGTTTGTAGTCGGTCCTGCGGTTGAGCGCAAATTAGGCGTATGCGGGATGTCCCAAATCGCTATTGATGCCGATTCGTTTTATTCTCCGGAGTGGGCTAAACAAAAAGGCTTATATGCACAAGTTTATGAAACGACGGAAGAATTAGATGAAGCCATTGAAGAATTTGCTCAAAACCTATGCAACTACAACCCTGAAGCCGTAAAAGAAATGAAGCAAATGTTCTGGCGTGGTACCGAAGATTGGGATGAATTGCTTAACGAGCGAGCTAAAATTAGTGGGCGGTTGGTATTGAGTGAGTTTACGAAGAAGAAGCTGGAGAAGTATCAATAAATTTCCTGCGCAGGCAGGAATCTCTTTGATCGTGATTTTAAATGAATGAAGTTTGGTACATCTATATTATGACAAACAAACCAAATGGCGTTTTGTACATTGGTGTTACCGATAATTTAGAAGAAAGAGTAAAAGAGCATAAGTTGAAAGTTTATCCGAAGTCTTTCACAGCAAGGTACAATTGTGATAAGCTTGTGTACCTAGAAGAAATTGAAAATGGAGTAGAAGCAGCGAAGCGAGAAAAGCAATTTAAAAAGTGGAAAAGAGATTGGAAAATTAAATTAATTGAGGAAATGAATCCTAGGTGGATTGATATTTCAGAAAATTGGAATCTAGATTATAAAAATTCTAGATTAAGAAAATAAAGTTAAACGATAATAAGATTCCTGCCTCCGCAGGAATAATACATATGATCTATTCATTCAAAAACCATATCCCCGTCATTCACGAAAGCAGTTTTGTGCATCCGTTGGCAGCGGTCACCGGTAATGTGATTATAGGAAAAGACTGTTATATTGGTCTGGGAGCGGCCATTCGTGGCGATTGGGGAGAAATTATTTTAGAAGATGGGGTTAATGTGCAAGAAAATTGTACCGTGCATATGTTTCCCGGTAAAAGCATTGTGCTTAAAAAAGGAGCGCACGTAGGTCACGGAGCCATTATTCATGGAGCCAATTTAGGAGAAAATTGCTTGATTGGGATGAATTCGGTAATTATGGATGATGCAGAAATTGGGGATGAATGTATCGTGGGTGCTATGGCTTTTGTAAAGGCAGAAACGAAAATACCAAAGAGAAGCTTGGTCGTGGGTAATCCCGCAAAAATAGTTAAAGAAGTTTCTGATGAAATGATCGCTTGGAAAACCGCAGGAACAAAACTTTACCAACGTTTACCGGCAGATTGCCACGAAAGTTTACGAGAGGTTGAACCTTTACGAGAGATCCCCAAAGATCGTCCTAAACAAGAGAACTTTTACAAAACCTTAAACGAGTTTCGGGAAAAATAAGATTAAATTTGAAGAGCAATTTCCAAAAAAGGAATATTCAGTAATGAAAGAAATTGAAATTAAACTCCCGAAGATGGGAGAAAGTATAGAAGAAGGAACCATCATCAGTTGGTCGGTTGCAGAAGGCGACGAAGTAGAACAAGACCAAACTATTCTTGAAGTTGCCACCGATAAAGTAGATTCTGAAGTTCCGGCTCCGGCCAATGGAACCATTACTCAGATTTTAGTTCAACCAGATGAAGTGGTCAAAGTGGGGCAAGTAATTGCTAAAATGGAAGTAGGAGAAATACAGTCTTCTAAAAATAAAGCAACACCAAAAACTTTAGAAAAGGAAACCTCTAAAAAAACAGCTCCAAAAGCGGTTAAAAAACCGGTTTCAACTTCTAATTCAAATTCATCTTCCAGTTATCAAATCAATTCCAATCAAAATACATTTTTTTCACCTTTAGTGGTGAGTATTGCCAAGCAACATCATATTAGTTTTGAAGAGTTGGCAAGAATACCGGCTACCGGAAATGAAGGTCGGTTACGAAAAAGCGATATTTTTAAATACCTAGAAGAAGGACGTCCGGCACAATTTGCACAACCTGTTCCTGAAGCTTCAGGATTTCAAGTTCCTAATTTGAAATTAGATAAAGGCAAAGGCAAAATTGTAGAGATGGATCGTATGCGCCAAATGATTGCCGATCATATGGTGTTTTCAAAACACACTTCGCCACACGTGACCGCTTATGTGGAAGCAGATTTAACCGATATGGTGAACTGGCGAAATGCAAATAAAAAAGCCTTTCAAGAGAAATACGGAGAAAAACTCACATTTACACCACTTTTTGTAGAAGCTGTGGCCAAAGCAGTGAAGGATTTCCCGATGATTAATGTTTCGGTCGATGGTAAAAATATCATTGTAAAAGAAGCTATTAATATTGGGATGGCAACCGCCTTACCTAGTGGAAATTTAATTGTTCCCGTGGTGAAAAATGCCGATCAAAAAGATTTACAAACCGTTGCTGCGGAAGTCAATGCGTTGGCTGAAAAAGCCCGAAATAACAAACTGAAACACGATGAAACCAGCGGAAGTACGTTTACTATTTCTAATGTAGGAACTTTTGGGAGTCTGATGGGAACGCCCATCATCAATCAGCCGGAAGTTGCCATTCTTGCAACAGGAATCATAAAGAAACGTGCAGAAGTGATGGAATATGAAGATGGTGATAAAATTGAAATCAGACAAATGATGTATTTATCGCTATCGTTTGATCATCGGGTAGTCGATGGCTTTCTAGGCGGAAGCTTTTTAAGAAGAGTCGCCGATTATTTTGAAGATTTTGATGTTGAAAAGACTTTTTGATTCAAGATAATTGAATTTTAATGAGAAGACATAATTTTCAAAACCTGCAAAAGAAAGTTCAAAAGTTACAAAGTAAAATTTCAAATTTTATTGATTCATTAGATATGAATGAATAATTTTTTAAAAAAGCAGAAAGCATCTTGTTTCAAAAAGTCCTGTTTCCTGTTTCAAAATAAAAGAAAATGATAACCAAAGATATTCTCAAACAAGCATTTCGTAATCTCTGTACCGCTAAAGCGATGACCGAGTTATACGAAGAAAATTTTAAGGTAGTTTCCAAATATGTACACGCTACTTCTCGTGGGCACGAAGTGATCCAAACCGCAGTTGGGATGCAGTTATTACCACAAGATTATGTGTTCCCATATTACCGAGATGATTCCATTTTATTGTCGATTGGGATGGAGCCCAAAGATTTGATGTTGCAATTGTTTGCTAAAAAAGACGATCCTTTTTCTGGCGGAAGAACCTATTATTCACACCCAAGTTTACGGGATGATGATAAACCCAAAATACCTCACCAAAGTTCCGCTACCGGGATGCAAGCCATTCCGGCAACCGGCGTTGCCTTGGGAATGTGGTATAAAGAAACCGAAGGAATTCAAGACACAGAAAAACCTATTGTTGTGTGTTCGTTAGGAGATGCATGCGTTACAGAAGGAGAAATTGCAGAAGCTTTTCAAATGGCGGTTTTAAAGAAATTGCCGATTCTTTATGTGGTTCAAGATAATGGTTGGGATATTTCTGCCAATGAAAAAGAAACACGAGCGCAAAATGCAGCTGAATACGCTAAAGGTTTTAATGGTTTAGAAGCTATTTCTATTGACGGAACTAATTTTGAAGAAAGTTATACCACCGTAAAAAATGCCATTGAAACTATTCGGGAAGAAAGAAGACCAATGTTGATTCATGCGAAAGTTCCGTTGTTAAATCATCACACTTCAGGTGTGAGAATGGAATTTTATCGGGATGATTTAGAGGAAGCAAAAACGCGAGATCCTTTTCCGAAGATGAAAAAATACTTAGCTGAAAACGGATTTACCGAAGATGAATTAGAAGCGATCGAAGCTTTAGCTCGTGTAAAAGTGAAAGAAGATTATTCAGAAGTAGAAAAAGCGGATGATCCTTCACCAGAAGACTTATTTACTCATGATTTTGCTCCTACTACGATAACAGAAGAGAAAGGTGAGCGTTCTCCCACTAACGGAGAGAAAGTTGTCATGGTAGATTGTGCTTTACATGCCATTGAAGAAATTATGCATGAAGATAAAACGAGCTTACTATACGGTCAAGATGTTGGTGGTAGGCTAGGAGGGGTTTTTCGTGAAGCGGCAACCTTAGCGCAGAAGTTTGGAGATAACCGTGTCTTTAATACACCTATTCAAGAAGCATTTATTATTGGCTCTACCGTTGGGATGTCTGCCGTTGGTTTAAAACCAATTGTTGAGGTTCAGTTTGCCGATTATATTTGGCCGGGGCTTAACCAATTATTTACCGAAGTAAGTAGAAGTTGTTACTTATCAAACGGAAAATGGCCGGTGTCGATGGTGCTGCGTGTACCTATTGGCGCTTATGGTAGTGGAGGTCCTTATCACTCTTCTTCTGTAGAAAGTGTAGTCACTAATATTCGTGGACTCAAAATCGCTTATCCAAGCAATGGAGCCGATTTAAAAGGATTGCTGAAAGCAGCTTATCACGATCCGAATCCAGTGGTGATTTTTGAACATAAAGGTTTGTATTGGAGCAAAGTGCCCGGAACTAAAGGCGCTACTTCCATAGAACCAGCAGAAGACTATGTACTGCCTTTTGGGAAAGCTTGGGTATTGCAAGAAATCTGGAAACAAGAAGAAAAAGAAACTATTTCTATTATCACTTATGGGATGGGCGTGCATTGGGCAATGAATGCTTCCGAAGAATTAGGAATGCAAGATCAAATTGAAGTCATCGATCTAAGAACCCTTGCTCCGTTGGATGAAGAAACGGTGATGAAATCGGTCAAAAAATGTGGTAAATGTTTAGTAGTAACCGAAGAGCCTTCCAATAATAGTTTTGCCAGAGCACTTTCCGGAAAAATTCAGGAAGAATGTTTTAGATATTTAGACGCTCCGGTAATGACCATCGGTTCAGAAAATATGCCGGCGATACCTTTAAATTCAACCTTAGAAGAGACCATGATTCCTTCTACTGCAAAAGTGAAAAAGAAAATTGAGGAATTATTAAACTACTAAAGATTCCTTACTCAACTAAAAAAGTATCTGAAAGCATCTCTGTAGAGGTGCTTTTTTATATTCATTAATTTATGAAAATTTGATGAATTTGTGATATTGAATGTTAAAAAAAATGTATTCCATAGTCAATTAATGCCTTGTGAGTTAATCTTCGTTAAAGGTGATGTTAAGCTTAGTTAATTGACTGATTTGTAGTTAGAAACCTAGCTATCTTTAAATAAAAAAACTATGGAATTTACAAAAGAAGTTGCTAAGAAATTGAATAACCTATTAGAAAAGAACTATGATGCTGAAAAAGGTTATAAAGATGCTGCAGAACGAATTGAAAATCCAACAATGAAAGATTTTCTGCAAAAACAAGCGCAAAAACGTTACGATTTTGGTCACGAGATTAAAGCTGAAATTAAAAACTACGGACAAGAGCCAGACAAAGGCGGGAGTGCAGCAGGAACCATTCACCGTGCTTGGATGGATTTAAAAGCAGCAGTCGCTTCCAGCAGTGAAGAGCAAGTGATGGAAGAAGTGCAACGAGGAGAACAAGCTGCGATTGATGAGTACAATGAAGTGATTTCAGAAACAAGCTTGCCGCCATCGGTTAAGACGATTTTGAATAATCAAAAAAGTCAGATTGTTGAAGCACAACAAAGCGCTAAAAACTTTGAAGTGATTTCGTAAATAAGTCGAATTTATGTCAACTTATTTCAGGACTGGAAATAGCAAACAAAAAGCCTCTTCATTTGAAGAGGCTTTTTTATATTTAAAAAGGGATTTTAAATTTTCTCTTGACTTCCGCATAGAAATTTTGTGGGTAAGTGCTGTCGCCCATAAAAATATTAGTCATATATTCTGCAGCTCTCTGTCCATGTTTCTTCAATAAAATGTTGCGTAATTTTTTTTGACCGTAGAAAAATTTAGCCAATTTTATACCTGTTTCCAGTTCAGGGAGTAACTTTTTGTTTAATTTTTCTAAGTATATAGCTTTGGCTTTCTCTAAGTTTAATTGACTTTCAATAATAGCTTGAGCAGCCATTATGCCACTAGCGATTGCATTAGAAATTCCTTCGGCCGTAATAGGGTCTGCAAAACCTGCAGCATCACCGGTAAGGAAAACATTCTTTTTTACAAAGCCGTCAGTTCGCGGAGAAGTTGGGATGATAAATCCGTGCGCTTCCTCACTTAAAACTTCTTCTATACCTAGCATTTTAAGGTACTCCTGATAAGCTTTTTTTAGATTGACCTTTTTACTAGATTTCATGGTGCAACCTAATCCTACCGATAAATGATTTGCTTTAGGAAAACACCAACCATAACCTTGGGGAGCCGCATCAATATCAAATCTAGCTGATCCAGCCAATTTTTTAAAAGTTTCGTCGCTTACCGTGATTTCATATTCTAATGCTGGAGACATTCTCCGGGTTTCTTCCCATCCCGCTAGTTTGGCTGTAGGGCTCAAAGCACCATCAGCAGCAATGATAAATTTAGTATTAACTTTTCCTCGTGAAGTTTCTATTTGTGTATAATTCTCTTGGAATACTAAATTTTCAACCTTGGCATTTTCAAACAATTCAACTCCTTCAGCCTGTGATTTTTTTACGATAAGATGATCAAATTGATCACGCATCACCATGCTGATAATCGGTTTTTCTCTTTTCGCTTTAAAGGAAAGATTTTTAGAACCAAATATAATATCTACTTCCTTAAATTTAATGTCGATGGCTTCATCTACCGAAAAAGGCATATTTCTTAGCCCGCGATACACAAAACCGCCTCCGCAAGTTTTGTAGCGTGGTAAAGTTTCTTTTTCAATAAGTATGGTTTTTAGTCCTTTTTTTGCCAATTCATAGGCGGCAGTTGCACCCGAAGGACCACTTCCTATCACAGCAACATCAAATAAATTTTCCATGTTTTTGATTATATCAAGGGCTAAAAATAGTATAAAAAAATAGCCTTGGAAAATCCAAGGCTATTTTTAATTCATTCAAAATTTTACTTCTTGTCGCTTCCCGGTGGATAACGTTCTATAATTTTTTGAACCATTTCATGAATACGTTCAATTTTATTTTTCATATCCATCGTTAACGCTCCAGAACCCATACCTTGCCAAACCAATTCCATGGATTTGGCGTCAATAAAATCAATATACAAAGTACCTTCTGTAGTACTCGACACGGTATTGTAGCCATTGCCCCAATACCAAGGATTCCAGCCCCAACCGTAACCCCAGCCAAAGTTATTTTGGTAAATATTGATGTTCTCTTTGGTTTTGGTGAAAATGCTCACTAATAAATCTGGGTTTTCAGATTTGGTAAATCCTTTAGCAATCATTTCTGACTCAATTGCACGTAAAATCCTTTTTTTGTCTAAATCAGAAACATCTGCTTTATCAATACCTGGTTTGTAAAAAGCAAAACTTTGGTACTCATTAAAGTTGGCTTCACGGTCGTAATCTGTCGCTACTCTTATCGAACTACACGAGGTAAGCACCAATAAAAATGCTAAGGGCGCTAAAAAGTTTTTTATTTTCATCATAACAATGTTTTGTGGCGTTCGAGCGGGCTCTCGTGAGTCGCTTTTTTGTTTTGTTTTTTCGATTCCGCTAGCAATAACAAAACAAAAAGAGCTCCAACAAATCACTCCATCCCTAACGCGGGGTTAACTTAGCAAGCTCGGATCTACTTTATTGGGCAATGTAACTTTTAAGTTAGGTTCATTTTCCATAGCTCTTTTAATGGCAAAAATGGCTTCATCATTTCTGGCCCAAGATCTTCTGGAAATTCCGTTATTTACATCCCAAAAAAGCATTGACTCTAAGCGTCTTGCAGCATCTTTACTACCATCAAGAAGCATACCAAAACCACCATTAATTACTTCTCCCCAGCCAACGCCACCTCCATTATGGATACTTACCCAAGTTGCGCCTCTAAAGCTATCGCCAATCACATTTTGGATGGCCATATCTGCGGTGTAGCGGCTACCGTCATAAATATTGGAAGTTTCGCGGTAAGGAGAATCGGTTCCAGAGACATCGTGATGATCTCTACCTAAAACCACCGGGCCAATTTTTCCGGCTTCAATCGCTTCATTAAAAGCTTTGGCTATTTTTATTCTCCCTTCAGCATCGGCATATAAAATTCGGGCCTGAGAGCCTACCACCAATTTATTTTCTTGCGCGCCTTTAATCCATGTAATATTATCTTGCATTTGCTGCTGAATTTCTTTTGGGGCTTCTTGCTTTAATTCTTCTAGGACAGAAGTCGCAATTTCATCGGTCTTCAACAAATCTTCAGCTTTCCCGGAAGTACAAACCCATCTAAATGGACCAAAACCATAATCAAAACACATAGGTCCCATAATGTCTTGTACATAACTTGGGTATCTAAAGTTCTTCCCGTCTTCACTCATAATATCGGCTCCGGCACGAGAAGCTTCCAGTAAGAAAGCATTTCCGTAGTCAAAGAAATAAGTTCCTTTAGCAGTGTGTTTGTTAATCGCGTTAGCTTGGCGTTTTAAGCTACGCTGTACTTCTTTTTTAAATTGTGTAGGGTTGTTAGCCATCATTTCGTTGGCTTCTTCATAAGAAAGGCCTACGGGATAATAACCACCCGCCCAAGGGTTATGAAGTGAGGTTTGGTCACTTCCTAAATCAATATGTAAGTTTTCTTCGTCAAACTTTTCCCATACATCTACTACGTTTCCGGCATAAGCGATGGAAATTGTTTCTTTGTCTTCTTGTGCTTTTCGTACGCGAGTGACCAATTCGTCTACATTTTCAATCACTTCTTTTACCCAACCTTGCGAATGACGGGTTTGGGTTGCTTTTGGGTTCACTTCCGCACATACGGTCACACAACCGGCAATATCTCCAGCTTTAGGCTGTGCGCCGCTCATTCCTCCAAGTCCGGAGGTTACAAAAAGTCCGCCTTTAGGCTCTTTTTTTATTTTTCTAAAACCGTTTAATACCGTAATTGTGGTGCCGTGAACAATGCCTTGCGGACCTATATATATATAACTTCCGGCAGTCATTTGTCCGTATTGAGTTACACCAAGTGCATTAAATTTCTCCCAATCATCGGGTTGAGAATAATTAGGAATCATCATCCCGTTAGTGACCACAACTCTTGGTGCATCTTTATGTGAAGGAAATAAGCCCATGGGGTGACCACTGTACATCGCAAGTGTCTGCTCTTCGGTCATTTCAGCTAGATATTTCATCGTCAATAAATATTGCGCCCAGTTTTGAAAAACCGCTCCGTTTCCACCATAAGTGATCAATTCGTGCGGATGTTGTGCCACGGCATTGTCCAGGTTATTCTGAATCATTAACATGATAGCTTTCGCCTGCTGACTTTTCCCGGGATATTCATCAATAGGTCGCGCATAAATTTTATAATCTGGACGAAAACGGTACATGTAAATTCTTCCGTATTTTTCTAATTCTTCTTTAAACTCAGGAAGTAATGTAGCGTGATGTTGAGGCTCAAAATAGCGCAAGGCGTTTTGCAAGGCTAATTTTTTCTCATCTTCCGATAAGATTTCTTTTCTTTTAGGAGCATGGTTGATAGTGGGATCATATTCTTTTTTAGGAGGTAATTCGTTGGGAATTCCTTGTAGTATGGTTTGTTTGAAGTCGTACATTTGTTTTTCGATTTTTAGTTAAAGGTTTAATTTTCAATTAGAAAATTATTCGACTAAGGATATCGAATATCAACTCTATGTCGACTGTAAACAATGGCAATTTTAAATTTTAATACTAAATGTTTCATTTATTAATTTTTGAAACTGTCTGTTTTCTTATCATAACCATAAGGGCAATGTCGGCATCCACTTTTACAGCAATAGCCACGTTTTAGATGATATTGCTCGGTAAAACAACGGTAACCCTCAGGGGTTAGATAATAATCTCCGTCTTCTATGGGGATTCGTTTTTTCATGTAATTCCCAAAAATAAGCATTAAATTTTGGAAATATGTAAATAAAAAACCCTCCTGAGTGAGGAAGGTTTTATTATTCTGAAGTTTTAAAAGTTGTTATTCAATTGTAAAGCTTTGAGCATTGATTACACCAGAGTTTCCATCAGGGTTTGTTCCCCAAGAAATAGAAAAGTTTTGAACTCCTGAATTTTCGTAATACCAAAATTCAAATTTGTGTTTGCCCTTTGCTAAATTTACGGACCCAGATGCATTGTTTGCACTTCCGTCAGTCCATTCACTAACTATTAAAGAACCATCTATATAAAGCTTAGAACCATCGTCTGAAACGATACTGAAATTAAAAGTTCCTGTATTTTTTACTTCGTAAGTTCCTACTATTTTAATTACAAAACCATCTTCTACTCCAGTTGGTTGCATTGTGGTCATCGCATTTTCAGAGTCAAGTTGACCATCATAGTAGCCAGATTTGTCAGTAGTTTTGTTATATACAATTGTATCTATTCTAGGAGAAACCTGTGGAGTAATATCATAAGAGTAATACTGTACTCCAGTAGTTACCGTTTTATTTTCTGCTTTAGAAGAAAGTTTATTCCATTGGTTGTTATTCCAAAAATAAAAGCCTTCTGTAACATTGTTAGGGGAGTCTCCTGCTGTTGCTGTATTATAGATAAGGGTCCCGTTGGTGAGATTACCATCCCCTGTGTTTGGATTAATTACTGGTGAAGCGGAAGTGCTGTTGCTTAAAGCAACCCTAGGAATTAAAATTCCTGAATCTGAACTTGAAATGTCTAAAGCAGCTTCTGGAGTATTTGTATTGACACCTACTTGAGCTTCTGTAAAATTAAAAATACTCAAAGCAATAAAAAATGCTAAAAATTTTCTCATAGTTTATTTTTCAATTATAAATTATTTCACGTTAATTTTTACTGAGTCAACTTCTTGATTAGCGCCTCATGAAATTATTATAGTTGTTTTGTTGTTATGTTTTTGTTGCAGGTAGGTATTACAAATGTGTTTTCGTAAATTGATTCCCTTTCCGAAGTATAGTGGCTTACAGTTCGTCTGCGGTAAATTAAAATTGAATTATCGATATCAAAATCAATAATAATTGGAGTTGCTGAATTATTTTGTGATAACACTAAATGCGAAAATAATATTTCGGGATTTAAAGAATTTATCTCTAATTCATTGTCTAGCTTTATAGTTTCTGTTCTAATTTTTGCGAAACCTGAAATAGATAGAAAAAGAAAAGATAGAGCTATTAATTTTTGCATAAAGAGTTAAAAAAAAGGCTAAAATTAGAGATATCATTAATTTAAATTTCTAAAAATTAGTAGTTTTCGATAAAAGAGCAAAGTCTTTCGATTAACTGTTTTTTATGGGTTTACGGTGATTTTTTATATTTAATAATCTAATTTTGTTTCACTTAATCTTATGATAGGTTCTATTAAAAAAAATCAAAGAATTCTAAAGAGTTCTCTTGTAGAGATTTACATTAAGCGGGAAGATTTATTACATCCGTTTGTTTCTGGAAATAAATTCAGAAAACTAAAATATAATCTATTGCAAGCTCAAAAGGAGCAGAAAGAAACTGTAGTAACTTTTGGCGGAGCTTTTTCAAATCATATCGCAGCTACAGCTGCTGCTTGTCAGGAACGAGGTCTAAAAAGTGTGGGGATTATTCGCGGCGATGAATTGGGTGATAATCTTCAACAAACCTTAGCAGGCAATCCAACTTTAGAATTTGCAAATAGCTGTGGAATGAAATTTAAGTTTGTTTCAAGAACTACTTATCGAGAAAAGAATAGTGCTGATTTTTTAGCTTCCATAGAAAAAGAGTTTCCTAATAGTTTTCTCGTGCCAGAGGGAGGTACGAATGATTTAGCTGTAAAAGGATGTGAAGAAATTTTAGCCGATGAAGATAGTCAATTCGATATTATTTGTTGTGCAGTGGGAACCGGTGGAACTATTTCAGGTTTAATCAATTCTTCCAAAGAACATCAGACAATTTATGGATTTCCGGCGCTTAAAGGTGATTTTTTGAAAAAAGAAATCGATAAATTTGCCCAAAAAAAGAACTATCAATTAATAATAGATTATCATTTTGGCGGTTATGCTAAAGTAAATGTGGAGTTAATTGAATTTATTAATAAGTTTAAGCTAGAAAATAATATTCCGTTAGATCCAATTTATACCGGCAAAATGGCTTATGGAGTTTTCGATATGTTGAAGAAAGGAAAATTAGATAATAAAAAAGTATTGATGATCCATACAGGAGGATTACAAGGAATAGAAGGAATGAATCAACGATTAGCAAAGAAAAATTTACCTTTAATTAAGTGATGAAATTAAAATTAGTAACAAGTATTGTGATAATAGCGTTAATACTTTCTGCTTGCGGAGGCGCAAAGAAGAAACGTAATGGCTATAATAAAAGAAAAAGAGCAGCTAATACAGAGGTGGTAGAAAGGCCAAAGTCTTCTGAAGCAAAAACTCCCAAAAAGGTAGCGGAAGGAAAAGTTGAGGAAATTAATGAAACTGAGAGTTCAAGAGAGAATAACGCTCCGGTTTTTAAAAATAACGTAGAACGCTACGTTTATAATTTTGCAGACATTGCCAAAGATGAAATGAAACTTTATGGTATTCCTGCAAGTATTACTTTGGCACAAGGGGTTTTGGAATCGAATGCTGGTCAAGGTGAATTAACATTAAAGTCCAATAATCATTTTGGGATAAAATGCAATGGCTGGCAAGGTGAAAAAGTATATCATGATGATGATGCATTGGATGAATGTTTCAGAAAATATAACAATCCAAAATATTCATTTCGGGATCACTCACTTTTCTTAACAGATAGAAGGAGATACGCTGCTTTATTCAAATTGAATCGTGATGATTATAAAGCTTGGGCTTATGGCTTAAAATCTGCCGGTTATGCAACAGATCCCAAGTATCCCGCTAAATTAATTAGTATTATTGAGCGTTACGAGCTTTACAAATATGATGATGAAGTTTTAGGTAATGGAAACCGAAAAGGAAAAGCTAATGATGAAAAGAAAGTGGATTATACCAGTATTCGCTATACTGTGAAAAAAGGCGATACATTGTATAGTATTTCTAAGAAATATGGATTAAGCATAGAGGAATTAAAAAAACTTAATAACTTAAAATCAAACAATCTTGCTATAGGACAAAAACTCTACGTGAAGTCTTTATAACAAAAATATAATTTATGATATACCAAAGAAGCAGTCAACTTTTTCAAGAAGCAAAAAAATATATTCCCGGTGGGGTGAATTCACCAGTTCGAGCCTTTAGTGCTGTTGGTGGCGATCCAATTTTTATAAAAGAAGCCAAAGGAGCGTATTTGTATGATGAAGACGGCAATAAATTGATCGATTATATCAACTCTTGGGGGCCCATGATTTTAGGCCACGCTCACGAGCCGGTAATTAATGCCGTCATTGAAAAAACAAAAAAAGGAACTTCTTTTGGAACACCCACCGAAATAGAAACTAAAATTGCTCAACTAGCCGTTTCTATGGTTCCTAATATCGATAAGATAAGAATGGTCAATAGTGGGACCGAAGCCTGTATGAGTGCGGTAAGACTGGCAAGAGGTTTTACCAAAAAAGACAAAATTATCAAGTTTGCCGGTTGCTATCACGGGCATAGTGATTCTTTTTTAATACAAGCAGGAAGTGGGGCCGTTACTTTTGGAACGCCCAACAGCCCTGGAGTTACCAAGGGAACTGCTCAGGATACTTTGTTGGCACAGTACAATAATTTACTTTCTGTAGAAGAACTAATCAACGCCAATCAAGGAGAAATAGCCTGTGTTATTTTAGAACCGGTGGCAGGAAATATGGGCTGTATTCCGCCACAAAAAGGATTTCTAGAAGGACTTCGAAGGTTGTGTGATGAGAACGATATCCTTCTCATTTTTGATGAAGTGATGACCGGGTTTCGATTAGCTCCAGGTGGTGCACAAGAATTACTTAACGTAAATGCCGATATTGTGACCTTCGGAAAAGTAATTGGTGGCGGTTTGCCTGTCGGAGCTTTTGCGGCAAGAGATGAAATTATGAGCCATTTAGCACCCAATGGGCCGGTTTACCAAGCAGGAACTTTAAGTGGGAATCCATTAGCCATGGCGGCAGGTTTAGCCATGCTTACTGAGTTGAATGAAAAACGAGAAATTTTTGATAGTATTAATGAGAAAACCGCTTACCTAAGGGACGGAATTAAAAATGTGCTCAATAGAAATAAAATAGACCATACCATCAATCAATTAGGTTCGATGATTTCGGTACATTTTGCGAAAGAACCGGTAATCGATTTCGAATCGGCTGCTTTGGGGAATAATGAACGCTTCAAGAAATTTTTCCACGGAATGATGGAAAATGGCGTTTATATTGCACCAAGTTCTTTTGAAACTTGGTTTATTTCTGAAGCGCTTTCTACCGAAGATTTAGATGCGACGATCCAAGCAGTAGATAAAGTAACCTACAAAGATTTTTAGAATATTATAAAGTCTAACGATGAAAAATGAAGTTGAATTTTGTGTGTTGTCACAAGACGATTTTGCTGAAATTATTCCGTTAGCACATCAATTAAATCCCAAACTTTCTGAAGAAGAATTAAAAGATTTTCTTTTTCAGATGTTTGGGTTTTCTAATTACTATTGTTTTGGTTTGCGAGAAAACAATAGTTTAATAGCTATTTCTAGCGGTTGGGTTACGGTAAGGTTCTATTCAGGAAAGCAACTGGAAGTAGATAATGTAGTAGTAGATCAAAAGTTTCAATCTAAAGGTTACGGTAAGCTTTTATTTCAGCATATTGAAAATTGGGCGAAAGAGCAAGATTGCAATTCGGTTGAATTAAATACGTATTTAGAAAACCGAAGATCGCACAAATTTTATCATCAAAATGCTTACTCCATTTTAGGGTTTCACTTTTGTAAGTTTTTAAAGTGATTCTATTCTAAATGTTTATTGATTTCTAATAATTCTTCGATATAATCTCGCTTGTTAGAAAGCCGAGGGATTTTATGTTGACCGCCAAGTTTTCCGTGATTTTTAGACCATTGATAAAATAAGCCTTGTTTGGCTTGGTTTATTTTCAGCATATTTAAGGTCGTGTTATTAGAGCGTTTGGCTTCATAATCACTATTTAAGGTTTGTAATGTTTGGTCTAAGGTTTTTTGAAAATGCATTAAGTTATCAGGGGGTGTTTTAAATTCAATAATCCATTCGTGTGCCCCTTTTTCGCTACCTTCCATAAAAATAGGGCCTGCGGTGTAATCAACGATCTCACAATCGGTAAGTTGGGATACTTTTTTTAAAGCTTCTTCTGCATTTTCAATGATTAACTCTTCTCCAAAAACATTAATATGGTGCTTAGTCCTTCCGGTAACTTTAATTCGGTATGGGCTTAAGGAAGTGAATCTAATGGTGTCACCAATTTTATAACGCCATAAACCGGCATTGGTGGTAATAACCACGGCATAGTTTTTTCCGGTTTCTACTTCACTTAATGGAATAATTTCTTCTTCATGACTTCCGTAAGAATCCATCGGAATAAACTCATAGAAAATTCCGTAGTCAAGCATTAGCAATAATTCATTACTAAAGTTCTGGTCCTGTACCGCAAAGAATCCTTCCGAAGCATTATAAATTTCATAATATTTAAAATTATCGCTAGGGATTAATTTTCTGTATTGCTCTTTGTAAGGCTCAAAGCTTACGCCGCCATGAAAGTAAACTTCCAAATCCGGCCAAACTTCCAATAAACTGGATTTATGTGTGGTTTTAATAATGTTATTCAGCAAAACGAGCATCCAAGAAGGAACACCGGCAATACTGGTGACATTTTCTTTAATCGTACAATCTACCACCGCTTGCATTTTCTTTTCAAAATCACTCATCAAAGAGATTTCACTGTTTGGAGTGCTGCTGTAACTCGCCCAAAACGGCATATTGTCAATTAAAATAGCGGAAAGGTCGCCAAATGCCGTTCCATTTTCCCGATACAATTCTTTACTTCCTCCTAAACGCAAGCTTTTGCCGGTAAATAATTGAGAATCTTCATTATTGTTTAAGTAGAGGCAAAGCAAATCTTTACTGGCCGCATAATGGCAATCTTCTAAAGATTCAGGGCTTACAGGGATAAATTTACTTTTGGCATTGGTGGTGCCACTAGATTTGGCAAACCATTTTATGGGAGTTGGCCAGAAAATATTGTTTTCTCCCCTTCGGGAGCGTTCAATTAGCGGTTCTACATTTTCGTAATTTTGAATGGGAACACGCTCAGCAAAATCTTTATAATTCTTTATCGATTTGAAATCGTATTCTCTTCCTATTTGGGTATTTTTGGCCATCCCTATTAAATGATGCAACAGTTCATTTTGTACCTCATTTGGGTATTTCATGAAAAGTTCCATCTGGTGGATGCGCTTCTTCAAAAACCAAGAAGCAATGGAATTTACTATAGGAATTGGCATTTAATCGCGTATATTTAAAATCGGGTTGTACTAACTATAAAAATATAATTATTTTAAGCTCCTCAAAAGCTTTCAGGTAAAATTTCTTCTTATGCAATACAAAGGTGTACTTCGTAAAATGAAAACAGAATTAAATTCTGAGGTTCAGTATTTTATGATTTTTGAAAATGATTTTATTCACGTTAATCAGCTGTTGGATAAAAAAATAAGTATCACTTTTATCGGCTATCAGTGCTTAAATTGTGGCAAGGATAAGAAGATTTTTAGACAAGGTTTCTGTTATGATTGTTTTTATGAAACTCCGCGTGCCGGAGATTGGATCATGAAACCAGAGTTAAGTAAAGCACATCTAGATGAAGAAGATCGTGATTTGGAGTATGAGAAAAAAGCACAGTTGCAACCGCATATTGTTTATCTGGCAAATTCGAGTAATGTAAAAGTTGGGGTAACCCGAAAATCTCAAGTGCCAACAAGGTGGATAGATCAAGGAGCGCACGAAGCGATTGAAATTGTTGAAGTACCTAATCGGTATTTAGCCGGAATTACAGAAGTAGCTCTAAAACCTCATATTTCTGATAAGACAAATTGGAGAACGATGCTGAAAAATGAGATTGAGGATGTGAATTTGGAGGAAACCCGTGATAAGTTAAAGCAGTATCTTCCCGACGAAGTGCAGGAATATTATTTAGCTTCCAACAAAGAGACTGAGATTAAATTTCCTGTATTGGAATATCCAAAGAAATTAAAAACCTTGAACCTTGATAAGCAACCTGATTACGAAGGCAAATTAAAAGGGATAAAAGGGCAATACCTGATTTTTGATGATCATACTGTTTTTAATGTACGAAGCTACGAAGGCTATAAAGTAGAGCTTCAGGTATTAGTCGATTAATTTTTTCTGAATATATTTTGAATTCATTACCCGGAGAGCTCCCATATAAGTCATTTTAAAACTAATGGTATCACCAATTTTATAGTCTTTTTTAGATTGGGAGACATCGAGTACCAACATATCTGAACTCGCTCCGATAAATTTCAAGGTTTTATCGGTAGGGAAGAGGAAGTCAACTTTAGAAATATCGAGCAGGCCAATATCTAAAATGGCTCTTTTTTGGGTTGAACCATAATCGTCTTCGTTAATTTCAGTTTTTTCCCCGGAAGGATTATTTTCAATTCTACCATACGGAACAACGGGTTTCTCGGTGATTTCGATGATTTCTGAATTCAATAGAAATACATCATCTTTCATGCCTTCAATTGTTGAATTTTCAAAAAGGTCACTACCAAAAAACAGCGTTTCCCCAATTCGAAAGTGATTCACACCTTTAGGAATTTGTCCTTTCAGTAATAATGGAACCATTACAGAAGAACCTCCAGAAACGCCTTTGATTTTTTTACCGAATTTAGCTTCAATTAATTGCTCGTATAAACTTAATTGAATCAATTTATCTTTACTGGGCATGACTCCATTTAGGCAGTTGAGGTTGGCACCAATACCGGCAACTTCAATATTGGGAAGTTCAAATACTTTTTGATAGAAATCAATGAGATGATCTCCCATAATTCCTTCACGTAAATCACCTAGTTCAATCATGATAATAATTCGGTGAATTTTGTTTTGGCGTTTTGCTTCTTCCGAAAGCCACTTGATAGTGATATACTCTGTATTAAAACTTACATCTGCATATTGAATAATGTCTTTAATGCTATTCTTGGAAGGCGGTTTTATATAGATGGTTTCCTTTTCGGGATGTAACTCTTTAATGATTTGAAGATTACCTAACCGGGCGTCGCAAACTTGCTCTTCACCTAAATTTAAGATATAGTCTAAAAAGGTTTTGTTACCACAGAGCATCTTTAAAACCGGAGCCCAGTCCATGTCGTGCTCCCCAAATAAATTTTGTAAATAGGAGTAATTATGTTCTAAGGAAGATTTGCTTAGGGTAACGTAAGCCATAGCTGTTTTTTAATCATTAAATATACGAATAGTGAACTGATTATTCGAATAAGAATAAGTTCAAAGCCAAGCTGGATGTTAATTTTGAAAAATATAAGCAGCAATGAAGTAAAGCCGAAACCACTAAAGAATTAGGAGAGAGGTACTAAATCAGGATTTCCAAGGCAAGCGTAGCTACTACAGAAAGTCTAAAACGAAACCAGCGCATTTCAGGAATGCTAATATACTAATTTTGTTCGCTTATTTTTTGTAAATCTAAAAAGCCTAATGGCTAAAATTAAGAGTAGGTAAATGCAACATAAAAGCAGTCTGTGATAGAGTTTTATTTGCTTAGTCGCATTTCTAGGTATTTATTGGTGAAACCTAATTTTTCGTAGAGCTTCTTTGCCGGGTTATCAGGTTCCACGTGAAGTGCAATATCTCCTTTGGTTAGCTCGGTAGCTTTTTGCATTAATTGTTTTCCAATACCTTGACCACGGGTATCTTCATGAACAGCAATGTAAACCAGAATGTTTTCGGGAATGTACCCAGACATTCCGGTTTCATTGATTATCGTAGCTCCTACAATTTTATCTTCATCTTTTGCAATAAGTGCAAATCCTCCGGTTTGATTAGGTAGATTGCCAGTTGCATAGTTAATGCAATTTAAAATATGCTGTTTAGGGTCTCCGTATTCACCTAAGTGAGTGTGGAGAAAGTTTACCATCTCTTCTTTCTCTGCCTCAGTAGGCTTTTGGTTAGAATTATAAATGGTAAAGGTGGTCATATTCTAAAATTCTTCTTGATCTTTTAAAGACTGAATATAAGCCGCTTTTTGAATTTGTTGTCTTTTAGCAACAGAAGGCTTGGTGAATTGTTGTCTGTCTCTTAATTTCTGAAGTGTTTTAGTATCTCTAAATTTTCTTTTTAAACGCTTTAGGGCACGTTCAATTTTTTCTCCGTCTTTTACTTTTACTATAAGCATAAATTAATTTTAAAACGTTAATTGCTTTAGAACCTTTCTAAAGTTACTGAATGTCTCAACAAACTAGATATGATTTTTTGAGCGGCCTGCTCAAAAGAGGTGTTGGAAAATTCAGTTTGCAAACATATATATAATAAAAGAAAATAACTGAAAATAAAAGCTATTTATCCAATATTTAACCTAAATAATTTTTTAAGATTTTGTTTTTAGAAGAATTCCGTAGTTTTCTTATTCCTTTTTCACGAATTTGTCTTACTCGTTCCCGCGTTAAACCAAAGGTAGTTCCAATTTCTTCTAGACTCATGGGGCGTTCTCCATTTAAGCCAAAAAACAATCTGATCACATCGGCTTCTCGTTCAGAAAGGGTGTCTAGAGCACGATTAATTTCTGTATTTAAGGATTCGTGCAATAATTGGGCATCCGGATTAGGCGATTCTCCAGATTTTACTACGTCGTATAAACTGGAAGAACTGTCTTCACCTTCTCTTAAAGGTGCATCCATAGAGAGGTGCCTTCCAGAGTTTTTTAATGATTGTCTTACATCAGAAATTGTCATGTCCAATTCTTTGGCCAATTCTTCTGGAGTTGGAGGACGTTCGTGATATTGTTCTAAGGTGGCAAAAGCTTTATTAATTTTGCTAATGCTTCCAATTTTGTTGAGCGGTAAGCGTACAATTCTTGATTGTTCAGCTAAAGCTTGTAGAATGGATTGCCTAATCCACCAAACCGCATAGGAAATAAATTTAAATCCGCGGGTTTCATCAAAACGTTTGGCCGCTTTTACTAAGCCCACATTTCCTTCGTTAATTAAATCGGGAAGGGTTAGGCCTTGATTTTGGTACTGTTTGGCAACAGAAACCACAAAACGTAAATTGGCTTTTGTTAAACGTTCTAAAGCAATTTGATCGCCTTGTTTTATGCGCTGAGCTAATTCTACCTCTTCATCAGCAGTAATCAACTCTTCCTTACTTATATCTTGTAAATATTTGTCTAAGGAGACAGATTCCCTGTTAGTAACCTGCTTAGTTATTTTTAACTGTCTCATTCAATTTGTGTTAGATTATTATTTGTTATCTTTTTTCTTCCCGAAAAGCCCGTTTAAAACTTTACCAGCAGCTTCTTTAACCTTGTCTTCATCACTTTTTGTTTCTTCTTTGGTATCGGTATCTTGAGCATTCTCATTTGGGGTATTATTTTCTTTATTACCGCCTAGAAGGTCTTTCAGTTTGTTACCTACTTCTTCTTTTGCTTTGTCTTTTAAGCGGTCTTTTTGTTTGTCTATAATTTGTTGCGATAATTCAGTTACCGCTTGCTTCATATTTAATTTAATCTGTGGGTTGTTAAAACTTCCCGATAAACCAATAGGTAATTCTACTTTGGTGTTTTCTAGATCGGTTTGTGTTAAACTTGCTAAACCTCCACTAATTTCATTGCCCAGATACTTGGCAGGAATATCTAATTCGAGGTTGTAATTCATAATATTATCAAAACTGTGGGTACCGCCCACAGTGATACCTATATCTTTTATGTCGAAGGTGAATGGGTTGACTTCAATTTGACCGTTATTGAATTTAAAATTAGTGGCTAAATCTTTTAAAGTTAAATTATCTAAATTTAGAAAATTCAATTCACCATTTAATTTTGATAATAAAGGTGTTTTCTCTGTATCAACTTCAGCATTTAATATTTCAGCAAAAGCATTTCCTCCTAATGAAGTTAGTATTGGTGTTAATTCTTGGGTTAAATTACCACTGAGGTTAATTTTTGTATTTAATGTTCCTTGTAGTGCTTTGGCTAATGGAGCTAAATGTTGAATAAGTTCTAAGTTCTGAAAAGATTCAACAATATCAATTCTGTTTAAATTGAGTTGCATGTCGAATACAGGAGTCGTATTTTTAGTAGAAACATTACCATTAATGCCAATATTTCCTCCAAAAATATCTGCAGAAACATTTTCTAAAGAGGCGGTTTCATCTTTAATAGCTAAAGCTCCTTTGGTATTTTTCAAGGTTAAATTATCATAGATAACATTATTCGCCGTAAAATCTAATTTGGCATCTAAGAAAGATGGAATTTTAATGGCCTCTTCACCGCTTGGCGTTGTTGTTTTTTCTGCCGTTTTTTCTTCGTTGGGCTTTTCTTCGGTTTCAGCAACCATAAAATCGTTCACCGAGAATGTATTTGATTGAACGTTGAATCGTCCCTTCAATTTTTGGTCTGAAAATAAATAACCCATCAAGTTGTCTAGTGTTCCGGTGATTCTTGCATCGGTTTGCCCAGATTTGATGTCCATTTCTTCCAAGGTAACTTTTGAAGTGTTGAAGTTTAAACTTGCTTTTGAAATGTTTACATCGTTTGGAATTTCGGGAGAAGTATATTTAAAGTCACTAATACTGGCACGACCGCTACTTCTTACGTTTTGATATTGTTCTTTTTCAATAGAATTCATATCAAAATTAGTAGTAAGGTTCGCATTTAAAATTCCGTTTAAATCCATATCTAAATCTAAAGGATAGGCTTTTTCTAGGTTCGCTAAATTTAAAGTTCCGTTGGCGGTTAAATTAATTAACGGATTGTCCATTAAATTTTTAAAATTCCCTTTTACAGCAAACCTATCTTGGTCTATTCTAAAGTTCAATTTATCAAGGTTTACATACGTATCGGCTAGGATTCCTGTTTCGTTTTTTAACACAGCATCAATGCTAATATCTTGCACTTTCTTAGGAAGGTCAGGATATTTAAAGGAAGCATTATCACTTTTCATGGAAATATCCATCATTGGGATATGGTCTTCATCTACAATTCCTTTAATTTCTCCGTTTACGGTAAAATCTCCCGTTGTTTCCACACCGTCTAAGTTTTTAGCATAGGTTTCAGGGATTACACCTAAAAAGTTTTTAAAATCAGACGATGGTGTTTTAAAGGTAAGGTCTATTTCTTGATTATTTTCATTTATTTTTATAAAACCATCAAAGGTAAGTGGTAACTGATTGATTAAGGCTTTGTTTTCTAAAAAGGTATATTTTTGGTTGGCCAAATCCATTTCAAAATCGGCATCCAGTTTTACGCTGTTTTTATTGAGGTAATTAATGCTATCCAATTCAAAAGAAACAATAGCTTCCGTATTGGTCTCTAATTTGGTTTTATCGGCGGTGAAATCACCATTACCGTAATGGTTAAAATCGGTAATCCTTAAAAAGGTTTTGGTGCTTTCATCTAGATAATTAATTCGGGAATTATTGATTTCGTAATGCTGAATGTCTAATGAAAGTCCGCTACCGCCACTGTTGGTTTGTGTAGTGGTAGTGTCGCTGGTTTTTTTAGCAATATCGTAATTCGCATTTCCTAAAGAATCTACTTTAATATTGATATAGGCATTATTTAAATCCAGTTCGTTAATGCTATAGGGCCCGCCTTTAAACAGTTGCGGAATTCCTAAACTTAAGCCAAGCTCTTCACTCGTGGCAAGTGTATCGCCTTCAAAAGGAGCTTTGTTGATAACGCTTAAATTTTTCAGCTTTAATTCAGCATCAGGAAAACTACTAAATAAGCTTAAGTCCAATTCTTCCCATTCAACTTTAGCATTTACACTCTTGTTAATGGAATTTTTTACCGCTTTTTCAATAGGGCCTTTAAATAAAATTGGCGCTAAAATGATTAAAACCACTAGAAGTAAGATAACAATCCCTACTATTTTTAATACTTTTTTCATTGTTGTTCTAATATTAATTCTTCACATTTTTTGAGTTTAAATTTCTTCCTCATTATAAAAACTCCTAAGTACAATAAGGGGGTGTCGCAAATAGCGACTAATACTTTAAAAAGGAAACCGCTTAACAGCAGGCCTACAAAAAGTTCCCATTCTATTTGCCCAAAAGTGCATAGTAAGAAGAGAACGCTAAAAGTATCTACAAACTGAGATAAAAATGTAGAAAAATTATTACGTAACCATAGATGTTTGCCTTTTGTTAACTTTTTCCAGAAATGATAAATCTGAATATCAATATACTGCGCAAATAAATACGCCATCATCGAAGCAAAAACGGCAATTGCTGTATTACCAAAAACTTTTGTGAAAAGATCATCATCAATAGGTGACCAACCTGTAGCCGGTACTGCCGCAGACGTGTAAACTATTAATAACGAAAATACAGAAGCAAAAATACCGGTGGTCACCACTTGGTTGGCTTTTTTCTTCCCGTAAATCTCACTGACTAAATCGGTAATTAAAAAAGTGATGGGGTAAGGTAAAATCCCCACCGAAATTTCAAACTTATATAATCCGAAAAAATCCCAATAGAAAAATTTCTGAAAAATAAGGTTTGAAACCACCAAAGAAGTAATGAATAAAGTTGCTAAAATTAAATAAACCCGATATGCTGCAATTTTCTTCTCTAAATTCAATGGAACAGATTTGTTAATACTCTTTTCCTCAAAAGTAACTTTATATACTTTTCTTTTAGTTAATTTGCCGTGAAATTCTAAATTTTATTTTCTTTTTTTGAAAAATCCCACCATCGCATACCTGGCATTAGGAAGTAATCAAGGCGATAAATTACAGTTTTTGCAAAAAGCAGTACGAGCTATATTTAAGAAAATAGGTGAAATAACGGCTGTTTCTTCCATTTATAAAACCCCTGCTTTGGGGTTTGAAGGCGAAGATTTTTTAAATGCATGTTTGGCGGTGAAAACTCGTTTTTCTGCAGAACAAACCTTAACGAAGTTATTAGAGATTGAAGATGTATTGGGCCGAAGAAGAACCAATAGTGAAGTTTACGAAAATCGGGTGATTGACTTAGACCTTATTTTTTTTGAAAATGAAATCATCTCTTCAGAAAAATTGGTAGTTCCGCACCCTCGAATGCAAGAACGCAAATTTGTATTATTTCCGTTGGAAGATATTGCGGGAACTTTTCAGCATCCAGTATTGAAGAAGACGGTGAATCAATTAACAGAAGAAACGCGAGATAATTCTGAAATTGAAAAAACTACGGGAAAATTAGAAATTCCGAAGCAGCAACTAAATTCATATAATTATTTAGCGATTGAAGGAAATATTGGTGCCGGAAAAACCAGTTTGGTTACGATGATTTCGCAAGACTTTAAGGCGAAATTAATTACTGAACGTTTTAAGGATAATCCATTTTTACCGAAGTTCTACAAAGATCAGGCACGTTATGCATTTCCATTAGAAATGTCTTTTTTAGCTGACCGTTACCAGCAATTGTTAGATGACATTTCCCAGTTTGATTTGTTTAACGATTTTGTAGTTGCAGATTATGATGTGTATAAATCGCTCATTTTTGCCAAAGTGACGCTTCAAGAAGAAGAATATTCGTTGTATAAAAAGTTGTTTAATATTATGTATAAAGATTTGGCGAAGCCCGATTTGTATGTATATCTCTACCAAAATACCGAGCGCTTACTGCAGAATATCAAAAAGCGTGGAAGAAAATATGAACAGGATATTCCTTCTGATTATTTAGAGCGTATCAATAATGGGTATTTAGAATTCATCAAAACCCAGCATCACTTGAATGTGAAAATCATCGACATCTCTGAACTCGATTTCGTGAATTATCGGGAAGATTACTTAAAAATGTTAGAAGCGATTAATGGTTAGGTTGAAGATTGAAGTTGAATATGATTTCCCTATTTCCCGTTTTTCATCTTCGCAAACAAATCCCAAACTACTACGCCGGTGCTTACCGAGATGTTCAAGGAATGTTTGCTTCCGTATTGCGGGATTTCAATCACTTGGTCACTTTTAGAAACTACTTCTTGTTGTACTCCTTTTACTTCATTCCCAAAAACGATCGCATAAGTTTTTCCTTTTTCAGGCTGAAAATCGTTTAGCATCACCGATTCTTCCGCTTGCTCAATGGCTAGAACTTCCATGTTTTCTTCTTGCAGCTTTTCAATGAGCTCGGTAGTGTTCTCAATATATTCCCAGTCAACTGTTTCTGTAGCACCCAAAGCAGTTTTATGGATATCTTTATGAGGCGGTGTAGCCGTGATTCCGCAGAGGTAAATTTTTTCAATTAAAAAAGCATCCGCCGTTCTAAATACCGAACCAATATTGTTTAAACTTCTAATGTTGTCAAGAACAATAATGAGTGGGGTTTTTGAAGAATTTTTAAATTCTTCCACACTTTTTCGGTCGAGTTCGCTGTTTTTTAGTTTTCGGTTTTCCATAGCGCAAAAGTATAAAAAAGAAAAAATGCAACTGATTGAAAGTTGCATTTTAGAATTTTAATTATTGTTGAAGTCGAATTTAAAATTGAAATTCAATTTGAAGAAGTCTTGAATTAAAAAGCTTACAATTCACGGTCTTGTTTGGTTAAATCTAACATCCAACCCGGATATTCACGTTCCAGCTTGCTTACCTTTTCTAGTTTTTCCAGGTCATCTTTAGAAAACTCGATAATCGATGCATTTAAATTTTCTTCTAACTGAGATTGCTTTTTAGCTCCCACAATGACCGTAGAAACCGCTTCTTGTTTTAATAGCCAAGCAATGGCCAATTGAGCGATAGAAACTCCGTTTTCTTTTGCCATTGGTCTAAGCACATCAATAATATTAAAAGCTTTTTCACGATTTACCGGAGGAAAATCAAAATCATCCCGGCGTCCACCGGTTTTTCTATCGCCATCCCTATCGTATTTCCCGCTTAAAAGTCCACCGGCCAATGGGCTCCAAACCATCAGTCCCACTTGCTGGTCTTTTAATAACGGAATAATTTCGCGTTCCAAATCTCTTCCTGCAAGGGTATAATAAGCTTGTAAAGAATTAAACCGCTCTAAATGATTATAATAACTGTAATCCAGTGCTTTCATTAATTGCCAAGCCGCCACATTACTAGCGCCAATATACCTTACTTTTCCGGTTCTCACCAAATCATCTAAAGCGCGTAAAGTTTCATCAATAGGAGTAATTGGGTCATTAGAATGTATTTGGTACAAATCAATATAATCGGTCCCCAGACGTTTTAAACTGGCTTCCACTTGATTGATTATATGTTTTCGACTTAATCCTTTCTGGTTGGGTTTTTCGCCCATTTTTCCACGGACTTTTGTCGCCAAAATGATATCGTCCCGATGTACACCTAAGTTTTTTAAAGCTTCTCCGGTCATTTCTTCAGAAATTCCTTCCGAATAAACATTCGCTGTATCTATAAAGTTTACTCCGGCATCTAAAGCTTGTCGCACTAAGGCATCAGCTCCTTCTTGATCTACACCACCCACCGCAGCAAAGCGCCCTTTCGCGCCAAAAGTCATTGTGCCTAAGCAAATTTCAGAAACCCAAAGTCCGGTTTTTCCCAGTAAATTATATTTCATTTTAATTGAATTTGTTTTAGATGAAGTCCTTAAAGTTACTAATTTTTTGATTTTAAAAAAGTGTTAAGAAGATTGAATAACTCTTTCTCCAAGAAAGAAGCAGGAAATAATAGAATTGTTATTTTTACAGGAATTTAAATTTGAAGGATTTGTCTACAAAAAAAGCCGCGAAAGTCACTCCGTTAATGAAGCAGTACAACGCTATTAAAGCGAAGTATCCTGATGCGCTACTACTTTTTCGGGTAGGTGATTTTTATGAAACCTTTGGTGAAGATGCCGTAAAAGCCGCACGTATTTTAAATATTGTGCTTACCAATAGAAACAATGGGGGAGAACGCTCTGAGCTCGCAGGTTTTCCGTATCATTCCTTAAACACGTATTTGCCAAAACTAGTTAAAGCTGGTGAACGAGTAGCAATTTGCGATCAATTGGAGGATCCCAAACAAACGAAAAAGATTGTAAGACGTGGAGTGACAGAATTGGTGACTCCCGGGGTTTCATTGAATGATGAAGTTTTACAAAGCAAAACCAATAATTTTTTGTGTGCCGTTCATTTTGGAAAGAAAGGATACGGTGTTGGTTTTTTAGATGTTTCTACCGGAGAGTTTTTAACAGCACAGGGAAGCGAAGAATATGTAGATAAATTATTACAGAATTTTAATCCGAGTGAGGTTTTAATTCCGAAGAAATTTAAAAAACAATTTACAGAAAATTTCGGGGAAGACTTCCATACCTTTTATTTAGAAGATTGGGTGTTTCAGCCAGATTACGCCAACGAAACTTTAAATAATCATTTCCAGACCAATTCTTTAAAAGGCTTTGGTATTGAACACTTGGAAAATGGAATTATCGCTTCCGGTGCCATTCTTTATTATTTAAGTGAAACGCAGCATAACAAATTACAACACATTACTTCTATTGCGAGAATTGCAGAAGAAGAATATGTTTGGATGGACCGTTTTACCATTAGAAACTTAGAGCTTTATCAGGCTAACTCTCAACATGCAGTGACGCTGTTGGATGTAATTGATAAAACCATTTCACCTATGGGCGGTAGAATGTTGAAGCGCTGGTTGGCGCTTCCGCTTAAAAATACCGAAAAGATCGCACAACGTCATCAAGTGGTGAATCATTTCATGAAAAACCATGCGTTTCAACAGGGAATTCAGCAGCAAATTAAAAAGATTGGTGATTTAGAGCGCTTAATCTCCAAAGTAGCAACGCAAAAAATTAATCCGCGGGAAGTTGTTCAACTTAAAAACTCGTTGAATGCTATTGTTCCCATTAAAGAATTGATAGCAGAAACCGATAATGAAGCTTTAAAAGTATTGGGGGAAAACCTTCATGCTTGCGATTTACTTCGAAATAAAATAGAAGAATGCTTGCATGATGAAGCTCCCGTAAATATTGCCAAAGGAAATGCGGTGGCCAATGGTTTTTCTGAAGAATTGGACGAGCTGCGAAAAATAGCTTTTTCGGGAAAAGATTACCTTGATAAAATGGTGGAGCGGGAAGTAGAAGCTACCGGAATCACCAGTTTAAAAATAGCCAGTAATAATGTTTTTGGCTATTATATTGAAGTAAGAAATACACATAAAAGCAAAGTGCCGGAAACTTGGGTGAGAAAGCAAACTCTGGTGAGTTCTGAGCGTTATATTACCGAAGAATTAAAAGAATACGAAGCCAAAATTTTAGGAGCTGAAGAGAAAATTCATGCATTAGAGCAAGAGATTTTTCAGAAGTTAATTAGTTGGATTAACGATTATATTAAAGTCGTTCAACAAAACGCGATACTTATTGGACGAATTGATTGTCTATGCTCGTTTGCCCAATTGGCTTTAGAGGAAAACTACAGCATGCCGCAAATTACCGATGGTTTTGAGTTGAATATTCAATCAGGCCGCCATCCGGTGATAGAAAAGCAATTGCCGGTAGGAGAAGCTTATATTACCAATGATATTCAACTCGACCGGGAAGAGCAGCAAATCGTAATGATTACCGGCCCCAACATGAGTGGTAAGTCGGCTATTTTACGTCAGACCGCATTAATTGTCCTTCTTGCACAAATGGGAAGTTTTGTTCCTGCCAAAGCCGCAGAAATTGGTTTGGTCGATAAAATTTTTACTAGAGTAGGAGCAAGTGATAATATTAGTATGGGCGAATCTACTTTTATGGTGGAGATGAATGAGACCGCTAATATTTTGAATAATATTTCTGAACGTAGTTTGGTTTTATTAGATGAGATTGGTCGTGGGACAAGTACGTATGATGGAATTTCTATTGCTTGGGCGATTAGTGAATATTTACATGAGCATCCAGCTCAACCTAAAACGCTTTTTGCCACGCACTATCACGAGTTGAATGAGATGACACAAACCTTTGCCCGCATTAAAAACTATAATGTATCTGTAAAAGAATTAAAAGATAATGTGTTATTCCTACGGAAATTGGTTCCTGGGGGAAGCGAACACAGTTTTGGGATTCATGTAGCGAAAATGGCGGGAATGCCACAACAGGTTTTACATCGCGCCAATAAAATTTTAAAAAAGCTTGAAAAATCACATGGAAGTGAAGAATTAAGTGGAAAATTAAAAGAAGCTGCTGAAGAAGAACCGCAACTCAGTTTTTTTAAATTAGACGATCCTTTATTAGAAGAAATCAAAGAAGAAATTTTACATACTGATATTGATACACTTACGCCGGTAGAGGCTTTGATGAAATTAAACGAAATTAAAAGGATGATAGCTCCGGTAAATCCTGAAGCAAAAAAAGTTTAATTTTTTTGAGAAAAAAGCTTGGGCAAAAGAAGAAAAAGATTAAATTTGCATCCGCATTTGAGCAATAACGTTCTTTAAAATATGCTTAACGCGAAAATAGCTCAGTTGGTAGAGCGCCACCTTGCCAAGGTGGAGGTCGCGGGTTCGAATCCCGTTTTTCGCTCTAAGTACAAAACAGCCTAATAAACTAAAAAATATAGGCTCGGGTGGTGGAATTGGTAGACACGTTGGACTTAAAATCCAATGAACATTAGTTCGTACGGGTTCAAGTCCCGTCCCGAGTACTCAAACCCTCTTTAATCTTTTGATTTTAGAGGGTTTTTTTGTTTTCAAATATTTTTGATTTACGCGTTGATAGCTTTATTATATTTGACTACCTCAAATAACGATGATGAAAAAATTAGGAATTGCTTTATGGATAATGATCATGTTATGTTTAAGCTGTAGCGAATCAGACGACGCTACCGTAGAAGATAACAATAACATAGATTACGCACAAGAAATGCGAGATTTGGTAATGCAGATAAGTATTTCAGCAAAAACCGAAAATGCTAATTTTCTTATTATACCTCAAAATGGAATTGAAATTATCACAGAGAATCAAATGGCTTCAGGGGTTTTAAACCAACCTTACTTAAATGCAATTGATGGAGTGGGACAGGAAGATCTTAATTATGGTTATGACGATATTAACGAGCAAACTCCTGCAGGGGTAAATGAAGAGCTAAATGAATTTTTACAATTACTAAAAGCTGCAAATAAAGAAATTTTAGTAACCGATTATTGCTTTACGCAATCGAAAGTAAATGATGCCTATCAACGAAACCTTCAGCATAATTATATTCCGTTTATAGCACCCGATCGAGAGTTAAATACAATCCCTGCACTTTTAGAGGAGCTTCCTGGGGAAAATGCTAATGAGATCAATTCGTTTTCAGAGGTGAAAAACTTTTTATATTTATTGAATACCGAAAATTTTTCTTCAAAAGCAAATTTCATTCAGCAGATACAGCAAACCAATTATGATTTATTGATTACCGATTTATTTTTTCAAGGAGATTTAGAGTTTTCTAACGAAGAAATCAATCAATTGAAAGTAAAAGCCAATGGAGGAAAACGATTAGTAGTTGCTTATTTCTCTATAGGTGAAGCAGAAGATTACCGTTATTATTGGAAAGAGAGTTGGAATAACAATTTACCCGACTTTATTGAAGCAGAAAACCCTGATTGGGAAGGGAATTTTAAAGTAAACTATTGGGATGCTGGATGGCAAGAGATTTTGTATGGAAATGAAAATGCCTACCTTTCTAAAATCTTGAATGCTGGTTTTGATGGTACTTATTTAGATATTATTGATGCTTATCAATATTTTCAAGAATAGAAAGAATTCTGTGTTGACTGTTTTTTTGCTCCAACTATTTTTTAACTAAAAACAGCCGCTATATTGCGGCTGTGAACTAATCTTTTTAAAAATAATTAATTTATTTCTATTTTTGATTCATCTGAAGCTAGTGATCCGGAACCACAATCCAACCAATCTCCTGAAATATAATCGTTTTGAGAATTACAGTCCACAAATGTTCCTCCATTTGTTGGATAATTAGAAGATGTGCAAGAATAACCATTACAACTACTGTTAGGACTACCTATTCTAAAACCGCCAGCATTTCCTGATGATGAACAATTATCGGAAGATAATAATATATTTACGCTTTTAGGTTTGATTCCGGATGGTAAATAAATTGAATTATTTGATCCCGAATCAACATTTAATGTGTATAACATAAATGGATTTTCACAATCAGCGTTGCGTACTGTAAAAATCAGGTGCGCATCATAGCTTGAAGAATTTTCTACAATTACTGTGTCCGAATATGAGGACATACCAATAAATAAGGCTAGTAGTAATAAAATTTTTTTCATAATATAAAAGTTTTAAAGGTTAATAACATTTAAATATATAAATAAAAATTAAATAAACCGATAAAAACACTTATTTATCGATTAAGCGTTTTAAGGAGGGGGTAATTGTGGTTATTTAGATATTATTGATGCTTATCAATCTTTTCAAGAATAGAAGGGATTCAGTTTTTGGAGCTACTTTTTTTATTTTTTGTCTCGTTTTTTTGTTTAGTGATAGGGAATCAGAGATTTGAATGTGGAAATGAGACAATTTGAAATGAAGAGTGATTAAATTCATTCATTCTTCTTAATTTTACCTTCAAATTGTAGCGATATGAAGTTTTTTAGGCAATTATTATTTCTTCAGTTTTTACTCTTTGGGGTTTTTACCTCAGCACAAGACACCATTCAAAATCAATCTCCAGAAAAATATATGATAGGGATTGCACCAACCCCACCTTTTGTAGAAAAATCACCTAATGGATTTTCAGGATTGAGTATCGCCTCTTGGGAGATGGTTAATAAAAAGTTAGGTTGGGACTATGAATACAAAACCTATAATTCTTTAGCTGAATTGCTTCACGCCGTAGAACAAGGAGAAGTAGATTTTAGTATTAATCCCATCACCGTTACCGACCAACGCATGACGAAAATGGATTTTTCGCAACCTTATTTTATTTCACATACGGCTATTGCCCAGAAGAAAAAATCGAATGCTTTAGCAGTAGTAAAAAACTTATGGAGCTGGAAGTTTATCTCGGCAATTCTGGTGCTTATTGGTGTTATTTTTGTTTTCGGGTTTTTGGTTTGGATTTTTGAACGGAAAAAGAATCCCGAAGAGTTTGGCGGCAAAGGTTTTCAAGGGATCAAAGAAGGGTTTTGGTGGAGTGCTGTAACGATGACTACCGTGGGATACGGCGATAAATCTCCTCAAACCACCGGTGGCCGTGTGATTGGTTTGGTATGGATGTTTATGGCCATCATTATCATTTCCAGTTTAACGGCAAGTATTGCTTCTGCTTTAACGGTAGAAAGCATCAATAATGAAATTAATTCTGTCGCAGATTTAGACCGCTTTAATGTGGTAACGGTAGGGAGTTCAAGTTCAGAGGAATTTTTAAATATGTATCAAATTAATCATGGCGAGGTGGCAAATGGAGCGAGCGGAATAGCATACTTGGTAGATCATCCCAATGATTTGTTTATTTACGATCAGCCTATTTTAACCTACGAGGTTGAACGTCAGCAATTGCAGGATGAGATTCAAGTATTAAAAAAAACCTTAAAGAAAGATTATTTCAGTTATAGCTTTCCGAAGAATTCAACATTAATAAAACAAGTAGATCCCGTTTTAATCAGTGCCATGAAAACTATGGAATGGAGCCGATTGATGGAGAATTATAATTAAGATGGAACAGGATAAAATTTTCACCAATAACTATTACTTACGAAATATTGAAGAAAGCGACCTTGAAAGTGTTTACCAAGGGCTTTCTAATCCTGCCGTAATTGAAAACTACGGAATTAGTTATTCTTCTTTGGAAGAAACAAAAGAACAAATGAAATGGTTTCGTAATTTGGAAGTTTCCGGTAGCGGAAAGTGGTTTGCCATCTGTGATGTAACCTCTGATGAATTCTTAGGAGCTGGTGGATTAAATGATTTAATTGAAGAGCATCAAAAAGCAGAAATTGGTTTGTGGCTGTTACCCGAACATTGGGGAAGAGGTATTTTACAAGAAATAATGCCAAAGATTGTGGATTACGGATTTGAAAAACTAAACCTTCATCGGATTGAAGGTTTTGTAGAAAGCAATAATACAAAGTGCCGTAAGGCCATGGCAAAAACCGGATTTATCCATGAAGGTACGATGGTTGATTGTGAAAAGAAAAACGGAAAATGGATTAGTCTTGCTATTTATGCGATTTTAAAGAAGTAATAGCCCGTTCGGGATAATCTGTAATAATTCCATTCACCTTAAAATCAAGCATCTTTAAAATGGCTTGTTTTTTATTTACCGTCCAAGGAATTACAGCGATGTTTTCTTGCTGAATTTCCTCGACCATACTTTTGTGAGAAAGAAGTGGGTAAAAAGGACTGTAAATATCTGGTTGAAAACTTAAAAGGTTTTTGTTTTGTTCATAATTACCCGTTTCAACCAAGTAGGCAAGTTTAAAATCTGAAAAATGGAGATGAATTTCTTCTAGAATGTTCACATCAAAAGACTGTAAAATTACTCGATGCTGTACATGTTTATTTTTCAAAACTTCTGTAACTAATGCTACAAATTCTTTGGGTGATGGCTGTGACTTTCCATATTCTTTTGCTTCAGATTTAATTTCGATATTGTATTTTACAGCAGGTATTTTTTCCTTTTTTATAAAAGCTTCAACGGTATCAATTACTTCTGTCAGTAATGGCTTATAGGCTTTCATGTTTTTTTGCTGCAGAAATTTTTTATTTCCTTTAGAACCTGAATCAAATTGCTTTATGCTGTCATAATTCATTTGAAAAAGGTTGAAGTCTTTTTCATTTTCTTTAGAAATAGGTTCCCCGTTAGGCTGAAGCATATAAAGTGAAGACATAAAAGGTTCGTGAGAAACCACGACTTGATGATCTTTAGAGATAACGACATCCATTTCTATTACATCTACGCCTTTTTTTATAGCACTCAAAAATGCCGGAATAGTATTTTCTGGAAAATTGCCACGATCGCCACGGTGTCCTTGAATTTCTACGTTCATAATTAACCCCTGAAATTTTAATTGAAAGATAGGGATAAAAACAATACAGGAAGTGTGAAAATTAGAGGTTAAAACTTCTAAAAATCATGTGTTGATAAGCCGTCTGCAAATCCTGAAATTGTTTTTGAATTTCGGCTGTTTTTTCAATAGCATCCATCCCAAGAAGTGGGATGATTGCACAAGCTTCAGCATAACAATAGTCTGCTAAATTTTGACCGGAATTCATGAGTTCGTCCTGCAAAGTGTTTTTTTGCTGAAGATGGCTGTTCCAACTTTTTTCGACTACTTGATAAAATGTATCCGAACGCTTTTCAATTTCAATTTTTACTTTTTCTATCTTTTTTGAAATCAACTGAAAACGTTCTGGTTGGTAGGTTTGCCAAACGTCCTTTTTTGTGGTTAGAAAGTTTTCAGCATCGTGGAAAAGACTTTTGGTGATACCTGTAATTACCGGTGCAAAACATGCCATTGCAAATCCCAAAAAGGAATAAGTAGAAATAGGATAATTGTTTTTTCTAGGCGGTTGTGATAAATCGAAAAAATAATTTTTTGGAATAAGTGCTTTCTCTACTTCAATAGAATGACTACAAGTAAGTGGTAGGCCAATTGCATTCCAGTCCTGTTTGATTTTTGCCAAAGAAGTTGGGATAATGAAGGCTTGTGGTTTTTTGTCTACTAAGGTAACGGCAGTAAAAAAAGATGCTTGTTCAGAGCCACTACAGTATTTCCAATTTCCAGTTATTTCAAAACCGTTTTCAGCAGGTTTTGCTTGGTCGCAAGGTTTTCCACTTCCCGCTACTATGGCATTTTCAGCTGAAAAATACTGCTGGGCAATTTCTTCATCGCAATAATCGGCAAAATAAGCGCCACCAACGCCAATACCTAATAACCAGCCCCAATTTCCGTCTAGAAAAGAAGCATTTTCAATCCATTTTGCGCCTTGGTGTAAATCTAAGGCCAAACCTTGATAATCTTCAGCTAGAAATAGTTTGAAAAGCTTGCCTTGGTAATGATGTGTTAAAGCCTCTTTAGAAAGTTGTCCCTGCGGTTTTAGATTCTGCTGAAAAAAGAACTGCTGAAAGATCAAGCGGTTTTTATGAAGCCATTCTGTGTTGTTTTGCTGAATAGCTTCTATAGCTGCTTTCCACATAAATTGCTTATTTGGAAGTGTCTTTTACTACAATTTCGGTTTTAATAACTTCTTTTTTAATTTTAGAAGAATCATCCTTTAAACTGTTAATAAGTAATTCAACTGCTTTTTCTCCAACTTTTTCAGGAAATTGATTAATGTAAGAAATCTGCGGGTATTGTAATTCGTTATGGCGCTTGTTAACGTAACCAATAAGCGAAATTTCATCAATATACTTAAGACTGGTTTTACTGATGGCAGCATTGGCGATAAGGGTAGATTCTATATCGGCACCAAGAATCGCATCAATTTTAGGAAGCTCTTTATTGGTAATCCTCTCTTCAATTTTTTTGCGTAAATCATCCATTTCGTGCTCTTCAATCACCTCACCATCAATATTTGTATGGTTTTCTATAAAAGAATTAAAGGTCTTTCTTCGGGTTTTTCCTACCGAAAGCCAACCAATGGAGGAAACAAACAAAATATTTTTGGCTTGGGTTTCTTGAAAATGTGCACAAGCTTTTAAAATACTTTGGTCGTCATCTACAGAAACCGAATTGTAATTTAATTCTTCATGAAGTCGGTCGAAGGTCACTAATGAAGTGGTTTCTGCAATATTTTTAATGTGTTCAAATTCTTTTAAAACAAATGTTTCTTCAGAAGGGCACATAATAATACCTTCGGCCATTCCATTGGCTAAAATCTTTAAACTTTCTTTCTCTTCTTTCGATTTTTCACCGGTAAAAAAAGTAATAATTCGGTAGCCTTTTGTCTTTGCAGTGATTTCAATATTCTTTAAAACTTCAGCTAAAAATGAGTTTTGTATATCTGGAATAATCACTCCGATATTAAAAGTAGATTGGTTTTTTAAACTCACCGCAATGTGATTGGGCGTATAACCGTAAAATTTAGCTAGTTCTTTAACCTTCTTTTTGGTTTTTTCGCTAATCTCCGGACTGTCATTCATTGCTTTCGACACAGTAGAAACCGAAACCATTAAGATTTTGGCAATTTCTTTAATCGTAATTTTCTTCTTCATACCTATTTAATTTATAACCGGAGTTATGCAAAACTTCAAAAATACTAAAAATACAATTTTCTTGTATGCTTTAAAGTGAAGTAATAACAAAAACTAAAAGTTTTAATAAACATTTGAAAAGGTTTGAGCCTTTACCTAATTTCAAAGTTTTTTAAAATTTACTCATGAAATTAACTGGGATTTATGTAGATGAACGAACAATGCATGTGGTAACCCCACAAAAAGATTTACCAATGTATGCGTTGGGACATATTAACAATGGGATGCTTTTAGATGTGAATTCAGTTTGGTTTAATGTAAAAACCGCAATGATTGCTGCTAAAGATATTTTATTTAAAATACAGATGAATGACCGTATTTATTGATTTATACAAAACTTTAATTCCTTACTTGTTATGCATTCCCTTAGGTTATTTTTTAGCTCGAAAAAATTTAATTCCCAAGAATATAGTTTCTAAACCTTTGCTTTTCTTTTTTATGCCGGTGTTGGTGATTAATCACGTCCTGGAAGCATCGGTAGAAAACCTAACTATCCTACCCATTATTTCTTTTACTCTTTCACTGGCTATGATTTTTCCTGCGATCATTGTGCATAAAACTTTTGGGAAAGGGGAAAGCAGGAGTCTTTTAAAAAGTGGTTTTTCATTTTATAATGTGGCTTTTTTTGGTATTCCTGTGGTGAGTTCGCTATTTGGGAAACATGCTATCACCACTTTAATCTGTATTTATATAGGTTCAGCTTTATATGGAAATATTGTAGGCTACTTTCAAGTAGCACGTACGCGTTTTAGTAGAAAACATTCGGTAAAAGAAATTTTTAAGGTTCCTTTTGTATATGTTTTTGTATTGGCAGTTATTCTGAAAATTTTTGGGTTTCATACCCCAACTGTAGTAGAACCGGTAGTTAGCTTTTTTGGGATTATCGTTTCAGTTGCCGGAATGCTCATTATTGGGATTAATATTGCACAAGTAGATTTCAAAATGCTGAGGTGGAGTTATTATTTGAAAGTTTTAGGAGTTAGAGTGTTGAGTTCTGTTTTAATTATGGCTGCTTTGCTAGGGATTGAGTACAATTTTGTAAATGGCTTGAATGCCGAAGAAACAAAGGTGCTTATTTTATTGGCGTTATTTCCTATTGCTGCCAACCTTACGGTTTTTGCGTCCTTTTTAAAATCAAATGAAAAACAATCGGCATTGTTGGTTTTACTTTCGATGTTAATTGCATTGATTTTAGTTCCGCTTGCAGCAGTATTTTTTTAAAATAAAAAAGCCGAATAAAATATTCGGCTTCTTAATTATTGATGGGTAAGAGAAATTTTAGTGGTCGTGCCCGTGATCTTCGTGCATTTCTTCATGAATTTCTTCTTCTGCTTCCTTATCTGCTTTTTCGGCAGCTTTTTCTACTTTATCTGCGCCTTTTTCAATGGCATCACCAGTTTTTTCAACCCCTCTTTCAATGGCATCACCGGTTTTTTTTGCAGCGTTTTCAACGTCTTCGCCAATTGCTTCTGCTGCTTCCTCAGTTTTTTCTTTAGTAGTTTCTCTACAAGCTGAAGTCGCTAAGATTAAAGATAATGCAGAGAATGCAATGAATAATTTCTTCATAATAGTTTGCTTTAAAAAATATTAAGTGTAAAATTAATACATTTATCATCAAGTTTTATAATGTATGAGATTTCTTTATATAATTTTTTTCTTTGGTTTATGCTTTAATTTTTATGGGCAGGAACTACCGCCTATTATTAATTATTCTGCCAAAGATTACAAAGCCGGTAATCAAAACTGGATGATTACCCAAGATGAAAATCATCATATTTATGTAGCCAATAATTCAGGTTTATTAAGTTTTAATGGAGAACAATGGAAATTAAACCAACTTCCTGATGGTTCTTTTTTACGCTCAGTTAAATATATAGATAAAAAGATTTTTTCCGGTTCTTATATGGATTTTGGGTATTGGGAAGAAGATGACAAAGGAGAGCTTAATTATACAAGTTTAAACGAGTTAGTAGATAGTCCTTTCTTAGATGGAGAGCAGTTTTGGCATATTGAAACAGTAGCCAATTATGTGGTGTTTCAAAGTTTGCGGAGGTTGTATAGCTATAACTTAAATACGGGGAAGGTGGTTGTGATTCCTTCGGAATATACCATTACTAATTTATTTAAACTTCATCAAAAGCTTTACTATCAGGTAGCAGAAAAAGGGCTTTATGAAATTAGTAGTGACGAACCTAAAATTATAGTTCCTTACGCAGAATTAAAAAATCAGTTGATTGTTGATTATTTTGAATACAAATCAGAGAAATATATAGTTAGCCGTAACCAAGGTATTTATCTTGTGAAAGATTCTACATTAGTTGCAAATCATCCTCTAGCCATAAAACAATTGGAAGGAGAAAGTATTTTCGTTGCTAAATTAATCAATAAAAACATTCTTGCTTTAGGTACCATTGGTGATGGATTGAAGTTATTTAACTTGGAAAATGGAAGTCTAACTCATATTAAACAGCCCAATTTACTAAATAATACAGTTCTTTCTTTATTTAGCGATGATGATGGAAACCTTTGGACAGGTTTGGATAATGGAATAAGTATAGTGAATTTAAACAGTTCTGTGAAAATATTCACAGATACATTTGGGGACATTGGTACCGTTTATTGTAGTTACCAAGAAGGGGAATGGTTGTATTTAGGAACTAATCAGGGACTTTATGTGCGAAAAGGAAATGAGAAAAGTTTTACGCTCGTACCCAATACAAGCGGGCAGGTATGGAGTATTCAAAAAGTAAAGGGAGATTTGTTGATAGGGCATGATAAAGGTACTTTTTTATTGAAAAATCCTAGTCAAGTAGAACAGGTTTATTCCCTTTCTGGGACTTGGCAAATCAAGGAATTTAATGACGGGTTTTTACAAGGTCATTATAATGGTTTAAGCTTTAGCAAAGATGGCAAAGATTTTAAGCTATTGAATAATTATGACCTCTCTTCTAGAAATATAGTTATTGATAAAAATAAAAATGTATGGGTAGGGCATGATCATAAAGGGGTATATAAAACAAAAGTAGATACATTGACTGGTGAAGTTTCGGTCTTAAATAATTATAGCTTTACTAATGAAGGAGCTGCGCTAACTGTATTTATATTTGATGATCAGTTATACGTATCTACTGCGAAAAATATTTATGAATATTCTACCGAAAAGGATGAATTTGTTTTAGCTGAAAAGTTTAATAAGCTATTCAAAAATGAAAACCGAATTACGGGCATTTCTAAAAAGATAGGCAATAGTTGGTGGGCATTTGGTGAAGAATATCTTTTTCAAATCACCAAAGATGCTTTTCAAGATGAACTAAAAATTGAGAAAATTCCTATTCCAATTAATTTAAGGGGAATTTCTACTGGATTTGAGAACATTTCGTATTTAGATGAAAATACCTATTTAGTAGGTTCTAATTTTGGATATGTAACGTTTAAAATTCCTTTCAATAAATTAATCTTATCAGATTTAAAAATAAATTCAGTATCCTTTTCAGGTAAGGGAAATAACTATAAGAGGCTTTTCCTAGAAAATGATGGAATAGAGCTGCCTTATAAGAATAACTATATTAATTTTTCCTTTAGTGTACCTCAATACGATTTGATTAATGACATTAAATATAGTTACCGATTAAAAGGATATAACAACACTTGGTCTGCTTGGAATACTTCAGGGAAAGCAAATTTTGAAAATTTACCGTTCGGAGAATATACTTTAGAAGTGAAAGGTAAACTAAAAGAAGATGAGTCTAATGTAGAGAAATATAGTTTTGAAGTTTTAAAGCCATGGTATCTTTCTACCGCAGCTATTGTAATTTATGTTATTTTTCTATTGATTTTGTTTTTTCTTACCCATAGGGTTTATACCAATTACTATAAAAAACAGCAAGAAAAACTTATTCAGAAAAATAAGAAGAAACTAGAAATGCAAGAACTTGCAGCACAGCAAGAAATAGTGACCCTTCAAAATAAACAATTGGAAACGGAAGTAGAATCTAAAAATAGAGAACTAGCTGCTTCCACGATGAATATCATTAAGAAAAATGAATTCTTATCTGAATTAAAAAATAAACTTTCCAATTCGGAATCAAAAAGAGACATACAAGAAGTAATAAAAATCATTAATAGAAATATTGCTGAAAAAGATAACTGGAAATTATTCAAAGAAGCTTTTGATAATGCCGATAAAGATTTTCTACAATCGGTAAAAGAAAAGCATCCCACCTTAACCTCAAACGATTTAAAACTCTGTGCGTATTTAAGGTTAAATTTAAGCTCTAAAGAAATAGCCCCGTTGCTAAATATTTCAGTACGAAGTGTAGAGATTAAACGATATCGTTTGCGTAAAAAGATGGAATTAGATCATGAACAAGGTTTAGTGGAGTATATTTTAACTTTCTAAGCACTCAACAACTCTTCATTTTACCTCAACATTACCTCAACATTCGCTTAATATGTTGAAAATCAGAATAAATTTTCATAATTTTTAAATATTAAGAATTCCTAATTTTTAAAGGCTTAAAATTGATTTATCGCTATTTTAAAGCTAAATAATTGCTAATGTATATTTTTTGTTGAGGTAATTTATACTTGCGGTTAACACTTTCTTAATACATTAGTTTCAAATCAAATCAACAACAAATGAATAAAAAGCTATTACTAATTTTATTGTTACTAATTCCGGTTTGCTCATTTGCTCAAACGTTTTCGGTTTCAGGAACCGTGACAGAAGCAGAAACACAAATGCCCATGCCGGGAGTTAATGTATTGGTAAAAAACACAAACACAGGTGTAGTTACAGATTTTGACGGTAACTATACTATTCAGGATTTAAAAGGAGGTGACATATTGGTATTCACCTATGTTGGTTTTGAACCACAAGAAATTCCTGTATCCAATAATCAAACAACCGTCAATGTAGTTTTAAAACCCGATTCCGAAGCATTGGAAGAGGTGGTGTTAATTGGTTACGGAGCTCAGAAAAGAGATGAAGTTACCGGAGCGGTTAGTTCAGTAGGGGAAGAAACTATCGAACAGTTAAAACCTGCGAATGTTGCTCAAGCTTTACAAGGAACATCATCGGGGGTAAATGTTACTTTTAATGGAGGGTCTCCCGGTTCTAATGCAAATATTAGAATTAGAGGTGTTGGTACCAATGTAAATGCTTCTCCTTTAATTGTAGTAGATGGTTTTATATTTAATGGAGGATTGCAAGATTTAAATCCACAGGATATAGAGAATATAACTGTACTAAAAGATGCACAGGCTGCTATTTATGGTACTGCTGGAGCAAATGGTGTAATATTAGTGACCACCAAGAAAGGTAGAAAAAATCAAAAAATGCGTGTTAGTTATGATGGTTATACCGGAGTACAAGAAACTACTAGAAAGCTGCCAGTGTTAAACGCCAAAGAATATGCTCTTTATATAAATGAGTCTTATGCTAATTCAGGTCAGGATATTCCATTTAATAACGTAAATAATCTGGAAAATGAAACCGATTGGCAGGATGAAGTTTTTAAACAGTCAATGGTTAGAAGTCATAACTTTTCAGTTAGGGGTGGTGAAGAAAAAGTAAGCTATAGCTTAGGTGCTTCTAATTTTTACCAAGAAGGTATTGTTGCTCCCGAAAAGTCTAATTTTGAACGTAATACAGCAAAGTTGACTTTGGATGTAGATTTAACTGATAACATCAATTTATCCACAAAATTATTTTATACAAACGTTCAAGTTAAAGATATTAATGCATTTAGTTTAGGGTCTGTACTTTTTAATGCAGCTAATATTGCTCCGGTAATTTCTCCTGATCAAGATAATTTAGATGGAACTATTAATTTAGGAAATGAAGTTGTCAATCCGCTTACTCAAACTCGAAACACCTATAACAACAGTGTAGTAGATCGTCTTAGTGGAACTGTTCAAGCAAGTATAGACTATGCTAAGAATTTAAACTTTAAAGGGAGAGTTGGTTTCAATAGAGCTAACACGAGAGATAGGGATTTTACACCTATTTATGATTATGGTACAGGAAAAATTTATACTACTCCAAATAGTTCAGTATCCTTGGGGAAATCTTTTACAAATGATTATACAGCCGAACTTTTTAATACCTATACTAATACTTTTGCTGAAGATCATGATGTAACTTTTTTATTAGGTACAACCATTCACGAAGTAAAAAGTGAAGGCTTATATGGAACAAGAACAGATGTAAATGCCAATAGCTGGGAGTTTGCAGACTTAGGTTCTGCTTATGGGATAGGAGAGAATCAAACAAATAGTTCGTATGCATCTATCTTTAGAAGACTTTCTTATTTTGGTAGACTTCAATATGGCTTTAGAGATAAATACTTAGTTTCTGCGATGTTAAGAAGGGATTCTTCAACTAGATTTGGGCCCAATAACAAAGTAGCCTATTTCCCTTCGGTAACTGCCGGTTGGGTAATGTCTAAAGAAAGCTGGTTAAATGATAGTGATATCGTCAACTTATTAAAAATAAGAGGTAGTTACGGGGTTTTAGGAAGTGATTTAATTGATGACTTTAAGTATTTGTCTCTTTTAGATGGAGAAGCAACTTACGTACTTGGTCCCGACCAATCTTTAGTAAACGGAAATGCTTTAGGAGCATTACCAAACCCAAACATTCAATGGGAAGAATCTAAAAAACTTGATATTGGGTTAGATTTAAATTTTTTAGATAATAAATTCAATTTTGTTTATGATTATTTTAAAAATAGAAGAGACAATCTTTTGATAAGTAATTTAAGGGTTTCTGGTATTTTAGGTACTGGTGCGCCAGGAGCTTCAGGGCCAACTGTTAATGCAGGGGAAGTTGTGAATGAAGGTCACGAATTTTCATTAGGCTATAATGATAATGTTTCAGAAGACTTCTCTTTTTCTATCAATTATAATATAAGCTTATTGAATAATGAGGTAACAAAGGTGAATAATGGTATTGGTTATATTGAAGGAGGCGGATTTGGCGTTGGTCAGCCAGCTCCTGCTAGAATGCAAGAAGGTTTCCCGATGGGATATTTCTATGGTTATAGAACAGATGGTGTTTTTCAAACTCAAGATGAAGTAGATAATCATCCTTCTCAGCAAGCCTTAGGAGCAAATGCAAAACCAGGAGATATTCGTTATGTAGATTTAAACGGAGATGGGGTAATTGATGAAAATGATAGAACCAATATTGGTGATCCAATTCCAGATATAACTATGGGGCTAAACTTTTCTTTTAACTATAAAAATTTTGATTTTTCAGCCTATTCATTTGCCAACCTAGGACAAGAAATGGTTAGAAATTATGAGAGAAGTCAACCTAATGTAAATAAACTGAGATATAAATTAGATAGATGGACTGGACCAGGAACTAGTAATACCGTTCCAAGAGCAACAGTAGAGTCAACTTCAAACAATGCTTTTTCAGATTTCTTTGTAGAAGATGCCTCTTTCTTAAGAATTCAAACAATTACTTTAGGATTTACCGTACCAAAGAAGTTTACCGAGAAAGCTTACTTAGATAAATTCAGGATATATGGTAAAGTAGATAATGTTTACACATTTACAGAGTATATGGGGTATGATCCTACCGCTTCCACAGGAGAACCAATTGGAGGAGGTATCGATTATGGATTTTACCCATTACCAAGAACCTATACCATAGGTGTAAATATTCAATTCTAAAAAGAGAACTATGAGAAAAATAAATAAAAAAATAGCAACTATTGTTTTAGCATCATTAGCTGTTTTAGGATGCTCAGACGATTTTACAGATGTTAATCCTCGATATACAATTAACTCAGAGACTTATTTCGCCTCAGAAGATGATTATAACAATGCGTTAATTGGTGCTTATGATATATTGCAATCTACATATGTGAATGTAATTCTAGGAGAAATTGCCTCAGATAACACCCACGCAGGAGGAGAAAGTGCTAACGATGTAGTAGGTTGGCAACAAGTAGATAGAATGGAGCATACTCCCATAAATGATAATTTAGATGATATTTGGGATTGGAATTTTGCAGGCGTACAAAGAGCATCATATATACTTGAAAATAAAGATAAAATAGATTTTGAAGGAAAAGCGCAAATTATTGCCGAAGCAAGTTTTTTAAGAGCTTACTTTAATTTTGAATTATTAAAATGGTTTGGTCCAATTCCCATCAAACCGGAAGGGCAATTTGTGTTAGGAGATGAAACCACTTTTCCTAGAGCTTCAAAAGAAGAAGTTTACACTTATATTGAAAATGATTTAATGTATGCTGTGGATAACTTAGCGGAAGATGCTCCGGAAATAGGCAGGGTTGCAAAAGGAGCAGCTCAATCTTTATTAGGAAAAGTATACTTGTATGAAGAAAAATTTTCAGAAGCAGCTTCACAGTTTAATGAAGTCATCAGTTCAGGGAAATATCACTTATATGGTACTGAAGCAGGAGAAAATTATGAGAACCTTTTCGAGTATTTAGCAGAAAATAGTCCAGAATCTGTTTTTGAAGTTCAATATACAGGAACAGAAGGTGCCGGATTTGAGTGTCTGCAATGTAGTGAAGGAAACGTTATGGTAGGTTTTAGTGGAATAAGAGGATATAGCGGTCCCGTATTTGCATCAGGCTATGGTTTTAACTTACCAACTCAAGAAGCTTATGAGTCTTTTGAAGGTGGAGACGCCAGAAAAGATGTGACTGTATTAGATATTGAAGCTTGGGCAGCAGAAACAGGAGCTACCTATAATATAGGAAATCAAGATCCAGAAACAGGTCATACAGGTTACTACAACCGAAAGTATTTACCTCGTCAAAACGATAATTTAGGAGATGCAAATTTAACACAGCCTAATAATTATAGAGCAATTCGTTATGCAGATGTATTATTAATGGCTGCAGAGGCGATGGTAAGAGGTAATTTAGACGAAGGTCAAGCACGAAACTATTTAAATCAAGTTAGAAACCGTGCAGGTTTGGATGACGTAAGTACAAGTGGAAATGCTTTACTAGACGATATTTATGCAGATAGAAGATCTGAAATGATGGGAGAGGGTCATCGTTTCTTCGATTTAGTAAGAACCGGAAGGGCCACAGAGAATATTGAAGGTTTTACTGCAGGGAAAAATGAAGTTTTTCCAATTCCATTAGAAGAAATTCAATTTTCAAATGGAAACTGGAAACAAAATGAAGGTTATTAAAATTTAATGATTATGAAAAAAAATATTAAATACTTATTTTATAGCTTATTACTAATAGTAATAGCCTCTTGTACAGAAGATGAAGGTTTAGAGGAGTTAAATACTGGGGCACCTACGAATATCGCTGTAGATTTTTCCATCACACAAGATAATTCAGGAGAGGTAACGATGTATCCTTCTGGAGAAGGAGCTAACAGTTTTATTATAGATTATGGAGATGGAAGTGAAGTATCTGAAGAAATTTCCACAGGAAATAATAGTACTCACGTTTATGAAGAAGGAACTTATGAAGTTACCGTTACTGCGATGAATTTAGCAGGAGATACCGCTTCAATGACACAAACTTTAGTTGTCTCTTTTTCTGCTCCAGAAAATTTAGAAGTGACCATTACAAAAGATGCGAGTAATCCGTTTTTAGTAAATGTTTCGGCAGAAGCAGTTAACGCAGCAGCTTTTGAAGTTTATTTTGGCGAAGAACAAGGTGAAACCGCAACCCCTATGATGATAGGTGAAACGGTAAGCTACGAGTATAGCAGTATAGGAACTTATACCATTACCGTTATTGCCTTAAGTGGAGGTGAAGAAACAACCACATATACAGAGGAAATTGAGATAGTAGATCCCCTAGTTTTACCAATTACTTTTGAGTCAGAAACGGTAGATTATACTTTTTACAATTTTGGAGGAGGAGAAGCTACAGGAGTACCTTTAGTGAGTAACCCGGCACCAAGTGAAGTTAATAATAGTGAAACTGTTGCTTCTTATACAAAAGTTGCAGGTTCAGAAACTTGGGCAGGAACTTCTGTGACATTAAATGAAGCCATAGATTTCAGTACAACTTCTTTTATTTCAATGGATGTTTATTCGCCAACTGTAGGAACACCAATTCTATTTAAAATAGAAGATAGTGATAATTCAGATAATTTTGTTGAATTCCAAGCAACTACAACAGTAGCGAACGAATGGGAAACCATTGTCTTTGATTTGTCTGGTCTAGATCAATCTATAACATATGAGGTCATTGCTTTATTTTTCAATTTCAATACTTCTGGTACAGGTGAAACTTATTATTTTGATAATATTCAATTAGCAAGTCCTACAATTGTAGAATTGCCAATTACTTTTGAAGGGAGCCAGAGTGCGTATGCTTGGACAGAATTTGGAGGAGCTCCGGTAACTATCGAGCCTAATCCAGATATGAGTGATGCAAATCCTAGCGCAACAGTTGCTAAAATGTTTAAAGTAAACAATTCTTTAGACTATGCTGGTGCATTTATGGATTTAGATAATCCCGTAGATTTCAATCAAAACACTTCGATTAGTATGAAAGTTTGGTCTCCTGAAGCTAACACAACGGTAACCTTGAAATTTGAGGACCCTCAAGATGGGGCGATTTTTGCAGAAGCAAACGCAGTTACAACCGTAGCTAATGCTTGGCAAACTATAACATTTGATTTTAGTGGAGTAGATGTAAATCAAAACTATCAACGAATGGTACTTTTCTTTGATTTTGGTTCAATAGGTACAGGTTTAGATTATTATTTCGACGATATTTCTTACGCAAATCAGCAACCTGTTTCTCTCCCTAATTTACCATTAACTTTTGAAAGTGAAAGTATAGAATACAATTGGATGAATTTTGGAGGGGCGACTTCTACTGTAGTAGATAATCCCGATATGAATGGAAATACATCAAATAAGGTAACAGAGCTGATTAAAGATAATGGTTCGCAAACTTGGGCGGGTTCCAATATAATACTTGAAAATGCAATAGATTTTTCATCATCTCAGACAATGAAGATGAAAGTATGGTCTCCTATAGCAAATGCGCCCATTTTATTAAAACTGGAAACAAGTGCAGAGGGTAACGATTATTTTATGGAAGTTCAAACTACCACAAGTGGATCCAGTCAATGGGAAGAATTAACTTTTGATTTTTCAGGCATAAGTACAACAGAACCTATTGATATAGTAACTGTATTTATGAATTTTGGAGAGAATGGAATGGGAAATACCTATTATTTTGATGATATCGAATTGCAAAATTAATAACTATGAAAAAAATATATAATTCAACAATTTTAATGCTTTGTATTCTGGCAACTTGTTTTTACGGTTGCGAAGAAGAATATGAGTTTGGAGATGTAGAAGCACCCTCTAATTTAACATTAGAAGCAACTGTTCTGAATACCTCAGAAGAATTTCCTTATGGAGATGGGAGTGGAGAGGTGATGTTTAATGCTCAGGCTGATAATGCTATTACTTATGAATATTTTTATGGAGATAATACGTCAGAAATTGTTTCTGATGGTAAAGTAACCTATGGGTTTAAATCCACAGGGGTTCATGATTATATCGTAACTGTAATTGCTAAAGGTCCTGGAGGAAGTAGTACAAGTAAAACCACTACAGTAACTGTTTTTAGCGCTTTTGAAGATCTAGAAACACAAAATTATTTAACAGGCGGAGCAAGTAAGACTTGGTATGTAGCAGCAGCTTTACCTGGACATCTAGGAGTAGGTCCAGCGAATACAGCAACACCGGATTATTATTCAGCAGCCCCTTTTGAAAAGGAAAGTGAAGGATGTTTTTATGATGATGTTATGATATTTTCAGAACAAAATGGAAACATAACATACGTTCAAGACAATCAAGGAGCAACTTTTTTTAATGTAGATTTCCTTAGCGTTGGTGGTGGCGGAGGTGATCAAGACCAATGTTTAGGTTTTGATACTTCAGGAGAAAAAGCTGTTAATCTTTCTGCTGCTAGTTCAAGTGTGCCGGCAGATCAAACGACAGGTACACAAATAATAATTGCAGATGGTGGTTTTATGGCTTATTACATAGAACCCAACGCTTACGAAATACTTGAAATTTCGGATGATTATATGTACGTCCGAGCTATCCCTGGATCAAACTCAGAACTGGCTTGGTACTTGAAATTTACTACAGATCCTGCTGGAGGTGGAGGTAATTCTGGTAACGATTTTGAAACAGAATTCCCTGGAGATTCTCCTGAAGAAGCTGCTTGGTCTCAAGAATTTGATGGAAGTTCATTGGATACAGATTTCTGGAACTACGAAATTGGTAATAATAATGGTTGGGGGAACGGTGAAGTCCAATATTATACAGATCAAAATACTGAGGTAAGCGATGGTACTTTAAAAATAAATGTCATAGCTGAAGAAATAGAAGGCTTTAATTACTCTTCTGCTAGAATTACCACACAAGATAAGTTTGAATTTCAGTATGGTAGAATTGAAGTAAGAGCCAAACTTCCGTCAGCGGGAGGAACTTGGCCTGCCATTTGGATGCTAGGGGAAAATTTTGATACGGTAGATTGGCCAACCTGTGGGGAAATCGACATTATGGAACACGTAGGTAATAACCTAGGTGAAGTTTTAGGAACTCTACATTTTCCTGAAAATTCTGGAGGTAATGGAGTTTCTCAAGGAACTTTCGTAGAAAACGTTGCTACAGAATTCCATAAATACTCTATGGAGTGGACCGAGGATCATATTGTTTTCTTAGTCGATGATGAACCTTTTCATGAGTTTACCGATATGGAAGGCACACCCTTTGTAGATCACGAGTTTTTCTTAATTCTTAACGTGGCAATGGGAGGAACTTTAGGAGGAGATATAGATCCTAACTTTACACAGGATGCGATGGAAATTGATTACATAAGAGTATATCAATAGTGTAAAATTTGTTTTCATATTTTAATAGCAGAAAAAGGCAGGAAATTCAATTAGCCTGCCTTTTTCATTTTCAATTTCAGATGAAGAAAAATTTATTAGTACTCATTGTGGGTTTAATGCTAAGCTTGAATGCCTGTAAGGTTTCAAGTCAATCTAAGAAGTCGCCACAACAAGAAAAAAATATAGAGCAGAGAGTAGATTCTGTACTGGCCTTAATGACACTTAAGGAAAAAGTAGGTCAAATGGTTCAATACAACGGAAGTTGGGATGTTACCGGTCCAGCTACAGGAACTACCAACGAGAAAAAACTAGAACGCTTAAAAAAAGGACTGGTAGGCTCCATGCTAAACGTTGTTTCCGTAAAAAATACACGGGAAGCACAGCGTTTAATCATGGAAAATTCTAGGTTGAAAATTCCTTTGATTTTTGGTTATGATGTTATTCATGGATATCAAACTATGTTTCCCGTTCCATTAGGTGAAACTGCAAGCTGGGATATGGATTTAGCTGAAAAAACAGCCGCTGCAGCCGCTAGGGAAACTGCAGCTTCAGGGGTTCACTGGACATTTGCTCCCATGATGGATGTTTCCCGTGATGCACGTTGGGGTAGAATTATGGAAGGAGCCGGAGAAGATCCTTTTTTAAACTCGAAAATTGCTGTAGCACGAATTAATGGTTTTCAAGGATCAGATTTAGCCAGTGCAAAAACAATTGCTGCCTGTGCCAAACATTTTGCGGGCTATGGTTTTGCAGAAGCCGGGAGGGATTACAATACCGTAAATATTGGTATTTACGAATTACAAAATATTATTTTACCTCCATTTAAAGCCGCTGCAAATGCTGGTGTTGCCACTTTCATGAACTCTTTTAATGAGATCGATGGTATTCCTGCCACCTCAAGCAGTTATTTGCAACGGGACTTGTTAAAAGAAGACTGGAACTGGAAAGGTTTTATCGTTTCCGATTGGGGCTCTATTTCAGAAATGATTTCACACGGAATTGCAAGAAATAAAAAAGAGGCTGCTTTATTAGCTGTAAAAGGAGGGAGCGATATGGATATGGAAGGCGGAGCTTATGAAAGTTCTTTGATTTCTCTAGTTGAAGAAGGAAAAATTTCTGAAGATTTAATCGATGATTCGGTAAAAAGGATTCTACGGGTCAAATTTTGGTTAGGACTTTTTGATGATCCTTATAAGTATTGTAATGAATCTTTTGAAAAGAGTGAAGTTTATTCTAATAAAAATCAGCAATTAGCCCTAGAAGCTGCAAAGAAATCTATTGTGCTATTGAAGAATGAAAACAATATTCTTCCTATCCAAGATAAGGTGAAATCTATAGCAGTCATTGGGCCTTTGGCTAACGATAAAGATTCTCCTTTAGGAAACTGGCGGGCACAAGCCATTCAAAATTCAGCGGTTTCTGTGTTAGAAGGAATTAAAAAACACGCTCCAACCTCAATAAAAATAAACTATGCAGAAGGAGCAAAGCTAAGCACCGGAGAGCGCAATTTTCTTTCTCCATTAACCATCAATGAAAATGACAAGTCTGGTTTTGAAGAAGCTAAAAATTTAGCTAAAAATTCAGATTTGGTAATTTTAGTAGTAGGGGAAGATGCATTTCAATCTGGTGAAGGAAGAAGCCAAACCAATATTGGATTTTTAGGAGTTCAAAATGAACTGATGAAAGAAATTCAGAAAGTGAATAAAAACGTAGTGATGGTTTTAATGAACGGGAGACCCATGGATTTAACTTGGAGCGATCAAAATATTCCAGCTATTGTAGAAACTTGGTTCTTAGGCTCACAACATGGGAATGCCGTGGGAGAAGTTTTATTCGGAAAATACAATCCTTCAGGAAAGCTTCCGGTTTCTTTCCCTAGAAATGTAGGGCAAGAACCTTTGTATTACAATCAGAAAAGTACGGGAAGACCCAATGAAAATTCAGAAGTAACCTATTCACATTATACCGATGCCGATCGGGATGCTTTATTTCCTTTTGGTTTTGGATTAAGCTATACCAATTTTGAATACGGAAAAATTCAGCTTTCCAGTGATTCTTTTTCTGGTTCCGAAGAAATTAAGGCTTCCATAGAAATTAAAAATACCGGAAAAATGGCTGGAGAAGAAGTGGTTCAGCTTTACATCAGGGATTTATTTGCTAGTATTACAAGACCTATTAAAGAATTAAAGGGTTTTGAGAAAATATACCTAGAACCGGGAGCGTCTAAAAAAGTAGAATTTACGATTGATAAAGAATTGCTGAGTTACTTTGGAAGGGATAAAAAATGGGGCACAGACCCCGGTAAATTTTATTTATTCATTGGTCCCAATTCAAGAGACCTTCAACAAGTAGAATTTCAATATAAATAGAAAATGAAACAATTAATTATCAATCTTTTAGCAGTCTGCGGAATTGTTTTTTCTGCTTCTGCTCAAAATGGGAAACTTATCTGGGAAGAAACTTTTGCCGGAGATAATTTAAATATGGAGAATTGGAGTTACGAGGAAGGTGATGGTTGTCCAAACCTTTGTGGCTGGGGAAATAATGAGCGCCAAATATACCATAAAGATTGTGTTGAGGTGAAAGATGGGATGCTCATCATTACGGCCGATAAAGAGGGTGATAACTATTATAGTGGTAAGATAAACTCTAAAGATAAGTTTGAATTTAAGTACGGTACAGCCGAAATCAGGGCAAAAGTTCCCGGAGGTCAAGGCTTATGGCCGGCAATTTGGATGTTGGGTAATAATATTAGCGAAGTAGGCTGGCCTGCATCTGGTGAGATTGATATTATGGAGTTTGTAGGTAGAAAACCAGATACTATTTATACTTCTTTACATACGCCAGCCAGTCACGGAGAAACTATTAATTCTAAGCAAACAAGAGTAGAGGATTTAACAGCAGATTTCCACACTTATAAAATAGATTGGGATAAAGACGCTATTACTTTTTATATTGATGATAAAAAAGTGTACACCTTTTCACCTAAAGAAAAAAATGATGAGACTTACCCATATCGCCATCCATTTTATTTTTTATTGAATATGGCAATAGGAGGGAATTTTGGAGGACCTGAAGTTGATGATTCCATTTTTCCGCAGCAGTTTTATATAGATTACATTAGAGTTTACCAATAGTAAATTTCAGGCATAAAAAAACCTCTTCAATTCGAAGAGGTTTTTTTATTTCTAGTTAAAAGTTAGAATTACATATCGTCGTTTCCTTCAACTTCGTCTTCTACTTCTTGAGCTCCTTTTTTAACAGCATCACCTGTTTCTTTTGCACCTTTTTCGATAGCATCTCCGGTTTCGTTAGCGGCGTTTTCGATAGCATCTCCCGTATCTTCTGCTGCTTCTTTAACATCATCCATGGCACTATCTGCGTCGTCGTCAAGGTCGTCCATTTCATCTTCCATATCATCACCGGCTTCTTCCATATCGTTTTCCATCTCATTGGCTTCCTGCTCCATTTCATTTTCTGCTTTTTCTGTATTTCTACAAGCAGTGAAAGTGGTTGAAAAAGCGAATAACATAACTAAAAATAAAACTGATTTCTTCATGATTTTTGGTTTTTAAATTAATTTTTAATAATTGATTAGTTATCGTCTCCTATTTCATCTATTTTTTTGTCAATCTCTTTATTGACTTCACTGTCAACTTTCTCTCCGGCACGTTCTAAAATGCCTTTTTCTTCTTTTTTCTCTTTTACTTCAACTTCCCTTACGACTTCTTTAGTTTTTGTTTCTTCCCTACAAGAAGTAAAAGCAAGTAATCCGCATATAAAACTTAGTGTTAAAAAAGTTCTTTTCATAGTTATATACAATAGTTAATAATGGCTAAAGTATATATTTTAACATTTGTGCTATAAGATTGAATGATAAATTTTTATTAAAATTCTAATTTTAGTATGATTTTGTAGATGAAATCTTAAAAATTAGAGCAATTTTTCTCTTGATATATAGCTCATTACCTTATTGGTGGCTCCTGTATTGCTTAATATGAAGTCTTTACAAATTTGCCCCTTTTTGGTTCGGAATGATTCATTTTGAACTAAGGTGTTCAATTCATTTTTAAATTCACGATAATTTGAAATAGCAGTTAAGCCTTCCAGTTTTTGTAAAATTTTGGCTTCTGGGAATTTTTCAAAATGATTACCTATAATTAAAGGAGCTCCAAATACAGCTGGTTCTAAAATATTATGTAATCCTGTAGTTCCTATAGCTCCACCTACGTAAGCTATAGTTGCTTCACTATAAACCTTGGTGAGCAAACCTATGGTGTCTAAAAGTAAAACATCATATTCTTTAAGATCTATATGTTGATCTTTAAATTCAGAATAAAGAATCACTTTTTTGTGAATATTATTTTTGAGCTGATTTATTTTTTCGGAATGTATTTGATGTGGGGCGATAATATATTTAACCCGATGTGAAGTCTCATTAATGTAAGTTGAAATATATTCTTCTCCTTCCGGCCAGGTACTACCAAAAACGATGCAAGGAAGATTGTTTTTGAAATTTTGAACGAAACTAAGCGAGTTGTCCATTTTGGTTTGAAGAAAAACACGATCAAAACGGGTGTCGCCACTTACCATGGCATTGTGAACTTTATTCTCTTTTAAGCTTTGTAAAGACTCCTCGTTTTGAACAAACAAATAGTTGAAGCTTTTTACTGCATTCAGTAAAAACTTACCATAACTTTTGAAATAAATTTGATTGCTTCGGAAGACCCCTGAAATTAATAAGCTTGGGATTTGGTGTTGTTTTAATTCAGTTAGAAAATTAGGCCAGATTTCATACTTAATAAATACGGCTAGTTCAGGTTGAACCAATTGAATAAACTTTTTAGCATTTTTTGGGGTGTCCAAGGGTAAATAAAAAACGTAATCTGCAATGGAATTATGCTTTTTTACTTCGTAACCCGAAGGCGAGAAAAAAGTAACCAAAAGTTTATAATCGGGATACTCTTTTAAAATCTCTTGCATAATGGGTAATCCCTGCTCATATTCTCCTAAAGAAGCCGCATGAAACCAAACAATTTTTTGATGAATTAGGTTGGCAGTGGTTAATTCTTTGAAAAGTGTTTTTCTTCCGCTAGAAAATTTTTTCAATTTTTTACTGAATAACCCCACTAGCGGAAGCGCTATTGTTTCAGTGAAAAGGATTAAAAAATCGTAGATAAACTTCAACAGGATTAAATTTCTTGCTAAAATAAAGCTTTAGCCAAAAAATAAATGGCTATAGCTTCTTTATTTCTTATTTTCGTAGCAAGAAAATTGAAAGGATGAAAAAAATTCAGATGGTAGACCTTAAAGGTCAGTATGAAGAAATTAAAGATCAAGTAGATTCGTCTATTCAGAATATTATAGAGAATACCTCTTTTATTAATGGACCTGAGGTTCATCAATTTCAAAAGGAGTTAGAAGAATATTTAGACGTAAAACATGTGATCCCGTGTGGTAACGGAACCGATGCTTTGCAAATTGCTATGATGGGATTGGGCTTAAAGCCCGGTGACGAAGTGATTACTGCAGATTTTACCTTTGCTGCTACAGCAGAAGTGATTGCCCTTTTAAATTTAACCCCTGTATTGGTAGATGTAGATGCAGATTCATTTAATATAAATGTAGAAGCTATCAAAGCAGCGATAACTCCCAAAACAAAGGCGATTGTTCCAGTGCATCTTTACGGCCAACCGGCCAACATGGAAGAAATCTTGAAAATTGCAAAAGAACATAACCTTTATGTAATTGAAGATAATGCACAGGCTATAGGAGCAAATTATCATTTTGAAGATGGTACGGTTAAAAAAGCTGGAACTTTGGGTGATGTTGGAGCAACTTCTTTTTTTCCTTCTAAAAATTTAGGAGCTTATGGAGACGGGGGTGCAATTTTTACCAATAACGATGAGTTAGCCCATACCATTAGAGGGATTGTGAATCATGGCATGTACGAAAGGTATCATCACGATGTAGTGGGGGTGAATTCTAGATTAGATAGTTTTCAGGCAGCGGTATTAAAAGCTAAATTACCGTTGTTAGATAAATATAATTCAGCAAGGAGAAAATCTGCCAAACTTTATTCTGAAGCTCTAAAAAGCAATGAGAATATTATTACTCCGAAAATTATAGGGGAAGAAGATACTCATGTTTTTCATCAATATACCATTAGAGTAACTAATGGAAAGCGTGATGAGTTGGCAAAAACCTTCCAAGAAAATAATTTACCTTTTGGGATTTATTATCCTATTCCGCTTCACCTTCAAAAAGCCTATCTTGATGAGCGTTATGAAGAAAGTAAGTTTCAGGTAACCAATAAATTGGTGAAAGAAGTGATTTCTTTACCTATGCATACAGAATTAGATGAAGAACAGATAGCGTATATTACGTGTGTGATTAATAAAGTAGTGTAGTTTTAAAACAGTAATTCATCAAAAAAACCGCCTAAGAAATTTTTCTTAGGCGGTTTTTTTATAAAAATTAAAAAAAATATTAGGTGTTTCAGTTATTTAATTGTTATAGTTGTAAATGCTTTTAAACCAACGGATCATGAAAAATTATTACTTATCAATTTTAGTGCTTATTTTTACTATATGTAATGAAGTTGTTCTTGCTCAAGATATTTTAATAGGAGATACAGAATATATAGAAACATGTTCTGGTAATTTTTATGATAATGGGGGGGCTTCAAACATGTATAACGATAATGGAGGGGTCCCTCAGGTAATAACTATTTGTGCAGATGGAGATCAACGGATACAAGTAGATTTTTCTTTATTTTTAATGGCCAGTAACCCTGGTGATTATTTATACATCTACGATGGTGATAATACAAATGCTCCTTTAATTGGTGAGTATACTGGAGGAGTCAGTCCAGGAACTGTAACTGCTGGAGGTAATAATCCTTCTGGATGTATAACTTTTGAATTTATAGGTGATGGATCAATATCACCTTTACCGGGTTGGGAAGCAGAAATTTCTTGTTTGCCTCTTTGTTCTCAATCGGATATAGATATTACCGGAATTACACCTTCAATTTATTCTAATTTGGTTTATGAAACTTATTACGGGCAAACACTCTCTTTTAGTGGAGAGGAAACCTTATTGGATACCTCGGAAGGAGAGATTACTTATACTTGGGATTTTGGGAATAACGTTGTTTTGAATGGTTTAAATGTTAATTATACTTATGATAGTTCAGGAACTTATACCGTTACTTTAATTGCTGAACAAAATGGATGTCAATACCAAGATTCAGTTACCGTTGAAGTAATAGATAATAACGATTTCTCACTTTACCAACAATTTAATGGTAAATATGATTTTACAGCTATAGGTAACACACTTAATATGGGATGGAACGGTTCTTTTATGAATTGCACCCCTTTAACTTCTTCAAGTGCAAGTTTGAGTTTGAATCCCGGACAAACAGTTGAAGCAGCCTATTTATATTGGGCAGGAGCTGGAACTGGAGATTTTGAAGTAAGCTTAAATGGTGAAGCTATAACATCAGAAAGAAATTTTAGTGCAGTTATTCAAACCACCGCCAATTATAACGTATTCGGAGCTTTTGCAAATGTTACGGATATAGTAATGTCTACAGGGAATGGGCTTTATACATTTTCGGATATTGATTTGCAGGATGGTTTTACAGCTAATTGTAGCAATGGATTAAATTTTGGTGGATGGTCTATTATTATTGTTTATGAAGATCCTAGTCTAGATTATAACCAAGTAGGAATTTATGATGGGTTTCAATTTGTGAGTTCAAATAATCCAGATTTAGACATTTCGTTATCTAATTTTGAAGTTATTGATACTGAGGGAGCTAAAATAGGATTTTTGGCTTGGGAAGGAGATGTGTCTACGGCTATTAATGAAGAGCTTAACTTCAACGGTATAGCTCTAAGTAATTCCCTAAATGAATCGGATAATGCATTTAATGGAACTAATAGTTATACAGGAGAAACAAATGTATATTGTATGGATTTGGATTTTTACGATATTTCAAATTACATAAATATAGGAGACACTAATGCAACAGTTAATTTGCATACAGGTCAAGATGCCGTTATCGTACATAATATAGCTATGGTCATTAATAGTGAACTTCCGGACGCGACGGTAGAAATTGATGATATTACTGGTGATGAAATTTGCGGTAATGATGAGATGGAAGTACAGTTTACCGTTTATAATACGAACAGTACGAAAGCATTGGCCGCAAATACTCCAATAAAAATTTATTTGAATGGAGAAGAGATAACATCAGTAAACCCTTTATCAACCCAGAATGAAATCCCAATAGACGGTTCTGAAAATCAAACAGTAACCTTTACAATTCCTTCAGAAATTGCACCCAACCCTTCTGAACCAGATTATATCTTAAATATATCTGTAGATCCGGATAATGAGGTGCCAGAAACCGATGATGATAATAATGTTTATACCGAAGAATTAAATCTAACAAATACTATTCAATTACCTGAAAATACTTTGCTTAACTCGTGTGAGGATGTAAACGGAATGGCGGTTTACGATTTGACAATTATAGAATCAGGGTTACCAACTCAATATACTACTACTTTTTACCCTACTGAGAATGATTTAAATAACAATACAAATATTATTGATAATACATCAGCTTACATAACCAGTGATGATGCTGTTTTTCTCGCCATAAGTTTAGAAGAGTGTTTTGATTTTGTTCAGATTACATTAGAATCTTATGCAACTCCACAAATTATAGAAGTGCAGGATATCGAACTGTGTGATTCCGGTCAATCAACTATTTTATTCGATTTAACCCAGAACACACCTTTAGCATTGGGAGGCCAAAGCGGAGAACAATTTATGATAAGCTATTATGAAACCGAAGCAGGGGCACAATTGGGGGAGGATCCTATTTCAGATACAGAGGAATATGAAATATTGGGTTCTTCCCAAACCATCTATATAAGAATAGAAAATGTAGACCATCCCGAATGCTATGAAATCAGTGAATTTGAAATCAGTTTAAATGAAATCCAGATAGGTGCTGCCGCTAATCTTCAAGAATGTTCCCCTAATGAAATAGCAATATTTGATTTAACACAAAATACAGGTCCGGTACTCAACGGTCAAGACCCCAATGAATATTCAGTTATCTACTATGAAGACCAAGCTTCTGCAGATCTAGGTACATCATCAGCCATCAATACTCCATCTAATTATGCGAGTACATCAAGCTTGCAAGAAATATTTTTAAGGATACAAAATGATGCTAATCCAGATTGTTACTTGACAAGCAGTTTTATGATTGAAACTTTTTTAGATGGAAGTCAGTTAAATTCGCCTCAACCTATTTACGGATGCGATAATGGTGTAGATGATAGTACGGTAAATTTAAATCAAAATACAGTAGTCATTTCTGAAGGTGAGAATAACTCAGAAGCTTTTAATATATCTTATTATGAAACACTAATAGCTGCAGAAGATGGAGTAGGGGAAATTATTGATACAGAAAACTACAATCCGTTAAATAACAGTCAGGTTATATATGTACGAATAGAAAATAATTTAAGTGAAAACTGTTTTACAATTTTAGAATTTGATATAGAGATAACCAGTGTAGAAATAGGCGAAGTGAGTAATAAGTTTACTTGTCAAGAAGAAGGATCACAATTCGGAACCTTCGATCTGACGCAGAGCAATATAGAGGCATTAGCAGGCCAGAGTGCAGGTTTGTATACGGTATCGTATTATGCGGGAGAGTCCTCCCTTGACAAT